>NZ_CP098732.1:0-1200000 GCF_023824315.1 Acinetobacter tibetensis | reverse complement strand
TTGTCCGCCGTGGTTAAAACTGGCAATAGATCTTGCATTGCATTCTATTCAACGGCGTGCCGATCTGGTGGTCATGGAGCGTTCAAGCATTAACATCAAAGACAACACCATGACCGTACTACAGCATAAATCGCTGAATTACGACAAGCCTGTGTTTATTGAAGTGGACATGCATCCAGAGTTAAGAGAAGTTGTGCTGCAGTGTGTAGAGCATTCTATGAAGCTGCGCTGCCCTTACCTCATTGCGACTCGACCAGAGCGCATTAACGAGCAAATCCGTAATGCGAAACTACATCCTTTAGCAGTAACGGAAGACCACATTACCAAACAGTTTAAGAAGTATCGGGACTTATCAGGTGCGTATGATCATTTGGAACCAAACCAACGACCATCACTGCATGACTTACGTGCCTTGGGCATTTATAACATTACACAGAAGTATGGGAAAAAGTACGCACAAGCACTGGCTGGACATGCAAATGTGAAAATGACAGACCACTATTTAGAAGGACATGAAGCGCCAAAACCAGAGCGGATTAGCTACCGTTAGTCATACCAAAGCTGATGATTTCTTTAAATGGATCATCAGCTTTGGTACATTTAACCCAACTTAAAAGTTTGTATAATTGCCATTATGTTAAATGGGAGAATTAGATCCATCCTCCAGTAATAAAATCTCCTGAATCATATCCAATAGAGTACCCAACCTTTCTCTCTGGGTAAGCGGTTTTATAATGATTCATTGACGCTTGTGCCAGTTTAAGTGCATAAGCTAAGAACAAAGGATATTCAGCATAATTATCCAGTTCTGTTTCATCTGCTAAATCTTCAATAGATCGTAAAATTTCAGAGCTAAAAGCGCCTTGCTCAGGATAGTATGTTTTAGCTTCAGACATCCAATCTAAGTTATCTTCTTCTGCAATGTATTGATCTGATACTGCAAAATATAGATATCCATTATCAGAAAGACCAAACCAAAACCCTTGCTCTATAAAGGGAAAAGCCTCTTTTTCTAAAGAGTCAATTACGTGGGCTGCTAAACTTTTAACTTCTGTTGTGTAATCTAATTCTTTGAATAGGTCCCAACTTTTGTTTGGCTGCATTTCATGACAATGATTGATGATCGTTGTCATGAAATTATCAATATCTAGATCATTTTTATGAAGATCAATTTCTTTAAAGATTTTTACGAAGTCAAATGACATAAACAGCCTACATTGTTCCAAAATTTAAATAAGTAAAATGCGATCAGATGCGTTTTAACGCACTTATTTCCAAAAAATCCTTACGTATCTTTATGGCCAGATGTCTAACCTTCTGAGAATACTTATTTTTATCCTTAATTAGATTTTCAATCCAATATAATACATCACTATCAAGATACTCAGGTTTTTTTTGAAGCCAGTTTAAAGCTAATTCAGGCCAATAGTTTGATACGCTTTCAGAAAGTGCATGAATGACTACTTTCTTCATATCTTTCAATGAGTATGTATATTTCTCTAGACTATTTTCATCCATTTCCAAGAGCAGCAATCCATCTCTTACATCATTCATATCTACGTAATAGGCCTGTGAAAGCCATTGTGCTGTAGTTTCATCAAGGTTATTTTCTATTTCGTTCCAACTGTCTAGATATTTCTGAAATTGATCATTCATAAAGCTTGGATCTAATGCTACCTGCATATAGTAGCCATCAGCAACCAGAGCTATAAAGTTTAGATTGCTTTCAATAATGGCATATCCGCCATTTTGCATTTGCAGAAAAGAGCGAGAAGCATAATCTAAATACCTAGTTTTTATCGGAGTCTTAGCAATCATTGCTGGAGAATATGCGGAAAAGGTATTTTTATTTTTTATACTATTTATGGGTAGCCAATAAAGATATCCATCTGTTTGCTTTAGACTCTCACATAGCAGTTGGTATAAATCTTGACTGCATTTTCCATTGTACTTATTTGAGTAGTCTAATAAATTTAATTTTTTATTTTTATGAATTACTGAAGGATCAATATGATTATGATGATTAATCCATAAAGTAAATATCTTAGAAATATTGGTATATTCCTGATTACTTAATTTCCCATAGTAGGGCTTTAATGGATCACAATCCTCAATCCAAGGTTCAGTTTTCATACTTGTATAGATGCCTCACTCAAACAAAACCATACTTTACGTCATAAAATTAAATATCAAGTCTGTTTTTGAGTCGATGTTCAAAAAACCACTTAAAAAAGTTAAAATATTAGAGTTAAATTTCCATGAATCAAATAGATGTAATTTTAAAACATTTTAAAGAATGGCACCCTTATGCGGGAATAGAATATTTATGGTATAGCTGTGATGGTGAGATAGATTATGAAAATTATCCAGACGTAAAATTTGAATTTAATCCTGATACTGCTTTTTTTATGGCCTTAGAAAGGCTCTTAAAAAGAGGTGATGCATGTTTGTTTTACGGTGATTGTATTGAGCATCCGAAACGCGGGGAACGTTTAACAGAATCACCAGATGAGCAGCTAGCTTTACTTAAAGAAATATGGATTGGTAAGGAAAAAATGGACAAATTGGATGAAGAGCATGGTTATTTAGGTTGGTATTTTTTATCAATTTGTCCTTATTCATTAACTCAGAAAATGTTTGATGAAGATGGGCGTTTTTTAAGGTGGTATGTTAATTAATTTTTGTAGAATGCTCAAAAGATAATACTTTCGGAATTTAATATTTTTTCCATTGAACTGAATAAGTGCTTTAAAGTTTTTCTAAAATTAACATAATGCACGTTAAACGCAATTCGCTTTTTATTTCATATAATTCAATGTATTAATTGATTTGATAAACCCCAACTCAGATGTATTGGGATTTTTTAATAGTTTATCATGTTCCACGATTACTTATTAAACAATGTTCCACGGCTTTGTGTAATCACATTTAACCCTAAAACAGAAAAAAATGTCCAGATTAAATAAGAATAGATGTCCAAATAGTTAATTATTTAGCTACCGTTAGTCATCGTTTTTAAATTTAAATGGGCGAGTTATTAACAGTAGGAAAATATTTCATTCCCCGAAAATACCCCGAAAGTTCCCCGAAAACAAAAAGCCCACTTTTGAAGTGGGCTTTAAGTTGCTGAATTAACAGCTATATTTGGTAGGCATATCCAGACTCGAACTGGAGACCTCTACGATGTCAACGTAGCGCTCTAACCAACTGAGCTATACGCCTATATGTCACGCATAATATTCAGTTTTTTTCACTTAGACAAGATCTTTCTTTTATTTTTCAACACAAACGTGCAAGTTTTAAGCATTTCAGCAAATTGTTCCATCTCTTGCTCACTATGCTTCGGTGCATACATAATCTTTCGGTGTAACTGAGCGATATTTTCAAAGATCTGGATATCATCCATTTCTATCTCATCACTAAGACGTTGCATCCAAACAGTAATTGTTTCAGACTCTTGCTTACGTAAATCATGCTGTAATTTTTTAGAAAACTGCCAAAGTAAACGATCAATTTCAGAGGTATTTCTCCATTTTAAATAAAAGATAAAGAGAAAATACCCTGCTAAAAGAGATAAAACACTTAAGATCAATACCATAACCATTGCATAGGTTGAACGAATACCTAAACGAGTTAACCAGCTTTGTTGTGATTCAGCATTATAGCCAACTACCTTACTTTGCCATTGATAGCTTGCATAATCACTCCAAATGCGCATTTTTTTAAGTAAAGCATACTGCTGATAACTTACATTAGATCTTTCTGCTCCCCAAACATTTTGTTCAGTGTCCATATAGTTTTGCATCCCCGTATCTATGCGCTGTGGTGCAATAATCGCGGTCGGATCAATCCTCATCCATTTACCATGCAACTTCACTTCTGTCCACGCATGAGCATCGAGCTGCCTTAACTCCCAGCTTTTGCCATCGGGTGCTAATTCTCCCCCTTGGTAACCCACAACAATACGCGCTGGTAGCCCCACATATCGCATCAATAAAGCAAAACTCGATGCATAATGTTCACAGAAACCTTGCTTCGATTGAAATAAAAAATCATCAATACGGTTCTGTCCCAGTAATCCTGACTGTAGGGTGTATGCAAAATGTTGGTGCTTATACCAGTCAATAACATGATGGATATATCGTTCTGGATCACGACCTGCTTGTTCAAATAATTGTTGTGCTAATTTTTGTGCGCGAAGATCCAAATCCGCCGGGTATTTAGTGGTACTTTTTCTAGTGGTTGGATCCTCTTTAACAAAATCAGTAAGAGTATTTTTTCCCAACCACTGTAAATCTATCGGTTCATTCAACTGTACAGCGCGATTTGGCACGATACTGCCATCATTTTTTAAGAAATATTGAGGATTATTCGGGATAGATTGATCCAGCCCCATTACCCAACTGCTCTGCGGATCCGCTGCTAAATATCGATATGTAAACTGCGTGTGCTGAACCAATCGTGTCTGATTTCCAGAGTTATAATTTTGCTGATTAAATGGGCTACTGGTCCACGTTTGACCATCATAGTGATCGAGTACCATCGCTCGCCAATACAGTTCTGAACGTGGGGGTAGCTTCGACATATCACCCAAAATACGGAACGCTAAAGCACTGGATTGAGATAATTCTGCAATATCTCCTGGTGACATGCGATCACTCATGCCTGTAACGGCTTTATTTTCAGGAATTGGGATATGCCATAACGGCGGTAAGCGTGGAAAAAATAAGAACAACAACACAAAAAAAGGTAGCGCGAGCCCTATGAATTTTGCAACATGTTTTAAATCCTGCTTAAACCCACTTGTTGTGCTATCTTGATGCTGAAAACCTGCGGTTTGAAGCCGATATAATCCCATAAAACAACTAACTAAACAGGCAAGTACAATACTTGCCATCCAGATGGACTGGCTAAATAAAAATGAACTCGCAGCCACGAATAAAGCAAAATTAAAAATAATAATGACATCACGCGTATTTTTAATTTCTAAGGCTTTTGCAAAAAGAAACGTGGTTAATATAGCAACTCCAGCCTCAACACCAATAAAAGTGCCATAGCTAAAATAAATGCCCATAAGTGCTGCGAGTACACCCAAAGCTGTCCACAATTTTGAAAAAGCGTGTAATTCGGTTTGTCTAAAATGAATATATAGCGTTGTAATTGCCGTTAGTAGAAGTACCGACAGCGTCATTGGCAAATATGCAGCTTGCGCTATCAAAATTAAACTTAAGCTTAATAAAATGGTTAATTTGACCGAAGAGTTGAGTGTCTTTTTCATTATTTAAGCCTGTGCCAGCAGCCGTTTCGCTTGTAGCATTTGTTGCTCCCCAAGCCCTTTGACCAGTTCAGCATGTGGTAAAAGCAAACGATAAGCGTATTGCTGCTGCTCACATTGCTCAACTAAGCCCATCATCAGACTCAACTTTTCCTCATGATCTGTACTCGGCATATGTAGATAATCAATATCTATGCTATGTAAATCATCATGTTGCTCAAAAACTTTCACATAAAGCCCTTGTCCCCGTGCCACCTGCTTCCAAGAAACAGTTTGAATAGAATCACCTTGTCGAAAATCACGTAACTCTCGAAATTCGTCCAAATCTAATTCCTGTGCTTGTCGCGAATACTGCTGTTGCGTTACTGAATATTGAGCATGTGGTGCAATCCAAGATTGCCCTTTTAAATACATATAAGTCCATGCCCGAACAAGTCCGAAAGGATAGACTGAAAAAAGCTTGATTGTAGGATATTCAAATGCTCCACGTTTATTTGGTTTGAGTTCAACTACATAGCGATATCGAAGATCTGCAAACATGATCCGATGTATCTGCGTATCGACACTAATCCATAAATAACGTGCTTGAAGTTGAGACTGTTTAAAGTAGAGCTCTAAGCTTAAAGGCTGCCCCACTTGCCCCAGTTCCGTATAGGAAACTTCAATCTGTAAACCATGCAACTGCTTAAAGGTCAGGTAAAAACTAATACATAAAATGGCACTAATCAGAAAACAAAAACCAAGAATTAAGTTATTGGCATAATTCACCCCCGCAATAAAGGTAATTAAAATCAACACCAGATATAAGTAACCTTGCTGATATATAAAAACCAACACATCTTTTTGCGTCAATGTTTTCTGTTGCTCAAAACTAAATCTTTTTTTTGTCCATTTCGACCACAATGACTGAATCAACTTAAATTTCCTTGCCATTAACTGATCGGAATCTGTCGCATAAGCTGTGCAGTTTCAATTTCACTGAGACCTATTCGATGTGCCGTAACCGCAACAAAAATGGCTTGAACATCATCCGCAGTGACGAAACTACGCTGTTCAATTAAAGCGTGTGCCTGTGCTGCTTTTTTTAATGCCAATAGCCCGCGTGTTGATAAACCGTGGCGCCCTTTACGGCTTTCTTGTGCCAAATCTAGAAGATAATCCATGACAACATCGCCCACATAAACCTGCTGCACCAAATGTTGTAATTGCAATATCTCATCTTGCTGAAAGACTTGTGCCAAAGTTGAAATTAAAACTTGTCTTGAATCTTGCTGTAATAATAATTTTTCTGCTGAGCGCGAAGGATAACCCAGAGACAGCCGCATTAAGAAGCGATCTAGCTGAGATTCAGGTAAGGCATATGTTCCACTCTGGAATAACGGGTTTTGTGTCGCAATCACCCAAAATGGTTGCGGTAAGGTATAACGAATCCCATCGACAGTAACCGCACCCTCTTCCATCGCCTCGAGTAAAGCACTTTGCGTTTTTGGGCTACAACGATTGATTTCATCAGCCAAAAGAATTTGGGTAAAAATTGGACCTTGTTTAAACTCAAACATATGCTCTTTTTGATTAAACATATTGACGCCAATCACGTCACTCGCCAACATATCATTGGTAAACTGAATACGTTGAAATTGCAGACCTGCAATATGTGCCAAAGCACTTGAAAGCGTGGTTTTTCCTAAACCGGGTAAATCTTCAAAAAGTACATGTCCGCCTGCCAACAAGCAGCTCAACGCCAACTTGGTTTGTTGTTCTTTATCTAAAATAATCTGGTTAATTTGAGTCAAAAAAGTCTGAACTTTACTGGCATAGGCTTGAATTTTGGCATCTATTTTTCGTGTGTCTTCTGCTAAGTGTTGCTCTTCTTTCTGTTTTGCCCAAATCACAAATGTTCCCCAATAAAAACGGTGCATGATTAACATACACCGTTTTTAACTTTTTCCAAAGGAATCAGTGACTTTCTATATATCCATCAACACGGACATTTCTTTAAATTGCCACCAGCCGTTGGATAACGTGAATCTATACAATGACGATAAAAGGTTTTCGCATCCATTGGAGTTAAATCAGGATGGTGCTTTTTCATATGCTCCACATAATTTTCATAATCTGGAACACCAACCATCAACCGAAAGCTTTGCTGTAAACCCTGCCACAATGTTGCAATTCTTGACCAATTTTTTGGCGAAAAAATTAAGCCTTTTTGCGACATGATGGTCATCTTGATGATTTTATAAATCACCGTTTTACCGCCTTTGGCAAATCTAAGATTCATCTTACTCATCCCACCTTATTTACTTGCAAAGTCATATCGCAAAACATTAATGTGACTTAGAAATCGTCACTTCTTCAGGATCTGCATACACAGCTGGTGCTTCATTGACTGTTGGCACTGGGCTTGCCAAGGCACGACGAATTACACCAATCGCAGCAAAGATCATCACCACCGCCACAATCATAAAGAACGCGCAAAGCGCAGCATTGATTTGATTCGACAATACAATCGTTTGCATTTCTTCAAATGTTTTCGCTGGTTTTAAAATCTCACCCTTCGCAATAGCAGCCGAGAATCTATCTGCTTGCGCCAAGAAACCAATTTTTGGATTTTCATGGAAGATTTTTTGCCAACCTGCTGTCATACAGGTAATGATTAAGAAAACCGTCGGGATGATGGTGACCCAAACATATTTCTCTTTCTTCATTTTAAACAGAATGACAGTACCCAATATCAACGCCATAGCCGCCAACATCTGGTTACCAATACCGAAGAGTGGCCATAAACTATTAATACCACCGAGCGGATCAACAACGCCTTGATAAACAAAGAAACCCCATCCTGCAACAGCAACTGCTGTACCGACCATGTTTCCAAAAAAATTGTGTGTGTTTTTAAGTGCAGGAACCACAATACCTACAGTATCTTGCACCATGAAACGACATGCACGTGTACCCGCATCAACCGCAGTTAAGATGAACAATGCTTCAAATAGAATCGCAAAGTGATACCAGAATGCCATCATCGAACGGTTATTAAAAATTTCCGTAATGATGTGTGCCATACCAATCGCAAAAGTCGGTGCACCGCCCGTACGCGAAAGAATCGTCGTTTCGCCCACTTCTTTTGCAAGCAAACTTAAGGTTTCAGGGGTTACCACAAAGCCTAAATTTCGTACTGCCTCTGCTGCGGATTCTACAGTCGTCCCAAGCACAGCAGCAGGTGCATTAATTGCAAAATACACCCCAGGTTCTAGCACAGTCGCACAAATCATTGCCATAATGGCAACAAATGATTCCATTAACATGCCACCATAACCAATCACACGAATATTTACTTCGTTATCGATCAATTTAGGCGTGGTTCCTGAAGATACTAAAGCATGGAAACCTGAAATTGCACCACAAGCAATGGTAATGAAAAGGAATGGAAACATTGAACCCGCAAATACAGGACCAGTTCCATCGACAAAATGCGTTACAGAAGGCATTTTCAACATCGGCATTGCAACCATGATCCCGACTGCAAGTCCTGCAATGACCCCGATTTTTAAGAAGGTAGATAAATAATCACGCGGCGCTAACAATAACCACACAGGTAAAACAGAAGCGACAAAACCGTAAATAATCAAACACCACGTTAACTGTATGCCTGTTAACGTAAAGAATGGTCCCCAGTATGGATCTGCAGCAACATTACCACCATAAACAATTGCCGCCATCATCAATACAAAACCAATGATGGAAACCTCTGCGATCTTGCCTGGGCGCAAGTAACGCATGTAAATACCCATGAACAACGCAATCGGTATTGTTGCAGCAATAGTAAATACACCCCAAGGACTATGTGCAAGTGCTTTGACCACCACCAAAGCCAATACAGCCAAAATAATGATCATTACGCCAAGCGCGCCAAGCATAACCACAATACCAGCAAATGAGCCCAACTCCTGCTTTGCCATTTCACCCAGTGATCGTCCATCACGACGGGTTGAAATAAACAAGACCAAGAAGTCTTGAACAGCTCCTGCAAGAACAACACCCACCAACAACCAAATAGTACCAGGCAAGTATCCCATTTGAGCAGCCAAAATAGGTCCAACTAACGGGCCTGCACCCGCAATTGCCGCGAAATGGTGGCCGAAAAGAACATATTTATTGGTCGGTACATAGTCCAAACCATCATTTAAACGATGTGCTGGAGTTAACCGTCTTGGATTAAGTTCAAAAACTTTGGTTGCAATAAATAAACTATAAAAACGATAAGCAATGCTGTATACACAGATGGCAGCTAAAACCAGCCAAACTGCGTTAACATGCTCGCCGCGACTAACCGCCAATATTCCAAAAGATACCGCGCCTATAATCGCGACTAAACCCCAGATAAGTTTGGAGGGGAGCGTAGATTTTCGTTGAATCGTATCCATTCATGACCTCATTAAAGATTTATTAAGCAGTTTAGTTTTCTTGTTCGCGTTATCTCTGCCGAATTCCTTGTCGACTTTACTCCCTATACTTTAGTATGCCACTACGACTTTGGCATAAAAAAAGGGATGATTTTCATCATCCCTTCGATAATAGTCTATTTTTAAACCATTATGCACGTTCTAAATAATCACCCGTACGAGTATCTACACGAACACTTTCTTCTTGCTGTACGAATAATGGAACACGTACTACAGCACCTGTTTCCAATTTCGCTGGTTTACCACCACCGCCTGAAGTATCGCCACGAACGCCTGGATCCGTTTCAACGATTTTTAATACAACAAAGTTTGGTGCATTTACATTTAACGGTACGCCATTGAACAACATGATTGTGCAAAGTTCGTTAGAATCATCTTTTAACCATTTTGCAGCATCGCCCATTGCTGTTTTATCAGCCGCGATTTGCTCAAAAGTTACAGGATCCATAAAGTTCCACAATTCACCATCGTTATACAAGTAGTTCATTTCTACTTCTACAATGTCCGCACCTTCAAGCGAGTCGCCAGACTTGAATGTTTTTTCTAATACTTTACCTGTTTTAAGGTTACGTAATTTAACACGGTTAAATGCTTGACCCTTACCAGGTTTTACGTATTCGTTTTCCATGATTGAACATGGGTTACCGTCAAGCATAACCTTAAGGCCTTGCTTGAAATCATTTGTAGAATAATTGGCCATGACTGGCACACTCCAAACTTGCTAACTTAAAATCTATTAATGCTAGAATAGTCTATTAATGCTAGACTAGCACTATTTTTAACACGTGGCATGATAAACTATTTGTATCAAGAGCAAAACTGGCAATCTCAACTGAGTGACTTAATAACAGACCCTTTAGAGTTGCTTGAAACGCTCCAGTTATCACCAGACCAATTATTATCAGGGGCAATCTTGGCTTCTGAACAGTTCAAATTGCGTGTTCCACGTGCGTTCGTCGAAAAAATGATCATTGGCGATGCTCTAGACCCGCTTTTACTGCAAGTACTCCCTCATCATTTAGAATTAAATGATCATCCCGAATTTATTACCGATCCATTGGGTGAAGAACAAGCCAATCAACAACCAGGCGTATTACATAAATATAAATCGCGTTTTTTGCTCACGTTAACAGGTGCATGTGCTGTTCATTGCCGCTATTGTTTTCGACGTCATTTTCCTTATCAGGAAAATTTACCGAAGAATGAAGATTGGATCAATATTCGTAATTATATTGAAAGCCAACCTGAGGTGAATGAAGTCATTTTAAGTGGTGGTGACCCGCTTACTTTATCGAATCGCAAATTAAAACTCTGGTTGGAACGATTAGAATCTGTTCCGCAAATTAAATTTTTGAGAATTCATTCACGGGTTCCTATTGTAATCCCCAACCGTGTCGATGAAGAGCTTGTTTCTTTATTAAAAAACAGTAGGCTACGCATAATTCTGGTGGTACACTCAAACCATGCAGCAGAATTAGATGATTTTACCTGCGCCAAACTTGCAACATTGGTTCAGAATCAAATCACCGTTTTAAATCAGTCAGTGTTATTAAATGGGGTTAATAATTCTGCACAAGTTTTGGTCGATTTAAGTTATCGACTATTTGAAGCTAGCGTGATGCCTTACTATCTGCATGTTCTCGATAAGGTAAAAGGTGCACAGCACTTTGATTTGGCTTCAAATGAAATTGATGAAATTTACAAAGAGGTTTTAGCAAGCTTACCAGGATATTTGGTACCTAAACTTGTCAGGGAAATTGCGGGCGAAAAAAACAAAACACCGCTTTTTGGAGTTTCAACTTTCTGAGTTAAATAACAATTATGAATATGAGCACCGCAGAAATGTTTCAAACACCGACTGAATTAAAGTTGGATGAATTGAGTTTTTGCCAAAGCACGGTGACGGACATTCAGGATTGGGTGTCCAATTTATCTATTTTACAATTAGGTGATTCCTCTCGTGCACTATTTAATGCCCTACTTGAAATTTCTGAACTTCAATGTAGTGAAACTCTCCGCTTTGATTTAATTCATGCTATTCATCCAACCATTGAAAATGTATTAACCAGTTTAGAAAAACATTTTTTTAATCAAGGTTTAATAACAACAGATCGGAATGATCATATTATTGAATTGGCCATGTTATTGCGCAGTTGTTTTGCAAAAACATATATTGATATTGCGAAACGCTGTGACCAACAACTAAATCAACAAAAGTTCTCCCTTTTTGCTTTTAGTCAAAAGAAAAATTTACAAACTGCACGTATTCTCTCCAGCTATTATGGTTTGCAGCAGCTTGCTCAACTCCTATATCAACAGCAAATTCTGTATACCAATCCACTGTCTGGTCAATGGTTAGTCACCCACCAGTTAATGGAAAGTGCAATTCAACATAATTTTAGCCAAACCAATATCAATCAATTGCAAGGTACACAGCACCAACTACAAACGATTAGTCAAATCTATGCACAAATTATTCTTTTAGATATTTTAAACCCGCATCAGATTCGACCATCCGAAATTCAAGGGCTATTCTTATGCAGTTATGATTGGGCAAAGTTAATTCAGGTTTTACCTAAAGAAACGACCTTATCGCGCTATATTGTGGATACTTCATTAGATCATCCGCCTGTATTTAATGCGCATCAAAATAGTAGTTTTAATCCGACAATTTATATCTCTACTCAAAATTTATTAGACCATCTAACAGAAGCTCAAGGTAAGCACGGTGAATATCTTTCTCGGAATGAGAAAATCTTCCTCACCCCTGCTTTACATTTCCATATTCATAGTTTACTTACCAGTACTGCTGAACGCCGCCATGAACGTTATGAATATTCTGCCCAGTTGCATATCTGCTTCGGTTTAAATGTCGCTCATTTCTATTTGTCGAAAGGCAAAAACTTTAATGAGACACTGAACCTAGATGCACATTACGGTTTACAATCTGAAAGTAATATTTTTAGCTCCATGAATGACAATAATCTGTTAAGTACGAGCAATATTAAAACTTTAGATCGCGAAGCAAAACAAATTTATCCGGCTGAAGTCCTTGATATTAGTGTCAATGGATACCGTATTAAATGGTCTGGAAATACCCCGAAAAATTTAAAAACAGGTGAATTTATTCTTGTGCAGGAAAATGCACAAAGTGAATGGCGTGGTGGTGTTGTCCGCTGGATTAAACAGTCGACCGAGAAAAGTCTTGAACTCGGACTCGAAATGCTAGCGCAAGATATTTTCCCTTGTGCTGTCTATGTGAAGAGTGATCGTAATACGGGCAACTACTATCCTGCCTTATTGGTTCAAACTGCCGAGTTGAATGAAGTATCGACCACGCTTATTTTGCCTGGTTCACACTTATTCAGAGAAAAACAAACGATTCATTTACGCTTAGAACAAGATGAACTGAAAGTCTATTTGCTAAAAGCACACTTAATTACGCAAAGTTTTATGCGGTTCGATTTTGAATTACTGAATGATCAGCAAGAATATTTGATCAAAAATTTTATTCAAAAACAAACCAATGAAATTAAGAATCATGATTTATGGGAAGCATTGAAGTGAGAAATCCACTATTGTCCAAAAAATTAAAACGTACGGAAACTCGTTTACTCATAATCGATGACAACCAAATTCGTTTTAATAAAATTTGTGATTTATTAACGACAAGTGAACATCAGCTACATGCTTTTTTATTGGATGACTTACAAACTTTTGAAAAACAACTCCAGTTAAATTGGGATATTGTTATTTTCGGTCGTGCCTACGATTTGAAATATGAACAGGCCTTAAGTCTTATTCGCCTGTCTAAGCAACCTGAATTACCACTTATTTTACTCAAACCAGATAATTATGAGCCGAACCAATACGTATCCTATATCCGAAAAGGTGTCTATGATGTCGCCAATTTAGATTTTCCAGATCGATTCTACTTGTCTTTATTGCGCGCACTCTCTTTTAGTCGCCTGAATCAAGGGCAACAACATCTCATGCAAGAGCTTGAAAATGTGCAGACCCAAGCACAAGCATGGGTGAGTGAAAGCAATAAAGCTGTTGCCATTATTCAAGAAGGGATTCATATCGAAGCCAATAAGGAATACCTTCATCTCTTTGGTTTAAAAAGCGAAGATGAAATTATTGGCTTGCCTTTACTGGATGTATTGCAACCCCAAGATCTGAATGATTTTAAACTGCGCTTTAAAAAAATCTCGCAAGGTCAATTAGATCAAGGTCGTTTCGAGCTGACGACGCTCAATAGTCATGTCCAAACAAATCCTTTAAAAATTGAGTTTTTAGCAGCGATTGAAGATGATGCCCTACAAATCACGATTGAGTTAAATCAAAGTGAAAACACTGCGTCAGCTCAGCCTACGGTAGCCCAAGTTGAAGCCCCTGCCGCACAACCCAATACCTATCAACTGATTAACAGAACCATTGCCAAGCAACCTGCTGATTTCAATGCGCTTGTACTTTTCTCACTTGCATCTTGTCCAGAATCTATATTCCAACAAGACTGGGCAACCTCAAATACCTATTTTTCGAATATTCATAGCTTCTTAAAAGAACAAACCAATGTTCCATTGTTTAAGGTCAACCATGCCTTATATGCAGGCCTATTCCAAGGCTCTAGTGAAAGTGTGTTGGAATCTAAACTGATTGGATTAAGTGCTTTATCTAAACCACAATTATTAGGTGTAAATCAACAAACCTTCCCATTAAATTTAAGAATGGGTTACACGTTGATTCAACACAATATAAAGGATGAGCAACAGTTCCAACAGCTAATAGAACAAGCGTACAACACAGCCCTGCCATCTGGGCAAGAACAAAATAATATTGAACTTAACCCAATAGCCCATCCTCATATTGAATTAATGGATTCTCATCTGAATCTACAAGAACACTCTAGCTTATTAAAAGCACTGCAAAAGAGTTTAGAGCGTGGGGAAATTCATCTTAAATATCAACAACTGTATGATAAACAAGACAGTAACCTATACACCTACGAAGTTACCAGCGGCTTCATTTACAATAATGCTTGGCAAGATATTACATCAATTCGTGAACTTGCAGATGACCCTGAATTCTCGATTAAACTGGATCGTTGGATTTTAGTTGAGGCGTGTAAACAGCTACATAACTTTATTACCCAATATCCTGATGCGAAAATTATTGTCAATTTAAACAAAGAAGTTCTCTTCTCTGACCGTACATTCCCCGCGTTTATTGCCAAATTAATTACGATTGTGGGCAGCAAACAAAGCCACCCGCTCATTTTACAATTCTCGGAAGAAGATATTGCCAAGAATTTAAATGATGCGCAGAAATATACAGCTCAATTAATTCAGAGTGGTGCAGAAATATCATTACGTGAATTTGGTAACTCGATTTATAGCGAATCTATTTTAAATCAGATGAGTATTAATCATGTTACCTTACATCCTCAGTTAACGAAGATGCTCGATTCAGACAAATCTACTGAAGAATTACAAGAGCGTATTAATCACTTCCATGAAATTAAAGCAACACAAATGTTATTACGTGAACTGAATAATATGACAATGTTTGCCAATGCATGGAACGTTGAAGCACGCTATCTGCAAGGTGACTATTTCCAGAAAAAACTGGATCATTTAATTGATGTACAAGACCAATAGGTCTTGTACTTTTGTAGAATCCTATTTCTACAGACATAAAAAAACGAGCCAATGGCTCGTTTTTTTCAACTGGGATATTAGTCGCGTTTGATAGAACGAGACATACCAGAAAAACGTTGCTTGAATTTGTCGATACGACCACCAGTGTCAACGTTCTTTTGCTTACCAGTGTAGAATGGGTGGCATGCAGAACATACGTCTAGGTAAAGAGCTTCTTTACCAACAGCCGAACGAGTTTCAATTACGTTACCGCAAGAACAAGTAGCTACTAATTTTTCATATTTTGGGTGAATATCGGCGCGCATGGTCGATTACTCCTAAGTGTAAGAAAGGCTTATGCTGTCATCGCAATTGACCGCTCTTGCATATTGCAAGGAAAGCTTTAATTAAAGCAGGTCAATACCACAACAGACCATTCTCTTGGCCCACCGAGACGGATACCGTCAGAGCTAAGCACAACAAGTGGACAGCATTATACGCCAAATAAATCTAGATAGCGAACTATTCTCCGCTTTCATCAGGATTTTGTTTAGACCAACGATTTGCAATAATACCGCAGACCATCAACTGTATTTGGTGAAAGATCATAATGGGCAGAACAATCATTCCGAGTGGCTGTCCAATAAACAGAATTTGAGCCATTGGTACACCGCTCGCTAAAGTCTTTTTTGAACTACAAAAGAAAATCGCGATTTGGTCTTTACGGTTAAAACCGAATAACTTCGGCAGATAATACGCCAACAACATAATTACAGTTAAAAATACCGAACATGCCAAGACTAAAATCAACATGGTTTTCCAACTGACTTCGTTCCACAGCCCTGCAACAACTGCGCTACTAAAAGCACCATAAACCACCATCAAAATAGAACCTTGATCAAAACTTTTAACCAAGCGCGGTACTTTCATCATATGTGGGTAAACGAGTGGACGAAACAGTTGTCCCAATACAAACGGCAGCAACAACAATAAGGTAATTTGAATAATGGATGATGTTGGATCAAATCCATGTTCTGATTTGCCCAGAATAAATACACTCACCAATACAGGTGTAATAAACATTCCAATGATATTAGAAAATGAAGCACTACATACCGCACTGGCGACGTTACCTTTAGCAACTGAAGTAAATGCAATTGAAGATTGTACCGTCGAAGGTAAAAAACACATGAACAAGAAACCCCAATACAGTTCTTGCCCCAGCATTGGCAACAGTACAGGTTTTGCAAGTAAGCCTAAAATTGGAAATACTGCAAAGGTGAAAGCAAACACCAATACATGAAATTTCCAGTGCATAATCCCTTGGACAATTGCTTCACGGGAAAGTTTTGCACCGTGTAAGAAGAATAAAATTGCAATTGCAATCGTAGTAATAACACTAAAGAAATGGGCGGCTGAACCAGAAACAGGAAGAAACGATGCCAGTACAACCATGGCAACCAAGAGTAAAGTGAATCGATCCAAGGCAAGAAGCTTGAGCATGTTCATTGCTTAACATCCTGTTATATATATTTTAAAAAGTAAAGATGAAATAAAACCCAGTAGACGAATTTTACCTGTAGGTCAACTTCATCTTACTGGGCTGTTCAAATATTGCTAGCTTTTCAAGTGCTATATTCGATATTTAGTTAATCAATAACACTATGCTTAGTTATTACGTGCATTTGAATCTTGCTGAATCAACTCAATTTTATAACCATCTGGATCTTCAACAAAAGCGATCACGGTTACGCCGCCTTTCATTGGGCCTGCTTCACGTACCACTTTACCGCCACGTGCTTTAATCTCTTCACATGCTTTATAGGCATCTTCAACACCAATTGCAATGTGACCATAAGCATTCCCTAAATCGTACTGATTCGTATCCCAGTTATGCGTCAATTCAAGCACTGTGGTATTGGCTTCATCACCATAGCCGACAAAAGCCAATGTGAAACGACCTTCTTCATAATCACGTTTACGAAGCAAAGTCATACCCAGCACTTCGGTATAGAACTTTAATGACTGTTCTAAATTGCCTACACGTAGCATGGTATGGAGCATTCGCATATTATTCATCCTTCAGTTGAAGTTGTTTGTTTTGATGATCTCGAAGTAACTTCGCGACCCAAACCACCAGAATTAAAATTGGAATTCCAATTAAGGTGGTCATCAAGAAAAAACTTGGATAACCAATGTTTGTTACTATAGTACCCGAATAACCCCCTAAAATTTTAGGCGTAAGGGTCATCAGTGAACTAAAAATAGCGTATTGTACAGCAGTAAAAGAAACGCTGGTCAAACTAGAAAGAAAGGCAATAAACGCCGCCCCTGCCAATCCAGAAGCTAAATTGTCGACAATAATGGCAAAATACAGCCATAAAGTACTATACGATTTAATCACCTTGCCTGTAATTTGTACGTCTTGCTTTGAATCTGCTGAAGCGAGTATCGGATCTATCGTCAATTCTAAAGCAGATTGTTGGCTAGATACTTGATAAGGATGACTGACCTTGACGGATGACGAAGTTTCCAGCGTATTTAATTGAGCGATCACCTGTTTGTTTTTGGCATTTTCTAATAACTTGCCATCAATTGCTCCACTAAAAATGCCTTGTGCATCTAGTTTTGCAGGATATTGCTGACCGTCTAACCATAAGCTGACGGGTTGCTCTGGCTGTAGTTGAGTAGCATCAACACCTTGAATTTGACCTTTCACCACAACGGATTGCTGAACTTCTTTCGGGCTTAAAGCATTATCCGCAGTTAACGGAAATAAGATAATGGCTTTAGCCGCTGAACCCATTAAATAAGGCATCTCTACAGATGATTTTTCATCAGACTTTTCAGTAAATGCAACTGAAGCATGAATTTGATTGGACTGATTCAACACCTGAACAGGAACATTCAGCTTCCAATAACCCACTTCATCTGCCTGAACTTGATAATGCTGTGCGCCAATAGAAACGTCGACTTGCTGCAAAGGCTTGCCTGATTTTACTAAGCCAATAAAAATGAGATTGGTTGAACTCGCAAGAATGGCGCCAACAAACATCAGTTTCATGATATTCATCCGCTGCGCCAGTAAACCACCTAAAAAACCGCCTAAAAGGCTAAAAATAACACCGTAAATTTTTACCGCTTCAGCAATTTGCTCTTTGGTGAAATTCAGATCTTGATAAAAGACATTGGAAATAACACCTGCAATAATGTCTGAAATACGATAAAAACCGATCAATAACAAGAGAACTAAAGCGAGCTTTACCCCATAACGTTTGAAGAAATCCGCAATCGGATTGACCCACGTTTCAAATGCCATTTGCTTATTGACTGCACCCATTTTGACCAACAGTGCGCCAATAACCAGTGCTATAGCACCTGAAGCCAGAAAACGTAATGCCTCAAAACAAAACAGTAGAAATGAATCTTTGATCGCTAAAGATGCAACCAAAGCTTCAATTAAAGTGCCGGAATAAATATAGGACAAGACAAAACTAATCACAGCAATAAAGAATACCATGACCAAACGATAATAATCTGATCGTTGATATTCTTTATAAATACGATTGACCTGTGGTTCACGAATAATCAAGGTCGTCAGAATACCGACGACCATGACCGCAGCCATGGCTAAATAGGTCACTTTCCATGCACTATAGATATAATTGCCTTTCGCTGTACCTAATGACGCTGCCAGAAATAACGCCCCTGCACCCGCCACAATCATCCCGATGCGATAACCTGCATTATAAGTCGACGCCAAAACTGTTTGCATTTCTGTTTCTGCCAACTCGATACGGTAGGCATCAATGACAATATCTTGTGTCGCGGCAGAAAAACCTAACAATACCGCGCCAACTGCCATTTGGTACAAATAGCTTTGTCCTAAAGCTGGGTCTGAAAATGCCATAATACAAATGGCACAAATAATGAGACACTGCGCAATTAGCAACCATGCACGGCGACGTCCCAAACGTTTGGTCAAAAATGGAACAGGAAGTTCATCAATCAAGGGAGCCCAAACAAACTTAAAGGAATAACCCAGAGCTGCCCAACTAAAAAAAGTCACGGCACTTTTTTCAATACCTGCTTCACCAAGCCATAAAGACAGACTAGAGAAGATCAGCAAGATTGGAATACCTGCTGAAAAACCGAGGAACAGCATAATTGCAGCGCGCCGATCTAGAAATGCCTGAAATGCAGCCTTCCATCCATTTGCTTGAGTTGTCATTAGGTTATTATTTTCTACAAAAAATCATGTGTGCTATTCAACCGTTTAAGTGCTCGGGTTTCAACAGTATTTATGAAATGTTTGCTTTATTTTGATGAGAAAAACAGCGGCTTTGCTTGAATTTTTCCACTAAACCTGTATACCTTAAACCTCTACCGCAATATTTTGTTTTGGATTTCACAGTGACCCAAAAACTTGAACAGATGAATTCTTCTTTATCCACCAACCTTTCAAATAATAAAGCACGAGATCCGCAAAACCACCTGATTACCGCCTTCGAGCAAACTGGAATTCAAAACACGTTCAATCAAACACGTTTAAAATCAGAACAACTCACGCATATTCCGAATTTAACCAACATTCCGACTTCAACAAAACGTATTAAACCGCTCAATAATTTTCTTGGACAAGATCGTGCGCGTGCGTCTGTAGAAGCTGGTATTGCTTTGCCATATTCTGGCTATAACATTTTTGCTGTAGGTACTGCGGGCTTAGGTAAACGCACCATGGTTAAACGCCTGTTGCAGCAGCATGCCAAAACCATGCCTACGCCTAATGACTGGGTTTATGTCAATAATTTCAAATCCTCACGCCAGCCCATCGCGCTTCAGCTTCCTGCGGGACAAGCACCCAAATTTCAGGCTTTATTGCACCAAACATGGCAAACCATTTTAAAGCAACTCGAACGTCGCTTTACCACTGAAACTTATCACAATCGGATTGAACTGATTCGCCAACAAACAGGTGATGAACAACAACAAGCTTTGGTTGAATTAACCAAAGAAGGTGAAGAGCTCAGCTTAAAATTGGTCACACGCCATGACGAGCACTGCTTTATTCCTGTGCAATTTAAAGACGATCAAATGCAAGAGATGTCGCAAAAGGATATTGATGCATTAAATAGTAAACAGCGCGCAGAAATTGTCTCAAACATGCGCTATATGGATAAAAAGCTCGAGCGTTTAGGATTACATTTAGGTGATCTAGAAGATGACGCACGTGACAAAGTACAAGAGCTGAATCGTGATATTGCCAATCAAGTGGTTATACCTCGCATTGATCTGTTACTCAATAAGTTTTCTAAAGTTGAAGGTTTAGCCGAATACTTAAAACTTTATGCCGAAGACATTATTAACAATGTTGAAATTGTGCTTGAGCAAGAAGAAGACGATTTTACGCCAGGATTATTTAGCCGAGTACCCGCGCGTTACCAAGCCAATATTATTGTCACCTATAAGCCCAACAGTGGCGCACCTGTAATTTTTGAGGACTTCCCGACCCATTACAATTTATTGGGGCATGTTGAACAACTGACTCAACATGGCACGATTACGACTGATTTCACCCTAATTCGCCCAGGTGCATTGCATAAAGCCAATGGCGGATTCTTAATGCTTGAAGCAGAACAATTACTTGAGCAACCTTATGCATGGCAAGGGTTAAAGCGTGCACTCAAATCTGGGAAATTAAAGCTTTCTTCGCTTGAGCACATGTTAACGCTTACGGGCAGTATTTCTATTGAACCTGAAGCAATACCACTGAATATCAAAGTCGTATTATTGGCAGAGCCAGAAGTCTATTATGAAATTTTGGAACTCGAGCCTGAACTGGGCAGTGTATTTAAAATTCGTGCTGATTTTACCGACACGCTGCAACGTAATGATGCCAATGAACAAGCTTATATGCAGTTGATTGCAGATTATGTACAAGCCGATAAATTGTTACCTTTTGATCGCTCAGCCTTGGCTGCCTTGCTCACAGATTCGAGCCGCCAAGCCGAAGACCAAAGCTCCCTCTCGCTCCATGCGTTGACTTTGGGTGACTTAATTCGGGAGGCTCATCATCATGCTGTACAAGCAGGTGATAAAATTGTAGCTGACAAACATATTAATACTGCCTTACAACATCGCCAGTATCGCTTAGGCTATTTACGTGAACTGTATTGGCAAGATCTGTCCCGTGGCACACAACTGATTGAAACACGTGGTCATCGCTTAGGACAAATCAATGCTTTATCCGTCATCCACTATGCAGATGTCGAATTCGGCTTACCTTCTCGCCTAACGGCCTCTGTATATCAAGGGGGTGGCGATATTCTGGATATTGAACGCAGTGTTGAACTGGGTGGTTCATTACACGCCAAAGGCGTTCTATTAATGTCGAGCTTCTTAAAAGCACATTTTGGTCGTGAGCAGATTCTGCATTTCTCTGCTGCCCTCGCCTTTGAACAAAGCTATGGTCAGGTCGATGGTGATAGTGCGACCGTTGCTGAACTGTCAGCTCTCATTTCTGCAATTAGCCAATTACCGATTGATCAATCATGGGCGATTACTGGCTCTATGAACCAATTAGGTCAAGTACAACCTATTGGCGGTGTTAATGCCAAAATTGAAGGCTTCTTCGATGCCTGTAAGCTTCAGGGGCTTACCGGTAAGCAAGGGGTTATTATTCCACGTCAAAATATGCAGCACTTAATGTTACGTTTGGATGTACGCGAAGCCGTTGAACAAGGTCAATTCCATATTCATGCGATTGAAACCATTGATCAAGCCCTTGAAATTTTAATGGCTCGACCTGTAGGCACACTCGATAAAAAAGGTCGCTATAGCAAAGGCTCAATCTACGCTGCGGTCATGGAACAGCTTGAATATTGGCAAGCAATCGAAGATGGTGCAGAAATTGAAGAAGCGCCAAAGAAAAAAAAGAAAAAAGCCAAAAAAAATAAGAAAAAAGCCAAAGTACCTGAGCAATTGACCGATGAATTACTTAAAGAAAGTAGTGAAGCGGTAGAAGTGTCTGTAAGTGAGCCAAATCTTCAACACTAACTCAATTTGAACCCTAAAGAATAACCAGCCTTTCGAGGCTGGTTTTTTTATATTCTCTTTTGAACAAAGGTATAAAAATCATCCAATATAATGAATAAAAATAGTATAAGTGATTTTATTCAAATATTTTTTTGCTATTGTATGACCTTATAAATCTCTAATAAAACTTGAGAATAAATCAGACATTTCATTTAAAAGAAATGTACTTCAAAATGATTTTTATGCATAAAAATGAGGCAAGGATGAACGAAACAGATCACGAAATTATTCAATTGTTTAAACAACATATTCATCCGCTATCATCTAAACTTACCGAAATGCTCAATGAGCATTTTTCACATCAAACCGAACGCCGAGGCTGTGGCTACACACAAGCGACTCGTGTATTGGCTGAATACATCAATACCTCTCGATTGCCACAAGATTTTTCTGATTTAAAACTTTTTAATCAATTTGAAACCAAGGCACTCAAAACTTTGCTTGAACAATCACAGTTCGCAATTTCGGATTGGCATAATTTAGATCAAAATCATGCCGCACATACACTTCCCGACTCCACGCCTGAACAGCTTAAGTTTGAAGTACAGCAGCAAATTAAACTGCAACAAAAACTCCGTGAAATTTCTTCACAGGCAACATTAGAAGAAAGCAAACTGCTTTGTGGTTTAATTGCCGATATTATTTTACCCAGAACATCTGCACAAACAGGTATGGTGGAATTAAAAGCTTTAGAGGAAAAACCTAAAGTCGGTTCATGCCCAATGGCAGAAAATTTCTTCCTTAAAATCGCGCATGGTCGCATGCTCAGACAAGGTGAAATCAATATTTTTGTCGATGAACAACAGCAACCGATTTTATTAGAAAAATTAAATATGGGAGATAATCACTCCTGTATTAGCTTGAAACCTGTTTTAATGAACGGCGTTTGCTTACCCGCAGGATCATTATTTTCTGTGAATTATGATCGCGCACTCATTCAAGAAAAAGCACCCAATCAGAAATTTAAGGGTTACATTATGCCTTATTCTGCAATCAATGGTTTCTGGTTTTTACGCCTCACCACCCTAGCCGTTTCTCCTGAAAATCGTGCACGAGCATTTACGACGCATTATCAACAACAAGTTGATAACGGCTTATTTAGTCCGGGAACAACTCAACTTCAACAATTACAGGATATTGCTTTAATGCAAATTCAAGGTTAGTCCCATGCTACAGGTTTGTTACTCTCCACAGTACTTCGCACAAACTCATACCAATAGTATGGAGAAATTAACAGCGGTGGCTGAGGCATTAAAACCCTTAGGGATCACCAAGTTCCATACACCTGATCCGCTAGGGATCGATATTTTAAAACAGTTACATGCACCTGAATATGTTGATGCCTTTCATACAGGCATGCCTGAGAAAATGGCGACATTTCAGGGTTTTAAACCTTGGAATACGCAACTTCGCGATGCTGTATATCAAATTAATGCAGGTCAAATTCTTGCGGCTGAATTGGCGTGGAAACATCAAATTTCTGCCAATATTGCCCAAGGATTCCATCATGCAATTTATGAATTTGGTAGCTCATTTTGTACGTTTAATGGTTTAGCACTCATCGCCAAAAAATTCCCCAATAAGCGTATTTTTGTGCTCGATTGTGATCAACACGGTGGTAATGGTACTGCTGAATTTACCAAGCGATACGAAAATTTATTTAATTATAGTATTTATGGTCTTGCCTTTGGCTGTCCAACCTATGAACGTTCTGAAACCAGTCACATACATAAGCATAATGGTAACTTTAGCCAATATATTCTCGCCATTCACCATGCTTTTAAACGTGCAATAGAATGGAATGCCGATCTGATTGTCTATCAAGCAGGAATGGATTGTCATCAGGATGATCCTTGTGGATCTTCTTGGTTTAGTACTGAACTGATTGAAAAGCGAGATGAAATAATTTTTCGATTGGCAAAAAAGAACCAAATTCCATTAATGTTTGTCTTGGCTGGCGGATATCAAGCTTTGCCTGAATTAGTACAGCTCCATTTAAGTACTTTTAAAACTGCACACCAAATTTATTATTAAAATTAAATCAAAAAAAATGCCAATGTGAGTTACATTGGCATTTGAACCGCTTTAATTTTATTAAGAAAAATCAAGACCTTTTTCAAAGCCTTTTAATTCGTAACGCGCCATAGCCAAGTTTGATTTAGCGCGGTCGAGTACCAAGTACAAAAATAATGTTTCATTGGTATCTAAAGGACGAATTAAGTGATACTGCTTACCTAAAGAAATAAGAATATCTTCAATATTATCATTTAGTTGCAATGCTTTTGCCACTTTGCGTTTAGAACGAATCACTTCAGTATTACCCGCAGCTGCAAGTTCTAAATCTACACCATTCCCCTGAGTCGCTAAAGCAAGACCACTGTCACTATCTACCAGTGCTGCTGCTACAAAACCATCTAAACTTGTTAAAGCATCTAGACTAATACGTGCCATTCCTTGTTTCCTCTTGATATGGGAATTACCCCGTTTAAATTATGATTAGGCGCAGATTATTTATAAGCCAAGTTTTTTACGTAATTTACCAATAAAACTACGGAGTTTATGTCCTTGGCCAGATTCTACTTGTTTTGTATCTTCCTGAAATTTCACTTCATTTTGATTTACAAAACGCCCCTGTTGCAGTAAAACAGCACAAGATACAAAATTCAATATCTGATCATGACTTAAATTCAAAAAATGCCTTACATCGCTTATTTTTGCACCATGTGAGAAACATGCTGCCATTTTTAAAAACTCATTTCGTTTCAAATCACGTTCAAATTGAGGCCAAATTTCGAGTTTGAAATTCTGATTGAGGTCAACTACAGGTAATTTCAAATCTGTTGATGCATTTACCACTTTCCACAACCATACGCGTAAATCATAGACTTCTTTATGCTTTGTTATTTCTTGCACAAATTGCGCTGTTGCATACGTTTGATTTAAGGTTGAGTTCAGTTGAATCGTTTTGCCTGCATCCACCCATACTCTTTCTGTTCGTGTATCAATCAATGCTAAAAAACCGCTGGCATCAAATAATTGAATAAAACCATTTCTGGGAGTGAATATTTCGGTAAATACACGCTCAATTGATATTTCAACTTGAGGAGTAATCGTTGGCAAAATTGGGGTTGCTTTCATCTCTCTTATGGGTAATGAAAAAGGCATAGCTGTGACTAGAACCAATTTTTCAGACAGCCATTCATGTAAATGCTCTAAATTTGAAAATGGATAAAACAACTGATCACCAATAATACGCCCAGCATGTTCGACCTTTTTGACTAAGCGTAAATAAGTAATTTGAGGATTACTCAAAACTTTCTGAATCCCTGGTGCATTAAAGAACACATCATTGACAAGCAACAGATCAATTTTTTTCTCTGCCAAATTTACCCATTTCACCTGAGTAGACGATGGCAACGCAAGTAAAACCTGCGTTTTAATATGATCTAACGTGCTTAAACTTAGCCCAAATACTGCAATATTTAAAATGCTGTTCATTCAAAATTAACCATAATTTTAAGATTTAAAACATATCCTTACACTGACAATTCCATCAATTATTCAGTGATTCCCACAATAAACTGATGCTTAACTTTGATGAATCTGAACCTGTTGTTCATTTAATTTTTGAAAGTGATAACGTCTTTCATCAATTAAAATATCTTTATAGACAACAACCATCAAAACCATTAGAGCGTTAAAGTGGTTCAGCACTGATAAAAAACTTTCCCATTTTCTGTATCTAAACCAATAGTCTGACAATACCTTAAGAGGCTTTCGGTAATAACCGCAGAAACCTTTGCTAAAATCGAACGACTGGCCACTACAGTTTCACCTTGATTCTCAAAAATATTTTTTCGATACTATTACCTGTTCCAAGCCATCTAACATACAAAACATAATTAACACTACTAATCCAGTAATACTATTTATAAAATCATATCGTTATGCATGAATAAAACCCTTAAGTGACTATGGCATTCCACCTAAAATAGACCTTTTTACTTGCTACTCAAATAGCTACAAGGTTTTGACTTTCAAGCATTGCAATTAATGTCTCAATTAAAAGCAACACGTCATCTTTCTCACGCGCATCCACAGCAAATATAGGATAATTTCTTTGATGGACGTGCATCCAATCTCTGTAAATTTTCAACTTTAACTCATGTTCCACATCTATATGTGTGATACCCACCACAATATTGGAACCATAATTGTCAAATGCTTTTAAGTAAAATTCTAAATCGAGCAATCGTTCGGAACTACTATGATCAATCAGCAGTACAATCCCTATCGCTCCTTTACAGACAATTGACCACATAAAATCAAATCGATCTTGCCCTGGAGTCCCATATAAGCCTATTTGTGTACCGTCATCTAATCTAATCTCACCATAATCAATTCCAACTGTGGTCAAAAGTTTAGAATGAGCTTGTGTATCTGTATTCACAGCTTCTGTACTAATCACCGCTACATCTGAAAGTGTTTTAATCGCAGCAGACTTGCCTGCTCCCATGGTCCCGCCAAAAACTATTTTGTATTGTTGTAAAATCATGACTTAACCCAAACAACAAAAGTGTGACTTATTTCACATTATAATGAATTTGATTGACATTAAACATCATTTTTTTAACATTTAATAAAAAATAAGATGATAAAATCACTTAATATTTATAGGTATTTAATCCAATTCAACGCTTAAAATCTCATCAAACAGGATTTAAATCATTGTTTTAAATGATTATTAAATAATGAACTCAAATATATTTTAATTAATACTGGATTTGCATTTTTGCTCAAAACATCATTTATATTCAAAATAGAACTCACTCACCCTTTTAAAAATGAAACAAACAGTGCAGAAATTAATTCTTCGTAATCACTTTATACAATAAAATCCATCTTAAATTTCTAATATTTTAACGCGTTCAAATCACATCACTGACTTTTTACATAATACTCTCTCTATGTTTCAGCCCCACATCTGGCTATTAATAATAATTACAAATACTTAACATTTTTTGATCATACTTTCAGTAAATTTACTTTATATTTTGTCTATCCCTTAGTCGGATAGAACAAATAAAAAGGAAACATCTTATGAATAAATTGCTTATTGCTTTAGGTCTTGCTGCTGCTGTGACTTTGGTTGGATGTAGTAAAGAAAAAGCCCCAGAAACAGGTGCTACGACAGGCGAGCATTTGGAAAATGCTGCTCAACAAGCGAACTATGATATGGAAAATGCGGCTAGTGAGGCTGCTGCCAAAACTCAAGCTGCAACGAATGAAGCTGTAAATAAAATTGATACTGCAACGGATGAGGCCGCTGCTAAAACCGAAGCTGCTGCAAAAGACGTGAAAGATGCCGCAAAAGATGCAACAGCTCATGTTGCGGGTGCTGTTGAGCAAGGTGCTGGTGATGTAAAAGAAAAAGCACAACAGTAATATTTAATAAAAAAACACCCTGTTATAGGGTGTTTTTTATTGCCTATAAAAACGTATTGATTTAACTATAATGCTATGAAAAAACACCAACACCCATCATAAAACAACGCTCACTTTTGTATTTCTCAAAACATATTTCTAGATTAAATAGTGAATATTATTTGCTTATTTTATATAGCTTGGGCACAGTTAAGTAAATACATGGAGCCTGATTATGTCTTTATTAGAACAACTAGAAATTAAACATCCTATTTTTCTAGCGCCTATGGCAGGTGTTTCAACACCCACATTGGCAGCAGAGGTTTCTAATCAAGGTGGATTAGGTTCATTAGGCTTAGGGGCAAGCTCTGTAAATTCTGCACGCGAACAAATTCTCGCAACTCAAGCCTTAACAGATCATTCCTTTCAAGTGAATTTCTTCTGCCACCAAAGCCAAGTTTTAGATCAAGCGATTGCAGCGCAATGGATCGAATATTTAAGCCCACAATTCTCGCGCCTACATGTCCCTGCTCCTCAGCAGCTCGAATGTATTTATCCAAGTTTTTTAGACAATGATGATTTTTTAAATCTTGTGCTGGAAACACGACCTAAAGCCGTAAGCTTTCATTTCGGTATTCCGCACCCATATCAAATAACAGCATTAAAAGCTGCAGGCATCATCACTATGGTCTCTGCGACTAATTTGCCTGAAGCACTTGCAATTGAAGCAGCAGGAATAGATGTCGTGATTGCACAAGGAATTGAAGCAGGTGGTCACCGAGGTATTTTCAACCAAAGTATTGATGGTGCAATCCAAACTTCCGATTTAGTACAACTGCTAAGTCAACACTGCCATATACCCGTGATTGCAGCAGGTGGAATTATGACGGGTCAACAAGCATATCTGATGCTACAGCTTGGCGCCCAAGCTGTTCAGCTCGGTACAGCATTTGTACAATGTAAAAGTTCAAATGCCAATGCCGCTTATCGTAAAGCATTGTTGGACACCCCTGTTACACAAATTACAGACAGTATTTCTGGTCGTCCAGCACGTGGATTAGTGAACACTTGGCATACTGAAATTGATCAACCTAACCGTCCTGCCGTACCAGCTTATCCATACACTTATGACTTAGCCAAACAATTAAATGCTGCTGCGAATAAACACGGTGACTATGGCTATGGCGCATTTTGGGCAGGCTCTAATGTCGCTCAAATTCGTGAACTGGAAGCTGCTGATCTCATCAATCAACTGGTCTTAGAATTAAGTCAGGCGCAATAAATAAAAAGCCCAGCAATCGCTGGGCTTTTGATATAAGACTTCTACACATCAAGCAAATTAATCTGTTCGACCTGAACATCATGCATGGTTTGCCCTTCACTTAATAATAAATTGAAATAGTTCTCAACGACTTGGGCCTGCTCTACTGTCGTTTCAACTTTATACATGCTCTGACGAAATTCATTACTTGCTCGTAGTCCTTTGGTATACCAAGCAATATGCTTACGTGCGATTCGGCAGCCTGAGTATTCACCATAGAATTGATAGAGTTCGGTCAAATGCCCCAGTAGAACTTCTTTGACTTCAGAAATCTGTGGTGCAGCCAAGTGCTGCCCAGTTGTTAAATAATGTGCAATTTCTCTAAAAATCCAAGGTCGGCCCTGTGCAGCACGCCCAATCATAATCGCGTCTGCCCCAGTATAATCCAATACGTATTTGGCTTTTTCAGGGCTATCAATGTCACCATTGGCAATTACGGGAATGCTCAGCAACTGTTTGACTTCTTTAATTAAGTCATAACGTGCCGTATTTAAGTACATGTCCTCACGAGTACGCCCATGTAATGCCAAAGCAGCAATACCCGCCTGCTCTGCTCTTTGCGCCACACGCAAAATATTTTCATGCCCATTTAAAAAGCCCAAACGTGTTTTGAGCGTGACGGGTACATCTACCGCAGCAACAACTTCATCTAAAATTCGCGCAACCAAATCTTCATCTTGTAATAAAGCCGAACCAGCCAACTTATTACAGACTTTTTTGGCAGGACACCCCATATTAATATCGACGATTTGTGCCCCATTTGCGACTTGGTAACGTGCAGCCTCTGCCAAATCTTTAGGGTCGGAACCTGCAATTTGTGCTGAAATTGGTGCCAATTCCCCATCAAAGTTGGCACGATACAAACTTTTCTTACTCATACGTAAGGTTTTGTCCGCTGTCATCATTTCACTGACCGCATGACCAGCACCAAAATATTTACAAAGCGTGCGAAACGGACGGTCTGTCACACCCGCCATAGGAGCGACCCAAAGTTTCTTATCTATTGATCTATCAAACAAGTCTTTAATAGTGTTGTTTTGACTCAATTTCTTAAACCTCGTTTAACTTCGTTTAGTCGCTTCTAGTTGAGTTTTAATGATTTTTTTGCTACACCCTATTTGCACCTTATAAAAAATTATGGTGTAAATTGCATGGGAATAATCACTAAATGCCAACTCGCAAACGTTACAATACACGATAAAGCTCAAGTCTGAGTTCAGTATGAAAACTACCCTGCATTGAAGGCTTCAAAGAGTTTCAGTAAGAAATCACGTGCAGATACGTGAATAAAACGAACTGAAACAGAAATTGAATTAAATCCAGAAAGAATACTTCACTCAACGACTGAGCTTAAGCACAAAACATTGGCTGGATTTATTGGTCAATACTAGGAAGGGTCGCTAGAACAAAAACAGGCGCTTTAAAATTGATGGCTAGTGTAGAGATTTCGGAGAAAAATATCTATTCATTAACATGACAAGATTTTTCAGACTTTACAATTGTGCATGATACAAGTGATCAAATCACTGGTCGTGATGGGATTTCATAAAAGCTGTACGGGTTCACACTGAATATATTTGACGTACACCTCTACATGTTATTGCAGCCTTTGAAAAGGTGATGATTGGTTTTAACCAATTACCAGACCTCTATCCATTAAAGATGGATTTCAAATAGGTTTATCTAGATCGTTGATGTTATGTTTTTATTTTCGTGAATAACATCTAAATTTGGATAAAATTAATTCTATTTTGTTTAAAACAATCAGCAATGCCAGACCACAATCGAATAGATTTCACCGCAGAACATTGACTTTAGATGAGCTATACGAAAATCGAATACGATTCATTACTGCTCAAGAAAATTTCTAAATTATTGCTTAAAACAGTGAGGGATTTTCTCCCCCACGTCTTATTGATCTAAAATTTTACCAAATCCCCTTTCAATGCCACGCCTGCTAGTGCCGTACCTTTCGCGCATTGATAGGTGGTGGTGCTACGTGTTTCATTCGACTTATAGAAACTCACCAGATTAGTCACAGCATTTGCACCATTGGCTTTCGCGGTATTTTGGAATTGAATCAATGCTGAACGGAGGACATGATCACATGAAGTTTCCGCAGACTTGGCAAAACCATTGGTCTTTTTATTGGTCACTAAGCCCTTTTCAATCACTTTGCCGCCCGACTTGGTTCCTGCCAAATAAAATTTTACCGAGCCATCCAGCACGCCATCTGCAACAGCACGATTCACTGCGTCTTGAAACTTAAAATCATACATTTTATCGGCAGCCTGAGCTGATGCAATCGCACCTAAAGACAACACAGCGACTGCACAGATTTTTTTGAATAACATTGTTCTACCCTTATCTTATTAGACACGTTTAAAAATCAAGGAGGTATTAATCCCCCCAAAAGCAAAATTGTTGCTCATCATAATTTGCGTTTCTGCTGAACGCATATCTGAAACGATATAATCCAGATCACCACAAGCACTATCAATCTGATCTAAATTCAGTGTAGGCACCAACTGATTGCGTCGCATCATTTCAATACTCAGCCACGCCTCAATTGCGCCACACGCGCCGAGCGTATGCCCAAAATAACTTTTTAATGAGCTGATCGGTTTTTTACCCAAAATACGCGCAGTCGCTTGTGATTCAGCAATATCCCCCTGATCAGTCGAGGTCCCATGCGCATTGACATAATCAATATCCATGGCAGTAAGCTGTGCATCTTTCAGCGCCAACTGCATACAACGACCCATCATTTCAGAATCAGGTCGAGTCACATGCTGACCATCCGTATTGCTGCCATAACCGACAATCTCGGCATAAATGGTGGCACCGCGCGCTTGGGCATGTTCATATTCTTCTAGAATCAAACAGCCTGCCCCTTCACCGACCACCAAACCATCACGGTCTGCATCAAACGGACGTGGCGTTTTCTCTGGACGGTCATTTTTCATACTAGTTGCTAACAACACATCGAACACCGCTGAACCTGCGGCACTGAGTTCTTCTGCCCCACCTGCAATCATCACGGTTTGTTTGCCATATTTAATCGCTTCATAAGCTTGACCAATGGCCATAGAACCTGAAGTACACGCACTTGAGGTCGGCAGCGTTAAACCTTTTAGGCCAAAATACACGGTCATATTGACTGCACTGGTATGCGACATCATACGAATGTAGGTCGTGGCATTCATTTGACTCATATTGTGCTCAATCAACATCGAGCCAAACTCACGCACAGCATCCACACTTCCTGCAGATGAACCAAACGCGACACCAGTTTCACCACTTTTTAAGATATCCGCATGCAGTAATCCTGCATCTTCCAATGCTTTTTCAGCACATACGGCAGACATTAAGGCAACACGTCCCATACCTCGAGTAACCTTGCGGTTAAAATGCTTGGGTACGGTAAAAGACTCAACGGGGCCGGCCAATTTACTGCGTAAATCGGAATAAATCTCCCAGTCAGGCATATAGCGAATGCCACTTTTGCCTAGTGCAAATTGCTCAAAAATTTGTTCTGCGGTTTCGCCTAAAGAGGTAATTCCAGACATTCCTGTCACAACAACACGTTTCATTAGATCAGCCCCCCATTGACTGAAATCACTTGGCGGGTGATATAACTGGCATCATCACTACATAAAAACTTCACCGCTTTTGCAACTTCTTCTACCTGTCCCATGCGTTGCAGTGGGATCATTTTCAAAGCATGTTCTTTAACTTCTTCGCTCACCATTTCGGTTTCAATCAAGCCCGGAGCTACACAGTTCACCGTGATTTTGCGTTTTGCCAATTCCAGTGCCAGTGCTTTGGTCGCACCAATCAAACCCGCTTTGGCAGCACTATAGTTCACCTGACCACGGTTCCCCATGATTCCTGACACTGAAGACATGGTCACAATACGTCCGCCTTTTTTCAAGCGGATCATTGGCATCATTACTGGTTTTAGCACGTTATAAAAACCATTTAATGAAGTTGAAACCACATCATCCCAATCATCATCGGTCAATGCAGGAAAAGCGCCGTCTCGGGTCAGTCCTGCATTCAGCACAACCCCATAAAAAGCACCATGCTGTGCAATATCTTGCTCTAAAATCGTTGCAATTTTTTCACGGTCATTCACATCAAACATCAACACATGGCTGTCTTGACCTAAGGCTTGAATCTCCTGTGCCACGGCTTCTGCTTCTGATTGTCTTGAACGTGCATGTACCGTGACATCAAAGCCTGCCTTTGCTAACTCTAAAGCGATCGCTTTACCTATTCCACGACTCGAACCCGTAACTAAAATTCTTCTATTCACACTAATTTTCCAATGATTTCATTCATATTTTCAGGCTCAAATACGCTCAACATGGCACTGAATTTGTGTTCTTGATATTCAATTTCACAATGAAACTGCCCTAAACCTTCATGCAGATAACTTTGTTCTACCCGAATCCGCACAGTTGTACCCAAACTAAAATAGGCACAAGGCAACTGCATTTTACGCGTTCCCAATAAAAAACCAATTTTCGGTGGCAATCCTTGAGTTTGTCCTTTATAGCCTGCATAGACACTGATGGTCTGTGCCATCAGCTCAATACTGCTCCATGTCGGCAAACCTTCTGACTCACAAAACATCAAATCAGGCGTGATGTGAAGTTCTGCAATGGCAAACTCATTATTGGCTTCAATCAGATGACTGACAAAAACCATCGGTTTTTCATGCGGAATAAACTGTACTGCATCCATCATGGCAAAGCCGTCCCAAAAATTAAACTGATATTGCTGCCACCAAACGCAAAAGAATTACTCATCGCATAGCGAATGGGTATAGTCAAATGCGGAGTAAGCACATAATTTTGTCCAGCCAAAGCATCATCCAATTCACCTGTATGATGCAGCGGCAACCATGATTGATCCAATAAAACCTGCTGGCAAATAAAGGCTTCGATTGCACCTGCCGCCCCTAAACAATGTCCTGTTTTATGTTTAGTGCTGCTCAATGCCACAGTCTCATCTGAAAAAATGGTCTGTACCGCCTTAATCTCCATCGCATCATTTTGCGGTGTTGATGTGCCATGTAAGTTCAAATAACCAATATCACCTGCTTCAAGCTGTGCAACAGCTAATGCTTTTTGCATCGCCTCCGCAGCCCCTCGCCCTTCTGGATGTGGCGCTGAAATATGCCAAGCATCCATTGACTCACCACTCGATAGCAACATCACAGGTGCAGGCGCTTTCGACAATAAAAATAGTCCTGCTGCTTCACCAATATTGATGCCATCACGATTGGCACCACAAGGCTGACAAACTCCGCTCGATAAGCTTTCCAAACTGTCAAAACCATTTAAGGTCAGCTTACATAAGGTATCAACGCCTCCAACCAACACAGCATCGGCCAAATCGGCATTGAGCAGACGTTGCGCCGCTGCCATGGCTTTGGCTGCTGAGGAACAGGCGGTAGAAATGGTATAGGCAGGTCCTTCCCAACCCAAATACTGTTGTAAGGCTTTTGCTAAACTGCCCATTTCTTGTTTTTGATGCTGTACAGACTGTGGCACTGGCTGTTGAAACTGGACTTTCAATACAGGCTCATTATCCGCGATGCCTGACGTTGACGTGCCAATAATCACCGCAAGACGTTGTTTGGAAAACTGTGTGGTATAGTCACGAATCTCGGTTTCAATTTTTGCCAAAGCCGTCAGGGCAAAGCGTAAATTCCGTGAGTCCGCACCACTCAAGCGTTCAGAGACTTCTTGAACTAAGGTTTGATCAGATGCGCCGACCCATACCGTACGCCCCGCAATCAGATCCTCTCGTTGCGACAAGGTATTTTCTGTGCTTGTTAAGGCACGTTGAAGCTCAGCGGCATTTTGTCCCAAAGCCGATAGCGCCGCACTGAACTGAATACCGACGGCTGAAACATGTTGTAGATTTTTAGTCATGATGGTCGCCTTGATCATCTTCTAAAGTATTGCTCACTGCGCTAATCACCATCTGATAAGGCACTTGCAGATTATCTAGCTCAATTGCCCCCTCAGTTTGCTGAATTTTCAACACAGGCTGCTGCTGAATATAAATGGTATCGTCTTTTTGTATGACCGCATTTTGAGCAGCATGTAATGCAGCAAACTTTGGATAAGTTGCATACAGAATATCGCGCACCACATAATCAAATGGTAACAACTTCATGGACTCAATCCGCTGTTCGACTTTAACCTTTTGACCATCAAAACTAAGCTTAAACAATTGCTGCCCTGTAAGGCTGAGTGCCAGCATGTCAAGCGACTGTCCCTGTTGCTGCTGATAGAGTAAAAAACTGAAACTCTGCGTTTTCCACTGCACTTCAATTTGGTCTTGGCGCTGATAATTTTGCGCCACCCACTGCGGGGTCGCCAATCCTTGTGCTTTAGAGATCCAACTTTGACAAGCGCTACAGAGCAAAGCACTGGCTAAAACCCAACTGATGGTCTTTAAACACAGCTTAAGTTTCATCGGTCAGCAACTCTTTCTCTTGTTGTGCTTCTCGGCAATATTCTGCCAAGGTGCTCAAACGTTGCTTGGCATTACGGTGAATCGGGTTAGTCGTATCCCATGCATAACCTGCCAGTAAAGATGCAATCATACGACGGATTTTTTCATCCTGCTGAGTTGAAAACACCACATCCTGAAACTCACCTGAATACCATGACTCGACATAGGCACGGAACACTTGAATGCCTTTACGCAGTGGCTTTTCGTATTGCTCCATCCAATCTACCGCCTGACCTTGCAGTACTTGCTCGACCAAAGGCACCGCTAAGCTGGAAGATTTCAATGCAATCGTTACACCCGAGGAAAAGACAGGATCTAGAAACTCACCAGCATTGCCCAGCAGTGCATAGTTTTCAGATGCCAAGTGTTTTACATCAGCAGAGTAGCCTACTAAAGTCCGCACAGGAGTATCATGTTTGGCGTGACGCAGCACATGTGACAAACTGACATCATCCGCTAAAATACGTTTCTGCAAGGCTTCTAAGTCATAATCTGCACTGCCGTCATAGCCGTATTTTTCAAAGAAATCTTGCTCCGCCACAATACCAAATGAAGAACGTCCATCGGCAAACGGAATCAGCCAATACCATGCACGGTGGTCTTTTTCATGCACAGTAATTAAAATTTTCTCACGGTCAAACTCAGGATCATCCAACAAACCATCTTCAATATGGGTAAAGACCGCACGGCGCACTGGAAAGTCCGACGGACTTTCTAAATCGAGAAACTTTGGCAAAATGCGACCAAAACCACTGGCATCCAATAAGAATTTACCTTGAATTTGGTAATTGTTGCCTTGCTCATCTTTGACCGTCAAAATCGGCTGTGTAGATGCCACATCGACTGCCAAAACTTCATGACCAAAACGGATATCTGCGCCCATTTTTTCGGCTTGCTGAGCTAAGAGCTGATCAAAATTGGCACGTCGTACCTGCCATGTGGTGCCAGGACCTTCACTAAATTTTTGGGTAAAGTCATAAAAACTGCGCTGCGTGCCTCTTAAAAAGGCTGCACCATTTTTATACTGAAAGGCATATTCGTCGGCATGTGCACGAACCGTATCCAATAAACCCGCTTCTTCTAAAAACACCATACACTGCGGTAATAAAGACTCACCAATGGAGAAGCGTGGAAAATATTGCTTTTCGATAACTGTGACTTGATGGCCTTTTTGGCGTAGCAAAGCTGCCGCCGAACTGCCTGATGGTCCCGCCCCAATAATTAAAACATCTGTCTGTTGCATGGTGCTCATTGCACTGTACCCTTTAACTCAGCTCTTTGGCTGATATTGTTGAACCACAACATGTTTTGCATCGGAAGATGTAAAAAGTGTGGCATAAAGAAATGAAAAAATAACGCCCAATAAAACTGTTAAGCCAAAACTGTGAATGGCATAAGTATGACTAAACGACAATAAGCCAAACCCGAAGAACGTCGACATCATACATAGGAATAAAGCCATGCCCACCACCTGCGGGTGATCATGTCCGTGGCGGTAGAAAATCGCATAGTCCACTCCAATCCCAATGATCAGAAAGGTGCCCATAATACTGAATAAATTAATCTCGACACCCAGCCATGCTTGAATCGCAAATGTGGTCATTAGAGCCATGCTGACAGGCAACACCAAAGGCAGAATGGATTTTTTGCCATAAAGGACGCCTAAGCCAATGGCTAAAATCACCAAAGCACTGAGCAATAGCCACTGCGCCTGCTCACGATGTTGTTTGAATAACTCAGACAGTTGATGAACGGGACGTAACAGTTGCACATCAGGATTTTCAAGCTGCTGCACGGCGTTCACATCATGCACATTTTGTAGCATCACTAAACGCTGCGTCGCGCTCATGTGCAGAAAATGCAACGGATGATCTTTAAAGACTGCTTCGGTCAATAAAGATTGGTCTTTTAAATGCGCTTGCCAGTTTAAAACATCGGCTACGTTGAGCTGCAACGCTTGCGCATATTCCACCAAAGCGGGCTGAGGAATCGCCTGTAACATTGCGATATTGTGTTTTTGCTGCTCAAGCGATGGAATCCACTGCCCTAAAGCTTGCACAGCATCCAATTTGCCAGCCTGCTGTAAGGGAGCAAGTTTTGCCAGCAATTGCTGTTCATGTTGCTCTAATTCTGCGGGTGTTCTGCCCTGTACCACAAAATATTCGCTGCTTTGCTGTTGCATAAAACGCGAACGGATGTATTGATCTTCCTGCTTTAAAGTGGCATCCATACTTTGTAAATTACGGATGTCATCATTGCTTTTCAGAAAGGCGAGGCTGCTGCCTGTTACCAGTACAATCAGTGAAATCATGCCATAGCGCAGCGTGTTGTGGCTTTGCACATAATTACGTGCTTTGCCAATAAAACCCAGTGTACGTATCGCTGGTTCCGCATTCAGCGCAGGCAGACGCGGCAGCAGTAAAATACTGGTCACCCATGCGGCACTCAATCCAACCATGGAAAAGACTGCAATTTGTTTAAAACCCGGAAATGGGGTAAAACTCAGCACCACATAGGCCAATAGCGTGGTCATCAGCCCCACAAATAGACTCGGCAATAATGGTTTTAAAACAGTAAATCCATCGATCTGTCGGTGCTGAGACTGCATGGCCATGAAGTAAAATGAAAAATCGACACAGACCCCAATCAAACTGGCACCAAAGACCAGTGTCATCAGATGAATTTCGCCAAAAATCCAATATGTTACCGCAAAGGCCACCAAACTGCCTGTGCCCACCGCAACCATTTCCGTCAGCATGGGTCGTATCGAACGGAAGCCAAACCAGACCAACAGTAAAATCCCAATAGTCGAGCCCACGCCAATGGTCGAGATTTCCTCTTTGGCAGAGTTGGTGCCAAACTGTGCAAACAATAACGTACCTGTCCAGTGCGGTTTAACCTGCAACTGGTTGAGCTGCTGATTGATATTTTGAATAAAGGCAGCGGTCTGCTCTTGGTAGGCAATGTTATAGGGACTATTATTAAGTTGAAGTACCATCAGGCGCGAGATACCCTGCTCATCACGAATTGTGGCGAAGCCCTGCTCTAAATTAATATCAGCATTGCTTTGTAAGGCACTTAAACCCACTGCATAACGCGGAAACAGCAGCAAGGGATCTTGCTTCAACATTTCAGCCGTGATTGGCATGCCCGGACTCATCAGTTGTAACAAGCCCTGCTCTATCAGTGCGGCATCATCCTGCTCCTGCACAATCTGCTGATCGGTCTTGGATAATAGCCCTGCTTTGTGCTGATACAGCGCTTGGGCAAATTGATCAGGATCAAGCTGTGGACGAACAGGTAAAAACAGTTGACTTTGGTCGGCTTGGGTTTTGAGTGCTTGCGTTGCCTGTTCTAATTGTTGATCCGTTTTGGCATCCAATACCACAAAAACTTTGTCATTTAACTGCTGACTGACATATTGCTGTGCTTGTTCCAGATGAGCATCTTGATGTGCCTCAGGCAGCAAAGCAAAAATATTGGTCTCAATCTTAATACCTTTATTCAGCCAAGCCACGCCCAGTGCCAAAGCAATGACACACAGCACCAACAGCCAAAGGGCGCTAAATTTATTTTGCCAATTGGAAAAGTGCATTTTCCGCAGCCGTTAAAGTTTGAGGTTGAGCCGTTTGCTGGCTAAAACGAATGATGGTGCGGTTATTGGCTTGTTCTAAAATCGTGATACGGTCCACATAACGCTGCCCTTGCGCATCGACTTGGACAAAAAGCTTTTTAAATAGACTGCTTTTCGGCGTTAAGCTGACATTCCACTGCGTCGGACTGTAATTGGCAGACACCACATTAAAGTTTTTAGCGAGTGCCGCTTCATTGCCCGACATCAACTGTAAAAACATCGTCGCTACAGAGCCATACGGGGTTTTGTCGACTTCAATTTGACTGCTAGTACGCTGCGTCTTTTGTACCAACTTACGCGGTGTCACCACCAAATCGGCTTTAACTGGACTTTGAATCTGCCACAGCACACCTTGATTTTTGCTGAACAGCACCGTGCCTTTGGACACATAGGTTTTATTTAAAGAGGCCAATTTTTTCTGCTGCTCAAATTGGGCACGCACCACAGGCGTTGCACCAAGCTGAGTAAACACCTGCTTCAATTCAGTACTTTGTGCATTCACTGCGGGAGCAAGCAAAGTCATCACACTGGCTGTACACACAACGAAAATCGGCTTAGAAAATTTGTATCGAATCATGCTTGCATTACTCCACCTTAAACTCAGGCCATGCATGTAAACAGTCCAGCAATACCTGTGGCGACTGGAAGCACATTTCACGTTTTTCAATGTGTACCGCCACTTGCGAAGTAAAGCCCTTGGTCAGCTTTCTGCCCGAAACCGCATCAAAAATCAGATATTCAATTTTTAAGCGATTTTCCCATTCTTTCAAAACAGCGCGCACGCGAATTTTCTGTTCGAACTCAATGCCTTGTACATAACGGACATAGCTTTCAATCACAGGCCATGCATAGCCTGAGTCACGCATTTGGTTATAGTTATAGTGAAATTGATCCAGCAGTTTGCAACGTGCAATTTCAAAATATTTTAAATAATGACCGTGCCACACCACATGCATGGTATCGACATCATGAAAGGGCACTTCAATAATTACATCAGCATACATGCTCATTTCCTATGAATATTGAACAGCAATGCTGTCTAACAGTTCTAAATCCTCAAAGCGATTGACCAATGCCTGAAGTTCATGTTGCAAAGGACGATCTTCCTCTACATAGGTGAAGCTCTGAAGCACCCAATGTTGAAATGCTGTTAAAACAGGGCTGAGTTCTGTATCTACACCTTTGAGTTTGACCGCCTGAACCGCTGCACAACTGAGTGCTGCAATCACTTGTTCGGTCAGGGTAATGACACGGCTGGCATCACGCGCAGCAATGGTGCCCATGCTAACTTTGTCTTGATTATGACATTCGGTTGAGCGAGAGAAAATTGACGCAGCGAGCGTCTGCTTCAAGGCTTCTGCTGTCCATGCCGAAACCCCAATTTGCACCGCTTTAAAGCCATGATTCAGCGGCAAACGCTCAGCACTTGAGCCAGTTAAATTGCGTGGCAAGCCATTGTTCATTTTATAGTCGACCAACTGCGCCAATTGACGATCCATCAAGTCGGCAATATTGGCGATCATGATTTTTAGACTATCCATGGCTTGAGCAATATGTCCGCCATAGAAATGTCCACCATGCAATACACGCAGGTTGACTGGGTCAATCAATGGGTTGTCATTGCTTGAATTCAGCTCATTTTCAATAAACTGACGCAGCCAGACTTTAGAATCTTCAAACACCCCAATCACATGCGGTGCACACCGTAGTGAATAACGGTCTTGCAGGCGTGAACTTTGGTGCTCGGTCTGTACCTCACTGTTTAACCAGTCACGTAACTGGGCTGCAATATGTTGCTGTCCTGGATGAGGTTTTTGGGCAAACAACACTTCATCAAAATGGCTTGGATTGCCCTCAAGGGCTAAAACATTCAGTGCAGTAATCAAGGTACTAGCAAAAGAAATCTGTTCTGCTTTTTTATAATTCAGGCAGGCGATGGCGGTCATGACCGCTGTACCATTCATTAGAGCTAAGCCTTCTTTAGGACGCATCACCAAAGGTTGCAAACCTTTTTCAGCATACACTTGTGCAATCGGTACGATCTGACCTTGATAATACACATCGCGCTCACCCACCAAGGCCCCAGCGATATAAGACAAAGGCGTCAAATCCCCACTGGCACCCACCGAACCTTCCGAGGGAATCACAGGAATGACATCTTCATTCAGCATCCAGACCAAACGCTGCAACAAGGCATGCGAAACACCTGAATAACCGCGTGCCAAAGAACATAAACGCACCACCACGACAGCTCGCGCTGTAATCAGGTCTAAGTTTTGCCCCATGCCACAGCCATGAAAACGCGACAAATGTAGCGGCAGCTCATGCACTTGGTGAGTTGGAATTTCAACTAAGCATGAGTCTCCATAACCCGTGGTCACACCATATATGACGCCTTCGTCTTGCAACAACTGATCAAGGAAATCTGCACCACGTTGAATCAATGCTGTCCATTCAGCAGAGGTAGGCAATGCCACCTGTTTTTCTTTACGTGCTACAGCCACAACATCTTCAATACTGAGCGGAGTTTCCCTAACAATTAACACAAGACTTATCCTTTATTCCAAAAATTATAAAAATTAAACCATTGATAGGGCGCGCGTATGCAATGTTGTTCCAACAAGGCTACATACTGTCGTGTGGTCTGTTGCATAGCGTGTAAACGCTCTTTACGCGGCCAGTTCAACTGCTCCGCCACTTTATGAATATGCACTTCAAAATGCGTATTGACCCGATAGCAAAACACCGCCAACACTGGAGCTTTCAACAAACTGGCCAAAATCCATGCGCCCTGCGGCCATAGTGCCTGCTCGCCTAAAAAAGCAACCGATTGTACCCGATCCGACTGCACGGGTACGCGGTCTGCCGCCACAATCACCCATTCACCCTGATCCAATTTATCCTGCAAAATCAGTGCTGTTTCTATTCCCAACTCATCCACCGAAACCAAATTGACATCGGCATGTTCATTTAGTTTTTTTAAAAACTCATTGAACTTGGTGGCATGTTTTTGATACACCAACACATTAATTTTCTGCGAATGCTCTGCTTTGATTGCGCGCAGTAATTCAATATTGCCAAAGTGTGACACCACAATGACCGCACCTTTTTGATAGTGCGAACGAAAGTGCGCATGACCATGTAGCTTTAAGTTCTGCTCAGGAATATGTCCAAGCCAACCTTCAATTTTATCTAAAATACATTCGCCAAATTGCATCAAATGCGTATAACTGTGCCAAAGCTGCGGCTCAGCCTGAAACGGCGACTGTGCACCTGCAAAATGATGCAGTTTTTTTAAGTACAATAGGGAAGCCTGACGCGCGCTATTGGAAAAGAGCCAGTACCATAAAATCACAAAGTACAATACGGCTCGGCACAGCCAGCGCCCACCTAAACGGTAGAAACCCAGCATCAGCATCAGCGGTAACATCCCGCCGCGCTCTTTTACGGTGCTCCATTTCTGCATATGCTTCTCTGACCGCCTTAGCTTTTGACTTTCTGATAAATCAGTTTGGGGAACCGCAGCAGCATGCCACCCAATAAGCGGCTATGCGCGCGCGCCATGCCCAGATTGTCACGCCAAACATCGAAATGTGAAATGCCACCTTCAGGGTAAATCACATGTGTGGGCAGATTGATAAACGGCACATTGTCCCATTTCAACCGCACCAAAATTTCCGAGTCAAAGCCCATTCGCGGTTCAAACTTGGCTGTGTTTAGAATGTTCACTGTCTGCGCCAAAGGATAAACGCGGAAGCCACACATGCTGTCTTTAATCTCAAAAGACAGACTGTTAATCCACACCCAAATGTGCGTTGCATAACGACCATAGAGACGTTTTTTCGGAACAGTCGCATCAAAGATCGGCTGACCAATAATCATGGCTTTGGGGTGCTGGATAGATGTGTCTAAAAAGCGTTGTACATCTTGCCAGTCATGTTGCCCATCGGCATCCAGTTGCAAGGCATGGCTATAGCCGCATTGAAAGGCATGCTTGAGCCCCGTGATCACCGCCTGCCCTTTACCTTGATTGTGGGTATGTTCAACCAAATCGACCCTTGGGTAGTCGTGCGCGAGCTGATGTAAAACTGCCGTACAATCGATATCACTGCCATCATTCACCATAATGATAGGCAACTCAAAAGAGCTTAAATGTGACAATAACGCGGCCAAATAATGCGGATGGTTATACACAGGAATCACAAAGCAGTGTTTCATTTTGTCTCTCGGCTTAAACGTCTGAAGGAACAGCAAACAGCAAACGTCCAGATGCCAATATTTTGTCATGATTTTTCAGCTCAAAACTGACCTTATGCGCTTTACGGCTGAGCACCAGTTCCACCGTTTGATAGGGCTGGATCAGTCCCTGAAATTTTAACTGCTCAAAACCATTACACCACAGTAAATCCGCCCAGTTTTTTTTGGCAAAATGCTGAATAAAACCAATTTGCCCCACGCCTGGATAAATCGGGAAGTTCGGGAAATGGCCTTTAAAACACTCTAACTCAGGCATAAATTCTAAAGCATAACTGATCTGCGTATCCTGAGATTGCTGCATCAACACCACAGGCAAGATCATCGGTTGAAAGAGTGATTTTAAATACTGTTTATTCAGCTTCGATTGTGCATTTTGTGGCATTTGCGTTAAGAACCGCCACTGCCGCGGAATCGCAATGCTTTCCAGTTTTTGTTGTAATTGTTTTTTCAACTGTACGGTAAAGGCAGCTTTACCCTTTTCGGTGAGCAGCGCCCGAGCATCTTCGGTCAGCACAGCCACCACCGCCAAAATCTGACGCTGTTCTTTTTCATGAATTAGGACATGACATTGTTGTATTTCGGCCAGTTCAGCGAGTTTCGCTTCTATTGCATCGAGACTTAAACGCTTTTCTTCGAGTTTGACAATCCGATCCAAACGCCCCAATAACTGAAACGAACTTTTAGGATTCTTTGCATCCACGAGCTGCACTTTATCCCCGGTCAAAATCCAATCCGCGCTAAAGGCATGGTTGGTTTTAACGGCTAACTCTTGCTGCTCGGCGCAGTTAATTTCGACATTGGCGAAGGGTGTCCATAGCGCATCATCTGCCTGACGGTGAGCGATCCCGCCTGTTTCAGAGCTGCCAAACACTTCAGTAATCGGACGGTTCAGCAAAGGACGCACGCCTGCATCCAACTTTCCACCAGAGGAATAGACCCTATGACAGTCTTGCAATACCACATCTGTAGTCCAGCGCTTCAACAAAGCAGGACTAGAAATTACATAATTGGGCAGTTGCACATGGGCAATTTTCTTTTGAACATCAACCACATCTTCAGGGAAAGCCAGTTGTTTTTGGTAAAAACTGCGTCCACTGGCTAAGGGCCACAACAACTTAAACAACAACCCATAAATATGTTGATGGCTCACCGTGGCAATCCCAACCGCCTGCTCAGGCAAATCAAAACTGGCTTCTAAACCACAGACTTCATTGAACAGTTGTTGCAAAGTGCGCGGAATCTTTTTAGGCTGCCCAGTTGAGCCCGAAGTATAAAAACACAACTGGGCTTGATTGAAAAAGGCAGCATCAAATTGAAGCTCGAATGTCGACGGCGCTGTCGGCGATAACCGTTTTAAAAAATAAATCTGCTGCTCAGCCAGTTCTTTTTCTAAGTCGCTGACCCGATGCGGCGGCAATAGCACTTGCTTGCCTGCTTGCAATGCCGCAAACAACAATACTAAAAACTCATAACTGTCTTGTTCCCAAAGCGCCCATACAGGCTGTTCCAACTGTTGAATTTGCGCAGCTTGCTCAGCCACATCTACCCAAAAATTTTGAAATGAAATGAGACCTGAGTCCGCCTGAATACACAAGGGACGCGATGAATGCAGATGATGCTGAAAATGACAAGACATAAAATTTGTTTTTAAAAACCGTATTTCTAATCGCTATAGTTCGAGGCCACCGTTTAAGTTGCCCTAACGGAAATGCTGTTATTTCTGTGCCTGATGCAGTCGCTGTTGACGCTTACGCAAGATAAACTCACCTAGTAACAGTCCACCCATCAAGACATAAGAGATCAAGCCGTTATACAGCACCCAAATCTTCATTGGTGCGAAAAAAACGGTGATCAAGGCAATGACCGCATTGATGCAGAAAAATCCACACCAAACTTTGGTCACTTGACGGGTCCATTCTACCCCTTCTTCGGGCAAATTAGGCTCTGCCAAACGTGCAAAACGTTCAATCATTGAAGGCGGTCGAATCAAGGTACTGGCAAAAATAAACAGCGCTCCGAGACTCATAAAGACTGGATAAAGCTTAAGCCACGCATGATCTTTTAAAATCAAACTCAGTCCACCACATAAAATGGCAAAACCCGTTAATGGCCACAGCAAGGCATTACCCTTACTCAATAAGCGCAGGACGCCTAGTGCAATCAATACCGCACTGACCCAGACATACTGTCCATGCGCTAAAGCATAAGCCACAAAAAAAGGATAGAGAATCAATCCGACCCCTGCTATCCCTTTTAAAATATTGTTCATGCAGCAGACATATTCTGAATCACGACCACTACATCTTGCACGGTACGCACATTCTTAAAGTCTTCAGGATTGACTTGTTTACCTGTTAGTTCTTTAATTTTCACAACTAAATCAATGGCATCAATACTGTCGACATCAAGGTCTGAAGCCAAGTTTGATTCTAACTGCACCTCTTCAGGCGCAATTTCAAACAAATCTTCCATCCATTCACGTAATTTTTCTAACACGGTTTCTTGAGCAAGCATAGCAACCTCTTATGCTGTTTTCTGTGCTTCAACCAAAGCCACTAAACTTTGAATTGATTTAAAATGTTCTTTGGTATCTGCTGACTCTGCATTCAGATGAATGCCATAACGCTTTTTCAATGCCAAACCCAGTTCTAAAGCATCAATCGAGTCCAAACCCAGACCATCACCAAACAAAGGCGCATCTGTATCAATGTCTTCAATACGGATGTCTTCAAGGGCGAGGACATCAATAATCATTTGCTTTAATTCGTCAGCAAGATTGCTCATTTACGGATAACTCTTGGTTAAAAAACCACTGTAATTGTTGATTTAATTGACGCACATTTTTGGGATTGACCGTTACATCATCCAATACGTCTTCCACTCGGATCGCATCCAACACTTTCACATGGATATGAAAAGGCTGTTCTGGAATGTGATACCATTTTTCATTTTTGGTCAGGGTCGATGGCGTGCAGGTAATCAGCACAGGGCGAATCGGCACACCTGCACGCAGAGCAATATTGGCCGCACCACGCTGAAAGTCATTTAGATGCTCACCTTTTGCCGTCCGCGTCCCTTCAGGGAAGATCAACAAGGACGCCGCATGATCCTGCTGTAATTTGTGTACACAGTCCTGAATAAATTGTTCAGAACCTGCATTTAAAATATAGCCTGCGCTTTGTACAGGGCCTTTGGTAAATGGATTTGACCACAGCGCCTGCTTGACCACACAGTTTGCTTGTTCCATTAAACCAATTAAAACCACCACGTCAATCAGTGTCGGATGATTAGCAATGACCAACTCCTGCTGGCTGTGCTGTAGTTTATCTAAGCCTTCAACCGTATAGGTCATAATGCCCAGTTTCACCATCATTTCGGTGAAACCTTTAAAACTGTGCTTAATCACTTTTTGAGTACGCTGCTTTCGAAGCTCAAGGTCTGCTGAACTCAGCTTGACCAGGGGTGCAATCAAACCACCAATCGCCACGCCACCTAAGCCAAAGCTGGCAAAACTAAACCCTGTCGCCCCAACCCGCCATGCATAGTTGGCTTTTTGCTTGATTCGATTTAATTTCAGCATTTTGTCCACGCTTCAGATTCAGTTTGCTCAGGATTAGCCCAAAACGCATTAAATGCTAAAGCCTGCTGATACGCTGGCGTTGAATCCGTATGCTTTGGCGTCAACATCAAATTGGCAGGCGCTAATGAAATCATCGCTGCCATCGCAAAAGCAGCAAATGGCTGATGCTCGATATACATTTCTGGCAAGGCTTCATCATAATACACCAGTAAAACTTGACGGGCTTCGGGCATTGTTTTTAACCACGCATAGGCTTCAATCAGCCCATCATTCCACGAACCCGCTAAACTGGTCGCAGGTGTCGTATCCTGACATAAAATAGAATAGAGGCCTGAAATTGCATTATGTACCGACGTTGAAAATTGAGTCGGTGAAGGGGTTTGCTCGCTTAACACATCTTCTAAAATATTTAGTGTTTTTGCTTCATCGCCATATTGCGACACCCAAACAATATAATCGACATTGCAGGTGTCTAAAGTCTGCATTGCACTGTTCAACGCCAGTTTTGCGAGATGTGATAAGCGTCGACGTTGCATCGCAGGAATTTTTTCTATAGCTGGTAATTCTTGATCAACCGAACTCATATTCAAGCGGGATATGTGGAGTTGCATCATAATTAGCAGTATTAAGAAAGAAATATTATCAATGCCAAATTATAGCATTTACAAAAAAATAACACAAAACAACAACTTTAAGCGTTAACTTAAATAATTGAAGCAAGTTAAAGCAACAGAGTTTTAAAATAAATCGACTAACAAAAACCAGCCGGCATTATTCTATCAAATAGTCTTTTCAAATTGAATAGTTTTCCATAGCTGCGTATTAGTTAAATTTTATTTATACCTACTAAACTCATATAATCCAAACACTTATTATAAATATAAATGATATCAATCGCAGTAGGTCGCAAGTCTTTTAAATTTCAGTGAAAAACATCAAAAGAATACAAAATCAGTTCATGATAAAATGCTGTTTAAAATTTAATAGCACATATTTTATGTTAATCAAACTCCAGTCATCTTGACTATCTGGCATGATTAATTCTGAACATTAACGTCTTCACACATCATATAATAAATTTTGACCAAGCCTATTCATTCACTGTTTTATTTATATAGCCCAAACAACCCATATCATCAAAGTAATGCGATTAAGCCCTCTTTAGAGAAAATCAATCTACGTCTCCTTCAGCACCTAAACTATAAAAATTTTTAATATATCAACTCTTAAACCGACTTACTCCCCCACTGTCGCAGGAGCAACAATTAAATTATTTGACAGTTGATAGAGACCAATATACATATATTCATAACTTTTAATCAGCAACATAGTATACTGCACCTGCTCTATTTGCTCACCCCTTACCTATTGCCCAGAGACTATGAGAAAAACTGCTTTTTCTGTATCCCTAATTCAATCACTAAAGCCATTAAGTGTATTAGCACTCTCATTTAGTCTTATTGCCTGTGGTGATCACTCATGGTGGAAAGATGACGAGCCTACTTTAAACAGTGATCAAATTAAGCGTCTTATTCCATCACGTACGAATGACCGTAGTTCTTGGGCTAAAGATATTTTCGACATTACCGAACAGTTGGGTATTCCACAAACCAAAGAAAATATTTGCAGCATTGTGGCCGTAGTCGATCAAGAGTCTAACTTTGTTGCCGATCCTAAAGTGCCAGGTTTGGGTGAAAAAGCAGTTAAAGAAGTGCAAGACCGCCTCACTGAAAAATTTACCGATAAATTGGGTGAAAAAATTGGTGGTACCGTTGCTGGTTATTTTGAAGAAGTCTTAAAAACGCAACCAAGCCCTGAAGATAACTATTTAAGTCAAATGCGCCGCGTACAAACCGAGCGCCAATTAGACGAACTTTACCGTGAAATTTTCGACTATATGTCGCAGCATTATCATGTTAGTGCACTTACTGGCGCTGCCAAACTGGTTGGGCAAGATGTCGGTGAAAAAATGAATCCAATTACAACATTGGGTTCTATGCAAGTCCATATTGGATATGCCAAGGCGCATAAGCGTCAAGGTGGTAATATTGCTGAGTTACGTACCGATTTATACAGCCAATACGGCGGATTATATTACGGCATTCACCGTTTAATGATGTATCCAACGGATTATGACAAGGCGATTTACCGTTTCGCTGATTACAACTCAGGGATGTATTCGAGTCGCAATGCCGCTTTCCAAAGCATGTTAAATGACTTGACTGAAGCCGAACTCAGCCTTGACGGCGACCTATTACTCTATAATAAAGATGGTTCTGTACGTTCAGCAAAAAGCGAGTCAGAACGTGAGTTAATCAATGTATTTGCTCAAAATAACGTTTTAGTCACACCACGGCAAATTCGCAGTGATTTGAAAAAAGAAAAAGAGAAAGATTTTGAAGAAACTGCGACCTATCGCGCAGTGACTAAATTATATGAAGAAAAAACAGGTAAAAAGGCATTCTATGCCATGATGCCTCAAGTGGTCATTTCTGGACCCAAATTAAGCCGTGATTATAATACCAACTGGTTTGCCAGCCGTGTGAATGGACGTTATGAAACATGTATGCAACGGGCGAAACGCATAAAAATCTAGCATTATTCGATTTTGATGGCACTTTGTGCAAAAAAGACAGCTTTACTGGCTTTATTTTTTTTGCACTCTCCAAACGACATATTGTTAAACAAGGCTTGAAACTCTTGCCATGGATTCAAGCCTACTATTTAAATGTCTACCCTGCCCACGCCATGCGACCAAAACTGTTCTATGGCATGTTTAAAGACACAGATTATGCTGAAATTCAGCAAATTGCTGAAGAATATGCACATCAACTGATGCACGAATTAGAGCCTAAATTTATTGAGCAATTGCGACAACATCAAGCACTTGAACATGATGTGGTTTTGGTTTCGGCATCAGTCGATTTATATTTGAAACCATTATGCCAATTATTGTCGATTGATCTCATTTGTACTGAAACTGAAATTCGAGATGGTCGACTTACAGGATATTATCAATCTGCCGACTGTAGTCGAATTGAAAAGAAGAACCGTGTTTCTCAGCAATATCCTGTGACTGAATATGCAAGCATTTATGCTTATGGTAATAGTGAAGAAGATTTGGAAATGTTCAGCCTAGCACAATATACCTATATGGTGGGACACGACCAAGACCTCCCCGCATTACGACCACATTTAAAAATGGCGTAACAGCCCTCAACTTCTATATTCCTACGCATAAAAAAGCCAACTAACTGTTGGCTTTTTACTACATCAGCAATTGCTTATGCTTCTGGTGCAGGGCTGTATTGTTCAACTAAAGGCTTCAATTCACCTTTTTGGAACATATCGAGCATGATATCGCTACCACCGATTAACTCACCGTTAATCCACAATTGTGGGAATGTTGGCCAGTTCGCAATACGCGGTAATGTTGCACGAATATCTGGATTTTCTAGAATATTAACGTAAGCAAACGGACGACCAATTTGACTGAGAGCTTCTACCGCACGTGCAGAAAAACCACACTGTGGAAATTGCGGAGTGCCTTTCATGTAAAGAAGAACTGCGTGTTTAGCAATCTGGTCACGAATTAACGCTTCTGTATCGCGTGTTTGTTCAGTCATTGATGAATCCTCAACTAATCTGCCTTGCATTATACCCAAAACACAACAAAACAGTATGCTTAAAGCAATATTTCCAGTTTTATTTGCATTCAGACTTTAATTCTAGATGAGATTTTGCTTATATAGGCATTGTTTTCCAATTCTCATCGAATTGAAAAATCAATCCACTATCATTTTCATACTTTCCATATGCCGATGCTAGTGAAGCTTTTAATTTCTTATCAAATACGAGTTAGTTATGAATACCTTTACTCAAGCCCCTATACAAACTGATCAACCATCTCATTTGATGCCAGTGTTTGGCCGTCAACCGATCAGCTTTGTCCGAGGTCGAGGAACGTATTTATACACCGCAGATGGAACTGAGTATTTAGATGCCTTAACAGGTATTGCAGTTTGTGGTTTAGGACACTCGCATCCCGAAGTGACCCAAGCTATTGCAGAACAAGCAGCTACGCTTATTCATACCAGCAATTTATTTGAAGTCCCTTGGCAAACTGCTGCTGCACAAAAACTTGCACAAGTTGCAGGTATGGAAGAAGTATTCTTCTCGAACAGTGGTGCAGAATCGAACGAAGGTGCAATCAAGATTGCGCGTAAATTCGGACACTTACAAGGGATTGCAACGCCTAAAATTATTGTCGCAGACCATTCATTTCATGGGCGCACCTTAGCGACTTTATCTGCGACAGGAAATAAGAAAGTCCAAGAGGGCTTTGGACCTTTGGTTGAAGGTTTTATTCGCGTACCTTTTGGTGACGTAGAGGCCATTGAAGAAGCTGCAATTCAACACCCTGATATTGTGGCTATTTTGGTTGAACCTATTCAAGGTGAAGGTGGTGTAAATACTGCACCGCAAGGCTTTAGTTATTTAGAAGATATTCGTCGCATCTGTAATCAACACAATTGGTTAATGATGCTTGATGAAGTTCAAACAGGTAATGGTCGTACAGGTAAATATTTTGCTTATCAACACACCAATATTGTGCCAGACGTACTTACTACAGCTAAAGGTTTAGGTAATGGCTTCCCGATTGGTGCTGTGATGACCCAAGGTCGTGGTGTAGGTGTGCTCACTGCTGGAAACCATGGTTCAACGTATAGCGGTACGGCTCTAGGTTCACGTGTGGTTTACACTGTTATCGATGTGATCGAGAAAGAAAACTTACTTGAAAATGCAGCAAATATGGGACGCTATATTGTTCAGCAGTTAGCACAACAGCTTTCTGATCAAAAAGTAGCAGTACGTGGTTTTGGTTTGATGATTGGTATCGAATTACCTAAACCATGTGCAGAATTGGTTCATATTGCGCGTGATCAACATCAACTGATTATTAATGTAACTGCGGGTTCAGTGGTACGTTTATTGCCACCATTAAATATCACGCAAGAACAAGCCGATCAATTGATTCAACGTTTGGTAAATATGATTCGAACTTACCTTGCTTAATCATAAAGCAAGGTAAAATATAAGACATTGCACAACAAAAAAAGCCGCGTTTAGCGGCTTTTTTATTTCAGCTTTTTATGAAGCTTCTTGATAAATTCTGCCACCGGGTAACTGGCTAAAATATTGTTTCAATGCATCTAAACAACGGTGAATTTTCATCGGCTGTTGTTCACGTTTAGATGTAATCGCATATAAGTAAAAATTAGGTAATTTCCACTCTGGTAATACCTCTACCAATGTACCATTGACTAAATCTTTTTGAACATCAAGATATAAAATTCGAGAAATTCCATGTCCTTGCAAACATAAAGACTTGGCAACCAACACATTATTGGTGGTTAAACGCGACTTCATTTCAATACTCGCAGTTTCACCAGAAATACCATGTTGGAATGCAAAACTTTCATAGTTTTTCATTAAGTTAACAGGAATCAAATCATGATTCTTTAAATCTTCTGGCCGCGAAATTGGTGCCGTCTGATTTAAATAACTTGGTGAAGCAACTAACACTTGTTCAACGCGGGCCAGTGGAACCGCATGTAAACTTTGATCTTCAATTTTCGGACTCATGCGTAACGCAATATCAATTCGACCTTCTATCAAATCAATATAATGATTGTCCGCTTCCAAATGAACAGCTAAACCTCGATGGGCCGACATCCAATGTGATAATGCAGGAATAACGTGATTTGCACCTAACTCTGGAGTTGTCGAAATACGCAACTCCCCAACTAGGTCATCGCGTAATTCGTTAATACGAATCTTCCCACGCTCTGCAGCAGCTAGCATCTCTTGGCAGCTATGAAAAAAAGCTTGTCCAGCTTCAGTCAAACTCAATTTCCGTGTCGAACGATGTAGAAGGATCACTTCCATCTCGTGTTCTAAAGAACGAATCTGTTGGCTTACAGCACTTGTAGTAATTCCTAACTCTCGTGCGGCTCCGCTAAACGAACATTTTTCCACAACACAAGCAAACACTCCCATTGCTCGAAGTTGATCTAACATAAATTTCCCTCTAAACTTATGAGATGCTCCTACCTTTCGATAAAAGCAACTCATTGGATTATACGGTGAAATTTAAAAGTTGTAATGATCTTAATTTAATTTATTGGTAAAACATTGGTCGGATTGATTGGTTTACCATTTAAGCGTACTTGAAACTCAAGCATGGTACGGCTTGCACCAGATGAACCCACCTCCGCAATTTTTTGACCAGCCGTTACATTTTCTCCGCTTTTCACAATCATCTTGCTGTTATGTGCATAAGCCGTAATATAGCCATCAATATGCTTAACCAAGATTAAGTTACCATATTCTTTCAGTCCATCAGCAGCATAAACCACTTGACCATTTGCAGCGGCGTACACTGGATCACCTACATTGCCACTATAACGAATACCTTTCACATTATTGGCTAAATTGAAGTTTTCAATTACAGCGCCATTCGATGGTTTAACCCAACGCAAAGAAGTTACTTGTGCTGGAGTAGCAGGTACAGAGCTGGTGGTCGAAGGTGTTGTCGTGGCCGACGGAGTGGTTGGTAATGTGATTGCCTGACGTTGAATCGGAGCAGTTTGAGTGACTGCTTGAGTCGTGGTGGTACGACGATTATTGCCAGAACCTTTCAGCTTGAGCGACTGGCCTACATATATGCGATACGGTGGCGCAACATCATTCATATCGGCAATGCTGACATAACTTAGTCCATAACGTGCCGCAATTCCACTCAAGGTATCGCCAGAGCGCACAGTATAATAGTCTGGAGCCGTTGCGTAACGGGTCGGATTATTAATTTGAGGTTTAGATGCACATCCACTTAAAATAGCAGTGGTCACAATAGCAGTTGAGATTACTAGGGTTTTCAACAATGCTGTTGGCGTAGCAAAGATCCGATTTTGCGACATCGCAGGCATTTATCTTCCTCTCTATATGTCTTTATTGGTTTTCATGCGCGTAAGAGTAGCAAAAATATTTTGAAAAAATCCGCATTCACGGACTTTTTCACAAAGTTACAACATTTACAAGACTTTTGATGTTTTAGCGATACTGTTCATGCAAGTTCTGTAAAATTTCATAATTGGTCGCATCCATTTGAATGGGGGTAATACTGACAAAACCATTAGCAACAGCAAAAAAATCAGACTCAATACCTGCAATCCCCTGTTTTGGTTCAGCCACTGCCTCACCAGACAAACCAATCCAGTACACTTGACGACCACGTGGATCGACATGACTGGTAATCGGTTTAGATTGATAGCGACGACCTTGATAGGTAATTTTCTGACCTTGCAACTCGACGACATCAGGAATATTAATGTTCAAAATATGACGCGGTGGTAATTCTGGTAAACCTGCCTGAATAAAGTCATGCACCCATTGTGCCGCAACTGTGTAATCTTCTGGATGCTCATAACTACGTACATTGCTTCCCGCTAAAGAAACTGCTATTGCAGGTTGTTTCATTAAACGCCCTTCAAATGCTGCACCGACTGTACCTGAATACAGTACATCATCACCAAGATTGGCACCGCTATTAATGCCACTGACCACCAAATCAAACTCAAAATCGAATAATCCGTTCATTGAAAGATACACGCAATCCGCTGGTGTTCCATTCACCGCCCAAACATCTGGTGCAATAGAGATTGGTCGCAGCGGTCGATCTAAAGTTAAAGCACTGGAAAAACCACTTCGTTCACTTTCAGGTGCTACAATCACCACACGACCTAATGGTTTTAGCGCACGTGCTAAAGCTTGTATCCCTGGCGCAAAAACACCATCATCATTGGCTATTAGAATATTCACAAAAAACTCGCCTTAAAAAGTGACTGACTAGAACATTTCATTGAATTATATGTGAAATTATATATATTAGCGCTCAATATCTATCACTAAATGAGTGCCTTACAATGATTAAAACTTTATCATTTCGTAGTGTTTTGGGATTTGGTCTTGCAGTTTTATTTACTCAAGCAGTCAACGCAAATGATGGTTTAAGCCCAGAAGAAGCCAATAGCATTGTAAAAGAAGATATCGCATCTACTCAAATTATGGCTGAAGTCTGCCCTGCGGTTATTGGGAAGAATGCAAAATTAGATGCAAATGTAAAATTACTCACCCAAATGTATTTAAAAGACTACTCTGGTTCAACAACTATAGATCAACTCCAGTCTGACCCAGAATATAAATCTATTTTGCAAGAAACACGTAAAGCTGCTCAAGAAACCAGTCAAGAAGAACAACAAGCTGTATGTATGGATGTTGTTGAATATCAAGCGTAATTGCTGAAATTACTTACGAATGACTTCAAGCCAAGTTGTTCGTAAGCTTTAATTGTGTTTTACCAAGTCCACAACTTCTTCACTATTTCAACCATTTATATACACTTTCCCTCTTCCATTTCTACATAATCTGTTTAACCTTAGCTCACATAGATTGATCTTTTTGAGTTTATTGTTTATGAAATTTACTGCTTTAAAAACAACATCTTTAGCTTTACTCACCGCGTTTACTTTTTCTTTCACTCATGCAGAAGAAAGCAAAGACGAAAATATTGAAGTCACACCAAACCAAACAGTTACTCAACAAGAACTTGCTGCAATTTATGTACTTTCAGAAATTTGCCCTAACCTAGTTGACAATAAAAATGGCTTTGAACAAGGCTATGCCAAACTCGCACATGAACATCTTCCTGAAGAAAAAGATGCTGTTTCTGCATTGGCTGAATTAAGTAAAAACAAAAAATTTAAGCCAATTTTAGCTGAGGCAAAATCTGATGCTAAAACTGCGGGTGATGATAAAAATAAAGAAATCTGTCAAGAATTGACCACCTATAGTAATTGAAACAAATTGGTTACAATACTTTTGAAATAAGCCGATTTCACAGGTAGAAGTCGGCTATGCTTTGTCCTAGAATGCTAAGTTCTTTGTGCTTACATCAAGATATTGGAACCCGCTAGAAATGATCCGTAAAAGCGCCCTTGCTGCAACATTACTATTACCAAGTTTCTCTTTCGCAGCAACTGTCTTATCTACGCCGCCAGAACTCAATAATAAATCTTATGTTTTGATGGACTATGAGACGGGGCAAATCCTCGCAGCGAAAAATGAAAATGAAAAGTTAGCACCTGCTTCAATGACAAAAATGATGACCAGTTACATCATTGAACAAAAACTGTTGAAGGGTGAGCTGACTGAAGATGAAAAAGTTCGTATGAACGAATCTGCATGGTGTCGTGGTAGTAGCACAGAATCATGTATGTATGTACCACTTAATGGTACGGCAACAGCTTTAGAAATGTTGCGTGGTATCATTATCCAATCAGGTAACGACGCGTCTAAAGCAATGGCTGAGCATATTGCTGGAAATGAAGGTACTTTTGCTTACATGATGAATGAAGAAGCAAAACGTATGGGCATGACCAATACTCACTTCATCAACTCAACTGGTATGCCTGCGGATGGTCACTATTCAACTGCAAAAGATATGGCAACGCTTGCACAACATATCATTCATGACAGTTCAAAATACTACCCAATCTATTCTGAAAAAGAATTTGCATTTAATGGTATTAAACAAGGCAACCGTAATGCCCTGCTTTATACTGACCCAAGTGTAGATGGTTTAAAAACAGGTCATACGGAAGAAGCAGGTTATTGCATCACCACTTCATCAAAACGTGGTCCAATGCGTTTGATCTCTGTGGTATTTGGTACTCCAACGGTACAAGAGCGTGCGACACAAACACGTAGCTTATTGGCTTGGGGCTTTGCAAACTTTGAAACTGTTAAAGTTCAACCTGCAAACCAAGTTTTGGCTAAAGCAAAAGTTTACTTTGGTAAAGAAAATGAAGTTCAAATTGGCTTAGCCGAAAACTTCAATGTGACTATGCCTAAAGGCAAAGCAGATGCGATTAAAACGCAACTTGTGGTTCAACCTAAACTCACTGCTCCTTTACAAAAAGGTCAAGTGGTTGGTAAGTACGTTGCAAGCTTAGATGGCAAAGTGATTTCAGAGAAACCTTTGATTGCATTACAAGCGGTTGAAGAAGCTGGATTCTTTGCACGTTTAATCGACCATATTAAACAATTCTTTGCAAACTTATTTTAAGATTTAACGACTTAAACTAAAGTTAAAGCATTCGTATGTAAATACGAGTGCTTTTTTCTTTTATACTCTGCTCTAAATTGCTGAATGATGCTGTATGAACATGAAAAAAAATATCCGTCCTTATCTAAATAGCAAACCAAAGATTGATGCAAGCTGCTATGTTGATGATGCCTCTATTGTGATTGGAGATGTCGTACTGGCAGATCATGTTTCCGTATGGCCTTTCGCAGTGATTCGCGGCGATGTAAATAGTATTCGCATTGGCAAATACAGTAATGTGCAAGATCACTGCATGCTGCATGTTAGCCATAAAAATGATGCTAAACCGAACGGTTCTCCTCTTATTATTGGTGAAGATGTCACGATTGGACATCATGTCACTTTACATGGCTGTACCATTGGCAATCGTGTATTGGTCGGAATCAACAGTATTGTTTTAGATGATGTGATTATCGAAGATGATGTAATGATTGGCGCAGGTAGTTTAGTTCCACCTCGTAAACGTTTGGAAAGTGGATATCTCTATGTCGGTAGCCCAGTGCAAAAATCGCGTCCTTTAACCGATAAAGAAAAAGAGTTTTTAACTTACTCTGCACGACATTATGTGAAAGTGGCAAATAATTACCGAGAACAAGATTAATCATTTAGAATTTTCTTATTTCATACTTTTTATAAGTGCGTTTAACACATCTCATCTATGTAGACAAATATTGATTCAAATTCTGAGTAACCGTTAATGCTATATAAATTTAATACATCACAATTCATAAAAATCTTTTTCACAGGAATGATTTTATCTTCAACAACTGCTTTTGCTGATGCAACTCAATGCAAGAAAGATTATGACAAAGTCATTTCCAAAGAAATAACCCAAATGAGTACTGCATTAAATAGCTCTAATTATCAATATATTGCAGAAAAATCAGATTCATCTATTATTGAACTTTCAGGTGGTAAAGAAAACTATAATGCCATTCTAGCACTCGCAGCTAACTCCTTTAAAAATAGAAATATCCAAGTCAAGAAAATCGATATTCAGCCACCACAAAAATAGTTATATTTTTGGAAAAAAAGAGTTTTGTATCATTCCCAAACAACTGACTATCTTAATGAATGGCAAAGCTATGACAGGAGATAAGTCATTTATGCTCGCTGTACGCCCACTTGAATCTCAGGAGTGGAAGTATATAGATGGTGCTGGCTTAAAGAAAAATCCAGATATGCTCTACACTCTATTTTCTGAAATTCCTCGTGACAAAAATATAATCCCAGAATAATTTAATTTTAAATAAACTGTAAATGTAGCCTTATTCCAATTCAGATCATTTACAGCTTATAAAGTATTTCTATTGCTAAACCTATTTTCTATCGTTAAATTCTAGATTCAACCTTAATGGAGTATTAAAATTTTTTAAATACAACTCTGAAAAAATAGAGAATGTTCAAGATTTTGGTGAGATTATCACCAAAATTCAAAAGTTTCTTTCAAAATTTGAAAATTGCTTTACAAAGCTAACGCCTTCCCTGAAAAAATTAACAAGTGAGCTATAATTATATTTAAACTTAAAAATGCATCTTTACTCAAACCATTTCATCAATCAATGAAGATCTAAGAAATAAATAAAACAGCATGATTAAACCAACAGAGGATTGATTCCCCCAAAGAAAACTGCCTGTCAACATAGCCACCGCCTTCTAAATTTTGTAGAATACTCCTTTTATTCCATGGTACTTTTTTATGACCGCTTGGGCAGCTCATGTCACTGTAGCTACTGTCGTTGAAAAAGACGGAAAGTTTCTGTTTGTCGAAGAATATAGCGAAGGCATTACACATACGGTATTTAACCAACCTGCTGGGCATGTTGAATGTGGTGAAAGCATTATTCAAGCGGCTGTTCGTGAAACTATGGAAGAAACAGGTCATGCGGTTGAAGTAGATGCTCTATTAGGCATTTATACTTACACTCCACCCATGTTTCCTGACCGTACTTATTTTAGATTTTGTTTTTTAGCACATGTTCTAGAGTATTTTCCTGAAGCTGAACTCGATCAAGGGATTATCGGTCCAAAATGGATGACCTTGGATGAACTTCAAGAAACTGCTCGCGCCCGTAGCCCGTTAGTGATTAAAGCAGTGAAAGATGCGCTCGCTGGGCAACAATACCCTTTATCGCTCATTTATGAGCACCAAAACTCTCCTCTTATCTCAAATCTGGATGCTTAATCCTATGCAACAACGTGTCATCGTCGGTATGTCTGGTGGTGTAGATTCTTCTGTATCTGCAGCACTTCTTCTTCAACAAGGATATCAAGTTGAAGGACTTTTCATGAAGAACTGGGAAGAAGATGACGGCACGGAATATTGTACCGCAATGGAAGACCTTGCCGATGCGCAAGCCGTTTGCGATAAAATTGGAATTAAATTACATACTGCCAATTTCGCCATGGAATATTGGGATCGTGTATTTGAACACTTCCTTGCTGAATATGCCGCAGGTCGTACCCCAAACCCAGATATCTTGTGTAATAAAGAAATTAAATTCCGTGCCTTCCTCGACCATGCCGTGAATTTAGGTGCGGATTTTATTGCCACAGGTCATTATTGCCGTCGCGGTGAAACTCTGACCAACTCACGTGGTGAAGAATATGCGCCATTACTACGTGGTTTAGATCAAAACAAAGACCAAACTTATTTCTTACATGCCGTACATGGCCGTGAAATTAATAAAACCTTGTTCCCTGTGGGTGAAATTGAAAAACCAGAAGTTCGTCGCATTGCCGAAGAACTTGGCTTAGCTACTGCAAAGAAAAAAGATTCAACAGGTATTTGTTTTATTGGAGAACGCCGATTTAATGACTTCTTGAAACAATACTTACCCGCTCAACCCGGAAAAATTGTATTGGATAACGGGAAAGAGGTTGGTGATCATCACGGCTTAATGTACTATACGCTCGGTCAGCGTGGCGGCATTGGCATTGGTGGTATGAAAGGTGCTGACGAAGGTGCTTGGTTCGTCTTACATAAAGATATTGAACATAACCGCCTTGTGGTCGGTCAAGGTCATGATCACCCCTTAATGCAAAGTACAATGCTTTGGAGTGAAGCGATTGACTGGGTTGCAGGTGAACAAGACATCCCTGTTACAGGTTTCCGCTGTACGGCAAAAACCCGTTATCGCCAGCCCGACCAAGCTTGCGTATTATATAAAGATGACACAATGCCAAATGGTGTTCGCGTTGAATTTGATGAATCACAACGTGCTGTTACTCCAGGTCAGAGTGTCGTGTTTTATTTAGATGATATTTGTTTAGGTGGTGGTGTCATTCATCATACCAATGCCCCTAAGCCAGATTTTATTGCATAAAAGGATTGTTCGGTATGGTTGAGTTACCGTTTCAACAGCCTCAAACTTTAAGTCAACGCCAAAATCGTGCATTGGCGCTTGCGGCTGTGTTTCAGGCAACACAACTCACCCATATGACAGCTATTTCTGGGCGACAGAGCATCGGAGATAGCGGGAATTTCTATTTAGAACAGCTCATTAAAGCCAGCCTAAATATCCGTCCAACGTCCAATCAATCCTGTCAAACCTTAGATTTTTTCAATCAACTTGCTGATATCTCTCTAGGATTGAAAACCCTAGAAAGCAGTATTACCCAACCGTTTAATCCTGCACCGAAATCCCGCTTACCCAAACTCTCGAATGCCAAGCTTCCCATGTCCTATGCTATGGCATTATTACAATTAGAAAAAAAGGTCTACAGTAATCCAAAGTTTGTAGAAATTATTGAAAAATCACAGCAAAAAATTCTAAAACAACTCTCTTTTTTCGACAATAACTATACGCATCCGAGCATTCTTGCCAACTTAGCCCAAACCTATGTCGATACCGCAGGACAAATTAATCCTCGTATTATGGTGCGTGGCAATGCAGAAGCATTTAAGGATACAGCGCATACCAACCGAATTCGTGCTGCCCTCTTTACTGGTCTACAAATGGCACATTTGTGGCGTCAGCTTGGAGGAAGCTCTTGGGGCATGATTTTTAGCAAACGTAAACTGCTCCAAGACATTCAAGATCTCGCTCGTTTACAGTATCAGGTGATCTAACCTCATGCTGTACGAAATTTTCGTTTTACGTTTTATTCCAAAGTTTAAGGAATCACCATGAACGCTTTAACTGCACTTTCTCCATTAGATGGACGTTACGCTAGCAAATGTGATGCTTTGCGTCCTTTCCTCTCTGAGTTTGGTTTAATCCATGCTCGTGTGACTGTTGAAGTGCGCTGGTTGCAAGCGCTTGCGAACCACCCTGAAATTGTTGAAGTTCCAGCGTTTAGTGCTGAAACAAATGCAGCTTTAGATGCTATCGTTACTCAATTTTCTGAAGACGATGCCAACCGTATTAAAGACATTGAACGCACAACCAACCATGATGTAAAAGCGGTTGAATATTTCTTAAAAGAGAAAATTGCCAATATTGATGAACTTAAAAATGCGGGTGAATTTATTCATTTTGCATGTACCTCTGAAGACATCAATAACTTGTCTCATGCATTAATGCTCAAAAGTGGTCGTGATGTATTGGTTGCATCTATGCAGCAAATTATTGATGCAATTGCAGCATTGGCTGAAAAACACGCTGAACAGCCTATGCTTTCTCGTACACACGGTCAAACTGCCAGCCCAACAACTTTGGGTAAAGAAATGGCGAATGTTGCATACCGTTTAGCACGCCAAATTAAACAATTCCAAAATGTTGAATTACTAGGCAAAATTAACGGTGCTGTAGGTAACTACAATGCGCATTTATCTGCCTACCCAGACATCAACTGGCCTGCACACTCACAAGCTTTTGTTGAATCTTTAGGTTTAGACTTTAACCCGTACACGACACAAATTGAGCCACATGACTACATGGCGGAACTTTTTGATGCATTACGTCGTTTCAACACCATTTTGGTCGATTTTAACCGTGATGTATGGGGTTATATTTCTTTAGGTTTCTTCAAACAAAAACTTAAAGATGGTGAAGTCGGTTCTTCAACTATGCCACACAAAGTAAATCCAATTGACTTCGAAAACTCTGAAGGTAACTTGGGTCTTGCCAATGCTGTATTGGCACATTTGGGCGAAAAATTACCAATCTCTCGCTGGCAGCGCGACTTAACTGACTCAACTGTTCTGCGTAACATGGGTGTTGGTTTTGCTCAAAGCTTAATTGCATTTGAAGCTTGCTTAAAAGGTATTGGTAAACTTGAATTGAATGCAGCCCGTATTCTTGAAGATTTAGACAATGCTCAAGAAGTACTTGCAGAACCTATTCAAACAGTGATGCGTCGTTATAACGTCGAAAAGCCATACGAAAAATTAAAAGCGCTTACTCGTGGTCAAGCCATGACGCGTGAGATGATGCTAGACTTCGTAAATGGTACTGAACTTGAAGCTGTGCCTGCTGCGGATCGCGCACGTTTAGCGGAAATGACGCCTGCAAGCTACACAGGTAATGCTGCTGAACAAGCAAAACAAATTAAAGATTTAATTGCTAAAATCTAATTTGCTGTTAATTTAAAAAGCGAAGCTTAGGCTTCGCTTTTTTATGCTTAACTATTTATATGAATAAATTTAATGATCGAATACCAACTTACTTTTAAACACTGGATTTGTTTAGCGATTGTTGCTGCTACAATTTCAATTGCCAGTATTCATCCATTAGAATTTGAATCGTATTTACTTCATCAAGCAGGAACCATTTTTATGCTGCTTGTGTTGTACATTACTTTGAAAAAAATAGGCTTAAGCTTTGTCAATTTTGCTCTTTATTTAGCTTTTCTTTTGATCCATATTTTAGCAGCTCATTATTTATATTCTTATGTACCTTATAACGAATGGATCCTGCAAGTTTTTCATTTTGATTTAAATCAAACTATGGGCTGGACTCGCAACATGTATGATCGTTGGGTGCATTTGGCTTATGGTCTTCTGCTTTACCCTTTTTTCTATCGTGTATTTCAAGTTTGGTTACCTAACCTTAAACCTTATGTGCTTTTTCTATTGGTGATTCAATTTGTAATGGCAACCAGCCTGATTTATGAATGGATTGAATGGTTGATTGCTATTCAACTTTCTCCCGAAGATGCAGAAAATTACAATGGGCAGCAAGGTGATATCTGGGATGCCCATGTGGACATGCTGCTTGCAACTTTAGGTGCCATGATCACAGGCGGTATTTATTTGCTGCAACAAGCTAAAGCTAAGAACTAATTTATCTGGCTAATGAAAATCAATGCATATGAAACTTAAATAAATCATTTAAATGCTATTCGCTACTCATCAATCCATCTTAGAATTTTGGACTCAGCCAAACCCGTATTTTTAAACTTATCCAGATATTCAAAACAAACGTATTCTCCTTTTGATTTTCTTAGCAGTTTTTCATCAAATAACAGATGCCTATTGTATTCAGAATGCTCAAATTGAATGGCTATTCGTTCAAAATGGTCATGTTTAATTGCATATTTTTTATAGAACTTGACCACTCCACAGGCTTGTGACGTTTCGGTCGGTTGATCAGCTTTCAAATACACAGCCAAAATCAAAACAAGGACGCTCGGAATAAACGCAAGAAAAAAAGTCATCTTTTTCTGGTCCTCATTTTTCTCATTTGCGTCCATATACATAGCACAATATATCGGACAAATAATCAAAATTAGAAAACCAATAAATCCTAAAAATGTATCCATAACAGTTTAAATTGTGATGTATTTTTATTAATTCAAAGCACTATAGCATTTCTCAGCCATAAAAAAGCCCACCGAAGTGAGCTTATAAATCATGATCTTAATAAAATCTTATAATTTAGGATCACGCATTTGCACCAAATTTACATTTGCATTGCTTAAACTTTCCATCACTTTATACATCACACTTGGAACCAAGTGATCTGCAATTTGTGCTGCCTGTAAACCAATTTTTTCACCCAATGTAGGTTTACGACGCGTTTGAATCACATACACATCATGTTGTGGCAATAAATTAAGCAAGTATTCATCTGAAGTCTGTAGTTTATCTACCAAATTCAAATCTAGCGCATCACGACCATACCAATGTTCACCTGTTGCAACTTTTTCAACATTCAATTGTGGACGATATTTCTCTACAAAGTGCTTAAATAACTCATGGGTTTGTTGTAATTCTTCTTCAAATTTTGCTTTACCTTCAGGTGTATTTTCACCAAACATGGTCACTGTACGTTTAAATTGACCTGCTGTGTACAATTCAAAATCAACATGATGCTCTTTCAATAAACGGTTAAAGTTTGGTACTTGTGCCACAACACCAATAGAACCAACCACTGCAAAAGGCGCAGCAATAATTTCACTGGCAATACATGCCATCATGTAACCACCGCTTGCAGCAACCTTATCCACACAGATGGTTAAATGAAAGCCTGCATCACGTAGACGCACCAACTGTGCAGCAGCTAAACCATAACCATGCACCATACCACCTGGGCTTTCAAGTCTTACAACAACACGGTCACGCCCTGCTTTTGCAGTTGCCAAAATCAGGGTAATTTCTTCACGAATATTATCTACGGCAGATGCTGCTGTATCACCTTTAAAGTCTAATACATAGACTTTTTGATTATTCTTTTTACGTGCACGTGCTTCTTTCGCCAATTGTTGTGTCAGTTGTAAAAGCTCTAATTTTGAAGCAGTTGTTTGCGCAATTTTTTTTCTTTGTTCATTTACGCGCGCGTTTAAGTGACTAACTCGTATTTCCGCAGGCAACTTCGGCAATTGAAATAACATATGTAAGTAATTCTCAATTTTGTTTGGGTTGAGTATAAGATGGGGCTTTTATGGCAAAAATTCAATATCGTTTTTGCAAGAATCTCAACATAAAAAATTTCCTTGAAATCATTCACTTTCTTAATTTAAAGCAAGAAAAAGTTTAAAGGCAAAAAAAACCGCAAATTAAAATTTGCGGTTAGATTGCAGAACGTTTGATTAACCAAAACGACCTGTAATATAGGCTTCAGTTAATTGATGATCAGGTTGCGTGAAGACTTTTTCAGTCGAGTTCACCTCAATTAAATCACCTAAATGGAAGTATGCGGTGCGGTCTGATACACGTGCTGCTTGCTGCATAGAGTGAGTCACAATGGCAATGGTGTACTGCGTTGAAAGTTCAGAAATCAATTCTTCTACTTTTGCAGTCGCAATTGGGTCAAGTGCAGAACATGGTTCATCCATCAAAATCACTTCTGGGCTCACCGCAATGGTACGTGCAATACATAAACGTTGTTGCTGACCACCCGATAAACCTGTCCCAGGTTGATTCAAACGATCTTTAACTTCATCCCAAAGACCTGCTTTACGCAAGCTATTTTCAACGATTTCTTCTAGGTCATATTTATCACGTGCTAGCCCATGCAGTTTTGGCCCGTAAGCAACGTTCTCAAAAATAGACTTCGGGAATGGGTTTGGCTTTTGGAACACCATCCCTACTTGTGCACGAAGTAAAACGACATCTAGATTTGGATCATAGATATCCTGATTATCAAGCAATACTTTACCTGTCACGCGACATGAATCAATGGTGTCGTTCATACGGTTTAAAGTACGCAAAAAGGTCGATTTACCGCAACCCGAAGGACCAATAAAAGCGATGACTTCATTCTGATAAATCTGCAAATCAATGCCTTTAATGGCTTCAGCATCACCATAATAAACATGCACATCAGATGTACTGAGCTTTACTTTGGCAGTTTCATTTTCTTTTTTTGCAGATGCTTGCGTATCAAACTGTGAAATAAACGACGTTTGACGCTTTGAATCAGTTTCAGGAGATGTAAATTGAGTCTGTTGTGGATTCACTGACTTGTCCTGCTCTAAAGAGTTATTTACAACGGTATTCATATATTGCCCTCAATTACCAGCGGACTTCAAATTTCTTACGTAACCAAATTGCAAGACTGTTTAATCCAATCATTAATGCAAGGAGTACGATAATGGCTGCCGCAGTACGTCCTTCAAAGAAGTTACGTAGCTCATTACCCTGCCATAAATAAACTTGTACAGGTAATGCTGTGGCTTGATCTAATGGTGTACTTGGAATACTGGCAACAAAGGCACTCATTCCAATTAATAATAGTGGTGCAGTTTCACCCAGTGCATGTGCAACACCAATGATTGAACCTGTCATGATCCCTGGGAGTGCTAAAGGAAGCACATGATGGAATACAGTTTGAATGCGCGATGCACCCAAACCTAATGCAGCTTGGCGAATGGATGGCGGAACTGCTTTTAAAGATGCGCGTGTGGTAATAATTACCGTTGGCAAAGTCATTAAACTTAATACCAAACCACCAACCAATGGCGCAGACAATGGTAACTGCATCCAGCCAATAAATATTGCTGCACCCAACAAACCAAATACAATCGAAGGAACGGCTGCAAGGTTATTAATATTCACTTCAATAATATCGGTAATGATATTTTTTGGCGCAAATTCTTCAAGATAGATTGCTGATGCCACCCCAATTGGAATTGAGATAAAAATCACGATCAACATCATGAATAGCGATCCCATAAATGCACCCGCTAAACCTGAAGTTGCTGGCGCACTACGTGAATCTGGATTAGTGAAAATATTGGTGTTAAATGTATTTTCAATAATTCCTTTGGCTTCCATAGAATCAGCCAACTGACGTACTTCTGGACTTAATTGTTGCTGGTCATCCGAAAGACTACGGTCAATATTGCCCGCCAACCACACATCAACATTGGCGTCAGTTAACAGCTTAATGTCTTCGGTTTTACCAATCAAAGATGGATTAGCCAAGACCATATCACGCAAACGATACGATTCTGAATCGGTATAAATACTCGGTAGCTCATCACGCTGTGCTGCAAGTGTCGGATCCTTTTTAATCAGACCATTCACCAGTAAAGCATCCCAATCGACCATACCCATTTCGGTTTGCCAAGCGACATAACGCTCTTGGAACTGAGCTGGAGACTCACCTGCACGTTGTACTGGTTTAGCACCTACGTTCACGATCGTTGGGTCAAAATAAACTGGTACTGAAATACTTGTTTGCCAGAAAGCTGGTAAGCCTTTGGCTAAAATACTACCAAACAGTAAAACCACGAAGAATAAGCCAGAGATTACTGCTGCCAAGCCAAATCTACGGAAGAGTTTTTCCTTGCGGTGACGTTTAGACAAAGAACTTTCAATCATTCTTTTACGTTTTTCGCGCAATTCAGCAGCCGATTGTGAATCAAATGATTGATCCAGAGGAGAAGAATTCGATGTGCTCATTCGTATTGCTCGCGATATTTACGCACGATGTAGAGTGCAATAATGTTCAGACCCAAAGTAATGACAAATAAAGTCAGACCCAATGCAAAGGCAACCAATGCTTGAGGACTCGCAAAATCTGTATCCCCTGTCAATTGCTTTACAATCGTCACTGTTACCGTAGAAACCGCTTCAAGTGGATTTGCATGAAGTAATGGACTATTTCCTGCGGCCAGAACAACAATCATGGTTTCCCCTACCGCACGCGAAACAGCCAGTAAGAAAGCCCCTGTAATTCCAGGTAAAGCTGCTGGCAAAACCACTTTTCGGATCGTTTCAGACTTGGTTGCACCTAAACCTAAAGAACCATCACGTAATGCACGAGGCACCTGAGTGATAATGTCATCTGAAAGTGAAGATACGAATGGAATAATCATGATGCCCATCACGAAACCCGCAGTCAGTGCACTGGTCGCATTGATGTTGATACCGACTTGCTCACCGAGCATTCTAAAAAATGGACCAATGACCATCATCGCAAATACACCATAAACAATGGTTGGAATACCTGCGAGGACTTCAATGGCTGGTTTTGCCCAAGAACGAAAACCTGAAGAAGCATATTCTGCCAAGTAAATCGCAATCATGAGACCTAAAGGCACAGCAACCAGTAGTGCAATACCACTGACCATGAGTGTGCCCCAAATCAATGGAAGCAAACCATAACTGCCTTCTGCATTCCCAGAAGTACTAAAACCAGGGTTCCATTCGGTGCCAAAGAAGAAGTCCATTGGACTGACAAAACGGAAGAAATGCATTGCCTCGGTAAACATGGACATGACAATACCAACCGTGGTCAGAATCGCTACACCGGAACACAAAGCCAAACCAATATTGATGATTTTTTCAACTTGGTTACGTGCGCGGTACTGCCCTTGTACATGTTTTTTCGCCCAAACTAAACCCACTAAAGCCGTACAAATCACCACAGCCAATTTCGCAAAAGAGCCAATGCTTTCTACTTTTGCCAATTGCTGTGCTGCTGCGATTTCGTAAGGCGCTGCTTGGTCACTCACCCCAAAGCCTGATGCTATTGCTTGTACACGATCTAGCAATACTTCAACACCCGCAGCATCTAAACCACTTAACACATTTGCAGGCACATTGTTCATAACAATGTGACGCAAAATATTTGGCTCAACGATATTCCAAACAATCAAAATTAAAAAAGCAGGGATACCACACCACAACGCAACCAAGGCCCCATAATATCCTGGGCGTGAATGCAACATTGCTGAGTTATTTCCCTTACCTGCTAAGTTACGACTTTTTGCGAGACCAATTTGGTAAGCGATCGCAATCAATGCCAGTAACACGCCTATAAGTAGCAGATTCATGTATTCTCCACCGTTTTTTCAATTTTCATTCTTTGAAAAAACTCACTAAGTACAAAAAGCCAATGGTGGGAGATCCCACCATTTGCCTATTTCACCGAATTACTTAACCGCTTTGCCTGCTTTAAAATCAGCAAGGATTTTTGCACGCTCTTTGTCTGACATAGAGATCAAGCCTGCTTTTTCTAACTTAGAACCTTTACCCGATACTTTCTTACTTAAGAAGTATTCTGTGTATTGTTGCAAGCCTTTGATTGATTGAAGATGTTCACCTTTCACGTAGAAGAATAATGGACGTGAAACAGGGTAAGAACCATTCAAAATTGTCTTCTCAGATGGCGCAACATTGTTCACTGTCGCTACGCGTAACTTGTCACGGTTTTGATCATAGAAACCTAAACCAAACACACCCACTGCACTTGGAGAAGTTTTCAAGCGAGCCAAAGTTTCAGTGTAATCACCCGCAATTTCAATGACTTTGCCGTCTTTACGGAAAGATGAACATGCTTTTTTCTGAGCATCTTTGTCTAACTTTTTGAAGTAATCGTAAGATTCACAACCTGCTTCAACCATTTTCTCTTGGAACACTTCACGCGTACCGTGGTTAGAAGCTGGAATCACTAGCGTGATTGGTTCATTTGGAAGTGTTTTGTCAATTTGGTTCCAGCGTGTATATGGGTTTGGAACTAACTTGCCATTTGATGGTAATTTTTCAGCTAAAGCAGCAAATACATGGTAAGGCTTTAACTTGAATGATGCTTTGTTTGAGTTTGATGCAAAAACAATACCGTCATAACCAATTTTAATTTCTTGAATTTTATTTACACCTGCTTTTTTACAAGCAGCTAATTCTGTATCTTTAATTTTACGTGATGCATTTGCCACATCAATCGTATTGTCACCTACACCTGCACAGAATTGTTTTAAACCGCCTGAAGTACCACCAGAACCCACAACTGGAGTTTTGAATTGTGGGAAAGTATTACCAAACTCTTCAGCCACAATACTTGCATAAGGCAATACTGTTGAAGAACCAGCGATTTGAATTGTGTCACGTGCTGCATTTGCAGTTGTTGCTACAACTGAGCCTGTTACTGCCAATGCAAGTGCGATGTGGTTTAAGCGCATGCTCATCTCTCTTAATTTATATACAATTTGGAGTACGCCACTTTTTTATTCAGTTTTGTACTTTTTCGATATGTGCATTTTGATTTTAAAATATGACAAATAAGTTACAGCAATATGACGCTTTTATGATAATTACAGCTTGATGAATGATTTATTTAAAATTCTTTGATATTCAATATGTAACACAAGTTATATTCTTATTTTTATGATTTTATTTTGATCAGTAAAATGTAACAATTCATCTTAATGTCATTTAAGCATGCTGCTACGTGCACAATACAACCTCAATGCACAAGCTCAAAATTTGAAAAAATGCATTTTGATGTGCCTGGACTGCTCAAAATTTCTAACGGTATACACTACAAGCCCGACTTGAAGCATGAAATTCGATAATTAAAAAATCATGATAAAAATAATGGGCTAGCTAATTTTCATTAACTAACCCACACAATTTTTAAAATTTGAGTTATGGACTTGATTGCACTTCAGGCAATACTGCCACTTTGCTTCTATATTTAACGACGTACAGAATTGCCAAAGCAACCATCCAAATTGGGCCTAAAATAACAGCCAACCTCATGTCAGGTGTAAATGCCATAATCAATAAAATGAAACAAACAAAACCAATGGTTAAATAATTACTCCATGGGCTAAGAATGCTTTGGAACTTGGTTTGACGCCCCTGCAACTTCATGACTTTACTAAATTTTAAATGCGTAACAGAAATCATGAGCCAGTTAATTACCAACGCAGCCACCACCAACATCATAAAGAACTGAAAAGCTTGACCTGGAATTAAATAATTCACCAAGACACAGAGTGCCGTGATTGATGCCGATACAATTGTAGCAGGGACAGGAATACCGCGGCTGTTAATTTTTTTCAACAATGCAGGTGCATTACCCTGCTCCGCCAAACCATGCAGCATGCGAGTATTGCAGTAAATACAACTGTTATAGACAGAAATTGCAGCGATTAACACCACAAAGTTCAAAACGTTCGCAACACCATTACTGTTCAGCGACTGGAAAATTAATACAAATGGGCTACCGCCTTCTGCCACCATATTCCATGGATAAAGACACAATAAAATACCAATTGCACCAATATAGAAAATCAAAATACGATAGACAATTTGATTGACGGCTTTAGGAATAGTGGTTTCTGGCTGTTTGGTTTCTGCTGCTGCAATTCCAATCAATTCCAAACCACCAAAGGCGAACATAATGACCGCCAATGCCATAACAAAACCATGTATACCATGTGGAAAAAATCCACCATGCTGCCATAAATTGGCAATACCTGCTTGCGGCCCTGCCGAACCCGATAACAGTAAATAAGCCCCAAACCCAATCATGCTCAAAATCGCAACAATCTTAATAAAAGAAAATATAAATTCTGATTCGCCAAAGAAGCGAACATTAACCAAATTAATGCCATTCATCAAAATAAAGAAAAACAAAGCGGTAAGCCACGTTGGAATTTCAGGCCACCAAAACTGAACAAATGTACCGATTGCACTTAATTCAGCCATGCTGACCAGTACATACAGGACCCAATAATTCCAGCCTGACATAAAGCCTGCCATCTTGCCCCAATATTTATTGGCAAAATGACTAAATGAACCACTGACGGGCTCTTCAACCACCATTTCCCCTAGCTGACGCATAATTAAAAAGGCAATAACTCCTGCAATTGCATAGCCGAGTAAAATAGAAGGTCCTGCCAACTTAATGGTTTGTGAAAGTCCTAAAAATAACCCTGTACCAATTGCGCCACCTAAGGCAATCAATTGAATATGTCGATTCGACAAGCCTTGTTTCAAAGCATGCTGATTGTGTTCATCCATACATTTTCTCCATTATAAGTGTCACATCCTGTACACCATTATTCAGCACTAGACCGAAGACCTATAATTGACCTTCGGACTGAATATGCTTTAATTTAATTCCATTTTTTAAAAAGACGCTCCGGTCTTTAGCTTAAAACGAGCTTGCTTTCTTACATTCCACTGCATTGGAACGCTGGGTTAAAATTTCATAACCACGATCACCATAATCAAATCGTGCAATTACATTGGCGAATTTTTTCAGACTCAAGGGTGCATCCATAGCAGGTAACTTTAATTCCACAAAAGTCAGGCTATCTTGAAGATGGATATTGTCTAAGACTGACTGCAATTGCCCCACTGTTTCTACCACACAAGATTGATAAGCTTGTGTTCCATTGAACACTGCTGGAATTTCTGCATAGTTCCAGTTTTGAATATCGTTATATGCAGCATTTTCCCCCATGATTAAGCGCTCGATGGTATAACCGCCATTATTGAGTAAGAAAATAATAGGTTTTAAACCATGACGAATAATCGTGGAAAGCTCCTGTACAGTTAATTGGAATGAACCATCACCAATAAACAAAATTTGTCGGCGTTCTGGGGCAGCCAGCAGACTTCCCAGTAAAGCAGGCAAAGTATAACCAATAGAACCCCAAAGTGGCTGAGAAATATATTTTGCTGTGGCAGGTAGCTTTAAACCCGATAGTGCAGAGTTTGAAGTTCCAACTTCTCCGATAATCACATCATCATCTTTAAAGAAACCTGAGATGGCATTCCAAAGCAGCTCTTGACTCAGTTTTTGCTGTTCAGCAACTTCATGTTTTCTCTGTGCAGGCTGCTGAGTCACAACAGGTTGCGGTGCTTTACGTGGTGCTACTTTCTTATTTAATTCAACCAACAGTTGACCTATTTCTATCCCAGGCACATCCTGTCCAAAAATATTCAAACCATAAGGTTTAATTTCAATGTAATTTTGAGTGGCTATTTGATGCGTAAACACTGCTGAGCCTACATCAGTAAAGCGAACCCCAATACCAATTAAACAGTCCGACTGTTCAATCACATTTTTTACATGTGGCTGACTCGCCCCGCCCACATAAGTTCCGATATAACGCGGTGAGCCTTCATCCATAATATTTTTTGCTGTATTCATACCAGCAAATGGAATCGAGCACTTGTTAGATAAATCATGTAATAGAGAGGTCACCCCAAAAACAGCAGCCTCATTGTCAATCAACAATGCTGGGCTTTTTGCTTTTGCCAAAATGCCACACAACTGATCAACGACACTACTCAGTAAATCTGGTTCAACCGATGGATAACTTAAATTGAGTGGACGCTCATCTACTTCGATTTTTACATGGGTAATATCCGACGCAAGCTGAATATGTACTGGACGACGCTCCAGAAAACACTGACGCAATACACGATCAATTTCAAAGGCTGCATTGGCAGGTGTTAAACGTGTTTGCGCCACAGTAAATTCTTTCATGCAATTCATAATATTGTCATAGTTACCATCGACCAACGTATGGTGAACCAGAATTCCTTTTTGAACTACATGTAAGGGTGGAATACCTGAAATATGCACCATCGGAACATTTTCCGCATATGCCCCAGCAATGCCATTAATTGCGCTTAAATCACCTACACCATACGTGGTTGCCAATGCTGCGAAACCGTTAATCCGAGCATAACCATCCGCTGCATAGGCTGCATTTAACTCATTACAATTGCCAATAAATTCTAGCTGAGTATCTGCTTCAACTTGTTCCAGATAGGAAAGATTGAAATCACCTGGTACACCAAAAAGATGCTGTATACCCATTTGTTTTAAACGAAGATTTAAAAATTCACCAATTTCTATGAACATTGCTCGATATCCTTTGAGACCAATTTTTTATTCCATAGAAAAATAATATTTCATCTAGCCCGTAAATTTCGTGCATAATGAAACCGAATTTTAATAAAAATACAAGATTTGTGTATCACAAAGGGATTTTATGCATGGATAAGTTCGACTGGCAAATCATTCAAGCACTACAAAAAAATGGACGGCTCACCAATCAGGAAATTGGCGACTTAATTGGTTTATCTGCATCGCAATGTTCGAGAAGACGACAGCTACTGGAGCAAAAAGGCATTATTTTAGGCTATACCGCTCGCATACAGCAGCAAGCTTTAGGCATGGAAGTGACCGCCATGATTCATATTAACTTAAGAACACATGAAGCATCTTCCCAACAGGCCTTTCAAGAGCTCATCGAAGCGGAAGACAATATTCAGGATGCCTTTTCGATCAGTGGCGATGCAGATTTTATTCTGAAAGTAGTGGCTGAAAACTTAGAGCAACTTTCCCATTTTGTAACAGAACGCTTATTAACCTATTCTTTTATTGGGCACATTAAATCTTACATTGTTTTGAAAAAAATCAAGGAACAGAATCACTTTTTGCTGAAATCGAAAAGTTATAACCACCATCATGTACATTCAGCTTAACTATTTTTCTCTCTATCACATATAAAAAATAAAAAAGCCTGGAAAATTCCAGGCTTTCTTTGAACAACATGACAATTAGTCAATCGCTGGCGTATAAGTACCTGCTTGAATAGGACCTTTAATACGATCCGCTTCTGCAAGAACAAGAGACAGCAAGTTCTGTACGTTTTCTAGTGTAGCAACAGGGCTCAGCGTCGTCATTTTCAATGATTGCACCTGACCCACTTTAGTTACACCAATATTCGCTTCACCACGTGCAAACAGTTCGTCAGCAACGTTTTGGTTCAATGTATCCAACAACTCTACAGGATAGTTTGCTGGTACTACACGGAACAATACAGAAGCAAATTGTGGTTCAACTAAAAGCTCAAGACCTTCTGTTGCTTTAATATAATCTGCAACATCACGAGTCAATTTAACACCGTGATCGATCATTGAACCATAAAGCTCTTCACCTAAAGCTTCTACTGTCATCCACAATTTCAACGCATCAAAACGACGAGTTGTTTGTAAAGATTTCGATACTAGGTTTGGAACACCATGCTCTTCATCATAGGCTGAGTTTAAGTATTCAGCTTCATAATGCATGAAACGATAGTTCGCTTCATCTTTAAGCAAGAATGCACCACAAGAAATAGTTTGGAAATAGTGCTTATGGAAATCAAGCGTAATCGAGTCAGACAACTCAATCCCATCTAACATCGAACGGTAATCGTTCGATAAAATCAGTGCACCACCCCATGCCGCATCGATATGCATCCACGCGCCAAATTTGTTGGTGATTTCACGAATTTTCTTCAATGGATCAATTGCACCTGCATCGGTTGTGCCCGCAGTTGCAACCACACACGCCACGATTTTACCTTCTGACTGTAAATGCACCATGGTTTTTTCTAGGGCATCAACATCCATTTGAGCATTTTCATTTACAGGAACCGTCACAACAGACTGGAAGCCCATGCCCATCATTGCCATGTTCTTTTGCACAGAGAAATGTGCATTTTCAGAACAAATGACTTTAACGTTTTTCATGGCTTCTGCTGGAATACCATCGCGCTGTACAGACCACGGATTACCGTTTTCGTCTTTCCAGTTTTTCGAGATGCAAGCATCACGCGCAAGTAGTACACCCATCAAGTTAGACTGTGTACCACCAGAAGTGAACACACCTGCTTGACCTGCACCATAACCGACTTTTTGACGAAGCCAATCAATTAATTGAACTTCCATCAAAGAACCCGCTGGGCTTTGATCCCATGAGTCCATAGATTGGTTGGTTGCATTAATCAAAACTTCTGCAATTTGGCTTGCAACCATGGTTGGGCAATGCAAATGTGCGAGAGAATGAGGGTGATGTACTTTTAAGCTTTTATTTAAGAAAAGCTCAACCATACGATCTAATGACTTTTGTACACCCAAACCTTCTGGGGTTGGATTAAAAGCAATTGCATTACGTAATTCCTTAATGCTACCGCCTGTGTACATTTTGTCATTTTGCAACCATGCCGCTACCGCTTTGGTAGCTTGCTCCATTGCTGACTCATAGTCAGCAATGGATTGGGCATCATTGCAGAGTAACGCTTTACGGTGTTCTGCAAAATCAACCATTATTGAGCGCCTCGCACAGCAACAAGCGCTTCAGCAATTGCTTTCTTAAAGCGAGCAATCACTTCTACACATTCTTCTTGCGTAATGATTAATGGGCAAAGTAAACGAATCACTGTACCGTTACGACCACCTTTTTCTAACAAAAGTTTGTTATCAAAGCATGCCGCTTGAATTGCTGCTGCCAATTGACCGTCTGCTGGTAAAGAACCCATATGGTCAGCTGGTTTACGCTCATCAACGATTTCAACACCAATCATTAAACCACGGCCACGAACGTTACCAATACATGGGAATTCTTGTGCTAATTTTTTCAATTCAGCTTGTAAGAAATCACCACGCTCTTGTGCATTTTGCGCTAAGTTCTGCTCAGTAATCGTTTTTAATACGACTAAGCCAGTACCCATTGCCAACTGGTTACCACGGAAAGTACCCGTGTGACCCGCTGGTTGCCATGCATCAAACTTGCGTTTAATACCTAGCACTGCAAGTGGTAAGCCACCACCAACAGCTTTTGACATTACAACTACATCTGGTTCAATACCTGCATGTTCATAGGCAAACATTTTACCTGAACGAGCAAAGCCTGCTTGAACTTCGTCAAGAATTAATACGATATTGTGCTTTTCAGTCACTTCACGGATTTTTTTCAACCATTTGGTTGGCGCTGTCACAACACCGCCTTCACCTTGAATCGCTTCAAGAATAACTGCTGCTGGCTTAGTGACACCGCTTTCAACATCTTCAATGAAGTTTTCGAAGAAATACGTTAACGCATCAACACCCGCTTCACCACCTAAACCCAGTGGGCAACGGTATTCATGCGGATATGGCATAAACTGTACGCCTGGCATTAAACCATTCACAGCATTTTTAGCAGACAAATTACCTGTCATTGCCAAAGAACCATGTGTCATACCATGATAACCGCCAGAGAAGCTGATTACTGAGCTACGACCTGTATAAGTCTTCGCTAGTTTAATTGCTGCTTCCGTCGCATCTGCACCAGATGGACCACAGAACTGTAAACAGTACTCTTCTTTACCGCCTGGAAGATACGAAAGCAGGGCTTCCGTGAAAGCATCTTTCAACGGTGTAGTTAAATCTAAAGTATGTAATGGAATGCCGCTTGTCAGTGTATCTTGAATACTTTGAACGACCGCAGGATGATTATGGCCTAATGCCAATGTTCCTGCCCCAGCTAAACAATCAAGGTACTCTGTACCTTCAACATCGGTAACCCAGCAACCTAATGCTTTTGCTATCGCTAACGGTAATTTACGTGGATAGCTACGAACATTGGATTCCATCTGACTTTGGCGAGTCAAATAGTATTCGTTAGTAGAATTAGTGGCAGGGTTTACAGAAGAAACGCTCATATCGAATTACCATCTCTGATATGGGTTGAAAGAAATAAGTCTGGTGACTTGCGGTCCTTTGACTCGGTGCTTTATAGAATCTAGTTAGACAATATTTAAATAAATAACTAGGAGCGGCATGATACCGAATTTTTCAAGAAAATAAACAACTTTTAGCAAATATCCGCCCTAATTTTTTGAAATAAACTGTAGACCTAACCAGTCCTTTCATTATCATCTTACATTGTGACAAGTGAAAGAAAATATGAGTTTTTTTACTTTTTATAAATTTCATTATTTTATCATTTTATTTATTGCTCTTTAGAAAATTAAGCCATTGATTTAAGAATATTTAATTTAAGTATTTCTAGCTTGATTTTAATGCAAAAATTTACAAACTCACCACAATTCCTGCAAAAGTTCCCCATGAACTGCCCTTACCATTGATCTAATCAAATAAGTTTGAAAAATTCAAATAAAGGTTACTTCTTATGCGCCATTTTGTACTTTCTTCCCTCCTCTTAGGTGGCTTATTCAGCAGCACTACTTTTGCACAGCAAACAGAAGCTTTGAATTACAATTTAGTGAACGTACAAGCCGAAGCATCACGTCAAGTTTCCAATGACGAAATGCATGCTGTACTTTATATTGAAAAGAGCAATAAACAACCTGCTGAGCTGGCAACTCAAATCACTCAACTCATGAATCAGGCGATTGCGACTTCGCGTAAGTACCCAAATGTAAAAGTTGAAACTGGGTCTCAAACCACCTATCCAATTTATGACAATGATAGTCGCAAATTAAAAGAATGGCGTGGCCGTGCTGAAATTCAAATTGAAAGTACTGACTTTAAAGCTGCGAGTCAGTTAGTGAATGAATTACAGCAAAACTTTCAAACGCAATCGATCAACTTTACCGTTTCAGATGCTCAGCGTAAAAAAGTTGAAAATGAACTCATGATTGAAGCTTCTAAAAACTTCCAACAACGCGCACAGTTATTGAGTCAGTCATGGAATAAATCAGGCTACAATTTAGTCAATTTAAACTTAAACACCAGTAACAACTACCCTCAGCCGATCATGATGCGTAGCAGTATGGCAAAATTTGCCGATGCAGAAGCAGCACCAATGCCTGAAGTTGCAGCAGGTGAATCTAAAATTACTGTGAATGCGAACGGTACAGTTCAGTTTAAATAATTTTAGATTGAACTTTAAAATGTGTTTGATCAACAATATTTAACACATTCTACCGATTCGACTAGCGGTAAATATGTAGGGCAATCACGTACTTTCTACCTACAAACGTCATTTGATTTTTAAAGTTAATCACGCCTGACTCAGGTATCCTGCAACATTTAAAAAAGACTACAATTCTGTGGTCTTTTTTATTTTAACAATATGACAAAATTATGACCCTCTTCTGTACTTTATAAACACCATCCACTTTCATGACTCTTTCTGAACTCAATCTCTCGCTTTTTTCATGGATTAATGTATCTCCTGAAGCCAGTAATGCCAGCATTAATTTTGCCATTTTCATTGCCAATGACTTACTCTATTGCATGATTGCGCTTTTTGCTTGGTTTTGGTTACGCGGTGACTACCAAATAAAAAAACAAATTCTTAAAGCTTTTATTTTTACCAGTATTGTCATTTTCATCAGTCAGTGTATTTCACACATCTACTATCATCCACGCCCTTTTGTGATGGATGTCGGACGAACTTTGATTTATCACTCACCCAATGGCTCTTTTCCTAGCGATCATATGCTCATTTTTAGCAGTATTGCTTTTTCTTATTTCTTTTCAACTTACCGTAAACTTGGCATTTTCTTAATTATGCTGGCTTGGTTGGTCGCATGGTCACGCATTTATGTAGGTGTTCATTTTCCTTTAGATATGCTCGGTGCCTTTGTTCTGGCTTTTGCGTTGAATTTGTTTGGTTTAACGCTCTGGAATCGCTATAAAGAAAAACTGATGGAATGGGTACTGACGCTTCATTTCTACTTGTTTAAGCCCCTAATTCAAAAAGGCTATATTAAATAATTTGGTCTTAAAATAAAAAATCCCGCTCGAAAGCGGGATTTTTAAAATCATTTAGTAAATTGCCATATGATCACGATGAATCATCTCAAGCGAACGTGCTTCGCCCAAAACTTGATAAACTTTATCTGAAGACAAACCTTTGACCAATTCAGCCGAACGCGAACTAAAATTAACCCGCCCAACCGCGACGCGATAGCCAGAAGGATCAACACACTCCACAACATCGCCACGGTCAAAATGCCCTTCAACCGCTTTCACACCCACAGGTAGCAAACTACGATGATTGTCTTTAATGGCTTTAACCGCACCATCATCTAAAATTAGACGTCCCGCAGTTTGCAAATGTGCGGCCAACCATTGCTGATGCGCGGTAATACGGTCATTGTCTGTGATAAACAACGTACCCAACATTTCACCTGCCATTAAACGGGCAAGCACTTGATCACTTTCACCACTCGCAATCAGGGTCGGACAACCTGACTTGGCCGCCAGTCGTGCTGCGCGAACTTTGGTGAGCATACCACCACGACCAAATTTGCCTCCGCCACCAGCCATATCGAATAAACTTTCATCTAAAGCCCGCACGGTATGGAATAGTTTTGCATTTGGGTTTGAGCGTGGATCAGAATCAAACATACCTTGCTGATCCGTTAAGATAATCAACAAATCAGCATGGACTTGACCTGCAACCATCGCCGCAAGCGTATCATTATCACCAAAACGAATTTCGTCAGTTGAAACTGTGTCATTCTCATTGATGACTGGAATCACGCGCCAATCAATTAAATTCTGCAAAGCATCACAAGAGTTTAGGTAACGACGACGATCCGCAAGATCATCATGGGTTAAAAGTACTTGTGCTGTTTGAATGTTGTGCTGTTCGAGTACACTTGACCATGTATGGATTAAGCCCATTTGACCAATTGCAGCACATGCCTGAAGACTGGGTAGATCGGTGGGTCGATTCTCTAGCTTCATTCGAACCATACCTTCAGCCACAGCACCAGAGGAGACAAGAATAATTTCATGTCCAGCTTGATGTAGATCTGCAATTTGTTTCGCCCAATGCGAAATTGCATCTAAATCTAAGCCTTGCCCATTTGCTGTGAGTAAAGATGATCCGATTTTAACAACGATACGCTTTAAAGCCTTGAGCTGACGTTGCCCATCTACCACTTCTATCATCTTGTCCTCAGTTACATGTTGTTCTTAACGAACGTAAAACACTTCCATATCGCTGTCGTCGCCATCTTCATCATTATCGTCTTCATCATCGTCCAATAGACCAGCAAGACGCTGTTGACGACGCATTTCACGATAAGCTTCTTTAGCGGCAATGGTTTGTTCACGTGTTTCAGCTTCTAGCTGATCACGGAATGCTTTCACTTCTGCTGCGTATTCAGGATCTTCAAGTTCGCGTTCGCGTTGTTGCTCAATTTGATCCATTAGATAGTACACAACTGGTTTTGTCCCTTCAGACATCAAACCTGAAGTTTTAAATACAGGGCCATCCCACTGCATTTCATCTAGGATATGCTGACACCATTCATCACGCGTATCGTCTGCGAGCTGATCGACTTTGTTTAAAACCAGCACGATTGGCAGCTTTGAAAGTGTCGGAGAGAATTTTTTCAACTCAGCCAAAATCGCTTTAGCATTATATGCAGGATCTGAACCATCGATAGGTTGTACATCTACAATGTGCAATAAGATACGCGTACGTGCCAAATGCTTAAGGAAACGAATACCAAGACCCGCACCTTCTGAAGCACCTTCAATTAGCCCTGGAATATCCGCCATGACAAATGAACGATGGCTGTCCGCATCGACTACACCTAGGTTTGGCACCATCGTAGTAAACGGATAATCTGCAACTTTAGGTTTTGCTGCTGATACTGCACGAATAAAGGTTGATTTACCTGCATTTGGCATACCCAATAGACCAACGTCTGCCAATACTTTAAGTTCTAGGCGAATTTCACGGAATTCACCTTTAAAACCATGGGTACATTTACGCGGTGTACGGTTGGTTGATGATTTAAAGTGAGTATTACCTAAACCACCATCACCGCCAGCGGCAACAAGCACACGCTGACCATTTTCAACCAAGTCACCAATAATGTCGCCAGAATCTGTATCAACAATGGTTGTACCCACAGGAACCATTAATACAGTGTCTTCACCACCACGGCCTGCACAGTTTGCACCACGGCCATTTTTAGCACGTTCCGCACGGAAGCGGCGGGTATAACGGAAGTCTACAAGGGTACTGGTATTATCATCAGCTTGAATATAAACGCTGCCACCACGACCACCATCACCACCGTCTGGACCACCAAAAGGTACGAATTTTTCACGGCGAAAACTGGCTACGCCATTGCCACCGTCGCCAGCCTCTACGGTAATGACTGCTTCATCAACAAAGCGCATACTGCCAATCCTCTAAAATCTTTAAAACCGCTTATTGTGCCACATTTTAAAGCATTTCTCGAATAGTATTATTCAACTAAATATGAATTTCCCTCATTATTTTTATAGTCCTGCTTATTTTTATGTTTGTTTTACATTGATTTATTGAAAATAATCTTTAAATAGCTGAAACATTAAATTTTAATTTAATGGTTCACTCAAAGTCGAACTCATTTAGCGTGTTATATGACACTCAAGCATAAACTACTGAATGAGCCATGAATTTAGATATTTATTTTAGGTTTCTGTTCTAAAATTTCAGGTAAATTTCGCTCTATCCAATAAATGAATTCATTGACCTTTGCCGCAACCTGCGAACCTATAATCGTCAATTGATACTCCACTTTCGGTGGTACAATTGGATATACGGTACGTAAAATAAAACCATCTTGTTCTAATATTTTAAGGGTTTGCGACAACATTTTTTCACTAATCCCCTCAATTTTTACTTTTAATTCACTGAAACGATGCACACCTTCACTTAAACAATGCAGCACTAATAGTGACCATTTACTGGAAAGATGCTCAAGTATTTCGCGGGAAGGACAAGCTGTCGACAAAACCTGACCCAATAACTTACTGGTTACATACGTACTCATAAACTCCCCTCAGTGCAGTAGCTGCTTACTTTTCTTATCTATACTTTCATTCGGTAAGCTATCAGATTAATCTTTAACCATCAAGGAAGTGATTCATTCTTTTCCAAGCCTAGAGTAGATAAACCACATCTAAAATGTCCATTGAAGTTATGGATATTGAGCGTTATTCAAGGATGAATATGATGTACAGGCAAATGCATATTCAGCTCTAAATTGACTAAAGTTTTTCGTACGGCGTTGTACATAGTGGCATCAAAACTGGCAATACGATCCATTTTCATTGGGTCATTCAAGTTCAGTTGCGGTGAAAAACGGTGGACTACGTGTAAACCAACACGCTCATCAAACTCGAAGTAAACAGGTCCATCAAATTGAATCTTCACAGGAATGGTGTAGGCACGTTTAAGTTCAAATGGCACATCCAACTGAACAGGAATATCGAGTTTCAAAGGGAACTTGGGCAACAATTGATTTTGATAAATTAAATCGGTCGTCGTTTCTACAGGCATTAACTGATCAATACGGATCATGGTTTGATAGTCAATATTCACGGTAATCGGTGTTTCTATTTCGAATTTTAAATCTGCAAGATATTTTCCTTTCAAAGGTAGATTCAGTTGACGATCAATATCTATTTGCGTATTCAACTTGCCTTGAGAGTGAATATCTAAATAGTTACCTACATGAATTTTGGTTGCTAAAGCATCTGGCAACATAATTTCCGAACGATGTGTCGAAATTTGCATAGAGGCAATCACGTTCAAATACAACCAGAACAAAATCGCTATCGCGACGACTAGCCCAATAAAACTGAAACACCAAAAACGATAGGAAGAAAACACGACTTACCTCCTATTCAGCTCGAACCAACTGCGGTTGTTCAAACTGTGCTGATGAGAGCTTTAACGTATTCAAAGGAACTTTTAATTCCCCCTTCTGAATTTTCACAGGCAAGGTATTTTGTACATCCACTGTGGCATTTAAAGCAGTCTTGATTGGGACATTCAATTGTCCTTGTACAGGAATCTCTGTCTTTAATGTGGCATTTAACGGAATATGCAAATTCTCTTTCAGTACCGTTCGTACGGGTGCATCAAACTTTAAGTGCACATTTTGTTCTAATGGCACATTAATATGAATCGGCACATCTAGATTGATTGGAATTGAGCCTTTTAACGGTAAGCTGATGTTTTGCCCCATAATCACCACATTTACACGCGTATCGATGGGTAAATTTTGCTGTACCTTTAAAGTTTCCTGCACAGGAATCATGGTTTTAATGGGGACTTGGCTATCAAAATAAACTCGTGGAGTCAATGTCTGTGCTAAAGGAATGTCTAACTGTTCTTTAATTGGAATTTCAGCACGAATTTTCCCTGAGACATTCACATCCAAAGCATCATGAATTTTAACTTTCGCTTGTAGTGGTTCTTGCAGGTCAATATTCACATCTTGATTGTTCAGCGGAATATAAATATTGAAATGTTGAAACACCCAAATTGCGAGTAAGACACCGCTGAGGGTCGCTAACCCCAAAAATGCCAAACCAGCAAGCACTCTTTTTATTTGCAATGACTTAATCCTTTAAGTTCGTTTTTTTAATTGACTCAATTCATTTGAGTCATTCTAGGGACAACCACTTTACTCAGATCAAGCAATCATCACATCTATTTTGATATGCCAGATCAGCACCAGCATAACGTATTAAATTTAATACTACTAATTTTGTCGGAATTATTGCATTGACCTGATTTGCATACACCTTGTTATTTAAGTCAACTAAAAAACTCTTTTTGGACACTTAAGAACTGTAGAGACAAAAAAAGAGCTTCATTACTGAAGCTCTTTTTTCTTAACTGAACAAATTATGCATTTGTTTCAGCAGGAACTTTTGGATAGCTTACGCCGCCCATTTGTTCAGCAATACGTAATACTTGGCAGCTATAACCTACTTCGTTGTCATACCATACGTATGCAGTTAAGCGGTTGCCTGAAGTGATTGTCGCTTGCGCGTCAAATACCCCCGCAGTACGCGAACCAATGAAGTCAGAAGATACAACTTCCGTCGAGTTGGTATAACCAATCTGACCTTGAAGGCTAGAGCTGATTGAGATTTTACGAATGTATTCATTCACTTCATCACGATCAACTTCTTTATCTAAAGTTAAGTTTAAAATCGCAAGTGAAACGTTTGGTGTTGGAACACGTACAGAGTTACCTGTTAATTTACCTTGAAGTGCTGGAAGTGCTTTCGCAACTGCTTTAGCCGCACCAGTTTCAGTAATTACCATGTTCAAAGTCGCAGCACGACCACGACGATCCGCTTTGTGGTAGTTGTCGATTAAGTTCTGGTCGTTTGTGAACGAGTGAACTGTTTCAACGTGACCATTTAACACTGTGTATTTGTCATGTAATACTTTCAATGTTGGCGTGATTGCGTTGGTTGTACAGCTTGCAGCTGAGATGATTTGATCTTCATCCAGAATGTCTGCTTGGTTAACACCGAACACTACGTTTTTCATGTCACCTTTACCAGGTGCAGTTAAAATTACGCGTGCAGCACCTGGGCAGTTAAGGTGTTGTGCAAGACCTTCTGCATCACGCCATTTACCCGTGTTGTCAATCACCAACGCATTGGTAATACCATAATCGGTATAATCAACTTCAGTTGGATTTGACGCATAAATAACTTTGATGAATTGACCGTTTGCAATGATTGCTTCGTTTTCTTCATCTACAGAAATCGTACCAGAAAATGGACCATGAATTGAGTCACGGCGTAATAAAGACGCACGTTTTTCTAAATCACCATCAGATGACTTACGAACCACAATCGCTTTTAGGTTCAAACCACGGCCAAGGCCAGACTGACCAATCATTAAACGTGCAAGAATACGACCGATACGACCAAAACCGTAAAGGACAACGTCACGACCTTCTACTGAAGTCGCACGACCTTCTACAGATTTAACAGCCGCTGCAACAAATGCATCAACATCGCCACCTTGCTCTTTAAATGCAACGGCTAATTTACCTAAATCAATTTCAGCAGTACCGATATTTTCAATTTTCGCCAATGCTTGAAGAATTGGGAACGTATGTACAACTGAAAGCTCAACGTCCATCATACGAGTGAAACGGTGCGCTTTTAAAATTTGCATAACTGAACGGTTAACTAAAGAACGTCCAAACACTGAAACCACAATATTTTTTTCACGGTAAAGCTTACCGATTAAAGCAATCATTTGTTCCGCGATTTCTTCACGGTTTTTCCAGCGACCTTGGTGCTCTGCATGTAGGGCGGTAATAGTCTCTTTGCTCACAGATACGTCCTCTAATTAAATTGTATATCTAGGCATAATTTTCAAAACGCGACAATTGTAAAGGAATTGTCAGCAAGATTGAATCAAAAGCTGGTGCAGCCGCTGCTATTTTCCTACATATTCATTATAAATTTACAAAATAGTTGTAATTTTCGATGTGATTTTACTTTTCGAGCCAAATTTAAGAAAAATCGGTTCAAATAAAAAAGAGCGGAAACAGAAAAAATAGAGATTTCCCCCTGTAAAAGCACATCAACTTAAATCAGGTTTTACACCGACTTCTCTTATAATTGATCATTTATACGTGCATCCGTTTTTGCAATATTACGTTCAAGATTGCGCTTTTGACGCTGCTGCTTGTACAAATGCAAACACCCTTCAATCACCAAGACCAACACCGCACACCAAATTGGAATATAAGTCAGCCATTCTTCTGGGGCAACTTGCTCACCCAAAGCAATGGATGCGGCAGCCAACAATACAGGTTCTAAGTAACTGAGCAGACCAAATAAAACAAAAGGTAAAAAACGGCTCGCCAGAATATAACTTCCCAAGCCAAGCGCACTTAAAAAACCCAAACCAATAATCGCCCAGATTAAATGTGGGTAGTGTTCAATGATGCTTAAAGCTTCTGCATCGGACAACAGATAAAAAGCAATCGGTAAAACTAAAAATAAATCCCACCAAAAACCACCTAAGTGATCTGATTTGAATAGTCGGCGTAAATAAAAATATAAAGGGTATGCCAAAGCAACATACAGTGTTTCCCACGCAACACTACCGATGCGCCAAATCTCATGTATGACACCTAGTGCCGCCAAAATGACTGCCAGTAATTGCCAACGGGAAAGCTTTTCTTTATGTAATACACATCCGATCAACACCATAACCAAAGGCAATAAAAAATATCCTAAAGATACTTCTAAACCACGCCCATTGATTGGCCCCCAGAGGAATAGCCACAACTGCGATGTACACAATAAAGAACTAATGAACAGCCAAAGTAGATAAATTGGATTTTGAAAAACTTTTTTGAATAATTCAGCAATAAGCTTGAGTTCGCCTGACCACCACATAAACAGGGTTAAAAAAGGTAACGTCGACAACATACGCCAAGCGAAAGTATGTTCGCTATCTAAGGGTTTTAAAAATTCAGTATAACCGTAAAGCACGCCAAAAGTGACGGATGCCAATACCGACAGTGCTACGCCTTTATACATCTTTTCACCCAAACGATTTGCTGGGCTTAGTATACCGATAAGTTAAATAAAATACGTCCCCATTAAAATAACTTTCACACAAGTCACGGCTTAAATTTTGTCGAATTATTAATCGTTAAAATAGGCTTTAAGCCTTAAAAATTAGATCTCTTTCATAACTCATTTTTCATTCAATTCTAAGTTGTAAATTCCAGCAATTAAATTGAATCTTAAACCGAGCCTTTTCCCTCTATTTCGATAGCGCTCTGAAAGTATTTTGAAGGTCTTGAGTACACCAAATACATGTTCAATTCCTATTCTTCTTTTATTGATTTCACGGTTGTGTTGTTTTAATACAGGATCTAATTTACATCCTCGTTTTGCTTTTATTGGTATTAAACTTTTTTCATAAATCGCATAGATCCCTTGATAACCTTTATCCGCTAATACAAACGATTCTTTTGGAATTAAATGCTGATTTCTTTTAAATAATTCAAAGTCGTGTACTGCACCTTTGCACATACATAAACTTAGGATTTGCTGTGTTTTATAGTGAATGATCGCTTGTACTTTAAACGTATGTGCCTTTTGCTTGCCGCTATAGCTTTTCTTCTGTTTTTTTAGGACGTTGTACGACTATTTCTGTTGCATCTACGATAACAACATCCCAATCTAAACCTCCACCAACAGGTAATTTTTTCGGTAAATTAAATTTCTTAGAGCGGATTAAACAGTCTTCTGTATAGCGAACAATTCTTGAAGCTGTTGCTTCTGACACACCATAAGTCATTCCAACATGGAATAAAGTACGGTACTCACGCCAATAGCTCAAACAGAGAAGCAATTGGTCTTCTATGGATAATTTAGAGGGTCGCCCTGTTGATGATAAATGAAGATTGAGTACATCAATCATCACTTTATAAGTAGACCAAGATATTCCTGTTAGGCGTTTGAACTGAGGATCAGTCAGTTTCTGTATATCAATATATTTCATGCATAAATTATGCATGAAATATCAAAAAATGTCGGTGCAGAATTACAGCAAATGATTGTTCGGTTTATGAGTTATGCAAGTTGTCTATTATTTTGGTTTGACTTTACTGTGTGTTGTTCGAATTAAATCACTCAAATCATAACCCAGTGTTTTGGCATATTCTAAATATTCATTGATGACTTCAGGCTTCGCTTCTGGTGTACGCGAGAGTACCCACATGTATTTTCGGCGTGGTTCACCGACTAACACCGTTTGATAGTCATCATCCAGTTTTAAAATCCAATAATCCCCTCGTGCCACAGGGATCCAACGTGCTGCTTCTGGCAGGAAACTTACCTGTAACTTAGAATTAAAAGGCGGATTCTTAACAAAAGCCTCACCTATCGCCTGCTGTAAGATGCCATCTTTTGAATAACACCGATTATCCACACTTACATTACCATTTTCATTTAAGGTATAGGTTGCTGAAATATCTCTTGCACATTTGTTTTGAAAATACATGGGCTTGCGTGCAACTTCATACCAAACACCCAAATAACGATCTAATTCAACCTTTTCCACCACAGGCATAGGTTTGGTTTGCGCATAGGCCAAAGTCGCTGCGCCCAACCCCACCAAGATTGCCCCACCAATCACAATTTTTGTAATACGCCAGCTTGCTTTAGGAAGATTATTTTTACGCATAACTACATATCCTTTAAAAAGATTGATTTAGTCAAAGCCCAAATTTAATTTCTTAAAAAATAGCGGGCTTTGACCCGACACACTGTAGTGTTATGTAATGATTTTGCAGAACACGTGTGTGAACTCATCGCAGCAATTGGGCTTTAAGGCGCACAATTTCATCTCGCAAACGTGCTGCCTGTTCAAACTGCAACTCTTTCGATGCTTTTAACATCTCTTTTTCCAGTTTTGCCATGTGTTTACTGAACAACTTTGGATTCGACAAAATATGTTGTTCATCCGCAGACAATGCTTGAGCCTGATCTGCAATATTGGCATCAATCTGGTCATCATTGAGTACTTCACCAGTGTCAATTTCCCTAACAACCTGACGTACAGCACTACGCGGAGTAATACCATGCTCCAAATTAAACTCAATTTGTTTGGCACGACGACGGTCGGTTTCATCAATCGCCTTTTGCATAGAATCGGTGATACGATCTGCATACAAAATAGCCTTACCTTTTAAATTACGTGCGGCACGACCAATGGTTTGAATCAAGGCACGTTCTGAGCGTAAGAAACCCTCTTTATCTGCATCCAAAATTGCGACCAAAGACACTTCGGGCATGTCTAAGCCTTCGCGTAACAAGTTAATCCCCACCAAAACATCATGAATACCTGAACGTAATTCGTGAATAATTTTAACGCGCTCAACTGTATCAATATCTGAATGTAAATACGCGACTTTCACACCATATTCTTTTAAATATGAAGTCAAATCTTCTGCCATACGCTTGGTTAATGTCGTCACCAAAACACGTTCATTAAATTCTTTACGAATATTAATTTCAGACAGTACATCATCCACTTGGGTCAACACTGGACGGATTTCGATTTCAGGATCAACCAATCCTGTTGGTCGTACTACTTGTTCAACCACTTGTTCCGATTTTTCTAATTCATACTTTGCTGGGGTTGCACTCACATAGATAGTGCTCGGAACAATGCGCTCCCATTCTTCAAATTTCATTGGACGGTTATCTAGCGCGCTTGGCAAACGGAAGCCATAGTTCACCAGATTCTCTTTACGTGAGCGGTCACCCTTATACATAGCGCCAATTTGCGGCACAGTCACATGCGACTCATCAATAATTAACAAGGCATCATCAGGGATATAATCAAACAAGGTGGGCGGTGCCTCCCCTGATGGTCGTCCAGATAAATGACGTGAATAGTTTTCAATGCCATTGGTATAACCCAACTGTTGCATCATTTCCAAATCATAACGGGTGCGCTGTTCAATTCGCTGTGCTTCTAGCAATTTGTCGTGTTCACGGAAAAATACCAAACGCTCTTTTAGTTCTTCTCGAATGGTACCAATCGCACGCTCAAGATTCTCTTTGGGTGTCACATAATGGCTTTTCGGATAAATCGTGACGCGTGGAACTTTTCTAATCATTTTCCCTGTTAATGGATCAAACCAACGAATCGAATCGACCTCATCATCAAATAACTCAATACGAATTGCATGTTGATCCGATTCGGCAGGGAAAATATCAATGATTTCGCCACGGATACGATAAGTCGCACGTAAAAATTCTAATTCGTTACGGCTATATTGCATTTCAACCAGACGACGAATAATCTCATCTCGGTTCATTCGGTCGCCCTGCACAATATGTAACAACATACTCATGTAGGCATTGGGATCACCCAAACCATAAATGGCAGAAACCGAAGCCACAATAATGGCATCCCGACGTTCAAGCAAAGCCCGTGTTGCAGACAAACGCATCTGATCAATATGATCATTAATCGCGGCATCTTTTTCAATAAAAGTATCTGAAGACGGTACATACGCTTCTGGCTGGTAGTAATCGTAATAACTGACGAAATACTCAACCGCATTATTCGGGAAAAATGCTTTAAATTCACCATAAAGCTGCGCAGCTAAAGTCTTGTTATGTGCCATGATAATAGTCGGACGTTGCGTCTGAGCAATTACATTTGCCATGGTGTAAGTTTTACCAGACCCTGTCACCCCAAGTAACAATTGATTCCGATAACCTTGTTCAACACCATGTACCAGTTTTTCAATCGCCTGTGGCTGATCCCCAGCAGGTTGAAACTGAGTCACCAAATCAAAAGGTTGTTGGCTATCTTGCACAGGTTTTTGACGCTCTTGCATGGTTTCCATCTTCGGCACACTTATGACTTAACATAGTATGGGGGCAGTTGAGCAACATGCAACATGCATTCTTGGACTTTCGCATGAGGCAGACTGAATATTTAGCGTCTTGTTTAAATGAACCCTATAAATAATCTATTTAAAAAAGCACAGCCTGCTACTTGACCCATGCCCTATTCAGTTGCAACATGAATCAATAATGATGATTAGATAAAATACTTATGCGCTACCATTACCATGATGAAACCATTGTTAAAAGTTTACCTGAAGATACCGTGTTTGTTTTTGGCAGTAATATGGCGGGTACGCATGCGGGTGGTGCTGCTAAAATCGCTTTGTTACATTTTGGTGCCATGAAAGGTGCAGGACGAGGCTGGGCAGGTCAAAGCTATGCTATTCCGACCATGAATGAACATTTACAACAAATGCCGCTTTCACAGATTCAGCATTATATTGATGATTTTAAAATTTATACTCAGCATCATCCTAAAACCAAATACTTCATTACTTCCGTAGGTTGTGGCGTTGCAGGTTACAAAGTTGAAGAAATTGCACCGATGTTTAAAGGCATTTCTCATAATGTCATTTTTCCTGCCTCATTCCGTCCTTTTGTGGAACAAACTTTACCTAAATTACGTCAAGCGTTCTTAAAAGCGGTCTTGCAAGACCACGTCATTTTCCCAAGCGAAGCTCTTGATCAAGTGATTGAACAACTCCCATTGGCAGACAATGAAAAAAGTCTGGCACAAATTATTTTGAATACGCCAATGTATCCAACTGATAGCAATGGACGAGATCGCATTTTCGAAATTGAAGATATTTTGCACAATCTAAATGAAAAAGAATTTCGTATCGACTCACCTTTAGAAAGCCGTATGGTCATTGGCGGTGTCATACTTGCGTTACTCGAGCTTTACAACATCAATGAGCAAGATTTCCTCGATGTTTGGAATCATCAACGCGAAATAGCCGCACCTAAACCAGAAAATAAAGCCCGAAGATCAGTTCACTAATTCAGCACCATCAACATGGGGATGTGTTGAAAATAAAGTTCAGACAACCCCATTTTATGGCAAGTTTAATGCCAAAATCATCACAAAATAAGATGTAATACTTTTATTCATCACATGATTTAAAAATGAAAAAATTATCCCTATACGAAGCTCAACTTAAATAATAAATATGAGCAATTCATGGAATTACTCGATTCCTCAATTTTTGAATTAGCCTCCATCGCCATGTGGCTAGAAGACTTTAGTGAGGTCAAAAAACAATTTGATCTTTGGTAAGCGCAAGGCATCCAAGACCTCCAACAATTTTTACTCGAAGATGAGTCATGCGTCTTAGAGTGCGCGCGTAAAATTAAAATATTACAGCACGTAAAAAAGCCGAAAATTATCTGGAATATTTGGGCAAACATGATGTCTTGACCAAACTTTATAATCGCTCATTTTACACCAAAGAAATGAACCACTTAGAACATAGCCTCTTACGCCCCGTTTCCTGTATTTTCCTTGACATGAATGGTTTAAAAGAAGTCAACAACAGTTTAGGACATGATGTTGGTGATGGACTGCTTCGACGCACGGGTGGAATATTAAATCAACTCATTCAAAACACCTTATATTACTCGTCCCGAACATGCGATAGTCAAACTGCATGGACACATTGAAGACATACTTAAACACGCAGATCAAATGATGTATCTAAATAAAGAACAGTATTATGAGCACAATGAATGTCGTGCACGTTAATTTTCCCCATAAAAAAAGAAGTGCATATGCACTTCTTTTTTTAACGTTTACCCATTGAACGTCGTGTACCGCGTGGTGGCATCCAAGTTCGATCTGCATATTGCTCTGGTTTTGGGCGCACCTGATTATGTGCGACATCATCGTCAGCACCTTGCTCAGCATTTGGCATTGGGAATGGGAGATTCACCAAAGTTTTTTTAGAAGTAGGCTGTTGCTTACTCATGTCCATCACTCTCATCAAATTGGGCTTATTTTAAAGTTTTTTTCATAAAGATGCGAGAAACTTCCTAATTCTGTACATTTTTGAAAATGATGCTTCGAAATTGAATTTTTTTATGTGTTTGAGCTTATTTTAAACGACGTAGTCATTGTTTTTAGGCTAAGATATTGTGCTTTTTATTTTTTACCCTCCATAAGAAGGAATAACGCCGTGGACGTACGTCTATCTGATCGTGTAAATGCCATCAAACCGTCCCCTACACTAGCTGTGACCAACAAAGCTGCTGAACTTAAAGCTGCTGGTAAAAATGTCATTGGCTTGGGAGCTGGTGAACCAGATTTTGACACCCCGCAACACATCAAAGATGCCGCTATTGCAGCAATTAACAACGGTTTTACTAAATATACCGCTGTCGATGGTACGCCAGGCCTTAAAAAAGCAATTATCGCAAAATTTAAACGCGACAATAATCTTGACTACCAAGCGAACCAAATTTTGGTTTCTTGTGGTGGTAAACAATCTTTCTTTAACTTGGCATTGGCTTTGTTAAACAAAGGTGATGAAGTGATTATTCCTGCACCTTTCTGGGTAAGCTATCCAGACATGGTGATTATTGCTGAAGGTACACCTGTCATTGTGAAATGTGGTGAAGAACAACGTTTCAAAATCACACCAGAACAATTAGAAGCTGCAATCACTGAAAAAACGCGTTTAGTGGTACTCAACAGCCCATCTAACCCAACAGGTATGATTTATACCAAAGCTGAACTTGAAGCTTTAGCTGATGTATTACGTCGTCACCCACAAGTATTTGTTGCATCTGATGACATGTACGAACCAATCCGTTGGGATGATGAGTTTTACAACATCGCCACTGTTGCCCCAGACTTATATGACCGTACAATCGTATTAAACGGTGTGTCTAAAGCCTATGCAATGACTGGCTGGCGCATTGGCTATGCAGCGGGTCCTGCAAAAATCATTGGCGCAATGAAAAAAATCCAATCTCAATCAACGTCTAACCCAACTTCAATTTCGCAAGTTGCGGCCGAAGCTGCATTGAATGGTCCTCAAGACGTACTTGAGCCAATGATTGAAGCTTTCAAACGTCGTCATGACTTAGTTGTAAACGGCTTAAATGAAATCAACGGTATTTCATGCTTACCTGCCGATGGTGCATTCTATGCTTATGCCAACATCCGTCCGTTAATTCGTGCAAAAGGCTTAAAATCTTGCACAGAATTCTCAGAATGGTTGTTGGAAGAAACTGGTGTAGCTGTAGTTCCTGGCGATGCATTCGGTCTTGGCGGTTTCATGCGTATCTCTTACGCAACTGCTGACGAAGTGCTTGTAGATGCGCTTGCACGTATTAAGAAAGCTGCAGATTCAATCGAAGGCGTTGATGCTGCGATTGCCTCAATCGAAGCTGAAAAAGCTGCAAAATAATCTAGCCGATTATTTTAAAAAAAGAGCTCAAATTTATTTGGGCTCTTTTTTTTATTTTCATATTTTGTCACTATCGACCAATAGCTTTAGCGGTTCAACCTCGCCACCACTTCAGCCTCCGTTAATTTTTTAGTTGGCTGACTGAGTGAATAAAAATCAGGTTTATTATCAATATAAATTCCATATCTAAGCTTAGCTCTTTGGGTAATTCACCCAGAGTAAACACGTTAATATTACAATAACGATGATCTTGCATCCGCCAAAACAATGGCGTTCCACATTGCTTGCAAAAGCCAAGCTCACCCCACGCCGATGCTTTAAAAATTCCCAATTGCTTTTGTTTTTGAAAAACTAAACTGCTTGGCTTAACATCAATGCTCATGTGCAAACCACTACTTTGTCGATGACAAAGCGGAAATGACACACATCAATATGGTCATTCATTAAATCCACATCAAATTGCGTAGCCCCCACATAAACACTGTGCATGCATTTTTCACTTTTAAATCTTCCTTTGCATTGTTTTAGTTTTAATCGATTGGTATTAAAAAATAACACTCATCATTTCACTGTTTACACTTTATAAATAAATGTAAATCTTATTTATTTTTATGAATCAAACATTTCGCAACACATTAGGCATAGCAACTCATGAGATGATCTTCTAAGATACGCTCACACACAGCTAAACGCCTATGAGTTCATCATGCGCTATAAGATTATCGATGTATACCGACAACAGAATATTAAACGTTACATTGCTAAATGCTTAAAAGCCCGCTCCCCCCAATTTATTGTCATCGAAAGTGCTTTAACCCTTTGCCGTGATTTAGATATTATTGATGTTGACCTCAACTCTGATCAAGCCACATGGGCAACTGGTGAATGTATTTCTCTGCATATTTTAATAGGTGCAGACAGCCTCGATAAAATTTATGAATTAGACGCTTAAAGACGTTTTCCAATCTTTTCTTGACTTCATTTTGTGCTCACTATTATCTTAACCATATAGTTCCTTTTTAGAACTTGTTAAATTAAAGGATTACAAATGAACATAAAAGAAATGACTGGATTAGAGTTGCTCAAAGCCATGTGTGCTGGAAAAGCCCCTGCACCGAGTATCAGTGAAACGATTCCTATGACACCTTATGAAGTCACGCTTGGCAGCATTCATTTTAAAGCCAAGGCAGATCAGCGCCATTTAAACCCTCTAGGTGGCGTACATGGTGGTTTTGCAGCAACAGTACTTGATTCAGTGACAGGTTGTGCAATTCATACCATGCTTGAGGCGGGTGTAGGCTACGGAACCATTGATTTGAATATTAAAATGTGCCGCCCTATCCCTCAGAATAAAGACCTGATTGCGATTGGCACAGTCATCAATATGAGCAAAAATTTAGGGATTTCTGAAGGGAAAATTGTGGATGAAGAAGGAAAACTTTATGCACATGCTACCGCAACTTGCATGATTATTCGTGCTTAAATATTCTTGCACAACACCCCTTCATGTTGTGCAATAACATCAAATTAAGCATGATGATAAGTCTTTTACGCAGGTTTCAATTTGTACTGTGGTGCAGATAAAGCTTTGTAATAGCAATAATATTTCAGAGTATGTTCTAGCTGAACAATGCAAGAGGCATGCTCTGATTTCAACCAAGCTTGAGCTTGTAATGGCTTAGACCAAAGCTGCCCTTCTAAAGCATAAATATATACACGTTCTTGTGCTTCGATCTGCTCAGAAAAATATGTTGCAATCCAACTTTCACGTGCAGATTCAACCAGCCATTTTTCTGAAAACCATAATTGAAGTAAATCACCCAAATACAATTGTACTGTAGCAAATGGACGAACAGATACAAATGCACCTTCCACAGCCGTGTAATACAGTTCTGGTTGCTGAATCAAAGATAGATAATTTTCTTGATAATATGAGAATTGAGAAAAAATTTCAGGGATGCTGAGCGTATTCATTCGCTTACTCCGATTTAGCCATTTTAGTGCTGGCAAGTTGGTTTAAATCCACACTGTTGAGGTTTTTGCCTCAACAACTTTCTTTAATTAATCTAGCAATGCTTTTTTTAAAGCACAAGCCAAAAGTTAATTTTTTCTTTAAATTCTTTTTGTTTGCTCAAATATAAAACATACAACTATAAAATCTCTCTTTTTATGCCACTAATGCTTGACCTGTTTTAAAATCTGCTTATAATCGCACTCAGATTCTCCAATAGCTCAGTCGGTAGAGCGACGGACTGTTAATCCGCAGGTCCCTGGTTCGAGCCCAGGTTGGAGAGCCAAATACAAAAAAGCCCGCAGCATTAAAGCGGGCTTTTTTACGTCTAAATAATGAAAAACAAAACACCTCATATCTTGATAAAAAAAGCACAATATATGAATGCAAAAAATCCACAAGCCATACTCAGACTCAAAATTGTTATCATTGTATTCATCAGCTTTCTTATTCTGATCAGCCTTGTTTTAATCAGTTGCCATCCACAAGGTAAGGTCGAACAGCTTAGCACCACTCCTCCTGTGTTGTATGATGCAATTAGCAATCAACCCATACCCACTACGCAACAATGGCTTATTCCTATAAGCCAGTTTGGCTCAAATGCGATTAAAACCAATTTAAACCTAAATGAATTAGCCAAAAGCTTAGGGGAGCATGCTTGGCTCAGCCCCTCATCCACATTTAATAATCAAAGCAGCCAACTTCATTTTTATTTGGATTTTGGTGGTCAACAAAGTTCTCGTAAAGATGCTGAATTCTATGTACTACCAATCTGTACGAATGGAACATTAACACAAGCCTGTACATCCTTATCACCCAAACCCACCCCCATCGCATTTTTTAATTTCAACACAGCAAATAACACTGACTATCAAGCGATCCAAACCAATCAATCTTGGCACTTTTATGGACATAGCGATGCTTATGTACTTCCTGTTGTACACTCACAACAATTACAATTTTTAGTGAATGCCCAAATACCAGAAGGTTATCCAAATGGTTGGCTCAGATTAAGCTTTAATGAAAATCCAATTACCCCCAAGCCTTCGAGTTTTTTCTTGGGACGTAACAAGCTGATATATTTCCCATTTTTATTACTTTTCATTCCTTTACTCGCGGCTCATCTCTATCGTATAGACAAAGGATTTCAAAGCTATCGGAATCTTTCTATTGGATTATTGGTCTGTATTTTGTTTGCCATTCATAGTGTTATTTGGGATTTGCACTACATGGTTTTAGGCTGTTTTCTACTTAGTTTAGCTGGGGTGCTTTATGCTTTCGCTAGACCCTTGTACAGGCTTTTTTATGGAATTGGAGCCCTGATTATTGCAGGCTATGCACAACAATTTTATGCTGGATTTAATTCTGCTTTTTTCATGCAAACTGGTCTTATTTTTTTGATTGGTATTGGACTTTTTTTCCGCACACCTGATTAAAGAAAATTCAGCAGAATCATGGTGCTTCATACTATTGAAACACCATGATTCAATGTTACGCTGCAACTATGGCTGGAATACCACTATGAAAACGGAAAGTTTCATCTGGCGATAGAATCAGATTTGCTTCAACTTCACGAATATGTTCAATACGTTGCTGTATATCTTCTTCAGGATTTTTCAATTTGCCTGTTCGCGCAACCTCTAGTGCCAAAGCCAAATAATCCTCAAAATGCCGTGATTCAGATTTAAGCAAGTAACGGTAATAACGCCCTAACTCATCATCTACGAGTGGAGCAAGTGCATAGAAACGCTCACAGGAACGCGCCTCAACAAAAGCCCCAATAATCAGAATATCAATTAAAGCTTCCGGCTCATAAGTGCGTACTTCCTTACGTAATCCACCTGCATAGCGCCCTGCACTCAAGTTCGACCACGCTTGACCACGCTTCTTCATAAACTCAAGCACTTGCTCATAATGCAGCATTTCTTCACGTACTAATTGAGCCAGCTTCACTTGTAGATCCGTAAAAAAGCTATAACGAAACATCAGGTTCATTGCCGTACCTGCTGCTTTTTTTTCGCAATTGGCATGGTCTTGCATCAGAATCTCAAGATGATTCAATGCTTCATCCAACCAAGCTTTTGGCGTAGTACAACCCAAGAAGCCAATGACTGGCTTCATTAGTTCATCGTAATTTATATTCGACATATTTGAATCTTAAAATAGATAATTAACGTGCAGCTTTAATCACTGCTTTCATTTCTTGCACAGCTTGCGCCAAACCAACAAATACAGCATCTGCAATTAGAGAGTGACCAATATTCAATTCATGAATCTCAGGAATTTGTGCAATCGGGGTAACATTTTCTAGATTTAAGCCATGACCTGCATTCACCACCAACCCCTTTTCAGCGGCATAGCGCGAAGCTTTCACAATACGATCCAACTCATATTGCTGTGCTTCAGGCGTTTCAGCATCTGCATAAGCCCCTGTGTGAATTTCAATGGTTGGTGCTCCGCATGCAACAGCAGCATCAATTTGGGCAAAATCTGCATCAATAAAGAGCGAAACATCACATCCTATAGCAATAAGTTCTTGTGTCGCCGCTTTGACTTCTTCAAAATGACCGAGCACATCCAGCCCACCTTCCGTGGTTACTTCTTGACGCTTTTCTGGCACAAAACACACATGCTGTGGCTGAATCTCTTTCGCAAATGCAATCATTTCAGGCGTTACAGCAAGCTCCAAATTCATACGAGTTTTTAATACTGGACGCATACGACGCACATCATCATCTTGAATATGACGACGATCTTCACGCAAATGCAGTGTAATTCCTTCAGCACCCGCTTGCTCACAAATTAAAGCGGCATTAACTGGGTCTGGATAGGTTGTTCCACGTGCTTGTCGCAAAGTTGCAACATGGTCAATATTTACACCAAGCAAAGCAGCCATCGTTTTTTCCTAATCATGTTTTAGATTGAGTGTTTTGAATCCAGAGTTGGCGACTTTTCAACGGTCGATCTCCCAACAAAGATGTAATCATTTGCCTATATAGCTTCGACAACAATTGTAACTGCTCTAGGTTAAATTCCCTACCACTTTCATAATTCTGCATACTCAGAATTTGTTGACCCAATAGCGTAGAAGATGAGGCCCGAGTTGTTGGAATAAAGCCATCATTTAACTGAAAAGCATAATTTTGATGTGATTGAATCGAAACTTGATTTGCATCTATTGTAAAATCAAGTGGATAACCCAACTCTTCCAACAATGCATGCTCAAATTGTCGAAGGATTTGTTTTAAAAATAGTGTTGAATTAACTTGATGACTGAGTGTTTGTAAATGCTGAATAGTTGCAGAATATTGCCGAAAAGTCTCAGGCATTTCTACTTCAAGCGGACATAAACGTAGTAAAATTTCATTCAGATAAAATCCAGAAAAAAATGCATCGCCAAAAAAGAAAATGGGATGATGCATAATTTCAAGTTTACTGAAATTTTTGAGTTCAGACTTTCCTGACGCTTGCAAACGCAATGGCTGGTATTGTGGTGGTGGCGTCTGTCGAAGAATACCATCAACTCGCCCATGCTCTTGGGTGAATAAATGCACAATATGGCTACGTTCTCGGTACTTACGGTGATGTATCAAGTAACCATGTAAAACTTCATTACGCATGAGAAATTAACTAATCTTTCTTATCTTTATCATTTTGTTCGCTGTCCTCATCATCCCCATCAGGTATTACAGCACCGACAACCGCCACTGTACCTTTCACTACACCCTTGGTGGTTTTATATGCAACTTTAATAGGAACTGTAACAATCTTATGAATGCAACCTTGTAAAAAACATACACTAGCCACAACCAACAAAATTTTTACCATTACAGCTCCTATTTCATTTAAAACTTAGATATCACTATAACCCAAGCTTTTCAGTGCTCGCTCATCATCTGACCAACCACCTTTCACTTTCACCCAAAGGGTTAACATAATTTTTTGTTCAAACATTTTTTCCATATCAATACGAGCATCCATACCGATCTTTTTAAGCTTAGCGCCTTTTTCACCAATCACAATGGCTTTTTGACCTGGGCGGTCTACAAAAATCGTTGCGTCAATATAGGTACATGCTGGTTTTGGACGACCTGTTTTTTCATTCACTGTTGCTTCTTCAGTCTTAAATGACTCAATTTGCACAGTTAAATCGTACGGAAGTTCTTCACCAAGCTGACGCATAATCTTTTCACGGATAATTTCTGATGCTAAGAAACGCTCAGAGCGATCAGTCAATTGATCCAACGAATACATTGGCGGTTGGAAAGGTAAATACTTTTCAATGGTGTCGCGTAGATGTTCCAAGTTCGCACCACGAAGTGCAGAAACAGGAACAATTTCCGCAAAATTCATCAATTTTGCGCGCTCTTGAATTAATGGTAAGGCATGATTTTTATTTTCAAGTGTATCAATTTTATTGATCACCAAAATCACAGGCATCTCTGCATTTTTAAGTTTTTCCAAAACGAGCTCATCGTTTTGAGTCCACTTGTCTGCATCCAGAACAAACATGACCAAATTTACATCACGCAATGCAGAAGATGCAGCACGGTTCATCATTTTATTGATGGCTCGCACTTCTTTTTTATGCATCCCAGGTGTATCAACGAACACCGCCTGAGATTTTTCACGCGAATCAATACCGACAATTTTATGACGCGTGGTTTGCGGCTTACGTGAAGTAATCGAAAGTTTTTGTCCCAGTAAGTGATTCATCAGTGTCGACTTACCCACATTTGGGCGACCAACAATTGCAACAAAACCACTTCTGAAATCAGAAGGAATCGTGGTGCCTTGTTCACTAAAAAACTGGCTAATTAAATCATTAGTGTCGCTTGGCGACTCGTGATCAGCATCAATGTGATCGGAAGAATTTGACATGGCAGATTACTGCTCCAAAAGTTTTAAAATATCCGCCGCTGCAGCCTGTTCTGCAAAACGACGACTTGAACCTTCACCCTTAAATAGAGGCAAACCCTCAACCGTACAATTCACCTTGAAATGTTGGTTAGGTGCATCCCCTTGTATATCGACCACTTCATAAATAGGAAGTGGCTTTTTACGCGCTTGCAAATACTCTTGCAATCTTGATTTAGGATCTTTCAGTTGATCTGTCGGTTCGATATAGTCTAAGTAAGGTTCGTACCATTTTAGCACGATACGCTCTAACACCGTTAAGTCAGCACAATCCACATAAATTGCGCCAATAATGGCTTCAACAGTATCTGCCAAAATCGATTCGCGATGATGTCCGCCTGACTTCAACTCACCTGTACTTAAAATTAAATTGGTACTTAGTTTTAAGTCATTTGCGATTTTACCTAATGCTTCCTGTCGAACTAAGGTCGCTCGCATACGCGTTAAACGACCTTCATTTTCATGTGGATAAGCATTGTACAAATAATTGGCGATGATCATTCCTAACAACGCGTCACCTAGAAACTCTAAGCGTTCATAATTATATTTATGGCTTACCGAACGGTGCGTCAAGGCAAGCTGAAGTAGTTCCGCTTGCTTAAACTGATAACCTATACGACTGACCAAGCGAATATCACTTAGTTTGGGCTGACCTTTGATCAAAACTTTTCTCAAACTTTAACACTAAATCAATATTCAGTAAGAAAGGCTTTCTTACCTCGTAACTCTTTTTCACTTGTAAACCATCAACATTTGTCACTTGAGCAATGTCTTCGAATTTAATATCGCGAACATTATTCATATCTAAACGCTGCCCCATTTGACTTGAGAATTTCGATGGACTGATATCGACAGGACTACTTTGCAATAACTCTGTAATCTGACTATCAATCACGCGATCATCCCAATAGGATCCCCAAACTGCAATTGCAACTTTTGCCAAAAAAGCAAAGCCAATAACTGCAATTAAAATACCAATATATGATGCACCCTTTTGATTTCGACGCATTTTTTATTTTCCATTTCGCTCAATTAATCAATTTTGCCGTTACGGCTAAATGACGGCAGTTTAAAGCCAGGCTCTTTATGCATCCAAACATAAAATGCTCGCCCAGTTAAGTTCTCTTCAGGTACAAATCCCCAAAAACGACTGTCAGCACTTTGATCACGATTATCCCCCATCGCAAAGTAGTGCCCTTTAGGAACTTTTACTTCCCAATATAAACCATTTTCAGTTGAGTATTTACCATTTTCAATATAATTAATAAATGGCGCTTGACGAGCAACGTTCACCCCTTCCAACTCACGCATAGTAAAGGTGTGCTCACCCAAAGTTTCCTTATGATAAATTGAGGTCGGTGTATCCAAGGCATCTTTCTCACGACTGAACTCAACTGGAACTTTCGCAACTTTTTGCCCATTAATCGTTAACTGACCATGATCATAAATAATATGGTCACCTGGCAAACCGACAACACGCTTGATATAGCTTATCGTCGGTTGTGGTGGATAACGAAAAACCATGACATCACCACGTTCTGGCTCACCCACATCGAGAATTTTCTTATTCACAATTGGTAAGCGTACACCGTAGTCAAATTTATTCACCAGAATAAAGTCACCAGTTTCTAAAGTCGGCACCATAGAATCTGACGGAATATTAAATGGTTCATATAAGAATGAGCGTAAAACCAAAACCACTGCCAGTACAGGCCAGAAATCGTAAGCCCATGTAATAATGAAGTTTTCATTACCCCTACCCTTGGTTTGTCTTTGCTTAAATACAAACTTATCCAACAACCACACCAAGAAAAAAATCAGCGTGGCAGGCACGAGTATTAAATTAAAATCAAAATCCATGAGCTAAACGACCTCTAATTCTTATCTTTCTACTTTCAATACAGCCAAGAACGCTTCTTGCGGGATTTCTACACTACCCACTTGTTTCATACGTTTCTTACCTTCCTTCTGTTTAGAAAGAAGTTTCTTCTTACGTGAAACGTCACCGCCATAACATTTAGCCAATACGTTTTTACGCATCGCTTTTACAGTAGAACGAGCAATAATCTGCGCACCGATAGCTGCTTGAATAGCCACGTCGTACATTTGGCGAGGAATCAAATCTTTCATTTTCTCAACCAATGCAATACCACGATGACGCGCGTCATTACGGTGACAAATCATAGCCAAGGCATCAACCTTGTCACCATTAATTAATACATCAACCTTAACTAAAGCTGAACTTTCGAAACGCACAAAGTTATAGTCTAGCGATGCAAAACCACGAGAGCATGATTTCAATTTATCAAAGAAATCCATAACGACTTCGGCCATTGGAATTTCAAAGGTAATCGAAACTTGGTTCCCCAAGAATTTCATATCTTTTTGAACACCACGGCGTTCAATACATAGGGTCATTACATTGCCTAAGTACTCTTGAGGAACAAGGATATGACATTCTGCAATCGGTTCACGCAAATCTTCTACAGTAGATCCATCTGGCATTTTTGATGGACTATCGATATAAATCGTTTCACCCTTCTTGGTTAATGCTTCATAAATTACGGTAGGTGCAGAACTAATGAGGTCAAGATCATACTCACGCTCTAAACGCTCTTGTACAATCTCCATGTGTAGCATTCCCAAGAAGCCACAACGGAAACCAAAACCTAATGCATCTGAACTTTCTGGTTCAAAGAATAAAGCTGAGTCATTGATTTGCAATTTTTGTAGTGCTTCACGGAATGGCTCAAAATCACTCGCATCAATCGGGAAAAGACCTGCATAAACCTGTGGTTTAACCTTTTTAAAACCAGGTAAGGTTTTAACATCAGGTGTAGCAGCAAGGGTAATAGTGTCACCTACGGGTGCACCGAAAATATCTTTAATCCCTGCAATCACAAAACCTACTTCACCAGCTTCAAGAATATCTGTTTCAGTGTGCTTAGGATTAAATACCCCCACTGAAGTGACTGGATGAGTTTGTCCTGTCGATTTAACCAACATTTTGTCGCCCTTACGGATACGACCTTGTTTAATACGAACTAAGGATACAACACCTAAATAGTTATCGAACCAAGAGTCAATAATTAAGGCTTGTAACGGTGCTTCACGATCACCCACAGGTGCTGGAATGACATCGACTAAGCGCTCAAGTACACCCTCGACACCCAAACCAGTTTTTGCAGAACAAGTTGGAGCATCTGTTGCTTCAATGCCAATAATTTCTTCAATTTCATGAATTACACGTTCAGGTTCAGCCTGTGGTAAATCAATTTTATTTAAAATAGGAAGAACTTCGAGACCTTGCTCAATTGCGGTATAACAGTTTGCAACCGATTGTGCTTCAACACCTTGTGCAGCATCTACAACCAATAGCGCGCCTTCACAAGCTGCTAAAGAACGAGAAACTTCATAAGAAAAGTCTACGTGTCCAGGCGTATCAATGAAGTTCAATTGATATTCTTGCCCATTTGGATGCGTGTAATACAAGGTTACAGACGCCGCTTTAATGGTAATCCCACGTTCGCGTTCTAACTCCATTGAGTCCAAAACTTGGGCTTGCATTTCACGATCTTGTAAACCACCACACATTTGAATAAAACGGTCAGCCAAAGTCGACTTACCATGGTCAATGTGAGCAATAATCGAAAAATTTCGGATATTATTGATATCCACGGATTTTTTAGCTTGCGCCATGAGTTACCTTAAGAAAAAAATAGTGCCAAGTACAAAGCTGAGATACTAAGCGTAAGCGGTTAGACAAATTGCTGCCGATTATAGCAGATTGCAAAAATGAAAAAGTGATAAATTCGTTTAAAGGTTTAGGTTTTTAAGACTGTACATTTTTCAAACACTTGCTAGTAGACTTTTAAACTGTGTAACTATGCGTAAAATCTAATGGATTAATCTGATCATTTAAAGGTTGATACGCTTGCGAAAATGTCGGTGAAATACGTTTAGGTCTTCCTGTTGCAATTTCCACACATGCCCATTTGGTCTGCCCCATAAATAGCACAGCTTGATCGGCTGGTCGGTAAAAAACATACTGACGAAATAAATACATACTATTGATGTCACTTAGCCATGTACGTAACACAATTGGGTCGTCTAATAAGGCTGCTTTTCGATATTGGACATGATGCTCGACTGCGACCATGGCATGTTTCAGTTCTAAATACTGTTGAATGCCTAAACCTAACTGATCAATATGTGCTGTTGCAACGTCCTGCATCCACTGTACATAAACCACATTATTCACATGCCCCAAAACATCAATATGTTCTGGCCTTACCATCAAATTTAAATCAAAAATCGCGCTCATTAATTTGTTTGTCCTGTCCATGGTTAGGTTAAAGTTTAAAAAACCATGTATATTTTTTCACACTTAAGCTGATTTGACTGTCCGAACATCAGTCAAAAAAGCCAGTCTAAACTGAATAGACTGGCTTTTACTAGTTCATGTCATGATTTCACATCAAGATGCTTAAATACGCATCCCTAAAATAGCTCGCTGTCCTTCACGAATCAGTGAAACACGCACAATGCTATCTTTCTTTAAACCCGAAACTGTTTTGATGAACTCTTTCGAATTATTGATGCTTGTATTGTTCAATTGGGTAATAACATCACCTGGTAAAATCCGTGCTTGAAATGCCACCCCACCACGCATAACATCTTGAATCAATACGCCACCTTTAATGTTTAGTTGTGCTAATTCAGATGGCGATAAATCACGAATTGCCACCCCAATTTTTGGGCCAGCATTTTCTGCATCTTGCTCAGCTTTGGCAGGCGTATCATCTGGTGCTGTGGTTAAGGTTGCAGAAATGTTACGGGTTTTATCATCACGCAATATTTCAAGTTGAATGGTTTGATTCGGTACAGAACGGTTTAAATAATTGAGTAGTTCTGAAGTGCGTGAAATCGCTGCACCATTGTACTTCAGCACAATATCACCCGCTTTCAGACCTGCTTTTGCTGCGGGTGAATTTGGTGTTACATCTGTAATTAAGGCACCTTCAGGTTTTGGTAAATTGTAAGATTCTGCCAAGTTACGATCAATATCCTGCATCATGACGCCCAGATAAGAACGCGTTACTTTGCCATTCTTCTTCAACTGGTCGGCAATATCCATAGCAACATCAATTGGGATGGAGAAAGACAAGCCCATATAACCACCTGTTCCACTAAAAATACGCGAGTTGACCCCAACCACTTCACCACGCTGATTAAATAATGGCCCACCTGAGTTACCAGGGTTTAAGGCAACATCCGTTTGAATAAATGGAACCGATGTTTCACCCATCATATTCCGCATTTTGGCGCTGACAATCCCAGCCGAAGCTGAATAATCAAAGCCAAACGGCGAACCGATGGCCAATACAGGCTCACCGACTTTCAGTTGATCCACATTCCCCGTTGTTAATGCAGGAAATTGAGTACCTTTGACTTTGAGCAATGCCACATCGGTACGTTCATCACTACCAATCACCGTTGCATCTAGCTCACGACGATCATTCATCATGATCGTGACTTTTGAAGCATTTTCGACCACATGATGATTCGTCAACAAATAACCATCTTTACTGATAAAAAATGCACTGCCATAGGCAGTCTTTTCTTGTGGAACTTGCTGCTGCGGAATTATGACTTGATTACCAAAAAAACGACGCAAGATCTCTGGTACTTGTTGCTGCATAATTTCTTCTTGGGTCATTTTTTTGACCACATTCACGCTCACAACCGCAGGACTAACTTGCTCAACTAAATTTGAAAAATCCACTGCTGGTGCGGCTTGAGTTTGTACTGCCACCATTGTAAAAACCGCAGCATACATTCCTTTTTGTAAATAGCCACTTTTCATAAAACTCATTCACTCAATTATTGTTACGTATTAAACAAAAAATTTTTATCATAAAACTCGTTATTCTTGCGTAATAATATGTTCAATTATGTTTTAGCAAAACAAGTACTTATTTTTAGATTAAGTTATAGGAAGTTAATTGCTTTTTCTAATGAGCACTCGACTATTTTACACTTGCCTTTTATCGCAAAAAGCGTTGTCATTACCAAACTTTTTTTAAAATTAGCTGATGGAAATGTCTAATTTAAGCTCAACGCATCAATTTGATGTGATTATTGTGGGCAGTGGTGGCGCAGGTTTAAGTTTAGCACTGTCATTACCTCATCATTTCAACATTGCAGTTTTAGCAAAATCAACCCTTACAGATGCCAGCACTTATTATGCACAAGGCGGGGTTGCCGCTGTTCTGGATGAAACGGATTCCATTCAACAGCATATTGATGACACCATGATTGCAGGCGCACATTTATGTGAACTTGATGCAGTCAAACAAACCGTTGAAGGCGGTAAACCTTCTGTAGATTTCCTGCTTAATAATGGCGTGCAGTTCACTTTAGATGAACAATCGCAGTTACATTTAACCCGTGAAGGCGGTCATTCACAACGTCGTATTATTCACGCAGCCGATGCAACAGGGCGTGCAATTTCGACCACGTTGGTACAACGTGCGCAAGAAAAAGACAATATTACGATTTTTGAAAATTTTATCGCGATAGATTTAATTACTTCGCAAAAACTTGGTCTCGACGAAGCGCATAATCGTGCCCTTGGTCTATACGCACTCGATGAAAAAACTGAACAAGTCCATACTTTCTTAGCGCCATTTACTGCTTTGGCTTGTGGCGGAGCAATGAAAGCTTATCTGTATACCTCGAATCCGGACATCGCGACTGGTGATGGGATTGCCATGGCCTATCGTGCAGGGTGCCGCGTGGCAAATATGGAATTTAACCAATTCCATCCTACTTGCTTATACCACCCACAAGCCCGCTCATTCCTTATCACTGAAGCGATGCGTGGTGAAGGAGCTTATTTAAGATTGCCTGATGGCGAGCGTTTCATGCTGCGTTTTGATGAACGTGCTGAACTGGCACCACGCGATATTGTGGCCCGCGCCATTGACTATGAAATCAAGCGTTTAGGGATTCGTCATGTCTGGTTAGACATTACACATAAACCTGAAGCCTTCGTAAAAGAACATTTCCCAACGTTGTATGCTCGTCTACTCGAATTGGGCATTGATATTACTAAGGAAATGATTCCTGTGGTGCCTGCTGCACATTACACTTGTGGTGGCGTGGTGGTTGATGAGCATAGCCAAACTGACATCCACGGTTTATACGCGATTGGTGAAACTTCCTATACAGGTCTACATGGCGCCAACCGTATGGCGAGTAACTCCCTGCTCGAATGCTTCGTCTACGGCATGAGTGCTGCTACACATATTCAATCACATTATGTTGAAAACTATAGCTCGCCTCAAGTTCCAGAATGGGATGACTCGCAAGTTATGAATCCCGATGAAGATGTCGTCATTTTGCAGAACTGGGATGAATTACGTCAAACCATGTGGAACTATGTGGGCATTGTCCGTACCACCAAACGCTTACAGCGCGCCTTACACCGTATTGAAATGCTCAAGCGTGAAATCACGGAATATTATGAAGACTATCAGGTCAGTAAAAACCTGATTGAACTGCGTAACTTGGTATTGGTCTCTGAAATGATTGTTCGTTGTGCAATGGAACGCAAAGAATCTCGCGGGCTACATTTCACTTTAGACTATCCTGAATTGGCGCCAGAACTACGTAAAACTGTACTCACGCCGCCAAACTTTCAAGTTGAAACACCTTTGGTGAATGCTGAATAAAATACGGCAGGTACAGTTATTTTGAACTGTACCTGCCTATTAAAACATTCAATCTATCATTCAATTTAAAAAAACAATTACTCAATATTTGATGGAATTCGCGGTGGTGGTACTGAATATGTTCCTGTCACATGTGCTACTGGTTCATCTTCATTCATTGAATAGATCCAGACCTCTCCCACAATAAGGGCTTTGCCTACTTTTATCAGTTTACATACACCACGCAGGTCTTGCGAAGCAGCGGGTTTTCGTAAAAAATTAATGTTCAAATTGGTGGTAACCGTTAGCCCGACAATCCCAATTTCACCCAGTATTGCAATATACAAGGCATAATCTGCAACCGTCATCATGGTGGGTCCCGAAACCGTACCACCAGGACGCAAATCTCGATCATCAATATGATAAATGACTGTTGCTGCCCGTTCCGTAATGGATTCGATCTCACATTTTTCCAAACTTTGCGGAAAATGTTGCATCAAAAACTGAATAATTTCAGCTTGTTTACTTTGCATATTCATTGCGTATTATGATCCGTCTTCCCTATTCGATCATCACTATAAAAGATTATTCAGTGATCGACACTAGGAAAATTGATCAACGATTACACCAAATATGACAAAGCTTGGGCAAAAACTTGTTCTGGTGTCTGCGTTGCGTCTAAACGTTTCATACGCTCAGGTTGTTGTTCCCAAAGCGTTTGATAACCTGCACGAACCTTTTCAAAAAAGCTGACTTTCTCTTGCTCAAAACGATCTAAAGCACCACGTTCCCGTGCACGCGCCATCCCAGTTTCAATTGGAGCATCAAGCCAAAAAGTGATATTCGGCATATGAGAAACGAAATGATCGTTTAATAAATTTAATTTGGTTTGATCCAAGCCACGTCCTGAACATTGATAAGCAAAACTTGCATCGGTAAAACGGTCGCATAAAACAGTTTTACCTGCTTGCAAGGCTGGGACAATGACTTGTTGTAAATGCTGCGCACGCGCGGCATAAATCAACAATAATTCCGTATCATTTGACATTAATTCATCATGATTCACGGCAAGAAGTAGACTACGGATTTGCTCAGCCATTGACGTTCCGCCTGGCTCACGCGTCAGCACAACATCTTTGCCTTGCTGTTGAAAATGCTCATGAATTTTACGAATGAGAGTGGTTTTCCCGACACCTTCTGTGCCTTCAAAACTAATAAACATGCTTCACTCCTGCTTCGACTTTAATACGGATAAATATTCTTTGACAGCACGATTATGCTCGTCCAAGGTTGCGCTAAATTTATGACCACCATTCCCCGTGGCAACAAAATAAATCGTGTTGGAGTCATCTGGATGCATTGCTGCCTCAATCGCCTTTTTACTTGGTAAAGCAATAGGCGTTGGGGGTAAACCACTCATGGTGTAAGTGTTATAAGCAGTCGGTGTTCTTAAATCTTGGCGGGTAATATTGCCTTTATAGCGATCTCCCATTCCGTAAATGACGGTTGGATCGGTTTGTAAACGCATACCCTGTTGCAAACGGCGTACAAAGACACCAGAAACTTGCTGTAATTCACTGTCCAAACTGGTCTCTTTTTCAATAATCGACGCCATAATCAGCGCTTCATATTTATCTTTATAGGGTAGATTCGGAGCACGATTTTCCCAAGCCTGATCGAGACTTTTCATTTGACGGCGGTACAAGTCTGTCAAAATTTTCTTGTCCGATTCACCCTTATTAAAGAAATAGGTATCTGGTGCAAATAAACCTTCAGGATGTGAAAAAGGAATATTCAAGGCTTGCAACATTTCAGCCTGAGGCAAGTTTGAAACCTCTTTTTTCACCATTGGATTTTGTTGTAATTGCTCTACCAGTTGTTTAAAGGTTGTGCCTTCAATGACCAAAACACGATTCATCTGCGCATTTTCAGCATTGGAAATAAACTCCAAAACCTGACGTACACTCATCCCCTGATCAATTTCATAAACACCCGCTTTTAAGCTCTCGTGAATCATGATTTTTTGATAAAGCTTTAAAATGATCGGAAAATGAATCTTATTTTCTTTCGATAGCCGATCAATCAAACCTGAGTAACTATCCCCCTGACCAATGGCTAAAAGCTGTTTTTTCCCTTCAACTGGATAGGTCTTAAATAAACTCGACCAAAGAATACCTATCACAACAACTAGAAATAGCCCAATAAAAATTCCCCATTTTTTAGCGGAGAATGTTGCTGTTGGCTTGCCTTTTTTAGCAGGCTTTTTTTTCGGTTTTGGTTTACTGCTCATAATAAAATTAGGCTATCTGATTCAATTCTAGGGTATTAAAAAGTTCAATACAGGGTTCAACCATTAATGTTTGCTGATCTAACACTGTGGCAATTTTCATGGGCTGCAAGGCATTACAGAAAAATAGGCTTTGTATATCTACTATCTGTTCCGATTTCACCAAACGTTGTTCGCATGGAATACCTTGCTGCTGCATACGACGAAGAATTTCAGCACGCATGACACCATGCACGCCATTATAACGAAGTTCAGGGGTAATCCATGTGTCATTTATGCGAAAGAAACAATTACTGCTTATCCCTTCAACAACTGAGCCTTGTACATCCAACACCAAAGCCTCTAGCCACCCCTGTTGATCGGCTTCTTGTTTAAGCATGACCTGTTCTAAACGGTTTAAAGTTTTTATGCCAACCAAGTTTGGCATACTCAACCCCATAACACGCTGCAAGATACCCGACTGAATTTTCTGGTAATGAAATGTGTCGACAGCTTGCGGATAGAAGAACACCCAGACGTCGGCAATATGATCGGGCAGACTATAACCGCGTTGTCCGTCCCCACGGCTAATGACAACTTTTAAAGTCCCATTTAGCTGTCCAAAACCTTGTTGCATTTTTACTAAAGTTTCAGCAATCAAATCTAAATTTGCATGAAGTGATAAACGCTCACATGCCAACAGTAACCGTGCGTAATGTAAGCTTTCCAGCTCAATTTGATTATTCACAATTCGTGCAGTCGTAAAGCAGCCATCGCCATAATGAAAAGCACGATCAAGCAATGTGACGTTCCTAACTTCCTGTGCATTCTTAAAACAAAGCATAACGACTCCCCCAAAGATCCTGCTGTAGTTTAGGGACTAGATTATCCAACTTATTTCTTTTTTATTCATATCAAATTCGTTTTTTATTATTTTTTTTGCAAAAAACACAGCGCTATTCTTGGCCCATATTAACGAACATTTAGAATTATTGAGGTCTGAAAATGCGTTTTTCTACACTTAAACTCGGGGTGGTTGCTGCACTAATTTCAATTACAGCAGTACATGCTTCGGCAAAAGATTTCCTGAACGTGTCTTATGATCCGACACGTGAACTCTATGAAGACTTTAACAAACAGTTTGGACAATATTGGAAAAGCCGCACAGGTCAAGACATTAATTTTAAACAATCTCATGGCGGTTCAGGAAAACAGGCACGTGCCATAATTGATGGCTTAGATGCCGACGTTGTTACGTTGGCTTTGGCAGCCGATATTGATGCGATTGCAGACAAAACTAGCCTCCTCCCGAAAGACTGGCAAAAGAAATTCCCACAAAACTCGACACCTTATACTTCAACTATCGTGTTTTTGGTTCGTAAAGGCAACCCTAAAGGAATCAAAGATTGGGGCGATTTGGTTAAGCCAGGTGTAGATATTATTACACCTAACCCAAAAACCTCTGGTGGCGCACGTTGGAACTATTTAGGGGCATGGGCATGGGCTAAACACAAATATGGTTCTGATGCCAAAGCACAAGAGTTTGTTCGTCAAATTTATAAACAAACCAAAGTACTCGACTCAGGTGCCCGTGGTGCCACAACAACTTTTGCTGAGCGCGGGATCGGAGATGTATTACTGGCTTGGGAAAATGAAGCTTACCTCGCTGTACGTGAACAACCAGGTAAATTCGAGATTATCACACCATCTTTATCTATTTTAGCGGAACCTCCCGTTGCGATTGTTGAAAAGAACGCACAAAAAGATGGCAATTTAAATCTTGCGAAAGGTTATCTGAACTTTCTGTATTCACCTCAGGGACAAGAGATCGCAGCGAAGAACTATTACCGTCCACGTAATGCAAGCGTACTGAAAAAATATTCAACAACCTTCAAACCATTAAAACTGGTCACAATTGATAAAGAATTTGGTGGTTGGAGCAAAGTGCAAAAACAGCATTTTGACAACGGCGGTATTTTCGATCAAATCGTGAAAATCAATAGCGCAAAATAAAACGTTATTTAATTCCACAGGAGCAACGTCATGATTCATACCGTAATCGTACCGGGTGTAGGTGGTAGTGAAGCACAACACTGGCAATCTTGGTTGCAACGTAACCTCATGTCTAGCTCCCGTGTAAATCAGACCGATTGGAACCAACCTGTCCTTAATCACTGGGTAGAGCAATTTACGAAAACTCTGCGCCCTCTTCAAAGTGATGTACAAATTGTGGCTCATAGCTTTGGCTGTTTAACGACAGTGGCTGCATTGGCATTGCATCCTGAACTGAACAAGCATGTGAAAAAGTTGATTTTAGTTGCGCCTGCCAATCCTGCCCGATTTGGCGAAGCAGGTTTCGCACGTGACAGTAAAACTGATTATCAAGCGTTCTTTCACCAATTGAAGATTCAGGTGCCTACAACCTTGCTCATTAGTGAAAATGATCCATGGTTAAGCTTTGAAGATGCACAGCAATTGGCACGTAGCTGGAAGCTGCAACCTGTGAATTTAGGTCAAGTGGGACATATTAATGTTGCATCAGGTTTTGGCCCATTTCCTGAAATTTATGACTACCTGATTCCTGAATGCTCAATGTCTCGAATGTGTCTGTCTGATGATTACCCACATTTTCTAAACTATGCACACTAGGGTCTGCATAATTTAATTTACTGATTATTTTACTGATTTTATTTGATCAGTATTCTCACATTTTGAGGAATTGTCATGTCGCAGCGATCCCGAGTGCTGCCAGGGTTTGGACTTTCGCTAGGTTTTACCCTCGCCTATTTATCTTTAATTGTACTGATTCCACTTTCGGCAGTTTTTATTCGATCGCTAGATATTGGTTGGTCAGGTTTATGGGAAATTTTAAGTTCTGAACGTATCTTAAAAGCCTTGCAACTCAGCTTTAGTACTGCACTCTTAGCAGCCATCATTAATGTCATTTTTGGCTTATTACTGGCGTGGTGCTTGGTTCGTTATCGTTTTCCTGGTAAACGCATTGTCGATGCCTTGGTCGATTTACCTTTTGCCTTACCCACTGCGGTGGCAGGTATCGCGTTAACTTCACTTTATGCACCTACCGGTTGGGTTGGACAATATCTCGATCCTTTAGGTATTCAAGTGGCATACACCCCTATCGGGATCACGCTTGCACTTATTTTTATTGGTATTCCTTTTGTAGTGCGTACTGTTCAACCTGTATTAAGTGACTTAGAAACAGAACTAGAAGAGGCCGCTTCGGCTTTGGGTGCGAATCGTCTGCAAATTGTGACTAAAATTATTTTACCGATTTTATTCCCTGCGCTACTCACAGGTTTTGCTTTGGCATTTGCACGTGGTGTTGGCGAATATGGCTCTGTCATTTTTATTGCAGGCAATCAACCATTCAAAACTGAAATTGCACCCCTCATGATTATCTCTCGTTTGGAAGAATATGATTATGCTGGTGCAACCACCATTGCTGTGGTCATGCTGTTAATTTCATTCGCACTGCTCTTTTTAATTAACTTATTACAAGGATGGGCAAGTCGTCGCACAGGGAGAACTGCAATATGAGCTTAGTTACCAACAGCAATGCCTTTGCTGAACGCCTACAGTCTCGTGATGCCACCCGTGAACCTGTTTGGGTCCGTTACACATTACTGAGCATTGCCTTAATTTTTTTCTTAAGTTGCTTAATTCTTCCGCTCATTCTGGTTTTTGTAGAAGCCTTTAAGCAAGGGATTACGGTTTATATTCAGGCACTGGTCGATCCAGACACCTTGTCTGCGGTAAAACTTACTTTACTCACAGCAGTAATCGCAGTTCCATTAAATGTGGTGTTTGGCGTAGCAGCAGCATGGTCGGTGGCTAAGTTTAATTTCCGTGGTAAATCCATTTTGACCACCTTAATTGATCTGCCATTTTCTGTTTCGCCTGTCATTGCAGGTTTAATGTTGGTGCTTATTTTTGGTACCCAAGGTTGGATGGGAAATTGGTTACTCGACCATGACATTAAAATTCTGTATGCCGTACCCGCCATTGTACTTGCCACTATATTTATTACCGTTCCTTTTGTAGCACGTGAACTGATCCCGCTTATGGAAGCGCAAGGTACCGAAGAAGAAGAAGCCGCAATGGTTCTTGGTGCTTCAGGTTGGCAAACTTTCTGGAAAGTCACCCTACCCAATATTAAATGGGGTCTGATTTACGGTGTGATTCTGTGTAATGCACGAGCTATGGGTGAATTCGGTGCAGTATCCGTAGTTTCAGGACACATTCGCGGAGAAACCAACACCTTACCCTTGCATGTCGAAATTCTTTATAACGAGTACACCTTTAGTGCGGCTTTTGCAGTGTCCTCCTTATTGGCTTTACTGGCGATTGTCACCTTGATTTTGAAAACTTGGGTTGAATATCGTCAGGAAAAGCAAAACAAAAGTAACAGCAGTTCAAGTCTTTAAATAGGAATGTCCCCATGAGTATTCAAGTCAAAAACATTGAAAAAAACTTTGGTGCATTCCATGCACTTAAAAATATTTCTTTAGATTTCCCTGAGGGTCAATTGGTGGCTTTGCTTGGTCCTTCAGGTTGCGGTAAAACCACCCTGCTCCGTATTATTGCGGGTTTAGAATCGGCAGATGGTGGACAAGTGATTTTAGAAGGTCAAGATGCCACTGATGTACATGTGCGGGAGCGCCAAGTTGGCTTTGTATTCCAACACTATGCCCTATTCCGTCATATGACGGTCTTTGACAATATTGCCTTTGGTTTACGCGTTCGTCCACGTGCAACACGCCCTTCAGAAGCAGAAATTAAAAAACGTGTTACCCGTTTACTGGATTTGGTTCAGTTAGGTTTCTTATCAGACCGTTATCCTGCGCAACTTTCAGGTGGACAACGTCAACGTATTGCCTTGGCACGTGCCTTAGCAGTTGAGCCACGAGTATTGCTGCTGGATGAACCTTTTGGCGCACTCGATGCCAAAGTACGTAAAGAACTACGTCGCTGGTTACGTACCTTACATGACGAATTGCACATTACTTCAATTTTCGTGACGCACGATCAGGAAGAAGCACTAGAAGTTGCCGATCAAATTGTGGTGATGAACAAAGGCAATGTCGAACAAATTGGTTCGCCTCGCGAAGTCTATGAAAAACCTGCCACACCGTTTGTCTTTGACTTTTTAGGGCAGGCGAATCGCTTTGAAGGACACAATCATCAAGGCATCATTCAACTGGGTGAAGACCGTATTCAGTTAGATGCTGCTCAATATGTGCCACATGGCAATGTCATTGCCTTTGCACGTCCCAATGAATTACGCATTCATACTCAACCCCAAGACAATGCGATTCAAGCCACATTCTTACGTGAAATTTGGATTGCGGGCAAAGTCTTGGCTGAGTTACAAGACCGCCAAGGCAACCTGATTGAAATTACACTCAGCCCAGAAGAGTCAAAATTACATCAATTTAGACCAAATCAAACTGTTTGGTTGAGTGCAACTGCATTACACTTATTCGAAAATCAAGTCGCATAGAGACATAGAGGTGAGGCATCAACACCTCACCCGCTTTAAGGTATAGAGAAATGAATTTCCAACAACTCAGAATTATTCGAGAAACAGTGCGACAGAACTTCAACTTGACCGAAGCATCTGCGGCTTTATACACCTCTCAATCTGGGGTAAGTAAACATATTAAAGACTTAGAAGATGAATTAGGGGTTCAATTATTTATTCGTAAGGGTAAACGTCTACTGGGCTTAACAGAACCAGGACAAGCCCTACTCGGCATTGTGGAACGGATGTTGGTCGATGCTGACAATATTAAACGTTTAGCCGATGACTTTAATAAAGTAGATGAAGGGACTTTGACCATTGCAACCACGCATACCCAAGCGCGTTATGTCCTGCCGCCAATTGTGAACTTATTTAAAAAAGAATTTCCTAAAGTTCATCTTATTCTGCAACAAGCCAGCCCTGTTGAAATTACAGAAATGTTGTTACAAGGCGAAGCGGATATCGGTATTGCGACAGAATCCTTGACCACTGAAGATAATTTAGCCAGTGTGCCATTTTATAATTGGCAACACTGCATTATTACCCCACAACAACATGCATTGGCGCAAAAAGAAACGATTGAATTAGCAGATTTAGCACATTACCCATTAATCACTTACCACGGTGGTTTCACGGGTCGTTCTAAAATTGATAAAGCATTTGAAGAAGCGCATATCGATGTCGATATCGTCATGTCAGCACTGGATGCCGATGTCATTAAAACCTATGTTGAACTTGGTATGGGCGTTGGGATTGTCAATAATGTGGCTTATGATGCCGAACGTGACTATCGCTTAAAGCAAATTCAAACTGATATTTTTGGTGTAAACACCACATGGCTTGCAGTACGCAAAGGGCATTTATTGCGTGGTTATGGCTATGAGTTTATTTCACTTTGCTCGCCCGAAACGGATATCAAAGCTTTGAAAAGAGTCGCATATCCTGAAGAATAAATATTGATATTGGAGGCAATTTTATGAATTGCCTCCTTGTCTTTCATAGGACGCTGCAACACTAAAATTTACTATTCAATGAAAATCTGAATCGCATAAACCTCTTGCTTCACTCTGTAGAATTCCACACAATAACAATCGCTCGCACACCAAAACAAAACCTCTTTTTATAATAATTTAGAGTATTTCAATATGTGGGTGATCCGAACCTTTACCTCTATGGTTATTTTTATTCCCCCCACATTGCAGGCGGGTGGCATGGAATTGTCTGGTCAATCCATTGGACCTTTCTTTGAGCAAGGTAATTATACTGAAATAACGCTAGCTCGCTTAAATGCAGATATTTCAGGTCAAGTCCAAAATCAAGCTGAATTGGCTGAAATCGGGGTCACTGACTTTTCTACAGGAAACTTTGTAGAAGATCGTAATTTTGTACAGGCTGCTTTAAAATTTCAGCCTTATCCGAAAGTTTCATTCGGTCTTATCTTCGATCAACCCTTTGGTGTGGATATTCAATACCATTATCGCCCCAATACCGTGATTGGACCTATTGAAATAGAATCTACAGAAATTCATTTTGACAGTCAGAACATCACCACCTTATTCGGTTATCAACTCAACCCTACTTGGCAAATTTATGCAGGCCTAGGTGTACAAAGCTTTAAAGGCGACTTACAGGTTTTTGGGCAAAGTTTCTACTTTTTAAATGGCTATCGTGCCGAATTCAAAAAAGATCATGCGCTAGGTTGGCTTGCAGGTCTAAATTATCAAATTCCAGAATACGCATTACGTAGTAGTCTCACTTATCGCTCTGCAATTAAACATCAAGTGCATGTAAATGAATCGATTCAGAACCAGCCTATTCACTTAACGACTGAAAATAAAACCAAGATAGAAACACCCGCTTCGGTTAATTTTGATTTTCAAACAGGGATTTCGCAGAAAAATCTGCTTTATGCTTCACTGCGCTGGGTTAATTGGAGTGACTACATCATTCAGCCCACACAGTTTGCCGCCATTATTGACAGTGCCGCGCAATATGCCCCTGAAATTGCCTCATTCAAAATGATTCAATATCAAGAAGATCAGTGGTCTGGAAAGGTTGGAATCGCACATCAATATAATCAGCGTTGGGTTTCAACCTTTGATTTGGGCTGGGATGTAGGTAGTGGCAATACCGCTTCTACTCTAAGCCCTGTCGATGGTTACTACAGTTTAGGACTTGGTGGACTTTACTACTGGCAACCCCAATCCTTTTTTGCTTTAGGCACACAATATTTGCACTTCAATAAAGCCAAAACGCTACAAAACACTGAGGTAAATCCCAAACTCGCCACCTTATATTCAGTCAATCAAAATGATGCTTGGGTCTTTGGTGCCAAAATCGGTCATCACTTTTAATCCATACAGTCTTTTGGCATAAAAAAACGGGCTTAACGCCCGTTTTTTCATACGTAAGATGTTACTTAGAAGTGATAGCTTACACCCAGTTTCGCCACTGGCATCCACGCATATTTATCGTCATTACGGATTTTGTTTTCTTCAGCACGTAAATCTTGCTCAGCATTGCCGCCTGCTGCGTTCACAAAGGTACCTTGCTTATCCAACTCTACAGTTGGGTTCCCTGTGTAATAAGCACCGACTTCACCAAACACACCAACACGATCGGTCACTTTAGGAGAAAAGCCTACACCAACATAAGGAGCAATGGTATTTTTATAGGACATCTGACCATTTACTGAACCATTATAAGAATAATTGGTTCCGTTAATTTTGATCGTACCATCTTGAGAACGTTTAGTTAAATCATAGTCATTGTCAATGTATGCGGCACCTGCAGCAACATAGACAGCTTTAGCAAACTTACCTTCACTTGTTCCCCAAGGACGAATCTCTGCATTCAAATAAGTCGTATTATTTTTCATGTCTAGATCGTATTTGGTGCCATCAACTGAAATATCATCAGTAGTAGAAACATCACCACCATTATAACCAAGGGTTACACCAACATATGGGTTTGCGGTCCAAGTGACAGCACCACCATACCCTGTTGTTCCCGCTTCAGCACGGACAGAAGTTGGCATTAATTGATTAGAAACGCGACCATCATTAATGACTGGTTCTTCTGCCATTGCAGTACCTGCAAAAACGGTCATTGTGGTTGCAATCGCAATTAAACTTAGTTTTTTCATTACCGGTCTCCTCAGAAGATTAAACTTTTAATCGTGAAGTTGTTTTGATGAACTCATCATAGACCAGAACATCAGTATTTTTTATGAACGATTTGCTTGGTTTTTGTTAACTTTTGATACACATTTTATAAAATATAGTTTGCAAATACCTATCAGTTTAGAAACTTATACAATTTAACATAGGTTTTTACTTAACTACCTTAATTATAAATTCCGATGCTAAGACGATTTTTCATCTATTTTGGAGCAAATATAGTGTAAAATCTTCAAAATTTTTTTGGATGGAAGATCATGTCTCAGCTTTCGACAATTATCGAACAAGCCTTTGAAGACCGTGCCAATTTCACAGCAGCAGACTGCTCTGCTGAAATCCGTGACGCTGTAGAACAAGCGATTGCAGGTTTAGATAATGGCTCATTACGCGTTGCAGAAAAAATCGATGGTGAGTGGGTTGTTCACCAATGGCTTAAAAAAGCAGTATTGTTATCGTTCAAATTAAACGACAACAAGCCAATCGAGTCAGGCGATCTTCGTTTTTACGACAAAGTAGACACTAAATTCTCTGGTTGGACTGAAGAACAGTTCAAAGCAGCAGGTGTTCGTGTAGTACCTCCAGCAGTTGCTCGTAAAGGCAGCTTCCAAGCCAAAAATGTAGTATTGATGCCATCATACGTCAACATTGGTGCTTATGTAGATGAAGGCACAATGGTTGATACATGGGCAACTGTAGGTTCATGCGCACAAATCGGTAAAAACGTACACTTGTCTGGTGGCGTAGGTATCGGTGGCGTACTTGAGCCATTGCAAGCAAACCCAACCATTATTGAAGATAACTGCTTCATTGGTGCACGTTCTGAAATCGTGGAAGGCGTGATTGTTGAAGAAGGCTCTGTCATTTCAATGGGCGTATTCATTGGTCAATCAACCAAGATTTATGACCGTGCAACTGGTGAAATCCACTACGGCCGCGTACCTGCGGGTTCTGTCGTTGTTGCGGGTAGCCTTCCTTCTAAATGCGGTACTTACAGCTTATATGCTGCAATTATCGTGAAAAAAGTTGATGCGCAAACACGTTCTAAAACGAGCTTGAACGAATTATTACGCGAAGACTAATTTTTCAAAATGCTTTTCGGTCTCTACGGTCAGACATGATCGTAGAGATTTTTATTTTTCTATCTTGTGGTTATTTTGTACTATGAATACTCTCAGATCTTCGGCTATTCCTGTTTCTGATCCGGCTGCGGGCTTACGCATCACGGAGATTTTCTATTCATTACAAGGTGAAGCAAATGCAGCAGGACTCCCTACGGTATTTATTCGCCTAACGGGTTGCCCACTACGCTGTACCTATTGTGATACTACCTACTCCTTTGAAGGTGGAGAGCGTCTATCGCTCGAACACATTATTCAAACCACACTCGATTTTAAAACCCCCTATGTCTGCGTGACAGGTGGTGAACCTCTGGCACAGCCCAATGCTTTACCATTAATGCAACGTCTAGCTGACCTTGGCTGTGAAGTGTCTTTAGAAACCAGTGGTGCCTTAGACGTTTCTAAAGTTGACCCGCGTGTTTCTAAAGTTTTAGATCTTAAAACCCCAACTTCCGGTGAAGAACAGCGCAATTTAATCAGCAATCTTGATTACTTGACACCACACGACCAAATTAAATTCGTGATTTGCAACCGTGAAGATTATGAGTGGTCAAAATTACAGGTTGCAGAATACCAACTACAGGATAAAGTCAGTACCGTTTGGTTCTCCCCTGCTTTTGCTGTAGAAAAAGGTGCGGTACGCTTACCACAACTTGCGCGAGACTTAGCGCAATGGATTTTAGAAGACCATCTCCCTGTTCGCTTCCAATTGCAATTACACAAATTGCTTTGGAATGATGAAACTGGTCGTTAATTTAGTTCTGTTCTTAAATACATCTATTTGGAGATTTTAATATGCGCCCTCGTGCCATAGTTTTGTTATCTGGCGGCTTAGACTCAACAACTTGTTTGGCTTGGGCGCAAGCACGTTATGAATGTATTGCAATCAGTTTTATGTATGGTCAACGCTCGACCACTGAACTTGATGCTGCTCGTGCATTAACTCAACGTGCTGGTGTAGAACATCGTGTCATTAATATTGATTTAGGTAACTTAGGTGGTTCTGCTTTAACAGATCACAGCATTGATGTACCTGAACAGTTGCAAGAAGGTATTCCTGTAACTTATGTTCCAGCACGTAACACTATTTTCTTATCTTATGCTTTAGCGGCAGCGGAAGTTTTTGGTGCAGAGGCCATTGTGATTGGCATCAATGCCGTTGATTATTCAGGTTATCCAGACTGTCGTCCTGAATTTATTGACGCTTTTGCCAACATGGCACGCTTGGCAACTAAAGTTGGCGTGGAAGGAAAACCTCTTAAATTTGAAACACCTCTGTTACATTTATCCAAAGCAAATATCATTCGCTTAGGTATAGAACATGGCGTAGACTATAGTCAAACGGTGTCTTGCTACCAAGCAGATGACCAAGGACGTGCTTGTGGTAAATGCGACAGCTGCCGCTTACGCAAACAAGGCTTTGAAGATGCAGGCGTAGCAGACCCAACACGTTACATACCGTAATTACAGGGTACAGTTTATGAAAAATTTAAAATCAAACATTATTCTTTCTACATTGGTTTCAGCAGCGGCATTGTTCGCAACAGCTTCACATGCTGCTGAGTCAAACAAACTACAAGAAGCATATAAAAGCACCAATGTAAAAGCTGCATTAATTAATGTTTGTAAAGAAGAAACAGCCAAAGGTAATAAATTATCGAGCGCTGAAGTAAGCAAATACTGTACTTGTGCAGTTGAAGCAGATGGTAAATTAACCAATGCTCAAAAATGGGAAATTCAAAGCACAATTAACCAAAAGAAAAGCCCAAGCACATTGGCTTTTGTTCAAAAGCAGAATAAAGATTTACAAGCCTGCTTTGGTCCTCAGTTAACGACAAAATTAAAGTCATTAACTGAAGCAGCAATGAAAAACGCACAAGCGAAAAAATAATTCGCTCAACGTGAATGAAGCCTGCTTTATGCAGGCTTTTTCTATGTCACAAAATTGATAGAACTCGAAACTATGTGCATTGAATGGAATACAAACGCTCAAGGTCAAAAATTTGTCGCTTCTTATAGCGGTGGGAAAGATAGCACTCTTGCACTCTACCAAGCCATGCAAATGGGTCAGCCTGTTGCACTAATTGTTATGCTTGAAGAACAAGGCTTAAAGTCACGCTCACATGGTATGTCGCTCGACATTATTCATGCTCAAGCTAATGCCATTGGATTACCCATCTTTACTGCTTCTGCAACTTGGCAAGATTATGAAAGTCATTTCATTCAACTGCTGCAAAAAGCCCAAGCCCTCGGTGCGGAAACCTTGGTCACAGGTGATATTGATTTAATGGCACACGCTGAATGGAATCAATCGGTTTGCGATAAAAGTCAGCTCAGTTTATGTATGCCACTTTGGCAACGTCCTCGTTTAGACATTGTACAGGAATTTATTTCACTGGGATTTCACAGCATGATTGTTACCGTGAATCTTAACCTACGCATGAAAGCTGAAGATTTAGGGCAAATCCTCACGCTTGAATATATTCAACAGCTTGTGGAAAGAGGTATTGACCCTTGTGGTGAAGCGGGTGAATTCCACACAACAGTGATTAATGGCCCTATTTTTAAACATGCGCTCAACATTATGAAAGGTGATATTCTCTATCACGAAAATTACGCCTTTTTACCCCTTGAACTAGAACAACACCAGATTGAAGGATAAACCATGACGGATACAATTCAACTTCCAAATCAAGCTTTCCCCACCACTACTGGCGAAATCAATTTAACTGAAGTACCTACTGAATGGTTAATTGTTTATTTCTACCCGAAAGATTCAACGCCAGGCTGTACCACACAAGCCGTTGGTTTTTCATGTTTAAAAGACCAATTTGATGCACTTAATACCAGTATTTTTGGGGTTTCACGTGATTCAGTTAAAGCCCATCAGAACTTTACTGAAAAGCAGGCTTTAACGATTAATTTAATCAGTGACAAAGAAGAAGTTCTGTGCAAACACTTCGATGTGATTAAAGAAAAGAATATGTATGGCAAACAAGTCATGGGCATTGAACGCTCAACCTTTATTTTCCATCAAGGCAAGCTCGTTAAAGAATATCGTAAAGTCAAAGCTGCGGGACATGCAGAACAAGTTCTTGCAGATCTAAAAGCATTACAAGCCTAAGACCCAAAGCCGCTGTCACTCTGAACATTGCAAGGTCAGCGGCTTTACCCCTTAAACACCCATAATTAAAGACAGTGAGATACCCCACATCATCAAGGCAATTAAACCATCTAAAACTTTCCATGCTTTAGGATTTTCAAAAATTGGCGTTAATAATCGTGCCCCATAACCTAAACTGAAAAAGAATAACCATGATGCAGTCATAGTACCCAGCGCAAAATAGAGTTTGCTCTGCTCAAATTGGGTTGAGATAGAGCCAATCAGGACCACAGTATCCAAATAAACGTGTGGATTGAGCCAAGTTAATGCCAAACACACCATCAAGATTTGACCCAATTTTGTTTCGTTTTGCTCTGCTGCATGCAAAGCCTGATTGGATTTGAAAGCCGCACGTAAATGTTGTAAGCCATACCAAAATAAAAATAATGCCCCTGCCCATTTCGCCATGCCCAATATTTCAGGGTAATGCTGAAGTACTACTGAAAAACCTGTGATTCCTAATAGAATTAAAATCGAATCGGACAGCGCACAAACAAAGCAAACCCAAAATACCGACTGCTGTTTTAAACCCTGCTTTAAAACAAAAGCATTCTGTGCCCCAATCGCCACGATTAGACTAAAACCAATCGCGATCCCCTGTAAATACGTTTGTAACATGACTTTTTCAACTCTATTTTTTGCTCCATCGCATTATCAATCATTTTTTATTTAACTAAATAAAACTAAAAAAATATCAATTTAACTCAATTTATCTTAGATTATAACCATGACTTATTGCTTGGACTAAAACCCCATCATGTTGAACAGTAAACAATGCGATGCGTTTTTAGCTGTTGCAGAAACAGGTAGTTTTGATTTGGCGGCAGAACGTTTATGTATTACGGCATCTGCCGTCACCATGCGCGTGCAAAGTTTAGAAAAATCTTTAGGGCATCTTTTAATTGTGCGTGAGCGTCCTTGCCGTGCCACTCAGGCAGGATTATCCTTATTACATTATTTGCAACACACTCGACGATTAGAACAGAACCTGTTACAGGACTTAACGGGACAAACACCTGAATCACCATTCTATCAACTCAATATTGCCACTAATGATGATTCCCTTGCGACTTGGTTACTGCGAGCAATACGCGAAACCTTGTTACGTGAAAAAATTGTGGTGCATTTAAAAGTAGATGATCAAACCCAAACTCACCATTTACTTGAAGCAGGATTAGTCAGTGCCTGTATTACAACGGAACAGCAACCAATGAAAGGCTGTGTTGCAAAGCGCTTAGGCTGTATGAATTATCGAATGGTGGCAACCCCAGAATTCAGCCGACGCTGGTTTGCACAAGGTTTAAACCGTCAGAGCTTAAGAATGGCGCCAGCGGTGATTTATAATGATAAAGACCATCTGCATACCGATATTATTCTGGAAAAATTTGGCTTAAATATTGAGAGCTATCCACACCACTTTATTCCTTCTTCAACGGCTTTTGTAGAAGCGATAGAATTTGGTTTAGGATTTGGAATGGTACCAGATTATCAAATTGGACAGCGCTTACATACGGGAGAATGGCTTGAACTATTACCCGATTCACATATCAATATTCAATTATATTGGCACCACTGGAAGCAACAATCACCGCCATTGGCACAACTCACGCGAGATATGATCGACAAAGCGCCAAGCTATATGAATCAGCAAATGAATACTTCTTTTTAATCAGACACGCTACGCATGAACTGAGCACATCGGGTTTAGTCAGCCTTTTTCCATTGTCCGATGACTTGAATATTTACTTTTTCACCAATTCCACCTAGGGCTTTTTTCATACCAAAATCGCTACGGCGAATTATGGTATACGCCTCGACATCTAACACATCAGGATTATTCGAATTCGGAACTAATCTAGCATTAAACGAAATTGGATGGGTCACACCTCTTAAGGTCAAATTGCCGAGAATCTGATAACGATGATCTCCAAGCGCTTTAAATTGAGTGCTGGTAAATGTCGCTGTTTTATATTTTTCTACATAAAATAAGTCTGGGCCCAAAACCATCTGTTTGAAAGACGGTCTATTCAAGCGGATACTGGTGATATCGAATATCACCTCGGCTGTGGCTTGTTCGGGTTGTTTCAAATCAAACTGAAGACTGGATTGGACTTTTTCAAACTGACCTTTCACAAAAGTCACGCCAAAAGAGTCAATATGAAAACCAACTTCAGAATCCGCAGATAAATGCCATGGGCTAGCCAATGCAGTTTGAATAGACATAATCATGGCAAATGCATAAATATACCCAGAAACCCGAGGTGGACGTGAAGCCCCGTAAGCTCCAACATGGTATCGCATATCCATTCCCTCAAACGAGGTGATGAAGATATAGTTTACTCAAGATTGGTTTTATCTTGGGTCTGGTATTTGTGTTGTAATTGTTGATAAAGCACGCTTTGCTTGAAGTTTTGTAAAAAGGCAACCGTGCCTTGCGGAAAAGTATCTTCCCAAATCTCCCCACGATAATAAGCTTCACGCATAGGGGTCGCAGACATCGCACCTTCTAAACTGTCAATTTCAACCATTTCCCATTCTGGAAAAAGTTCTAAATAATAAGAAGATTCATCTTTAAAATGTCCAATCAACCCCACTTTATGTTCAGGTTTTACCACCACTGCAACTAAGCTTTTGACCAAATTCACCCATTTTTTATCATTATAAACATCGACAACATGTACAAAATGAATACGCGCAGCATCTTCCGCAGAGAAATTCGACAAAATCATCTGTTCACGTTCTTGAGCGGTAAATGGGTTCTTAATATTTCGTTCCATCTGTGCTGAACCCAATGCCAAAATAACATGGTCACTCAGTTCCAGCGCAATTTGGATGGTTCGCATATGTGCCAAGTGAAACGGCTGAAAACGACCAATAAATACCAGATAATCAAATGTATGTTTCATAGAGAATGAACTTTTTTATGAACTCATCAGTAGCAGCGTTATTGTTTAAGATACGACATAATGGCTCATAAAATTTAACTAAATTTTAAAGCAAGGATAGTACGATGACGCTCAGTTGTATTCAACAACCACATGAACATTTAAATGCAAATTTAGACAACGGTATTTTGACGTTAGCCATTAACCGCCCAAAAGCAAAAAATGCATTGTATGGTGAATTGTATTTATGGATTGCTCAAGCCCTAAATGAAGCGGATCAATCTAAAGATGTACGCGTAGTGATTTTACGGGGTGAAGATGCAGATTTCACTGCGGGAAATGACATGCAAGACTTTATGCAATTCATTCAATCCCCACTACAAGGAAAATCTGGCGATGCGCCCCCTTTTGTGGTGTTAAAAGCCGCGGCGCGTTTTTCTAAACCATTAATTGCTGCGGTGCGTGGTGTGGCCATTGGCATTGGCGTGACTATTTTGCTGCATGCTGACCTTGTGTATAGCGACCAAACTGCATTATTCCAAATCCCATTTGTCAGCCTTGGGCTTTCACCAGAAGGTGCAGCTAGCCAATTACTGATTCAACAAGCGGGTTACCACAAAGCGGCTGAATTGTTGTTTACTGCCCAAAAATTTAACAGTGAAAAAGCAGTTGCAGCAGGTCTAGTCAACAGCATCGAAGAAGATGTTTATGCAGCAGCACTCAAACAAGCGCAAATTTTAGCGGCATTACCATTGGCATCTTTACGTCAAACCAAAGCGCTCATGAAGCATAACCTAGACAGCATCGTGGACTGTATTGACCATGAGGCTGAGATTTTCATGCAGCGTGTTTCTTCACCAGAAATGGCTGAAGCGGTTGCTGCATTTATGCAAAAACGTAAACCTGATTTTGCTCAATTTAACTAATTGAACCTCAAAAGGGGCCTTATGCCCCTTTATTTTAGCTCACCCAAATACAACACCTGTTAAACAGCACCCGATATATTCTAAAACAACAACTTTCAAAATTTATAAATCCTATGACAGATACCAATCATACAAATTTCATTGCAGATGACTCAGGCAAACCACGTTATTACGAACCTGCACCACAAGATATTGATGTTGCTAATTTCCGTAAAGTGATTGAAAGCCGTCGTTCAGTGCGAAAATTTACAGACCGTGCCATTCCTAACGAAGTTTTAGATGCTTGTTTGGATTTAGCACTGCTCGCGCCCAACTCATCCAATTTACAACCGTGGACTTTTTATGTGGTACAAAGCCCCAGCAAGAAAAAACAACTAATTAAAGCCTGCTTAAATCAATTGGCGGCCAAAACTGCTGCCGAACTGATTGTCTGTATTGCGCGTACAGACCGTTTGGATGATATGGCAAAACGCAACATCAGCGAATTTCCATTTCCTGAAACACCTCCCGCGGTGCAAAAATATTATCGAGTGATTCCATATAACTATAAAACTGGTTACTTCAATGCCTTAGGCAATGTTAAAAAAGTCGCGTTCAAGTTGGTACGTACCTTTGATAAGCAATTGCCCGTCACGGCTTTTAATGCGGCTGATGCCAAATTATGGGCAAGCAAAACCACAGCGCTGGCGTGTGAAAATCTGGTTTTGGCTTTGCGTGCCTATGGTTTCGATAGCTGCATGATGGAAGGTTTTGATGAGCCAATGGTTCGAAAAATCTTAAAACTGAATGAGCAGCAATATCCTGTCATGGTCATTGCAGCAGGCGAACGTGCGAAAGACGGCGTGTTTTTCCCACAATATCGTTTTAATCGTGAGTTATTTATTCAGAAGGTTTAATTTTAAACTCAATTGAATTCATCACAAAAGTTGGATACACATTCACGTCATCAGCAACTGTTCGAGGCAAGATCAATATGTTTCGTATAGTTTCTGCGATCCACTACATCAAATAATCATTTCTGCCGAGTTTTGCTGATGACAATGGTTTTGCTTACTTTTCCCGAAAGAAAAGTAGGTCGAACCTGAACAAGATTGAAATATATTTCAATCGCAGTGCAAGACGAAATGGGTCAAACCCGAAATTACAACATCAACAATAAAGACACTACTAAGCTTTCTTTAATATTAAATATCCAGTATTTGAATAAACTCAAAAGCAGGCTCTTCATAAGGATGGCTGATTTTAAGCGCGTGAGCCACAGCTTTGGCATGGGCTTCTGGCACAATGGTTTCTACACGCCATTCAGGTACTTGTTCTAAACTGTCCAACTCACCAATAAATGGATTTGCACCTTGCATAGGCTTAAACTGCCCTGTCCCCAAAACCTGCCAAGCACAGTGTTCATAATTGCCAATTCCCCCAGCCCCTGCTGAAAAAATTGCTTGTTTAGTCGACTCTAGGTGACTCTCTGGAACGTAATAAATTAATTTCAGCATAAGTACCCTTTTTTTCAAATCTACATAAATATGCGTATTGTTGAATGATTACTTCTTAAAATACAAGCAAGCACGATCACTTCAAACATGTATATTGGTTTCACCCCCAGAAAATTTGACTAAACCTTCGACCATTTTGCTTTAATTCATCATCAATAAAAATATGGATTTCTCTGTTTAGCCTCCATCCTCAAAATCAAATCCACAATCTAATTCCAATCTACTCAAATATCATTGCATGGTGTTTTATCGTTTTGCTTTGGCAATTAGGTGGCTATCTACTTTCTGCACTCAGTTTAGTCAGTGCTTTGATCGCTTGGTTTTAATGCTGCACTTCGCCAAGGCTTTTAGGCTATAATCACTGAGCCAATCATCAGATTGGCTTTTTTAATTGACTGCCTTTGGAATTTCTATGTCTCAGCTTCCTTCTATTTCAGCAGAACTGATTAATCGTGCAATTGCCGGAAATGCAGCAGCACAGTTCGAAGTTGCCACTTTATACATGGAAAGTGAAGATGAACAACACATTGAACTTGCTGAAGAATGGGCACTGAAAGCTGCTGGAAATGGCAATGTCGAAGCCATGTACTGGCTTGGTGAAGGTTATACCGTTTATGCAAAGGACCTTTTAGAAGAAGATCCTAAAGAAGCCAAATATTATTTTGAACAAGCCTACCATTGGCTTAAGCAAGCCAGTAGCGTCAAACATGCGGCTTCTATTTTAGAACTTGCAGGTTTCTACCGTCGTGGTGATGTGGTCGAAAAAGATGTTGCCAAATCTGTAGCCTTGGTACAACAAGCCGCAGAACTAGGTGACGTACAAGCCATGCGCGATTTAGCTTGTATCTATGCACATGGTCTAGGTGTTGAAATTGATGAAGCCAAAGCAGATGAATGGAACAGTAAAGCGCAACAATCCAACTAAACGCGAACAATAAAAAATCAACAGAAACCCCGTCCAAAATGGGTTTCTGTTTTTATTCAATCAATTTACTGACGGATATGGACAAAAATAAGGTCTAAATCATATTTCGGTACAAAATTCTTTTTCCGCATTTCAAACCGTGTTGGGCTTATTTTTTCAACTTTGCCCTCCCAACAGAATGAAACTAACTCTCCTGCATCTCGCTCAACGGTCAGTTTAAAATCTGCAATGGGTTTAGCCCAGTTAGCCCCTGTCGTTAAAATATAGCTCAATGCTTGATAAGGTGCGTGCTGTGCCTTGGCTTTGGCGAGTCCCGCTTTAAAGTGCTTATCCATACAGTAGGTTTTTTCATCTTCTTCTGGATAAAGTGACACTGAACCGCCCACCAATGGTGCATATTGATGCTGAATGCGCGTAGTACTATTGGCTTTAAAATTTTGCTGCCAACTATAAATAACCTGCGCTTCCCAATAGATTTCATCGCCCGCTTGATACGGTTTTAACAACTGCTGCACTTGAGGCTCTTTACAGGCAAACATCCGACCACTGTAATTTATATCTTGCTGCATACTCCACGGATACATCAAATCATGTTCAGTAAATCCACATTTTTTTAAAGCAGCGGTCACATCAACAGGTTCACCTTCCCAATTAATTTCACCTTGTTTGGTCAACGTCGGTAAAAATGCACGCACATGCTGTTGGGGTTGAATACTCTTGCCATTGGCTTGCACTTTAAAGCTTTGCAGCAAATGTTCAGTATTTGCAAAATCGCTTTCACGCGAACTTCCCACACGCGGTAAAGGAAATAACACTGTTTCTTGAAGGTCTTGATTGGTCAGATTCTTAAATTGATAATCCACACGGATCTGCTTTTTACTCACAAACAAATCTTCACTTTGCATGGAGATTTTAGGATTTTTCAGATATTGCACACCGCCTGTTGCCACAAAACCGGTACTGTCATTGGCATTCACCAAACCACATATACACAACAGCCCTAAACCATAGCTCCATTTCATCTGATTCTTCCTTCTTCTGTTTTTTTAGTTCTTCAATACTTTATTAGTAAACCGATAATTTAAAATCAGATCAATATTACCCTTCAATCTTGATCTGCAAATCGACTCAACAATATGGCTTTATCTATTCGGCATCTTAACGAAATAAATAAAGCCAAAGTCCGATGCAATCAGTTCAATAGAGTTGATTGAAGTTTCGCCTCACGATCATCAATAATAATAACCTGTCGGCAGATGCCTTCTGCTTTTCGTTGTTGTTCAAACACTAAGGCTGGCATTGGTTCAAAATTATCAAAGAAACAAATTTCCTGATCATCTATTGAATACACCAAGGACTGGTTGCCCACTTCATCTAAAGTGTCATAGTAGACAATGACCATTTTACCCTGCTCAATCTGGGACTGGATCTGGGTATAGCTCAGCGCAGGCTCAATTGGGATGCGTAAAGCTTTCGCCTCGGCATAACTTTGTCTTTCAGTTCTATCTATGTTGGGGTCGGGGTCTGTAGAGAAAGTGACCTTAAATCCGATCTTTTTTAAAGCAACGGCTAGTGCAATCGTAAAGGTACCATCTTGACGATCATGTCGGCATAACTTAATCAATTCATTCATGTCGACATGCACACCATGATGTTGCAGCAACATCCAAACGGCAAATACACCACAATTCGCTTCTAGATTCAGCAAAGAATCAGGAATCTCTAAAGCCATAGGTTCACTCTCAAGATGATATGAGGCGGATGATAATGCTTACAGATTTAAACTCAAGGATTATTCCAACAACCTGAGCTTTGACTATCAAAAAATTCCACCTCAACTTGTGGAGCTAACTTATTTATTTCAGTATAAATACGATGACACTCTGATTGATCTTTAGAGTAAGTAGAAATTGCAATTTTGCCACTTAATTTATGCTTAAAAATTTGATCAACCAAGTGAGACTCTTGTTTCCCTATACCCCAACCGTAAATCACCAAATTAGTTTTTGCGTTATTCAATCTGGCAAAACTTCATAGAAAATGGTGCTCAAGCATTTTGTAAATTCATAAAGTTGGGGGAACTGACCTGCAATCTGATCTCTAGAACAATGTACTGCTCGCACAACTTGAATCAATGCATTTTTTATATTTTCATAGGCTTTATTGGTCGTACTCTCTTCTATTCGCAATTTTTCATTAATCAATTTTGCATGCCAAACTAAACGAAGAATTAACTCAAAGTCGATGGTATCAAATTCTTGAAAAAGCATTGAAATGTCTTCATTGAAAAGTTGTAATTTTTCAGCTTTTTCTTTTAAAGATTTAAAACAAATTTCGAATGAAGCGCCATACCAGCACCGTTACCAATGATTACACTGCCATTAACCTAGTCAGCCGAAATATCACTCCAATTTTTTATTTTATAATTTATTTCTTTATTCATCACTAAGTTATCTAAGTACTCATTTATCAGTCAAATAATAACCAATTACTGATTGGAACTAAAACAATTTCCAAGTACAATATGCAACTCGTCGAGGGGTGCTGCGACTTTTTCACAGGCTGATTTTCAAAAACAGTAATGTGAAATCGCTAGGCTCGACGATTCGGTCAAAACTTCTGTGAAATACTGGTTTTGATTAACAACGGCATCCGCGAACATAACGATCCAATCTATTTTTATTGTTATTTAATAACTAGGAGATCCAGATGAACGCGGTTACTGCTTCATTTACAGATTACAAAGTTGCTGATATTTCACTTGCTGATTACGGCCGTAAAGAAATTAAACTTGCTGAAGCAGAAATGCCAGCATTGATGGGTCTACGTAAGCGTTATGCAGCTGCAAAACCACTTGCTGGCGCAAAAATCCTTGGTTGTATCCATATGACCATTCAAACTGCTGTTCTCATTGAAACATTGGTTGAATTGGGCGCAGAAGTTCGCTGGACATCTTGTAACATCTTCTCTACTCAAGACCACGCTGCTGCTGCAATTGCGGCTTCTGGTGTACCTGTATTTGCTTGGAAGGGCGAAACAGAAGAAGAATACATGTGGTGTTTAGAACAACAAATCAATGTCAATGGCACACCTTGGGATGCCAATATGATTTTGGATGATGGTGGTGACTTAACACTACTTGTTCATGAAAAATATCCAGAAGTCATTGCTAAAATTCACGGTGTAACAGAAGAAACAACAACAGGTGTTCAACGTCTGTACGAAATGCTTCGTGATGGCACTTTAAAAGTTCCTGCAATCAACGTAAACGATTCTGTTACTAAATCTAAAAACGACAACAAATACGGTTGCCGTCACTCACTTAACGATGCAATCAAACGTGGTACAGATATGCTTTTATCTGGCCGTCGTGCACTTGTAATCGGTTACGGTGACGTAGGTAAAGGTTCTGCTCAATCTCTTCGCCAAGAAGGTATGATTGTACGTGTAACTGAAGTTGATCCTATCTGTGCTATGCAAGCATGCATGGACGGTTACGAAGTTGTATCTCCATACAAAAATGGCGTACAAACAGGTAAAAAAGAAGACGTAAATGCTGATCTTCTTCAAAACACTGACCTAATCGTAACTACAACGGGTAACTACCACGTATGTGACGCTGCAATGCTTGATTCATTAAAAGCAGGCGCTGTTGTTTGTAACATCGGTCACTTTGATACTGAAATCGACACAAACTACTTACGTGGTTACAAGTGGGTTGAAGTTAAGCCACAAGTTCACCAAGTTTACCGTTCAGAAGATGAAAATAACTACCTAATCCTGCTTTCTGAAGGTCGTTTGGTTAACCTTGGTAATGCAACAGGTCACCCATCACGCATTATGGATGGTTCTTTTGCTAACCAAGTATTGGGTCAAATGCATTTGTTCGCTGAGAAATTTGCAGATCTTCCTGAAGCTGAAAAAGCTGCGAAAATCCGTGTAGAACTTATTCCTAAGAAATTAGACGAAGAAGTTGCTGCTGCGATGGTTGCTGGTTTTGGTGGTGTTCTGACTCAATTGACTCAAGAACAAGCAGACTACTTAGGTGTAGCAGTTGAAGGCCCATTCAAATCGGATACTTATAAATACTAATTTTTCACCTCTCCTAAATCCTCTCTTAAGAGGAGAGGACTTTTCCCTGAATTAAATACCGCGAGGTTCCTCTCCCCCTCTGGGAGAGGGTCAGGGCGAGGGTAAAAGAATACAAGCATTTATAAAAAAGGATTTGAACATGTCTAAACACATTCCTATTTCTTTTGAGTTTTTCCCGACCAAAACGGATGCGGGTGCAGAAAAACTGAAAGTCGTACACCAAGAACTACAACGCTTAAATCCAGAGTTCTTTTCAATTACTTACGGTGCTGGCGGTTCAACCCGTGAACGTACCTTAGCAGCCATTGCTGAATTTAATGGCAAAGGTACACCTGTTGCCCCTCACCTCTCTTGTATTGGTGATGACAAAGCTCGTATTGCAGAATTACTCGACATTTATAAAGCACAAGGCATTGACCGTATTGTGGCGCTACGTGGTGACCTACCTTCAGGTCAGGTCGGTCTAGGCGAATTACCTTATGCAACAGATTTGGTCCGCTTTATTCGTGAACATTCTGGTGACCATTTCCACATTGAAGTTGCTGCATATCCTGAAATGCATCCACAAGCAGAAAGCTTTGACTTAGACATTCAACGTTTTTGCGACAAAGCCAATGCAGGTGCTAACGCTGGTTTAACCCAGTTCTTCTTTAATCCAGATGCCTACTTCTACTTTGTCGATCGCATTCAAAAAGAAGGTGTGAACATCCCAGTTGCACCGGGCATTATGCCGATTACCAATGCCAGCAACTTAATTCGCTTTGCAGATGGTACAGGCGCTGAGATTCCACGTTGGATTCGCAAGCAATTGGCAACCTATGGTGATGATACGGCAAGCATTAAAGCATTTGGTCATGAAGTGATTGTGAAACTTTGCGAACGCCTAATTGCTGGTGGTGCACCAAGTTTGCACTTCTACACCATGAACACGACTGACCCTACCCGTCAGCTTGTACTAGACCTAGGTTTGGCATAAGTATTTAAACTAGACTCACCTTATTTGAGAGTAAAACCGAATGCCTCGTTTTTTTATGGAAGCAGAACTCAATGTTGATCACACTGTCGAACTGACTGAAACAGTGTTTCACCACTGGGTAAAAGTTTTACGCGCTCAAGTCGGTGAAACAGCGACTTTGTTTAATGGACAAGGCGGCGAATATGAAGTGACCTTAAGTGACGTTGCCAAAAAGTCAGCATCGGTTCAGGTCACTGCTTTTAACCCAACCAATCGTACTCCAGCCATTCATACTTTACTTGGTCAAGTCATGAGTAAAGGTGACCGTATGGATTATGCGATTCAAAAAGCCGTTGAACTGGGTGTATCCGAAATTCAATTGTTGACCTCTGAACGTTGTGAAATGCGTTTAAAATATGACCGCGACCAAAAGAAGTTAGATCATTGGCAAGGCATTGCGATTGCTGCTTGCGAACAATGTGGCATGAACCTTGTGCCAAAAATCCTTGCACCACTCAGTTTAGAGAAATGGCTTGTGTCTGAACTGCCAGAGACGAAACTTGTGCTCGCACCAAATAAGGATGAGACAAATCCTTTGAACAATGCCAAACCAAATATCGCACTGCTGATCGGGCCTGAAGGCGGTTTGAGTGAAGCAGAAATTCAAGCTGCAAATGATGTAGGTTTTGTCAACTGGTGTATCGGCGAACGAGTATTACGTACCGAAACGACCCCTGTGGTTGCATTATCCATCTTAAATTACAATGTTAGACCATAGTTTTTCTAAAAAGATGAAAATACAGATGGATAAGATTGATATTTATGAATAACCTGATTAATCTAAAACTGATTCAATATTTTGTGATTTTATTAAACGACTAAGCAGATGAATGGAACGTATAACCTCTACAGTATCTAGAACAAAACAAAAATAAGGTTATGAATATTATGCCCGATTTTTTAGATGCGAATCTTAGATCGCAGTTACGTGCTGCGCAAATTCATAATTCCATAAGGCATATCCAATTATTTTTGGCCAGTATTCTCATTATTTTTTTATATGTTTATTGTGTTTATCAGTTTAACTTTTCCCACTTTTCCATCTATTTCAATGTTTGGTTCTTGCTCACAGAGCTCCTTGTCGGCAGTTTTTGGTTACTGACCGCAACTCGATTTAAATTTGAACAATATTCTATTTCCCAAGCGCATCACTGGGTGCAATTTCTCTGCATAGGTATCGGCATACTCATTGCAACTGGAATTAGTCTTATTTATTACTATTTACCTCTGGTCAATCCAAGTTTTGAACCTGTTCATGCTTTAACATTATCCGCCTTATTGTTAATCGTGACTCAAACATTAGCGCTTACCTTCCTAACCCAACGCCTTGATTATTTTTGTCTAATTTTCATTCCGTCTATTATTCCTTACTTTATATCTCAATTTATTCTTACTGACCAAATTAACCAATTATTTCATCTAACCGTGAACTTTGTTCTTATCGTCATTTTATTGTGTGCCAATTCTACTGTACGAATCCATAAACGCTTATCTGCTTTATATTTACGTAATGGTCAACTCATAAAAAATGCTGAGCAACAAGTGACTCGGACTGAAGAATTATGTGAACAACTGCAAAATGAAATGAACAAATCCAAAGAAATTGAATTACAACTACAGCAAAATAACCAGCAATTAGAGCACAAAATTAAAGAACGTACTTTTGATATTGAGCAAATGAATCGTAATCTAGAAAACCAGCAACAAAACTTGGATCTTGCACATGAAATTGCAGGTTTAAAACCTTGGGACTGGAATATTAAAGAACGTCATATATCTGTCAGTAACTACCAACAACAGAAAAAACGTAAACATTCAAAAGAACACAGTATTCAGCTACAAAACATCATTCATCCAGATGATTTATTCTGCTTCAAAGCAGCATTAAAACAGCATCTTCGTGCCGAGACTGATCGCTATGAAGCCACCTATCGTGTACAGCAATCCAATGGTGAGTGGAGTTGGGTACACGATATTGGACGTGTGATTGAACGAGATCCAACCAATAAAAAGCCTTTGCGCATGGTTGGCATACAACGCGACATTCATCAGGAACGCACCGATCAAGAACGTCTAAAACTGGCTGCAAGTGTCTTAGAACAAGCGGCTGAGGGTATTTTTATCCTCGATAAACATTTGCATTATGTCAATGTAAATCCTTTTTATGAAAAGATCACAGGCTTTAATAAAGACCTCTGCTTAGGACAGCATCTTTTCGCAATCACCTCAAACCTTAAATCCGTACAGCAACAAAACCATCAGGCTATTTTAGAACAATTAGCACGCACAGGTGAATATGACGGTGAACTCACTGAAAAATTCAGTACAGGCAAAGAGCTGACGTTTTGGCTACATATTAATGCGATACACGACGAACATAATCGTGTCATCAACTATATTGGGATTGTTTCCGATCTGACAGAACGTAAACTTCAAGAACAACGTTTATCTTATCTTGAAAATTATGACACGTTAACGGACTTACCAAACCGTTTTTACTATAATTATCAACTACATCAATATTTAGTATCGCATCAAGATTCCATTCAACAACTCGCTGTGATTCGACTCAATATTGACCGATTCCGACCACTCAATGAATATTTAAGCAATAATGGTGGTGATGAACTGTTAAGACAAGTCGCTCAACGTTTACGCTTAACCAACACAGATGCGTTGTTCCTGGCACATTTAAATGGCGATGACTTTGCGATTGTGTATGAGATTTCTCATATCCGCCCATCCATTCAACAGCATTGTGAGCGTATTCAAGATGCTTTTGCTGAACCATTTGATATTTTTGGACAGGATCATATTATTACGGTTTCCATGGGGATCTCCTTCTACCCTGAACATGGTCGACAACTCGATTATTTAAATAATTGTGCCGAACAAGCCTTAACTGAAGCCAAGCGTTTGGGGGGGCATACCATGAAATATTACTCGAGTGATAACACAGCATTGCTTGAACAAGGCATTTATTTAGAACGTGACTTACGCCAAGCTATTCGTAATGATGAGCTGGTTGTTTATTACCAACCTAAAATCGACTTTAAAGATCAACATGTTTACGGTTTTGAAGCTTTGGTTCGCTGGAATCATCCAACTAAAGGCATTATTCCTCCTGCACTCTTTATTCCAATGGCAGAAAAAACCAGCTTAATTTCAGATATTGGAAGAATTGTCATTCGAAAAACAGCTAAGCAAATTAGCTATTGGAATTCGATTGGTTTTAAAAATATTTGCGTATCTGTCAATGTCGTTGCTCAACAATTACAACGTGGACAACTTCTCTCCGATTTAGATGAAGCCATTGCAACGTATCAAATTTCTGGTGAAAGTTTAGAACTTGAAATTACTGAATCTTCCCTGATTGAAAACTCAAAAACGGTCAAAATATTATTGGATCAAATTAAGCAACGTCATATTAATATTGCTCTAGACGATTTTGGTACAGGCTATTCATCTCTTGCTTATCTCGCAGATTTCCCGATTGATATTCTAAAAATAGATCGTGCCTTCATCGCCAACATTGGAGATGGCAAACAAGATGCCATTATTAGTGCCATGGTTGCCATGGGTAAAGCAATGGGATTAACTGTCGTCGCAGAAGGGATTGAAACTGAACAGCAGCTCTGCTATCTCGAAAAACTACAATGCGACATTGCCCAAGGTTATCTTTTTTCTAAACCACTCTCTGAAAAAAATGCCACCGAATACTTGCAATTACATAAACTTATCCCTTCTTAGTCTAAGTCAATAGGCTTGAGGTCTAAGTTTGTGTAAAAAAGAAGCGTGTTCGACTGGGCTTAAAAGACAAGTAATGGTATATTCGAGCAAATTCAGCAAAACCACCAGCATAAGCTGGACCACTCAGTAACAAACGAGATTCAGATGGACGATCAATCATTAAAACAGCAAGCTTTGTATTATCACGAGTTTCCAACCCCAGGTAAAATCAGTGTTACACCTAGCAAGCAGCTGGTCAACCAACATGACTTAGCACTTGCTTACTCCCCAGGTGTGGCTGCGCCTTGTTTAGAGATTGAACGCGACCCTTCAACTGCCGCCCTATATACTGCACGTGGTAACCTTGTTGCCGTTATCACTAATGGTACCGCAGTACTTGGACTAGGTAACATCGGTCCATTAGCGTCAAAACCAGTAATGGAAGGTAAAGGCGTCCTGTTCAAAAAATTTGCTGGTGTTGATGTCTTCGACATCGAAATCGCTGAAAATGATCCAGACAAAATCGTTGATATTGTTGCAGCGTTAGAACCAACTTTTGGCGGGATTAACCTCGAAGATATTAAAGCGCCAGAATGTTTTTACATTGAGCGTAAACTTCGCGAACGCATGAATATTCCTGTGTTCCATGATGACCAACACGGTACTTCAATCATTGTAGGTGCTGCTTTACTGAATGCACTTCAGTTAAATGGCAAGAAAATTGAAGAAATCAAAATTGTCGCTTCGGGTGCAGGTGCTGCGGCCCTTTCATGTTTAGACTTACTTTGCGCAATTGGTGCAAAGAAAGAAAACATTATCGTCGCTGACTCACGTGGTCTACTCACGACTCAGCGTGAAGGTCTAGATGACTCTAAAAAACGCTATGTACAAGACATTGAAGGTACACAACTGGCTGACGTGATTGCAGATGCTGACATGTTCCTTGGCCTTTCAGCGGCAGGTATCTTAACCAAAGAAATGGTTAAGGTCATGGCAAAAGATCCTATTATTTTTGCCCTTGCTAACCCAGATCCAGAAATTTTACCTGAACATGCACATGAAGTTCGTGATGACGTGATCATGGCAACAGGTCGTTCAGACTATCCGAACCAAGTGAACAATGCGCTTTGCTTCCCATATATCTTCCGTGGTGCACTCGATGTAGGTGCAACGACCATTAACGAAGAAATGAAAATTGCTTGCGTATACGCCATTGCACGTATGGCACACATTGAAGCAGATGCTGCAACTTATGGTGAAAAATCTGCATCTTTTGGTCGTGACTATTTAATTCCACGCCCACTTGATCAACGTTTAATCCTTGAAATTGCACCAGCAGTTGCGCAAGCAGCTATGGATTCTGGTGTTGCGACACGTCCAATCGAAGATTTCTCGGCATATCGCCAACGTTTGTCTGAGTTTGTTTATAACTCTGCATTCATTATGAAACCGATTTTCGCTCAAGCAAAAACAGATCCTAAGCGTATTGCTTATGCTGAAGGTGAAGACCTCCGCGTATTACGTGCTGTACAAATTGCTGTAGATGAAGGTATGGCGAAACCAATTTTGGTGGGTCGTACTGCGGTGATCGAAGCCAACATTAAGAAATTAGGTCTACGCTTAGAACATGGCGTAAACATTGAAATTGTTGACCAAGAGCAAAACCCGAACTACGAAAAATTTGCTGAAGACTATTACGACATCATGCAACGTAAAGGGGTAACACCTGAATACGCACATCGTGAAGCGCGTCGTCGTTCTACATTAATCGCAGGTATGTTGGTTAAACATGGTCTAGCGGATGGTATGTTGTGTGGTACTTATTCAAGCTATGACATTCACTTAGACTTCGTTAAAAATGTGATTGGCTTGAAAGAAGGTCGTACCAACTTCTTTACCCTCAATGCATTAATGCTTGAAGATCGTAACTTGTTCATTGCGGATACTTATGTAAATACGAATCCAACAGCTGAACAGTTGGCTGAAATGACCATTTTAGCGGCTGAAGAAGTGCGTCGTTTTGGTATTACTCCACGTGTTGCTCTACTTTCACATTCTAGTTTTGGTTCAGATCAAAATGATCCAAGTGCACAAAAAATGCGTAAAGTATTTGAAATCTTGAGTGAAATCGCACCTGAACTTGAAGTTGAAGGTGAAATGCACGGTGATGCAGCAATGGACGAAACTATTCGTCATTTTGCCTTCCCGAACTCACGTTTCAAAGGTTCTGCTAACTTGTTAATTATGCCGAACTTAGATGCTGCTAACATTTCATTCAACCTCTTGAAATCAACTTCTGGTAACAACGTTACTATTGGTCCTATTTTATTAGGTGCAGCAAAACCTGTTCATATTCTTACCCCAACGACTACAACACGTCGTTTAGTAAACATGACAGCATTAACTGTGGCTGAAATTCAGCAAGCTGAAACTGAAGCACTTTAATCTTTAGTGAAAAGCTCAAGTTATTGACTTGAGAAAACCTCTATTCTGTAGCATGATTGCTTGAAGAATAGAGGTTTTTTCATGCAAGTTTATTTAGTAGGCGGTGCAGTACGAGATCACTTACTCGGACACCCCTATCACGAAAAAGATTATGTTGTTGTTGGCGCTACTCCAGAGCAATTACTGGCACTTGGCTATCAGCCTGTAGGCAAAGATTTTCCCGTTTTTCTACACCCAGAATCAAAAGAAGAATATGCCTTAGCCCGTACTGAGCGTAAGTCAGGACAGGGTTATCATGGTTTTGAGTTCTTTACCGATGTTAGCGTGACCCTTGAAGATGATTTGATTCGCCGCGACTTAACTATTAATGCGATAGCCATGGACGAAGCTGGGAAAATCTATGATCCCTATCAAGGTCAACAAGATTTAGCCAATAAAATACTCCGCCATGTATCCCATGCCTTTGTTGAAGATCCGCTTCGCGTATTGCGTGTGGCTCGTTTTGCTGCGCGTTATAAACCTTTAGGTTTTAGCATAGCCACAGAAACGCTTGATTTAATGCGGGAATTAGCTGAATCAGGTGAATTAAATGCGCTTACCCCAGAACGGGTCTGGAAAGAAACTTCACGTGCGCTGATGGAAACTCATGCAGATGTCTATTTTGAGGTTTTAGAAGCTTGTGGTGCTTTAAAAGTTTTATTTCCTGAAATTGATGCACTCTTTGGCATTCCACAGCGCCCTGAGTATCATCCCGAAATTGACTGTGGTGTTCATACACTCATGTCTCTCCATCAAGCCTGTAAAGCCAATTATTCACTGGATGTACGCTTTGCTGTTTTGGTGCATGATTTGGGTAAAGCCCTCACCCCTGAGCATGAATTACCTCGGCATATCATGCATGAAGAGCGTGGGATTCAACCCGTAACTCAAGTCTGTGATCGATTAAAAGTACCGACTCAAACCAAACAATTGGCCTTAGCCGTCTGCAAAGAACACTTAAAGTGCCATCAAGCTTTTGCTTTAAAGCCTGGAACACTCTGGCGCCTACTACAACGTCTTGATGTACTACGCCGTCCAGAACGAGTTGAAGCCTTCATACAAGCCTGTGAGTGTGATGCACGCGGACGTCTTGGGCTTGAAGATCGTGAGTATCCGCAAGCCACTTATATGCGTGATGCGATGGAAATTGTGCGTACAATTAAAGCACAAGATTTACCTGAGAATGTTCAAGGCTCTGAAATCGGTGAAATGTTGATTCAACGTCGTATTCAGGCTTTGGAAGCTTATAAATCACAGCATACTGCGACAAATAAGCCAGAATAATCAAAAGCCCTTGATCTCAATCAATCAGGGGCTTTGAATCTTCCAGTTATTTATGATTATGCAATCTGTGCTGGAAAAGTAATCACCTGCTCCAAGCGCATTTTTTCAGTCGCCACCATCAATAAACGATCTAAGCCTAAAGCAATCCCTGCACATTCTGACATATTCGGCAAAGCAGCTAATAGATATTCGTCAATAGGCATGACATGCAAACCTAACTGCTTACGCTCTTGATTATCTGCCTCAAAACGTTGACGCAATACATCTGCATCAATCAATTCATCATAAGCATTCGCCAATTCCAAACCTTCGATATACAGTTCAAAACGTGCTGCAACCAATTCACCATCTTCATCATGTTTGGTTTTTGCCAAAGATGCTAACTCAGGTGGGAAATCTGTCAAAAATACAGCCGTGTCAAAACCTAAACTAGGTTCTACAAAATGTGAAAACAGTAAATCAATATATCCCAGTCGATCATCACCCAAATCCAGATTTAAACCGACGCGCTGACAACAATCTTTCAGTTCTTTCAAGCTAGCCTGTAAAGGATTTAACTCCAAACGGTCCATAAACGCATGTTTATAACTTAAAATGGTCGGACGGATTTCGCCAAAACGCTGTGCCAAAGTCACATTTAATAGATCAGTAACTTCGAACATTAAATCTTTCAAACTAAAATGCGGACGATACCACTCCAGCATACTAAATTCACTGTTGTGCTTACGCCCATGCTCATCGTCACGGAAAACCTTACAAATTTGATAAATTGGTCCGCTGCCACTTGCCAATAAACGTTTCATGGCAAATTCTGGTGAAGTCTGTAAATAATGTGTTGCAAGTTTACCTTGTACATGGCGCTGTGCCTGCACCGAAGCTAAGTGCACATCTGTTACACCTGCTTGCGATAAAATTGGAGTTTCAACTTCTAAAACTTGACGTTCAGCAAAAAACTGTCGAATTTGTGCATACATTTTGGCACGCGCTTGCATTGCCGCTAAATCACAAGTCGGTTGATAATGAACTTGACTCACGCCTGTGGACCTCCATGTGCTGCCCACTCACGTCGTAGCGGGTAGTTTTTTCTTAAAGTATCAAAGGCTTGCTGTTCGACTTTTCCTTGCTTTACACATGCTCTTAAATTGGCATCATCTTGAGCAATATCATAAATCTGGTTTAAATATTGAGTCAGCACGGTTTTAAAATCAGCTTGGGCAAAATATTGCTCACAACTTGGAAGTTGAGTTTCAAACCGTTTTGTCGCAGCTTGAGCAAAGACCTGACAAAATGCCTCATAAATCATCTGAGTACCACGTGCCTTGCCTTCTAAGCTATAACCTGCGATATGTGGTGTCGCCAACGCCAAAAGCTCTAATAGTTCAGATGAAATTTCTGGCTCATGCTCAAAAACATCCAATACCACAGTACGATTGGTTTTCCGAATATCAACCATTAAATCAGCTTCCGCAATCACAGGTCCACGTGCCGAATTAATCAATATGGCATTTGGCTTCATTTGAGCCAAAGTTGTCGCATTAAATAAATGATAAGTTGGATGTTGACCTGCTTTGGTCAAAGGCACATGAATTGAAATTGCATCGGCTTGTTGTAATAACTGTGTAAAATCCACTTGCGTGATATGATCTCTTTGCACAAAAGGATCATAGGCAATCACCTGCCAGCCCAATAGCTGCGCCATAGTTGCTAGACGAGAACCGACATTACCTAATCCAACAATCCCCAAGCAAAAATTTTGCTCGGCAGAAATCAGTTTAGGTTTTAAATGTAAAAGAGCTGTAATCACATATTCCGCAACCGCTTGAGCATTACAGCCCGCAGCATTCGACCACGGAATACCCGCAGCATTTAAAGCTTGAATATCTAGATGATCCGTACCAATGGTGGCGCTACCCACATAACGAAGTGCTGTATCTTGTACCAATGTGGCATTTACTTTGGTTACCGAGCGCACCAAGAGTGCATCAGCATCTACAACATCAGAATGACTTAAATTGCGACCTGGGACATGTTGGATTGCACCAAATTCTGCAAAAAAATAATCGGTAAAAGCAAGATTTTCATCAGCCACAATTTTCATGATTTGGACCAGCAATTGATTCTGCACTATCTTACTGCTTTAGAATTCTACTGACCATTCAAAAACGATTATTTGAATTTTTCTTTTTTGGTTTTACCGCACCACTGTTTACTTTACGGGCAAAGAATCAAATCTATACATTAAAAAGATTTTATATCATTTGATTGACACGTAGAATGCTGAGCACTTTTATAAAGCACAATTCCTCATGTTACGCCTTTCCTTCATTGCTTGCGCCCTGCTGTTCACAGGTTGTGCTTTCGGCACCAGCAAAGAAATAAAACAAGCTGAAAAATTACTCGAACATTTTCAATGCCACAATATTGAATCTAGCCAAATGATGCACAGTCCCATCATTAATTATTATGAACACGCATTAGGAAACTCTAGACAAAAAGTTGAAGCGTATGTTCAAAGCTATAAAGATGGCGACATTCTGTTTCATGAACCGCTACCTGAAGTCATTTCGGCAGAATATGAACATTATAAAGAAGCTTGTCAGTTACTTGGGGGATTAAGCCAATAAGATTTTCAGGCATAAAAAAGCGAGGTCCGTCTGTAACGACCTCGCTTGAAAGATGATTTCAAATTTATCAGGCATCTTGTTGATTCAAATAACGGGTATCAATACTAAATTTTTCTGGAAACTTAGGCTGAATATCGGCATAGAATTGCATAATTTCTTGCATGTCCTGCTCATAATTACCTGTTGGGTAAACAATCTTACCGACACCCGCTTCTTTTTTTACATAATCCATATAGGCCAACGCAATCGGTACACCTGCCTTGACGGCCACATGATAAAAACCCGTTTTCCATTGTTCCTGCTTTGAACGCGTGCCTTCAGGTGTAACCAGCATGACTAATTTAGGATGTGTTTTAAATAAATCAGTCATTAACTCCACCATACTTGGTCGAGCCTCACCTTCATTTTTAGGGCGACGATTAATACCAATTCCACCCATTGCACGTACAAAAGGACCAAAAGGTAATTTCATATAACTGTCTTTGATCGTCAGACGAACATTGACACCAAGGGCTTTCAAAGCCAAACGTGCGTAAAGTGCATCCCAATTACTGGTGTGCGGTGCAGCAATCATGACACATTGATCTAAATGCTCAGGCCATTGATTATCTGTCTTCCACCCCATCAATGCCAAAGATTGTTCAGCCAACTTCTCAAACACAGCAACACCAAAACCAACAAAAAAAGACAGCGAATTCTACCAGTCTAATTGAATAAAAAAAGCACCAATTGATTAAAAATCACCCCATTAATATATAAATGTATAAATTGTTTATTACCGCTTTTTAACTCAACCTTTTAATTATTGAATGATTTTCATCATGTAATTTTTTAGACATTAAACTTCGGTAAATATAGATAAATAGGTGATTAATTCTTATTTATGCCGCAGTACTGTTCACTGCTACAGCGCATTTCATTTGTAAGCAAATATCTCGTCATTACCATTCAATCAATACTATGCCACCTGAACTCAACTTGATTAATGATGAGGATCCACATTACACAATGCTACTTTGCTTTACATTTTAAATATTTTACTTATTTATCAGATAATTTATTTTACCTTTTGGTCATAAAATCAATTAACCATTTACTCCATGACAATACTGGGAATCTAATGATGAATAAAACACTGATTGCTACATTATTAGCTGCTTGTGCATTAACTGCCTGCTCCAAACCTACTCAAAATGCTGAAGTAAACACCACAACATCCGAAGCGAAAGTTGCATCTTCAACTGAAATTGATTCTGCGCATAATGCCCAAAATTCTTTAGATTGGGCTGGAGATTATCAGGGCACATTGCCTTGTGCAGACTGTGAAGGCATTAAGACCTTATTAGTTTTAAATGCCGATTCAACTTATCACTTAACTGAAACATACCTAGGCAAAGGTGATAACAATCCATTTAACGCTAAAGGTCAATTCAGTTTTGACAATAGTGGTAGTGTCATTACATTGGATAAAAATGGTGATCAGCGCAAATACTTTATTGCAGAAAATCGACTTTATGCACTTGACCAAGATGGTAAGAAAATTGAAGGCAACTTGGCTGAACATTACATCTTAAATAAAGCAATTAACTAAAGTAATTTTTATTTAAAATTCTCCATTAAAAAACCCCGCTTACGCAGGGTTTTTTTGAATCAGATCGCGACTTAGTGAGCAGCGAATTGGTTCATTGTGTTTTTAGCATCATCATGTGCTTTAAGCGCGTTGTCACCAGAGAAGATTTCTTTGTGATCATCACCGATGTCAGAACCAGCCATTGCTTGGTGTTTAACACAAGCGATACCACCGCGGATTTCTTTACGTTGTACGCCAGCAACATAAGCCAACATACCTTCAGAACCAAAGTAACCTTGTGCAAGCTCATGAGTAGAAAGAGCAGCAGTATGGTAAGTCGGAAGTGTGATCAAGTGATGGAACACACCCGCTTCACGAGAAGCATCTGCTTGGAATGTACGGATCTTAGCGTCTGCATCAGCAGCTAATTCAGTAGCATCGTACTCAGCGCTCATTAATTTAGCACGGTCGTAAGCAGAAACGTCTTTACCTTCAGCAACCCAACGGTCGTAAGCTTGTTGACGGAAGTTTAAAGTCCAGTTGAATGATGGGCTGTTGTTATAAACAAGCTTCGCATTTGGAACTGCTTCACGTACACGGTTAACCATGTGAGCGATTTCTTCTACGTTTGGAGTCGCAGTTTCGATCCAAAGAAGGTCAGCACCATTTTGAAGGCTAGATACGCAGTCAAGAACAACACGGTCAATTTGTGTGTCTGGACGGAATTGGTATAGACCAGAAGCCAAACGTTTTGGACGGTGAAGTTTACCATCACGTTTGATTAGGATTTCATCTTCTTGCGCATCAGCAATGTCAATTTCAACAGTGTCTAAGAAACCGATGTATTGAGAAGCGATGTCACCTGGCTCTTTAACCACTGGGATTTTTTGAGTCAAGTCAGCGCCTTCAGAGTCAGTACGCGCAACGATGATACCGTCATCAAGACCCATTTCTAAGAATGCATAACGTAATGCATGGATTTTAGAGATGAAGTCTTCATGTGGAACAGTTACTTTACCAGCTTGGTGACCACATTGTTTCGCGTCAGATACTTGGTTTTCGATTTGTAGTGCACAAGCACCAGCTTCGATCATTTTCTTAGCAAGTAAGTAGGTCGCTTCTTCGTTACCGAAACCAGCATCGATGTCCGCAATAATTGGCACAACGTGAGTTTCAAAGTTGTCGATTTGAGCAGTAATTTCAGCAGCTTTAGCAGTGTCGCCAGCTTCTTGAGCTTTTTTAAGCGCACGGAACAAGTCGTTTAGTTCTTTCGCATCAGCTTGACGTAAGAAAGTGTAAATTTCTTCGATTAATGCAGGAACTGAAGTTTTTTCGTGCATAGATTGGTCAGGAAGTGGACCAAATTCTGAACGAAGAGCAGCAACCATCCAACCAGAAAGGTAGATATAACGGCGTTCAGTAGTACCAAAATATTTTTTGTTCGCAATCATTTTTTGTTGTGCGATAAAACCGTGCCAGCAACCTAATGATTGAGTATATTTGCTTGAATCAGCATCATAAGCAGCCATATCACGACGCATAATTGCAGCTGTGTATTTAGCAATGTCTAAACCAGTTTTGAAACGGTTTTGTAATTGCATACGCGCAGCATCTTCAGGACTGATGTCTGCCCAAGTGCTTCCGAATTTTGCTTTTAATTCGCGGATTGCATCAATCGCTGTTTGGTATGTTGTCATGATATTTTCCTGTAATAATATTAGGATTTCATCAATTGAAGCACTAGAATCTGAATAATCATTTTTGTTCAGATTTACTACACTTCATTACGATGAATACAGATTAGATTGAGTTGTAAAATTAATCCAATATCCTCAAGTAATTTTCGGTATTTTTTAAAAAAATATATAGATCAAAGTCGTATTATAAGCAAACCAATATATTGTAAATACCTGTTATTTAATTATTTATTAAATAAAAGAAAAAATATTATTTCTTACAAAATGAGAGATTAGATCACAAAACAAGCATTAGACTTAAGTCTTGCACCCCTAGTTTTGACTATTTCCGTCTAATTTCAGCGATTTTATTTCGCAGTTTTGAGCTCTAACATTTAAATACGACTGTATAAAATATAAACTCGATTGTTCCTTGTCTAGCAATTCTTTAAATCGAAAAACCATAAACTCTAGGGGCACTTTAACCATGAACTCAGAATCATGGGGTCTTGGATTTTTAAGGCTTTTAACTTTTATTTTTAGTCATTTTCCTTTACTATTCATTCGCAATTCGTTTCACCTCCCGCCAGCTTTTTTTCATCATATTTTCTACACAAGCCTTATCGCTTATGGCATAATCAACATAATTTCATAAGTTTATTCTTGGTATTTATTTTATGAATCTGGAGCGGGTCGACCTTAATTTACTCATTTATCTTGATGTATTATTGCGTGAAAAAAATGTCACGCGTGCAGCAGAACAATTGGGCGTTACCCAACCTGCAATGAGTAACATCTTACGTCGCCTTCGTAATCTCTTTAATGACCCTCTATTGATTCGTTCTTCCGAAGGTATGACCCCTACCGAACGTGCGCTTGAATTACAGCCAAGAATTCGCGATGCGTTGTCAGACCTTTCCATGATTTTAGAACCACGTACAGAGTTCCGTCCTTATACCTCTAATCGTGTTTTTCGCATTATGACTTCTGACTATGCCGAGGCCACGTTGGTTCCTCGTTTAGTTAAAGCCTTACGCTCAGAAGCACCCAACGTCGTGTTGGACTTTTTAACTCCGAGTGACGTGTCCTATCGTGATATGGAACAAGGTAAAGTCGATTTAGCCATCAACCGATTTAATGAAATTCCGCAAAGTTTCCATCAAGTTTTAGTATGGCGTGACAGTTTTTCCTGCTTATTGAATGGTAAGCACCCTGCTGCATCAAATTTAAACTTAAAAAGTTATCTCGATGCGCAACATATTTGGGTGTCTAAAACAGGTATGGGTGTAGGTTTTGGGGTAAATCCTGAAAAACAAGCGGGCTTAGGTTGGATTGATCAAGCATTAGAACGAATCGGGCAAAAGCGTAAAATTTCTGTCTTTACCCGCCATTATCAAATGCCGGCACTATTAGCATCAAATGTCGATTTGATTGCAACTTTGCCAACACGTATTGCACGTTTACAAGCCAAGAGCCAACATTTACTCATCAAAGACCCACCGTTCTATATTCCTGAATTCGAGTTAAAAATGGCATGGTGTCCTCTGTTACATCATCATCCAGCACACCGTTGGTTACGCCAGTTAATTTTATATGTCGCTCGTCAAATGATCGAAGAAGAAAATCGTGAATTTTTATTAAATAACTCACAATTTTCACATTATTAATTAGATTTTTCTTAAATTCTTCTTTTTTAAGATTATACTGTTAGCACTTCGGGCATAATTCGATTATTCCCCTAGTGCTTTTTTGTGTTAAAAATATTTCATAATAATGATGATCCGCAGGTGGATTTCGTGAGTCTCTTCCAGAATATTATAATCATCGCACTTCTGATTACAGGGGCGGGATTTCTGTCACTGACTGAAATTGCACTTGCTGGTGCACGCAAAGTCAAATTGAAAATTCTGGCCGAAGCTGGCGAAGAGCGAGCGCAAAAAGTTTTAGATTTGCAGGCAAATTCTGCTGATTTTTTTGCAGCCTCCCAAATTGGTCTAAATGCAGTCGCAATTTTAGGTGGTATTTTAGGTGAAGGGGCTTTTCGTCCTTACTTCATGAGCTTTGTTTCTCGTTTTTATACTGGCCCTTGGTCTGAAACTATTAGCTTTGCTCTATCTTTCACTTTAGTCACCTCCTTGTTTATTTTGTTTGCCGACCTCATGCCGAAACGTTTGGCTATGATTGCTCCTGAAAAAATCTCTATTGCGGTGATTAACCCCATTCAGGTGTTTATTAAGGTCTGCAAACCTTTGGCTTGGATTATTAATGCCCTTGCCAACTTGTTATTTCGTCTATTTAAAGTCAACACCATCCGTGATGACAACATTACCTTTGATGACATTTCTGCCGTAATGGATGCTGGCGCACAAGCCGGAGTGCTACAAAAGCAAGAACACCATTTCATTGAAAACGTATTTGAACTTGAAGAACGTAACGTACCTTCAAGTATGACCACACGTGAAAATGTGGTGTATTTTACTTTAAATGAATCCGAAGCCAGCATCCGTCAAAAATTGGCGGAATATCCTTATTCAAAGTTCTTGGTGTGTAGTAAAAATATTGATGATGTGATTGGCTATGTCGATGCTAAAGACATTCTGGTCCGTATTCTGAATAATCAATCTTTACTCCAACTCAATGAAAGTACCATTCGTAATGTTCTCACCATTCCAGACACATTAACCTTATCTGAGTTATTAGACCGTTTCCGCTCAACCAAAGAAAAATTTGCAGTGGTGATTAACGAATATGCCTTAGTTGTGGGCGTCATCACCCTGTCAGACATTATGATTACAGTGATGGGCGACTGGGTTACTCCGATTGAAGCTGAACAACAGATTATTAAACGTGATAATAATTCATGGCTAATTGATGGCAGCACGCCGATTGAAGACATGAAACATGCACTGGCAATCGACGAAATGCCAGATGAAGAAAATTATGAAACTTTGGCTGGTTTTATGATGTACCGTCTACGCAAAATTCCACGCCCTGCCGATACCGTAGAATACGCAGGTTTTAAATTTGAAGTGGTCGATGTCGATCATTTTAAGATTGACCAACTGCTAGTGACTCGCCTACTTCCAGAGTCAAAAGACTCCAATAACACGGAACCGCAAGAATAAAAGTTAGCTATTTCTTACTTTCTAAGCCTTGCAAATGATGCAAGGTTTTTTTTGCACCCAATTGATGCAAATCCATACCAATTTGGTACTCTGACATACTTTATCGATATATATTATTTATTAGAAAAATAGAATAAAAAATACCATTTGTTAAATAATCTTTAAAAAACACCAGTATTTGAATACTATCAATTTCACTCAAATATTAAATAAAACCATCACACTCAAAGGACTGATCCATGCTGACTATCTTAGGCTTGGGCATGATTATTTGCTTTATGTATTTAATCATGTCCAAGCGTTTGAGCGCTCTTGTCGCTTTAACTTTAATTCCAATTCTTTTTGCATTAATTACGTATGCTTTAAGCTTTTTTGTTGACAGTCTAGCAGGATTTAATATTTCAGAATTAGGCAACATGATGATGGAGGGGATTAAGAAACTTGCCCCGACAGGTGTCATGCTGTTATTCGCTATTCTTTATTTTGCCATCATGATTGATACAGGCTTGTTTGATCCATCTGTGAAATGGATTTTAAAACAAGTCAAAGGTGACCCTCTGAAAGTGACTTTAGGGACAATCACATTGACCCTGATTGTGTCATTAGATGGTGATGGTTCAACGACTTATATGATCTGTGTTGCTGCGATGCTACCACTGTATAAACGTATTGGTATGAGCCCTTTGATTATGGCGTGCTTAATGATGCTTGCCAGCGGCATCATGAATTTAACTCCATGGGGTGGACCAACGGCACGTGCTGCAACTGCACTACACGTAGACCCAAATGATGTATTTGTACCAATGCTATTTCCAATGTTTGTCGCAATTATCTGGTTATACTTTTTAGGTTTTATGTATGGTCGCATGGAACGTAAACGTATTGGAATAGTCGAATTAGATATTAGTCATGGAGATAACATTCAAATCTCTCAAGTCCCTGAAGCGAACCGCCATCATCTGCGTGTATTTAATGCGGTGTTAACACTGGGACTCATGTTTGCCTTAGTTATGGGTATTTTACCTGCACCAATTTTATTTATGGTGGCATTGTGTATTGCGTTGATTGTGAATTATCCAGATTTAGATATGCAAAAGCGTTTAGTTGGCAATCACTCTGCAAGTGCATTGGCTGTGGTCGGTATTATTTTTGCCGCAGGTATATTCACAGGTATTCTTTCAGGCACTGGTATGGTCGATGCTATGTCCAAAGAATTGGTAGCAATTATTCCTCCAAGCATGGGACCTTATTTAGCACCTATCACTGCTGTGATAAGTATGCCACTCACCTTTTTTATGTCAAATGATGCCTTCTATTTTGGTGTACTACCCGTATTGTCTGAAGCCGCTGGGCATTATGGCATTAGCCCTGCTGAAATGGCTCGCGCTGCAATTGTTGGACAACCTGTACATCTCTTATCACCTTTGGTTCCATCGACTTATTTATTGTGCGGACTTGCAGGAATCAATTTTGGTGAACATCAAGAGTTCACCATTAAGTGGGCAGTTATTACTTGCTTAGTGATGTTAGTCACTGCTGTAATTTTTGGAATATTTCCACTTTATTCAACACTTGGATAAAAAACTGCTAATAAAAAAGAGCATCTCATGGTGCTCTTTTTTATTTTCATTGTGCATTAAAAGATTAATACTTTTCCAATAAAGCCTCTAAAACAGATTGATAGTGAATCAAAATATCATCTTCTAGAATTTTGTAGGCGTTGTCGAACTGCACCATTGGCCAACCCTGCTTCCAGAATGGGAAAATATTATGCAAATCTTCTGTCACCATCGCTTCTTCACGGGTAATTGCTTGTGCAATTTGCGCCAGAACTTGTGCTGTTTCAGCCCCATCAATGGCTAAATAATCAATCCCTTGCGCTTTTAAAATACGAATACGGTCTTTTTTATAACGAATTTTTTTCGCTTGAGTTGAATTTAAATGTAAAGCCAACGTCACTGCTTCAACAAAATTTTCTTCAAAAGCTTGGTGTAATGCTACTAAAGCCTGTTTATGTGCTTCCTGACGTCCAGCCTTGCCTCCATCACGAATGATTTGATTGGCTTCAACATTGAGCTTATCGTTTTTCATAGACTTTAAGATGTCTAAAATTTCGATATCACTTAATTGCTCAGGAGATTGTTCAGTCATGCACTGCTCATTTACATTAAAAGGAATCTACTATTCTCTCATATTTCCAACATAAAGAGCAGTCTTTACTTCATGCCTAGGGATGAACATGAAGAGAAGCTTCAATATATTCTCATTACGCTATATTTAAGCTTACTTCATGATCAATAACTCAATGGGTTAAATCACTTCAACCACAATTTTACCAATATGCTCACCTGTATCCATAGCACGATGTGCATCTTGAATTTGGTCAAATTTAAAAGTTTTATAGATCATTGGAACACATTGACCTTGCTCCAATAACGGCCAAACATGCTCTTGCAAACCTTGGCGAATTTCTGCTTTTTCGGCTGTATTCCGCGCACGCATGGTCGAACCCGTAATCGTCAAACGCTTCATCATAATTTGACCAAGCTTGACCTCTTTGGCTTTTGCTCCACCAAGGAAGGCGATATAAACCAAACGACCATCTTTACGTAATAAGTTCAGGTTTTGTTCAAGATAAGGTGCACCCACAATATCTAGAATGACATCAACACCTGCCTGATCGGTCTTTTCTAAAATATAACTTTCAAAATTTTGTGTTTTATAATTAATTGCATCCGTTAAATGAGCAATAGCTTGAACTTTTTCATCTGAGCCAACGGTTGCAAAGGTTTTCAGACCCAGTGCATTACATAACATTAATGCTGTGGTCCCAATACCACTTGTGCCACCATGAATCAGCACCGTTTCTCCTGCTTTGGCTTTACCCATTTGAAACACATTGGCCCATACCGTAAAAAATGTTTCTGGAATTGCCGCAGCCTGCACATAGCTTAAGCCTGTTGGAATATTTAAAGTTTGGCTTTCAGGTACAACACAATATTCGGCATAACCACCACCATTGGTTAAACCACACACCTGATCACCGACTTCAAACTTCTGAACATCCGATCCGACTGCAACGACTTCACCAGCAACTTCTAAACCTGGCACAGGAGTCACACCTTTTGGCATTGGATATAAACCTTGACGCTGTAAAATATCTGGTCGATTCAATCCAAAAGCATGGACTTGAACCAAAACCTCATCAGCCTTAGGTTCTGGCACCACAGTTTGCTCAATGGCTAATTTTTCTGGTCCACCTACTTCGGTAATCACTACCTGATGCATCATTGGATTTGTCATGATGTTTCCCTATATTGCTTTATATTCTCACGCTGTATTTGACCATAAATGGATAAACGAATGAAGTAAAACGTCCTTATCAATTCGCCTAAGTGAGTTTGCTCTAGGTATAAAAAAAGCCCCTTTTCAGGAGCTTGTTTTTAAAATATTTATCTTTGCGGTAACGGAATATATTGCGAATCCGAATTCTGGACTTTACGTTCCCCAACCACCACATTCAGAGTTAATGGTTTACCAGCACGTTCGACTTGAATCTTGACGGTACTGTTCGGCGCTTGCAATGCCACATAATTAATCAAATGCGATGCTGAGGTAATTTTTTCCTCATTCACTTGAGTAATTTTATCGCCTTTTAATAATCCTGCTTGAGCTGCTGGCCCATTTTTTAGCACGTCTGCAACAACCACACCCGCTTGTTTTGGTTCAATAATATTTTCTTGCTGTACAGGCATTAAACTAATACCTAACCAACCACGAACCACACGACCATCTTTCAAAATTGAATTAAGCACTTGCTGACAGATTTTTGCAGGAATCGCAAAACCTATCCCCAGTGAACCACCTGATTGTGAGAAAATAGCAGTGTTGACCCCAATTAAATTGCCTGCTACATCAATCAAGGCTCCACCTGAGTTACCAGGATTAATTGCCGCATCAGTTTGAATAAAGTCTTCATAAGTATTAATGCCTAAATCTGAACGCCCTGTTGCAGAGATAATCCCTTGCGTTACAGTTTGACCAACACCAAATGGGTTACCAATCGCTAGTACCACATCCCCCACTTCATTACCACTCAGCTTAAAAGGTAATACAGGCAGTTTATCCAACTCAATTTTAATCACAGCTAAATCAGTATCAGGATCTGTACCAATAATTTTAGCAGCCGCACGTCGACCATCTTGTAATGCAACAATAATTTGATCAGCCTGAGAAACCACATGATTATTAGTCAAAATATAACCATCTGGGCGAACAATCACCCCAGACCCCAGACTATTTTCATTTTGTTCAGGATTTAATTGTTCTGGAAGTTGATTACCAAAAAACTCTCTAAATGCAGGATCATTCATGAGCGGGTGATCAAGTTGTTTGACTTTCTGTGTGGTAAAAATATTGACCACCGCAGGTGCAGCAACTTTTACCGCTGCACTATAAGACACTATCCCACCCGTTCTGGACGTATCAATCAGCGGTTCAACTTTTTCAGCAGGCATTTTTACGCCATCAGGAGCAACAGGCGCTTTTGGTTTTTGGTATTGTTGCCATGCAATAAAACCAATAATCACAATAATGAGTAACACCCAAGGTAACCATGTAAAGGTCCGGCGCACGTTTCTATCCTCTTAAAATATTTTAATTTATTAATAACGAAGAATTTATGCTTATTGTAAAGGCAAATACAGTTCGGTACACAAAATTCATGCAAGAGTTTTGTGATGCTTTAGTTACAATTCAAACTATGTTTTGATGATATTAATTCGTAACTTAAGAGACTTTTATGGCGACTCTGCAAGAAATTCTGCAATGGTGTAATGACACGTTAAAAACTCAAGAGTTTAAAGACTATGCACCCAATGGTTTACAAATTGAAGGACGCTCTGAAGTTAAAAAAATTCTCTGCGCAGTCACTGCTTCTCAAGAGGCAATTGATGCCGCGATTGCACAGCAAGCTGATCTACTCTTAGTCCATCATGGTTATTTTTGGAAAGGCGAACCCTACCCGATTACGGGTATGCGTGGAAAGCGTATTAAGACACTGATCCAAAATGATATTTCATTGGTGGCTTATCACCTTCCTTTAGATTCACACCCAATACTGGGAAATAATGCTGCAATTGCTGAAATTTTAGAACTGGAAAATATTGAGGCTTTAGATGCTTCAGAACGCCACCCTATCGGCAATATTGGTTATTTAAAGCAAGCGATTTCTCCAGAAGCTTTTAAGGAAATCCTCACGGAACGCTTAGGCTTTAACACTATTCATTTAAATGCGAATAAAAAAACCATTCAGAAAGTGGGTTTTTGTACAGGTGCAGCGCAAGACTTTATTGGCAAAGCTGCTGAGCAACTTTGTGATGCCTACATATCTGGAGAAGTCAGCGAACGAACGTATTATGAAGCGAAAGAATTGGATGTTCATTACTACGCTTGCGGACATCATGCGACTGAACGTTATGGTGTACAACGCCTAGGACAAGCTATTTCAGAACAGTTTAATCTTGAGTATAGTTATTTCGAATTAAACAATCCGATTTAATTTGGGCTGGGCAAATTTTCCTTACTTAAAATATGGATTTAAAGCAGTGTGATTAGATTTAAAGTATTTTTTATATACGTATAAATTCGAGCGCTATTCTGTATTGTTATTTAAAAGTATTGCGCAAATTTAGCCCAGAATCCTTTACAATAGTGCCACTTAATGTCAAAACCCAGCAAAATGCAAGGAATTGAAATCATGACAACGATCACTTTACCAGCACTTCCATATGGCTATGAAGATCTTGCTCCTCATATCAGCAAAGAAACTTTAGAATACCATCACGACAAACACCACAATACTTATGTTGTTAACTTAAACAACTTAATCAAAGGCACTGACCTTGAAGGTAAAACTTTAGAAGAAATCATCAAAGCTTCTGCTGGCGATGCTGCTAAAGTAGGTGTTTTCAACAATGCAGCTCAAGTTTGGAACCACACGTTCTACTGGAACTGTATGGCTAAAAACGGTGGCGGTAAAGCAACTGGCGCATTAGCAGCAAAAATTGATGAAACTTTTGGTTCATACGAAAAATTTGCTGAAGAATTTGCTGCTGCGGCAACAACTCAGTTCGGTTCAGGCTGGGCTTGGTTAGTGGCTGATGAAGTAAATGGCGCGCTTTCTATTATGAAAACTGCAAATGCCGATACTCCACTTGCTCACGGTAAAGTAGCAGTATTAACCATTGACGTTTGGGAACATGCTTACTACATCGATTTCCGCAATGCTCGTCCTAAATACATCACAACTTTCTTAGAAAGCTTAGTGAACTGGGACTATGCAAACGCGAAATATGCAGGTCAAGCTGCTGGTGTTGAAAAATAATTTTTATTTTTCTGCATAAAAAATCACCCTTTACGGGTGATTTTTTCATTTTTAGGCTTTAACTGAATAATTATAAATCAAATAAAACAATTATCTTCAGGAACGGGTTGACGACGCCTACTTTCATCCCTAAAATGCGCATCAGATTCTCCAATAGCTCAGTCGGTAGAGCGACGGACTGTTAATCCGCAGGTCCCTGGTTCGAGCCCAGGTTGGAGAGCCACTATTCTTCCATAGCTCAGTCGGTAGAGCGACGGACTGTTAATCCGCAGGTCCCTGGTTCGAGCCCAGGTGGAAGAGCCAAGATTCTAAAAAACCCACACATTATGTTGTGGGTTTTTTATTGCCTATATTTTAAAATCAATCTAATTGCAAATTGTAATTTCGTCGTATTTTGAATATCTTCACCACATAACAACAGCATAGAGAATAAAAATGAATCTGCCTTGGCTAAAATCCCTGATTTTTTGGATTGTTATCATTGTGGTTATTTTTGCTGCCTTTCAATGCACACAAAAGTCTGAAAATAATAAGTCTGCTTCTGCCCTGATGTACGAACGCTTATATCAATGTAGTCGTGATTTAGCTGGGAAAAACCCTAGCGTCTTAACAGCGATTCAAAAACAAATTCATTCGAATATGACTCAACAAGAACTCATGCAATTGATCAATTCATGTCGCCAAGCCAATCCCCTCAAAACGCAAGCCACTTATATTGACGCAATACAGCGTATTAAATAATCTATTTGCCTATTTTTAATTCACTTAACTGAAAATATTTGAATTTTTTAACTTTTTACTTGACCACTTGCGCTTCGCCCCCTAAAATGCGTTCCAGATTCTCCAATAGCTCAGTCGGTAGAGCGACGGACTGTTAATCCGCAGGTCCCTGGTTCGAGCCCAGGTTGGAGAGCCAAGATTCTAAAAACCCACTCAGTTTGTAGTGGGTTTTTTATTGAGTTCAATTTGTGTTTACATCAATTCAAACGCTGTTTTTTATTATTGGCTGTCTGGCAAGTTTTTTTTTGCTTCTGATGCTATTCCAACATTTTTTTTGGAATCGGCAGCAATTTTATCAAAAACCCCTCATTACGGCCTTTGAACAAAAAATGTTTGTTCGACTGAATGAAGCACTGCCTGAACATCATATTTTGGCACAAGTCGCATTTAGTGCCCTAATTACCAGTGACAATTTCAAAATACGTCAACAATTCAATCGAAAAGTCACAGATTTTGTGGTGTTAAATCGTGATATGAAAGTTATCGCAATTATTGAATTAGATGACCCAAGTCATATTGGTAAAGAAGATGAAGACCGTCAACGCGACTTAATGCTGACAGAAGCAGGTTATACGGTATTTCGTTATACCTCTATACCAAGTGCACGCGAACTGCGCAAAGATTTACTTTAATTTCTCTTAAACAATAATATTCATGAACATTTATTCTAATAAAAAAAACAATCTCAACAAATTACCTAAAATTCACAACAAAATTAAAACCATTTTCAATTAATTTTTATTCAACAAATACTTACACTAGCACCAGAGACAGAAAATCCCAATTTACAGGTATAGAACATTTTCAGTATTTGGAACACAGTCAAAAGGTAATTGGATGCTCAAGTTTAGGACAAAAAATAGTGAATGAGCTTTTACTCCCAGCACCCGTATTAATTCTCTCGGAAGAAATGAATTTAGACCTTCGCCTTAGAATATTATTGATGGAGTTAGGCTACCCTGCGCCTTTAATTCACTCTACACCTTATTTAGATGATGCACTTGAAATCTACCGTTTACATTTACCCAATATTGTCCTAGTCGATCTCAATTTTACGCAAGTGCCTTTACACGATTTAATACGCTCATTAAAAGCTTATCATCCTTATGTGGTCATTATTTTACTGGCGCCCAAAGGGCAAACAGAGCAAATCTTCCGAGGAATTCAATCTGGCGCATATGGCTACTTTTTTATTGAGCAGACTGACCGTGAGATTTTGCAACAGATCAGAACCATTTTAAGGGGTGGTGCAACCTTACATGGCGAATTGGCACAATATATTCTCAATACTCAGACTCAAAACCAAGCTCAACAATTCATCAACCATTTTAAAGAAAGCCCAAGCCAATTGTTCTCTGATATCGAGTTAGAAATTTTATCTTTGCTCGCAAATCAGTTAAATACTCGTGAAATTGCGCATAAATTGGGGATTCCTCTTTACAGCGTAGAAGGGCGGATCAAATCGATTTACCGGCATTTAAGTCATAAATAAGAAAGAGCCTACTTGAGGCTCTTTCTTTTGACTGTTATTTAATGATTTCTAACAAGGTCCGTTGGGCATTATGTGGCTCTTCCCCTTCTGCCACTTGAGCACGTACCCATGAACCATCACCTTGTAATAGCCATGCTTGTTGATTGTCTTTTAGATAAGTGAGTAAGCCCTGCTGATAAATCCGTTTTTTTAATGCAGGATCTTCAATTGGGAAGCAAGCCTCAACACGATTAAATAAATTACGATCCATCCAGTCCGCACTTGAACAGTAGATATGTGGATTGCCATTATTACTAAAATAGTAAACCCGTGTATGTTCCAAGAAACGCCCAACGATAGAACGTACACGAATATTCTCTGACAAACCCGGAAGCCCAGGACGTAAACAACAAATAGAACGAATAATAAGGTCTATCTGCACGCCCGCCTGCGAAGCTTCATACAGCTTATTAATCAACTGCAATTCCGTCAGGGCATTTACCTTCACAATAATCTGTGCTGGTTTTCCTGCTTTGGCATTGGCAATTTCATCATCAATAAAATTGATCAACTGGGCATGTAACGTAAATGGCGCATGCAAAAGCTTTTTCAGCTTTGCCATTTTGCCCATACCTGTTAACTCTTGGAAAATGCGATGTACATCTTCACACAGTTCTTTGTCGGTTGTGAGTAAACCGTAGTCGGTATAAATACGGGCATTACCTGCATGGTAATTTCCTGTACCTAAATGGACATAACGTACCAGTTTATTATTTTCACGGCGGACAACTAGAATCATTTTGGCATGCGTTTTATAGCCAACAATACCATATACCACCACAGCGCCTGCTTCTTGTAAAACATTGGCCACTGCAATATTCGACTCTTCATCAAAACGAGCACGTAACTCAATCACCGCGGTGACTTCTTTACCATTACGCGCTGCTTCTGCCAAGACTTGTACAATCTCAGAATCTGCTCCACTACGGTACAACGTTTGCTTAATTGCTAGAACTTGTGGGTCTCGCGCAGCTTCACGTAACAAGTTAATGACTGGAGCAAAGGATTCAAACGGATGATGCAATAAAATGTCTTGCTTTTGCATCGCTGAAAAAATGTTTTCAGATTTTTTCAACACTTTAGGAATTACAGGCGTATGTGAGTCATAGCGCAAATGTGGACGCTTAAAATTTGACAACAATCGTGCCAAATTTACTGGACCATCCACTTTATACAACTGCTCTTCTTCTAAATCGAATTCATTCAGCAAGTAATCATAAATATGTTTAGGGCAGTTTTCAGTGACCTCTAAACGTACCGCACGACCAAAGCGACGTGAATTTAGCTCACCTTTTAACGCTTTCGCTAAGTCTTCTACATCTTCATTTAAAGCCAAGTCTGCATTCCGCGTTACGCGGAACTGATAACAACCCGTTGCGATCATTCCCGGGAATAGGTCGGAAACATGCTCATGAATAATCGCAGATAACATGACATGGTGCTCTTTACCACCCGTCAGCTCATCGGGTAAGCGTACAACACGCGGCAATGAACGTGGTGCAGGTACGACAGCCAAATCAATTTGACGACCAAAGGCATCTTTACCTTCTAAAGTCACAATGAAGTTCAAGCTTTTGTTAACTAAACGTGGGAATGGATGTGCAGGGTCTAAACTAATCGGGGTTAATACTGGAGCAACCTGTTCTTGGAAATACTTTTTCACCCAAGAAGATTGAGCGGGGGTTAGCTCGCCACGACGTAAAAAACAAATATCTTCTTCGCGCAGTTTCGCTAAGATTTCTTCATTTAAAATACGATATTGGCGTTCAATCGCAGCATGTGTCGTTTGCGAAATTTGATCTAAAACCTGTTTTGGGGTCAGACCATCGGGGGTATGACTTTCATTGCCCAAATCCAACTGTTCCAACATGCCAGCAACACGAATTTCAAAGAACTCATCTAAATTTCTTGAAAAAATCAGCAAGAAATTCATGCGTTCTAGCAATGGATGCAACGGATCGACAGCTTGCTCAAGAACACGTAAATGGAAATCTAAAATTGAAAGTTCCCGATTAATAAATCGATCATTATAAGTATATTCAACTGGCTCTAATGGAGTCTGTGCCGCCGTATTCATAATCAACCCATGATTTTAAGACGTTATCTGTATAGTCATAAGTATGCTTCAATTTTGTGACATTTTCATAAAAAAGCCCAAAATAATTTGGGCTTATGTTGCTTTATACTGATCGCTGAATTAGGCCGTATTAAGGGATTTGGCTATAACGCATATATTTACGAATCATTCTTTTACGAATTTGGACTTTTCGATCATTTTGATGATCTTGATAGTATTTAGGATTAGGTAAAATTGCTGCTAAAAATACTGCCTGATCACGGGTTAAACTTCGCGCACTTTTGCCAAAATAATGCTGTGTTGCTGCTTCAACCCCGTAAATATTTTCCCCAAACTCTACCGAGTTTAAATAGACTTCCAGAATACGCTGTTTTGACCACATAAGCTCCATCATCCAAGTGGCGACAGCCTCTTGCCCTTTACGAATAAAAGAACGCTTATTGTATAAAAATAAGTTTTTCGCCAACTGTTGAGAAATAGTCGATCCGCCCGCAACCACTTTGCCTTTGTCTTGGTTACGTTCTAAAGCGTATTGCATGCCTTCCCAGTCAAAACCATGATGGTGCATGAATTTTCCATCTTCAGAAGTGACCACAGCGCGTTTTACATAATCACTAATCTCATCATAATCCCGCCATGTGTGCTGAATTGGTTTTGATGGTTCAGACCAGTAATCTAGACGCATAAACATCGTGGTTTCAACTGGATGTGTACGCCACCAGACTAAACTACTAAAAATCCATAGCTGTACAAGTAGAATCAAACTGACAATGACTAACAAAGTTCGAACAAAAAAAGCTTTCATGTCAGTAAGTTGCTCCTAATATTTTCATTCTTTCGTGCTAAGCTTGGTTAAAATGTAGATTCAAAGTCAAACAATAGCATGTCTCATTCAACACCACCTTGGGTTCCAAGCAAACTGAATATGCAGGATTGGTGGCTCACCACCCTTTTCATTGCCATCAATGTGGGTTTATTCCTCTGGCAAATTGTCTCAGGGGTCAATGTCAGCGATCCAAGCCTAGCAGATGCTATTCGCTGGGGAGCTGATTATGCACCTTTAACCTTTTTAGAGGAACCCACTCGCCTGTTCAGCAGCATGTTTTTTCATTTTGGGCTGATTCATTTAATGTTAAACATGTGGGCATTGTATATTTTTGGCAGTGTCGCAGAACAACTCTTTGGTCGGTTCTATTATTTCATGCTCTATTTTGCCGCAGGATTAATGGGTAGTCTCTTTAGTGGTTATTTGGCAATACATGACACGCTAAGTATGTTGAATCAGCAGGTGATTGATCCCTCTTTACTGCCACATGTCAGCGCAGGTGCCTCTGGTGCTGTGATGGGCTTAGGTGGTGCTTTAACCTTACTATCCCTCTTTCCTGTTCTACCACAACAACGCTTTATTCTAGATAAAAAGACCTTAATTATGGTCATGGGCATTAACTTGGTGATTGGACTCACGATCTCTGGAATTAATAATGCTGCGCATGTTGGCGGAATGCTAATGGGCGCGGTTCTCGCAGGTATTTGGTATTTGTGCCAAAAGTGGCAAAAACCTGCCCTAAGCTTCATTTTAGGTACAACTGTAGCCGTCGTGAGCTGCTGGTTTCTATACCAGTATTGCCTGCAACAAGTTCAACTGATTCAACCGATTTGGGCTGAATTATTACAGGCTATGCGTCAACGCTACCATTTTTAAAGACAGAGAGAGGAATCTTAAGATTGATTCATCTCTCTTAAACTTTGTAAAGGTGGGATATCGCAGAGATAACTCAAACGATAACGCCCAATCAGCGCGCATAACAACATCATGCTCACGGGTAGAATCAACCAGATTTCCCAATGGACTTGCATACTTAGATTCATTCGATAACTGGCAATTGCACTGATCAATTCGGCAAAGAAACAAGCCACAATACCCGCCAATAACCCCATAAAGCCAATTTCCAGTGTCAGCATATTTTTGAGCATGCGCTTAGAGCTACCAAATGAACGGAGTAAAGCAACTTCCCTTTTTCGCTCATCCATCAATAAATTAAGACAGGCAATTAAGACCAAAATACCCGCAAGACTGACCAATGAAGCAAGAATAGTGACGACTTGAATCAACACATTCATCAAGCGCTTAATCTCATCCAGTATTAAGCCCACATCAATAAAGACGGTATTACTAAATTGCTGAATTAATTGAATCAGTTTTGGTTTGTCTTGTTCTGGAACATAAAAACTCCCCAAATAACTGCCTGCATTTTCATCGAGCGTTTGTGGTGAAAAGATAAAGAAAAAGTTCGGGCTAAAACTTTCCCATTCAACTTCTCTTAAATTGACTACTTTGGCATGTAGCATGCCTTCAGGCAAACTAAAGCTTAACCGATCACCCACCTGTATACCCAATTCTGCCGCGGTTTTCGCTTCGACAGAAACCTCTCCAACATGAGTAAATTTTGCTTGTCCTTGCACAATCTTATTGTCTGTTGGCAAGCTGCTACTTTGCGTCAGGTTTAACTCACGGCGTAATGAGTTATTTTCTTTAACCAATTGCTCCGAAAAAGGTTGTTCATTTTTGGCCACCAATCGACCTCGAATATTCGGATACAATGGTGTGCTATTCCAGCCATGTGCCTGTAATTGCTGTTTAAACTGAGGTAGATCAAATGGCGGCAAACCATACACAAACTGATTAGGCGTACCTTGTGGCAACTGTTGTTGCCAACGTTCTAACAAGTCTGTACGCAGGACGGCCAAAACTGTAATCAAGCTTAGTCCTAGTGCCAAAGCGGTAATCTGAAATGCAGTCTGATAAGGTACTTTAACATAGGCCGAAACCGCCATTTTTAAGCGTTTTAAAGCTTTTAAAACCAGCCAGACCACAACATACAAGAGCACACTTAGGGCAATAATGCCACCAATCACCAAACTGGTTAACAGTAAATTCTCTGTCAGTATCAGACTAAAAATAAATAAACTCAGTGTGCCCGACAGTAAGGTCCATAATAGAACTTGCATAGACTGCGTTTGCTGACGAATCACTCGGATTGGTGGGGTGTACATCAATTGCCACAAATTCGGCAAAATAAAACCAGTTAATACCACTGCGCTGGTCAATATGGCAATCGGTAATGGTCCTTTCAACATTGCCCATGCAGAAAACTGAAGCTGCAAATTCGGAATCAGTTGCAGCATAAGCTGTAACAACCCATACCCTAAAGCCATTCCAAGTAACACCCCAATCAAAATGGAAATACTTAATATAACCAACAAAAGAGAAGCGTAGACTTTTAAAATTTGGGCTTTGGAAGCCCCCATGCAACGTAATAAAGCAATATAGTCTTGGTTTTGCTGTACATAACGTTGACTGGTCAATGCAATCGCGATACCACACAGCAAAATGGTCAAGATATTTGCCAACTGTAAAAAGGTATCTAAATTCTCAATTGGGCGCATCAAGCGCGTATTACCTTCAGTAGCATTCCGCAGTTTCAACCCATTGGCATCTTCAGTATTGACAGCGGTGGATTGTTGTTTTGCTTGTTGCTGCTTAAATTGCGTTTGAAACTGTTGAATATTCTTCGCATCGCCCGCCATCAGTAGACGGTAATCAATTCGGCTGCCGACTTGAATGGCGTTGGTTCGTGCAATATCTTGTTGTGCAATCATCACTGTTGGTGAAAAACCCGAAAAACCAAGTTCCTGATTCGAATCATGCTGAATCTTTGCAGAGACTTTAAACGTGCCATCTGCAATTTGAATTTGGTCTCCCAACTTCACCTGTAATAAATCCATCACCCGTGGACTTAACCAGACTTCCCCACTTTGAATCGCCTGCTGTTGAGGCTGAAGCTGTAACTGTCCTCGCAATGGAAAATGTGCATCAACAGCTTTAACATTCACCATGACAAATTGTGACTCAGTATGTGCCATGGAGTTAAACACAGTGACTTGCGACTGTTTTAAATGTAACGCAGTCGCCTGATCTTTCCAACGCTGTTCTATTTCCGACTGATCCGACAACACCAAATCTGCGGCCATCAGCTCTGCGGCTTGCAAAGTCACTGCATTCTGGATTTGCTCATTACTAAATTTGAGTGCTGTGGTCACGCTAATGGCCAGCAGTAAAGCAATAATCAACAAATACATACCGCTACTTTTCAGACTTTGCTTGAATAAAGGTCGAAATAGAGCACTCATGCGTGATCACCGCCCTGCACGTGTTCATGCAACTGACCTTCAAATAAATGCACATGGCGCTGACATTGTCTCGCCAATTTCAAATCATGCGTGACTAAAACCAGTGTGGTGCCTAACTCCTGATTTAAAGCAAATAGTAACTGCTCAATGTCTTTGGCAGTTTGACTGTCTAGATTTCCCGTAGGTTCATCTGCAAAAATAATTTTAGGCTGGCTAATTAAAGCTCGCGCAATCGCCACACGCTGTTGTTCTCCACCAGAAAGTACTTTTGGCGTTTGCTCCGCCTGTCGCTCTAACCCGACCTTTTTAAGTAGCTCTAAAGCACGTTGTTCTGCCTCTGCATATTGAAAATTAGCATGCAAACGCAAAGGCAACATGACATTTTCCAATGCGGTTAAGTGCGGTAAAAGTTGAAAAGATTGAAAAACAAAACCAATATACTTCAAACGGACAAGCGCTCGCTGTTCTTCATTAAGCGCAGCAATATTTTCTCCACAAACGGTTAACTCACCACCACTGGCTTGATCTAAAGTTGCTAAAATTCCCAACAAAGTCGACTTACCAGAACCTGAACGTCCTGTAATGGCAATTTGTTCACCTTCCATAATGTCGAGATTTAAATTTTCAAAAATTGAGAGACTTTTATCTGCAAGTTGTATTTTTTGTGTCAAATTCTGGGCAGAAATTACGGCTTGTGGCATGATGAATCTCTCTTCTATTGTGCTCAGGTTTTCGTCAGTTACTATGCGTCAATATCGTTTCAAAGTATTCGTTTATTCTTCAGTGATAGGGCTAATGCTCTGCCTAAATCCAATGCTGACCTCAGCTAAAACTATTATGATTCTCGGTGATAGTATTAGCGCAGGTTATGGTCTACAGCCACAACAAGGATGGGTCACACAGTTACAAAAACGATTAGACCAACAGTATCCGAAACAGCATCAAGTGGTCAATGCGAGTGTGAGTGGTGAAACTAGCAGTGGTGCTTTAGCACGTTTACCCAAACTACTTGCAACTTATAAGCCAAATATTGTGGTCATCGAACTGGGGGGAAACGATGGTTTGCGTGGTCAACCACCACAAATGATTCAACAAAATCTAGCACGTTTAGTTGAGCAAAGCCAAAAGGCGAAAGCAAAAGTTATTTTGTTTGGAATGAAAATTCCACCGAATTATGGCACCGCTTATAGCAAGGCTTTTCAACAAAACTACACTATTGTCAGTCAACGTTATCAAGTGAAATTACTGCCTTTCTTTTTAGAAGGCATCGCAGGTCATAAAAATTTAATGCAAAACGATTTAATTCATCCCAATGCACAAGCACAAGTAAAATTATTAAATCTCGCTTATCCATACATTAAAGGCGCTTTATAAAGCGCCTTTAATCACATCCATATTTTTATAGATCAGATGTCTTAGAAATCAAAAAAAATCACTTCGCCAGTTTCTAATGAATATTCAGCACCCACAACAATCATTTTGCCTTTCGCAATTAATTGTTCCAATACAGCCGAACCATGGCGTAATTGATTGACTGAAGCAAATACATTTGAACGAACGGCGTGGTTCGAAAGTTTTTTCAAATCGTTTTTCAGCTCAGTCTGCATCAAAGTTTCGACAGATGGGCGCACACGGTTCACAATTGACATTAAATTATTTGATGGTGGACAGTCTGGGTTCATTAAAGTGTCAATGGTCGCTTGAATGGCGCCACAATGGCTATGGCCAAGAACAACAACCACTGCGCAGTCATAACGTTCAGCAGCAAATTCCACACTACCCACTTGCGAAGGCGCAACCACGTTACCCGCAACACGAATAACAAATAGATCACCTAAGCCTTGGTCAAAAACCATCTCGGCAGGAACACGCGAGTCAGAACAACCCAGTACAATTGCAAATGGATTCTGATCTTCCGACATTTCAGCACGTTCTTGGTGCGTCAATTGTTTAGGGAGGGTTGTTTCCCCAGAAACAAAACGTTGGTTTCCTTTTTTAAGACGGTCTAATGCTTCTTGAGCCGTTAGCATTCTTTTTTCCACCATGATTTGAAGTGTCAATATTCTAATACCAGCAAAAATGAATGTCACTTGCAAAAAAGAATACTGCTAGGCATTTTTAGATTGGCAAAAAAGTTCAAACACTTTTTCCATTACATTGAAGTAAATCACATTATTGGGTTTTTATATCAATCATCTCAATAAACTTGTTCGTGACATTTTAGTGATTGTATTTACAATAGATCTTTATAAAGTCAAAGATTATTCTTTATACCAATTCCAGCTTTTTTGCAGTTTCAAAAATAGATTTTCGACAACAGAATTTTAGTAACAAGGATTTAAGTCAATGACACAAAGCAGTCAATATTTTTTTCATTTTGTTACTGCAATAGGAATCCTCATTACAATGTCATTGCTCAATATTGCTTCTGCCAAACCCCTACAGCTTTCTTCTGAGCAAATTACGCTACAAAATTATTTACAACAAGAACGTGAAGATTCCGGATTAAAAACCAAAACCCTCAAAGTAGGGGATATTCTTTGGAGCTATAACGAAGGAGGATCGAGCCAAAAACCTACTGTTTTACTGATTCATGGGTTTGGAGGAAATCGTGACAACTGGAACCGTGTCGCCTCTTATCTAACGCCAAACTATCACGTGATTGTGCCTGATTTACCCATTTATGGGGACACCAAAGTTCCTTCAAATTTTGATATTGCTGTTCCCAATGTCACCTCCAGCCTTCGACAATTTGCCGAAGCCATTGATATTGAAAATAAATTGAATATTGCAGGTCACTCTTTGGGTGGCTCAATTGCTACGCTCTATGCTGCGCAATATCCTTTTGATACGCAAAGCTTATTTCTGTTAAATAGTGCAGGCATCTATAAAAAAGCCAACACGCCTTACACGAGAGATCCTCATTTTTTAAAGCATATTATTGTGTCAAAACCTGGTGATTATGACGAAGTTCGCCATGAGATTATGCAAAATCCACCGAAACTTTCACCCGAACTCAAACGTGCTAAAGAGCAATTATTGATTGCACAAGCAGGTAGAAATAATCTGGTCATTGAGCAAATTTCGACATTAAATCGCATCTATACCCCTGAAACCTTTGCCAGAATTACCCGCAATGTAGAAGCACCAACTTTAATTTTATGGGGCAAACAAGATAAAATTTTTAATGTTGAGGTTGCAGATGAATTAAAATCTCTGTTGAAACGTGCCGAAGCACCTGTCATCCTGAATAATGTAGGTCATATGCCTTTGTTGGAAGCAGATAAACAAGTTGCGAATTACTATCTTCCGTTTCTTGCAAAGACCCAAAGTCTGAAAAATCCCTTGGCAGACCAACTGATTCCCTTACATTAAATTTGAATTTTTATGCAAAAACACCCCATGATTGAGCAACTGATCGAAGCTCATCTACAATTTTTAAATGATGAATTTACTCAGTCAGAAACCATTAAAAATGAGTTTGTTGAATTTTATCATTGGTTCAGAAAACAAAAATTAAAACAGATTTGGACTGTTGAGCAGATTCATCAATTGATTGACCAGCAAATCTTAAAGACGCCTGCCAGTGATTTTTTAATTGAACAAATTGCAGAGCATATTCGCTTTGCCTTGGTTCATCCCACAAATGACCAGACCAAAATCGCAGATGCAATTCCTGTGCTTACGGTCGATAAAATTGCTCAATATGTCGCCAGTAAAAGTGGGCATAGACAACGCTTAATTCATACCGTCGTGAACAACCCATCTTTCTCTGCCATGATTACACAACTCATTCAGCACGCGATTCATGACTATTTAGATAACTCCGTCATGGTCAAGCATGTGCCAGGTGTTTCTCGTTTTATGAAAATGGGGAAATCGGTTTTAGAAAGTGTGACTGATTCAAACTTAGATCAAGCCATTCAACATTATTTACAGAAAAATATTCAGAAACTCAGTCAAATGAGTGAACAAGTGCTAAATCAGCATTTTAATGACGATAAGCTTTATCATTTTCAAGCCAATTTATGGCATAAAATTAAAGACCTTCCGCTCAATGTGTTAAAAAATTATATTGAGATTGATGACTTGCCTCAAACTGTTGGCTTAGGTCATGAAATTTGGGATCATTTGCGCCAAACGGAATACTTAGAACAGCAAGTGAAAGATGGTATCTCTGCATGGTATGCACGCAATCAAGACCGAAGTTTTGATTTATTATTCAGAGACTTAAATATTGATGAAGCATTAATCCAAAATCAGTTACAGCATCTGTTAGAACCGATTATTCAGAATATGCTGCAAACAGATTACCTAGCTCAACGTGCGCGTCATTATTTAGAAAAGTTCTATTATTCCGACAGTACCTTAGCAATCTTGAAAAAAGGCGCTGAATAGCGCCTTTTGGTTCTGCCTTTAAATCAACTTAAAACTGATATTTCAGACTTGCATAATAAGCACGACCTGGTTCGTTGTAAGTTTGATTCACTGAGTTATCACGTAATAACTTTTCATCAAACAAATTGCTAACACCAAGACGACCACTGATTTGATCCGTGAATTTATAACCCGCATTGATGCCTGCTATACCATAACTTTTCACAGCCGTAACATTCATATCACCATTTTCAGTATTCGATTCTGCGTATTGACGTGGTTTTTGACGCCCATACTGGGTATATACAAAGTTCACATCCATGGCATCGGTGACGTTGTAGTTAAAGATAGAGTTAATCGTATAATTCGGCACAATCGACAGCGGGTTACCAGTCTTTTTATTCTCCGAATCCATCATATATGTCACATTATTGGTCCAACTTGCGTTATCAAAGGTTAAAGTTACACTTCCCTCCATCCCTTGAATCAATGCTTCGGGTACATTTTCCCACTGTAAAATGTTATGCCCCGCAGTTGAAGTGGCTAAAACCGTTTCACCTGCTGTAATTTTATTTTCATAATCGTTTCTAAACCAAGTCAAGCTAGCATTGACCATATCTTTTTCGAATTGAACACCTAATTCTTTATTGATAGATGTTTCAGGCTTTAGATCAGCATTACCAATTAAATAACATTGAGAAATTTGCGTAGCTTTAATCGGACAACCATTTCCGCGCGTATATAATAAGTATCCTTCTGAAGTTTGATACATATTTGGTGCTTTATACGCCTTTGCAATGCCGCCTTTCAGGGTAAAGTAATCGCCCAATTTCTGGGTAATGTTTAAGCTTGGACTCCAATTCGAACCTGATTTATTGTGGTCGTCGAAACGAATTCCAAGGACTAAATCAGTACTATCTGTCACCTTAAAGTTATCTTCAATATAGGCAGAAGCAATTCGAGACTCCATGCTCTCACGATCGGCAGCTAAGCTAATGAGTCCAGAAGCATCGGTTTGTACTGTGCTCGATGGATCGGTGAAATCATCTTCTACCCATTCAGCACCCAAGGTTAAAACTTGAGGAACAACAATCTCTAAAGGGATGTTCGTTTCTGCATTAAAACGTAATGTTTCTAAAGTTGAAGTCTTTTTATTAAATGAATTTGGACTTCCTTCTGGACCACCAGCAAGGGATTCTGGAATACGTTTATTCTTGGTTTTATCGTATTGTGCGATGAGTTTAGTATCACCCCAGTCCCATTTTCCTTCATGCGTTAAGGCATAACTATCACGATACATGGTATTGGTTTCTTGCCCTAATAAGCCTCGGACATAATCTGCATTGCTAAAGCTTCCACCTGTACCAGCGGCATCAAAGTTACTGTTTTGAATATCACCTGTATATTCATTGCCTTGTCGGCCTGTCGCAATATCCAATAAAAAGGTTTGCTGATCATTCACTTGCCAAGCCAGTCGTCCTGCAATATCTTGATTCTCTACACCTTCACGACCTGCTGCACGCGTTCCTGACTCAGTGAGAGGATTAATATCTGGTGCATCTGCATCGGTCTGGTTGTAATTACCATACAAGCGATAAGACAAGACATCTTTGACAATCGGACCACTTAAATTAAAGCCAATACGATTGGTTGCCCCTTCTTTAGAATCTTCTGGCTGATTGCCATACAGCTCTACCGAACCATGCACTTCATTAGTTACTTTCTTAGTTTTAATATTGACCACACCACCCATGGCACCTGAACCATAACGTGCAGCAGCGGGACCACGTAACACTTCAATCGATTCAATTGCATCTGCGGGAACCCAGTTAGAGTCACCGCGCGTATCACGTTCACCACGCCAACCATAACGGACTGAGTTTCTAGAATTAACAGGCTTACCATCAATCAAAATTAAGGTATTTTCGGGACCCATACCACGAATATCAATTTGGCGGTTGTTACCACGTTGTCCTGTTGCGCTGTTACCCGTCAAATTCACACCAGGCATACGACGAACATATTCAGAAATGTCATTCACTACAGGAAGCTTATCTAAATCTTCTTCAGTAATGATAGATGCCCCTAAGGATTGTTTTACTTGTTCTTCAGCAGTCAGAACAATTTTTTCGAGTTTGGTTGGATCTGTTTGTTGTGTCGTAATTTGCTCAGTTGAAGAAGTTTGCTGTTCTGTCTGTAAATCTTCAGCATTACTCATCACACTCATGACCGACAAAATTGAAAGTGCTAATGCTGATTGGACAATACGTCTGTTCATACAAATATCCCAAAGATGTGGAAGATAGAAAAAAACGTGAAATTTCGGTTTCAGAGTGTAACAAACATAAATATAAATGCAATTACTATTAATAATAATTATCATTAACATGTATTGATTGCTTATATTATTCATCGTTTTATATTGAACAGACGTAAAAAAACCTCCATTCTATGGAGGTTTTTTATTTATTTCATGCAAATATTTACTTGAAATATGCACCTTCTGCCTGAGTATGATCCGTCTGGTCAATCACACGCTGTAACTCTGGTACATGCTGTTTCAGCGTCGTTTCAACCCCTTGTTTCAAGGTCACATCAATCGCTGAACAACCTTGGCAACCACCACCAAATTTAAGTACAGCAGTTAAACCATGTTCTTCATCTTCAACCACTTCAACCAACGCACAGTTACCACCATGACCTGCCAAACCTGGATTGATTTCAGATTGTAAAATATAAGTAATACGCTCTTCGACAGAAGCATCAGGGCCAACGCGTGGCACTTTTGAGTTGGGTGCGCGGAAAGTCAACTGACCACCAAAACGGTCTTTGTTGTAGTCAATCACTGCATCTAATAAATATGGAATAGATGGTGCATCAACATAGGCAGGGAAATCTGGATAGTCTTGCTTATAATCTGTTGGCACAACTTCTTCAGGTGCGCTATATGCCATACAACATTCAGCACGAGGTGTTCCAGGATTTTCCACAAAAACGCGTACACCAATACCCGGAGTATTTTGTTTCGCCAATAAATCACGTAAATACTCTTGTGCAGTTGGTGTAATCAATAAGTTTGGAATTTCTTCTGCAACTGCAGTGCTGGTGTTCTCAGTCGACATAACAATATTTCCTCTAGCTGAAGTTGCCATTTTAACTGAAGATGCGGCTAAATTAAAAAAAATCAACTAAAATTGTCGGATTTATTCTAAAAGTCCTGTGCAATTAAACAATTAATGGCATTATTGAGCTTGAGTCATTAAAAATTGAACCTTTTCTATATGCTAAATCTGCCTTTCAACCATACTGTAGCGCTGATTATCATTACTGTGGTGGTTTCACTTCTGGCGTTTTCCAATCAGAAATTGATGAGTCGATTGATCTTTTGGCCACCAGCAATGCAAAAAGGACAATATGACCGTTTTATCACGCACGGTTTTATTCATGTCGATGGCGCTCATCTATTGTTCAATATGATCACCCTGTTTTTCTTTGGGAGTATTATTGAAAGCTTTTATCGTCAGTACTTTTATGACCTTGGCTTTGCCTTGTTTTATTTGGGTGGATTAATTTTTGCCATTTTACCAAGTTACTTAAAGCACAAAAATGACTTTCAATGGGCCAGCCTTGGTGCTTCTGGTGCAGTTTCCGCAGTTCTTTTTGCGTACATCCTATTTGAACCATGGAAGCTGATTTTTGTATTCTTTATTCCTGTTCCTGCCATTATTTTTGCGGTGCTCTACATTGCCTATAGCATTTGGTCAGGCAAACGAGGTAACTCTCATATTAACCATAGTGCGCACTTATGGGGCGCAGCATATGGCGTCGTTGTGACCATTTTACTTGAGCCACGTTTAATTCCACACTTCTTCAATAAACTAACTCAATTGCCATTTTAAATATTTTTAATCAAGGCTTTATATCATTGATGAATGGATGGAGACATTAACCGTCTCTGTCCATTTTCTTTTCACTTTTAAACATAAAATTTTATTTGATTACATCTTTTACATAAAATAAATCGTAACAATAAAGTGATTTCTCTAAAATTAAGCTTAAAACAATAGAATATGGAGAATAAATATATGTATAAATTTCTCATGATTATCGCCACTTGTCTCAGTTTAAATGTCCTAACGGCTTGTGCAGTACATACACGCGAAGGCAGTATTGTGGTTGATCCAAATGGCAACTTAGGACACTACGAACATGGCGGTGATTTCTGCCCACCGGGTCAAGCCAAGAAAGGGCGTTGTTAGTCATCGCTTAAATTGAATTTCCTCTGACTCTCGGTCTATTGCCCTGACTGAGAGTACCAGACGATTTCAACTTAGTTCCCTCAAAATGTGTAAGCGTCCTTGCGCTGTTCCAAGCTCTCAACAACTGAGTTTAAAACTTTAGACGCTTGGGACATAAATTGGTAGTTAATGCCACCCCAAACTTTAATTTGGCATAGATAATGAATACATCTGTATATTAATACTGTAATCAGACGAGATTTTTTGCATGTCCAGCACTTTAGAGGGTCTACAGTTCCCTGTTCAACCCGATACTCAAAAACCAAGTACAACTCGCACAGGCAAGGAAATTATTGCTGAGGCATTATCGATTGTAGACAATCAATCTGCCCAGCAAGTGCTAAAAGAAAAGAAATGGCGTAAAAACTATCCTAAATACTTTAAAGCCTTGGTCGAACATGGCATTCGTAATTGTAGTAATCCCATTACTATTGCCAAGCAAGGTCTGCATAAAGCAGAACATAGTTTTGAGTTTTACCGTAATGGTCAACGTTATTTATTAAAAGACATGATGGATGTGCCCTTAGCTCAGTTGCATACTGTTCAGTTAAAAGGCGAAAGTTTAGCTGAGCCTGAATGGTACATTCCTTATCACGGGCAAAATCTGAAAGGTGAAGCTTTACTTGCGCAAGTTCAAAAATGGGAAGATGACGGCATTATTGAACCTTCTCATGCAGATGCCTTACGTTTAGCCAATGCACATCCTGAATGGTTCGATCTTTCTGACCGTACCATGGTACTGTTTGGTGCAGGTTCTGAGGCAGGTCCACTCACATGGCTGTCCAAATGGAAAGCCAATATTGTGGCAGTAGATTTACCCAACACCAAAGTTTGGCAAAAAATTCTCAATACCATTCAAAATGGTAACGCGACCTTGTATGCGCCAAGTCAGACTTCTCTTCCTGATCAAACGCCAACTCGTGAACTCAGTGCCAAGCTTGGGGCAAATTTACTCACCCAAACTCCTGAAATTGCCCAATGGCTATTACAAAGCCAACATCAACTAGATTTAGCAGCAATTGCTTATCTCGATGGCGAGAAGCATGTCCGTGTTGCGATGGCAATGGACAGCATTATGAAAGTCGTTAGTGAACAAAAAGCCGATACCAGCTTAATGTTTATGTGTACGCCAACCGATGTCTATGCGGTACCTAAAGAGGTAGTTGAATCTTCAGCAAATAAATTCCGTTATCGCTCTCAAATGCAGAAGTTGTTGACCAAGGGCGTGGCAACAGCATCGTTAAAGCATTTTTTCCAGAAAAACCTGCACGACCTGATTAAATCTGACAATGGTCAAGCTTATGGCATTGCAGACTGCCTAGTGATTGAGCAAGGCCCAAACTACGCATTGGCGAAACGAATTCAGCAATGGCGTGCAACTTTAGCCCGTCATGAAGGGCAACGCGTGAGTATTAATATTGCCCCATCAACCACCACACACTCGGTGACGAAAAATCCGCTGCTAAAAGCCGCATTTAATGGTGCCAGTTTATTTGATGTCGAAGCGTTTAAACCTGAAACGACCAATGCCATTATGGCAGCACTGTGGATTCATGATTTACGTAACCCTGAATCAGTCGCAAATCCTGAAACAGTGATGGATCATCCATTAGAGTTGATGATGCAGGGGGCCAATCATGGTGGATTATGGCGTGTAGCTTATTTGGCACGAACAGCACTACCGTTTGCTGCAATTTATGGCTTTGCTACAGATAAACTTCCGCTTAAAAAAGCGTTGGCGAAGTTAAAAAGCTAAATATTAAAATATCTAAGTCAATCAAGCCTAAGCGCTTGAAATAGCAAAGGGCGCCATCAAGCTGGCGCCCTTTGCTTTTATCTCAGCCCCAAATAAACTTAAACGGTTAAATTCTTTTTTAACTCGTCTTCAACAATCGTCAATTCAATTTCACTGAACTTACGAATTTCACCCTCAGCATGTTTTTCTAACAATCCACCGATTAAAGGGACTTTTACTTTGACAGTCCATTCCAATTGAAATTCAATATGCTGATCTGAACCTTTAACCGAACGGTTGCAACTGGCATGTAAAGGTAAATTTGCACCTAAATCGACAGTAGATGTCATCGCTTCGAGATTACTAACATCTGTACGGTGTAAGCGGAATGCATCTTTTAATAGTTTTTTGGCAATGTCTGGAATGTTTACATCTAAATTATAAGCACGTTTAAGGGTGTAGATGTCCCCTACTTTTTTTGATTCTAAAATTTCTAAATGTTCACCTGGAATTCGACGGCAAACTTGTTCATGTAAACTAGTATCGGCTGTTAAACGTTTAAATTCTTCTAGAGATACACCCTGTATGGTTGCATTGACAATAAACTGATGTGCCATGATGGTTCCTTATTTTTTGTTTTGTCCTGTTGGAAAAGTACAAGTATTTTATTACAAAACAACGTTCACTATACGTTGATATTATGGCTCATTAAACTCAATTCTGCTTAGACTGTCATTGACCTATTTTTTGTTTTACGTATTGGAAATGCCAAAAGTAACACTGATTTCTGATAAGCAATTGATCTTTAAATAATGTTGTTGAAATTCAATGATGGCATAGAATTCTGTTGCACCATCATCTAAACCTGTTGCAGCCCAAGTCGTACCTTTAGGAAATAGGTCAAGCCAAGCTGCTTGATAAAAGTCTGAAACAGAATCAAATTGTAAATATTGTTCTGGATTTTGAATAATTTTTTGAGCAAGTTCATCAAACTGCTGTAACTTGGCTTGATTAAAATGGATCAACATCCGCTTACCCCCAACTATGCAGCTTCCGTGCCTGCCAATTGTTGTTTCTTTTGGACTTGAATCCATTGCGACCAACCAAAAGCCGCTAAGCCAACAAAGGCTGCATATAAACCTGCGGTCAAAAACAGGTCTTTATAAATAAACATCCCAACATACACAATATCAACAAATACCCAAAGTACCCATGTCGCAATATGCTTGCGGCTGGTCCAATAGGTTGCCAATAAGCTAAATGCTGCCAATTGCGCATCTAACATCGGTACTGCTGCATCTGTCCAGAATTTCAGACTTAAGCCAAAGGCTAGTCCAGCCAGCGCAGCCAGCAACATTTGCCAAATTACCGTACTAGTTTTAATCGGCTCGATACGGATATCATGGTCTTGTTGCTTACCTTTTAGCCAATGATAAAACCCGTAGAAATTCACCACCATAAAGAAAAACTGTAAAATGGTTTCTCCATACAATTTAAAAGTATAAAACAAATAAGCATATAAAACGAAGGCGAGAAAGTTAAACCACCAACACCACATGTTGCGTTTAATGGTTAACGCCACGCCAATCACGCTGATGATGACAGCAAAAATTTCCAGTCCAGACATCAATGATTCACTTTAAAAACCGATGGCACATTATGAGAAATTTTTGATAGAACGCAAGTTGCAATAAAAGAGGCAGACAAGGCGATTTTTAAACTTTTGACACGATTAAGAGACGAGATCTTTGGCTTGAGGATGCATCTTAAACTCAGACTTATGTTCCGCACCATTTCGGTCAACATGGCTACAAAACACGCCATACTTTCCAACATAATATTCGAGTGACTGGTCATAGAAATTCCAATAAATCGACCACTCATTTAAATCTAACTTACGAATTTGGGTTAACGCTTTGGCGGGTAATTTTTTGAGCAGATTATGTTGGATTTCTTCCGCCGCGTGAATGTCACGAATATGTATATTTTGTTCAAAAAACTGTTGCACAGCATCATCAAACAGCACTTGATCATAATATTCAATTTCGATTACTTTGCTTTCTCTTACTTTTGTTTGCGTTAGCTCAGTTTGAACATCTTTAGGTAGGATTTTAGAAAAATAGCGAGCACGATACTTTTCAGTCACTTTGATTTTGATAAAAATTTGCCACGCTGCTGTCAGGGCAAAGCCTAATAAACACAAAACAATAATTTTAAACATATTGTCCCCCTATTCAGGCATATTTTCAGCATTACAGTCACTTATATCATACGCTGTTTTATATTTTGGATGAGTCCAATTATCTTAAAAATCAGTTAAATGCATATACAGTTCGTTCAAATTTGTGATTTACTTCAAGTTTGAAGGCTACTTTTTATTAAAAGATCAACCCTAAAACACACCAAAAAAACAACAAATCTCTACTGTTCCAATGTCACGAATTCACATGAAATAAGCCTGTTTTCAGGAAATAAGAACAAACAATGATTAGGGCAGCAAAAATTCAGGATATTCCTGAGATTCTTCATGTATTGCAGGAAAGTATTCGTTCTTGTGTACAAGATCATCAACGTGTGGAAAGTAAAATTCAGGCTTGGCTGGAAAACAAAACGCATAGTCATTTATTGTTATGGATGCATTATAACGACAGTTGGATTTATAGCATCAATCAACAGACTGTCGGCTTTATTATGGTCAGTGACACTGGCAAAATATTGCTGAATTATACGCTGCCAGAAATGCAGCATCAGGGTATTGGTTCTGCCTTGCTCAACAGTGCCATTTCCCATTTAAAACTGAAAGGTTTGCAACAAATTACACTCGATAGTACCCAAACAGCAATGTCGTTTTACCAAAAGCATGGTTTCCAAATCCGTGCATATGCCACGCCAGAACAACACACGATCCCCATGATTAAATATATTTAGTCTTTTACATTTCCAGTCGATCTCGCCCTGCATTCTTGGCGAGATAAAGCTGCTGATCGGCTGCTTTCATTAGTTCATGAATATCATGATAAAGACGATTTCGATCCATATAGGCAGCGCCAATACTGACGGTAACGTATTGTTTAATATCCCCTCGGTTCATATGTTCAAACTGATGTTCGCGAATAATATGAAGCAAATGCTGCAATGATTTTTCCACCACCACTACAGGCATATTTCGTAATATGACCGCAAACTCCTCACCGCCATAACGTGCCAAATAGGCATGTTCTGGTAAATTACTTTGAATCACTTGCACCAATTGTTGCAGGATTTCATCCCCTTTTAGATGTCCATAATAATCATTATAATTTTTAAAATAATCAACATCCAACATCGCAAATGCCAACACAGCATTATGCTGTTGGGCAGTTTCATTAAACTGACGCTGAATTTCGGCGTTCAAAGCACGGCGGTTAAAAGCCCCTGTCAGTGCATCTGTTTTCGCCTGTAATTCTAGCCTTTCATTTAGCTCACTTAACTGGACGGTTCGTTCTCTTACTTTTTGATCCAATGAGGAATTCAGTTCTAATAAATTATTATTCAACTTCTCAATTCGATCGGAGTGATACGCATAATTCTTAGATTGTTGCACCATAATCAAAAAGGCATAAAAACTGGTCGAAGCAAAGGATAAATTAACCGAATCAATCCAGTTTAAATTGAGTAAAAAGTCATGTAGAAAAGTGACACACAACAATACCACTGCCCATAAATTAATGGTGGAATATGGCTCATGTCTGCTTATGGTTTGATAGAACCCGTAAGCGAAGTTCAGCACCACAATGATTCCCAAAAGAAAACTATAAAATGCCAACTTTTCAAAAACATATGGCATTGATAAACAGGTAATCACTATGTCGAAACTCAATACAAATACAGCAATCGTAAAAACTGCGGGATGTAAATAACGCTGATTGAGTAAAAACATGTAATTGATAAAGAAGAACGCCGATAGATAGGTAAAAATATATTCGAGCCGTGTTCCCCATAACCAATCAATATTGGTGAACACCGTATACACATAAGGTGCAGAAAATAAATTGTGTAAGGCTAAAAAAATAATAAAGCTACCAAATACCAAAAAGCCTTGGCTTTGGCCATTCCTGACCCCACGAAAAAAGGCAAACAATATTGTAAATACACCAACACCAATCACTGCACCGCATACGCCCGCAATGCTCATCATTAATTGTTGAAACTGATAGTTTACTGTTTTACTGACACCAATTCGCATTGGATTTTCTAAACCACCATGTAAACTTTGAAAACTTGATACCTGCATGGTGACTGTAAAATATTCATTCTCAGCAATAAAATAGGCAAACCGTGGGGTATTCTCGGTTTTATGAGTTTGAATTGTTTTACCAACCTCACCTAGTCTTAATAGAAAGTCACCATTTAAATACATTCGATAGGCACCGTATTGATTTGGAATCCAAATGGCAATACGGCGTCCAATAAATTCTTTCGGTATCTTAAAGTGACCGATAAAAGTTCCATAAGTATTTTGCGGATAACCCATTTCTTTAAAGGAAATCGGTAAAATCACGGTTCCAGAAGGTCTGGTCGGTGTTGCGGTTTGCAATAATTGTTTTGGATAATACTGCCATTGTCCTGACAAATACGTGGTTGTATTTTCTTCAAATGAGACTGAATTAATATTCTTTTGATACGCGTAATAAGACTCGGCAACTGGTTCATACAGTGCCCAACTGGATTGCTGTAAGAGCAACATGAAACATGTCAGCGCATAAAGGATAAAATGCAATATCGCATATGGCTTAAATATTGTTATCTTCAAGTCGCGTTTATTCCTTATTCGCGAATTTGATTTTTAATATAAAATAGAATGTACTAAAAACCGTTTATTTTCAGTAGCAATTTTAACCATAGCACGCTTTTTCCCAAACATGCTATGGTTTATTTTTCAAATATTATTAGTCACGTGTTTTCACGTCATATAATTCAATTTCAAAAATTAAATTCGAGTTGGCTGGAATAATATTACCCATTTTTCGCTCACCATAGGCTAAATGCGCAGGTACAATCAGTTTACGTTTACCCCCCACTTTCATGCCCATAATGCCTTGATCCCAACCTTTAATCACACGGCCCGTACCAATCACACATTCAAAATAGTTGCCACGGTCAAGCGAAGAGTCAAACTTCGTTCCGTCTTCTAACCAACCTGTATAATGCGTGGTAATTAAAGCGCCTTTTACCGCCTCTTTACCTTCGCCTACAACTAAATCAATAATTTCTAATTCATTTGACATCTTCATTACTCCTCACAATCACTTATTTTTACTGTAACTGAATCCACTCAATTTGAGCTTGGGCATGATCCCCAATGAGCGTCCACTCACCATCCATCACATTGAGCTGTAATTGCATGGTACGTTCACACAATTGCTGAATGGCTTCGGTAGTCGCTGGCGATAATTGCCAAACTTCAACATTACTGAGGGTTTTTAATTTGCTATTGCGCTTGTACCATTCGTCCACGGCTGTACCATAAGTAACCACGGCAACTGACTTACAACGTGCACTGGCTTTCTTGACTTTATCTTCATCAGGGCAACCCACTTCAATCCATTGTACCAACTGCCCAGTCAGGTCTTTTGACCACAATGCAGGCTCATCAGTTTCAAATAGATCTTTGGTAAATTCCAACTGTTCGCTCGCGTAACGTGCAAATGCCAAAATTCGAACCATCAAGCGTTCAATCGTTTCAGATGGGTGCAATGCCATCGTGAATTGATAATCACCGTATTGGTGAATATCCATGTTGGCAATATTTAAATCTACCTTATAAATTGTTGCTTTTAGCGCCATGAAATGTTCCTCAATTTTGGCGCCTAGCATATAAGATTTAACACAATTTTGCTGAACAGTTTTAGTCCGTTTCACTATCTATACGGCAGGCAAGTAACTGAGTTTCGAATAACGCCCAATCTCGTTCAGTTTGTACAATCACTTCAATACGGTTATCGATATTTTCAGGTGCAGACTGATAATTAAACTGATTCGGATTGAAATTAAAACTTTTCCAACCTTGATTGGTATTAAAAATGCCCTTGATTCTGAGCCACTGCTGTTGCTCGCATAACAGGTCCAGTAAATCGTAGAAATCAAATTGCCAACGCTTGGAAAACTTCCACCCTGCCACACTATAACCCTGTGCAGTTTCTACATAATGATAGGGTAACTGCTTAATTTCAGGTAATGCTGACTCATTATTGTACTGTTTCTGAATTTGAATTAATGGCTGGATTTTGCGTTGCACACCTTGATATGGCAAATCAATTTCTATCAGTTGGAGTTGCCCCAAAGTAGGTTTTAGCCATGTCTGGGCATAAGCCAAATATTCCTGCTGCAACTGTTGTAAAGCCTCTTCATCAGCGGCTTGCATATGTTCCATATGTGAAATCACTACGATTTGTGCGGCTTTCAACTGATCAGCATACAGGTTCTGTTTCACCCATTCCTGTTCATGCAAACGCGAACCATCCACCACCGTGACCAAAGCACACATCTGAATTTGGTTTTGCCAATGTGGTTCAGTCAGTTGTTCTAACAGTTGAGCTGGATGCCCCAAACCTGTAGGTTCTATAAATAAACGATCCGGCTGAGTTTCAGACAATAACCGCGATAATGCAATTTGCATTGGCAATTGACTGCTACAACACAAACAACCGCCTAAAAGCTCTTTCACGGCATAGCCTTCGGCTTGCGGAAGCAGGTTTTGATCCACCCCTATTTGACCAAACTCATTCATCAAGACTGCCCAGACTTCATCTTCAGGCTTTTGTGCCAATAAACTATTCAGTAATGTGGTTTTTCCTGCACCTAAAAATCCAGAAATAATATGGGTAGGCACGGATTTTTGTGGGGTTAACAGTTTCAAAATGAGATGCTCGCAAGCCAAACGAAAGGTGAAGATCAATGTAATAGTATAACAAAATCTTCACTTTCGTTACATGCAGAGCTTAACCACTCATTTACTGTCGAATTCATTTTTAAACTGATATTGAATACACACTTAAACAAACTGGCTCGGATCCAACATGTGTAAGGTTATCTTTTTCACCTCATCCCGACTTTGCAGAATATGGGTGGCTATTTCCGCGATTGCGTCTTCAGTTTTTTGCTCAAAAATCAGGTTTAAAATATATTGATGTTCCTGATAAGTGGCTTCAATAGGGTACTGTTTTAAAAAATCTAAACGGCGAATAATCCGTATTTTTTCACTTAAGTCTAGGTGAATCCGCGCCATCTCATTATTGCCTGCTGCCCGAACCAAAGTACAGTGAAAATCTTCATTTAGTTATGAAAGCTGTTTAATATCATTCAGATAATCTTGCTGTTCAAAGCCTACTCTGCTTGCGCATCGCCAAAGAATTGCAAGGTTTTTGGAATCGCAAAATTAAGAGCCGAAGATAATTTTGCAGGTGCCGTTTTAGGATGATGTCGTGAATCGCTATCACGGACATCAAACTGTTCCAACACTTGTGCCACAACTTCTGCATCGTCTACTGTTAAGGCAAATACAGAAATGCAGGCTATGCTTTTACAGGCTTGCATTAAACCATAATTAGAAAAGCGTCCTTTGGTTGATTTTAACCCGACAATATTGTTAAAAGCGGCAGTTACATGACCAGAACCTGCGGTATCTATCCCTAATAAAAATGGTACTAAACCACGTGCCACCACACTGGCAGAACCTGAACTTGAACCACCACTGACATACTCAGAGTTAAAACTATTTGGGACTACACCAAATGGAGAGCGCGTACCAACCAAGCCTGTTGCAAATTGATCAAGGTTGGTTTTACCCACCACTATCGCACCAGCCTGTTTTAGCAAACCTACAGTTTTCGCATCTTCAGTCACAATATCTTTTAAAAGCATACAACCTGCTGTTGATGAAAAACTGACAGCAATGGAATGCCATACAGGGGAAACTGTTCAAATAATGCTGTACTTGTTGCACTGTGTTTTTCTAATTCTTCAATTTGTTGTTGCAAAATTTGGGGAGTCGTAAGGGAAATCTAAGCGGTATCTTCTGTATCAAAAGCCTGCACGCAGTTAATTAAATCCGTCAATTGAATTTGTTGTGTTTTATAGGCATTTTGCCATTCTGCAATGCTCCAACCGAGAGATTGAAGTATGCTCACTTTATGCATCCTATCTTGTATACAAGTTAAGATTTATATAGCGAACTCTATACTCATCTAAATTTATGATTAAAAATCAATATCTTGATTAAATCTTAATACTGGTCCACATTTAAATGAGTACTTAGAAATAAAAGATGCATTTTTTAGTACAGCAAAACATAAGTTATGCCTCGTACAATGCTGACTGATCAACATGGGTTAAAGCTGAAATCCAATTATTGACTTATAATCAATAATATTTTGCAGATTCATCGATTTTTCAGCATCAAAGACTTACTTATACTTTTGCCCAATTCAAAAAATTTGGTTGATTCATCCAATGAAAAACATTCTGATTGTCAACGGTGCAAAACAATTCGCGCATTCAAATGGCGAACTTAACGACACACTAGCCAATTTCGCAAACACGCATTTAAGCCAACAGGGACACAATGTCCGCATTACCAGAACAGATGCTGAATATGACATTCAGCAAGAAGTTGAAAACTATGTTTGGGCGGATGTAATTATTTATCAAATGCCAGGTTGGTGGATGGGCGCTCCATGGACTATGAAGAAATATATCGATGATGTTTTTACCATTGGTCATGGTACGTTGTATGCCAATGATGGACGTTCACGTAGTGATGCAACTAAGACATATGGATCAGGTGGGCTAATTCACGACAAAAAATATATGCTCTCTCTCACGTGGAATGCTCCGATTGAAGCATTTGAAGATCAAGAACAGTTCTTTGAAGGAGTCGGTGTCGATGGTGTCTATCTGCCCTTTCACAAAGCAAATCAATTTTTAGGTATGCAAGGTTTAGAAACTTTCATTGTCAATGATGTCATTAAAGCACCAAATGTACCTCAATATTTAGAAGCCTATCGCTCACACTTAGACACGATTTTTACGGTATAAAGGACATCGCCATGTTAACTGTCATTGCAGAAATTCAAATTCATGAAGGTACAGCACATTTTGAAACTGTCCTGAATGCGTTTAAGGATGTCACGCCTAAAGTGCTACAGGAAGCAGGTTGTTTTGGTTATGAGCTTTATATTGATCAAGACAGTAACGCCAGTTTCCAGTACAAACCTGCAAATTCGATTATTATGTTTGAAAAATGGCAATCTTTAGCTCATTTGGAGCAGCATTTAAACACAGCGCATATGCAGGACTTTCAACAGAAAGTAAAAGATGCCATTAAAGAAACCAAAATTCGGATTATGCACTTGGGTTTAAATAGCAATTAAATTCTTCCTAGCATGATGATTGTGTATGAAATTATCACAAGACAGTTAAAAACTGATAAAGTAGCCTGCGCTTAGCAGGCTTTTTTATGCTGCCTCACCATGGCACTCATTTTTAAATGAGTAACTAGATGAGTAACGATAAAAGTACAAAGCGATAAAATTATGCAACTCAAGAGGTTACATCTGAAATGCTTCTCATGATCGACAATTATGACTCCTTTACTTACAACATCGTGCAATATTTTGGCGAGTTGAACCAAGAAGTGAACGTAGTCCGTAATGATGCCGTGACTTTGGAAGACATTGAACGATGGCAACCGAAGTATTTGGTCATTGGTCCGGGACCTTGCTCACCTACTGAAGCAGGCATTTCTATTCCAGCCATTCAACATTTTGCTGGAAAAATTCCATTGTTGGGTGTGTGCTTAGGTCATCAAAGTATCGGACAAGCTTTTGGCGGCAATATTATTCGCGCCAAAACCGTCATGCATGGGCGTTTATCGGACATGTATCACAGTGACAAGGGAATTTTTAGCAATCTACCTTCCCCATTCTCTGCAACCCGCTATCACTCTTTGGTGATTGATCAAGCGAGTTTGCCAGATTGCCTAGAAGTCACTTGCTGGACCCAAGAAGCTGATGGCTCAATGGAAGAAATTATGGGCGTAAAACATAAGACACTGCCTGTCGAAGGTGTGCAGTTCCACCCTGAATCAATCCTTAGCCAACACGGTCACCAAATCTTCAAAAACTTTTTAGAGATTTATGCATAAATGAATATTCAACAAGCTTTAAATCATATTACCAAAAATATCCATCTTACCCAGACTCAAATGGAAGAGGTCATGCGCACCATCATGAGTGGTGAAGCCACTGATGCACAGATTGGTGCATTAATGATGGGGCTACGCTTAAAGGGCGAAAGCATTGATGAAATTACGGCTGCTGCACGCGTGATGCGTGAGTTTGCCACAAAAATTGATGTGAGTGATGTACCCAACCTGATTGATATTGTCGGTACAGGTGGTGATGGACAAAACTTATTTAACGTTTCTACCGCTTCAGCCTTTGTCATCGCTGCGGCTGGTGCCACTATTGCCAAACATGGTAACCGCGGTGTATCAACCAAGTCTGGCTCATCCGACTTGTTAGAACAAGCAGGCATTAATCTTGATTTGAACATGCAACAAACTGAGCGTTGCATTCGTGAAGTTGGCGTTGGTTTCCTATTTGCACCCAACCATCATAAAGCCATGAAATATGCAGTGGGTCCACGTAAGGAACTCGGTATCCGTAGCATCTTCAACTTACTCGGCCCGCTTACGAATCCGGCTGGAGTAAAGCGTTTGGTGATTGGCGTATTCTCGAATGAATTGTGCCGCCCAATTGCAGAAGTGATGAAGCAACTTGGCGCTGAACACGTGATGGTGGTGCATTCTAAAGACGGACTAGATGAAATTAGCCTCGCATCATCGACTTATGTTGCGGAACTCAAAGATGGTGAAGTGACTGAATGGATAATTAATCCTGAAGATGTTGCGATTGAATCGCAAACCCTCACAGGCTTAATCATTGAAGATTCTGCTGAAAGTTTAGCCCTGATTAAAGATGCGCTGGGCCGAAAAAAATCTGATCGTGGTGCCAAAGCCGCAGACATGATTGCCTTAAATGCTGGTGCAGGCATTTATGTTTCAGGTTTAGCCAAAACGTATAAACAAGGCGTAGCTTTAGCACATGACATTATTTATGGTGGGCAGGCTTTAGAAAAAATGAGTGTGCTATCTGAATTTACCAAAACACTCAAACAATACGAAGCTTAAGGAAGGATGCTCACATGGTCGATATCGTAAATACAATTTTAGGTAAAATTGTTGATCGTAAACATGAAGAACTGGCAGCACGCCTCAAGCAACGTAGCCTGCATGATGTAGAACAATGGGCACAAGAAGCAACACCCGTGCGTGGTTTTGCTCAAGCTCTGATTCACAAACGCCCTGGTGTGATTGCTGAAATCAAAAAAGCCTCTCCTTCAAAAGGGATTATTCGTGAAAACTTTAATCCTGCGGAAATTGCAGCACAATATGAACAAGCGGGTGCGGCTTGCCTGTCAGTTTTAACTGATGTCGATTTTTTCCAAGGTGCAGATGAAAATATTCAAATCGCGCGTACACACTGTGCTTTGCCTGCACTGCGTAAGGACTTCCTAGTCGACCCGTACAATGTCATCGAGGCGCGTGCCCTGCATGCTGACTGTATTTTACTGATTGTGGCTTGCTTGTCGGACCAACAATTAGAAGAAATGTCAAAAACAGCGTTTGAGCATCATTTGGATGTTTTGGTTGAAGTGCATGATGAGGAAGAACTTGAACGTGCATTACAACTTTCTGAGCGCTGCTTGTTAGGGGTAAATAACCGTAACCTTAAAACTTTTGATGTGGATTTAAATACATCAATTCGTTTGAAGAAATTACTCGATCCTTCTCGCTTGCTCATTACTGAAAGCGGTATTGCAACCCCAGAAGATGTGAAGATGATGCAAGAGCATGATATTCACAGCTTCTTGGTGGGCGAAAGCTTCATGAAGCAACCACGTCCAGACCATGCTTTTAGCGCATTATTTGGTCAGCCTGTCGAAATTTAAGCTGAATGCCATCAGAGTCAACGTTGTACTCTGATGGCTACTTCATCAGCATTCAATTCAAGCCCACCCTTCCATAAGATCAATTAAAATAAAAGTTTCTAAACTAGGCAATCACGACTTAGTCGGCTCTTCAGGTACTTGAACAATCAATATCAAACATTTTCTGACCCAAAGAATAAATATTTAAATACATAGATAAAGCAGCTAATCCACATTTTCTGTTCATATTACATACAACAGCCTTTGAATGTAATTCAGTTCAATTTACAGCAATTTCAGATTATAATTGCCGCTTAAACCTTATCTTGCAGTTATGTCTGAAAATTATGAGCAAACATGATTCATCGCTTTCTAAAGATCAGTACAACTTACTGAAAGCCTTTAAAAAGCAAATCAATCATCCCCATTCAACAGCGATTGAGCAGCAGGCTGAAACTCAAAAGCAAGCGGTGGTGGCTGAACCCGATGATGCCGAATTATTTCTAAAATCCATGCAAGGCGTACACAAAATGGATGTCGGCAATATCGCTCAAATTGCCAAAAGTCCGAAAAAGAAATTAGATGCTCAGGTTTTAGCAAAGCGAGCAGCGGCTGTTGGTCCAACTGAATCTGAAATGGCTGAACTTTCCGACACACAAGCCATGCTCAACCCAGTTGCCAGTCAAGCGAATTTGAGTTATCGCATTGCGACATTGCAACATAAGGTTTTTGAAGATTTAAAAGCAGGTAAAATACGTTGGTTTGAAGCGGTAGATTTGCATGGCTGTACCGTAGAGCAAGCCCGTGCTGCCGTACTTCAAATTATTCAAATGGCAAAAGATGAAAATCAAAATGTCATTAAAATTGTACACGGCAAAGGCCCTGAAGCGGTTTTAAAAACCTATGTGAATGGCTGGTTACGTCAGCATCGTGACGTACTGGCATTTGTCAGTGCACCGGATAATCAGGGTGGTACGGGTGCTGTTTTAGTTTTACTAAAACGTTCAGAAAAAAATCCGAAACACAAACAGTAATCGGATTTTGATATTAAACACGGTATTTTTTCGGTTTTCTGGTACAATGCCGTCCTTGTTCAATATAAGAGTAAGTGAAAACGTCTTATGTCTATGCAGCAATCCTACGCAAACATTTTAACTGCCGTTGGTGAAGACCTGAATCGTCCAGGTTTACTTGATACACCTGTGCGTGCTGCTAAAGCGTTTTCGTATTTAACGTCTGGTTATAGTAAGACGCTAGAAGAAGTGACCAATAAAGCGGTGTTCCCATCGGACAACCGTGAAATGGTCTTGGTGAAAAATATTGAATTTTATTCGCTTTGCGAACACCATCTCCTCCCGTTCTATGGTCGTGTGCATATCGCTTATTTACCTGAAGGTCATGTGCTTGGCTTATCTAAATTTGCTCGCATTACTGAAATGTTCGCACGTCGTTTACAAATTCAAGAAAACTTGACTCAACAAATTGCCGAAGCTGTTGCTGAAGTAACGCAAGCGCGTGGTGTTGCCGTAGTTATTGATTCTGCACATATGTGCATGATGATGCGCGGTGTGGGCAAACAAGAATCGACGACACGTACGGTTTCATTTGTCGGTGAATTTAAAACAGATAAAGAATCACGTCGTGAATTCCTTAGTGCAGTACCTGAAAGTTACTGATTCATCTCAAATGAATTAAAAAATAAACCCCGAAACATTCGGGGTTTATTTTTATCTTATTGCGAACGCTAATTCACGCGCTTCGACAACTGCTCTGCGGTTTCAACACGTTCCGAATAACGATCCGTTAGATAGGCTGGCTGTCCACGGGTCAATACAATCTATTTGTACACTTCTTCCCATCATACCCACAATACGATTGTAATAGGATGATGGCTTCATTGCGCCATCTTCTGGTCAAGGTCAAGCTTTGGGATGAAAATCCTAACTTCAGCACCGAAATACTGCTAAATTCATCCCAACTCTTGTACTAAGAAACGACCATAAGATCAATCACAATGGATATTGGTCGAAGTATTCAAATAAAGAATTTCTGTCTGTTTACGCTGACTGAGCAATGATCTTTAACACCACATTCGCCCATTCAGGTAAATCTGGATTCACACGGTAATACACCACTGCCCTTTGCGCTGATCCAATAAAACCGATAAATTTCTTAACAATGCCAAATGTCGTGAAATCTTAGGCTAACTCAATTGCAATAATTCCGTCAGTTCACAGATGCAAATATTTTCCCGCACCATGATTCACTTAATAATCTCCAAGCGAGTGGCGTCAGAGAGACATTTAAAGAAATCAGTTTGATCCATTTTGCAGCCTATTATTTAATAATTTAAAGCATACACATATCCACATATAAGTGCGATAAAGTTGATTTAATGAAAAATGATGTCTAAAAAATGATTAAGATTTATCATAATCCTGCTTGTGGTACGTCCAGAAATACCCTTGGTCTAATACCAAACACAGGTCAAAAATCAGAAATAATTGAATATCTTAAAACCCTGCCTACTAAACCAGAAATTGATCGATTGAATCAAGCGCTCAGGTTTATCTGTTCGTAACGCTATACGCGAAAATTTTCCATCTTATGAAGAACTAAAATTGGAGCAGTCAATGCATAGTGATAAGTAACTTATTGATTTTATGCTGCAATATCCAATTTTAATCAATCGTCCTTTTGTGGTAACGGAACTTGGCGTAAGGTTATGTCGATCCTCCGAAGTCGTTCTTAAAATTCTTTCTGCACCACAACGGGGTTCTTTTAACAAAAAAATGGTGAGCGATTAATCAAGGAAAATGGATTGAAAAGTAAAATGGATTTAAGAAAAAAGGGGCTTTCGATGCACCTTTTTTCTAGCATTAAATTCAGAAGAATCGAACATAACCGAAGCTCAATTTATTCCAATCTTTTTCATCTTGATATTGGTATTCCCACCCTACACGTAATGCATTCTGCGCATTCAAGGCATACTGCACTTGCGAATTCAATCGAACTTGCCACTGGTGTGAATCTTCCCAATATGGCAATTCGACCTGCACAATCGAATTAATATGGTCTGTCCAAATATTCTGACAACCGACCGTCGGCCCCATACCCAATCGCCAGCCTTTATCTAATGATTTTCCACCTTGAAGATAGGTTTGCATTTGTGCATAACATAGATTCTCTCGGTTTGAATCTGCATAGCTATAACCCATCTGCATTTTCAAACTGGCAACACCATGTTGATCCTGTTCGCTAAAATTTCCCGAAGAATCAGTCGCTTCTTGTTGCCAACCCAGATTGAACCCCCATGTCAACGGCGTTTTAAACGCTGTAATCGGGTTATAAGAATTTACTGTCAGAAAGTCAAAATGTTCTAACTTTAATTCATCCTCACGCAATTGAATGGCGCCATCCCAAAACAACAATTGTGTTCCGACTCGGTATCCGCCTTGAGGATCAATCAAATCATGATAGGCTTGACGGTGTCCCAACTCAATAAATTCATCGCCTTGCACAGTTCCTGCTTTTACCGAGAAATTTCGAGCATCATGAGATTTTGTCGGATCAATACGTGGGCGCTCAGGCGCTTGGCGCTGCTTATCTAAATCAATCGTACTGCGTAAAATGAGTAATTCACGTAGATTAGGCTGTGCAAAAGCGACGTCTACTTTACGTGCGACCAATTGCAAATACAAATCGTCATAGGCCATTTCTAAAATTTTGGCACGATCTTCCGCAGAATAAGCTGCCAAAATCTCTAATCTTTGTTTTTGTTCGGTAAAGGCAACCTGATGGGCTGTTTTAGCCAAACTTTGCCCATGCTGTTTGGCTTGTGCCAATAATTGGGTTTCTAAGGCAGGACGATAGACTGTTTCACGAACAATTCCTTGCTGATCAATGGCTTTAATGGTCTGCATTGGAATGGCTGCGACTTTAAACTGTTGACTTAAATTAAGTTCGGGACGCACCAAATCAATCAGTCCTAACAGTCGGTAAGCACAGTTATCACTGACAAAATAATAGGGAAAAGTCACATGTTGCATTTCCCAGATATGCTGTACCAAAAAGCGAGTTTCTTCTGGGTTTAAATTAAGTTCATATTCCCACAAATCACGACTTTCTAAGTCTCCATATTCTTTTACTTTGCGATAATACGGCATTAAAGAATATTCGCCAGGATATTGTCCAGTTAAGCCTTTCCAAGCAAAAGACCAACCATCAGCGCCTGCGACCGTGGCTGCATAGTTCACCGCATAGGAAACCAAATTTAATTGTTTCTGATCTTTGGGGTCTAAACGCAATAAAGTGTGCCCAAACATCGAACTTGGATTGCCCATAAAGTCAGTTGCATAAATTAAAGTCGCTTTATAGGGTTTAATTTCACCAATCCACTTGTCTAATTCAGGACATTCAACTTGTGGTAAATCTGTCGCGGAAATATTCAGTTGCTTGATTAACCATTGACTGCGTGCTGGAAATTTACAACGTACTGATTGATTCGGCGCTGCGGATAAGAACAATGCTTCGATATTGGCATTTAATTCATTTTGTAAATGTGTGCGCCCTTCTGGACTCAAAAAATAACCTGCATAGTGAACTTCACTTTGCCCTTTGGCATTGGCATACATTAATCTTTGCCAAGTTGTCTCTTGTACCAGATGTTGCTGGGTCGCCATTTGAACATAGTGGATAGATGATGTCGGTTCAACCGCATACGCCAGACTAGAACCGAATAAAGCCGTAAATAAAGCAATCTTTTTCATTAAATTTAATTTTTTTGAGATATAAAAAACCCTGTCAGATTGACAGGGTTTTACAACAATCGATTAGACGTAAGCTTTAAGAACTTGGTCTTTTGCCATTACAGCTTGTAGTGATGTGAGCACTTGGTAGGAATCTTTATTCTCTGTAGAGTAAATCTCAGCAAAGTTTTGCTTAGATACGGCAAAGAAACGCGCTTTATCTTGCGCTTTAATATTGAGTAATTCAGCCAATACATTCAAGCTTTCGCCCTGACCTACCGCCATATCGCGCGCCAAAGCTTCTGCATTTTCATTGGTAAACGTGACTGCTTGTGCAGTGACTGTACCCGAACCACTACAACCAAGCGTACCAAAGGTGATACCAAATAATTGGTTGGCAAATAAACCATTTGTTGTAGCAGCAAGTAACTTCGGCACTTTACCTGATTGACCCGCCCAAATCTCAGAACCAATACCGCAACCTGCATCGCTATCTGCAAATGCTGCTGTAGAACCTATTGCCAATACTGCTGCTAACGCTACTTTTTTTAACATCGCACTTCTCCAGAATTATTCTATGAGTGTTCTAATTATTTACATGTAATAATGGATTACACGAACTTAGATTATCCGCATATCTTTAATAACGCAAAACAATTTATTCTAAAGTTAAAAAAATAAAACTAAACTATTCATATTCATCATTATTTAACTGCCAATCACCCTTTGAGTTGCGTATTCCAAGTATTTTCAAGACTAAAACTAGACTTAATAATAGCAACAAATACCATGAACCTAGCTTGCCCCAACCCACCATATGCCAAGCATCGACCTGACTCGGATAAAGCCAAATTTTGTAGAAAGTACTCACGTTTTCTGCAAGCCAAATAACAAAAGCCAAGACCCACAAAATAGGCAACATCGGCAATTGAATGGTGTGATGTTGTAACTCAAAACGAATCTTGGTTTTCCAAAACATCACAATACTCCAGCCAAACAATACATAGCGAATATCTGGAATAAAGAATTTGCTCATAAAATTTAAATAAGACAACACCGCCAAGGTCAACATATGACTGAACTTTGGCAAAGCCTTAAAAGACACGGTATAAAGCCGTAAAGAACGAGCAAAAAAGCTTCCGACGGCTGAATACATAAATCCAGCAAATAAGGGCACTGTCCACAGTTTAAAAATTGCAGGTTGTGGATATTGCCATGAAGCAATGGCTGGATGCGTAAGGAAAATTTCCATCCCCATTGCCATAATGTGAAACAGCGCGATGACTCTGGCTTCTGCCCAAGATTCTAATTTTAAATATAATAAGCAGCACTGAATAATTAAGGCATAAAACAACAGGTAGTCATAACGATAAAAACCATAATGTTGCTCATAACCTAATGGAGCAGTAAATACAAAAGCCAATAATAAAAGTATTCCAAATAAGGCAGCCGAAGCTGCCTTATAAGAAAACTCAACACAAGATTGAGCAACACGCAACACTGTAAATACTCAACCTAAATTTATAGATACTTTGCGCTATATTCATGTACGGTGTCGATAAACACTTTCGGATGATCTGGGTTCACCCATTGGGTAATACCATGACCCAAATTCGCAATATACCCCGTTTTTTCACCATTGGCATACGCGTCATCTAACATGGCTTGAGTGGCTTTTTGAATCGTTTGCGATGATCCGTATAGGGTTGCAGGGTCTAAGTTACCTTGTAATGCTGCACGACCATTGACAATTTTACGTGCTACAGTTAGTGGCGTCGTCCAGTCTAATCCAAGTGCATCTGCACCTGTTGCAACCATTGGCTCTAGCCATTGACCACCACCTTTAGTGAATAAAATCACTGGAATTTTTCGACCATCTTTTTCACGTTTTAAGCCACAAACAATTTTTTGCATGTAATTTAATGAAAATTCGATGTATTCACGATGTGCTAATGCCCCACCCCAGCTATCAAAAATTTGAACAGCTTGTGCGCCCGCATCAATTTGCGCATTTAAATAATCAATAACTGCTATAGCCAACCGATCAAGCAAAGCATGTAAAACTTCAGGCTGTGCGTACATCATGTTCTTAGTAAAGCGGAAGTCTTTGCTAGAACCACCTTCAACCATATAAGTCGCTAAAGTCCATGGGCTTCCCGAAAAACCAATCAACGGTACCTGACCGCCTAAAGCCGAACGAATGGTCGATACTGCATTCATGACATAATCTAAATCCGACTTTGCATTAAATGTCGGTAAATTCATGACATCTTGTTCAGTACGTACAGTTTTATGAAACTTTGGACCTTCACCTGCCTCAAAATACAGACCTAAACCCAAGGCATCTGGAACGGTCAAAATATCTGAAAATAAAATTGCGGCATCTAAGTCATAACGACGTAAAGGTTGTAAAGTGACTTCACATGCAAACTCAGTATTTTTACATAAAGAAAGGAAATCACCTGCCTTTGCACGTGTTTCACGATACTCAGGTAAATAGCGCCCTGCCTGACGCATCATCCATACAGGCGTAGTATCAACAGGCTCACGCAATAAAGCACGCAGAAAACGATCATTTTTTAAGGTCGCCATTGACTTTCCTAACTTAATTTAATCTTTGCAGCATCATAACAAAAAGGACTAAATTTTAATAACTTCTCGCATGATTAAAATTTAATGTTCTTGTTCGACAAATGTCTATTTACACAAAACAAATACTGCATCTGCCATTTTTTTCTGCAATACTTGTGTCGTTTGTCACTTAGTAAATGAATAATTCTTAAGGTTGAATTACATGTTCGTTCGCACAATACTCGCAATGAGTTTAGGCTGCCTTTTTGCTGGCACAGCTTTTGCCACAGCTACTACTGCTGAACAACCATTAAAGCCCAAAGTCGTTACCAATACTGCCGTAGAAGACCCAATTAATCCTCTTGCAATAGGCTCTGCATCTTCAGCACAAGATACACAAATTACGCCTCAAGAACAGCAAGACTTAAATAAAGCGTCACAGACTTTACAAAATCTTCAACAATCTGAAGATAACACAGCAGATATTGGAACTGCTCCAGCTAGCGCGGCTGTAGCAACGAGTTCAGCAACAGCACCTACCTCTCCTGCTGCAAAGGCCTCTTGGACACTTGATGGTCTAAATAATGCATCTTGGTTTGACAACATTGGTAAAGGTCAATTCCCTGTCTATGCACGAACGCAAGTCATGTTGAATAACTCACATGCTTCGCCAGGCGCAATCGACGGTACCAGTGGTAAAAATACATTAAAAGCACTTGCTACTTTTCAGCAAATGAATGGTTTACAACCAACTGGGACGTTAACCAAACAAACTTGGGATGCCTTAGTGGCTAAACAAGGGAATCGTCCAGCATTTGTAGAATACACCATTACCGATGCTGACCTTAAAGGTCCATATGCACCATCTATTCCACACGACTACGCATTACAAGCCAAAATGAAAGGTTTGTACTACACTCGTGTGACTGAAATGTTGGGTGAAAAATTCCATATGGATGAAGATTTCTTAAAGAAACTTAATCCAAAAGCAACATTCAAGAAAGCTGGTGAAAAGATTATTGTGACGAATATTCGCAATGAACTCCCAGAAGACATTCATTTAATTGTTGCGCATAAAGGTGCAAAACAACTGTATCTATTTAATAGCCGCAACCAAATGATTGCTTCTTTCCCTGCGACCATTGGTAGCTCGGATACCCCATCACCAGAAGGTACCTATAAAGTCACTGGTGTAGCACCAAACCCGTGGTATAGCTACTCACCAAGCAACTTTGTACAAGGTAAAAACTTAAAGCCGCTTTCTTTACCACCTGGTCCAAATGGCCCTGTAGGTAATATTTGGATTGGTCTAAGCAAAAAATCATTTGGTATTCACGGTACACCTAACCCATCTGCAATTTCAAAAACTGCATCGCATGGCTGTATCCGTTTAACCAACTGGGATGCCAACGACCTCGGTAAAAAAGTTCGTTCTGGCGTGACTGTGAAATTCTTACAGTAATTCTAGAAAAGCAGTCAAAAATAGCCTGCTTTTGCAGGCTATTTTTTTAAGCTACATTTCTTACAGTTTTTTGTTGCAAAAATAGAACGAATTGTCGCTTTTATATAATTTAAACAACATAATCGAAACACTATAATGAGCCCATGAACAAATTAAAAATAGGATAACGATCATGCAAAGTTATTTACATCGTAGTGAAAATCGCGGTCATGTCAAAGCAGGATGGCTAGAGTCTAAACATAGTTTTTCTTTTGGTAGTTGGTACGATCCAAAATATATGGGTGTAAGCGTATTACGTGTCATTAATGATGACTTAATTGCAGCCCATAATGGCTTCGGCACACACCCACACGACAATATGGAAATTTTGACCTGTGTACTTGAAGGGACAATTTCTCATAAAGACAGTATGGGCAATGAACGTCATATCTCTGCGGGTGAATGGCAGCTCATGAGTGCAGGTACAGGTGTACAACATAGCGAAATTAATCAGGGCGATGTTCCCGTACACATGCTGCAAATTTGGATTCATCCTAATGTACGTGATGCCGAACCTAATTACCAACAGATTCAATGTGATCCAAAATTACATCCGAATCAATGGCATGTCATTGCAGGTCCAAATGGTGATGCTGCTATGCAAATCCGTCAGCAGGCTGAGGTTAAAACCGCCTTTATACAAGCGATGCATAGTTTAGCAATCAAAGCGACGCAGAAACTCAATTATGTCCATGTGATTTCTGGCGAGCTTGAAATTGCAGGTGAGACCTTAAAAGCAGGTGATGCTTTAGCATTTGCCGAAGAAGCTGAAATTAAAGCTTTGGCAGACAGTCAATTAATTTGGTTTGATTTACCTGTTTAATCAGTACATGCATTGCTAGGCATGGGATTGATTTACTAATGTCTTTGAATGCTATCTCATTATCGAAGTTAACTTATATTGGTAACACTGTAATAAAAAAACCTCACAATTGTGAGGTTTTTTTATTCTATTTAGAAATTAATAGCCCCAAGCTTTTGGGTCTAATGGTAAATCTACAGCAACTGAAAGCCCTGTATCATTACCATGCACATCTGAATCACTCACCCATCCATTTAATTTCAAAGGAATATCTGGACGAAGATAATGTGACCATGTTAAATCGAGTGCTTTCACTTCATCTTTTTCTGGAAATGCCTGATTAATATCCAGATTAGATTGATTGGCTTTAGCCACTAAAACACGTCCAGAAACACGGTTCATAGGATCCAAACGAATATTACCGCCGACTGAATACATTTCACCATCACCACCCATCGCATGACCTAATGGGAAGCCATGTTGGTAGTAACCATCTTTATAGACATAGTGATTATACGAAATACCTTTTACATCACCATTGGTACGGGTATCCGCCCACTCTGTATACAATTGGAATGGCATATTTTTAAAGCTTGAAGAATAATCTACGCCAGCTAAATACATTTTTTTAGATGGAAGCAGCCCCGCCTCATCTTCACCCACATACTGACCATAAACACTCAGCGGTGTATTCAACCATTGATTCAAATTTAAACGTGCATCAAAGCCAGCAAGTTGGTTCGATTTATCATCATCCGAATTATAGAAATTATCATTCCCTTTAATTGCATTCCATAATGAATCCAAACTTTCCGAGCGCCCATCCCCTCCCCATTGAATCATGCGCGATGCACCCAACTCCAAATACGGCAAAGGCTGTGCAGTTAAACGCAAGCCAATGAGTTTTGTATCTGGAATAGCATCATAATCCGCGAGTTGTCCTGCAAAGGCTTGATATTGCCAAGATCCAATCCACGATAACCATTTAGTTTCGAATGCGCTTTGGTCAGCACGCTGCATGGTCAAACCATAAACAGGACGGCTTGCATCACCACGGATTAGGCTGCCATCATGTCCTGGCCCCCAATACGTTGGCATTTGACCTGCAATCAACCACTGGTTCCACAGCTTACCCGCCAAATATGAACCTTCAACATTTACATATTCCCCATTATCAATCATCGGGTCATGTTCAACGTTTATTTTTAATTTGGCATCCCAATTCTCGCTACCCGCGTTTAATTCCAATGCACCCACATATTGAGACTTGTTACTTGTAGCAAATGCTTGTGGAAATTGCTTTTCGTCAGTTGCAGCATAAAGACTCACTTTCGCCAGATGATTGTCTGCTTTTAGACTGGCTAGAACAGAGTCAATTACTTTTTGTTGTTCTGGTTGACTGATGCGGGCTTGGGATAACGCACGTTGAATTTCATCCCCACTCATTGGCCATGTTGAGGTACTAATTTGAATAACACCTTGTTGATTTAACCAGTTCAAATCCGAACGTAAATCTTCATTATTCACGACAATCCCTTGCGCAAAACCAGATGACGCAGATACCACCAACAACGCCGAAACTAAAGATCTTTTTAAAAACATTATCGTGACTTTCTCGTTACTTAATTCTGCCGACTACCATATTTTCTTTGATTCAATATTGCAACCTGAGTATTGATTTTTGTTGTAAATCAGCAATAAAAAAACTCGCATAAAGCGAGTTTTTTATGAGATACAAAGCTTAGTCTTTACGGCGCATGTGTGGGAATAAAATCACATCACGGATACTTGGCGCGTCAGCAAATAACATGACTAAACGGTCAATACCAATACCTTCACCCGCAGTTGGAGGCAAACCGTATTCAAGTGCTTCAACAAACTCTGCATCGTAGTGCATCGCTTCATCATCACCCGCATCTTTTTCCTGAACTTGTGCTTGGAAACGTTCTGCTTGATCAATTGGATCATTCAACTCTGAGAAACCATTTGCTAATTCACGACCACCGATAAAGAACTCAAAACGGTCGGTAATATGCGGATTATCATCATTACGGCGTGCTAAAGGTGAAGTTTCAGCTGGATATTCAGTAATAAAGGTCGGTTGACGTAATTTGGTTTCAACCGTTTCTTCAAACACGATAGTTTGTAATTTACCCAAACCAAAACCAGGCTTCACTTCTTCTTTCAACACTTCTTTGGTGAATTTAGCCAAGAACTCACGGTCATTTACATTTTCAGGGGTGAAGTCTGGGTTGTTTTCCAAGATTGCATCAAACATTGAAATTTTCTTGAACGGCCCTTTAAAGCTGAAGACTTCACCTTGATACGGCACATCAGTGCTGCCCAAAATATCCAAAGCCAATTTTTCCAGCATATTTTCAGTCAAAGCCATTAAGTCTTTGTAATCTGCATAGGCTTGGTAAAATTCAATCATGGTAAATTCAGGGTTATGACGCGTTGAAACCCCTTCATTACGGAAGTTACGGTTAATTTCAAACACGCGCTCAAAACCACCAACAACCAAACGCTTTAAATAAAGTTCAGGCGCAATACGCAAGAACAAAGGCATATCCAAAGCATTATGATGCGTTTCAAATGGACGTGCAGATGCACCACCTGGAATCACATGCATCATCGGTGTTTCAACTTCCATGAAACGTTCGTTGTTCAAGAATGTACGAATTCCTGCAACAACTTTGGCACGAATTTCAAAAGTTTTACGTGTTTCTTCATTCACAATCAAATCAAGATAACGCTTACGGTATTTAACTTCAGTGTCATTTAGACCATGGAACTTATCTGGCAGTGGACGTAATGATTTCGTCAATAATTCAAAATGTTGAATATGAACATATAAATCACCTTTGCCCGAACGACCAATATAGCCTTCTACCGCAATAATATCACCAAGATCTAAACCTTTAATGGTCGCTAAAGTGGCTTCGTCTAACTCTTTGCGTGCAACATAAAGCTGAATACGACCTGTCATATCTTGAATCACAATAAATGATCCACGATTTAACATGACACGACCTGCAACTTTTACATAAACATGCTCGGCTGCTTCAATCTGCTCTTTCGATTGATCTTGGAATTGTTCTTGTAAATCTTGTGCATAATGTTCGCGCTTGAACGAGTTCGGCCATGGGCTAACGCCCGTTTGTTTGGCTTGCTCTTCAATTTGCTTCAACTTGGCATGACGCTGTGCAATTAAATCGTTTTCGGAAATAGGTTGTTCAGAAGTCGATTGAGCGTTGTTTTGCGTCATCTCTGCCTCGTAAAAATACTAAAAAATGAAGTGCTATAGCATAGCAGATTCATTCATGATTTCGTATGATTTCTCTTAAACAAAATAATGACCGTGAATTTAACTTTCTTTTTTACAACTCTATTATTTTATTGTTCTGCTAATTCTCGAACACGCTGCAGTCCTTGTTCAAAAGCTTGCTCCATCATGTATTTATAATCTTCCATCGTTTCCAATTCGACACTCAGTACAGTTTTTCCATCAACCTCCTCCAAAGAATATTGTTCGAGCAATCCTTGCCACTGCTGAACTTCAGGGCTAGTTAAATCCTCCACCCCACCTTGTAATAGACCTTGATATTGAAAAATAACTGAACAATACGGTAAATAAACTAAAATGGTGGCAATCAAACCATCGCCCTTGTTGTCTATAAATAAAGTTCTTCCGCCAACTGTCCAATCGGACTGTATTTTTGATCCTTCCGTAAAGAACTTGGTCCATTCAGTATAAGTATCTGGAGACCAAAGAATATTCCATATTTTTTCAGGGCTTGCCTCTATACAGATACTAAAGCGTAGATGTTCCATCATTTTGTTTTTCTCAAACGAGTTCCTTCCAAACTACTGAATAATTACAATAAGCAGTAAAATAAATCGTTAAAAAATATTTATCAACTTTGCTAATTTAGCAATAAACACAACATATCTCTCTGTTTTATCTATTATTAAAAACCATATCACCCTATTGCACACATCCCCCTTAGACCAAATGCTAAGATCAATGCCAACTGAAGATTCGTAAAATAAAAACAATTTAAAAAAGTTGAAAAGTGAACGTTTATTAATCCGTTCTATCTTTGCAAAAAGAGAGCCTATGAATGCGATAACCATCAATATAGACCAATCGAAAATTCTTTTTTTTCATGGATTAGACTCGTCCAAAGAATCGACCAAATTCCATGCTATTGACTCTGCAAAAAAATATTGTATAGATGTCGATTACAGAAATTTAAACTATTCCACTGTTGCCGAATTTTATAAAAATGCTTTAGTCACTATTAAACCAGACTTATTAATAGGCCACAGTTTAGGCGGATATTGGGCGCTCAAAATGTCCTTACAACACCGAATTCCTTGTATTGTAGCGAATCCCAATTTAACTCCAGATTTCCGCTCTGATTATCCTGCAATTACTGAATTAGATTTAGAACATGATATTCCTCAAATTGCCTACATTGAGCTTGGTGATGAGGTTTTAGACATGTACGCGACTACAGCTTTTTTAGAACCTTATATGCAAGTCGAAACGGTTGAAGGTGGGCATCATCGACTGGTTACACCAGAACGCATCAACCATCTCATTCATTATATGGAACAAACCTTTATTTTTTAGCGCAATAAAAAAGCCAATCAAATGCATTTGATTGGCTTTTTTGCAGATATTAAATGCTTAAGCGACAGCAGCTTCTAATGGTTTTGAGTTTTCTTCCAACACTGTCCAAACCTTAAAGCCTAAATCTTGATGCAATGTCGGTAAATCTAAGAAAATGCTCGCACCCAATACTTGATGCTGACATTTATCCATTAATTGTTTTACAGCTTTTAATGTCCCGCCTGTGGCAAGCACATCATCTACAATAATCACCTTTTGTGGCTGAATATTGGCTGCAATTTCTAAACGATCTACACCATATTCAAGACTATACCCCACACCAACCACTGGAGGTGGTAATTTCCCTGCTTTACGAACCAATAAAAGACCTTTATTTAAGCGTTGAGCCAATAGGCTTGCAAGCACAAAACCACGTGCTTCAACTGCCACAAAGCTCTCTACTTCTGCCAACTGTTCTGCTGGAATACTTGCAATAAGAGCATCGGCTAATGGCGTAATATTACTCATAAACAATGGGGTCAAATCATAGAAACAAATTCCCGGTTTTGGGAAATCTTGGACAGTACGAATGTGTGACCACAATACAGCAGACAAATTTTTCATGGGAGAGAATTTAAAACGAAAAGAATAGGTGAATTTTAACGTTTATTCGACGTTCAGGATAGATAATAGCCAACTTTTCAGGCGAGGATATTTTTTATTGATTTCTACAAAAACTTGAATTATATAAATAATTTTTATAATAAATATTAACTATAGACTTGTATGATTCTAATATAGCAATTTTACTGTTTTAAATCTGCTCGACCTTAGTCTGATAATCCTCCAATAAAACCCGTTGTAATGAGTTTTCTCTAAATTGTCTAACAAAAATACATGGCTACGTTTGAATTGATAAGTTTTGTCCTACTCAGCCATTCAGATCTGTAATTCTCTAATTAAAATCCGATATTTGCTTTACATTCGTCCTAGAACTGCGTAAAAATTTAGGCGAAAATAGCGCTAGCAATTAGATCATTAGAGCCATGCGGTATATGAGTTATTGCTGATCTAAAATATCCCGATCAGAATTGGAGAATCAGATGAAAAAGTATCAATGCATCGTTTGTGGATGGATTTACGACGAAGCAGAAGGCTGGCCGCAAGACGGTATCGTTGCGGGCACCAAATGGGATGATATTCCAGATGACTGGACTTGCCCAGATTGTGGTGTTTCTAAAGCCGACTTTGAAATGATTGAAATTTAATAATAACTAAAAGACCCTTCTAGTGGTCTTTTTTTACACCTTATTTTTGGAGAAAAAAATGCAGCCTATCGTTATCATTGGTTCAGGCATGGCTGGCTATACCGTGGCACGTGAGTTTCGCAAACTCAATGCGGAACAAGAACTGATTATGATTACCGCAGATGATGCCAGCAATTATGCGAAGCCAACCTTATCTAATGCATTAGCAGGCAAAAAATCTCCTGAACAAATCGCCTTGGGCGATGCAGAAAAAATGAGTACTCAGCTCAATATGCGCATTGAAACCCATACTTGGGTTAAAGAAATTCGTAGTGAGCAACATCAACTTGTCTTAGAAAAAGACGGTGAATCGAGTACCTTAGACTATGCAAAACTGATTCTTGCGGTAGGTGCAAATCCAATTCGTCTAGCAATTGCTGGAGATGGCAGTGATGATATTCATGTGGTCAACTCTCTCAATGACTATAAAGCATTCCGTGAAAACCTAGACAAACGTCAAGATAAACGTGTGGTGATTTTAGGTGCAGGATTAATTGGCTGCGAGTTTGCCAATGATCTACAAAATACAGGATATCATGCCACGGTCATCGATTTGGCTGCACAACCTTTAGGTCGACTACTGCCTGCGCATATTGCTTCAGCCTTCCAAGAAAATCTGGAAGAAACAGGTATTCATTTTGTATTGGGCACGACTGTTGAGAAAGTATCTAAAGTCGAAAATGGCGATTATCTTGTCACTTTAGCCAATGGACAATCTGTAATCGCTGATATAGTACTTTCAGCAATTGGTTTACAGCCCAATATTAGTTTGGCTAAAACAGGTAATATTCACACCAGTCGTGGCATTTTGACCAATAGCCATTTAGAAACCAATCAAGCGAATATTTATGCAGTGGGTGACTGTGCAGAAGTGAATGGCACACTACTTCCATATGTAATGCCAATCATGCAGCAAGCACGAGCACTGGCAAAAACCTTAAATGGTGAGCATACTGCAGTACATTATCCTGCGATGCCTGTAGCGGTCAAAACGCCTGCGGCACCACTCACTGTTTTACCAGCGCCGATTGATGTTGACGTGAATTGGGAAACGGAAGAATTTGATGATGGCATGTTAGCCAAAGCATTTGATAGTACAGGGACTTTACGTGGTTTTGTACTGTTAGGTGCAACAGCAGCGAAACAACGATTAACACTAACCAAGTTAGTTCCAGACTTGATTCCTGTATCAGTTTAAGTTCAAAATAGAGAGGACGTTCACATTTTTGAATGTCCTCTTATTAGGGGAGAAAGAAGAATGAATAGCGTATTACAATTCAAAAATTCACCTTACACCCCGTTTATGCATGAAACCAAGGTAAACTTGGGGAATGGAATTGAATTACACGTCGAAGTTGGTGGTCAACCTGAGCATCCAACTATTTTACTTATTATGGGTTTAGGCGCTCAATTATTATTCTGGCCCGATTTCTTTTGTAAAACACTGATTGATCATGGCTATCGCGTTGTTCGTTACGATAATCGTGATATTGGTTTGTCTTCTAAAATACGTCATCAGGGACCACGTCTAAATACCATTAAATTAATGGGTCGTTTTGCACTGGGCTTAGAAAACCAAGGCGCACCTTATAATTTACATGATATGGCCGATGATGCCGCCTTGCTCATTGAACGCATGGGACTAGAAAACGTCTTTGTACTGGGTGCATCCATGGGCGGAATGATCGCACAAATTCTAGCTGCAAAAAATCCAGATAAAGTCAGCAAATTAGGATTGGTGTTTACCAGCAACAATCAACCTTTACTCCCTCCTCCTTTTCCAAAGCAACTGTTCAGCCTTATTGGCCGACCAGAATCAAATGATGAGGAAGGAATTATTAATCACAGTTTAAAAGTATTTAACATTATTGGTTCACCTGGTTATATCAATCAGCTTGAAACCATGCAAACCGCTCGTAGATTATATCAACGAAGTTATTACCCAGCGGGTGTACTTCAACAGTTTTTAGCAATATTATGTACAGGCTCATTGTTACAACTGGACAAGCAGATTCAACAACCGACCCTTGTGGTACATGGTTCACGTGATCGCTTGCTCCCGCCTAGTCATGGTAAAGCTGTTGCAAAAGCAATTACAGGCGCTAAGTTTGAATTAATTGATGGAATGGGGCATGATATCCCTCCGCATTTCATTCCTCATCTTAGCGGATTATTTGCTCATCATTTTAAATCTTAAACATTAGGACACTATGGCTGCATTACCATCCCTGAGACAGCTGTCATACCTTGTAACACTGTCTGAAACGCTGCACTTCACTGAAGCGGCGCGTCGTTCGTTCGTGACCCAATCTACTCTTTCGGGTGGGATCATGGAACTTGAACGCTTACTGGGTGGCGTCCTCGTTGAACGCGATCGCCAAAATGTACGTTTAACCCCGCTTGGCGAACAAGTTGTCGCTCGAGCCCGTGTTCTACTTGCTGATGCTCAAGACTTAATGCGCTTAAGTCGTGAAATGAGTGAGCCTTTGACTGGCGATCTACATTTAGGTGTTATTCCAACGATTGCGCCTTTTATTTTGTCACAACTACTTAACGAAGTGCATAAGCAACTTCCTAAAATTCAGTTGCATTTGCATGAAGCACAAAGCGAAAAAATTGTTGAAAAACTGGAACATGGTAACTTAGACATGGTGTTGTTGGCTCTGCCATTTGACACGCGTGGACTTAAAGTTGCTGAAATTGCAAAAGAAGACTTGTTCTTGGTGTGTCATAAATCTGACCAACGTTCAGCACAAGCGGTAACGCTGGAAGATTTAGATTTATCACGTTTAACATTGTTGGAAGAAGGACATTGCTTACGTGATCATGCCTTAAGTGCCTGCCCAATTGGGGAACGTAAAAATGATCACCGCTTAAAGGCAAGTTCATTACCGACTCTAATTGAAATGGTCTCTGCAAACTTGGGCTTTACTTTATTGCCTGAAATTGCGTTGCACACCAATATGATTAAAGCCAACCCAGACTTGATTGTAAAACCGATTCAAGATGCACCGAGTCGCACATTGGCATTAATTACTCGTAAGAGCACACCATTGCAAAGCGAATTTGATGTGCTATTGCAAATCTTACAGAAAATTACCTAAGAACGAATTTTCAGGTTCAATCTTTAAAAAACCCAGTGTCCGCACTGGGTTTTTTATTTTTACAATGGTGACATTGTTAAAATTACTCTGCATCACCCCATCCCAAATGCAATACATCTGCAATCAATTGTTTTTATTTTGTATTACCTCTTTAAAAAGTGCATTTTTTAAGAAAACGTTCAGGTTCAGAATTTATAAATGCGCAATGAACAAAAGACCTTAGTCGACTCCCAGAAATAAGAACAATTTTGAGTTTTTGTGATCACTAATCTCCCGCACTAAAAGTTTTTTAGAAGATATCGCTATGCTTGCTCGCTTTGCATCTCCTTGGTTTCCCCTTTCGCTAGGATTATTGTGTTCGCTCAGCGCGTCATTCAGTATGGCAGCCGAGCCTCCCAAAGCTGACTCATCTACCCTAACCATTATTGGCTATCATGAAATTACCGATCAAAAAAATGCCCTGATCCCCGATTATGCAGTAACATCACAACAGTTTAGTCAGCACCTTGACTGGCTACAAAACAATGGTTTTCACTTTGTGAATGTCAACCAATTGATTCAAGCCCACCAAGGCAAATACCGCTTGCCAAGTAAACCTGTGTTATTGACCGTAGATGATGGCTATCAATCATTTTACACCCATGCCTACCCTATTCTTAAAGCCAAACATATTCCTGTCGTACTTGCTGTGGTCGGTTCATGGCTCACTCCGAAAGCCAATCAAGCTGTACATTTTGGCGATGATGTTATTTCGCGTGACAAAATTCTGACTTGGTCAGAACTGAAAGAAATGCAGGACAGTGGTTTAGTCGAGATTGGGAATCATAGTTTTAATTTACATCGTGGTATCAATGCCAATCCGCAAGGTAACTCTGAACCTGCAGCCATTACACGTGAATATGATGCAAAACAGCAACGCTATGAAAATGATCAGCAATATACCACCCACATCACCCAAGATTTAAAGCATAACAACGAGTTACTCCAAGCTCATGGTTTAAAAGCACCACGTGTCATGGTTTGGCCATATGGTCGCTATAACATGCAGGATGTGAATATTGCGAAACAGTTAGGTATGCCAATTACCATCACTCTGGATGATGGCCCCGATCATGTGCATGGTTCTTTGCAAACGCTGAACCGTATTTTGGTCGAAGGCAATATGAGTACCGCCGATCTGGCACAAGAAATCAAAAATCGTGAAATGAATTTGGGCGATAACAACCGCCCACAAAAAATCATGCATATCGATTTGGATTATGTTTATGACCCTAATCCTAAACAACAAGAACGCAACCTTGGCATTTTGCTAGATCGCATTCGTGCTATGGGAATCAATACTGTTTATCTTCAGGCATTTTCAGATTCTGATGGTGACGGTTCTGCCAATATGGTGTATTTCCCCAATCGTCATTTACCTATGCGTGCTGATCTATTTAATCATGTGGCTTGGCAAATTCAGACTCGAACCCAAGTCAGCCGTATTTATGCTTGGATGCCACTCTTGGCATGGGAACTCCCTCAAACGGATCCAGTAAGCAAAGATGTGGTTGAGACCCAACAAGTCAGCCAAGATCATTTAAATATGGGCTATCTACGCTTATCGCCTTATTCTCCTCGCGCACGCCAGACCATCAGTGAGATCTATCAAGACTTAGCAAAATCCACACCGTTTAATGGCATTCTGTTCCATGACGATACCACCCTCTCCGATTACGAAGATGCCAGCCCAAATGCTTTAACAGCCTATGCAGCACAAGGCTTACCGACTGATTTAGCAAAAATTCGTGCAGATGATGCCTTATTGCAAAAGTGGACAGCGTATAAAACCAAAACGATTGATGATTTTGCCATGCAACTTACCAGCCAAGTCCGTCAGTACGAACCCTTTCTGCTCACTGCACGTAATTTATATGCGCAAGTCGCATTAAAACCTTATGCAGAAAACTGGTATTCACAGTCACTTGAAGAGTCCTTAAAACGTTACGACTTTACTGCAATTATGGCAATGCCCTATATGGAACAGACCCCTGATGCTGATCAGTTTTATCGTGACATCGTTCAACGGGTCAAATCTTTCCCGAATGGTATGAAAAAAACAGTCTTTGAATTGCAAGCGACCAACTGGCGTAACAATCAGAAAATTCCGTCACAGGAACTAGCAAGCACGATTCAGTCCTTATACAGCCAAGGGGTTATGCATGTTGCCTATTACCCTGACGACCCAATTCAAGGACATCCAGACCCAAAAGTCATGCATGATGTCTTTGCAACCAAATCTTCTCAATTAATTCCATAAAGGCAGTTGAGTATGTTACCTCATTTCAATCTTTGGCTGCGTCACGCGCTCAACTTTGTGTTTTATTACCCCTTGTTCATGTCGTACCTGTGGATGTTAGGTGCACTAATTTTCTATCGTAAAGAGCGCAAACAACCTGCCTATCAACAACCCAAGACATTACCGCACTACCCTCTGGTTGCGGTATTAATTCCTTGTTTTAATGAGGGTGATAATGCGGAAGAAACCATTAGTCATGCCTTAAAACTCGACTATCCGAATTTTGAAGTGATTGCGATTAATGATGGTAGTTCGGACAACACCGCTGAAGTATTGAACCGATTGGCACATCAACATGAACGCCTACGTGTGGTACACCTTGCGAAAAATCAAGGTAAAGCCATGGCGTTACAAGCAGGTAGCCTTGTGACAGAAGCAGAATTCCTATTAGGAATTGATGGGGATGCACTACTTGATCCACATGCAGCAACATGGATGATGCAACATTTCATTGCCAATCCGAAGATTGCAGCAGTGACAGGCAATCCACGTATTCGCACCCGTTCAACACTCTTGGGACGTATTCAAGTGGGTGAGTTTTCTTCGATTGTGGGAATGATCAAACGTGCCCAGCGCAGCTTCGGACGTCTATTTACAGTTTCAGGAGTGGTTACTGCATTTCGTAAAAGTGCCGTGCATCAAGTTGGATATTGGTCGCCAAACATGCTCACCGAAGACATTGACATCACATGGAAATTGCAGCGTGCGGGTTGGGACATTCAGTTTGAACCGAATGCATTGGTGTGGATTTTAATGCCTGAAACGCTTTCTGGACTTTGGAAACAACGTCTCCGTTGGGCAATGGGTGGCGCTCAGGTCTTAATCAAAAATTTGGATGTACTCATTCAACCCAAACTCAATTTTTTATGGCCACTGATGTTAGAGCTTTGTCTGACGCTGGTTTGGTCTTATTTAATGTTGTTATTGGCCGTTTTGTGGCTTGTGCATTTTATTTTCTCAATAGCCGCATTGAGTAGCATTAGCTCTCCATTCTTACCTTATGGCAGTGGTGTATTACTGGGAGCGACCTGTCTTATTCAGTTTGCTTTAAGCAAATGGATGGATAGTCGTTATGAACCGAATTTAGGCAAGAACTACTTCTGGATGATTTGGTATCCATTTGTATTCTGGCTCATTACTATAAGTGCCACCATTATGGCTTTTCCAAAAGTACTGTTACGTGGTGAAGATAAGCGCGCGCGCTGGGTCAGCCCAGACCGTGGTATCCGTTTATAACACTCAACACGATTAGAGTATCTCAAAATGAAATCTCAACATGATTTAGTGATTGATTTGCGTCATTTACTGCCTTGGCATAAACGCTATATGTCGAATACCACTACGGCATTAATGTGGGGTGCATGGTTCATGCTTTGGCGTCCCTTCTTACTGGTCTGGATTCTCATACAATTACAGAAAAGTTCAGCGGTACACCATCTGTTAAGTGCACTGAGTATAAGCATTGAATATGGTGGATTAGAACTGCTGCTCTGTAGTGTGGGGTTATTGCTCTGGAGTCGATTTATGCCGTCTGCAAGTGTTAAAGTAGAGCAAGAACAGTCTTTAACGACACAGCAATATGCCGATTATTTCGAGCTCAGCAACCAAAAAATTGAACAATCTCGACAGCATAAAATCACCGTGGTTCATCATAATGATCAAGGGCAAATCGTTGATCTAGCATAATGAAATATAGATCACTGCTCCCCTTTTTAAAACAATTGACCTCAAGATATCTTGGGGTCTTTTTTATTCAATTCGTATTTTTCAAAACCAAAGTATTGCCGCATCTAAATCCTTGCCAAAATAAAAACAAAGCTGCCTGCCTCTTGTTTTAATCATCATTGACACTTTTGCTTTTGAAATATCTATGAAAATAGGCGTGAATCTGATTGAAGCATAGCAATCAATCTGCTTCTAATCGCAATGAGTACCTGTGCTAAAGCAGCCTTTCTTCACATCAAAACGATGGAGTTTATAATCAAACAGGCATAAAAAAAGCGCTGACCATGCAGCGCTTTAATTCCGTCTCTTAAGAACTTTAAGAAACGAACTGGAGGAAAATCCAGTATAAACCACCAGATAAACAAATGGTGGCAGGAAGTGTAAAAATCCATGCCGAAAGAATTGTTTTTACAGTGGCAAAATTCAAACCTGACTTGTTGGCTACCATCGTACCTGCAACCGCACTGTTTAATACGTGAGTTGTAGAAACTGGCATACCAAAACCATCCGCCGCTGCAATGGTCGACATTGCCACAAGTTCAGCAGACATACCCTGACCATACGTCATGTGATGCTTACCAATACGCTCACCGACAGTCACCACAATACGCTTCCAACCCACCATTGTACCTAGACCTAAAGCCAAAGCGACTGCAACTTTTACCCACGTTGGAATGTACTGTAAGAAACTATCCAACTTGCTACGATACTCTTTCACCACCTTTTGCTGAGCTTCAGGCATCGCAGGTAACTGGTCTGCTTTATCCAAACGTTTGAACGCTGTTGTGCTCAAATACATATCATTACGAATAGATGAAATTGCATCTTCAGGAATATTTTTCAAGTCGCCATATTGCGAAATACGGTCACCCAAATGATCGGTCAAACTTGCCAAAGCAGGCACCACTTCTGGAGTCATTTCTTTGGTTTGAATATAAGCAGTAATGGTTTGACGCGCTTGTTCATCTGGAATGTCTGCATGTGCGGGATACATAGCAACCGCAGCTTGAGATGACAATTGCTCAAATGACTGGATATGTGCTGAGTCTAAATTCTTATTCAGTGAATAAGCCAATGGCACCAAACCAATCAAAATTAACATGATTAAGCCCATGCCTTTTTGACCATCGTTTGAACCATGTGCAAAGCTTACCCCTGTACAGGTAAAAATTAGAATGGCACGAATAAGTGGTGGTGGAGGCTTATTGCCTTCAGGTGGTTGGAATAATTCGAGCTGACGCTTGAAGATTTTTTTCACCAATAAGAAAACAACAGCAGCAAATGCAAAACCGATTAAAGGAGAAAACAGTAATGCTTTACCCACTTTCATCACTTGGTCCATATCGACACCGCTGGCACCACTACCCGAGTGTAATAGGTAGTTCATAATCCCTACACCCAAAATAGAACCAATCAAAGTGTGCGAGCTCGATGCAGGAATACCCAAGAACCAAGTACCTAAATTCCACAGAATTGCAGCAATCAGCATGGCAAAGACCATCGCAAAGCCTGCCCCTGAACTCACATTCATAATCAGTTCAACTGGCAGTAAAGCAATAATGCCATAAGCAACCGCGCCGCTAGCGACCATAACCCCAAGGAAATTACAAAAACCAGCCCACATCACCGCAACAGGCGCAGACAGTGCATTGGTATAAATCACTGTTGCAACTGCATTGGCTGTGTCATGGAAACCATTCACAAACTCAAAGCCTAGTGCAATCAATAATGCCGTCGCTAAAAGAATAACAGAATACAAACTTAATGGTGGTACATGCGACAAGTCCGCAGATACCTGAAACCCAATATAAATGAGGGTCGCAATAATGACCGTAAAAAACACCGGCATAAAAAACTTCGGTGTTGGAACATGCACATTCGTCGACTTGTTCGATGCTGAATGCATACGATCTTGGACGGGAGGAGTTTTTGAATTCATGCAGACGGTTAAGAGGATAATAAAATCCCCTTATTGTTCAATTAAATTATGACAATTATATGACAAACAGGTGTCATATAAAGCCAAATTTTTAACAATTGACCTGTTTTAAATCACTCCGCGCTACGATGGGGAGGATTTTTAGCTGTAAATCTGTTTTTTTCAAATACTTATAACAAAAAAATATTTCATGCAAAAAAGTAGTTGATTTTCAGAATTGTAAAAAAATTTGTCACTCTCTGATGCGCTTTCACCTTGAAATCGAAATAGATTCATCATGCCTATGTAATATTGCATTTCAATGAAATCGCCAAATAACTCTTCTTTTTTGCATGAATACTACTAACTTGACAGTCAAAAAGCTGAATTAAAATAAAATTAAGTCTGAGTTCTGTTAAAATATGCTCCATTTCAAGACTTGCCGTGTATTGGGGTTATTTATGTCCACGCTTACCACCCTTAAAAAGCTTCTCGCTGAGCGTATATTGATCATTGATGGTGCGATGGGCACCATGATTCAACGCCATAAGCTTGAAGAAGAAGATTACCGTGGTGAGCGTTTTGCAGATTGGGCACATGACTTAAAAGGTAACAATGACCTTTTAGTTTTAACACAGCCAGAAATCATTCAAGGCATTCATGAAGCTTATCTTGATGCAGGCGCAGACATTATTGAAACCAACAGCTTTAACGGCACACGTGTTTCTATGTCTGATTACCACATGGAAGACCTTGTTCCCGAGATTAACCGTGAAGCAGCGCGTTTAGCCAAAGCAGCTTGTGAAAAATATTCAACACCTGACAAACCTCGTTTTGTAGCGGGTGTACTCGGCCCAACATCGCGTACCTGTTCAATTTCACCCAATGTAAATGATCCTGCCTTTCGTAACATTACCTTTGATGCGCTAAAAGAAAACTACATTGAGGCCACTCATGCGCTGATTGAAGGTGGTGCAGATATCATTCTGATTGAAACCGTTTTTGATACATTAAACTGTAAAGCTGCAATTTTTGCGGTGAAAGAAGTCTTTAAGCAAATTGGTCATGAATTACCACTCATGATTTCAGGCACCATTACCGATGCCTCAGGCCGTACCTTGACAGGTCAAACTGCCGAAGCGTTCTGGAACTCTGTGCGTCATGGTGATTTACTTTCAATTGGTTTTAACTGTGCCCTTGGTGCAGATGCCATGCGTCCTCACGTTAAAACCGTATCTGATGTTGCTGATACGTTCATTTCTGCTCATCCAAATGCAGGCTTACCAAATGCTTTTGGTGAATATGACGAAACACCAGAACAAACTGCTGCCTTCTTAAAAGAATTTGCAGAAAGTGGTTTGATCAATATTACCGGCGGTTGCTGTGGTACAACACCAGACCATATTCGTGCTATTGCCAATGCTGTAAAAGACATTGCACCCCGTCAAATTCCTGAAACTAAACCAGCTTGCCGCTTAAGTGGTTTAGAACCATTTAATATTTATGATGACTCACTGTTTGTAAACGTGGGTGAACGTACTAACGTTACAGGTTCAAAAAAATTCTTACGTCTTATTCGTGAAGAAAACTTTTCTGAAGCTTTAGAAGTTGCACAGCAACAAGTGGAAGCTGGCGCACAGATTATTGACATTAACATGGATGAAGGGATGCTCGATTCGCAAAATGCGATGGTTCATTTCTTAAATCTTGTGGCATCTGAGCCAGATATTTCACGTGTGCCAATCATGATTGACTCATCAAAATGGGAAATCATTGAAGCAGGCTTAAAATGTGTACAAGGTAAACCTGTTGTTAACTCGATTTCGTTAAAAGAAGGTTATGACGAGTTTGTCGAAAAGGCTCGCCTCTGCCGTCAATATGGTGCCGCGATTATTGTGATGGCCTTTGATGAAACAGGTCAGGCAGATACTGCTGCACGCAAACGTGAAATCTGTAAACGTTCTTATGATGTTTTGGTCAATGATGTTGGCTTCCCTGCTGAAGATATTATTTTTGACCCGAACGTGTTTGCAGTGGCAACAGGTATTGAAGAACACAATAACTATGGCGTCGATTTTATTGAAGCCACAGGTTGGATTAAACAGAACTTACCTCATGCCATGATTTCTGGTGGTGTATCGAACGTATCGTTCTCATTCCGTGGAAATGAGCCTGTTCGTGAAGCCATTCACTCTGTGTTCTTGTACCATGCCATTAAACAAGGCATGACTATGGGGATTGTAAATGCTGGCCAAATGGCAATTTATGATGATATTCCTAAAGAACTCAAAGATGCGGTTGAAGATGTTGTTTTAAACCAGAACCAAGGTGAGTCTGGCCAAAACGCCACAGAAAAACTGCTTGAAGTCGCTGAAAAATACCGTGGTCATAGCGGAGCACAACGTGAAGCCGAAAACCTTGAATGGCGTAACGAACCTGTAGAAAAACGTCTTGAATATGCATTAGTCAAAGGTATTACCACATACATTGACGAAGATACCGAAGAAGCTCGTCTAAAAGCTAAACGTCCATTAGATGTGATTGAAGGCGCTTTGATGGACGGTATGAACGTGGTCGGTGACTTGTTCGGTTCAGGCAAAATGTTCTTACCACAGGTTGTGAAATCTGCACGTGTCATGAAGCAAGCTGTGGCTTGGCTCAACCCGTACATTGAAGCTGAAAAAACAGGTAGCCAATCTAAAGGTAAAGTCCTGATGGCAACTGTTAAGGGCGACGTACACGATATTGGTAAAAATATTGTGGGTGTTGTACTCGGCTGTAATGGTTACGACATTGTTGACCTTGGTGTGATGGTACCTTGTGAGAAAATCTTGCAAACTGCGATTGATGAAAAATGTGACATCATCGGGTTGTCAGGTCTGATTACTCCATCTTTAGATGAAATGGTGTTTGTTGCGAAAGAAATGCAACGTAAAGGTTTTAATATTCCTTTATTAATTGGTGGTGCTACGACATCGAAAGCACACACAGCAGTAAAAATTGATCCTCAGTACCATAACGATGCGGTGATTTATGTTGCCGATGCCTCACGTGCTGTGGGTGTTGCAACTACACTGCTTTCAAAAGAAATGCGTGGAAAATTCATTGAAGAACACCGTGCTGAATATGCCAAAATTCGTGAGCGCTTAGCCAACAAACAACCTAAAGCTGCCAAGCTAACTTATGCAGAGTCTGTTAAAAACGGTTTTAAAATTGATGAAAGCTACGTTCCAGCAAAACCAAACCTTTTGGGAACTCAAGTTTTAACAAACTACCCGCTTGAAACATTGGTTGCATATTTTGACTGGACACCATTCTTCATTTCTTGGAGCTTGGCTGGTAAGTTCCCGAAAATTTTACAAGATGAAGTGGTTGGCGAAGCTGCAACAGATTTGTACAACCAAGCTCAAGCAATGTTGAAAGATATTATCGACAACAACCTTTTTGATGCACGTGCTGTATTTGGTATGTTCCCTGCTCAGCGCACTGACGCCGACACCATCAGCGTATTTGATGAAGCGGGTCAAAATGTTACGCATACATTTGAACATTTGCGTCAGCAATCTGACAAAGTCACAGGTAAACCAAACTTGTCTTTGGCAGATTACATTCGTACTGACCGTGAGCAACAGGACTACTTAGGTGGATTCACTGTATCGATTTTTGGTGCAGAAGAATTAGCGAATGAATACAAAGCCAAAGGCGATGACTACTCTGCAATTTTAGTTCAGTCATTGGCAGACCGTTTTGCTGAGGCCTTTGCCGAACATTTGCATGAACGCATTCGTAAAGAGTTCTGGGGTTATAAAGCAGATGAAACACTCACCAATGAAGAGCTGATTAAAGAGAAATATGTCGGCATTCGCCCTGCGCCGGGTTACCCAGCGTGTCCAGAGCACTCTGAAAAAGCGGTGTTGTTTGACTGGTTAGGGTCTACAGACAAAATCGGCACTAAACTCACTGAGCACTTTGCGATGATGCCACCATCTTCAGTAAGTGGTTTCTATTATTCACATCCTCAAAGTGAATACTTTAACGTGGGCAAAATATCTCAAGACCAACTTGAAGATTATGCAAAACGTAAAGGTTGGACACTCGATGAAGCGAAGCGTTGGTTAGGGCCGAATTTAGATGATTCGATTGTTTAATCCCCTACCCCCTCTTTAAAAAGAGGGGAACTTTTGCGTATCAAGTGAATTACGTGACAGCCCCTCCCTTTTTAAAGGGAGGTTGGGAGGGATTATTGTTGCATTCAAATATTTTATATAAGATCAAATAACAACCTATTCAATATTCTAATGAGTTTGTAAATGCATGGTATCTGCGCTCTTTGTAAAGATGAAACTAATTTAAAAGAAAGCCATTTAATTCCAAAATTTGTAGGCAAATGGTTAAAACGAACAAGTGCTACAGGTTATCTCCGTGACATAAAGAATATAAATAAAAGGCAACAAGATATTTTCAAAGAATATCTACTTTGTCATAACTGTGAAATTTTATTTTCAGGATGGGAAAAGCTATTTTCCGAACAAATATTTTTGCCTAGCTTAGACAAAAAACAATATATTTCATCTTACAGTGAATGGCTTTCAAAATTTTGTGCATCACTATCATGGCGGACATTAATATATATAAAACGACAAAATAATGACTTTAACGATGAGTCAGAGTATTTTTAAAAACAAATGCATCAAGCTGAAACTCATCTAAGAAACTTTCTATTAGGAAATACATCTAACCTAGATCAATATGAACAACATATTTTTCCTTTATCTGAAATAGAAAAACTACCTGAATCATTGAATTTTCCACCAAATATTAATCGCTACTTTCTTCGAAGTATTGGTATTGATGTTCTTACAGGTGACAAAGATATCTATACTTTCACTAAACTCCCAACATTCTTAATTATAGGTATTATCAGTTCAAAATATTCAAAACAAATGCGAGCTAGTAGAGTTGCACTTAAACAAGGAATTCTACGACCATCAAATTTGGTTATGCCAGAATATTTATTAGGTTATATGAAAGATAAGGCTAGAGAAATCCAAGTCAAGGTTAGCGGTATTTCAGAAGATCAAAGCAATAAAGTATATGAAACAGTTATAAGCAATTTAGATAAAACTGCTGATTCAAAATCTTTTGAAGCAATGATGCATGATTACAATATTTTTTGGGATAAAATCTTCAAATAAATCCTCCCCAACCCTCCTTTAAAAAGGAGGGAGTACCGAGAATCAAAAAACCATCATCAAATTCGCGTAAAGTCCCCCTTTCACAAAGGGGGATTTAGGGGGATTCCAACCTCTGTTTCGCAATCCAATAAACCTGTTCCACCACAGCATCAGTTTCAGTCAAAATCTGCCGATTACTAAACCTCAGCACCACTAGTCCTAACTCACTTAAAGCCTGATCTCGAATTTGATCTGCTAAACGACCATCTTCGGTGTAATGTTGTCCTCCATCACACTCAATGACGAGGTTCGCAGAGGAACAATAAAAATCCACGATAAAGTTAAGAATTGGCTTTTGCCGATAAAACTGTAATCCTAAAATTTGCTTACGGCGTAATCTTTGCCATAGCCAGTGTTCAGCATCGGTCATATTGTTGCGTAAATCACGCGATGGAAGTTTTAAGTATTTGTTATAAGGTTGCATCATGACGCTCTTTTTTTTAAATATTCTTTTAAGAATCTTGGCATAATATTCACCAGAAAATAACAATGCACGAAACATCATCATGAACGCAACCCAACTTTTTCTCGGCGTGATCTTTAGCTCAATTGGTTTAGGCTATTTTCTGTATGGCAAAAAACAAAAACTGACCGTGCCTTTTGTTGTCGGTCTGGTTCTAATGGTTTTCCCTTATTTTATTGAAAGCAATGTTTTGCTTGGTAGTATTGGTATTCTACTGTCGATCTTTCCTTATTTTTTACGCTTTTAAAGTGATTTAGCGGTTTCAAGCGATTCAAATTTCGTATCGATCACATTCCAGTGATGCATCATCTCGCGTAAAAATACAAAGTAAACCAGACTGAATACGCCCTGCTCCGCTACTTTACACACATAATATTCGCGATACTCGATAAACTCATTAAAGCCACTTTCAAGCTGCACTCGATCTATATTGTGCTGATTCGGAAAAAATAAGCTCAACACTTGTTGAAATAAAGCATCCTCAGTGATTGCATTTTTGGGTGGAGCATATTGAATGGGAAGCGATTCTAATATTTCTTCAATCACATAGATCATCAATTCAATGGCGAGTTCGTCTAGTAGACCATGACGCATACTATTCGACTTGATGAATTGTAAGCCTTTATCAATCTGAAAGTGCTGCCCATCGAGTTCAAAGCTGAGCTGCTCCAAGCCTAAGGAAATTTTTATTACAGCATCGGGAGTAGTCATGACATTCATCTTCCAGAATCAAAACGGTTCACCCATCGTTGTATTGGTTTTGGACACAACAACCCAGTAAAAAACAAACGCGCCATCTTGTTCATTTTCTAAGATAGCGCGTCTGAGCATAAAGTTCTGCGGTATTCGGTTTAATTTGCTTGGGTCTTCGGTAAAAATGCAGTGGCAAAACCCAGTAATGGTAATAACGAACACACACCAAATACCCATTCAATGCCCTTTAAATCTGCCAAATAGCCCAAACCTGCCGCGGCAATGCCACTCACGCCAAACATTAAACCGAACATTAAACCTGCAATCATGCCCACTCGTCCAGGTACCGCTTCTTGTGCATACACCACCATGGCAGCAAAGGCAGAAGACAACACCAAGCCTGTGATTACCGACAATACTGTGGTCCAAAAAAGATTGGCAAACGGCATCATTAAAGCGAAGGGTGCCATGCCGACAAACGACACCCAAATCACTGCTTTACGTCCAATCTTGTCACCAATTGGTCCACCTGCAAAGGTTCCTAATGCCACCGCAGCCAAAAAGGCAAATAAATGCAACTGAGCGCTTTGCAAACTGATATGGAATTTATGCATCAAGTAAAAAGTAAAGTAATTACTGATACTGGCAATATAAGTAAATTTGGCGAACATCAGCACGCAGATGGTCGAGAGCGCGATCACTAACTGGCGCCCGTGCAATTTACTTTGTACTTGTTGTGCTTTGGCCGCCAGTTGTTTTTTACTGTAGCCGATACTCCAACGACTCACACCAAACAATACCCAAATGGCAAGTAATGCAAACACAATCAACAAGGCCACTGCATGCTGTCCAAAGGGCACAATAATCAGCGCAGCCAATAAAGGTCCTATTGCAGTTCCTGTATTACCTCCCACCTGAAAGGTCGATTGTGCTGTGCCAAAACGCCCACCCGATGCCATACGCGCCACACGTGAAGCCTCTGGATGAAAGGTCGATGACCCCACGCCAATCAGAGCAGACCCGATAAGCAATACCGTAAAACTAGGAGAAAATGCCAACAATAAAATACCACTCAAGGTCACTAACATACCCAGTGGCAATAAATACGGTTTAGGATTTTTGTCGGTATAAAGACCAATCCAAGGTTGCAGTAATGAACCAGTAATTTGATATACCAATGAAATGAGTCCAACTTGAGCAAAGCTCAGCGAGAAGTTGGTTTTCAGCATCGGGTAAATCGCAGGCAGAACGGCTTGAATCAAGTCATTCAGTAGATGTGCCAGTGCCACAGCACCTACAATTTTTACAATCATCCCTTGTGGCTGAAGATTTGCCACAGCTTCATCCATGCTTTCCTTCGTCTGTATTGAAGACGTCATAGCTGAAAAACTCCAATCATTGATATTTCAACCAATATTGTAAAATGTCATTCATAGTATTATCTTCCAATAATCCCTGTATAAGTGACAAATTTCATGAAAATATCAGATTCTCTGATTGAAACAGAAATGTCTGAATTGGTGATTGGACTTTCCTCTGAGCATACTTACCGCGAAATTACTCCTGCCCATCACCATTCACGGGCACAGTTCCTGTATGCCTCGACTGGGATTATTCAGGTGTTTACACCGAATCATGTTTGGTTGATTCCGCCCATGTGTGCGCTATGGATTCCTGCACATATTGAACATAGTGTAATTTCTTTAAGTCGGGTCAAAATGAATACTGCACTGGTCGAAGCTCACGCAGCATCAGTATTGGGTCAACAGTGTTTTATTATTCGGGTCAGCAAGTTATTGCATGAACTCCTCATTCGTTTAAATGTGATTGAACATATTCCCGCATCCGAATTACTGAGTTCGGATGAGCTTTCTCGTGCAATACAAATTTTGATTTTTGATGAAATTCAGAAAGCCAATTCTTTACCCATTCAGATCCCTTGGCCCCAAGACAAACGGCTGTTAAACATCTGTCAAACGCTCTTACATGAACCACAATATCCTAAAGACTTAAGCACATGGGCAGATGAAATTGGCACCAGTACCAGAACACTGATGCGGATGTTCCAAAAGGAAACTGGGCTGTCCTATCGGGCGTGGCTGCAACGAATGCATATTGCGCAGGCCTTAAGTAAAATCGCCAGTGGCGAATCTGTTGCACAAATTTCTAGGGCACTGGGATACAGCAATCCAAGCGCATTTAGTGCCATGTTTAAACGACATTTCGGGCAAACACCGCAGCAATTTAAATATACAGATGAATGAAACAGCCGATATAGCTTAGGCAGTTAATCGGTCAACAAATAAAATACCATTGAGGTGATCTACTTCATGTTGCACGATGCGTGCTGGAAATCCTTCAAAAGTTGTTTCCATGACATCCCCTTCCAATGTGTGATAAAGCACTCTAATGACTTGTGCACGCTCAACCTGCGCACGTTGATTGGGCACACTTAGACAACCTTCTTCACCTAGACACGTGGTTTCAGAAAACTCTAAGATTTGCGGATTAATCATGACCACAGGCTGCATCTCAGACGCATCGGGATAACGTGGATTCGGACGCGAAGCAACAATAATCACCTGTTTAGAAATATACAATTGCGGTGCGGCTATCCCGACACCATTACGCTCTAGCATGGTCGCGTGCATGGCTGAAGCCAATTGCATCAGCCATGCACTATTAAACTCTGCTTCGGCAACAGGTGCAGCTTTCAATTTTAAGATGTCTTCTCCACGTTGGGCAACGGGTAAAATCACGCTCATACACTGTTCCTAAGATCAAGACTCAACGATTGGTTTCCATCTATTCTGAACCAGTTATATGCAAATTGAAATCGGTAGTTTAATGATGAATTTCTAAGCTTTATGTATTCTTGTGCAATGCTTGGCAGTTCAAATGCGTTTTTTTACTCAACTGTTGAACAAAGTAAGGATACGATAAATACAAACTTAAAAATGTTTGGCGCTCACCCTTTTTAAGATGAGCGATAAATCGAAACACAAGTTACATAAACTATTTACTTGAGGAATCTATGATGCTTTCTATGACAGGTCATACATACTGTCATAAAATTTAATGTACGACCATTGCAATACGTCTCGGTAGTGGTCATAGCAGCTATCTATAAATGATTGCTTTGACAATCTTTTATCAAAGCAAAGTGTAAGGCATGCAGTGCCAATTTGTCTGTTCTGATGAGATAAATGATCCATTGGCAACACGATAAATATCTAAAGAGTTGATTGTGATTTTTCTTTCATGAAAAGAAAAATGCTTTGACGTTATTGAAATATGAGCATTTATACCAAATGGTGATGAAGACAATCTCTGAAATTTTCAATTGAGAAAACAGCTTTCTCAAACGATTGTTGTTGTGTTTTAAACATTGCCAATAGGTTGCTTCGATTTTTTGAAAAAATCATCAATCATGCAGAAGGAATATGTAAAAATCGAACATGATGGCTGAAGGCATAGGTGGTATGGTAACGCCCTAAGGGTTTTCAGCCACCTTTTTTTCAAATTATTTTTTATCTGCGATTCAGGTTGATTATATTTTTCAAAAACTTACGTTATTTAAACTAAAAATACCGCAAGTTAAGTAACCGTTGAAATGTAAAGTTACACAAAGAGCGATCTTGAATTGCGTTTAAATTAAAAAATAAAATATCCAATCCTCTTACAAACCATATGCACAATATCGATATACAGTTCATCAGCCTGACGGGAACATTGAGGTCTATCATTTAATAAACGAGATTAAATCAATAATGATGAATGAATACGCTATAAAATCATGCGCACATTGAAAAAATATGAATTGATAAATTTATACTTTTGAATCATCAAAATTAATATCAATAAGATAAAACAAGGTCTGAAGAGATGGGTCCTCCCCTTCAGACCTTAAGAAGCATTAAATATCTTTGCTCTATGCCCTTAATTTGAACTTTTTTGAGTAAAGATACGAGAGCCATTTAATGCCGGTGAAAGAGTACCAATTGTTTTTTATTCTTCATGTTGAACTCTATACCGGTACTGACTAGAGCATGTCCTCATTTGGTTTTGTACCAAATAAACAAACAAGCCAAGAACAACATGGGCTTATAGTTGCGAGCTAACTTTTCAAAACGAGTGGCGATACCACAAAAATGCGTTAGTCGTGCGAAGGCATTTTCAAAAAGATGCCTTAGACGATAGAGATAGGAATCAAAGTCTATCTTTGGTTTTTTGCTGTTCGATTTTCTCGGAATAATAGGAATCATCTTATGATTTCGAGCAACATAGCCTATTGCCATTAAAAGCCAAAAGACACAGTAAATTGAGTCCTGAACTCAAAATCTATAATCAGGAAATCAATAAAAGAAGAATAGGTATTCAGCATGTGTTTGGTAGCCTGAAAACCTTCAAGCTCCTTGCGGAATGCTATCGAAATAGATATCAACGACTCAGTTTGAGATTTAATTTAATCGCCGAAATCTACAACTTGGAACTGAGTAAAAATGGTTTATGAAAAACCTATTATTTATGTTGAGCAAAAGCTAGATGAACCCTTTTATTGCATTCATCTAGCCACTTTAACGAAATTAAACGACTTTATAAAATAGGTAAAATGGATGGAACCATATCCTGAATGGTTTTGCCATTACAGGTTTCGCCTAATGCAGACATTTTCCATGCACCATTGTGACGATAAACTTTAGCAATAATTAACGCTGTATAATTACCTTTTGCTGAAAGATTATATTTTGCAATTTCAACATTGGTTGTAGCGTCAACTACACGGCAAAAAGCATTTTCAACTTTTTCGAAAGTTTGTCCACGGAAGCTGCTGATTGTAAATACAATTGATTTTACTTGGCTAGGAACTTGAGTCAGATCCACATGGATCGCCTCATCATCACCTGCGCCATCACCAGTACGATTGTCACCAGAATGTTTAATACTGCCATCACGACTCTGTAATTGACCGAACCAAATGCTATCTAACGCTTTGTTATTTTCATCAAAAACAATTGCAGAGGCATCAAGATCAATCGAATCACCACCACCGCCAAACATGCCAAGTAAACCGCCTTTTTTTGCGACATCCCAACCTGCACCAAGAAATATTTTAGTTAAAGATGAACCATCACCTTTTTCTAAAGAAATTTTTTGACCTTTTACTAAGCTAATGCCCATTTATAATTTCCTTCAGTTTGAATTTGAATGACCACGACCTAAAGCCGTAGCTAACCACTGTAAATAACTCGCACGATTACGTGAGCACACAATCACTTTGCCATGTCCACGGAACTTAATCACTAAACCTTCACCACTGGTAAAACTATTGACGATATTGCCAACAAAACCACCGCTACCTGAACTTGGAATGCCAATATTATAATTTAACGATGCATCCCAAGCCGCAACATGACCATTGTCGATGGTAACTTCACCTTGCTCTGGTGTAATATCCAGTTCGAGTAAAGTTCCACTGCCAGAAATACACACTTTACCCTGCCCACTGGTTTCCATGACCACAAAACCGCCCGTGCCTCCGAACAATGCACCGCCTATATTACTTTGCACTTTTGCTTTGATCATGGTGTGTTCGGTTGCTGCAACAAAAGAGCCATCAGATAAAATATACTGTCGTTGACCCACATCCAGAATCTGCATATCACCATCCAAATTCGGTGATAAAAGACACTCTCCTGCACCTTTCACGGCTTTAATTTGCTGTTGAAACAAAGACTCTCCAGAGGTAAATTTACGCATAAAAGCTTGAAAAATTCCGCCACGTAATTTACCGCCAACTTCAAGATTTTGTTCAACCATGACCATCGCATCAGATTCACAATAGATTGCTTCACCTTGCTGCATACTGACATGTAAAAAAGGTTCTGGGCTACCAACAAGATTAAATTCTGCCATTACATTTACCTATGCTCTCACGATATTTTTATTTTTTGCTTCTGTTAACCATATCGGAAATTCTTGAAGTAAAAAGTCATACAACATTGATTCAGAAATACTTTCAATATTATCAATTTTAAAGAAATTACAATTGTCTACCACTCTCCCCTCCATGGTATCTAATTTTTCTAACACACCGTAATTTCTGCCACCAATCCCTACAAATTGCCAGAATATGGGCTGCAATGATGCCTCTTGTAAAATCTTTTTAATTTTTCTAGCTTCAGAAACACCACCATCAGAAATAAAAACAATATAGACTGGTAAATTGGATGGGCTTTCCTTGCTAAAATAATGTAACACCTCTTCAAGAACGGCAGGCTCATTATTATAGCCAGCTCCCGCATTCCATTTTTTATAGCCTCCTTGTTCTGAAGCTATATAGTTATTCAAATTATTCAGGCTTACATCATTTAAACGGAGTGCTTTTTCTGCAAATGCCCAGCACTCAAAGCTGCCATCGTCATCAAAATTGATTGCCAAAGGTATAATGCGATCCATAACTTTCTGTACATCACCACATTTATATTGATGCGACATTGAACCTGAATAATCCAATATCAATGCCACTCTTGCTTTTACCTCAAGTAACTTATTTTTTTCTAAACTAATCAGTGATTTTTTAGTGATATCAAGCAAATGGGGTGCAAATTTTTCCACCTTATCTAAAACAACTTTTTTCTTTAAATCAATTTTAGACGCTGCAGGGGCAGGAGAAGAATTTTCAGCAACCTCCCCGCCAAAATGTTTCACTAATGCGGTTAATCCACCATTAAAACCTTGTCCGATAGCAGCCATTCGCCACAGATCATTTTTAAAGTAAATTTCAGTCAACATGACTGCTTTTTCTTGGCTAAAATTTGATGGATTTAATTGATAATTTGCCAACACTTCGCCTTGCTGATTCACAAGATCAATTCGACCACTTTGAATATTTTGCATCGTTGCTTGATCATTTGCTACAGTTGCACAAATGACAAATCGGGGCGTCTGTGTCGCGTTTATTTTACTTAAATCAAAAGTAAATAAATTCAGGTTGTCTTGCTGACGATATTGCACTTCACAGTGAGGCGTCTGGGGTTGATTATAAAAAGTCATATAATCATCATGGAAAAGCTGATCGTTTTGTCCTATACCAAAACTGGATATATCGACATCAAATGCTGCTTTAAATTGCACACGTAAAGTAAATTTTTGATCATTTTGAATAACTTGATTGAGCGCTATTTTTTGTCCTGAAACTAATTGCATTATTCTTCTCTATTTTAGTACTTGAAAATAATTCAATATAAAATAGATTTATACCAATTACTTTCAAGTACTAAAAGATGACTCTTTTAGTACTTTAATTTATTCGCTTAAACTGCAACACCGTAACTTGCTGCTAACACACCCAGACCACCATTAAAGCCTTGACCGACTGCTTTGAATTTCCATTCGCCATTGTGACGATATAACTCACCAAAAATCATCGCAACTTCAGTACTACCGTCTTCAGACAAGTCGAAACGCGCCAACTCTTCTGCATTTGCATCTTGGTTAATCACACGGATATAGGCTTTATCCACCATACCGAAGTTTTGACCATTTTGCTGTCCTTCGTGGATCGTCACAGCAAATACAATTTTTGCAACTTCTTGAGGAACCTTAGACAGGTCTACAGAAATTGTTTCGTCATCACCCTCGCCATCGCCAGTACGGTTATCACCTTTATGGGTAACTGAACCACATGGTGAAACTTTTTGATTGAAGAAAATAAATTCACCATCTAAACGGACTTTACCATCTTCACCTGTTAAGAATGCAACAGCATCTAGATCGAATGCTTTACCATCTGTTGCGCGTGGATTCCAACCTAAACCCAAGTCGACTTTATTCATTGTCGGAGCAGTTTTGGAAAGATTAATATTTCCGCCTTTTGATAAATTAATAGCCATTTTTGTTTCCTTAACTTTCGTTTATGAAGATTGTTGCTTTTTACTATATGAAATTGAAGAGATGACAGCCCAAACAATGAAGGCAACACCCACTAATCCGGTAATAACCTCTGGAATATGTAATCCTGTACCGCTCGCCAACATAATCAACGCAAGTGCACCAATTGCATAATGCGCACCATGTTCTAAATATACATAAGCATCAAGCGTACCTTTTTCAACCAGATAAATGGTCATTGAACGGACAAACATCGCACCGATGGCGAGACCCAGCATTATAATTACCACATCACTGGTAATTGCAAAAGCACCGATTACACCATCGAAACTAAAAGAGGCATCTAATACTTCTAAATATAAGAAACCACCAATACCACCTTTGACAATCGTACCTGTTGCAGTGGCACCATTTGATTTTTCAGATTCATCATCATTGCTACTGCCTTCTAATAGATGGCCAATAACTTTCACCCCCACATAGACGACAATACCCCAAACACCAGCCATCATCACAACTAAACGTGATGTATCAGGGATGTAGCTTGCCAGAATAAGTAGCACAACCAATGAAATGAAAACTGAAATCGCTTGAATATTGCCTAAATCTGCTAATTTTGATTCAAGCCAATGAAACCAATGTTCATCTTTTTCATCATCAAACAAGAAATTCAGAAATACCAATAATAAGAACATGCCACCAAATGCTGCGATTTCAGCATGATGGGCCATCAGTTTTTCTGAATAAGTTGTAGGATCATTTAATGCTAATTTAGCGACTTCAATCATGCTCATATCGGCGGTGACACCGACAATAAGCAACGGGAAAATGAGTCGCATACCAAAAACAGCAACGATAATACCCACGGTTAAAAATAGGGTTCGCCAAAATTGGTTCCAATGTTTCAGTACAGAGGCATTGACGACTGCATTATCAAAGGAGAGTGATACCTCCATGACCGCTAAAATTGCAGTAATAGCCAAGACTTTGAACATTGCCATTAAGCCTGCTTGAGGGCCATGAGTAAAACCCCAATATGCCGAAATGGCCAAGCAGATAATGCTAAAGATGATCGAAAAACGGAAATGTTTCATTTTTCACCTAAAAATAGCGTTTAAATACTGATGCCATATTGACGGCACATGGCACTTAAACCACCGTTATAACCTTGACCCACGGCTCTGAACTTCCATTCACCGTTATGACGATATAACTCGCCAAAAATCATCGCGGTTTCTGTTGAATAATCTTCATTTAAGTCAAAACGTACAATTTCAACATTCGTTTGATCATTGACGACGCGAATAAACGCATTTTGCACTTGGCCAAAATTTTGACCACGGCTTGCTGCATCATGAATGGTGACAGTAATGGCAATTTTTTGCACTTCAGCGGGAACTTTCGCTAAATCAATCTTAACCGCTTCATCATCACCCTCACCCGCGCCCGTACGGTTATCACCAGTATGTTCTACAGAACCTTCAGGAGAGCGTGTTTGGTTATAAAAAATGAAATCTGTTTCAGCACGAACTTTGTCGTTTGCCGCCAATAAAAATGCCGAAGCATCCAAATCAAAATCTACGCCATCAGTGGCCCGAGCATCCCAACCTAAGCCAATCAAAACTTGGTTAAGTGATGGATCTGTTTTGCTTAAAGATAGATTTCCACCTTTATTTAATGAAATCGCCATAATTTTCCCTCTTCTTTATTACATGTAAATTAAATGGATAGCGTTAATCTTTTGAGCCTTTGGTCCAACGGAAACCAAAACCATAAAACTGATCTAAGGTTTTTTGACCTTCAAAATAACGGACTTCTCGATTGGCTTGAATTTCGCCATTTATATTTTTTAATTCTACAATTGCACAGGTAGTTAATTGATTACCTTCAGTTAAACGTACCTCAATTTCAGGTTGATCTGGAAGATGAATGGTCACTACCCCATCTGTTGCTGCCCACTGCGCTGCACCTTCATAAATATAGGTATAGATGACAATTCGCTCAATGCGATCCCATTGATTACCATTAATATGTAAATTTTCACCATTTATAGATGCACCCGTACGATCATCTGCATCTAATTTGATATAAGGCATTTGGTCAAAATGACCAAATCGGTTTCCAAGCGGTTGGACTAAATCAATACTGCCATCTTTAAGCTGTACCATCGCCCCTAAATCTAAATCAATTGAATTAGAACGGGTTAATTTTTGGAAAAAGGATTCAGATTTAGCTGCAGATTTATTCCAGTTTAAATTCACTGAAATTTTGCCAAAGCCTGCGCCTTTTTTAGTTAAATTAATTCTAGAATTATTTTTATCTAACTTAATTTTTGACAAGTTAAGGTTCGACTTCGATGGTATTGGTGTTGGTGTTGGTGTTGGTGTTGGTGTTGGTGTTGGTGTTGGTGTTGGTGTTGGTGTTGGTGTTGGTGTTGGTGTTGGTGTTGGTGTTGGTGAAATGTTACTTTGAGTCTCCTCAATCACCACACCAAAGTTTTCAGCCAAAGGTTTTAAGCCCCCATTAAAACCTTGATCGATAAATCTAAATTTCCATTTATCATTATGCTTATACACTTCAGCCAAAATTAGGGCTTTTTCAGTTTTAGCCTGAGTCTGAATCAATGCATTGGCGATGGTTTGATGAGCGGATAAAAGTTCCATCTGAATAGGAGATATTCGACTAAAATTATTCGGTTCATTGAGCGTTGCACATAAGGTGACTTTTTGAATGTCTGGATCAAGCAATGCGGTATTAATTTTAAGTTGAGTTAAATAGGGATCATTTGAACTAGATTGAACTAAAACAACACTCTGATTCGGGGTTTGAGGCTGTCCATAGAAAATCATATCTTGGTCACCGCGCACTTTTTGGGTGTCTTTTGCTAAAAGATATGCAGTCAGATCGAGTTCTATTTGCATAGGGACAGTTGTTTTTATGAGTATTTCAATAATTTCAGATGCTAAAGCAATATTCCCACCAGCAACAAGTTGCATATTATCCTCTTATGATATTGTAATATTTTCTTTTAATTCATTAACCACATGAATTATTGATATAAAAAATTAAGATTGCTCGTCAAAAAACGAGTTAAATAAGCCCCTAATGTTTTAACATATTTTTTTTAAGCACAATAGCAAAATTGAGTTTTTTAATCAATTTTGGCAATTTCATATCAGGTCTTACAAAATTATTGCATCAACAGCATAAAAAACTATATATTCCCGACGCGGTATATATGACAAGCACAAATTAATAATTGTTATTCAAGAAAATTGAGATCAAATCAACTGTGAAATCGCACTATAATATCTGGATTGCTGAAAGTTACTCCTGTCAAAATGACATTATTCAATTATTAAAACGCTCAAATTTATCTGCCCATCTGACGATTTTTTGTTCTCATAGTAAACAACGTCCAGAATTAAAACTCTGCGCAGATTATTTTTTTCAACAACCTCCCGTTGAACACAGTGCAGATTGGCTTTTAGAACAATGTAAAGTGCATTCCATTCAACTGCTGTTTTGTGGAAAACACAGTCAATTTATTGAAAAATTTCGTGAAGAATTTGCTCGGCATGATATTCAACTGGTGACAGGTGCCACTGGCATAGCACAGCATGAAAACATGAACAATAAATTCCTATTCGGAGAAATTTGTGAAGCTTTAAACCTACCAAACATTCCTGCTGCAAAAGTGGATCATGTCGTTGGATTAAAGCAAGCGATTGATGATTATCAAAAAAAATATTCACATATTTGTGCAAAACCTGTGTACGGCGTATATGGTTCTGGTTTTGTTCAACTACGAGATGAAGTTTCATATTTTAAGCAATTTCAACTCAATACGCAGTGTAATACGCAACAATTTATAGAGGCCTATGCTCAATTAGATCAACCTATTGAATATTTGATTATGCCTTTTTTAACAGGACAAGAATGTTCCGTGGATATTGCCTGTAGCCATGGGCAAATTTTAGCCTTAGTGACCCGTGTTAAATTTAAATTTTATCAGCAATGCTATATCGAGCATCCTTGTCATGCAATCTGCAAAATTCTGGTGCAACATTTCCAATGTGATGGATTGATCAATATTCAATTTAAGCAAGACGATCTGGGGGTATGGCATATTTTAGAAATTAACCCGCGTCCCGCAGGTGGTTTTGCCTATACACAACATACTGGAATTAATTTAATTGCAGAACTGATGGCTGAAAAATTGCAATTGACACTGCAACATACTGACTTCGTTCCCCTCGTTCAAGTTTTACCCATTACACAAAGTTTCAAAATGGATTGTACGCATTGATAAAACATATTGATTTAAGTCGTGGTCGTATTAGTGTGACTGTGAATCAGCATCATCCACAATGGAAATTGGATGATCTGCTCAGTTTTGCAGAAAGAATTAACCCCAAACGTGCATTCTTATTTGTTTCTAAAGTTCTTGGAAAACATATCCCTGTTGCACCATCGGCAATGCAAAAAAGTTATCAAGACCTTGCTGCAATCATTCCTAAAGATTTGCCCTACCCCATTAGCGTGATTGGTATGGCAGAGACCGCAGTGGGTTTAGGGGCAGGCGTTTATCGCGAACTCAAACAAGATTTTGGGCAAAATGCCATTTTTTTAACCACTACGCGACATCCCGTTGAAACCTTACCGACCTTAGGCTTGTTTTTAGAAGAACATAGCCATGCACAAGATCAATTTATTTTATCCAGTCATGATCCGCTTAAGCATCAACATATTATTGCATCGAAAACGCTCATTTTAATTGATGATGAAATTTCAACAGGAAAGACCTTTAGAAATTTAATCTTGAGCCTAAAAAAATCGGGTTTACAACAGGTTGAACGGATTATTTTGGTGACCTTGGTCAATTGGGCGGAACAACATTTAGTCACTGATGACTTAGGGATTCCAGTTGAAGTGGTGTCATTATTACATGGTCATTGGCAGTGGCAGCCGAACCAACAACCTATTGACATTGACATGCCCGATGTCAGCTCAACCCAGCAGCAAGCTCAAAAAATTATTGCTCCTCATGATTGGGGACGCGAACCAACCTTTCTAGATTGTAGCGCTTGGCAAAATATTCAACCGCCTTTGCCTCATGAAAAAATCTTGGTCTTAGGTTCGGGTGAGTTTAGTTGGGTTCCATTTCTAATTGCCGAGCAATTAGAGCAGCAAGGGGCGGAAGTTTATTACAGCTCAACCACGCGCTCTCCCATCAAACAAGGTCATGCCGTTGAAAGTATTTGTGCATTTAAAGACAATTATGGACTGAATATTAATAACTATGCCTATAACGTTAAACATCAACAGTTTGATCGGGTTTTATTGGTCATTGAAACAGCACAAGATAGCGTCGATCCTGTCCTGTTTGAACAAATAAAAAATTTGGAAATTATTAGTTATGAATCCTAAGCCGTTAATTTTTGTTGACTTAGATGACACGCTGTTTCAAACAAATCGTAAAAGTCCCCCGACACCGCTACATAAAATTGCCACGCTAGATCAATTTGGTGAGCCGCTGTCTTATATGCTTCCCAAACAGCAAATTTTTGTGAATTGGTTGTTGGCATCTGCTGATGTTATTCCTGTGACTGCACGCTCAGTTGCAGGCTTGCAGCGGGTACATCTTCCTTTTCTGCATGGTGCGGTATGCTCACATGGTGGAACCATTTTAGCGGCAGATCAACAGGTTGATCAGGAATGGCTTGCCATCCAGCACAAGGCGGCGGCTGAATTGGATGAGTTACTGGATGAATTGCCAGCGCTATTGCTCGATTATGCCAAACCATTTGGTTCAATTCGGACGTGGACGATGCAAGAAAATGGTGGGAAAATTTATACCGTTGCCAAGCAAAATGATCCTGCGCCTTTATTTCTGCACCAAATGATTGAACAGTTACCTGCTGAAGTACTTGAACACTGCTATGTCCATATCAATGGCAATAATTTAGCCATTCTTCCCAAGTTTGTGTCTAAACAAAAAGCGGTTGAATTTTTTATCAATAAATATGACCCAAATCGCGAACGTGCCATTTTAGGTTGGGGCGATAGTTTGTCTGATGCAGGCTTTTTAGGCTGCTGTGATTGGTTTGGTATGCCTAAAAATAGTCAGTTGGATAAATTTTTAGTACAAAATCTAGCACAAGATCATCAGGCAAAAGGATATTTAGGACATGTATAAAAACCATGCGTTAGCATCTAGTCTTCAAACACTGGGGTTCCATGGCTCTTATCGACCTGAAGATGTGACCTTCTTGCTCAATATTGATGAAATAGACCCCACACCCGTAGCTGAAAAAGAGTATCTGATTCAATCTGGGAAAAAACACTATTCACAAATGATTAGTGTTGAACATCCACCTTCAGATGAGCAAATGCGACATTTTGAATACGCTTTTGAGCAAGGTGCTGAACGTCTGGCAAGTGATGTGCAGAAGATTGGCAACTCACTGATGGTTCGATTTCCCAAGCAACCGATTATTTTAGTTAGCTTGGTTCGCGCTGGCGTCCCTTTAGGTGTACTCCTTAAACACTATATTCACAAGCATCAGGATTGTGAGCATTACGGGATTAGTATTATCCGTGATCGCGGTATTGATTTTGCAGCATTGCAGGCGATTATCGAACAACACGGCGCGGAAAATATTGTTTTTGTCGATGGCTGGACGGGTAAGGGTGCAATTTGTCGAGAATTGACCCAAAATTTGGCAGATTATCCGGCATTATTTGATGCAGGGTGGGAGGTTCCTCGCCTTGTGACCTTAGCCGATTTAGGTGGTTATTCGTGGTTAAGTGCCAGTTGTGAAGATTGGCTGATTCCTTTTGGTATGCTAGGTTCCGTGATCTCAGGCTTAATCTCACGAACTATTTTAAAAGATACAATTGATTTCGATCTGGCAAAGAAAAATTGCTACGATCCGAATAATTGGCATAGCTGTTTAATCTATCAACATCTGGCTCAGTATGATATTTCAGTTGAGTTTATCGACAAAATATTAAATCTTATTCAACAGCATCCGCATAGCGATTTGGCAAATTGGAATAATCACATTCGACTCAAACAACAAAAAATTTGTTTAGACACCATTGACTGGATATCTGAGACTTACGCGATTAAAAATATTAATCATATTAAGCCCAGCATTGCAGAAGCCACGCGCGCTGTATTAAGACGCGTTCCTGAAAAAATATTAATCCGTGATCCATCCAATCCACATGTACAATTACTGCTGCATTTTGCCAAAGAACGGAATATTGCCGTAGATATTTTAGGTGCCAAGTTAGGCCCATATCATGCAGTGACTCTGATAAAAAAAGTCGAGAAAAATAAATGAAACAACTGCAACATGCGATTGAGCTGGGTGCAACCATGTACATTCCTGCAACCCATGAGCAATTATGGGAAGTGACTGAAGGCATTAAATTTCCGATACTGAAGTCTATTGCGGTCTGTTTAGAAGATGCCGTGTTGGAAAAAGATGTACAAACAGCCATGGTCAACTTAAAGCACTTATTACAAAAACGTTTAGAGCAGCCAAACTTAAAAGCACCTGCGATATTTATTCGCCCTAGAAATATTGAAATGGCGAAACATATTGTCGATTGGGACTTAAATCACACCTATAGTGGCATGATTTTACCCAAGTTTACGCTGCACGATTTAAAGCAGTGGATGGACATTTTGCCACCCAATATCAACCTGATGCCGACGCTTGAAACCAAAGAAATTTTTGATATGGGTCATAATATGGAGCTTAATCAAGCACTCAAATATGACTTTCATAAAACCCTATGTCTAAGAATTGGCGGTAATGACCTGTTGTCCTGTTTACATTTACGTCGCCCTAAAAACAGTACGATTTACCAAACTCCAGTGGGGATGTTAATTGCACAATTGGCAGGCTTATTTATTCCAGCGGGCTTTCAACTCAGTTCACCCGTATGTGAACATATTGACCGCACGCAATTGCTGATGGATGAATTATGCCAAGATATGAATAACGGCATTTATACCAAAACGGCCATTCATCCCTCACAAATTGAATATATTCATCGCGCCTTTCAAATCAATAGCGAAGAATTTAATGAAGCACAGCAAATTTTAGCGCAAGATGCGAAAAGTGTATTTAAAAGCCACGGCTCCATGTTAGAACCAGCGACACATCGTAATTGGGCAGAAATGATTTTATTACGCTATAAAACTTTTGGTTTATCTAAACCTCAAGCCTCAAGCCAAGATAAATTCATGCTCAATACATTCTCACTTTAACTATTTTTACTGCCAGATGAAGTTGAAGCTGCTGACTTAGTGAAGCGTATCTTGAAAAACGTAAGAGTTTAATGGTGTAGGCTTATTCATCTGAATAATTATATTATTGAATAAGCCTTTAGATAGGCGATGTCTTAAGACGTGATTTATCCGTGACTGGCTTTGGTGCATTGGGGCACTTAGGTATCCTTGCTTCATCTAACAATGTTGCCCAAGTTATGAATGCTACAGCCTATGCGAACGTGGTTCAAAACGTAACTGTTTCAGGCTTCAAAGTAGATACATATTGGGGAGCTAAAGCTAAGTCAAAATTCACTTAGAAATCACCATATACTTCAGCAACCAATCAGATCAACACACTTTCTACTCAACAAAAGCCTCATGTTTCTTATAACTTTGATCCTTAACTGCCAATCCTGCTGTACAGGTATGCTCATCGTATAGTTCAAGTGGTACATGTACTTCATATACTTGGCAGAAAGGCTCTTTCCGCTGTGATGCATTTGTCAAATGGCTATATACCTAAACAGGTAACGGCGATTTAGGTGGCAGCTTCCCAAATACGACATTTGGCAGCTCATTACTCACAATTACTCGAACGTAACTTAAAGCTTTAACAATGCTCTTACTTGAAAGTGATTCACACAGGTAAGGGTATATTGACTTGAAATAAAAGGTTGTATGAAAAATAACAGTAAAATGCTTTATATCAGCATTTCGGTAGTAGTGATATTTCTTGTAGGGATCATCATTTATGCAAAAAAAAGTAATAATGCAAATTTAGATGGGCAAGTTAGCACTAAGGATAAAATAAATAATCCAATGGCCCCTACCAAAACTGAAGATGGTTCAATGATTGACTCGCAAAATCTGCCAAGCGGTACACCACCAAAATGGGCACAGAATCTTATGGATATTAATGATAATCTGGCATATTCACGAGAAGATAAAATTCAAAATTTAGTTGAACTGCTCAAACAAAATGAATCTAATCCACAAGCTTTAAGTGGAATCCTTATTTCATTGACTGCTCTAAATCCTATTGAGGCTGCAGATGATATTATTCCTTATCTGAAGAGTTCTGATCCAAAGGTCCAAAGTACAGCGCTTGGTGCTCTTAATAATGCTTCGCTTCTAACTGAAAAAGAACATGAATTGAAACGCTCATTGCCTGAAAATGAGGCAGTACGTAAACGAATTTCTGAAGCTGTAAATGAATTGAAATCAAACCCAGATACGTCAGCTAAAGTAAAACAAGCGTTGATTTCAACCTATTCTGCAACTAACCCATCATTGGAAGATACTCAGGCAATGAAATTTTGAGCCAAAGTAGGATTACGCCGAATGAAGCAAGTTATTTGGCAACATCAGTTTTGAATGGAAAAGAGTTATCTACTGTATTAACAGCTTTAAATAATAAGGATACTACTGTGAGAGATACTGTAATCAGTAGTATTGGAGCAAGTATTGCTGAAAATTCGAGCATTGTTTCAACTTTACCCCAGCATCAACGAGAACAACTCTCGAATTTCATTCACAATAATCCACCCAAAAGTTCTGATGAAAACTTCATTTATTTAAATGATCCGTGGAAACATACCTTGAATATTTTAGATAGTAATATTTAATTCACTGAACAACGGTTCCCTCATTTGTAGGGAGCCAGAGCGTAAAATCGTATAGACGATAAATCAAGCAAAAATAACATGCCGAATCATTAAATCGCATTAGCGATTAAGATTGTACTCTAAGACGTTTCCCATAAGTTCTTCGACCTACACCAGCACAAGTAGGACACCAAGAGTCATTGTATAATATACTCTGGAAAGTAGGATTCCATATATGACCTTTACCGCAATCAACGTTTATTTTCTGGCGTACATTTCTGTATTCGGTAGAGAGTAGCTTTTCTCCTTTTAGCCTCAACGAAGTCACGAACAAATATATCTATGGAGCTTATAACACGAAACACTGCCAATAGTTCATTGCAGACCGACATGTGCATGCAGTGATTCTACCAAGAGAAAATACGAAGCCTTGAAAAAAACAAAAAACTGGGATATTTAGAGAGAAATGAATTACTGAAAACAATCAAATGGACTAGGAAGAACGATTTGGAAAAATGGTCTGGGTATAATAGGCGAAGCTTGGTAGAAACCAAGATGCATTGCATCAAATTATTGGGAGATAAACTCAGTGCTAGGAACTTTCAAAGCCAAGTGAATGGGATTCATGCCCGTGTGGCCGTACTCAATAAATTTACGGAATTAGGCCGACCTCATACCCAAGTTGTCACTTAAACCTGAGTTGCTTAGGGTAAATCTAATCTTTAAATCTTTGTGCAACAAAGCCGACTGAACCTAAGAATCAGCACACCCGAAGGTGCCCCCTCAGCCCTGCCACAAAAAAAGAGGGACTAGCTGCTCCACAACATGTAAAATGAGGTTTCACATATTGTCTTTGTTTATGGGTCTGTCAAAATCCACTGACGATGTAGGTCAGCAGGCTAAGGAGATCATCTGCACGGTGTAGAGCGTCAAGTCAGCTAAAAGAATGAATAATTGAAATTATTTAGAATTATGAAATGTTTGAATAAGAATATAGTCAGATTTAAATACAGTTTTTTAAACTACATTCCTTAATCTTCTAAATACGGCTAAAAGAAGCCAATTCAATCCAAAATTTGATGTAGTGACCATTCTTTACAAAATGATAGACAATAAAAAAGCCCCTATATTGATATAGGGGCTTTTTGAATTTGGCGGAAGCGGTGAGATTCGAACTCACGGAGGACTCACACCCTCGTCGGTTTTCAAGACCGGTGCATTAAACCGCTCTGCCACGCTTCCATGTGCGCAAGAATACTAAGCTTTTCCATTTTAGACAAGTAAAAAATACGGTTAAAGCATTCAAGTGCATATTGTTTCATCAATTCCTTAAAGTTTGGCTGCAATTTCAGCACCATCGCGGATTGCACGCTTTGCATCAAGCTCTGCTGCAAGCTTTGCACCACCAATAATATGGTAATTGGCTAAAGTAGCTTGCCCTTCATTTGGCATTAAATCTTTCACAGATTCTTGTCCTGCACACACCACAATTGTATCCACTCGAAGTAACTGATCCTGACCATTGGTTTCAACCCATAAACCTTCATTGGTCACCGCTTTATATTGCACACCACGTAACATGCGTACCGCATGCTTTTTTAATTGGGCTCGATGCACCCAACCCGAAGTCTTACCCAGCCCAATGCCTAACGGCGTGGTTTTACGTTGTAATAAATAAATTTCACGTACAGGCGCTTCAACTTCTGCGCGCTGTAAACCACCTTCTGTCATATAGTGCGCTTCAGGATCGACGCCCCATTCTCGCTTCCATTCTGCCAAAGGTTGTGGCTGAGGCTGATGTGGTGGTTTCAACAAAAATTCGGACACATCAAAACCAATTCCCCCTGCGCCAATCACGGCAACACGGTGACCGACTGCTGCTCCACGCAGTACTTCCGCATAAGAAAGTACATTCGGCGTATCACTACCTTGAATCTTTAAGGCACGTGGCACGACTCCCGTAGCAATAATGACCTCTTCAAAACCTTCTCGTTCTAATTGTTCACGGCTGACTTGGGTATTTAAACGTAGCTCAACCCCTGTTTTTTCCAGTTGCACTTTAAAATAGCGAATCGTTTCGTGGAATTCTTCTTTGCCAGGAATCACTTTAGCTAAATTAAATTGTCCACCTACTTCATGACTGGCTTCAAACAATGTCACTTGATGTCCACGTTCTGCCGCAACTGTCGCTGCCGACATGCCTGCCACACCACCACCTACAACCGCGACACGTTTAGGCTTAGCGGTTTTGACATAAACCAATTCAGTCTCAAATGCTGCACGTGGGTTGACCAAGCAAGTTGCTCGTTGATTTTTAAAGGTATGATCCAAACACGCCTGATTACAGGCAATACAGGTATTAATCTCATCTACCCGATTAGTCGCAGTTTTATTGACCCAATAAGGATCTGCCAAGAATGGACGTGCCATTTGCACCATATCGGCTTTGCCTTGCGCCAATATTTCTTCCGCTGTGTCTGGCATATTAATTCGGTTTGAGGCAATCACAGGTACTGTCACATGCTTTTTCACTTCTGCGGTATAGTCAGCGAATGCTGCACGTGGCACCGAAGTCACAATGGTTGGAATACGGGCTTCATGCCAACCAATGCCTGTATTTAATAACGTAATACCTGCTTTTTCTAAAGCTTGTGCAACGGTAATCACTTCTTGCATGGTGTTGCCATCATGGACCAAATCCAACATAGATAAGCGGAAACAGATAATAAATTTCTCCCCCACTTTCTGACGGATTGCTTTGACAATTTCAACCGCAAAACGCATACGGTTATCAATCGAACCACCCCAACGATCTTGTCGTTGATTGACATGACGGCTTAAAAACTGATTCAGTAAATAACCTTCAGAACCCATAATTTCGATACCATCATAACCTGCCAATTTTGCAAGATGTGATGTTTGGGCATAATCTTGAATAGTCGCCAAAATCTGCTTTTCGCTCATTTGACGTGGTTTGAATGGTGAAATTGGCGACTTGATCGGGCTAGCAGACACCACGAAAGGTTGATAACCATAACGACCTGAATGCAAAATCTGCATCAAAATTTTAGCCCCATGCTGATGCACCGCATGGGTCACCAAACGATGTGGCGCAATATCCCCCATAGTATTCATGGTACCGCCTGCTGGAAGTAGCCAACCTTGACGGTTCGGCGAAATTCCACCCGTAATAATCAGCCCAACCCCACCTTTCGCGCGCTCGCCAAAATAGGCAGCCAGTTTAGGATAATTATAAAAACGGTCTTCTAAACCTGTATGCATAGAGCCCATCACCACACGGTTTTTAATGGTGGTAAAACCCAAATGTAGGGGTTTCAAAATATTTGCATAGGGTGTGGTCATGGTGAATCCTTATAATTTATTTGCTTTGCAACTTGTTGCATAATACTTTAACGTGATTTTTTATTTTGTTTATGGCTTTAGCAGACTGATTCGCAAAATAATCAGCCAATAAAAAAGTGTAGCCAAATTCTATTACGAGTTGACTACACTTTTATCACAACTTATGAATCATCTGTTGTATTTACTTCCAGTATTTTAACTTCGAAGTCTGTCCAATGCCCACATTAAAACTATTGGTTGGGTCGAGTTTTTGATAATGCTGTTTTAACGCAGGTTTCGCCACATATAAATGACCAACGTTGTGCTCCGCTGGATATTCAGCACCACGATCATCCAGTAAATGCCACATTTGATGCTCCATCGCCAAAGGATCGACGCCTTTTTTGACGATGTAGTCTTGATGGAACACATGACATAAGAAATGACCGTAATACAGTTTATGCACGATCATCTCGTCCATTTCTTTAGGCAAGGTTTCTACCCATTCACGGTCATTACGACGCAAAGCAATATCCAGCGCGACAATATCTTCCACTTCACTGCGGTGGGTATCACGATAACGAATCGCAGCGCCCGCGACAGCAAAGCGATGTAAAAAGGCTTTTCGCCCTTCTTCATCCGTACAATGGAAAAAATTGCCTGTCGTACGTTGAGCGAAATAGCCGCTCAGGAACTGTTTCACTTGCTCCACATCCTGATTTTCAATACGTAAAATCAGATGATGTTCGTAAAGATCACGAAATTCATTCATACGTTTTGGTAAATGATTCGGCATAAACTTGGTGATCAATTGCAGAACTTTATCGGATAATCCTTTCAAGCCTACTTTTTCCAAATAACCATCAACTTTGTCCTTCATGGCAAAGGCAGCAGGCACTTTGGCAGTCCCAAATTTTTCAATAAAGACAAAAGTATCTTTACCGTATTCTGCACCAATGTCATATGCGACGCGGTGAATGTATTCCCCTGCAATGGGTAATCGCGGTAAATCTTTCAGTAAAAAACGACGAATTTCGGTCAAATCATCCTGTGCATTGGTGCCCACATAAAACACCTGACTTGGAATCTTCTCGAAGGTATCTAGTCGAACTGCAAACACACAAATTTTTCCTGCTGAACCAGATGCTTCAAACAAGCGAGATGGATCGGCATTAAATCGTGCAGGGGTCGCTTCATCCACTTGTTTGACATCATGGGCATAACGCTGGTCAGATGCACAACAGCTTGGATTATGCTGCACGTCAAGCATTTGATATTGCTGGTTTTGTAGACGAGATAGGATTTCTTCAGGCGTAGTACCTAAATCCACCCCCAAATGGTTAATCAGCTCCAGTTGCCCCGATTCATTGACTCGTGCATAAAGTGCCAGCTCAGTATAAGCAGGGCCACGACGTACCAAGGCACCGCCTGAGTTATTACACACACCACCCAATACAGATGCACCAATACAAGAAGACCCAATCACCGAATGTGGTTCACGATTAAATGGCGCCAGTTCTTTTTCCAAACGATCTAACGTTGCTCCAGGCAGACAAATCACTTGCTGCCCATCACGAATAATTTGAATGCCTGCCAAACGTCGCGTGCTCATTAGTACCACAGGGCGGTCATAATTATCGCCAAAGGGGGTTGAACCACCTGTCAAACCTGTATTGGCCGCTTGCATAATTACAATACAATCCGCATCAACAGCAGCTTGTAGGACTTGCCATTGTTCAAGTAATGAACCCGGTGCGACAACAGCCAACACTTTTCCCGCACCATAGCGACGACCTTGTCGGTATAAACGTGTGTCTTTATCTTCGGTTAAAACGTGTTGTTTACCGACAATAGCGATGAGCTTTTGAATGGTTTGCTGTGCAACTGATTGCATGAACATATTTCTAATCCTTTTCTAAAGTCATTTTGAGCTACTCACCGCTCTTTTAATGCGCTTTAAAAATATCGTAATAACTAAAACATTTGATACACGAAAACGTCATCCGTTGCTGTTTGAGGCAGACTGAAATATGAACCTTATGTTTCTGCGAGAGATTAGTTCATTTTGTTATTTAACGAGTTCAACGGGTGACAAATGCCTTTGGTTACTTTGGGCAAAACCAAAGTAACAGCTAAGCTGCAAGTAGTTGCTTTTTAATGATAAGACTCCGTCTAAACTCGCCTTGTTGGAATTTCTTATGTATATGATTAACAGATACTTAGAGAAAAACTAAAAAAGCGAAACTATTTTTTTGGAATCTATAAATTCTCAAAATCTCCCCTAACCCCTCTTTATTAAAGAGGGGAGAACTTCTTCTTATCAAAAAAAAGAGTTCGGGTAGATCATCACTCAGCCAATTCTCGCTCTAACCTCACCAAACAGTCAGACGTAATATCTGCAATGGTTTTTGCCCCTGTTAAGGTCATGGCAACACGCATTTCTTTATCAATCAATTCTAAAAGATTGGAAACACCTTCACCGCCTGCTGCACCTAGAGCATAAACAAAGGCACGACCGAGCATACACGTGTCCGCACCCAATGCCAGCATACGTACAACATCTAGACCATTACGAATACCTGAATCTGCGAGGATTTTAATATCGCCCTTGACTGCATCGGCAATTGGCGGAAGCGCACGTGCCGAAGATAAAACACCATCGAGCTGACGACCACCATGGTTTGACACCACAATCCCATCTGCACCGAAACGTACTGCATCTTTGGCATCTTCAGGATCTAGAATTCCTTTAATGACCATTGGGCCATCCCAGAACTCACGGATCCATTCTAGATCTTTCCATGAAATAGATGGATCGAAGTTAGAACCCAACCAACCAATGTAATCTTCGAGACCCGTAGGCTTACCTAAGTATTTAGAAATATTACCCAAGTCATGTGGACGGCCCATCATGCCGACATTCCACGCCCAATGTGGATGGAAACACGACTGCATATAACGACGCATTGCTGCATTTGGACCACTCATACCCGAGTGGGCATCACGGTAACGCGCACCCGGTACAGGCATATCCACGGTAAATACCAAGGTTGAACAGCCTGCCGCTTTAGCACGTTCCAAAGCATTTTTCATGAAACCACGGTCACGCAGCACATAGAGCTGAAACCACATTGGACGCTGAATCGCAGGCGCAACTTCCTCAATTGGACACACTGAAACGGTAGAAAGCGTAAATGGAATACCCTTTTTATCTGCTGCAACCGCAGCTTGAACTTCACCGCGACGCGCATACATGCCTGTTAAACCCACAGGAGATAATGCAACAGGCATCGACAAAGTTTCATCAAACAGTTTGGTTTCTAAACTTAACTGCGACATGTCGTTCAGTACACGCTGGCGCAAAGCAATTTTTGATAAATCTTCTACATTACGCTTCAGGGTATATTCTGCATACGCACCACCATCAATGTAATGGAATAAAAATGGTGGTAAACGACGTCGTGCCGCTTCACGGTAGTCATTGGCAGAAGAAATAATCATGCTTATATCCTGTTTAATCGACTGGCGCGCTGACGACGAGCTTCTTCTTCATCAATCATTCGCACCTGTTGTACTACAAACTCAATGTGTCCACAGACTGCTTTACGTGCAGCTTCTGGATCACGACGTTCAATTGCATTCATGACTTGAAAGTGCTGATCATGCAATTGATCAAAACGGTGTGCTTCGCTATAGACTTTTCGGCGTCCCAAAGCGACGTTGAACTGCAACAAATCGAACAGACCACGCATCATCTGAATCAAGACCAAATTATGAGACGCTTCAGCAATCGCCAAATGAAATTTTGCATCTGCACGAGCCGCCTCGTCGTCATTTCCCAAAGCCTGAAAATGATTAATCTGATCATAATGATATCGGATGTTCACCAAATCTTCTTTGGTTGCGCGTTGTGCTGCATACCACGTCGTCCCGCCTTCTAAAATAATGCGCGCCTCTTGCACATCAAATCGATAAGCAGGATCTTCACTCATCAAATTACTGATCGGTTGTACGATTTGATAACTGGACCACGTTGCTGGTAATTGTTTTAAAAAAGTCCCCGCCCCCACTTTGCTGACCAACATACCCATGCTGGTCAGTTGCGAAATAGCCTCTCTTAAAGAAGAGCGAGAGACTTGAAGCTGTTCACACAGTTTTCTTTCAGCAGGCAGACGGTCTCCAACTTGCATATTGCTTTGTTCAATCAATACACGCAGGCTTTGTACAGCTTTATCGGAGACTTTCATCTGCTTTCCTTAACGTTGATACACAATTTGTGTTATGGAATCATCCATGGGAACACATAAGCTTGTAGGGTGATCATAATACCCATCATAATTGTGAACGTTATACTGTGTTTTAAGGTAAAACGGAATAAATCAGACTCTTTACCAACAAGTCCTACCGCTGCACACGCAATCGCAATTGATTGCGGTGAAATCATCTTACCAGTCACACCACCACTGGTATTTGCTGCCACCAGTAAAACTTCTGGCACCCCAATTTGCTGAGCTGTAGTGGCTTGAAGTGCTGAAAATAGTGCATTGGCAGAGGTATCTGAACCTGTGAGGAATACACCCAACCAACCCAAGAAAGGTGAGAAGAACGTAAATGCCGAACCCGTATGTGCAAGAGCCAAAGCCAAGGTCGAAGACATACCTGAATAGTTTGCGATAAAAGCAAAAGACAACACCATACCAATTGAATAAATTGGTACTTTCAACTCATTCAGGGTTTCACCAAAAGTCACCACAGCATCTTTCGGTTTCATCTTCAAATAGGCAATGGTGATCAATGCTGCAATAAAAATCGCAGTTCCTGTTGCCGAGATCCAATCAAACTTGTAAATCGCGTCATAGTCTTTAATTTCAGCAACTACAGGTGGCATTTTTTGAATCATTTGATGCAAAAATGGCACTTTGATTGAAATCACGAGATCATGCAATGCACCGTCTTTGGCAAATAAATCCTTAAACGGTTTCACACTCCAGATCGTTACCATCACAGTTAAAATCGCGAATGGAGACCATGCTTTAGCAATTTGGCCAACGCTATATTTTTTCTGTTTTTGTGCTGCAACATCTTCATTCATATTTGCGTCTTGATCTGCAAAACGGAAAATATGCTTCGGCTGCCAGTATTTAAACAAAATTGTTAAAGAAACCAAGGATGCAATTGCAGCCGTAATATCTGGCAATTCTGGCCCGACAAAGTTCGAGGTTAAATATTGCGCAATTGCAAAGCTACTTGCACCCACAATAACCGCTGGCCATGTTTCTTTAATACCGCGCCAGCCATCCATAATCGCCATAATCCAGAACAGCACGATTGGTACCATAAATGGTAGCTGACGACCCACCATTTGACTGATTTCCATCGTATCGACACCAGACACTTGTCCCGCAACGATAATTGGAATACCCATCGCACCAAAAGCCACAGGTGCAGTATTTACGATTAAACACAGACCTGCTGCATATAAAGGTTTAAAGCCTAAACCTACTAATAGTGCTGCGGTAATCGCCACAGGTGCACCAAAGCCTGCTGCACCCTCTAAGAAGGTACCAAAAGCAAAACCCACCAACAGCATTTGTAAACGCTGATCTTCAGTAATCGAAAGAATAGAAGAACGAATGATGTCGAACTGGCCTGTCTTCACTGAAATTTTATACAGGAATACAGCGCCAATAATGATCCATGCAATCGGCCATAAACCGTAGAGGAAACCATAGGCCATCGATGCGAATGCCATCAGCACAGGCATCTTATAGGCAAATAAAGAAACAAGAAGTGCAAGTACAACGGTGATCGTACCTGCCACACTGCCTTTTAAACGGAATACCGCGAGCGCCAAAAAGAAAAAGATAATCGGAATCAGTGCAATTAGACTTGAAATCCAAATATTCCCCATAGGGTCATACATTTGCTGCCATTGAAGCATTGTCATCTCCTTGAAATGCTTACTAAGATTTAATTTTGAGCATATTATTGGTACTTTTACTCATATTGGACAGACCAATATAAGCAACTGTAAAGAGAAACAAACCAATAATGACTTATACTTGGCTTATTTTGATTTAAAACGAAGTAAAACTTCAATTAAAAGTTGATTTTGGTATGACCAATATTTTCAACTTTTACAAACCCGATCATATTTCAATCAAATTCACATTATTGTTTTTACTTATTTTTTTATGAAAATATAGCTAATTTTAGACTTTAGTCTAATAATATAAAAAATAATCACCCCACTCAAACCTAGCTTAATACGCAAAAATTGGAAAAATCACACAATATTGGTAATACCAATTTAAAACCAAACTAACCGAACCCCTTTATTGATTAATTTACAGCCCAAACATCTTCTAGAAAGACAAAAATTGAGCACACAATATAGAAACCGATTTTATCCAGAATTTTTTCAGCAGTATCGATATGTACATGAGCTTTAATATTTTTAAAGCGTTATGATTTTTTAGAAAAACCATTTGGAAAAGTGCTACAATCGCGGACATATGTATTCTTTCAGGCCACCCATTCTCGGTGCCTATATTTATATCGTTAGGATTAACAATGACTGATAATGCAACTATCTTGCAGAATGTCCCAGTTGGCAAAAAAGTTGGTATTGCCTTCTCTGGTGGTCTAGATACTTCAGCTGCACTTTTGTGGATGAAACAAAAAGGCGCAGAACCTTATGCTTATACAGCAAACTTAGGTCAGCCTGATGAAGACGACTACGATGCGATTCCAAAAAAAGCGGAAGCTTACGGTGCAGTAAAAGCACGTCTAGTAGACTGCCGTTTACAGCTTGCACTTGAAGGTATTGCGGCGATTCAGTGTGGTGCATTCCATATCAGCACTGGCGGTATGCCATATTTCAACACGACTCCGCTTGGCCGTGCAGTAACAGGCACCATGCTTGTTACCGCGATGAAAGAAGATGATGTAAACATCTGGGGTGATGGTTCAACATATAAAGGAAACGATATTGAACGTTTCTATCGTTATGGTTTGTTGACCAACCCTGCACTTAAAATCTATAAACCTTGGTTAGACCAAACGTTTATTGATGAGTTAGGTGGCCGTGCTGAAATGTCACAATTCTTGATCGACAACGGCTTTGACTACAAAATGTCAAAAGAAAAAGCCTACTCAACTGACTCAAACATGTTGGGTGCAACTCACGAAGCAAAAGATCTTGAATACCTCAATGCGGGTATCAAAATTGTTGACCCAATCATGGGCGTTGCGTTCTGGAAAGACGACGTAGAAGTTAAAGCTGAAGAAGTATCGATTACTTTTGAAGAAGGCTTCCCTGTTGCAATCAATGGTCAACGTTTTGAAAATCCAGTCGAATTTATTCTTGAAGCGAACCGTATTGGTGGTCGTCATGGTCTAGGTATGTCTGACCAAATCGAAAACCGTATTATCGAAGCGAAATCTCGTGGTATTTATGAAGCACCGGGTATGGCCCTTCTTCATATTGCTTACGAGCGTTTAGTTACTGGTATTCATAACGAAGATACCATTGAACAATACCGCATTAACGGTTTACGTTTAGGTCGTTTGTTATACCAAGGTCGTTGGTTCGATTCTCAAGCACTTATGTTGCGTGAAACTGCACAACGTTGGGTTGCTAAAGCCATTACGGGCACAGTTACTTTAGAATTACGTCGTGGTAATGACTACACCATCATGAACACCGAATCTCCAAACCTCACATATGAAGCTGAGCGTTTAACCATGGAAAAAGGTGATTCAATGTTTACGCCGATGGATCGTATTGGTCAGCTTACTATGCGTAACCTCGATATTACAGATACACGTGCAAAACTCGGCATTTATACAAACTCAGGTTTGTTAGCTGTAGGTACTGGTTCTGCAGTTCCACAATTGAAAGACAAAAACTAAGTTTTCAATTGCTGAATACCTAAAGAAAAAACCGTCCTAAGTTGGCGGTTTTTTCTTTTAATGAGTCACGCCCTGCCCGTATTGATTCTTCGCAGATGAAATAGCCTCAATCAAAGAACTGATTGCTTTTGACATTTCTTAATCACACAAAAACAATAAAAAAGCCTTTTTTATTTACCAGAATTAAGCCATTTATCTGTAATTCAGCTTAGCATTACAGACTGATATAGATTATCATCTGATTTATTTTTTAGTCCGAAATCGCCTTGAATACGATTACTCTTTTGCAGCCAGACGATTGGCATGCCCACTTACGTGACGGCCTTGCCCTGAAACGCACTGTTCCAGATTTAGCTAAGCAATTTAAGCGTGCGATTTGTATGCCAAACCTTGTTCCACCCGTAAAAACTGTGGAAGAAGCGCTTGCTTATCGTGAGCGAATTATGGCGCATGTGCCTGAAGGTAACGCATTTGACCCGCGTATGGTGCTGTATTTTACTGATAGCACGCCTGCAAGCGAAGTCAAAAAAATTAAAGACTCTGAGTTTGTTAATGCCATCAAGCTTTATCCTGCGGGTGCAACCACCAACTCGGACAATGGCGTAAGCGATATTCGTAAAGTGTACGCCGTGATTGAGCAACTTGAAGAACATCAAGTACCATTACTGTTACACGGTGAAGTCACACATAATCACGTCGATATTTTTGACCGTGAAAAACGTTTCCTAGATGAAGTTTTAGCACCACTATTAAAACAGTTCCCGAAATTAAAATTGGTACTTGAGCACATTACTACCAGCGAAGCTGCGCATTTTGTGTTAGAACAAGACCGTAATGTTGCTGCAACAATTACGCCTCAACATTTATTGTTCAACCGTAACGACATGTTGGTGGGCGGGATTAAGCCTCATTTCTACTGCTTGCCAATTTTAAAGCGCCAAACACATCAACAAACCCTGTTGGAAGTGGCAACCAGTGGCAATCCTAAATTTTTCTTAGGCACAGACAGTGCACCACACTCAAAAAATGCCAAAGAAAATGCCTGTGGTTGTGCGGGTTGCTATAGCGCACCAACAGCAATAGAACTGTATGCTCAAGCTTTTGACCAAGTAAACAAACTCGAACGCCTGGAAGGCTTTGCCAGTCTTTTTGGTGCAGACTTTTATGGTCTTCCGCGTAATACTGAAACCATTACACTGGTTAAAGAAGAGCAAGTCATTCCTGAAAGTTTTGATTATTTAGATGGTGACAAGATTATCCCGCTTTATGCAGGTAAAACCATCCAGTGGAGAAAAGTGTGACAAATGAAACTCTACCAGTAATTGGTCAGCGTTTCCGTGGATTCTTACCTGTGGTAGTCGACGTCGAAACTGCAGGTTTTAATTCGCAAACTGACGCGCTGCTAGAAATAGCTGCGATTCCAATTATTTATAATGCTGAAGGCCAATTCGTTCCAGGTGAAGCCCATCATGCACACATCAATCCATTTGCAGGTGCCAATCTGGATCGACGCTCATTAGATTTTATTGGCATTGATCCATTTAATCCTATGCGTGTTGCAATGGCAGAAGATGAAAAATCAGCACTAAAACGTATTTTTAAAGCCGTGAATGACGTTCGTCGCCAACAAAATTGTACTCACGCGATTTTGGTCGGTCACAATGCGCACTTTGATTTAGGTTTTGTTCAGGCTGCGATTGCGCGTACTGGCACTAAAAATCAAAATCCATTTCACAGCTTCTCTGTGTTTGATACAGTGACTTTAAGTGCCATTACCTTTGGTCAAACGGTACTTGCCAAGTCATGTATTCAAGCTGGAATTGAGTTCGATGGCAAAGAGGCACACTCGGCTTTGTATGACACTCGAAAGACTGCTGAACTGTTTTGCTATATTTTGAACAAACTGTCCCCACACCTACTTGACACCATGGTGGCGGATCAATAAGATACCGCCATCTTCTAAACGTCCCTATCGTCTAGAGGCCTAGGACATCGCCCTTTCACGGCGGTAACCGGGGTTCGAATCCCCGTAGGGACGCCATCTATTTGCACTCGCAAAACTTTAATTTTAAAATTTCCATCTCATTCTATTCTTAAGCATTGTTTATACTGTTGTCTTTATTTTTCCCGATTGACCCATGTTAAAGAAAATATTACTGGTTTTACTCATTCTTTCTCCTTCTGCTGTTTATCTCTATATTGCCAATGAACAGCAAAAACCTACACCACCCACATCTAATGCGGTAAAGTCAGATAAAGCTCACACACCATACCCAACGCCTGAACATTAAATTTGCTGGGTGCTTTCGTTTTTCTATGAATCCATCCTATTGAAATTTCGGTTTTCTCCATATCAAATACATGCAATCTAATTAAACCGACTCTCAGAGTCACATCAAAACCTTCATGCTTAGGCCATCAAATGAATTTAGCATTCCCCCACCAATAAAAAAGATAGATCTAGCATGTCGAAAAACGTAAAAAATTGCGTTATATCCTGCAAGTAAGACATTTTTTACACAAACAAACCCATTTTTTAGAAATATTGTAATAACATATTTGACAGTAAAGAAAAAAATACATAATATACGCATCACCTCGCAACGTCCCTATCGTCTAGAGGCCTAGGACATCGCCCTTTCACGGCGGTAACCGGGGTTCGAATCCCCGTAGGGACGCCATCTATCGTTTATACGATCATTCAAAACGCATAATTCATTATTATTCGATTGCAGATTTGTAGTTTTGCACTACAATAGCGCGCTTCATTATTCTATTTTCTCTCTCTTATGCAGTCATCTCAATCTCCGAATGATGCTATGCATCAGGGCAATTCTGCGCCTTTAAAACGCGCTATGAGTACTCGACATCTGGTCATGATTTCACTTGGTGGTGCAATCGGTACTGGTCTGTTTTTAGGGTCGGGTGAAGTCATTGCACAAACGGGGCCTGTAGGTGCCATCATCGCTTATATTTTAGGTGGAATTATTGCCTATATGGTGATGCTATGTCTGGGAGAACTTGCGGTACATATGCCTGTATCGGGTTCTTTCGGTGCTTATGCACAAAAGTATATTGGTCCAGGGACAGGCTACACAATTACATGGTTATATTGGCTGACTTGGACGGCAACGCTCGGTACTGAATTCACTGCTGCTGCTTTGCTTATGCAAGAATGGTTTCCCCATATATCAGTCTGGATTTGGACGCTCATATTTGCTGCCATTATTTTTAGCTTAAACATGAGTTCAACCCGACTGTTTGCTGAATCAGAGTTCTGGTTGTCTCTGGTCAAAGTCGTCACTGTCATCAGTTTCATTATTTTGGGTTTATTGGCCATTTTTGGTGTGCTGTCTTTTCAAGGTTATAGCTCTGCACCTTTGTTTAGTAATTTGACCGCAGAAGGATGGTTTCCACAGGGCTTCTTCCCTATTTTTGCGACCATGCTGATTGTGAACTTTGCCTTTTCAGGCACAGAGTTAATTGGTGTTGCGGCAGGTGAAACTCAAGACCCAGCGAAAAATGTGCCTAAAGCGATTAATGCAGCCATTTGGCGCTTATTAATCTTCTTTGTTGGTACGATTGTAGTCATTAGCGCACTGCTTCCACATCAAATGGCGGGCTTAGGCGGTAATGGCGTGAGCAGCAGTCCCTTTGTAACGGTGTTTAACTATATTGGCATTCCACATGCAGAAGACATCATCCGCTTTGTGATTATTACCGCGCTTCTTTCAGCGGCAAATTCAGGCTTATATGCTGCTTCACGTATGATGTGGTCTTTATCTTACAAAAAGCAACTGCCTGAAGTGTTCTCTAAGTTAAATCATAAAGGCATTCCTTTTGTTGCCATTATTGTCACCATGTTTGGTGCAATTCCGGGATTGCTGTCTGAACAATTTGCGCCTGAAACCATTTTCAAAAACCTACTCGGTGTCGCTGCATTTACGATGGTCGTGGTGTGGATGAGCATCTGCTTAAGCCAGTTCAATTTCCGTCGCCAATGGTATAAGCAGGGTCGTACTGCGAAAGAATTAGGCTTTGCAGCACCACTATTTCCAATTGTGCCAATTTTAGGTTTTACATTCTGTTTTATTACTGGCATCAGTATGGCAGCAGACCCTGAAATGATTGCAGGCTTTATTGGCTGTTTAATCTTTATCGCCTTGTGTTATCTAAGTTATTATATTTTTTATCGAAAGCAAAATTAACACATAAAAAAGAGTGGTCAAGTACCACTCTTTTTTTAAGCTAAATATAAACAATGTTCTCTATAAAAAGCCTGACCCTGTATGAAAATCATTTTTATTCACGGTATAAATCAACAAAATTATGATGAAGAGACTTTAAAACAGCATTAGTTAAATTTATTTAAAACTGGCTTGAGTCATACCGAGCAAAATATCGAACTTAAAGCACTAGATATCAAACTCCCTTTTTATGGTGATTTACTCACCAAACACCAACTCAATAACAGTTTAGATTTAAACACACTGCTTCCTAAATCACTGTCGCATTTACATTTTCCTTTTCATCTCTGGCATAACACATCAATTGTTCAAGAACATAGTCCATGTGCCACCCCTCACCCAGCTTCAAGCCAGAGCAATCTGAGTCGCTTACCCTGCATCTGTCATTACAGCACTCAGCAAAGATCATGCATTTAAAGAATTAATCATGTTCCTCAATCATTACCCCAAACCCCATGAAACACTCATGCATAAATTTCTCATTGAGACCTATTTATACTTATCCAATTCTGATTTTATGCCTGAAGTTCACCACAGAATTATGTCGCATCTTCATCCAAGCAAAGATCACATTATTGTCGCTCATTCATTAGGTACCGTCATTGCCTATCACTTATTACATCAATTTACCCATTTTAGAGCACATCGTTTTATTACTCTCGATTCACCGCTTGCCTTTAAAGTGATTCAAGAAAAACTCACCTTACCGATTTCTCGACCACCTCAACTACATGGTGATTGGTTTAATTTTTATTCTCCTGATGATTTCCTGACCGCCTTCCCCTAATCTGAATCACCTTTCAATTTTGAATCACCGATCATTAATCAAGCAATCACTACACTTGTGAACAGACCCTATCAAATTACCGATTATTTAGAAAACTCAACTGTTATCCAAAGTATTTTGGATACCTTAAAGCCTAAAAAACAACCACCATAAAGTATATTTCACAAATTTGTATTCTTTTTATTCACTCAATTCTTTTTTAATGATTATGCTCAAGAAAACGTTTGACACTCTCCTATATTCACCCTAATATACGCCCACCTCTGAAACGTCCCTATCGTCTAGAGGCCTAGGACATCGCCCTTTCACGGCGGTAACCGGGGTTCGAATCCCCGTAGGGACGCCATTTAATTTATGGTTTAGTTTTCAGAAGTAACTGCCTCATTAAGTCCCTATCGTCTAGAGGCCTAGGACATCGCCCTTTCACGGCGGTAACCGGGGTTCGAATCCCCGTAGGGACGCCATATTCAAATCTACTGTATTTTATACAGTAGTACACAAACCCTTGAATTCATTAAGTTCAAGGGTTTTTTGTTGTCTATAGCTATTCACGCCCCCAAATCCACCACTCTAAACGATTTATCTTGGTACCTCTAGGATACCATTAAGGGGGAAACAGTTATGTCTAGATGAATAAATAGAGTAACAACCTTAAAAGTAAAAAATTTAATGAGCCTACTAGTAACAAACGCACCTATCGGGGGTTATTTACAGACCAATAAAAGTAGTAGCAAATACTTGCGTATGGACAATGCCCATTCAATTACTAAAGGTGTAATACACTTACTCAAAGAGTTTATCCAACGATTACACTAAAATGAGCAAGGAAGAGCTCCATGATGAAGGAAAACGATAACTTGCAGAAGATAGCGGCCTAGCTAGTGAATGTGATAGTAAAATCAAACAAGCTAATCAAGCATGATTAATACCTTTTAACTTATTGCTCAAGATTGACTTGAACTACGAGAAAAAGAAGACATAAGGATTTTGGAATTATAAAACTCCTTCTCAATCTTATATTTCATTGCCTATAGTAATCCACACCCTGTTATTAGAAAGTGTATAATCTACAAGTCCATCCTATTTTTTTATTTTTATGTACATCATCACTTAGTCTAGAAAAATACTTTTTGACATAAACTAGAAAATTATTTCTCATCAAGAAATAATTTTGATCACTAACATGACTTAATTGTATGAATCTTATTTTAAAATATAATCACTCATGAAAGCTGTCTATTTCTTCTTATCTAAATGAGCTATTAAAACTAACCCTGTACAACCAGTATAAATATCACTTAGTAAAAATATTATTAACACTAGTGACACACCATATCAAAAATTTTAAATTATTAAAAAAAGATAAAATCTATACGAAAGTTCAGTAGCAATCAAATACTGTATAGTAACCCGAATCGCGGATAAGAAATTGACTTGAAAAATAAAGGAACTAGAGCCATCAGTTGAGTTACCACACCAAACCTAAAGCTCTAGTCCTAATGTTCAATAGTACCGAATTATTCTGCGTAATTGATGATTTCTTTCTTAAATTTGAAGCAACTTATTGGAAATTTCTCAAACAAAGTCGTCACTCCGTAAGAATTCGCCCAGCTCAATTGAGTCTCTCAGAAATCAATTTTATCGCCATTTGGTATAAGTGTTCTCATATCAACAATTTCAAAGCATTCTTTTCATGGTTGAAACAGGATAAAAATCATTTATTTAAAAGTTTACCCTGCTACCAACGGATGATTCACCTCATCAATATGCATCAATTGGCGCTACATGCTTTACATGTCGCCTTAATGAAAGGCCAACGCAGTCAATATTTATGGGTTGATTCAACCACTTTACCAGTCTGTAAAAATCAACGGATTCAACGCCATAAATCATTAGCCAAAATTGCATCACGTGGTAAAAGCTCGATGGGCTGGTTTTATGGCTGTAAATTACATATCGCGATGAATCAATTGGGTGAAATAGCATGTTCTGCTTTATCTAATGGACATGTGGCTGACATAAAAATGGTTGAGCATTTAGTTGAAGGCTTAGAAGCAAAGCTTTATGCAGATCGTGGCTATATCGGCCAAGAATTAAAAAGCAGATTAAAAAATCAAGGGATTGATTTAATTACCTATCATCGAAAGAATATGCAGTCTGTTCAACTCTGTGCATCAGATGAATATCACTTAAAACAGCGTAATAAAATAGAAACGTTATTCAGCTTATTGAAATGCCAATACAATTTAGTGACGAGTAAAGCTCGTAGTATTCATGGATTTCTAAGTGGGATTTACGCATCGTTATGCGCATATCAATTAACCCATCGAAATAAGCCGAAAATTCAAATTATGGAATCTTTGGCTTAAACAGGATTCGGGTTATAGTACTAATATGTTTTAAAAATATACTTACCTTTTCACCAAAAAGGATGAAATCATACTTTCCAATTACTATTTTATTATTTACATATAACTTATTTTTTAATTTGAGTAATTTTTATATTATTGTTTTGAAAATTAGATCAGGAAACATAATGACAAGCTCTATTTTTTTACAAGACCTTTCTATTCAGCAATTAGAAAAGCTTTCAGAAAATGACATTCTACAAATTTCTAATGCTGAACAACTTTATTGGAATGACAAACCTCATACCATATACCATGTTGTTGTAGATGGTGCTAAATCTCAAAATGGCGGTTTAGTTAATGCATCCTCTAATAGTGGGAAAATTGACGGTTTATCTATTGCCTGTGTTGGAGATGAAGTTATTTATACAGATGGCACAACCTCCAAGATTATCTCTGGTGCAGGGACTGCATGTGTTGTTGAGGGATCACCAGTAGCTCTAGTGGGTAGTCTCTTAGAAAATGGTGATGAGATTATTGAGAGTCCAAATACTACTGTTGCTATCAGAATTTACAAAGATCAACCAAAGCCTAAAAACTTTTTAAGTCATGACTAATTTATAAGGAGTAAATCATGGCTAAAGGTTTTGCAATTCACAATGCTATTACTGATCATGGTGGAGTCATTCCTTCTACGCAAGCGAGAAGTTCTCAAATGGGGAATTTGTTTGTTAGAGCTGGTGATGGCCATATGTGTCCTAAATGTAGGTGTTGGTCTGTAGTTATTAAAAGTCATGACCATGTGATTTGTGATGGTAAGTCAGTGGCATATGCAGGTGATAAGCTATCGTGTGGAGCGACCATTCAACCACAACAGTCTCATGTTGTAGGAGATAGTGGTAGTCCTTATTCTGTAAAAGAAACTACGCAGAAAAATAATTTTTCCGAGAATAATACCGAGAAAAAAGTTACAGAGATCACTTGGAGTTATGGTAATAATTTCAATCCATTAAATGATAAATCTAGATTTTTTAATGATTTAAATATTCATGTCAAAACTACAGGTTATTCACAAGGTGAGAACGTATCAATAAGTATAGAACCTGAAAATTCCGATATCTCAACATTTGAACCATTTGCAATAACAATTAAAGTCGATAGTAATGGTGAAGGAATATTAAAAGATGTCTTTCGTGGTAAAACTTTAATAATAGATACGGAATATTAAGTATGGGTACTGGCATAAGAGCTACATCAAGTGGGCAAGCCTCAACTATTCAGGTGAATAGACCGCTATTTTATGAATTATGGAAAAATTATCCCATCAAAATGGCTGCACCTGATGTTTATCAAACTGTTGGTGGTCAAGCTTTTGCTTTATATCAAGAAAATCCAACAGGATATGCAAATGCCTGTGCACTAAGATTAAGTAAAGCCTTAAATTATGGTGGAATGCCAATTAAACAAACAACAAAAGGCTATAAAGTTAAAGGCAAAGATAACAAACCTTATTTATTACGCGTCAAAGAAATGATCTCTTTTGTTGAAAATAATTTAGGTAAAGCTGATATTACCTTAAGACCTAAAAACAATGAAGATGTATCAAGTCAATTAAGTAATAAAAAAGGAATCATTATCTTCAAAGTTAGTGGCTGGGGGGATGCAACAGGACATGTAACTTTATGGAATGGTAACGATTGTGGTGATAGTTGTTACTTTGTTCACCATCAACAAGGTGTGACTACTACAGAAGTCTTATTTTGGAATTTAAAGTGATGAGATTAATCTTTGTATTGTTAACTATAGGGTTAATTAGTTCATGCTATGCAAAAAATATTGCAGCACCTGTACTAAATAAAAATGAAATCAATTTAAAAAACTTTGGCTTTTCATATTGTTTATCAAGATCTGATAACGAAGCAGTCGCTAAAGAAGCATCTTTAGCAATGGGAGGGTATTTTCAAAATGGTGTTTATGATGAAAATGCTTATGAAAATGTAAAACTATTTATTGAAAAACTCTCAACTAAAAGTAAAGATGTCTATCAATCTACAGGAAAAACTGCAATATTGATGAACTGTTTAAAGTTATACAATTTAAATGAATATGAGCAGGTTATTCAAAAACAAAAGAAATATATTATCAATTAGTTTTCAACTTAAACCATAAAAAAGCCCTGATCATTCAGGGCTTTTAAAACTATTCAATTCAGCTCCAAATGATTGAATTAATCTATAAAATATCAATCTCTTTATCTTTAAAAACCTAATACAGATAAAAACCACTTAAATTGATTAAAGTGTTTACATTTATTTAAAGAAATAATAAAATTAAACGAGACAGCATAAAAAAAATCATTGAGTATACCTTAATAATATTATTTTCATACCTAATAAAACAAGAATTAAGATTTTAAAATAATCTTAATAAATGATAGCTTGATTATTAGTTTCCCCAATAAAGTCTTTGTTAAAAATTATACAATTAGAGACTTTGAAAAAGATAATTTTCAAATTCAAATGGAGCAACTGAGTATAGAAAAGTATTAGAAAACTCATACTACAAAGAAGTTGATCATATAAAAATAGAAAATATTTCAACATATAGCATTATACTAGATCATCCTTATTTTATGTTATGACTCAAGAAAATGATCATGATTTAAATTCCAGACTGAAAGTCTTGGTTTTTGTATAAAAATAGATAATGTGCTATTACAAAATAGTAGAGAGACTGATTCAGATTTTATAGAAAAATGTTATGCTAAAGATAAATAAAATTTTAACCCTGATATCAATGAACTATTATCAACAAGATAAAATTAAATTATTATATTTACTACTTTTTATTAGTAGTGCTGTTAACGCCTCTCCATATGCCATCCTAAATGTAAAAATTAAAGACAATGATGTGTGTGTATTTACAAAAGGAGGCTATGATAAAGCATATGAAAATCAGACCTTAATTTATATGGGGAAAGTAGATGGAATTAATGCTTTTCATTCTTTATATTCAAAAACTTATTTTAATCTTAAAATGCCTATTATTGAAAAGAACTGTATTAAAATTAATAAATCAGAGTTTAAAGATAATTTTCCCTATTCCATTTGGCTTGGAACTGATAGAGAATATAATCAACGGGTATGCGTAAATCAAAATTCTGAAGGAGAAACTATATTATTAGAAGCTAAAGCAGATCTAGAGAAAGGAAAATATTGTGGCACTAACCAATATGATTACTCTAGTAATGGCCTTTGGACTAAATTAAAGAATCTCTATTATTGGTTAGTTAGCTTATTTTAGGTCTTTTAAATTCAAAGTAATTTATATGAAACCCTTTAATATTCTATTTATTTCATTTCTTCTATTTCTAGTTATTGGATGTACAAATCATAACAGTGTAAGAACTGATATCGCTATTTATAAAAATGAAGGAAATCTTCATTTCTCATTTTCAAAAGATAAAAATGTTTTGGTTTATCATTATGAAATTAACGATTATGAAAACTTTGAATCAGATTGCATGACTTATAAGTGATTATTTGTTTCTAAAGAAATTAACAAATAAATGAAAGAAATTATTTTAGATAACTATAAATAAAATTTTAGAAAATCATGCTTATTATATGTTCCTAGGCAAACAAGGGTTAAATAAAAATGGTGTTGGATTCACTACAATAGGTTTTTGTTTACATAAAGAGAAAATTCTTACTAAGCAACAAAATTAAAACACTTCCGCATTTATTCAAAAATGCCATGATTTATGAGGTTGTAAATAAAATTACGTAGATGCTTAACCTCAGACCTAATATTTTTGGAATTATATTCAACATACTTTCTATGAAATTATTATATTTACTGCTTTTTATTAGTAGTACTGTTAGTGCTTCTCCCTATGCCATCCTAAATGTAAAAATTAAAGACAATGATGTCTGTGTATTTACAAAAGGAGGCTATGACAATAGCATATGAGAATCAGACCTTAATTTATATGGGAAAAGTAGATGGAATTAATACCTTTCATGATTCTTATTCAAAAACTTATTTGAATCTTAAAATGCCTATTATTGAAGAGAACTGTATTAAAATTAAGCCATCCGAATTTAAAGAGCCTTTTCCGTATGATGTTATTCTTGAAACAAACCAATCATATACGCAAAGAATTTGCGTAAATAGGACTGCTGAAGGAAAAACTGTATTATTAGATACTAAAGCAGACTTAGAGAAAGGTATATATTGTGGCACTAACCAATATGATTACTCTAGTAATGGCCTTTGGACTAAATTAAAGAATCTCTATTATTGGTTAATTAATTTTTTAAATTAAAATACTTTTAAAGAGATTATAGATTACTTTATTTACTATACCTATATTCTTTTTATAGCTCTTCATTTCCTCAAGTGAAGAGCTTTTACTACTATATACTGATCGAATCTAGTTCATTTCGAGGAGTCGAGACGGCAAGATTAGGATGGTTTGATCAGACCTACATCTATACAACATACATGAACTAAAAAATATAAGTCAGAATTCATACCTAATTTAGTTAAACATTTACCTAAAAAATTATTGGATTACAATTTGGAATCTCAAGCAGAAATTTTAGCTGACTATTGGCTCTAAAAAATCACAGTGTGATCTACATGATTGAATCAAAAGGAAAAATACTGAGAGTAGAAATAGAGAACAAGTTCTTCCTATGTATGAACAAAAGATTAGGCAAGTAATAAATTAATTACCTTTGGTGAGAAATTATTAGAAATGAGTAATTCATCTTTTGGTCATAAAGTAATATTAATTTCGTTTATTATATTTATCTCATATCTATTTTATATTGCTTATAGTTTTTTCTCAAAGAAAGAAGAAAATAAAATAGAAGTAAGTATTAACAATTTAGATATTATCTTCTCACTGAAAAAAAGGAGTAATAGTTCATAGCTATGAAGTAAGAAGTTTACTTGATAAAAAAGAAAATAGTTTTGAATATAAGCAAGTTTTAGAAAAAAATATTGAAAGAAAGGTATCTAAGATTGTTATTCATAAATATAAAAATTATGGCATTGAAGAAAAAAAACCATATTACATATCTATATCTAGAGAAGGTATTTTTAATGAACCTGGAGTTGGAATGCAGTCAGTAAATTTTTGCATTAAGAATCATAATATAGTTTACTCTGAAAAAAAATGATGATAATTTTATTACTAGTTGCCTCCATTAATCTAAAATAATTTATAATTTAACCCGAATCGAGGATAAGCAACTGATTTGAAAAAGAGAAAGACTAGAGCCATCAGTTGGGTTACCACGCCAAACTTACAGCTCTAGTCCTTATGTTTGATAGTACTTAGTTATTCTCTGTCATTGATGATTTCTTTCTAAAATTCGAATCAATTTATTGGAAATTCTTAAAACAAAACTTTAAACGTATAAGATAAGGAATGACTGCCAAACTATATGCTGATCGTAGCTATATTAGTCAGGAGTTAAAAAATAGATTGAAATTACAAGGCATTGATTTAGTTTCTTATCACCGATAAGAATATGAAATCTATACAATTATCAAAAGCAGATAAACACCATCTAAAAAAATGCAATAAAATAGAAACTTTATTCAGTTTGCTGAAAGGGATGTACAATTTGGTGACAACTAGAAGTATTATAGGCTATTTAGCTGATATTTATGTATCTTTATATGCTTATCAAATATGTCATCAAAATAAGCCGATGATTCAGGTTATGGAAATATTGGCTTAAGCAGGATTAAAATTAATTTAAAATTTTAAAAAATTCTCATAGTATTCAATGATTATTAGTGATACCTCCATTTGACTTACAGAATAAGAGAGAAAATTAAGCAGATCGATATGAAAGACAGAAAAATTATTGGGTACACCTTAATAGCATTATTTTTACTTTCAATTATTTTTATACTCAATAAAAATAAGCATGAAGAATTTAAAATAAGCTTAATAAATGATAGCTTAGTTATCAATTTTCCAAATAAAATCTTTGTTAAAAATTATGCCATTAAAGATTTTGAAAAAGATAATTTTTCAAATTCAAATGGACCAAAAGAGTATAGAAAAGTATTAGAAAACTCATACTACAAAGAAGTTGATCATATAAAAATAGAAAATATTTCAAAATACAATATTATACCAGATCATGCTTATTTTTATGTTATGACTCAAGAAAATGATCATGATTTAAATGCTAGCCTAAAATCTCTAGGTTTCTGTATAAAAGGAAATAACGTGCTATTACAAAATAGTAGAGAGGAGGACTCAGCTTTTATAGAAAAATGTCATGCTAAATATAAATAAAATTTTAACCCTGATAGTAATTAATTATCATCAACAAGATAAAAATTGAATGAAATTATTGTATTTGTTGCTGTTTATTAGTTGTACTGTTAGTGCTTCTCCATATGCCACCCTAAATGTAAAAATTAAAGACAATGATGTGTGTGTATTTACAAAAGTGAGGTTATGATAAAATATCTGATAACAAGACATTAATTTATATGGGAAAAGCAGATGGGATTAATACTTTTCATGATTCTTATTCAAAAACTTTTTTTAATCTTAAAATGCAAATTATTGAAGAGAACTGTATTAAAATTAAATCTTCTGAATTTAAAGAGTCTCTTCCATATGATGTTATCCTTGAAACAGACCAATCATATGCACAAAGCATTTGCGTAAATAGAACCAGTGAAGGTAAAACTGTATTATTAGAAGCTAAAGCAGACCTTGATAAAGGTATATATTGTGGCACTAATCAATATGATTATTTCAGTAATACGCTTTGAGCAAAATAAAAAACATATTTAATAAAAGGCAATTGAAACAACAAAATGCAGATTCAACTTTACCATAAACCCAATTCACGTTCGCAACGTATTGTCTGGCTTTTCGAAGAACTCGGTCTCGATTATGACATTTTGGTTTGCGACACACTAGACGATGCCAATACGCATCAATTACAACAAGCACATCCTTTGGCAAAATTTCCAACAGTCAAAATAACAAAACTTGAGCATACTTTTTTCTTATCTGAAACCAGTGCTATTGCTGAATGGTTCAGTGCTCACCAGCAAAGTTTAGGTTCAATGAATTTAGACGGTTCTGCCTTAGTGGATTACTACTATTGGAAAAACTTCGCTGAAGCCTCATTTATGCCAAATTTGGCGTTAAAACAGATATTTTCCCAATTGGCGATCAGAACACCTTGGCCTATACGTTTTATTCCACGAGCCATTCAATATGGATTTAACCGAGGCTATTTAAATCCCCTACTGCAACAACAAATGCAAATGATCAATCAGCATCTCACCACACAACCGTGGGTGGCAGGCTCTCAATTGACTATTGCGGATATCTTGCTCTGGTTTCCATTACATGCCTGCACCCATCTAAATGACCGTTATATGCACTACCCTGCGATCAATAGCTATTTACAACAGATTGAAGACAGACCCGCCTTTCAACGCGCTTTGTCAAAAGGTCAATGGTCTGCCTCAATCTTCAAACAGTATTGGACCGAAGCCAACTAGTATTATGCGCTTTTACGGGAGTTGATTTGCCCTTGAATCACGGCTTTTAAATTCCCCTTCACATAATGGAAGAACACTTTAAGCGGAGAAAGTTTCGGATTTGGCTGTTTACCTTGCGCAATGGTCTTAAATTGAGCGGCATACCAAATAATTTCCATAATGGCCATTTTATCCACCATTGGAATACCCGTTTTAATCTTATCCACCGCATAACGGACATCTTGCCCAACCAATAAACGCTCAGTCAAATCAGTTTCTACGGCAAATGGACGTGCAATCCCTATAAAATCACAGGCACCACTGTCAAGTGCAGCATTCATACCTTGCACTGTACGGAAGCCACCTGTCACCATCAAGTGACAACTGACCTGCTGACGAATTTTTTCAGCAAAGTCGAGGAAATAGGCTTCGCGAGCGATGGTGCTGGCTTTTCGTTTATCTTCCTTCGCACCAGCCATGGCAGGAGCTTCATAAGTACCACCCGAAATTTCAATCAGGTCAATACCTGCTGCATCAATCGCTTTAAACACAGCAATCACATCTTCTTCAGTGATGCCGCCACGTTGGAAATCCGCAGAATTTAGCTTAACTGAAATGATAAAGTTATCTGATGTCGCTGCACGAACAGCTTGATAAATTTCCAACAAAAAGCGCATACGATTTTCAACGCTACCGCCCCATTGATCTTGACGTTTATTGGTCAATGGTGAGAGAAACTGACTAATCAGATAACCATGCGCACCATGCAGTTGCACGCCTTCAAATCCCGCTTTTTCACAAATCTGCGCTGCACGGGCAAAGCGTTGAATAATGTCTAAAATTTCATCTTCACGAAGTTCACGTGGTGTACCAAAAGTGGTGGCAAGCATTGGACTAAACGGCACTGCCGAAGGGGCTACGGTTTCTTTATTTAGACCTTTCGGGCATTGTCGTCCAGGATGGGATAGCTGAACCAACTGCACCATCCCATATTGATTACCCAAAGCTGCCCATTGACTCAATTCAGCCATGTCACGTTCAGATTCTACGACCACGACCCCAGGCTCATTCTTGGCACGAAAATCCACCATCACATTACCCGTAATGGCACAGCCCAAGCCACCTTTTGCCCAAGCTTCATATAAACCTAAATGTAATCGATTCGGTTGTCCCGCATGGTTGGCTAAAGCCTCACTCATTGCCCCTTTAATAATACGGTTTTTAAAGGTTGTATTTCGAATTTGCAAAGGCGCTGCAATATGACTCATGTGAACTTCCTCATTCTTATATTTAGATGTTTTACTCTAATCGGTTTGTTACTGAGGTCAAGTCATTTCTGACAATTTATTTTGTCAACTTTGTCAATTGAGTGATATTGACTGGCTTGGATCAATTGCTGAGTATACAAGTGTAAGGGATGAGCAAACAGTGCTTCCGTGGTCTGCATTTCAATCACTTGCGACGCACGTAATACCAAAACTTTTTGACTAATTGCACGTACTACATGTAAGTCATGGCTAATCAATAAATAACTCAGTTGATACTGCTGCTGTAAACGGCGTAATAGCTGCACAATAGCTCGTTGTGTCGTACGGTCTAAAGAAGATGTTGGTTCATCCAAGATCATCAACCGTGGCTGTAACACCAGTGCGCGAGCCAAAGCAATCCGCTGACGCTGACCACCTGATAATTCATGAGGATAACGATGTTTGAAACTATCATCCAACTCAACATCCAATAAAGCCTGACTCACTTTCGCTTCAATAGGATTTTCATATTGATGACCGAGCGTCAATCCTTCAGCAATAATCTGTTGCACGGTTAAACGTGGGTTGAGACTGCTAAAAGGATCTTGAAAAACAATCTGGAAATTTGCGCGTAGCGGACGTAATTGTTTCTGATTCAAAGTATTTAAATTCTGCTGCTGAAACAGGATCTGTCCTTGACTCTGAACCAAACGCACAATAGCTAAGGCCAGAGAACTTTTACCCGATCCACTTTCTCCCACAATCCCTAAACATTCACCCTGCATTAACGTTAGATGAGGAATCTCAACTGCAATCTGCTGACCCGTCACACGATTCAGCCAACCTTGTTTAATTGGATACTGCACCAATAACTGTTCTAGTTGCAGGACTGTTGGAGTCACAGAAGGTGCGAGTGCTTCCCCAAAATCATGGTTCATCAATTCATGGGTATAGTCCGTTGTAGGATGTTGAAATACCTGCTCGGTAGCCCCCTGTTGCTCAACACACCCTTGATTCATCACAATCACATCATCTGCATATTGACGGACCAAATTCAAATCATGGCTAATCAAAATCAGGGACATCTGGCGCTGTTGTTGCAGCGTCTTGATCAAATCTAGAATCTGTACTTGCAGGGTCACATCCAAAGCAGTTGTAGGTTCATCCGCAATTAAAATTTCAGGGTCTAACGCTAAAGCAGCAGCAATCATCACACGCTGTCGCTGACCGCCCGAAAGCTGATGCGGATAACGCTTTAGAAGGGCTTCTGTTTGAGTTAATCCAACATCATTTAATAACTGTATCACCTGCTGACGGACAAATTGCTTAGACAAGCCTTGTAAAATTAAGACCTCCCCAACAATTTTTTCAACCTGATGTAATGGATTCAATGCTGCCATTGGGTCTTGGAAAATCAAAGCAATTTTATGACCACGAATAGATTGTAACTGCTGGGTAGAAAGTTTGAGTAAATCAATATCAGCATAATTTACCCTGCCGGATCTGAGCAAACTTGGGGGCAATAAACCTAACAGCGCTAAACAACTGATCGTTTTACCCGAACCACTCTCACCCACCAGAGCCAATGTTTTACCCCGATACAGTTGAAAGGATAAATTGTCCAGTAATGTCGTTTGTTCATGTTGAATATGCAATTTCTGGACATCTAAAATCACGCCTGCTGCATGGTTATTGTCGTGGATCGAATGCATCTCGTGCAGCCTCCCCAATATAAATCAAAAGTGACAAGACAATAGCCAACGTGAAGAAACCAGATAAAGCCAACCACGGCGCATTTAAATTATTTTTACCTTGCAACAAGAGTTCCCCCAAGGAGGCTGTATCAGCAGGTAATCCAAGCCCCAAAAAGTCCAAAGCAGCTAAAGCAGTAATATTGGCAGTTAACATAAAAGGGAGCTGTGACAAACTGGAACTGATGACATTCGGTAAAATATGCCGAACTATAATACGTGTATCAACAACCCCTAGCGCACGCGCAGCTCGAACATAATCGAAATTTCGTGCACGTAAAAACTCCGTCCGAACTAAATTCACCAACGTGGTCCAACCAAAGAACAACATGATCAAAAATAACCAATACACACTCGGGGTGAAGATACTGACTAAAATCATGACCATAAATAGCATGGGTAAACCACCCCATACTTCCAGTATCCTCTGACCAATTAAGTCGACCCAACCACCATAATAGCCTTGTACTGCTCCAATAAAGATACCTATTACTGCTGAAAATAGGGTTACAGCAAAACCAAACAATAGTGAAACACGTAAAGCGTATAAAATTCTGGCGAGCACATCTCGGCCTTGATCATCCGTACCCAACCAATTTTGCGCTGTCGGTTCAGACGGAACAGGTACCGCTAAATCTAAATTTGGTGTTTGTGCCGCGTACCGAATCACGGGCCATACCGCCCAGCCCTGATCAGCAATCAATTGCTGTACTACAGGATCTTTATAATCAGCTTCTGTTTCAAATACCCCGCCAAATGTGGTTTCGGGATAGCTCTTAAATACAGGAAAATAAAAAGACTGCTGATATTTGACCAATAAGGGTTTTTCATTGGCAATTAAATTTGCAGCTAAGGACACCGCAAAAATTAGACTAAATAAAATAAAGCAAAGAAACCCCAAACGGTTTTGTCGAAAACGTTGTAGACGTGTTTGAATCATGGGAGACATTAGTATTTCCCTCGTGATTCAAAATCAATTCGTGGGTCAATCCATTGATAGAGCACATCGCAAATTAAACGCAGAATTAAGCCCAATAAGGTAAAAACAAATAACGTCCCGAAGATGACAGGATAATCGCGCTGAATAATGGCCTCGAATCCCAACAAACCCAAGCCGTCAAGGTTAAATACAATCTCGATAAATAAATTACCAACAAAGAAAATACTGACCAATGCTTCGGGTAAACCCGCCATAATCACCAATACAGCATTTCGAAATATATGCCCATACTGAACACGAGATTCACTCAAGCCTTTGGCACGTGCTGCCCAAACATAAGGTTTATTCAATTCTTCCAAAAAAGAATATTTGGTCAAATAAGCCAAACTGGCAAAGCCTCCCAAAACCATCGCCAATAAAGGCAAGCTTAAATGCCAGAAATAGTCCTGAATTTTACCCAGTAAACTCAATTGTTGAAAATTATCCGAGACCAAACCTTGCAACGGGAACCATTGAAAATAGCTGCCACCTGCAAAAAAAACAATCAACAAAATAGCAAAAACAAAAGCTGGGACAGCATAACCAATGGCTAAAATGAGAGACGTTGTTTTATCAAACCATAAACCATGTTGCTTGGCTTTTTTAATCCCCAAAGGAATCGCAATAAAATAAATCAGCAAACTGCTCCACAGCCCGAGTGAAACAGAGACTGGCATTTTTTCCAAAATTAATTGCGTCACTGGTTTATCTTTAAAAAAACTGACACCAAAATCCAAAGTGACATAATTCTTAAGCATCACGCCAAAACGTATATACGCAGGCTGATCAAAACCATACTGGGCTTCAATCTGATGAATCATCTCCTGACTGAGTCCCTTCGCCCCTTGATAATTACTGTTTTCAGCAGAGACACCCACTTTCGCGGCTTGTAAGCGCTGAAAAGACTCCGCCTGTTCAATGGCACGCTCCACAGGTCCACCTGGGGCAATCTGAATCACGGCAAAATTAATGCACAAAATAAAAAATAAGGTCGGAATAATCAGGAATAACCTTTTTAGAATATACGTACCCAATTGCTTATCCTTATCTTCTGTATAATTTACCTTCCCGATCTGGTTATCTCTGTCAAAACGGGCATATTTCTCGTCTTACTTACCGAGAAATTGACTGACTTTTTGGGCTTGAGTGGGGTCACTCCACCAATAATCTAAACCCAAAGATAGTTTTGGTTTGACTTTAGGTTGTTGATACATATTCCAATACGCATACCAATTGTCATTTTTACCATAGGTCAAGATTTGATAATAACCTGCCCGCAACAAGCGATCCAACACTCGAGTGCGCAGAATTAATTGTTGCCGATTCGGTGCTTGAATGACCTGTTGCACCGCAGCATCGATGGCAGCATTTTGAATGCCTGCATAATTATAGTTGCCAAACTCGCGCGCTGCACTGCTACTCCACATTTGTGCTTGCTCACTACCAGGTGAAAGCGATTGTGGCATTTCCAAAGTGGTTACATCAAATTCGTAACGACGCATCCGTTCCATATATTGCGAGACATCAACCTGACGCAGCTTCACATTGATACCTAATTTTTTTAGGTTTCGAATCCACGGCATAATCGTACGCTGTGCGCCTTCTTGATAAAGCAAAACTTCAAACTGGATCGCCCGTCCATTTTTACCATACAACTGACCTTGTCGATATTGGTAACCCGCCTTCAGCAAAATAGTGCGTGCTTGGAGTAAATTCGGGCGATTGAATCCACCCGCATCCGATTTTGGATACTGCCAATTGAAGAGCGCACCTTGTCGTTGCACAGGATGTAACTTGGGTAAATAAGGTTGTAATAATTTTAATTCAGCAGCACTCGGTTGTCCCGTTGCTGCCAATTCGCTGTTCTGAAAATGGCTTTGCAAACGCTGATACTGTCCATAGAACAACGCTTTATTCAGCCATTCAAAATCGTAGGCATAACTCAGCGCCTGACGAAAATAAATATCATTAAAAAGATCTTTACGCGTATTCAAGACCAGACTCTGATTGACCACGGGTCGCGCTAAACGATGACTATATCGCTTGACCCATCCTGCTTTTACAGCAGGAAATTGATAGCCCGTGACCCATGTCTTGGTCTTCTTTTCTTCGTGTAAGGTGTACTGTCCCGACTTAAAACCTTCAAAGGCAATATCATTATTACGGTAATAGACATATTTCAACCGATCAAAATTATAACGCCCCCGATTGACCATTAAATCTTTTGCCCAATAATTCGGATTGCGCTTATAGGTAATACTGCGCCCTGCATCTATACGCTCAATTAAATAAGGACCCGAGCCTAAAATGGGTTGCAAGGTAATTCGAGTAAAATCCTTATTTTTCCAATCTAATTTGGAATAAATGGGTAAACTCGCCACAATCAGTGGCATTTCCTTGTTTTTGCTCGACCTAAAAATAAATTTAACTTGTGATTTGGACAGGACTTCTGTTTTCGCCAAATTCGACAAATACATCTGTAAGCCTAAATTGGCTTTGGTTTGATACGCATCAAAACTGAATTTAACATCTTCTGCTGTCACAGGCGTTCCATTGCTAAAACGCGCCCGAGGATTCAAATGAAAAATCATAAATTGCGGATTTGCAGGGTCAAACGTGACTTGATCTGCCAATAACGGATACATCACCCCAGATTCATCTAAGGAATTATCCATTAATGTATCGAATAAATAATTGACACCTTCTGTTGCACTACCTTTGCCATTCATACTGTTGAGATTATCAAAAGTACCATTTGCAGCAGTGCTGATATATCCGCCTTTTGGGGCCTGAGGGTTAGCATAAGGCATTGCCTTGAGCTTGGTATATTGGGGCTGACCATGTACAGCAATATACGGCGTCGTCTGCAAAGCTGACCACACCTGCTGCGTCACCATACCACTGCTTAAACATAGCAATAGCATGGCAACTTTTTGGCTCGTTAAACGAACATCCGACATCTTAGATTGACGAATTAAAGATTCGGAACTTTAATCACATCACCAATTTTTAACTGTGCAGATGGTTTCAAATCATTCATTTCAGCCAAAGCACTTGCCTCAACACCATAACGTATAGCCAAGCGAATCAGATTATCACCTGATTTCACCTTATATTCTTTCACCGTTTTCGGAATCAGAATGGTTTGACCAACCTGTAAGCCAGTACGCGAACTCATGTCATTTAAACTTGCCAATTCGGAAACTGAAATACCTGTACGATTCGCAATTGCATTCAATGACTCGCCCGATCTTACCGTATATTTCTCAGTATCTTTATTACTCATACTGCTTTTTTTCACGGCTGTATCAACTTTAGCTGTCATCTTGCTTGGTAAATCACCTTCAACTTTTAAACGCTGCCCAATACGAACCGAAGCATTGGTTGACAAGTCATTTAGCGCTGCCAAATAACTTAACTGCAAGTGATATTTCTTGGCTATGCTGCTTAAGGTCTCACCCGATTTCACCACATGCAGGTCTTTTGTAGTAACTGAACTCTCACTTGGCTGTTCAATCTCAGGAAGTTCCCCTGTGAGTTTTAATCGCTGCCCAACACGAACATTGGCATTACGACTCATGCCATTTAAGGTCGCTAAATTGGCTTGGTTTAAATTGTATTTACTGGCAATAGCGGACAAACTATCGCCAGATTGCACCACATAACTTTCTGGCACAGTAGAACCTGCTGGTACTTTAATGGTTTGTCCAACGTAAACACCACTGTTGGTTGAAATCTTATTCAGTTCAGCCAAATCACTGAGCGAGATTTTCGACTGTGATGCAATACTATATAGGGTATCGCCACGCTGAACTTTATAAGTTTCAGTCTTAATGTTGGTCTCAACTTTTGGACTGTCTACTTTTACCGTGATATTTTTTTCCGATGTCGATGCATCCTGATTTACGGTATTGACTGGAACATTAATTTTTTGTCCAACCATTAAATCACTACCCGCATGTAAGCCAGATGTTAATTCCGCCAACTCTTGGTTAGATAAAGCATAACGGTCAGCAATCAGTTTTAAATACTCACCGCGTTTCACCACGTATGATTTGGTTTTAATATTGCTGCTCTTTGCCGCGGCTTTTTCAGTCGACTTCTTCGCTGTGGTTAAACCACTGTCTTTTAAAGACAATTTCTGACCCACAAATAAACCGCTGGTCACGGTCAAATCATTATAGTCCGCCAACTGTTTCACCGATAAACCAAACTGGCTTGCAACACTGGTCAAATTGTCATTGGCTTGCACCACATAACTGTCTGGTTTGCTATTGGCATTATTGGAAGAACGATCTTGCGCAACAGGTTTAGCATCGTATAAATAAATACTGGTGCCCACAAATAACATTGCATTCGGATCAATCTGATTCCATTTGGCAATATCGCGCCAGTTCACGCCGTTTTTCAATGCGATCGTTGCTAAAGTATCACCTGGCAGAACTGTATAAGTGGTCCGCTTCCCTTTAGGCGGTACCACAACCACTTCAGATGCTGTTTTCACATAGTTCTTGTCTTTATTCAGTTGAGCTTCTTCTGAGTCTAACTTGGTATTGTCTGTTACCGATTTTGGATAAGCGAAACCTTTGGTTAACTCTTTACCTTGTTGCTCTGCTACAGATTGGCTGGTCTGAATAGCGGTCAGTTTAATCTTGCCATCATAAGGATCAACAATTTCTGTGCCCTGCGGTGCAATCTGTTTGATCTCTGCAACCACTTGTTCTTGTTCAGCCTTAGTTGCTACAGGTTGTAAGACTTGATCCACAGTTTTGGTTGCATCTTCCGCTTGAACCGCTGCCATAATCTGCTCACGTTCCACCGCAGAAATTGGTGGTTCTACACTCACTGGCTTCACATCTTTAGCAGGTGTGACTGCAACAGGAATACGTGGCGCGCTCGGAACAACTGTATTCGAAGCAAAAGCCGCTAAAGCATCCGCACCGCGTGGTGTAGTGGATAAAGGACGGCCTGTATTCGTCGTCACTGTAGTGGTCGTTTTCGAACTTGTTGTTTTCGTGGTGTTGCTGGCAACCAAAGTCGGCGGTGTGGCTTTACTTGGCGTAATGACCGTCGCAGTCGAATTATTATTCGTAATAGGTGCAGCACTTGCCCATAAACCGCCTGAGTTCGATTGTAATTTAGATAATTTTGCATCAATCGATGGACTAATATCCGCAGGAATCAAAATACGCATTGGGCTGCTACTATCAATCTGATCACCACGATGACCTGGATTGAGCGCATACAATTCTGCGCGGCTTAAACCTGTAATCGCAGCAACATCATTTAAGTTTGCTGGCCCTACACTAATTTCTCTAAAGTGCGGTCGGTTGGCAATCGGAGGTAATGTCACACCATAAGCATTCGGATTCTTAATAATCTGCGCCACTGCCAAGAAACGTGGCACATAGTTCATGGTTTCTTGTGGTAAACGTAAAGACCAATAATCGGTTGGCAATCCAGCCTCACGGTTACGGTTAATCGCCTGTTGAATTCGCCCCGGACCGGCGTTATACGCTGCCAAAGCCAACTCCCAAGAACCAAACTGGTTATACAGACTACCTAAGAATTCATAAGCTGCACGGGTAGATTCGACCACATCACGACGGCCATCATACATGCCAGACTGTTTTAACCCATAAATACGACCCGTACTTGGAATAAACTGCCAAAGTCCCGCCGCCGCCGCACTACTGGTTGCAGCAGGGTCATAAGAACTTTCAATAATCGGCAATAGCGCGAGTTCAGTCGGCAAACCACGACGCTCGGCTTCTTTTACAGTGTGATAAAGATAACGTGATGCACGCGCACTTAAACGCTCAATATAGGGTTGTCGAGAGACGAACCAACTGCGCTGTGCTTCAATACGCGAATCCCAGTGATTGAGATCCATTTTAAAACCGACCGTCATGCGCTTCCACACATCACCATGTTTTAAAATAAGTAGACGATCCCCTTCTACGGCACGCATATCGGTGGCAGATAAAAGATCTTCCAAAGAATCTAAACTATTTGCATCTAAATAATTCGAGCCAACCTGTTTTGATGCAGCAGCCTTAGTTGCACTCTGGCTCGATGCACAACCTGTGGTTAATCCTAATGCAGCAAGTGCTGAACCCAATACAGTAATCTTAAATAATGTCGGAACCGAGGGCTGCCACAAGAACGTGGTTGGTTTATACATAAAAAAATCCAAACAACTCGTATAAAATTTATTTTTAGCACTGCCATTGTAGTGAAGCACGGCAGAGACTCAAGGCAATAATTTAGCGCGATTCCATGATAAATGTTACAAGAAATTAAAATTTAACCATGTAATCCACTTCCAAAGCACAAATGCGTTATACAATACGAAATTAGATTCGCTTCTGTTAACTTTCTTTGCTGGCTGGATGACCCTTTATGTCTGAAACAATTACGCTCTATGTCGATGGCGCTTGTCGCGGAAATGGTAAAGATAGTGCACTCGGAGGTTGGGGAGCTTATATTGTTACAGCGACCGAAGAACGTAAAATCTTTGGCGGCGAAACTCAAACCACCAATAACCGCATGGAGTTAACCGCAGCAATTGAAGGCGTACTCGCTTGTCCCAAATCTGCCAAGTTAATTATCTGGACAGACTCCAACTATGTCAAACAAGGCATTACCGAATGGATTCATGGTTGGAAAAAGAAAAACTGGAAAGATGTTAAGAATCCCGATTTATGGCAAAAGTTGGATAGTGTCTGCCAAGGTCGAGAAATTGAATGGAACTGGATCAAAGGTCATTCAGGTCACGCGGGCAACGAAATGGCAGATCAATTAGCGAATTTAGGCGCTGACCAAACCGCAAAAAATTTAACAGCAGTACTAGAAAACAACACGGAAGATAAAAAAAAAGCTGAATCCGACTGGCTTTTTGACGACCCTTTCGGACTAGATTTTGCAGGAGAAGAAGCTGAGCCTGTGGAACCTGAATGTGTTGAAGATGAAGTCTCTGAATCCACCATTCCTATGGAAATGCTTCAAGATTCACAAAAACAAACGACTACGATGCATCCGCATATTGTGATTACGCCTTCAACCGTTGAAGCCATTGGTCCTCGTCAGTTAATTCTGGATACCGAAACCACAGGTTTCTATTTTCAGGACAGCGATCGCATTATTGAAGTCGGTGCGATTGAAATGATCAATCGTAAACTCACAGGCAGCTCCATCCATATTTATATCAATCCTGAAAAGGAAGTCGGTGACTCGGTCAATGTCCACGGCATTACCGATGAGTTTTTAACAGACAAACCCAAATATGCAGAAATTGCAGACGTCTTGTTTGACTACTTAAAAGGCGCAGAGATTATTGCGCATAACGCGACCTTCGATATGAACTTCTTAAATATGGAGTTTAAGCGTACAGGTCATGGTGCACTCTCTGAAGTCTGCGAAGTCACTGATACTTTAGCGATGGCAAAAAGCAAACATCCTGGACAAAAGAACTCCTTGGATGCCTTGGTACGACGCTACGAAATCGCACAACGCGACCGTACTTTCCATGGTGCATTGCTCGATGCTGAAATTTTAGCCGACGTCTATTTGGCAATGACGGGCGGACAAGTGTCATTTGATATCGATGCGCTATCGCAAAGTGAACAACAACAAGGCACAAGTGGACGACGCCAAGTTGATGAAACGGGCTTAGCCGTCATCTTACCTTCCGAAGAAGAATTGGCCGCACATGAGACTTGGGTCAAACAAATTGAGGAAAAACAGGGCAAATCTTGCTTTTTTTCAAAATAATTTCTACAGATTCTGTTATTTTTTGTATTTAAACTTTGGGGACATCAGTTATAGTTAAATACAAGAAATAACGCTCTAACTCAGCCAAACATAAACAGATAATACACTAGGAAAGGTGCAGATAAATGTCTTACCAAACCTCTATTCATTTTGATCCTACGGCCTTACTGATAATAAAAAATGAGGTTGATAACTCGATCAAGTTAGTTGAGTCTGCCGTCAGTACCTTAGCAGAGGATCATACTCTACCGTTTGGTATTGATGATGCGCTGAATCAATTTGAACAATGTGCTCAAGTTTTAGTCTTAATTGATATGCCAAACTTAGGACAAATTGCTCAATACGCTGCTGAACTCATGCGCAAGATTATGGCAAATCCTGAAAATATCAACACACAGGACGTGATCGCGCTCAGTGAAGGCACGACCATGCTAAAACGCTATATTGAGTTTATCTGCCTGCGTGAAGTCAAAATTCCTCAATTTCTACTCGATACTTTAAATCGCTTAGAACTGGCTTTGGGTAAACCACTGACGCATGAAGGTCAGCATCTTGAATCACTGCTGAACTGTATAGAACCAAACTTCCAGTTACCTCATATTCCGACCCTAGAAAAGTCCGAGTATGTGCACCGCTTATATAAACTTGCCTTGAACAAATTGCTCCAGCAGCAAGAAACAGAACTCGATTTGCAAGCAATTCGCATTGTGGGTACCTATTTAGCAGGCTTAGCTAACCAATTACCAAGTCAACAATACTGGGGACTGGTTCATGTGGCATTTAATCAAATTGATAATCTGCTGTTCACAGATGCGCGTTTACGTAGCCTGATTGATATAGAACGTAATATGGCTGCTTTTTTCCAAGCACCAGAAAACTTCAATGCTAGCCTGAACGATTTATCTAATATTCTCAGTTTATGTATTAGCCAAGAAGATGAGACAGCTCAAAGTATCCGTGATCAGTTAAATATTGGGGAAGATGCCTTAACAGACACTCAACTCCAAGTGTTTAGTCGTCATCTTTATGGTCCAGATTTCAATACCATGCACACCATTAGCGAACTTGTGACCAGTGAAATGGCACAAATCCGCAATGAAATTGAATATAACTACCAAACCATGTCGCCTGAAAAAACGCAAGAATTACAGGCAAAAATTAAGGAATTGGCCAATATATTCAAAGTCTTGAATTTGAATGAAGCATACCAAGACTTATCACGTCAGGTTGAAGTGCTGAATCAAAGTGATGTGTTAAAAGACGAAAACTTTGCTCAGCAATTAATGAAAAGCATTTTATCTGCCATGAATTCGATTGGGGTATTAGAACGTCACCATACTTCAAATCGCTTACAACATCGTGTGAATAACTTGAATGTTTCTCTAGATCGTCTAGATGAAGCCCATGATGCTTTACTGAATGAAACTAAAATATTGGTTGATCACGCTGCTACTGCGTTAGTTCAGTATCTTCAAGATCAATTCTTGGGTGCTTTAGGTAATTTGTCTACACAACTGAGTGAAATCAGCGGTGCTTTACTCTTTCTTAATGCCAATGAAGGTCAGCAGGCATTAAAAAATGCTGCGCAATTTGTGCAACAAAAAATTGAAGCTTCAAGCAGTATATCTGAACAAGAAATCAACTACATTTTAGATACTCTCGCGAGTGCCGAAATGATGATTGATAATTTGAAGAATAAACAGCCTGTATTGCATTCGATGTTTGATGTAGCATTGAGCAGCAGTAAAAAACTTAATGCCGAAGTAGTCGCCTAATGTCAGAATTATCACTTGCCTATATTTTTCATCAACAACAACTACTGGTTGATGAACATCTACAACTGCCTAAAGTTGAGCGCTTGGCAAGTGATCTACACTTACACACGGGCAATACTGTCATTGCCCGTGATCTACAAGCCCATGAAAATATTCCGAGTGGACTACAATTGGTGCCCATTCGACAACTTTTGACTCAATGGACCACCAAGCAGTTTGAACAAGCCAGTCGTGCCATGCAGCTCTTAGAATGGCGTCGCAACCATAAGTTCTGTAGTCATTGCGGACATGAAACACAGGTTCATGCAACTGAATATGCCATGATCTGCCCTGCTTGCCATTATCATCAATATCCACGGGTGCAACCCTGTGTTATTACGGTAATTACACGCGGGGAAGATGAAATTCTTTTAGCGAAAAATGCCAAAAACACCAACAATATGTATGGTCTGATTGCAGGGTTTGTTGAAGTCGGTGAAACTCTAGAAGATGCTGTACGTCGTGAAACTGAAGAAGAAGTCGGCGTAAAACTCAAAAATATTCAATATTTAGCGAGCCAACCATGGCCCTTCCCAAGTAATTTAATGATTGCCTTCCGTGCTGAATATGCTGCGGGTGATATTGAATTACAACAAGAAGAAATCAGTGATGCGCAATTTTTCAAATTTGACCAACTCCCTCAAATTCCCTTCAAAGGAAGTATTGCACATGCCATGATTATGCATGTGACACAAGGGCATCCAGTGGCCGATGACACCCATCTATGGCTTTAAGGCTTCCTCAAGGGAAATCAAAATCTGCTCTTTGGTTTCAAAATAACGGTTGAATAAACTCGATACCGATCCCATCACAGTAATATGCCCTGTGCGCGGAATCACAATCATTTTGCTGTGATTGCCTTTTTCTTTCAATACTCGGTCAAAATCTTCAGTATTGTTGTGTCCCACAATCTGGTCATTTTCTGCCATCAGCAAATAATGCTTAATGCTATTCGATGCCACAAAATAATATGGCATGACCTGCTGAAAAGGAACACTTTGATCAAATGCCTCGGCACACAGCGGATCCCCTTTATAATCAAAATGATATGGACCTGCTACCCCAATAATGGCACGGATTTGCACACGACATTGCAATTCATACTGCTGCGGATGATACACCGCCGACATGACATTAAATGCCCCAGCCGAATGTCCCATAAGTACAACATTGTCGGTGCGAATAGCCAGCTTTTGCTGATGCAGACTCAAAAAGTTGAGTGCAAGGGTTAAATCGTCTACATAGCTCGGGAAAATATACTGTGGCGCAAGATGATAGTTGATTACTGCCACGTCATAACCTTCACGGGCAAAAGCTTCACCCACAAAGCGGTATGAACTTTTATCGCCATGGGTCCAAGCACCACCATGCACAAAGATAATTAAAGGTTGATTCAACTGTGGTTTATGCGTTTTGAATAAATCAAGACGATGCCGTGCCTTTAAACCATACGCAATATTTTCATGCAGTGTATATCCCTCACGCGGTGTGAGTTGATTTAATGCATAACTACCAACATCGTAGATGCGAAAGTCTCGAATAAAATCTTTCGCATTACCCACGGTGTCATTTAACTGTTTAATCCAATATTCGGATTTATTGAACATTCGTCGGTTCTACCTGATCTGGGTCAATAGCTACAGGCGTTTGAACTTCAGGCTGCGCATTGCTTGCGACTGGGCTTACAAAACTAGAATTTATCGACTTCTGTCCTTGATCGACATTATCAACCAATGTCACGATTTTAGTTACATTACCCACTTGCTGTAACACGTTGTTTAAATCATTGATTTCAGCATTATTCAAACGCCCCATCACGTACAACACACCATCCTCTGTATGTACACGGAGTTTACTATCAGCCACCACTGGTGCTTTCATAATCAAGCCACGAGTATTTGCTGTTGCAGAAGCATCCTGCATGATGGTGTTATATCCAATTTTATCACCCACGGTAATAAAATTATGCACATTTTTTACGTCACTCATCGCACGAACATTGTCTTCAGCCAGTTGTTTTAAATGCTGATCTGGGACTTGCCCTGTCAATAAAACATTACCATAAAAACTTTCAATATTGATGCGCGACTGTTTAAAACGAGAATCTAATTTATATAAATTAATGTTCGCTGTACGTTCAATTGAGGAATCAATAAATACCTGACCAAGTGAGCGTACCCCACTTTCAGTTCCAACGGGTGCAGTCCCTGTACCACCTGAAATAAAACTCGCACAGCCCGATAAACTTAGACCTGCGACACAAAGCACTGTCATTGCAATACGATTCAACACTCAGCAAGACTCCTCACTTATTTCATTCATTTTTTTATAACATTAATGCTTTCTGCTCCTTCAAAGATTAATGAACTCTGAATCAAAAGTAAAAGCATTTTCTATCCATTGCAGATCATAAGTGAAACTTGAAAAGTCATACTGTACTGTTTTTGCAAATTGTTGATAGAAATCAAAACAAATTACATCAAATCGACAATAGAACTGCTGAAATTCAGGATATTCATTCAGAAAACACAACGCTGTTTTGATGAGTTTGCGCTGTTTTGAAAGTGACACCACTTCATTGGCATGTGCATAACGGGTCAAAGCACGTGCCTTCACTTCAACCAAAAGTAATTCTTCGCCGTGTTGCACCACCAAATCTAGCTCACCATATCGGCTATGATAATTTCTTTGCACAAGCTGAAAGCCCTGCTGTTGCAAAAGGATTAAAGCTTGTTGTTCTGCCCAATCCCCCAAAGCTTGTGATGTTGTTTTAAGCTTCAATTTTTCTTCCATTCAGTAAAACCCACTCATTTCTTGTTGTAATGCAATGAATACCAAGCTTTTTTATATATGTTTATTCTAGTGCAAGCATAGATCTAATCTCAAATACACCTCGTAAATTTAGTAAATGCAAACTTGTAAATTTTAATCATTTTTTTAAATACACTCATCGGCAACGTTATACCACACCTTAAGCGCATATTTTATCTAGTAGCCCTATAGAATCTAATTCGCGTCTGAGCAGTGGATTCAGGTAGAATGCAAGTATTCTCACGCGTTTTGGGACCCTAACTCCCATATCACTTACATCGCGTCATTCTTTTCTTAATTCTATTTTTGGCATGGAGACTTCACATGAGTGCTCAGTTATTTGTTGTAGCAACCCCTATCGGGCACTTAGATGATATGACTTTTCGCGCCATTGATACCCTAAAATCAGTGAGTATTATTGCAGCCGAAGATACACGTACATCGGCACAATTACTCAAGCATTTTAATATTTCAACACCGCTGACTGCCTGCCACGACCACAATGAAAGCAACAAAATTGATATGTTAGTGCAACGTCTGTTAAAAGGCGAAAATATGGCATTGATTAGTGATGCAGGCACCCCTTTAATTAGTGATCCTGGGTTCAAACTGGTCCGTGCAGCCCAAGAACATGGCATTCGTGTGATTCCAGTTCCGGGTGCATGTGCCGCAATTGCTGCCTTAAGTAGCGTGGGTTTGCCAAGTGACCGTTTTAGTTTCGAAGGTTTTTTATCCTCTAAAGCTTCACAACGTTTATTGCAACTTGAAAAGTTGAAAGACGAAACTCAAACTCTAATTTTTTATGAAGCACCTCATCGAATTTTAGAATCTGTAAAAAACATGGCTGAAGTATTTGGTGCAGACCGCCCAGTAGGTTTTGCTCGAGAAATTACCAAAACCTTTGAAACCATTCGCAAAATGACTTTGGGTGAATTAGTTCAATTTATTGAGTCTGACCATAACCAACAAAAAGGTGAAATCGTGTTGGTGGTCGGTGGTGCAACTCAAGAAAAAGACATGGAACAAGAGAAATTAGACCAACTTCTCACACGTCTTTTACAGGATTTATCAGTCAAAGCTGCATCACAACTGGCTGCGGACTTAACTGGCATTAAGAAAAAAGTGGCTTATCAACGTGCCTTAGAGTTGACTGCGCAGTAAAACTGAAGCTTGAGTGCTGAACAAATAAAAAAACCACTCTCATGAGTGGTTTTTTATACTGCTAGGTTAGTCGTGTGCAGACTCATCTGGTGGAACTTCAGTAATACGTCCACCACGCGCCAAGAATGCAGCCACTTCATCCTCTAAAGCTTCACGTTGCTTCTTCTTTGCAGTCACGGTTAATGTTTCTGCCTCAGCAAGATCACCATCAGAAGCACCTTCTACGTCATCTGATGCACCTTTTTCGGCAGCATTTGCTTCATCCTCATCTACAACTGAGTCTTCCGCATCATCATAATCATTCATATCCGTCATCTTAATCTCCCCACAATGACTTCCAAATACTTCGTTTCGAATCGATTTCGAATTACGATGAAATTTATCAATCTAAATCACTTTCGCATAGTACTTAATGCAAAAAAATCGTATCTTTTTTAATCAAATTCGTAATCAGATTTAACTAAATGCCTAAAAACTATCTGTTTAAACCTAATTTGCATAACGGGTATTTTTTAATGCCTGCAAACCATTGGCTTGTATCATAAATGCATCTTTCAATACGGGCTGTTGTTCAACTTGTTTTAAGCCAAAATTACGCGCCCAAATAATGGGAAAAAAATCTATGGTTTCTAACCAGCCAATTGCTGACATGCTATGCATCATGGCGTCATTTTGACCTTTACGACCATGTTCATAGCGCTGCAACGTTTGCTCATGTGCCCACACCCCACGCGAGAAATCATGCAATAGGGCATCACACAGTACCGCAGCATCTAAACAACCAATATTCACCCCTTGCCCTGCCAAAGGATGAATCACATGTGCCGCATCTCCAATCAAAGCCAGCCCTGAAGTCACATACTGCTGTGCAGCTCGTGCTTTCAACGGAAACATCGCCCGCGGTGTCGCTTCTAACACCTCACCCAACATATGCTGACTTTCACGTGTCAGCAGTTGTAAAAAGGCAGAGTCATCCAGTGCAGTATATTCCTCGGCATAGTCATCGGGCAAAGTCCAGACTATGGACTGCCAATGACCATCTTGCTCTGGTTTTAAGCTTGCCATCGGTAAAAATGCCAAAGGACCCGTTTCTAAGAAAATTTGACGGGCGACATGTTGATGTGGCTGTGCGGTACGAATGGCACAGGTCACGCCTGCCTGACGATAATCCAATACATCCAGATCAATAAATGCCTGTTCGCGCACAAAAGAGTTGGCACCATCGGCACCGATCACCAATTTAGTGGTTAATTGCGTGCCATCCGCTAGATGAATATGCCAAACACCAACGCCACGTTCTACACGCGTGACTTTGACTTGCGTTCGATAGTCTTTGACTTCACTCAACATGCGTTTTTGAATGGCTAAATTCAAAATACTTGGCTCGACCATTGAACCTAAGGCTTGCTCGGCTGATGGAGCTTTTTCGCTAGCATGTCCAAAATGAATGTCACCATAGCCATTTTTATTCCAGACCTGCATACCACTATAGGGCATCTGGCGTGCCAATAACTCCCAAACTTTTACCGTCTTGAGCAAATGAATGGTCGCTTGGCTCAGCGCCAATACACGTGAATTGGCAACTGCTAAAACCTTGCTCTCATCCAAAATCGGTGCAGCATCTAAAACGGTGGCTTGTATGCCGCCTTGAGCCAGCAACAAGGCGGTCAATCCACCGACCAAACCACCACCAACAATCACGACATCTAAAACTTGGCTCATGCTTTTAGTCCCATTGCGTAGGTAGCCACCAATGGTTTAATACCCGGAATTAAATCGAAAGCGATCAGTCCTGTATTACGTAGTAATTTCAACATCGGATTTTGATTGCTAAAACCTCGTACCACACTGTCACAGAACTTAATTACACGTTGCTGATCTTTTAAACGGGCTTGTTCATATTCAAGTAACATGCTTGGCTCACCGAGGTCAGCACCTACACTCTGTTGCGCTTCTAAATAGCGCAGCAATACATAAGCATCACGCATACATAGGTTAAAACCTTGTCCTGCAACAGGGTGAATGGTATGTGCCGCATTTCCCATCAGCACTACACGCCCTACTGCCTGCTTTTCTGCTAACACTTGTGACAATGGATAACTAAAACGCTTGCCTGTTTTTTGGAATTTTCCAGCACGGTCACCATAGGTTTGCTGCAAAGCATCCAAGAAATGTTGATCATTTTCTTCACCCAACCACTCTTGCTCTGTGCCCTTTTTCACTGGCCAAACCACTGAACGACGGTATTCACCCGGTAAAGGTAACAATGCCAATGGCCCAAGAGGACTAAAACGCTCAAAGCCAATATGTTGATGCGGTTTCGAAGTTTGTACGGTGGTGACAATCGCTACTTGATCATAATCATGCTCAGATACACCAATACCCAAAGCTTGACGACAGAACGAATCTCGACCATCGGCCGCAATCACCAACTTGGCTTGTAGTTGCAACTGTTCTTCACCACGTCGCGCTTCAATATAAGCATGCTCTGCATCTTGGGTAAGTGAGGTGACCTGCACACCATCAATCAATTCAATCAATGGCTGTTGGCGAACTTGGGTCAGTAACACACGCCCTAACCACGCATTTTCAATGACTTGCCCAAAGCTTTCGACTTTTTCTTGCTCTGCAAGTAAACGCGCCTTACCAAAGCTGCCTTCTTCAGTAATATGTACTTGTAAAATTGGTGTTGCATGTTGTTGCAAGGCATTCCATAAACCCAGTTCTTGATAAATTTGCACGCTACGGCGAGACAAAGCGCTGTTTCGTGCATCGAAACTGGAATGGTAAGGCGCAAGATTGATGTCATCATAATTTGGGTATTTGATGGCTTCGAGCAGTTTGACTGCAATATTTGCTTTCGCCAACATGAGTGCCAGACTCAGCCCAACCATTCCACCACCGACAATGACGACTTCTTGCTGCATGCTTGTATCCTTTTTATGGCGTATTCGAAGGAGGAAACCTCAAAATACCTATAAGTTTTAATGGATTTTATATTACATCAAAGCGTTTTATTTTTATAATGAAATGGATGCTTTTACGTACTATCAAGGTAAAGGGCTCTACCATGATTTTGAAAAATTATGTACTGTCGGTTATTAGGAAACTCGCTCAAGGTACTGTTTAAGCTAACTTATAAATAGCGTGAAACAATGTTGAATAATTGTTTGTGGAACATGAAAAATCAATAAAAAAGCCCAATGTGGAGATATTGGGCTGAATTCAAGGGACTATCGATTTGATTTATATCACAATAATAAGTTGATTACGTATAACATGCATTATGTTAATTTTAGAAGGAATTAAAGTAAAAAAATTTTATTAACGAATTAATTTTTCATCTAAACCTTTAAGGAAAGGTATTCCATACTTATCTTCTTTTAACATTTTAAAAAGATGATTCGGTAAATCTTGTTGGTATTCTGTAAAGCATGTTGCGAGGCCTATAGCTATAGAAGCAACACTATCTGTATCGCCTCCCAACTCAATACATGACTTTAAAAGTGCACTCATAGAATCATATTGTAATAAACAACTAAACGCTGCACTCACCGTATCATATGCACTTAAAGAAACTCTCTTTTTCCAATTAAAGTCCCACTCACCAAAGCCTTCAAACTGTAAAAAATGTCTTAACTCTTCTAATGTCCCTTTTTTTTGTAAACCATAGTAAGCTGCTAAAGCCACGGTACAACTTGAGGAAATTCCTAGCCTTGTATTATGTGTTATTTGTGCCTGTAAGGTTGCAAAAGAGATAACATCCTCTTTCTTCTTTAAACAGCCAATCGGTACTGAACGCATAGCAGCACCATTTCGTTCACTAGTTGAAATGAGAGTATTTATTAGTTCTTTCCCAGATTTAACTTGTATTAATAAGTTATAAAAGCCTTCAGAATATCCAAACCTTATATCCCGTTGAAAGCACTCTACAAATTTAGATGCGATATTTTCTTTATTCCATTCTTCTCCAGACAAAATAAACTCTGCTATGGCAATGGACATTTGCGTATCATCTGTATACTTTCCTGAAATATCATATAATTCATGTTTACAATATGATTCTAAATTATTATGTAAATTGATTTTTTCTACAGCACAAAATTCAAAACCTGCACCATATGCATCTGCAATAGCTATCTCAGTTAACATTAAACTTAATTCTCTTTTAGATAATGCGTTATTAGATCTTTAAACACTACAGATGCTGCTTCATTTGTCACAGCTTCTTCTAATAGCAAAACTTTAAAAAGTGCCTTTCTAAACTCCTTATCATGATCGAGTACATTGAATAGCTCTTGAGTTAAAAAATGTTCTGGAGGGAAATAACCTATTTGACAATTTGATCTAAAATTAGACCTAAAGATCCCTCTTAGCTTATTTACCTTATCATCGAACAATGAACTACTAAATTCTTCAAAAAAACTCTCCCTGCTTTTTTGAGATGTCATTAAGCTAAATTGTAAATCTAAATATTTTTGATATGTTGATTTAGTAGGAATAGAAGAATATCTCACACCTAAAGATTTAAATATTTGTTGATTATTTTTAAAAATAGAACCGAATAAATATTCAGCCATCGTTCCTCTTTCCACAGTTACAGTAGTTACAATAGTTAGATCACCTTTTATTTCTATTAAAGCCTTGCCATTTTCTTGATTATATCTTTTAAAGGGATCGATTCTCTCTAAAGCATCTAAAGTAAAAAACGTATCACAAGGCTTTCCACTCCACAATTCTTTTACAACGATTAAATTTTCTTCAGGGAAAATAAGTAACTCATCTAAAGTTCGAAATGATTCTGGATAAAACATATCCAAAGATAGGTTTTCATCTAGTTTTATGCCTTCAATTAAAAATGCCATGACTATTTTTATATAGTGATTAAAATATGAATCATATATTTTTTATGTTTATAAATATTTTATTTTTAACTCGCCCCATTTAACATAATGGGCGTTATACGAAGTATATTTTAATATTAACTTAAATATCAATTACTTAAAAACATAAACACCATTAAAAATTCACAAAATTCCGACTTTGAAACAAGTCGATAGTTTATTCCTAATTTTATTTTTGTCTCAAAGCTAATACGAAAACACGCCTATTTTTAATGTGGCTTAAACTTCAAACATGAATTTTACTCACTTTAGGTTGAGACTAAATCATTTTTATTCATGTTTAGATTGCGGTATAAATTACACCATTCAAGCAATTTAGATTTAATCTCAAAAATTAGGATGACCATCACCATGAGTAAAGAGTTTGCATGTTCAATCAAACGCATTCGTTTTGATGAAAACTATCAACCAGCAGATAGCACACGCCTAACAACTAACTTTGCTAACCTAGCACGTGGTGAAAGCCGTGAGCAGAATCTACGTAATACGCTTCGAATGATTAACAATCGTTTTAATGCTTTAGCACAAACAGATAATCCAAATGGTGATCGTTATTCGCTTGAAATTGACATTATTTCTGCGGATTTAGATATTGAAGGCAATGGTCAAACTTTTCCAATCATTGAAATGCTGAAAAGCACCATTACCGATCATCATACCAATCAGCGTATTGAAGGCATGATTGGCAATAGCTTCTCATCTTATGTACGTGACTACGATTTTAGTGTGGTACTGAAAGAACATAATCAAGAGAACTCAACTTCGTACGCACCTGAAGGTTTTGGTGATTTACACGGCAAGCTTTATCAATATTTAGTAAATTCAGATACTTTTAAGGCTGAGTTTAATCAACAGCCTGTCATTTGCTTAAGTGTTTCAACAGCACGGACTTATCACCGTACGACCAATGAGCATCCAATTTTGGGTGTTGAATACAAGCAAGATCAATACTCACGTACCGATGAATATTTCCATAAGATGGGCTTACAAGTTCGCTTCTTTATGCCGAAAGGAAGCGTTGCACCTTTAGCATTCTATTTTGCGGGTGATTTACTGCGTGATTACACTGATTTTGAACTGATCAGTGCGATTAGTACCATGGAAACGTTCCAAAAAATTTATCGCCCTGAAATTTACAATGCAAATTCATCAGCGGCACAAGTTTATAAAGCAAGTTTAGAGTACCCAGATTATTCATTAACACGAATTGTCTATGACCGTGTTGAACGTGGTCAGCTCGCAGTCAAACAAGGTAAATGGACTGAAGAAAACTTTATCAAGCCTTATCAAAACATCCTTGAGCAATGGGCTGCTAATTACAACGTAGAGCGTAACGCTGCTTAATTTAACTGAAATAGAATATTGAAATAGAGATTTAAAATGGCCATTTTATTACCCACATCAACTGCTGGCAGCTTACCAAAACCTTCTTGGCTTGCAGAACCAGAAAAACTTTGGTCACCTTGGAAACTTGAAGGTGAGCAACTGATTGAAGCCAAACAAGATGCTTTACGTCTGTCATTGCAAGAACAGCAACATGCTGGCATTGATATTGTCAGTGATGGCGAACAAACCCGCCAACATTTTGTGACCACGTTTATTGAACATCTAGATGGCGTGGATTTTGAGAAGCGCGAAACAGTTCGTATCCGTAACCGTTATGATGCCAGTGTACCATCTGTAGTGGGTGCAGTTTCTCGTCAAAAGCCAGTGTTTGTGGAAGATGCTAAATTCTTACGCAGCCAAACCACCCAACCAATTAAATGGGCACTTCCTGGCCCAATGACTATGATTGATACGCTTTATGATGGTCACTACAAAAGCCGTGAAAAACTGGCTTGGGAATTTGCCAAAATCTTAAACCAAGAAGCCTTAGAACTTGAAGCTGCTGGTGTTGATATCATTCAGTTTGATGAGCCTGCATTTAATGTGTTCTTTGATGAAGTGAATGATTGGGGTGTGGCAACTTTAGAGCGTGCTCTTGAAGGTTTAAAGTGTGAAACTGCGGTGCATATTTGCTATGGTTACGGCATTAAAGCCAATACCGACTGGAAAAAAACGTTAGGTTCAGAATGGCGTCAGTACGAAGAAGCGTTCCCTAAACTACAAAAATCGAAGATTGATATCGTTTCACTTGAATGTCAAAACTCACGTGTGCCAATGGATCTGATTGAACTGATTCGTGGTAAAAAAGTCATGGTGGGTGCGATTGATGTTGCAACCAACACCATTGAAACAGCAGAAGAAGTTGCCAATACATTGCGTAAAGCGCTTCAGTTTGTTGATGCAGATAAACTTTATCCTTCAACCAACTGTGGTATGGCGCCTTTGGCACGTGAAGTGGCACGCGGTAAACTGAATGCTTTAAGCGCAGGTGCTGAAATCATTCGTAAAGAACTTTCGACTTCATACGCATCTATCGCATGATGTGAAAGAGCTACGCATTAGATAAAATGGGTAGCTCTTATCTCAGTAGAAAGCATGCGTCAGCGCTCCCCAGAATGCATTCTAATCCAGTGGTTATATGACCGAATTGTGTGATATAGCCCAATTTAAACAAAATGTACGGTTCAATTTAGGAATAAAGTGATGATTGAAGCAACAGACTTTAGAAATGCTATGTCTTCGTTAACCAGCGCAGTAAGTGTTGTGACCACGGCAGGTATGTCTGATCGTCATGGTTTCACTGCATCTGCCGTATGTAGCGTTACCGATACTCCCCCAACTTTATTGGTCTGTATGAATAAAGCTTCTCGATCACATGAGCATTTTATCGAAAATAAGATTTTAACGGTAAATGTTTTAGGTGCACAGCATGAGCATATTTCTAACGTATTCTCCTCTAAACTGAGTTCAGAAGAACGTTTTAAGCACGGGATTTGGAAAGAGTTGGAAACAGGCGCACCAGTATTAGAAGATGCTTTGGTCAATTTTGATTGTGAAATTGATCAAATTCAGGAAGTGGGTACTCATACCATTTTTATCTGCCGTATTGTTGCAATTCAACAAAGTCAGCAAGATCAGAGTCTAGTTTATTTTAATCGAGCTTATCATCAAGTTGGGCAGACCGAAATCGCTTAAATAATAGTTTCTTCGATAGAATATATCTCGAAGAAAAACAATCTCAAAAATAAAAAAAGCCAATCATAAGATTGGCTTTCGTTGTTCTACATCCATTTCATTTGCATCTTATATCCAATACAGTCTCTTACATCTTCACCGAATGCTGAAAATTTAGCCCACTTTTCCAAAAGTTTCTGCTGAATGAACCCTGATTTAATTAGTACATTCTGCGACCTAACGTTCTCAACAGCACAAAATGTAGAAGTCCCTTGAAAATTCCCCATATGAATACATTAATCTGGAGAAATTTGATTTAAGAGTTCTGGGTACATCATCATTTAATAAAATGGCGATTGCGCGGATTTTTTTTGATTGATTCTAAAATCATAAAATGTAGACAAAAGACACAGTATTATTAGTAAAATTATTGAAAAAAAATCCTTAGTAATAAAAAATACAATGCAAAACCCCAACATAATATTACATCTAATCAACTGTTTTTTGATCACTTTATGTAGAATAAAAATACCGAATACTACAATGGTAATAAAAAAATATTCATAAGGTAGAAGCACAATAAGCCACATACAAATTTGTATTAGATCAAATTGATCTAATATTCGTTTAGGTTTATTAAAATTGAGAAAAATAAGATATAAAAATAATGGAAAAACAAACAATAGTGGAAGTATAAAAACAATAAACCCAATTCCAATTATGCTTAGAAAAATTGAACAAACACCTAATATATAACGAAATACTGGTAAAAATTGTTCTATATTATTTTGTCTAAAAATAGATTGCATTTTTGTTGACTCTCATCAAGATTCTAATGTATCGCTATATGTAAAATAATTTAGTTTCCATCAAACGAGCAAAATATACTTTATACAAAACTTAAAAAAAATAGCCCCATATCAAGGAGCTATTTTACGTAAATTATCTTCTATGAAATATTGCTATTCAAAATGATCAGACCAATCTTATGATTGGCTTTCATATTATTGATGCTTAAGCCATTAATGCTTCAATATCTGCAATCGATTTTACAACGCCTTTGGTTAAAACCAGTGGCCCATTGGCAGTCGCAACGACATCATCTTCAATACGAATACCAATCCCACGCCATTTTGCATCCACTGTTTCATCATCTGGCGCAATATAAAGGCCTGGTTCAATCGTTACAACCATCCCTTCTTCATAAGGACGCCATTCGCCAGCTTGTTTGTATGCACCAACGTCATGCACATCCATGCCTAACCAGTGTCCCGTGCCATGCATATAAAACTGATGGTAAGCTTCGGTTTTAATAATCTGTTCAATATCACCCTGCATAATACCAAGTGACAATAAGCCTTCTACCAAAATACGCACTGCAACATGATGTGGCTCTTTATAGGAGTTGCCAATTTTGACCGCGTCAATTGCTGCAAGCTGCGCGTTTAATACAATTTCATATAACGCTTTTTGCTCAGGGCTAAACTTACCATTGACTGGAAAAGTACGAGTAATGTCTGATGCATATAACTCATATTCACAAGCAGCATCAATCAGAACCAAATCACCATCTTTCAATTCTTGATTATTTTCAACATAGTGCAAAATACAAGCATTAGCACCCCCACCTACAATACTGTTATAGGCTGGTACGCAACCTTGTTGCCCAAATACATAATTCAGCTCAGCTTCCAATGCATATTCCATCATGCCCACATGCACAGCTTGCATGGCACGAGTATGGGCTTTTGCACTAATGTTCGATGCAATTTGCATCAATTCAATTTCTTGTGGTGTTTTAAATAAACGGATTTCATCTAAGATACGATCCAGTTGAATCACTTGTGCTGGCGATTCATTGCCACGGCGTTGCTGTGCATCTGCCTGCTGAATCCATTTGCTAACACGGACATCAAACTCAGAACTGTGTCCAATCCGATAGAATAATTTCTGTTTATTCAGTAATTTCTCAATGATTTCTTCGTCAAGCAAATCAATCGCATAAGCTTCATCGGCTTCATAATCATCAATTGCACCGTCAATTCCTGCACGGTAACCATTCCAGATTTCCATCTCACGATTACGTTCGCGGCAGAACAAGCTATAGGTATAGCCTTCATCTAAAGATTCATACGTTTCAATCACAGCAACCGCTTCTGGTTCTGCAAACCCCGTCAAATAGAAAAAACTACTGTCCGCTCGAAATTTATAGTCTGCATCCCGATTACGAATGGCCACTGGGCTGGTGGCAATAATCGCGATACTGTGTGGTCCCATTTCCTCTGCGAGGCGGTCACGACGTTCCTTAAAATCTACTTGAGTCAGTTTTTTCATTGAATGTTCTTCGGTCTTGTTGAATAAAGAATAGGGTTGCTGTGTTTGCGATCTTAAAGCAAAAAATCGACCAAAATTAACTTGGTCGATGTGGTGTAAACATTTCTACAACACTGTTGTCAGGACTCGTTTTATTCTGCTGCATTTTGGCATGAAAGTTTTGCAACAATGAACTTTCATCTACCGCTACTTTCGTGCGACCTAAAGCCAAGCTCACAGGAATCAAGCGTACAAACTCATACAGTTCTAGATAACTGTCCTCACCTTCTTCGTCATTGTCAGATTCTTCAAATTCAACGGCAGCCACATCTTGTAAATGCTCAATCAGCTCCATTTCATCGGCACGAATATGACCTGATGCTAAACCAAAACCCAATACTACACCTGCACACCAGTCTGCCAGTGCTTGCACGCGATCTACCAACACATGTTCATCATCTGGTAATAAAGGCAAGTAGTCTAATTCATCTTCCGAGAGTGCATGCGATACGTCTTCTGCTTCACCAGTAAGTACTGTTAAAGCCATATCACTTAATTCTGGAACATTAAGGGTCGCTAAAATTTGTTGCCACTCTTCACGCGTCGGTGATTCAGTCACACAAACTATACCTGTGAGTAACCCATGTAACTCACTTGGGCTTGAAATCTCTTCAATTTGTGAAAAATGTTGGTTCCATTCCGACCAACCTGAAATATCGTCTTGCATTCGTTTATCCAATCTCTATACTTCTTATATATTACCTTTGTTTGCAACACTGTGCGACTACGTTATGTTAGAAGAATTACAGCGTCTACAGGCGCATATTGGCGTTTTAAAATCCCGACTCACGCATTATGAAACTGAAAATAATGCATTAACTGAAGCCAGCGCAACAGTAGCTGAGCAGCATCACGCCCAAGTTGTGCATAAAAACGGTATCATTACCAAAAAACAAGAAGAAATTGAGAACCTTACAGAGCAATTGACTGAGGTCCAGTCCCAATTTAAGCAACTGAATACCGATGCAACTGCTTTAGCAGACCGTTATAGCCGTTTGGAAAAAAGCTGTACCGATTTAAAAAATCGCTTTCAGGATATTTTAAGTGAACGTAATGAATTACGTGTCATTAAAGAAAAAATGCAGAATGAACAACGTCATGCGCAGCAAGAAATTCAAAGTTTGCAGCAGGAACGTGATAGATTGTTACAAAAAAATGAGTTGGCACGCACCAAAGTGGAAACGATTATTCAGCGCCTATCTATTTTAGGCACTGAACAAGACCAGCATGCACAAGAAATTCAACAATTGGCCCATCCCACCGAAGTAAATGAGGAAATGCAATCATGAGTGAACAAATTCCTGTTGAACTGCGTGTATTGGGACATAGCTTTCGTTTAGCCACCACAGAAGATAAAAAGCCAGAGTTGGAACGTGCTGCACAATTGCTGAATGACAAATATGATGAATTTCGACGTCAAGCACCGCGCATTGAACCTAGTAAACTGATTATTATGGTTGCTCTTGAGCTTATGCAAGAAGTGCTCGCAATGAATAAATCCTTACAGGAATATGCACATTGTGAACGTTTACTCAGCACCATTCTTGAAGATGTCAAAACGCTTACCTAGTTTCACGTTTATTTGCATAATCTCTCGACAAATAGCACTTAATTTTACAGTTCTTTGCCTACGATGATTTGCCAGTATGGGTTTATCCGTTATACTAGGCTTAACTCTGAGATGTTCGCCAGCGGGTCTATTCCCCTGCCGATACTTAAACTTATGGATTGCGTTCTGTATATTTAGAGTGTATGCCCGCCTTCGAGTGGGAAACCCAGCAAGTATACGTCGCGTCCACCTTGAACTCATCGGGTTCAGGGTAACGACACATGCAGCGGCATCATCGGAGTGCTTTATTTTATATAAGAATAATAGCTTATCCACAACAAACCCTTTCCTTTAAAATCACTTTCAGTCGATGTATCGTCTAGATGCAGCATCCAGAAACATTATCCTCAGTTGCATATGTCTATTTGAATTTGCTTTTAACCATGCATAGCTGAGTTAGATTAAAAGTTAAAGTTTTCCTCAATCATTTAATTTCAAACCAAAATTCGTGTATGAGGTCTGCCTACTTCTATAAATGTGTTTAGAGTAGCTCATGAACGTTCACCTCTTTCACTTACTTTGAAAATACTTGGCACCGAGTTCGCAACCAAATAATTTAATGCGCAGTTTCTTTACCTTCGTCAAACTAAGAGCATAATAGCCGATCAATTTTCCAAGTCTTTCCGTCTATATTTTACTGTTTATTGCTGAATAAGCCGTTATAAATAGATTTTCGGCATAAACCCAGCATAAATACGAAGCACTTAAATCCAACAATATCTTTATGGATTGATATAAAAAAAATTGTTATAGAATATATTAAATGTCTGACTATCTGATTAGTTTACACACCAATTCTTGTCTGCTATTTACATTTAATTTCTGATAAATATGTTGGACATGCGTTTTTATGGTCGACAAACTACAATTGAGTTTTTTGGAAATTTGAATGGCTTCCAAATTTGTAAATAATTCCTCCAAAACCACAATTTCTTTTTTGGTTAATTGATATTGATCCATGATTTTATCTTTGTTAATCATATCGACATGATGATGAAAGTGATCGATAGATAATCTATGAAAAGCTTCAAATATTTTCTTTTCTTGCTGATTAAATTTGACTTTGCCCCATTCTCTAAAAATACTCAAACCAAAAATCGGTTGTCCATCGCGCTTTCTGAAGAAAAATTCAGCAGTATCTTCAACTTGCCAGCGCTGCATAAAATTTAAAAATATTTCATTGGGTTGATGTTGCCCCAAAAGTACAATGTTCTGATCATCATGATAAAAATGCTGAAAGCTCACAGGATCATATTCAATTTTGCCATTTAAATATTCATCAATTGCACTTTTTGATATTCCACCTTGCTCAAAATCATAGGCATGTTGAATATTATCAATTTTATATGTTAGAAAACCATCAATATCGGAAGCGTGTTTGATTTGAGCAATAAAATTCTGGCTAAATTGCTGAATAAAATTATGATTAAACATAAATTTTCATCATCCTTTTGAAAATTTAATCTAATAAATAGAACAAAACTATTAGCTTCCTGCCAATAAATAAGGTGACCGATGTATATTCAAAAATATTTATTTAGAATATTTTCTACGGTTTTAATATAATCAATACACAAGTATATTAAAACCTAGAATCTCTCTCATAAATCACACATATTGATCTATTTTTCTCATTATTGAGAAATATGAATGGCTTGTTTATGTGTAAACAATAATAATCCACTTAAACCAAAAGAGTAACCTAAACCCGACATTTTCCAGCCGCCAAACTCGGCCGCAGGTGAAACATCAGAATGGCTATTAATCCAAACCGTACCTGTTTCAAGTCTGCTGGCAATTTCTTGTGCACGATCTAAATCTTTGCTCCAAACTGAACCACCTAAACCAAAAATACTCTTGTTGGCACGTTCAATCACATTATCAACATCACTAAATTTGATGATTGGTAAGACTGGACCAAACTGTTCTTCATCGACCAAAGGCATGCCTTCTGTGACGTTGGTCACTAACGTTGGTGGAATAAAATAGCCATGCTCACTTACTTTTTTCGCCTCAGTGATAATCTGACCACCTTGTGCCACAGCATCCTCAATCATGCCTTTGACTTTATTATATTGCACATGGTTTTGAATTGGACCAAATGTAGTCGTTGAATCTAATCCATTACCGACCACTTGCGCATTGGCGATTTGAGTTAGTTTCTGTGTAAGCGCATCATAAACATTTTCGTGTACATATAAGCGCTTTAATGCTGCGCAGGTTTGCCCCATATTCAAGAATGCAGAACCAAAGATTTTTTCGGCGGCAACATCGACATCGACATCATCTAATACAATCCCGACATCATTGCCGCCCAACTCAAGCACCACACTCTTTAAGGTATTTACCGAATGTTTTAGAATGCTTTGACCAGTACGCGTTGAGCCTGTAAACGTGACTTTATCAACATCTATATGTTCACTCAGTGCCTGACCTACATCGCCTTTACCTAAGACAATATTACACACACCTTTTGGCAAATGACGGTTAATAATTTCAACCAGTTTAATCGTGCTGAGTGGGGTAAATTCAGATGGTTTGTTCACCACGGTATTTTTGGTTTTCAGCGCAGGAAGGAAATGCCAGATTGCAATCATAAATGGCCAATTCCAAGGGGTAATTGAAGCCACAACACCCAACGGACGGTTATAGACCTTTATTGTCTTGCCACTCGGATCGGCAATGGTTTCGACTGGCACTTCCAAACTGGTTATGTATTCAATCCAATTTGCACCAGCTTCAACTTCAAATTGTGCCAAAGCTAACGGTTTACCCTGTTCAGTGGTAATCAACTGAGCAATTTCATTAGTTTCTGCGCGAATATCTTGTGCAATTTTCAGAAAACTTTCATTAATCGTCTGATCAGTCACATGCTGCCATGTTTTAAATGCAGCACGCGCAGCTTGTACAGCTTGATCAACTTGTTCAACTGTTGCACTGTTCATCTCGACAATCGTTTGCTCTGTTGCAGGATTTAATACTGCAAAAGCTTCGCCCTGACCAACAACCGTTTCACCATTTAACAACATGTTACTATTCATCTGACTCATATCCATATTGATGTTCTTTTACATGAAGTTTATCGCTGATTATTATTCATAAACTCATCCTTTGGGATGATTTTAACGCAACCTAGCATAAAAACAATACACTTTATTTATTATTTTCACAAATCTGGTATCAGTATTTTTAAATGTAATTTTACATGTATTTAACAAAACAACAAAGTGGATCAGCTTTGTAATTGCTCAATTCAAATCATGACACCCTGATCACTGTTAGCTTTGATGTTCTTTAAAATATTGTTCAATCTTTTTATTGGGTAAAAACCAAAAAATTGCCAGCATTCCCAAAGTAAGTAATGTCAATTTTGTATTGATAAAACTGAGAAAAATGGATGTGCCGTAAAGTATTACAGAAATAAATAATTTATTGTCTTTACCTAGCAAGTTGGCAGCTAAGGAGTCCACTCCCTCTGACTTGATAAGCGTTTTTTCCAACAAATGATAGGACAATGAACACATAAAAAGAATAAATGCATACAGCGCTGTCGGTATTTGGGCATAATTGCTATAAGAAGACCACCCTGTGGTCAACGGAATCATGGTTAACCAAAACATTAGGTGTAAATTTATCCATAAAATTTTTCCATTAATGCTTTTCACCACTTGGAATAAATGATGATGATTATTCCAATAAATTCCGACATAAATGAAACTCAGGATATAACTAAAAATCAGATGTAATTCATCTTTTAGTGCTGATAAATCCTGACCTTCAGGAATTTTAAGCTCCAATAGCATGACCGTAATAATAATTGCAAAAATTCCATCACTGATTGTTTCTAATCGGAGTTTATTCATCTGTTACTCCTATTGCGGCTCAACAAATCTTTGTTTTGCAGCAAGATAAGACAAATACAACACAGGAATAATAAAGAAAGCAACACTCCAAAAATCTAAGTAAACATATAAAAATGCACCTAAAAATGCGCCAATTACAAAACCAATGACTATACTTAAGCTATGTTGTAACTTATGTTTGTTATCATCACTTTTTTTTCGCAGATAATTTGAAATATCAATCCCAAGCTGTGTAGTATTACCTGTCATCATCGTACTTGGGCTGATGTGTTTAATTAAGGTTTTACTTGAGGTATTTCGAATCGCTAACGCAATTAGACCTAAACCACCTGTAATTGCCACTGTTACACTATCGGCATCTTTAAATGGTTCAAAATACAGTCCTGCAAGCATAAAACCTGTTAAAAAAATGGCTTCACCCAAAAACAAATAACTTAAAGTGATGTGTTTTTGCATGCTGCGGTCAATCCAATATTTGGTAATTACCACAGTTAAAATAAATAATGGGATTGCACCAAGTTTAATCCAAATACCAGGCCCACCTTTGACCCATGCTGCGCCCGCCAAGACTAAGTTTCCTGTCACGTGTGCAGTAAAAAAACCAAATAATGCAATAAAACCAATGGTATCAATTGCACCACCTACAATGGTCAGTAAAATTGGATCTCGACAAATACTCCAAAACCCTTTAGTTTTAACCGTTTCTACATTTTCCATTTTTAAATCCTGAATAAATTAAATCATATAAAAATTAGGCTTTTTTATAATTTTCTCGATAGATATAAGTCAAAATCAATAAGATCGATGGAACAATAACCAGCGATGAAAGCGTAAACTTATATACGATCACAGCAACTACACATCCCAAAGTGAAACTAAACATAGTCAGCAAGATTGAATATAACCGTTGATAAATCTGTGATTTTTTCTGTAGTAGGATTAGAGAAAAGTTCCCCCATATCAAGCATAAGCTGTGTAATTGAACCTGTCATCACCATGGTCAGAGATCCTTTGATCCAATGAATACGATGCATGGCTTTTTGTATTACCATTGCCAAAACTAGCAACATACCAACAATAAAACTCATGACCATATCGTAATTAGGACAAAGTAAATAAAAACTGAAAATACAGCATCTAAACTAAAAAACACAAACATAAGCTTTGGAAGAAATGTATAGGAGTTTTTCTGGAGTTTTAAAAATTGCTGATTAAACAATTTCATCAACAAAACTGTAATACAGAACATGGGCAAAGTAGCAAGTTTCACTCATGCACCAGCGTGGCTATCTGAGACTAAAGCCACCCCCAAAGTACCCGTTACAGGTGTAGCAAATAGCCCGTGCAATGCTAAAAACTTGCTGTGTCGACATAACCTGCATTAAAACTTAGAAGTTTTCCTAGATGAATTCACATCATTTATTCAAAAGCTTTTGTTTTTAACTCATTAAATTTTTAATCATAGGGATCAGTTGCTCACCAATCACCATACCCAATAAGCCACATAGTGCAACCAATGGAGGGGCTGGGGATTTCACATTGAGTAGGTAATACAGAACACCTACAAGCAGTCCTGCTGCCAAAGAAATAAGATACATTTTCATGAAAGACTCTCTAAAACCCACCCTATTTCAGGTGGGTTTTTTCAAATAGCATTTAGAAAGCAAAACATGAACAGCCTAACGCTCCCCAGAATGCTTTTTTATCTTTATCATTCACAGGAATATCAAGCATCCACGCATGTGAATGTGCATGCATACCGCAACTACTAGAACAAGCACATGAACCGCTTTGTAAAGGTTGTAAGGAAGGTGCATTACGGTTTTCGGACTTACGCCATTGCCCACCAAAGCGTTTGACTGGAGACCACTCAGGAGAAGCTGGTGGAAGCGGTGGATCTTCTTGTTTAAATTCAGCACCTGCATAAACAACTTTACCGTTCATAATCGTCATCACTGATTCGATAAACTGGATCTCATCGCCTTCAACAGCAAAGTAGTCATCAGAAAGTACGACTAAATCAGCATGTTCACCAGTTACTAATGCACCTTTTTGACTTTGTTCTCCTGAAAACCATGCAGAACCTTTCGTCCAAAGTTTTAACGCAGTCTGACGATCAAGCAAATCTTTCTCATCATAAAGCGGCAAACCACCCACTGTTTTTCCTGTTGTTAGCCAAGCTAAACACACCCACGGATTGTAAGATGCCACACGTGTTGCATCTGTACCCGCACCAACTGGAACGCCTAGCTCAAGCATTTTTTTCACAGGTGGTGTATCTTTTGCAGCTTCTGCACCATAACGCTGTACAAAAATTTCACCTTGATATGCCATGCGATGCTGAATCGCGATCCCTCCCCCTAATGCACCAATTCGCTCTATATTTTTTTCAGATACTGTTTCAGCATGGTCAATAATAAAGCGGGTCTCGAATGGCTTTTTCCCATTTACACGCTCAAAGACATCTAATAAACGGGCAATGCTTTCATCATAAGTCGCATGGATTCGGAACGGCCATTTCTTATCAGATAAATGCTCGACAATAGCTTCTAGTTCACCTTCCATTTTTTCAGGCAAATCAGGACGTGGTTCATAGAAATCTTCAAAGTCGCCTGCTGACCAAGTCAGGTTTTCACCTGCACCATTCATCATCAGCAATGAATCACCATCACCAGGAAAGGTCATTTCAGTCCATTTTTTATAATCTTCAAGTTCTGCTCCTGCATTTTGCGCAAATAAGTTATACGCAATACGAACTGTCATTTGATCTTTTTCATGAAGTTCGCGAATAACATCGTAATCTTCAGGATAGTTTTGACCTCCTCCCCCAGCATCAATTGCTGAAGTTAAACCTAAACGGTTTAGCTCACGCATAAAATGGCGTGTTGAATTAACTTGATCTTCTACAGGTAATTTTGGTGCTTTCCCCAAGGTTGAATACAGAATAGCGGCAGATGGCGTTGCAAGAAGCAATCCTGTTGGTTCACCTTTTTCATCTCGTTCAATTCTTCCACCTGGTGGATCTGGCGTATCTTTATTAAAACCAAGCACAGCTAGGGCAGCGCGATTCAGCATTGCACTGGCATATAAATGCAAAATAAATACAGGTGTGTCAGGTGCTGCTTTGTTAATTTCAGCTAAAGTTGGTAAACGCTTTTCAACAAATTGAAATTCTGTCCAGCCACCAACCACTCGTACCCATTGCGGTGCTGGTGTATTATCGGCTTGTTGTTTTAAGAGATTTAATGCATCAGTAATTGATGGAACACCTTCCCAGCGCAGTTCCATATTGTAATTTAAACCGCCACGAATAATATGCAAATGACTGTCATTTAAACCAGGAATCACACGACGACCATTCAAACTCACAATTTTTGTTGAATCTTTTGCCAACTTCATAATGCTGTGTTCATCGCCTATCGCCACAATTTTCCCATCGGCCATGGCTATGGCTTCTACTTCTGGCTTTTGAGGATCAAGTGTTGTTATTTTTCCATTCTTGAGAATCAGCTGTACATCGGTCATGATCTTCTCCATTTGTAGCTGAATTTATTTTTTTAAAACGCGCATATTGCATACCTCATTTTTAAAAATTTTATTTAGCTGGGACTGGCGCTAATACTTCATGTTGATTTTTTGTTCTTTCTGTAGCTTTATGCACCATGGTATACGCATAATCTACCCCCATGCCATATGCACCAGAGTGTTCTCGCACGATATCCATCACTGCGTCGTAAGTCTCACGTTTGGCCCAATCACGTTGCCATTCAAGTAAAACCTGTTGCCAAGTCACAGGAATAACACCAGCCTGAATCATCCGTTGCATAGCATAATCATGTGCTTCTTTTGACGTACCACCTGAGGCATCAGCTACCATATAAATTTCATAATCGCCTTCTAGCATTGCGCCAAAAGAGAAAGTGATATTACAAACTTCAGTCCAAAGACCAGAAACAATTACTTTTTTACGACCATTTTTTGCTAGTGCATCACGTACTTTCTGATCATCCCAAGAGTTCATTGATGTACGCTCTAAAAGTGGAGCATTTGGGAAAACATCAAGTAATTCAGGGTATGTATGTCCAGAAAAACTCTCTGTCTCTACTGTTGTAATCGTTGTTGGAATATCAAAAACTTTTGCAGCTTTTGCTAAACCAACAACATTATTTTTTAAAGTTTGACGGTCAATTGACTGTACACCAAATGCCATTTGAGGTTGCTGATCAATAAAAATAATTTGACAATTGGTTGGAGAAAGCTGTTCTAAAAGTGACTTATTCATGTTTTGTATCACTACATATTTATATACGAATCCTTATAAAATCATAATTAGATGTAAGACACTACTCATAAAATTAGATACAGACTGTATCCCTCTAAGATACAATTATTGATACAAATATTGTATTCAGGTACTTTAACAATAATTAAAACGATCTCTCTAAAATTGAATGGATAAATTAGACTGTATAAATACTTTTATTAGTGTCGTTGAACATGGAAATTTCAGCAGTGCTTCACGTAATTTAGGTATCACTAGAGATCAAGTTGCAAAAAGAATTTGTTATTTAGAAACTCTTTTTGATAGTGTTTTATTTATTCGGAACACTCGAAACATGAGTTTGACCCATTCAGGAGAAAAATTTTACCAGCACTCTAAAGTAATCATGAGTGAATTTGAATGGGCTACTAGTGATTTTACTTATGATCAGGAGTTTCCAGGAGGCGTATTAAGAATCAATGCCCCTCTTTCATTTCAACAAACTTATCTTTCAGAAATTATTTCAAACTTTATGACCCTTTATCCTCTTATTAAAATTGATTTATTTCTTTCGGATAAAGTTATAGATATTAATGAAGAAAACTATGATATTTCCCTAAGAATAAGTCAAAAAAATACGAATGAACCTCATGTCCATTTATTTAGCATCCATCACAAATACTTTTATGCAACTAAGAATTATTTTAAAAATCATGGCAAACCAAAAACATTAGAAGAGTTAAAGCAACACAATCTTTTATTATATTCACAAACCAAATTAAACAATAAAATTATTCTTACAAAGAATAAAAAAGAGGAATCATTTTATTGTACACCACAGTTAATATGTAATAGTGGTAGCTTTCTTCTAGAATTATGTAAAAGAAATCAAGGCATTATTTATCTACCTAGTTTTTTAGTAGAAAAAGAAGAAATATTAGATAATATTTCTCGTTGTTTAGAAGATTATCATTCGCCTCCTCTTCACTTTTATGCAATCACTTCATCTAAGAAAAGACCACCAAGGACATTAAAACTATTTTTAGATCACCTAAAAAAATTTTTACCGAACACTTCTTCTATATCCACTTAAAATAAATTTATTGCATAAACTTATCAACTAATATTTATGCAGTAAAATTTTAAGCACAGAGATTACTATGACGTATCAATTTTCGGTATTTAAGAGGCTTTTAAATAATAATTTAAAAAATTAACAGTAATACATAAAATAATCTAACTTTAATTAACCCGAATTCTGCTTAAACCAATATTTCCATAATACGAATCGTTGGCTTATTGTGATGCATAATTGGTAAGCACATAAAGAGGCATAAAGTCCAGCTCAATAGCCTTCAATGCTTCTAGCTTTACTCGTTACCAAATGATATTGCCCTTTTAACAGGCTGAATAAAGTCTCTATTTTATTACGCGGCTTTAAATGGTATTCATCTTTTTTTAATAATTGAACTGCCTGCATGTTTTTACGATGCTAGGTCATGCTTTGACTAAAATTCAGAGCATAATAAATCAAAATCTATGGTTTGATGTGTTAAGCATTAACCAACACCTATCAAAACAGCAGATCCAAACCTGTTTAAACATGCTATGGAATGAAACCTGTGGGTATCGCTTATCTGCTGAAGCTGAACGTGACGGCGCTGTTCGAACTACACTCATGTGGGACAACGTACTGAAAATAGCAGACTAGTCAGACAGTTACTTACCAAGCAAGCACACTAAGGGCAAAATCACGAGACTGGTTGGTAATTTAATTTTACTCAACTTGAGCTTAGCCGACTTGAAAAGGAAATTGTGAAGCTTAAAACAGCCTTCTCCAGCCAACTTCCAATGTTAAATCAAAACCAATTGTTCTATATCCAATGGCGAATCCAACGAATATTATCTGGAGAGTATGATTTAAATGTACTGGTTGACCACGATACAGAGCACAGCTTAATTTTATCTCAGGATCGACGTAAGTTGGCACATTGTTTTGATGGCAATGAACAACAGACCTTAAGACTCGATCTAGCGAATGGAAATTTACAGCAACTTGTTCTGGGTAAGAATCACTATGGAATAACTCACCCAGAGCAATGGAAAGTTATTTTTAATAATTTACTCTATCCTTTGATATCTATTACGAATCTAGAACAATCCCTGCAAAATTTAATTGCATCATTTATTGATTGTTTTAAGCTCGCAAACATAAAGCCCTATGATCTAACATTGGGCTTTTTTCATTTAAAGTTTAGTTCAGATGTTTCTTCTGCTTCTTTAAATAATTTTGAGGCTTTTCCAAAATAGTTGGAACCAATCCTAATTAAAGCCTTTCTATCCAAAATTTAATGATGGGTAAGTTGAGGGATAAAACTATAGATAAAAAAATAAGCCCTTGTAAAAACAAGGACTTATTTAAATATTTGGCGGAAGCGGTGAGATTCGAACTCACGGAGGACTCACACCCTCGTCGGTTTTCAAGACCGGTGCATTAAACCGCTCTGCCACGCTTCCAATGGCGGCTATCATATAAATATTTTTCTAAGTTGGCAAATACTTTTGCATATTTTTCTATTCAATTGCACAAAATAAAATCAAAAACTAAATTAAAGGGTAATTTCTGGCTTTTCATAGCGGATTGCATTGATATACCAAGTCTTTTTCCCAGATGGTGTGATTACTTCAATTTCATCATCTACTTGTTTCGACAGTAATGCCCGTGCCATCGGTGAATCTATGGAAATATGCTGTGGATGATGATCATAAATTTCATCTACACCAACAATGCGCAGTTGTTTTTGCTCGCCTTGTTCGTTCTCAATTTCGACCCATGCTCCAAAAAAAACTTTGCCCTCTTGCTCTGGAGCAAAATCAACAATTCTTAACTCTTCTAAACGCTTTCCAAGGTAACGTACCCGACGGTCAATCTTTCTTAAAATTTGTTTATTGTACTGGTAATCCGCATTTTCACTTCGATCACCAAGGCTAGCCGCCCAATTCACTTTTTTGGTAATTTCTGGGCGTTCTTCACGCCATAAATGCTGCAATTCGGCCACCAATTTATCGTGTCCAGAACGTGTAATTAAGTTAGATTTCATATTGCAAATTGTCTTTTCAAAGTACGAAACAGATACATTTTTAAGCTATTTTATGCCCAATTTCACTACAATAAAAGGGTGTAAAAATAATTTATTAATTAAATCATATATTTACATTGTATTTTCTCACTATTTTTTATACTAAATTTGACAATCCAAATTTCCGACTTTATTATGCCTTCATCTTCTGTTTAGTGTACTTTTTAACCTGTGTGGTTTTTTACTGCATAATTTCCTTTTATCCCATGTCATTCTGAATGACGTCATGCCTGCCCACCCCTTATTGAATTTATCAAACTTATAAAAGTTTAAGGCCTCGTTTGCTTTGGATTTTTAGGGCATAAATTACTTGTAGCGGAGACAACATGCACAGTAGTTCATCTTCTGGGTCGAGGCTTAGCCTTAACTCATTAACTTTCTCTCTCCCTTTAAAAGCCTTAGCACTCACCGCCGCCTTAATTCCTTTTCATACGATTAACGCGAGCAAGGCTTACCAATATGACGCTGTTGTTAATAACAACAAACTCACAGTGGTTGGTGTAGAAAATCCATCGACTGTTTTTAAAGATGGGCAGTATTTACATGGCTTTGGTTATGACCTTGCACGTAATTATGCTGACAGTATGAATGTTGAACTGGTGTTTACCACCGTTCCTGATGATGCCACGGCATTAAAATTGGTTGATCAAGGTAAAGCAAACTTTGCCATTACCACCTCAAGCATTCAAAAAATTGAAAGTAAAAAACTAACTTCGTTTTCAGCCACCTGTGGTGACTTATATAGCCTACAGAAAAATGGCTTAAATACTCAATTGAATTGGGTATTTAAACATGCTGATGACCCCTTGACTCAAACAGCCAGTGGCTTTGTTTGTCAAAGTAAGCAAACGGGTTCAATTAGCCAATTGGCTTCTTTTTATAATCGCAATGTTGTACAGGCCGAGTCATGGGATTCTATTGAACGTGATCTCACCAAACGTATGCCGATTTATAAAGCCAGTTTCCAGCGCACTGCTGAGAAATACGACCTCGATTGGCATTTCTTAGCGGCTATTGGCTATCAAGAATCGTACTTAAAACCCGATTCAATTTCGCCCACAGGTGTGCGCGGCATTATGATGCTGACCAACAGCACAGCCAAAGCGATGGGTGTGAGTAATCGTACCGATCCTGCGCAAAGTATTCAGGGGGGTGCAAAGTACTACGACCTGATGCTGAGCAAGTTTGAGGAAGTTCCTTATCCAGATCGTAACTGGTATGCATTGGTTGCCTATAACATGGGACCAGGAGCCGTAGATCAGATTCAGAAGCGTATCAGTGCTCAAGGCAAAGATCCAGATAACTGGGTAAACCTATATAGTTATTTAGATAGTCATAAAGCACAAAATGGTCGCTATCGCCAAGCAGTACAATATGTCACGCGTATTCGTTCTTACTTGGAATACATCAAAAATACGCCTCAATTGGTGAATATATAAATAGTCATGAATTGAAGGCAGAAAAAAAGCTTACCTGTTGGTAAGCTTTTTTTTGCGAAAAACTTAAGCTGTAAGCTCAAGTACTTTCTTAAATAAATCCTTTTGTTCTTGGCTTGGTTTTGCGGTTTGCAACGCCATCAATTGTGACATATCACCTTGAACTTTGATTTTACCTGTCATGAATGCTTGCATCGCAGCAGCCATATCAAACTCTAAGAATACTTTACGAAGTGTATCAGCATCCATATTGAGCGTTGTTTTGGCATTTGAAGACAAACCTTTTAAGATTTTGCCACCATCTAATGCCAATTCGGTATTACCGCTCGTATCTGTCACAACCAAGTTAATGGCTAAATTTGCCAAAGCAGGTGGCAAATTTAAGTCCCCTGCTTGTGCAGTCAAAGTTTCTACAGTTGAAAACCAATCATCAGTTAAAAAGGCAGGCATGATGTTTCCTCAAATTTATTTGTTCATTTTGTGTCGCCTATCCAGTCGACATCATTGTGAAGCTAAATACACGTGGAGATTGTTATAGCATGTATATCTTACCTGTGCCTAAAGTTTTTTGTACGTACCGTTCATATTTTATATTTCTTATACAAAGATGATCAAAATCATCTACATAAAAAAACACCAATCATTGATTGGTGTTTTGTATTGGCTTAAATGACAAAATTATTCAACAGCAAAGCCAAGATTCACCATATTAATACGTTTGTTCTCAGGTTCAGCTTCAGTCGAACAACTTTCGCCTTTAAAGTCGAACTCACGTTGTGAATCGAGCACTTCAAAATCAAACAGTTCACGATCGGCCAATTGGGATGGTGAAACGTTCTGTAACGCACCAAAAATGCTGTGTAAACGCTTCGGATGCTCTTTGTCCCATGTACGCAACATGTCATTTAACATAGCACGTTGCAGGTTCTCCTGCGAACCACATAAGTTACATGGGATAATTGGGAACTGACGCATTTCTGCATATTTAATAATATCTTTCTCTTCCACATAGGCCAGTGGACGAATCAAAATGTTCTTTTTATCTGTAGACAACAATTTTGGTGGCATGGCTTTTAAGCTACCGCCATGGAACAAGTTCAGGAAGAAGGTCGCTAAAATATCATCACGGTGATGTCCGAGTGCCACTTTGGTTGCACCAATCTCTTGTGCAAAGCCATATAACGAACCACGACGTAAACGCGAACACACCGCACAATAGGTTTTCCCTTCTGGAGTTAAACGCTTCGTAATGCTGTAAGTGTCTTTTTCCAAAATATAGTAGGGAATGTTATTTTCTTCTAAATAACGCGGTAATACATCTTCAGGGAAACCCGGTTGCTTTTGGTCAAGGTTTACCGCAACCACGTCAAAGTTAATCGGTGCAATACGTTTAAACTGCAATAAGATGTCCAGCAAGGTATAACTGTCTTTACCGCCAGAAATACAGACCATGACCTTATCGCCGTCTTCGATCATTTTAAAATCACGAATAGCATGCCCCACTTGGCGGCGAAGCTTTTTTAACAAACGATAGTAGGCAGAGCTGGTTGGGAGTTCTGGCTTGAAATTAAACCCTTGTTCGGACTCAACTGGCGAGTACATAGACACGATTAACCCATAAATGAAAATACCGCGCAATTTTATATGATTCGCCAAGCAATCGCATCTAAAGAATGTAAATTCTCATGACCGAATCTACTTGTCATTTTTTCGTATTGCTTAGAGGGTAAATTTGAACGTTGCAGTTCATTTTTTCGCCCAAATGCTTATCTTTTGGACTTTTCCACAGTTGTCCACAAAAGCTGTGGATAACTTTGTGGATTTCAAAACACTTGACAGGTGATCCTTCCCATAGTCTAAGGCTTCTATTTAAATCGATCATTTTTTGATCAATTTTATTTTAAATAAATATCAATGACTTATCATAGTCAAGCAATCCTGATTAAAAATAAATTAATTTTTTTTTGATTATTAACTCTGCAATTAAGCTTGATTTTTACGAAGTCATGAAAAATAAAATTCGGCAAGGCTTTTTAAGCCGTATTTTTTTGCTAAACTTGTTAAGACTTATTTGGGCAAGATTTTATTAATTATTAAAATGAACAATAAAGTAAGAACATTAGCATTATATTTATTAAGCACAGCATCTATTAGTCTAGGAAGTGCTATGACTTACGCTGGGCAAATTTATATCTATAAAGATAGTAACGGTGGCACGCTGCTTACTAATCGTAAAAGTTCAGATAAATCTTTAACTAAAGTCAAAGCCACATATTATCCTGACAGTAATATTCATAGTTATAGTAACTGGGGTAATTCAGAATCTTCGGTTTTGCCCAGTTACAGCCGCAATCGCAACGCATTTGATGCCATGATTCGCCAAGCTGCCCAAACCCATGGGATTTCGGAAGGTTTAATTAAAGCCGTGATGCATACTGAATCTGGCTTTAACGTCAATGCACGTTCTCCAGTGGGTGCACAAGGATTAATGCAACTGATGCCTGCAACCGCACGTCGCTTCAATGTCTCGAATGCATACGACCCGCAACAAAACATTAACGCCGGTGCGAAATACCTTGCGTGGTTGATGAAACGCTTTAATGGCAATACCAGCCTTGCCCTTGCAGGCTATAATGCTGGCGAAGGCAATGTGCAAAAGTACGGTGGCATCCCCCCATTTAAAGAAACCCAAGACTATGTACGCCGTGTGAGCAGTCGTTATAGCAATCTGTATTCAGGTGGTCTGATCAGCAATGGTAGCAACTCAGGGAAAATCGTTGCCCAATCTGTAAATTACAGTGCGAAGCAAAACAATGCTCAATCTGCACAGGCAGAGTCCATCCCAAACCCATCGTCCAGAAGTGGGCAGCGTGAGATCATCATCGCAGCGGATGGTAGTTATACAGATACTCCAAGAGCAGGCTCATATTCGACAGAACATGCTTCGGCATCTGCACGAATCTATTAATAGAAAAATGTTATTTTTAGCGACAGTCACGTTTTTTTCTTGAATTTTTGCAATATTCACCGCATATTGATCCTTATGATTTATCAGTTATAAATCAGATTATATTTCTATATTAAGAGGATTTTCTCAATGATGCGGATTGGTTTGTTCTTGCTAACCAACCTCGCGGTACTGGTTGTAGCTGGCATTATTTTGTCACTCTTCGGTGTCGGTAGTTATCATGGCGCGGGTGGCTTGAATCTAGGCAACCTTTTAGTCGTCTGTTTCGTGTTTGGTATGGTTGGCTCTTTAGTGTCTCTGTTCATGTCGAAATGGATGGCGAAAAAAACAACTGGCACTGAACTTATTGACCCTAATGCTCCACGTAGCCAAGCAGAGGTTTGGTTGCTACAAACAGTTGCGGAATTGTCTCAGCGTGCTGGTATTAACATGCCAGAAGTGGGTATTTTCCCATCTTACCAATCAAATGCATTTGCAACAGGTTGGAATAAAAATGATGCGCTCGTAGCCGTTTCTACGGGCTTACTTGAGCGTATGAATAAAGATGAATTGCGTGCTGTACTTGCCCATGAAATTGGTCACGTTGCCAATGGTGATATGGTGACACTGGCATTGATCCAAGGTGTCGTTAACGCCTTTGTCATGTTCTTTGCACGTGTTGTGGGTGATTTCATTGACCGCAATGTATTCGGTCGTGAAGACGGAGAAGCTCCAGGATTGGCTTACTTCGCTATTACTATTGTCTTAGACATCGTATTTGGTATTTTGGCGTCTGCCATCGTGATGTGGTTTTCACGCTATCGTGAATTCCGTGCGGATGAAGCGGGTGCACGTCTTGCAGGCAAACAAGCCATGATTTCTGCCTTATTACGTTTACAAGCAGAATCAGAACTTCCTGACCAAATGCCAAAAGAAATGAAAGCTTTCTCAATTACGGAAGGTAAAGAACAAGGGTTCAGCTTAGCTGCCTTATTCCAAACTCACCCATCGATTGAACAACGTGTAGCAGCCTTACAACAATTAGACTGCGCATAAGTTTAAAGATTCAAAAAAGCCTCCGATATGGAGGCTTTTTTATTAGATCAATAGGTTTAAGACCAGTTTTGATACCAAGACCATACGGCAGTAAAGCCATACCAAGAGGCAACAAGCAGCAAAAAAATCACCACCAAACCAATCAAATCTGGAATATGTAGCCATAACCATGCAATGACTGGCTGGCGCCAAAAGGCTGAATGCTGCTGCTTCTGTTCTAACTTTTCATGTAAATACGGATGTTCGACATGCATCGTATCGCGGATCTGATATTCTTCCCGAATATGCTCATGTACGACATCGAGTGCTTTACGGCTTGGACGAATAAAAATATCAAATAAGGTTCCTGCTATTGGAATAAATCCGACCACTAAGTCTATTGCCGCCAGTTTATACACTACATTTAATTTATGTTGTGGTACGCCAATTTGCTTGGCCTTATACACCGCATAACAGGTTAATGCAAAACCTGCGACATCTCCTGCCACAGGAATGGTGCCTAAAGCGGCATCTGCCCCCACACCTTGCTTGGTAAAAGGAATTCGAATCAGTGAATCCATAAGATTGGCATATTTCGCTAAATCACGCTCTAAACGAATGACTTCTTGCGGTGTTTTTTTTGTAGCTCGCTGCTGTTCAGGCATGTTCATGTCAGTATGATGTTGATTTCACTACAGCTTAAAGCATTTCTCATGCGAATGCCGTAACAAAGGGTTATGCAAATTTGCAGAAAATTGAACAACTACTTTCCATTCATCTAGCAGAATAGCAGCTAACCTTAAATCAGCAGTTTATAAGAATTTTTGCCATTACATGGCACCATAGATGAATAGCTTTCAACATGAAATTTTAGAAATCTCTTCAGGCTCATCCTGCTGGTGGATTTACAAAACATAGAAAACCATTAACAGTTCGAAGCACTATAATTGCTGATGTTTCACACCAAAAATAGAACGAATCAACACGTACATAAAGGGAATAAAAATCAATACCAAGACTGTCCCGAAAATCACACCGCCCAGTACACTAATGCCTATTTCCTGTCGACTTGCCGCCCCTGCACCAAAAGCAAACACCAAAGGAATGACGCCAGCACCAAAAGCCAAAGAAGTCATCAAAATTGGACGTAAGCGCAAACTCGCCCCCTCCATGGCTGCTTGTATGACCGTCAGACCACGTGTTTGCGCCATAGAAGCAAATTCCACAATTAAAATGGCATTTTTACAGGACAGACCAATCGTGGTGAGTAAGGCAATCTGGAAATATATGTCATTTGGAAAGCCCACAAAATAACTAAAGAGAATATTTCCTCCAATGCCTAAAGGAATAGCACTCATAACAGCCGTTGGAATAGTCCAGCTTTCATACAGTGCCGCCAAACATAAAAAGATAAAACCAATCGAGATCAAATATAGCCATAAAGCCTGATGACTTGATTTTTGTTCTTCAAATGAAAGCCCACTCCACGCCAAGTTAATATCAGGCTGCTGTTCCACCAACGTCTGAATATCCCCCATGGCGACACCCGAACTGATATTCTTTGCTGTATCTGCTTCCATCTCTAAAGCGGTATAGCCCATAAAGCGTTTCACCACTTCAGGCCCACCGCCCCAATTTACGTTGGCAAAACTGGCAAATGACACCATCTGATTGGTATCATTACGAACATACCATTGCTGTAAATCTTCAGGTTTCGATCGATATTCGGCATCCCCCTGCATCATCACACGTTTGACCCGCCCACGATCAATGAAATCATTGACATAAGAACCGCCCCACGCAGCCGATAAAGTGCTGTTAATGGCGGATTGTGATAGACCTAATGCCATCGCTTGTTTTTGATCAATCTTGACTTGTAATTCAGCTTTATCAGGATTTGCCTTGTTATCCAGATTTTCAAAGCTCTTATAGTGTTCTGCAGCAGTTTGTAACTTTTTAAATTCCGCATCTAAGAATTGACGTCCATTGCCGTTAATGTCTCGAATCCAAAACTCCAAACCATCCGTCTGACCCAAACCACTGACTGAAGATGGCATATTCACCATAATTTTGGCATTACGATTCTGACGAAAATGCAGCATCGCCCGTTCACGTATGGCTTGGGCTGAGTTGTATTGACCACTCCGCTCATCCCAATGTTTCAAGGCGACAAATCCTTGCCCCAAATTCTGTCCAGTCCCAGAGTAATTACGCCCATAGCGAACCATCACCAAATTGACATTGTCTTTTTCTTGACTCAGAAAATACTGGCGAATCTCCTCACCAATTTCACGACTTTTAGACAACGGTGCGCCATTAATCAGCTCAAATTGCACACTTAATATGCCCTGATCTTCACTTGGAATAAAACTGGTGGGCAAAGCACGATAAAACAAGGCAAATACGGCGATTAATGCAGTAAATATCACCAAACTGATGCGTTTATGGTTTATGGTCAATTGCGTGAGTTTAAGATAATGTGTTTTTAACTGTTCTAACTTTTGATTGAACCACACTGCCCATTTTTTCTGCTTATTGCTGGGCTGCAAAATTAAAGCACACAGGGCTGGCGTTAACACCAAAGCCACCATTAAGGAAAGTCCCATGGCAGCCACTAAAGTGATGGAAAACTGGCGATAAATTACCCCTGTAGATCCGCCAAAAAATGCCATCGGAATAAAGACTGCGGTAAGTACCAAAGTAATCCCAATTAAGGCTCCACTAATTTCCTGCATGGATTCAATGGCGGCATCTTTGGCAGACAAATGCTGTTCGTGCATCAGACGCTCCACATTTTCGACCACCACGATGGCATCATCTACCAATAAACCAATCGCTAAAACCAAAGCAAATAGCGTTAAGGTATTAATGCTCATACCTAAAACATAGAGTATTGCCATCGTGCCCAAAATCACTACAGGCACGGTAATAGTGGGAATTAAAGTAGCGCGCCAATTCTGCAAAAACAGAAACATCACAATCACCACCAGAGTGACCGCTTCAAACAGGGTTTTGACAACTTCCTTAATCGACTCTTGTACAAACGGCGTATTATCTCGTGGATAAACAATTTTATAGCCCGCGGGTAATTTACTGGATAAGTGCTCAACCTCGGCTTTAATCAAAGCAGAAGTTGCAAGTGCATTTGCTCCAGAAGACAACGAAATCCCCATCCCTGCCGATGCAAAACCATTAATGGTATTAAAGGATTGATAGTTTTCTGCACCTAACTCAATGCGCGCCACATCTTTTAAATAAACGAAACTACCATCACGGTTTGACTTCACAATAATTTGTTCAAATTCAGGTACAGTTTTAAGTCGAGATCCTGAAGTCACTTTTGCATTCAGATATTGATTTTCGACCGTGGGTAAATCGCCAATACCGCCCGCTGCCACTTGAGTATTCTGTGCTTCAATTGCGCTACGAATATCGGATGGCATTAAATTATATTGCTTTAATTTTGTAGGATTGAGCCAAATACGCATCGCATATTGCGAACCAAATACATCAACTTCACCGACACCGTCAATACGGGCAATGTCCTGCTCCAAATGCGTCATCATATAATCAGACAACTCAATATTGTCGCTACGACCAGAAGCATCATATAAGCCAATCACCATATGGGTATCCCCCAGTGATTTATAGACATTTACACCTTGGCGCTGTACATCTTCTGGTAAACGACTGACGACACCATTAATTGCATTCTGTACTTGTACCTGTGCAGTATCGGGGTCAGTGCCATTTTCAAAACTGATGCTAATTCGGCTACGCCCAGAAGAATCACTACTGGAACTAAAATATAAAAGGTGATCAATCCCTTTGATTTGTTGTTCTAAAATTTGCGTAACACTTTCCTCTACGGTTTCCGCAGATGCACCTGTATAACTTGCACTCACGGTAATTCGTGGTGGCGCAATATCGGGATAACGTTCTACTGGCAAATTCAGAATGGCAAAAAGCCCCAAAGCCATCACAATAATTGCAAGTACACCCGCAAAAATGGGACGTTGTATAAAAAACTTAGACAACATAGGTTTGCGCCACTTAAAAATTAGAATTCAAAGGAGGAAGAAAAAACTAGCAAATTTATGTTGATATTCAATGACCCAACCATAAAACACAATCATTATTAACATAGTTACGGATTTATTATTCAATTATGTAGAAATGATGAAGATCCATTCCTTCCACCCGATAATTTCAATCAATCATGCAAATCAAGAATCAACCAAATATCAACTATATATTCCTCAATACCTAAAGCCAATGCAGACTTGAATATAATTCTGAGAGAGGATGAATATCACTTTATCCCAAGCCAAGTGACAACTTTTTGCTCATTTGATTGAGCGTAATTCATGCTAAACTAAGCCTACATATTTGTATGTTTTAAGCCCACTTTAATCTATCAGGGCTATTCTCCTCTCTATCTAGAATGATCATATCCATCATGAGCGAATATTCTCCCCTTAAAGGTAAAACTGGTTTAAAACGAATCTTTAATGCAACCCACTATTCTATCGCTGGCTTTAAAGCTGCTTTTCAACATGAAGCCGCGTTTCGACAAATTATTTATATCAATCTTATTTTGATTCCAGTCACTTTTTTTCTTAACGTAAGCCGTAGTGAGCAAGCTATTCTTATAGCTGTTTGTTTGTTGGCAATCATTGTCGAGCTTTTCAATTCGGCCTTAGAAGCAATTGTCGATCGCGTTTCTTTGGAACGTCACCCCTTGTCTAAAAATGCTAAAGATATGGGCAGTGCTGCACAATTTGTTGCTTTAAGTATTATTGCCATCACTTGGACACTGATTTTATGGGGTTAAAGTACAATTAAGGAATATGTTCAAAATCCAAACTTAAACCTACCAATAAGCGAAATAATTCGACTTGAGTTGAACACTCCGTTTTGGCAAAAATATATTTCATATATGTGCGTACCGAACTGAGTGTCAGTGTGCATTCTTCTGCAATAGCTTCAAGATTGTATCCATCGACAAATAGTTGACAAATTTCGACCTCGCGCTGTGAAAGCTGATAATGCTGCTTTAAAAAATCACCCGCAAGTTGATAGTGCTTATCTGGCTCAGTTAAAAATACCGCTACTTTCTGTTCTATTTGCTGTTTATTCGACAGGTTCTGCCAAACACTTGAAAAAGGCACGACACTGACCATCAAAACTTGTGATTTTTGAGCAGACTGAATTGCCAGAACTCCACCTGCATGAATACCTTGATGATGGGTTGGTGATGAATCCTGAAAGCGTGCACTAGCAAGATATTGTTCTAATTGTGCATGATAAGGAGTTACAGCCTTTAAACGATTAAAATGGTCTAAGCTGAGTTCTTGACATGTCTCTAAAATCCTTTGTGCTTGCTTATTGGCATACAGTAAACAGGCATTTTCATCCAGTAAAATCACTCCTGTTTTTAAAGCATCAAAAAGTTTATATAGATCTAGATTTTCCTGCTGTACCAAACTTAACTGACGATGAATTTGCAGTGCGCGACGGAAATGCTTACTTAATCTTTTTAACAGTTCTGTTTCTTGTTGTTGATATATTGGAACCGTCGCTGCTCGATGAATACCCAATACTGCCCAGCGATATTGTCCTGTTTCTAGCAGAATGCCTTGTGCCGAACCTATGCCTGAAGGTGCTACACATTTTTCATAAAAGCTATATTCAGCTTGCCCTTGACGCTGTGCGTAGGCACTCCAGTCCAAAACTACAGGCTCTCCCAAGCCTTGTTGTTTCAAGATCGGGGCATGTAATTGCATATCTATCATTTGAATTTTTTCATCATGATAGGCTGCTAAAGTTGCCTCAGAAATGTTATGGGTAAAGGTAAAATTAAATTTGGGATTGAGCTGATCGATCGCGGTAAAAATTGCACTTTGACTGCCTGTATATTCAACCAGTCGAATGAGAACCTGCTGCCACAATGTAGGATCCATGGTTGCTTCATAAATCATTTCGATCATTACATGTTCTTGCTCCATATCCTTCTCCCCAGACGCAAAAAACCTACCCGTACATTACTTTAATATTTTGTTTTTTATTACTTTATTATTTTCGAGTCTTTTTCTAACTCAATTATACCGATAAAAATAAAAAAATCCCCACATCAAGTGGGGATTTTTTAGATCTGTGGATCTGGGGTAATGATTACATCATTCCGCCCATACCACCCATGCCGCCCATATCAGGCATTGCAGGCTTGTCTTCTGGAATATCAGTGATCATGCACTCAGTTGTGAGCATTAGGCCAGCAACAGATGCAGCATGCTCAAGAGCAGAACGCGTTACTTTCGCTGGGTCAAGAATACCCATTTCTAGCATGTCGCCATACTCAGAAGTTGCAGCGTTATAACCAAAGTTACCTTCGCCATTTTTCACCGCGTTGATAACAACTGAAGGCTCATCACCCGCATTTGCAACGATTTGACGAAGTGGCGCTTCAATCGCACGACGAAGAATGTTGATACCCACGTTTTGGTCATCATTCGCACCGTTTAAGCCATCGAGCGCAGCAGCAGCACGTACGAGTGCAACACCACCACCAGCAACTACACCTTCTTCAACCGCAGCACGAGTTGCATGTAATGCATCGTCAACACGGTCTTTCTTCTCTTTCATTTCAACTTCAGTTGCTGCACCAATTTTGATTACAGCTACACCGCCAGCTAATTTAGCAACGCGTTCTTGAAGTTTTTCTTTGTCATATTCAGACGTAGATTCTTCAATTTGTGCACGGATTTGTTGAACACGCTCAGCGATTTGAGCAGCATCACCAGCACCATCCACAATCACAGTGTTTTCTTTAGAAACTGTGATTTTGTGTGCAGTACCTAAATCTTGAAGAGAAGCTTGCTCTAAAGACATGCCTACTTCTTCAGAAATCACTGTCGCACCCGTTAAGATTGCGATGTCTTGAAGCATTGCTTTACGGCGGTCACCAAAGCCAGGCGCTTTCACTGCACATACTTTAATAATGCCGCGCATGTTGTTCACAACAAGTGTTGCTAACGCTTCACCTTCAACATCTTCAGCGATGATTAAAAGTGGTTTGCCTGTTTTAGCTACTGCTTCTAATACAGTAATTAGTTCACGGATGTTGCTGATTTTTTTGTCAACAAGCAAAATGAACGGATTTTCAAGTTCAGCCGTTAGTGTATCTTGTTTGTTTGCAAAGTACGGGCTGATATAACCACGGTCAAACTGCATACCTTCAACAACGTCCAAAGCATCTTCAAAGCCTGAACCTTCTTCAACGGTAATCACGCCTTCTTTACCTACGCGTTCCATTGCTTGTGCAATGAGTTTACCTACAGTTTCGTCAGAGTTTGCAGAGATTGAACCCACTTGTTCAATTGCTTTAGTATCAGATGCAGGTTTTGCCGTTGCTTTAATTTCAGCAACCAATGCTTTCACTGCAAGGTCGATACCACGTTTCAAGTCCATTGGGTTCATACCCGCTGTTACTGACTTGATACCTTCATTCAAAATAGCTTGAGCCAATACAGTTGCAGTCGTTGTACCATCACCAGCGATGTCATTGGTTTTAGAAGATACTTCACGAACCAATTGAGCGCCCATGTTCTCAAATTTATCTTTAAGAGAAATTTCTTTCGCAACTGTTACACCATCTTTAGTGATGTGCGGTGCACCGAAAGAACGGTCAATCACAACATTACGGCCTTTAGGACCTAAAGTTACTTTTACAGCATCTGCAAGCACGTTTACGCCTGCAATCATTTTAGAGCGTGCTGAATCACCAAATTTTACGTCTTTAGCTGACATTTATAGACTCCGAAATTTTTTAATCTTTACTAATCTGAGATTGAACGAGTAAGGACAGAATTAGCCTTCTAATACAGCTAAAATGTCAGACTCTTTCATGATAAGAAGTTCTTCACCTTGTACTTTTACAGTTGTACCTGCATAAGTACCGAACAATACTTTGTCGCCAACTTTTACATCTAAAGCGCGAATACCGTTGTCCGTGATTTGACCATTACCTACAGCAATAATTTCACCTTGTGCTGGTTTTTCTGCTGCAGAACCTGGCAATAAAATACCGCCAGCGGTTTTCGTTTCTTCTTCAACACGACGAATAACTACACGGTCATGTAATGGACGAATGTTGCTCATAAATAACTCCATCAGACTAAGTCTATTAAGATGACTGATGACGACTTATTTATTCCTTTGGTCATCATCAAAATGAATTTAGATGACACTTTTGTGGGGATGGAAAAGAACGCTTCAAGGGCTGCTTTAAAAAAAAAGCATCTTTTTTGTATTTTTTTTAGGCAATACGAATGATTCGTTGCTTAATTCAGCAATTTATACCAATTCAAACTCTAAATGTTGAAGGCTAAATTGATAATGTCGCACATCTGCTTGCGCATCAATCACATTAAAACTATTGCTTAAAGCATGGTGTAAACGATAAGACGTTGCTGTTCCCGCATGAATATCCAACACAGGATGCCCAACATTTAAATGGTATAAGTAATTTAAATCGAATACCGCTGACTGATGCAAATGACCATGCAGCAGTGCCTTTAAACCACTTTTACTCCAAACTTCTAATGCCATACGTCCAAGTACAGGACAATCTTTAATGTCATGCGGATCTTCTGGCGATGCATAAAAAGGCTGATGTGCTGCAATAATTTTTATTTTGTGCTCTGGTGCACGCTGTAATATTTGATCAATCAGTTGAATTTGCTCTAAAGAAATATGTCCGCGCGTATGGTAACGACGGCGGATACTATTGACCCCAATCACATAAAAGTGCTCAGTTTCCAAGGTCATTTCCATATTACCAAAAAACAATTGGTAGCGCGTAAAAGGATTAAAAATACGATCCCAAACATGGTACAGCGGAATATCATGGTTACCTGGCACCACCAAGTAGGGGCAGTTTAGGCTGTCGAGGAACTGTTTACAGTGAAAAAATTCTCTATAGCGCGCACGTTGGGTTAAATCCCCGCTCACTACTACCAGTTCGGGCTGTTGTTCACGACAAAACCGCTGAATCGCAGTCAGACATTCAGGTCGCTCAGTACCAAAATGCAGATCAGACAGATGCAGCAGCATACGGCACCATCATGTTAACTGCATTTTTTTGTACGGTGATATGCAGTGGAGGGCGCATTTCTACAATTTCACCATCCAGTGCAACCGTTAATTTTTCACGTTGCGAAAAGACTTTGACATCGTCTGCGGCAAAACTATAAACATCAGGTGCTTTTTCTAGCTCACCACGGATTAACTGTAATAACATCCGAAATAAAGTTAATTTATCGCTTTTTGCCACGACTAGACCTGCAACTTGCCCCCGCTCTGCGCATTTAGCAATACGTAATTTCATTTCCGCTAACTGTAGTTGATTATTACCAAAAAAGATTAAGGGGGTTTTTACAGGATAGGTTTTACCATCCACTTCCACCTCCAATTTCAACTCTTTACGATCTCGAATCAACACATCCAAACCCGAAGTGTAAGCATGTAAAGGAAAACGCCCAAACTTGGCATTATAGAGTTCACGACGTTGAATAAATAAAGGATATAAACCTAAACTGGCATTATTTAAGTAAATTTGATCATTAATTTTAGCCACATGAATGGAGCGTATCTGCCCCGTAGCAATCACTTCAGCCGCTTGCATAATTTCAAGTGGAATATTCAAAACACGGGCAACATAATTAAATGTGCCTAAGGGTAAAATACCTAAAGGGATATGGGTCCCGAGTAAGGCTTTGGCAACCGCATTTAAAGTTCCATCTCCGCCTGCTGAAACAATCACCCCCATTTCACTGGAAGAATGATGGCGCTGTATAATTGATTGCATCAAGGCAGGAAAATCGTTTTTTTCACCAAGCTCAAAAGCCTGAATCTCAAAGCCTTGCTCTGTAAAATATGTCAGTAATTGCTCATAGACTTGTTCTTTATTACTGGCATGAAAACCAGAGCGTGCATTGTAAATAATGGAAAGGGGTTTTAAATTCATCCCGCAAATTCACTTCTATGAAGTATTTGCTCTAATTTTGTCCAATTTATCACCAATTAACAATGCTCTTATGCAAAATTCAAATTACCACCATTCATTTAATCAATAATAGCGCTCATAAAAAAAATACACATAAGCTATTGTATAAAAAGAACATAATTTAAATAAATAATTCCCATAAAAAAAATAAATACAAATAAAGTCTCAAAATATAAATCACAACATAATGATTTATAAGATAAAATTAAAAATACAATACAAATTATCAATACCTACAAGTAGATACGGGTGTCTTATTTTTTTCATCATTTTGTGCTTTAATACTGCCACTTTTTTTTACTTTCATCTAGGTAACCTGATTACTTAGATTGGACTTTGTACAAAATTTGTACACTTTTAAGATAGGCCTCACCATGACCCAAGTGAACGCACCAGAATTCGTTCGTCACCCTAAGCTTATTGCATGGGTTGAAGAAATTGCGAAATTAACCAAACCAGCAAAGATTGAATGGTGTGACGGCAGCGAAGAAGAATATCAACGTCTTATCGACTTGATGATCGCTAACGGCACTATGCAAGCTTTAAACCAAGAAAAACACCCTGGTTCTTATCTTGCAAATTCTGACCCTTCTGACGTTGCGCGTGTTGAAGGTCGTACATATATCTGTTCTGAAAAAGAAGAAGATGCTGGTGCGACAAATAACTGGGAAGCTCCTGCAGAAATGCGCACTCGTTTAAATGGTTTATTTGACGGTGCAATGGAAGGTCGTACAATGTACGTTGTTCCTTTCTCTATGGGTCCTTTGGGCAGCCACATTGCACACATTGGTATTGAATTAACAGACTCACCTTACGTTGCGGTAAGCATGTCTAAAATGGCACGTATGGGTAAAGCCGTTTATGACGTTCTTGGTACTGATGGCGAGTACATTCCTTGTATCCACACTGTAGGTGCACCACTTGCAGAAGGACAAAAAGATGTTGCATGGCCTTGCAACCCTGAAAAATACATCGTTCATTATCCAGAAACTCGTGAAATTTGGTCATACGGTTCTGGTTACGGCGGCAATGCATTATTGGGTAAAAAATGCTTGGCACTCCGTATCGCATCTGCAATGGGTCGTGAACAAGGCTGGTTAGCTGAACACATGCTAATCCTTGGCGTGACTAATCCTCAAGGTGAAAAACACTACATCGCAGCGGCATTCCCTTCTGCTTGTGGTAAAACAAACTTTGCGATGCTTATTCCACCAGCAGGCTACGAAGGCTGGAAAATTGAAACCGTAGGTGACGATATTGCTTGGATTAAACCAGGTGAAGATGGTCGCTTATATGCAATTAACCCTGAAGCTGGTTTCTTCGGTGTTGCGCCTGGTACAAATACCAAGACTAACCCGAACTGTATGGCGACGCTTCACAAAGACGTCATCTATACCAACGTTGCTGTAACTGACAATGGTGAAGTTTGGTGGGAAGGTCTTTCTAAAGAAGCGCCTGCAAACCTTACCAACTGGAAAGGTCAACCGCATACAGGTACTGAAAAAGCAGCTCATCCAAATGCGCGCTTCACCGTGGCTGCTGGTCAATGTCCTTCTATTGACGCTGACTGGGAAAATCCAGCGGGTGTTCCAATTTCTGCGTTCATCTTCGGTGGTCGCCGTGCAGACACAGTTCCATTAATCTCAGAAGCATTTGACTGGGTAGATGGCGTGTACAAAGCTGCAACAATGGGTTCTGAAACAACTGCTGCCGCTGTTGGTCAACAAGGTGTTGTTCGTCGTGATCCATTTGCTATGCTTCCGTTCGCGGGCTACAACATGGCAGACTACTTCTCTCATTGGTTAGAAATGGGTGCAGAAGTTGAAGCGAAAGCGAAAGCTGCGGGTAACAAACTTCCTGGTATCTATAATGTAAACTGGTTCCGTCGTGATGCTGAAGGCAACTTCGTATGGCCTGGTTTTGGTCAAAACATGCGTGTGCTTGAATGGATCATTGATCGTTGTGAAGGCCGTGCTGATGCAGTTGAAACTCCAATTGGTCGTGTGCCAACTTACGAACAGTTAAACTGGACTGGTTCTGACTTTACTCAAGCTCAATTTGACCTGATTACTTCTCAAGACAAAGAGCAATGGATCAAAGAAATTGAAAGCCACACTGAATTGTTCAATCAATTAGGTGACCGTTTACCGGCTGCACTTAAAGCTCGTCAAAACGAACTTTTAGAAGCGGTTAAGCAATCTGCTTAAATGCTTAAAAAAATTTAAGATTAAAGACCGCACTAGCGGTCTTTTTTCAACCTATTTTTCATAAACTTTATAATCAAAAAGAAGTATCTAAGGGGAAATTCATGCTAAAAACACTCGCACTTTTGACTTGCTCATTTGCTTTATCCAATCTTGCTCTAGCCAACACCGAAACAACAGAACAACCTGCTCTGCATGTTTGTGCGATTAAAGGTACACCCGACTCGAATCAATTTCAGATTAAGAAGCGGATTAAAGTTGCGAAAGGGACTTATGGTAGCGTAGAAGAGCTCTACCCTCGCTTCGCCGAGCGTGCGCATCAAGTCGGTGGTAATGTGGTTATTAACTACAATGCAAGCCAAAGATTTGGTTTTTGGCCTTGGCGTATTGTACGCCCAGTGGTTTGGGGTACAGCCGTTAAATGGAATACGCCTGTAAACTGCAAACAACTTGGCGGTATCGAAATCTAAAGACTAGAAAGCCGCATACGCGGCTTTTTTTTAATCAAAAATCTAACGCCGATTAGAATTAAAAAATAATTCGTACTTACTCAAAATTATGACTACGCAGCTATTTCTTGTGCACGACGTTTATGTAAAGCAAGTAAATACTCGTCCAATCGAGCAATCTGGTCTTGGTCAAATTTTAAATACAGTTTGCTACGGCGCTTTAAAATATCTTCACTACTCACCGCCCATTCATTCGCAACCAAATAATCCACCTCCTGCTGATATAAATCATGACCAAAACACTGTCCTAACGCAGAAACATGCTCACAACTTCCAAGCATCCGCCATACTCGAGAACCGTAGCTATGTACCCAACGCTCGACCAAAGACTTCGGCACATCTGGTAAATATTGCTCTAGCTCTTTGACCAGATGCTCAGCATTAAAAAAGTTTTCTGCACCTGGTAACAAGGCTTTGGCCGTCCAGTCAGGTTTTAATTTGCTAAAAAATGGTTTGAGCTGATGCATGGCAGATTCAGCCAGTTTACGATAAGTTGTAAGTTTACCCCCATACACTGAAAGCAATGGCGCATGCTGCTGTTGAGTCAATACCAAGGTATAATCACGCGTCATAGCAGATGGATTATCAGACTCATCATCGCACAATGGACGGACACCCGAATAAGTCGAAATAATGTCTTGGCGCGTTAATTGTTGCTGGAAATGTGCATTCATGATCTGCAACAAATAATCAATTTCACTTTCTGTAATGTCTACTTGATCCGGATTGCCCAAATAGCGCTGATCCGTAGTCCCAATCAAGGTGTATTCATCTAAATACGGAATAGCAAAAACAATCCGCTGATCATCATTTTGCAGAATAAAAGCCTTATCTCCTGCATAAATTTTAGGCACAATAATATGGCTACCTTGAATCAATCGAATGCTATAAGCCGCCTGCATTTTTAAATCTTGCTGTATAAATTCAGTGACCCATGGCCCTGCGGCATTCACCAGTACTTTGGCACGAACAGCGAAAGTCCCTTGTGTATTTTGTAATTGTACCGTCCACACATTTTGCTCTGCCTGTGCAGTGATACAGCGCGTGCGTGTTTGTATACTCGCGCCATTTTCATGGGCTTGAATCGCATTCGCAACGACAAGACGCGCATCATCCACAGCACAATCCGAATACTCAAAACCTTTGACGATTTCAGGTTTAAATAGACTGGTTTTGGGATCAAAATCAACCAAATTTGAACCTGCTAACTTTTCCCGCTTACCTAAATGATCATAGAAAAATAAGCCCGTGCGAATCAGCCATGCAGGCCGTAAATGTGGGCGATGCGGCATAATAAAGCGCATGGCACGAATCAGATGTGGCGCTTTCGCCATGAGGACTTCACGCTCAGCCAAAGCTTCTCGTACCAGACGAAACTCTTTATGCTCTAAATAACGTAAACCACCGTGAATCAATTTACTGCTGGCCGATGAAGTATGGCTGGCCAAATCATCCTTTTCACACAACAAAACAGATAACCCACGCCCTGCGGCATCGGCAGCAATACCTACACCGTTGATTCCGCCACCAATGACGACCATGTCATAGATATGATGTTGATCCATATTGAGGCTCCTCTTATTTTGCGTGCTTCAAGCAACTTTTATTTTGTTTAATAATTCTCTATTCAATCCTAACAGAAAACCCAAATCACTATAGATTAATTGTCCAACCAAGACGGTTAAATTGAATTATTTTATCTCAAAAGTTTTTTCAAGCTTAGCCATCTTCCAGACTCAACACCTGTCCAGCATTTATACGATCCATCAGCAAACATGGACTTAAGTGCGACGAATGTCTAATGCAGATTCATTCGCATCGGCGTATAAAAGATTATGTGAAAAGTAACATATACCCTCTTTTTCAAAATACATGTTTTTAGATTTTTCTCTCCCTTTCTGAAGAATTTAAAAGAATGTGTTTTGCCACAGCTTTGGAATTTCTTGTGTCAAACTCATCTCCACAAATTGTACACACACCATTTGATCGAAAAACACGTTTTAAATCTATTTTAGGGGGTTCCGCTGGTAACCTTGTAGAGTGGTACGATTGGTACGTTTATGCAGCCTTCACACTTTATTTTGCGCCTGTTTTCTTTCCAGAAGGCAATGAAACCGTCAAGCTATTACAGGCCGCAGCCGTATTTGCCTTAGGCTTTTTAATGCGCCCTATTGGCGCTTGGATTATGGGCATTTATGCGGATCGCAAGGGGCGTAAAGCAGGTTTAACCCTATCCGTATCTTTGATGTGTGTTGGCTCACTGATGATTGCCTGCGCACCTACTTATGATGCTGCGGGAATGTTAGCACCTGCAATTTTATTGTTTGCGCGTCTATTACAAGGGCTCAGTGTCGGTGGAGAATACGGTTCGAGTGCGACTTATCTTACCGAAATGGCAGGAAAAAACCATCGCGGATTTTTCTCTAGTTTTCAGTATGTGACTTTAATCTCAGGGCAGCTTATCGCTCTGTGCGTACTGATTATTCTGCAACATACGCTTTCTGAAGACGCACTACATGCTTGGGGATGGCGTATTCCCTTCCTGATTGGTGCCATGTTAGCCATTGTTGTGTTTTGGATTCGTCGTGGACTGGTTGAAACCCAATCTTCAAAAGAAGCGCAAGAACAAGCCAAACAAGGCGGACCAAAATCAGGGGCAATCGAGTTATTTACCAAACATCCTAAAGCGGCTTTTACTGTCATTATGCTGACTGCGGGCGGCACACTCGCATTCAATACCTTTACCACCTATCTACAAAAATACTTGGTCAATACTTCTGGTTTTGACAAAAGCACTGCCACTGAAATTACCACAGCAGCCATCTTTATTTTTATGCTGATTCAACCTGCGGTAGGCGCCTTGTCCGATAAAATTGGGCGTAAACCAATTATGATCGCTTTCGGTATTTGTGGGGTACTCTTTACAGTACCAATTTTCAATCGTCTAGGAACGACCACTGATGCAACCACTGCATTCTGGCTGTGTATGAGCGGGATGGTTATTGTTACTGGCTATACCGCAATTAACGCGGTCGTAAAAGCAGAATTATTTCCACCCCATATCCGCGCTTTAGGTGTCGCACTACCTTATGCGATTGCCAATACCATCTTCGGTGGTACCGCAGAATTGATCGCTTTAAGTTTTAAAAATGCAGGACATGAAAGTTACTTTTTCTACTATATTACCTTCATGATTGGTCTCTCACTCATCACCTACGTCTTTATGAAAGACACTAAAAAACATAGTCTGATCACAGACCATTAAACACTGAAAATAAACACTGACGATCTACCTTTATTTTGTTACAGGTAGGTCGTTTTACTTTGAACCACATCGTTATTTTCACAGGCTTATGGCATACTGTGCCCAAGAATAAAACACGGAACTTCCACCATGAAAAAAACGTTTCAATTTTTAGGGCTCGGTTTTATCGCTTTAGGTCTTGCAGCCTGCCAAAGCACTCCCCAACAGTATAATGGTCAAGTTGGTTACCGTGTAGAAAGCCAAACAGCGGACTCAGTAACCCTCGCTTATACCTTAGCTGGTCGTCAAAATCAGGATTTAGATGCCAAAAAACTACAACGTGCTTGCCAGAAAGTTTTAGGTACAAATAAAACCTTTAAATTACAAATTCTCAGCGTGAATGAAGTTGCCAACCCTGCTGCGATGGCATCTGATCGTTATGGTCGCCAAATTGGCAACTCACGTACCTCGATTGGTCTAAGCAACACGCCAGATCTGCATAATAGTGAAGACTATGCAACACGTCAGGCTTTAGAAGCGCGTCCAAGTACTTTGCGTATTGTGCGTTATAGCTGCTCATAAAATCAAAGTCTTATAAGATGCTATGCGTTATAGCGTCTTATAAAAGCTTACATTACGAAACTCTTTTGCTTCATCCAAATCAGGCCAAGTTGTGGCACTGCGCTCATCTAATTTTTGGTATTTTGGATGACTAAAATTTTTCACTCGACTGTCTGCCACCCAAACTTCAGGTGCGAATTTTAAAAACTCATCGAGGAAAAAACGGTTACATTGGTCATACAACACATCTGCCGCCAACAGTACATCGACTTGTTCAGCTTGATATAAATCATCTAAATATTCCAATTCGACCTGATTTAGCGCTGCATTTTCTTTACAGGCAGCCAAGCTAATGGAATCGATATCACAGCATATCACGCGTTTCGCGCCTGCCATTTTGGCAGCAATCGCGACCACACCTGAACCTGCACCAAAATCGAGGACTATTTTATCTTTCACATGATGTGGCTCTGCCAATAACCATTGTGCCATTGCCAGCCCTGAAGCCCAGCAAAAAATCCAGTATGGGGTTTCATTCCAAATGCGGCGAATCACCTCATCATCTAAACGATCTGATGGAAATACTGGTGGAATGAGCCACAAAGCAATAGGAGTTTCTGGCAACTGTTGCGCCAATAGCTCCGCCTGAGGAATGACCTCATGCAATGCATCCAATAAATGTTGTGGTGCTTTCGCCATTTGAAAAGTACAGCTCATTAAATTTATAAACCTTTAATGCTATGCAAAATATGCATCGTTCAGAAACAGCGAATCGTATAGAAACAGCAATTTAAATACTGCCATCGCTGTCGTTAGAATCCACAGATCAGGCGATCATAATCTAGCTGCGCATGACTGAAAAGTAATAATCCGCTTAGTAAACCTATGCAATCAATCAAAGTGGCTTGAACAGAAGATTTTTCGACTAAGCCTAAAATTCTCCTTAATGAAATCTACCTCATAAAAAAAGCTGTATAGTTTTATGCTATACAGCTTTTTAGAAGCATACTTAAAGTATTAGCCTAATGCTTTCTCTGCCGCTTCAACTGTTTGACGAATTAAAGTGGTAATGGTCATTGGACCTACACCACCTGGAACAGGCGTATAAGCAGATGCAATCTCTTCAATCCCTACCAATTGAATATCACCTACACCACCGCCATCACGCGGATGGAAGCCCGCATCAACCACAACAGCACCTTGCTTAATCCAGTCTTTTTGAATCAGCTCAGCTTTACCTACCGCACCCACAATAATATCGGCTTGTTTAACAAACTCAGCAAGGTTTTGGGTACGTGAATGGCAAATCGTTACTGTTGCATTTGCTTCCAATAACATTGCAGCCATTGGTTTACCTAAAATTGCAGAACGACCAACCACTACGGCATGCTTACCTGCAATTTCAATGTTGTTTTCTTTTAGGATGGTCATAATTCCCGCTGGTGTTGCAGAACCATACGCCGCTTCACCCATTGCCATACGACCAAAGCCAAGGCAAGTCACGCCATCCACATCTTTGGCAAGAGAGATTGCATCAAAACATGCACGCTCATCAATTTGCTCAGGCACTGGATGCTGTAACAAAATCCCATGAACATCAGGATTCGCATTTAATTTTTCAATTTCAGCCAATAATTGTTCAGTCGTAGTTTCCTTTGGAAGTTCAACTTTTAATGAATCCATACCTACACGACGGCAGGCATTTCCCTTCATACGCACATAAGTCGCTGATGCACCATCGTCACCGACCAAAATCGTTGCCAAAATTGGGGTACGACCTGATTTTGCTTTCAACGCTTCAACACGGGTTAACAAGTCAGTTTCAATTTGTTTCGCCAATGCACGACCATCTAAAACTAATACCACAGCACATCTCCAAGGTAGATATGAATCAATTTTGCAAATAATACATGATTATTTAGGCAATTTTATTCTACATGCTGATTTTATGTGCATATGCGCTATTTAAAGTATTGTAATTTTTTTAAAGGTTGCTAATATGTGCATCAACAAGACATGGCGGGGTGGCAGAGTGGTCATGCAGCGGACTGCAACTCCGTGTACGCCGGTTCGATTCCGACCTCCGCCTCCAATCTTGTTAAAACGCCCGGGTGGTGAAATAGGTAGACACAGGGGATTTAAAATCCCCCGCCCTCAAAGCGTGCCGGTTCGAGTCCGGCCCCGGGCACCATTTTAATACTTCTTAAAATGGTGCAATAAAGAACCCAGCGAAAGCTGGTTTTTTTATGTCTAAAATATAGCTCTTATGCTTAAACCCTCCAGTAAAACCTTCAAATTAAAATTACATAAACTACAAAGCTCTGATTTTTTAAATTGATTATTTCCTTAAGTGATCAAAGATTGCTACATATAAGTTTTCAATTCCTGAAAGAAATCCTCTTTTAAATTATTAAGTTGAAAAATATTTACATACAAAATCCAGTACCGCACAAAAGGTAAAAGTTACATTGGACAAATAATTGAAAAAAGGTAAGTGCACATTTCTATTCTCCATTTCTTTGAGGATAGTCTGTTTGGGGAATTGTATTAGATCTTCAAAACTACAGCCTTTTACCATATCCTGATTGCCAAGGAATTCCTGCAAAAATAATGGCTCAAGACTTAGAAGCAATCTCCCCATATCTGATAGCCACGGAATAACAAACCAAAAAGCAACTCTTAAAATTTATATAAATTATGTAATGGCATAGCGGTAGTTTTCATAAAACCCTTCAACTGATCTCAGTTTTTTAAATATGCTATCTACAGGCAAGGTTATGTCACGATTCTATTTCACAATCAAATTTTATACTCTTCTAATCGATTTTAAGATCATTTAAACAAAAAGTGTATTTCTGATTTATAATGCCGTAACTTTCAAGTACTCATTTTTATGGTCAGTGATAAGCAGGCAGCACTTTTTTTAAAACCGTTACAAATGCAGTATCCCGCAGCATTTAAACGTAACTTTGTATTTTACGGCATGCTCAAAACCAAAGGTTTAATGGATGAAATCAAAGAATTTATTCCTTGGATTTTAGCCATTATGATTTTTGTTTCCCTGTCCTTCAGCTTAGGACATTATTTCGAAATATATTTTCCTCGCTTTACCCCCTTTCAAGCGCATGGCTTTGCTGTATTGTGCTTTATGTTGTTATTTATGCTGTATGTTCCGATTGTACTCAAACAAATGAAACACAGCTCAAGCTCCTGTTATGAACAGCAACAACATGCACCGATTAAAATTGCAGCATTAATTATTCTACAAGCAATTAATATCGCATTTATTGAAAGTACTTTTTTGCAAATTGTACTGTTTTTCTTTGCTATGGGTTTTGGCTTTGTGAAATTTTATAAAGAAAATCTTTTTCGTAATAGCGCAACCCATGTTGGATTGTATTACCTGCAAGAATTAAGACGTTTTAACTTCTGGAGTTATAAACAGACGCTTAAACTAAAATTTCAACTAAAATTCATTGGAAAAGATACTGAAAAATATCAGCAAAAAACTAAACAATTACAGCACTTTCATGCTTTGCATTTAAAATCTATGCATATGGAACAGCAACTTTGCCAAACACATAAACATCAAGATTTAGAAAATTATCTAGATAGCTTAATGTAATAAAAAACTGGGACTTTCCCAGTTTTTTATTTTATTGCAGTTATGCTGATTGTGGTAATGATTCCAACACTTGTAGCTGTGAATTGAATATCAATTGATATCCTCTGGTTTCATCGACCACGTAACTTTTTTCCTTGATACTATCAACAAAGATCCAATCAGCTTGCATGTTCTGCTCAGTAAAACTCACCAACAGATAGCCGCGCTGATTCAAATTACAATAAGCTAAATCATTAATGAGTGTTTGAAAGGCATATTCAAATTGCTGCAATTGTGCCAAAGGAATATTCAAATACTTTTCTAAACCAGGCGAAGACACAGAACTTGTCGCCAATTCGACACCAACCACATCTTGATCCTTGCTCAGCAATTCAGAATACCAAGCATTATGCGTATCCCCAGCCAAGACCACTACTTTCTTATTCAAGGCCTTTAGGGTTGCATACAACACTTCTCGCTCATAAAAATAGCCATCCCATGCATCCAGATTATAAGGTGCCAGCGTATTAACCCGCGCCTTTTCCAAATCTGTCAATGTAGGATCACCCGCTTGAGCACGCAATTTAATACCCACTAATTCAGCAATTTGCGCATTCATTCTTGTGAGCGTTTCAGCACTGACTGAGCCACTGGTAATTTCCGCCAAAGATAAAAGCAACTCGGCAGGAATAAACATCTTTGACATTAAAATTTGTTGTCCCAATACGTTCCACTGTGCATTGCTTTGCATCATTTTCTGCAACAACCACTCACGCTGTTCATAGCCGAGCAAAGTTCGGTCTTGTGCTAACAAATCTTGCTGAAACTGCACCGTATTTAAGCCCTGAGCCGTCATATAATTGGCATAATCCAATTGCTGATCACGTGCAATAATTCGTGTGTCCAACATGGTGAGCTGTACCAATGAACCAAAATTAAACTGACGATAGATATGCAAATGATCATCCTCTGAAACAGGACGAATAGGCATCCACTCAAAATAAGCTTGTAATGCCGCCAGCTTACGCTCTGAGAACTTACCTTCATTTTGTGCCTGAGCTGTCACTTCAGTATGATTCTCTGCTCCATTACGCCACGTATCATTGGCAAGCTCATGATCATCCCAAATGACAATAAAAGGGTGTCGCTGATGCAATGCTTGTAAATCAGCATCTTGACGATACAAAGCATAACGTTTGCGATAATCTTCCAAGCTCAATATTTCTTGCTGATTATCTGCTGCCAATAAGCGTCCTAACTTTTCCGAATCTTCAGTCGCATAACCATTTTGACCGTATTCATAAATATAGTCCCCCAGATGCAGCACCACATCAACATCTTGTTTGGCCATTTCACGATAGACATAAAAATAGCCCGCAGGATAATTAGAACAAGAACAGACGGCTAATTTCACCTGATTGGTTTGCGATGGTAAGGTTTTGGTTTGCCCAATCGGTGAAACTGTTTGCCCGAAGCGGAAGCGATAGAAATAACGCTGCTGTGCCTGTAAGCCAATAACATCTACTTTTACGGTAAAGTCTTGTGCTGGGCTTGTTTGCACTTTACCTGAGGTTTTAATTTGAGTAAATTGTGCATCTAGAGCAACTTCCCAAGTAATTTCTAAGCGGGCTTGCACATCACTGGGGGTCGCTCGCGTCCAAATAATTACGCGGTCTTGTAAAGGGTCACCACTGGCTACACCATGTTTAAATTGAACACTCACACCCGAGCCAGAGGAGTTATCTGAGTCATCTCCACATGCGGTGAGCGAAATAGGTAAAGAGACTGCACCAAAACCCGCTAAAGTTTTTTGAATGAGTTCACGGCGCGTTAAAGTATTTGTCATTTTTTTAATCCACTACAAACGTGAGTTAAAAATAGGCAATAATTATTTAATGATGATCTCAATTACATGAACATATGATGACAATAAAAATTAGATTGGCGTTGAAATTGTGATTTTTTGATCACAAACCTCTGAATTGTCTGAAAATAAAGCAAACACAAAGAAATAGTCTTGCAAAGAATAAATTCGTACTCTATTATTGCGCTCATGCCCGGGTGGTGAAATAGGTAGACACAGGGGATTTAAAATCCCCCGCCCTCAAAGCGTGCCGGTTCGAGTCCGGCCCCGGGCACCATTTTAATACTTCTTAAAATGGTGCAATAAAGAATCCAGCGAAAGCTGGTTTTTTTATATCTGAAATAAATAAAAAAAGAGAGTGTTACCACTCTCGATTTACAATCAATTCTTCCATTTCCACATCGAAATGGCCATGCTCTTGCACCACCATCATCATCGCTTCGGCAATATAATCCGCAGCGGTATCATCCAAGGATGAATCTAAATCTTCAAATTGTGGCTTCATTTCATTAATTGCCATAACTGTTTCATTAGCAAAACGATAAATTTCTGCCGTGCTTTCTTTCACCTTTGCGACTTTATTGGCAAATTGCACAATGCATTGTTGTACATCCGCCACCAATACATCAGGGTAATAATCATCGTCAAACATTGGGAGAAGTAAATCTGCAAACATACAGCCACTCAAAACTACTTATAAACGCGAGCCTATATAGCATAAAGATGAACATTTACCAAATAAAAAATGGGCAGTATAAATACTGCCCAGTTGTCTGAATATAAAAATAACGTGAATCCTTAGGGTTTTATAGACTCAGCACTTAAGCTTTTCGCTGTTTTCACCAAATCTAAAAATTCTGCACGCAAGCCAAATTCATCTGGTTGAGCTGCACTTTGGGCTAATTTTAAAATATCATCCCACTTCATATTGGCATTATATTGCCCACCACGTAGCTGTTGAGCATAAGATGCAACCGCAATAGCAAAGCGAGTATCTGAAGATGATTGTGCCAATGCTAGACTGCGTGCTGGGACAGGTTGGCTCAGTAAAATACTTTGACTTTGTTGTGGTTGTTTATAACGTACATTCACATAAGCGTATTCTTGTTTATTGGCTTTGGATGAATTCATTGGTGCTTGATAGCGTGATTCACTTAGCCAACCTTTCTGACCTACAGGAATAACTTCGTATAGGGCTGTGACCGTATGCCCTGCACCAATATCTCCTGCATCGATACGATCATTATTAAAATCTTCATTATTTAATACGCGATTCTCATAACCAATTAAACGGTATTCTTTAACCGTAGCCGGATTAAATTCCACTTGGATTTTTACATCTTGAGCAACCGTTGCCAATGTCGAACTCAGTTGTCGCTGTAATACTTTTTTTGCTTCACGCTCATTGTCGATATAACTATAGTTACCATCTCCCGCATCAGCCAATTGTTCCATCAACTGCTCATCATAATTACCCGTTCCAAAACCGAATGTAGAGAAAGAAATCCCTGACTTTCGTTTCTCAGCGATCATCCCTTTTAAGGTTTCAAAATTAGTAATTCCCACATTAAAATCACCATCTGTTGCAATCAGAATGCGGTTAATGCCACCCTGAACATAAGACTTTTGTGCTTGTTCATAGGCCAATTGAATTGCTCGCTCACCTGAAGTAGCACCCCCCGCTTTTAATCGGTGAATGACTTTTAAAATTTTATCCTTGTCTGCACCAGAAGTCGGTGCCAATGCTAAATCTTCGCCACTCGCATAGGTCACAATGGTAACTTTATCTTGTGGGCGCAATTGTTCAGTAAGTAAGGTTAAGGTTTTTTTAACCAAAGGCAGTTTATTGTCCTCATCCATACTTCCCGAAACATCCACCAAAAATACCAGATTGGCAGGTGGTAATTGCTTTATTTCCAAATCTTTAGCTTTAATACCAATTTTTATAATTTTAGCAGTTGGCTGCCATGGCGAATTTACAACCTCAGTATTCACTGAAAATGGATGCTGCCCCGTAGGATTGGGATAATCATAGTTGAAATAATTCACCATTTCCTCAATTCGAACCGCATCTACAGGCGGCAACTGACCTTCACGTGTCAGAAAACGCCTCACATTGCTATAACTGCCCGTATCCACATCAACACTAAACGTCGAGATGGGCTGTTGCGCAACCACATATACTGGATTAGTTTCTATTTTCTGATAGTTTTCAGTATTCTCAATGGGTTGGGGCATACTTTCATAAGCATTTACCATTGATGGTACAGGCATTCCCACTTCCACAGCTGCCATTTTGCTCATAGACATCTGTTGATTGGGCATTTTCCCACAAGCCACCAACAATAAACCACTCATGCTCACAACCAACAATTTCGGTTTCACAATCATCATTATTCCCGTGTTATTTTAATTTCAAATATTTAACAAACTCATCTACATCTTTACAGCACACACTTACTGCGTGGCAACCCAAAAAGATTAAAGCAATAATCCTTTTATTTCTTTAAAAAATTCAATCAACAACTAAGCCAATTGCATAGCTTGCCACACTTTAATTGCATCGGACATCGCTTTAACATCATGTGCACGCACCATACATGCCCCTTGTTGAATACTCAATAAATGCGCAGCGACCGAACCTATTGCTCGCTGCCCTGCGTCAGCCCCTCCCAATGCTTCACCAATAAAACGCTTACGCGACAATGCCGATAGTATTGGATACCCCATTGCATTCAACTTCCAAAACTCATTGAGCAGTTTGAGGTTTTGCTGGGCATTTTTGGCAAAACCAAACCCTGGATCAATCAAAATATGTTCAGGCTTAACCCCAGCAGCCAATGCATCATCAACTCGTTGCTGCAATTCAATCATCACATCTTCCGTGACATCTTGGTATTGGTCCAGATTATTCATCGTAGTTGGTTCACCACGCATATGCATAATAATAATCGGTATATTTAACTCAGCAGCAGTTTGAAGGGCCTGTGGTCGAGTTAATGCACGCACATCATTCCAAATATGTGCTCCTGCTGCTACAGCCGCACATATTACCTCTGGTTCAGAAGTATCAATTGAAATAATCACATTATGCTGTGCAAGTGCTTCCACCACAGGAATCACACGTCGAATTTCTTCTCCGATCTCAACCGCAGATGCTCCCGGTCGCGTAGATTCTCCACCAACATCAATCACAGTTGCACCTTCAGTGAGCATCTGTAATGCACGTGCAACTGCCGCATCCTTGGTGCTATGTAATCCACCATCACTGAAAGAATCAGGTGTAACATTCAAAATACCCATTACATGTGGTTGTGACAAATCTAAACTTAAACGACCACATGCTAAAACTCGATTGGGTAAGGGCATAATTTGCATGAAAACACTCCTGAAACAAGTGCTATTAGTGTAGCAATTCAATGCTCTCTCTGGCTGAAAAGTTTTTAACCTAAACATCACTTCAAAAGCCTCAGCACAAAAAAAGAGCCTCATGTAGAGACTCTTTTTATTAACGTTTAAACTTAACTTGCTGGTAATGGTGGTGGAGTAGATGGACCCTTGGTTGGAGTCACATCAATCACAGGATTCTCCGCCACATACACTTTAGGCGGTTGTGGCTCGCGACCTTCCATAATGTCACGGATCTGATCACGATCAATCGTTTCCCATTCCATCAAAGCTTTCACCATGGCATGTGCAATATCTTTGTTATTTTCTAAGACTTCACGCGCCACACGGTACTGCTCATCCAAAATACGACGTACTTCTTCATCTACTTTTTGCTGTGTAGCTTCAGAAATAGTACGACTACCAACATTACCGAAGAAACCATTTTGGTTTTCATCTTCATAAACCATTACACCCAATCTGTCCGACATACCATATTTGGTCACCATCGAACGTGCCATTTTGGTTGCACGCTCGAAGTCATTCGAAGCACCAGTTGACTGTTGGTTAATAAAGATTTCTTCTGCAATACGACCACCAAACAAAATTGAAAGTTCATTCAACATCTTGTCTTTATAGTGGCTAATTTGGTCTTGTTCAGGCAACTGCCAAGTTACACCCAATGCCCAACCTCGTGGCATGATTGTAACTTTATGAACAGGATCTGTACCCGGCAAAATTTCTGCAACAATGGCATGACCTGCTTCATGGTAAGCCGTTGCACGACGCTCTTCTTCACGTAGAACCATCGATTTACGCTCTGGTCCCATGTAAATTTTGTCTTTCGCATCTTCAAAGTCATGCATATCAACCGTATTTTTATTACGGCGAGCAGCAAACAATGCAGCCTCATTCACCAAGTTTGCTAATTGTGCACCAGAGAAACCAGGCGTACCACGTGCAAGAACTTTCAGATCTACACCAGTCACCGACGGCAATTTCTTCAAGTGAACATTTAAAATTTGCTCACGACCTTTAATGTCTGGAAGACCCACCATGACTTGGCGGTCAAAACGACCTGGTCGTAGCAATGCTTTATCCAATACATCTGCACGGTTGGTTGCAGCAATGACGATAATGCCTTCATTACCTTCAAAACCATCCATTTCTACCAACATCTGGTTTAAGGTTTGTTCACGTTCATCATGACCACCACCTGTACCCGAACCACGATGACGACCTACCGCATCAATCTCATCAATGAAAATGATACATGGTGCATGACGTTTAGCTTGTTCGAACATATCACGGACACGTGATGCACCAACACCCACAAACATCTCAACGAAGTCAGAACCAGAAATGCTAAAGAAAGGAACTTTCGCTTCACCCGCAATGGCTTTTGCAAGCAAAGTTTTACCTGTACCTGGTGGACCCACCATCAAAACGCCTTTTGGAATGGTTGCACCTAGACGTTTAAACTTCGCAGGATCTTTCAAGAAGTCTACAATTTCGACGACTTCTTGCTTTGCTTCATCACAGCCCGCTACATCCGTAAATGTAATTTTAATTTGGTCTTCAGAAAGCATTTTTGCTTTTGACTTACCAAAACTCATTGGGCCGTTTTTACCACCTGCTCCGCCACCCATGTTGCGCATAAAGAACATGAATAACAAAATGATTAAAAGTACAGGGAAGCTTGCAATCAGAAGTTGCATCAACAAACCTTGACGTTGTGGTGCAGTTCCCTCAACGACAACATTGTTTTTAATCAGGCTAGGCATCAATTCAGGATCTTGCACCGCTGGACGGATACTTTCAAATTCAGATCCATTTGATTTAGTGCCACTAATTCTTTCACCATCAATTGTGACTTGCTTAATTTGACCAGCATTCACCGCTGTAACGAACTCTGAATAGTTCATTGCAGTTGGCTTATCACGGTCACTGATGTTGCTGAAAATTAAAATCAGCACACCCAGTATAATGAGCCACAACACGGCATTCTTGAAGAGATCGCTCAAAGCTTTATTCCCATATCAATCTAATTTGATCATGCCCAAGGATGGGTGACCTTAATAATGTAAGCTGTAAACCCAGCTGTTCAATAATGTAAAAAAGTACAAAATGCACAATTTTTAACGCGTTGGCAAGTAAACTTTACTTCAAAGCCTTCTTGCGCCCTTGGCCGATTAAAAAAACTTCTTTCGAACGAGCACGTGATGCAGCCGGCTTAGCCGTCTTCAGCACGTCAAAACTATCGACCACTTGTTTACGGAATTCGTCAAATCCAGTGCCTTGGAAAACTTTCACCACAAACTGCCCTTTCGGTCCTAAAACCTTATTGGCAAAATCTAATGCAAGCTCACAAAGGTAAATTTGACGAGGTTGATCTACAGCCTTATTACCTGATGTATTGGGGGCCATATCTGAAATTACAACGTCAACAACGCGCCCATTTAAAATATTTAACAATTTTTCGAAGACTTCTTCCTCACGAAAGTCGCCTTGTAAAAAAGTCACATCTGGTAAAGCATCCATTTCTAAAATATCTGATGCAATGACTAAACCTTTGTCACCGACCAGTTTTCCTGCGATTTGAGACCAACTCCCTGGAGCAGCTCCCAAATCCACCACGGTCATACCGGGCTTAATAATTTTATATTTTTCTTGAATTTCCAACAACTTATAAGCAGCACGTGCTCGATAACCTTCCTTTTGCGCTTTTTTCACGAAAGGATCATCAAGATGTTCTCTCATCCACGCACGACTACTTTGGGATAATTTTTGATTGGTAATGCGTGTTGCCATAACTCTCTATGCGTATAAAAACTTCTAATTTTTTATTGTACGTGAAAAACCAAGTGCTTGCAGTATACATCTGTATCAAAATCCACTTTATCCTGCTGTTTTTTTCAATCAACAAGATCGATTATTTCAACCGCTTCAACTCAATTTTGCTATACTAGGTCGTTTTTAAAATTAGGTTATCTTTCATGGCGGCTTTATCTATTCAGGAACGCAAGCGTTTACGTCAAATTGGTCATGCACTTAATCCTGTAGTAATGATTGGTGGTCAAGGTTTGACTGAAAATGTCGTTGAGGAAACTACCCGTGCATTAAATGATCACGAACTTATCAAAGTTAAAATTGCTGGTGAAGATCGTGAAGCACGTGTAGCGGCTATTGCTGAAATCTCGGAAGTGACAGGTGCTGAAGTCGTGCAAACGATTGGTAAAATTGCCCTGCTTTATAAAAAAGCTAAGCAACAAAATCCAAAACTTTCGAACCTTGTTCGCCACGCACATTTATCTAAGTAATTTCAATTTATGGCAAGCTACGAGCTCAGTGCATTTGATCGTCGCTTTCAAGCGATTTCAGTGGTCGGCGCGATTGAACAAGTCAGCCCGTTTAATCTAAATGTCGGATTTTGGATTCGTGACCCGAATCAGTGGATTGAGTGGCCTGCATTGGTTTCCGCTCACCCACGTCAGGATTTTCTTTGGGAAAGCACCTGCTTTGAGATTTTTATTGGTGTGAAAGACGAAGATTTTTATCGTGAAATCAATTTGTCGCCTTCTCAAGCGTGGCAAGTTTATCAATTTGAAGAGTATCGCTATCCTGAAGATATGCCGCCACATGCTGCGTATGATATTGAGTTAAATCAACTTAAGCGCACGCACTATGGACTGAATGTCAGTTTAGATTTAACCGAATTTATACTGAAACATAAGTTGAAATGGTCTGACTTATTTATTGGTTTAACGGCTGTGCTAAAAACTGCTCAAGGTGAACAGTTCTACGCCATGCAGCATAGCAGTCCAAATGCAGACTTCCACAACAAGCGTGATTGGCTACATCAGCTCTAAAGCAATTCAACTCCTCTCCCTTTACAAGGAGAGGTGAAGCTTAAAGGTTTTTATTTACTCACAAGCTCAAGAGATTTCTTTACTTGATACTTTATTCCAAGCTTCAAGCGTATGCTCTTTAGAACGTTTAAAAGTTTCAGTGAGTTGATCTTTATGCTTGACAGAAATCTGACTCACATCATCTTTTAACTCTTTACCAAATTTGCTCAAATCATCAATCACAGCATTAACTTCAGTTTTCACAAAATCTTTAAGCTCAGTCAAATCTTTCTGAGACAGATTTAATTGTGATTTCAAACTGTCGATACGCTGCAATACATCTTCTTTCAACTGACGAATTTGATCTTGCACACTGGCATTAAGCTGTTTCGCTTCTGCCTCAATCTTTTCTTTACTTTCAACTACGGCTTCAGTGACCTGCTCTGTTGCTTCTTTCGCCACTTGCTCAAGCTTTTCAGTGCTTTCTGCAACGACTTCTTTCAACGCTGGCTTTGATTTGGTCACTTTTTCTTGTTCAGTCATGATTTTATTCCTGTTGTTATATACACAGCGACAGCTTAACGTGATTTGATAAAATTTAGATTCTGATTTGTCAGACAATTATTTGTTGTTACATTTTTCTTTTAAAAACTTAAAACTGCTTTCTCTACAAAATAAAAACCCTTTATCTTGTTAATTCCGTCTTATTGGCATGGACTTTATGGGTAAAGTTGCGTATAGTGCCATGTTAAGTTCAAGCGAGCAGACATAGGGAGGGTAGGTTTTTAGATAGCCTTCCTTTTTTTTCGTCTACTCGCTTTTTTACAGCCTAAATTTCAGGAGCTTTGGTTTGAGCACCCCAGCAATTTTAGCCCTTGCCGATGGTACGATCTTTAAAGGAACGTCTATTGGTGCATCGGGTAGTACGACTGGTGAAGTCGTTTTCAACACTGCCATGACTGGCTATCAAGAAATTTTGACTGACCCGAGTTATGCACAACAACTTGTGACTTTAACTTACCCTCATATCGGTAACACAGGTTGTAATGATGAAGACGCTGAGTCAGGTCGAATTCATAAAGTATGGGCCAACGGATTGATCATTCGTGACCTGCCTTTATTGCATAGCAACTTCCGATCAACGCAATCTTTAGGCGAATACTTAAAAGAACATAATGTTGTCGCAATTGCAGATATTGATACGCGTAAATTAACCCGTATTTTGCGTGACAAAGGTGCGCAAAATGGTTGCATCCTTGCTGGTGAAAATATTACTGAAGAGCAAGCTTTAGAAAAAGCACGTGCCTTCGGTGGTTTAAATGGTTTAGACCTAGCTAAAGAATGCTGTGACCCAACTGGTTTCGAATGGACAGAAGGTTCTTGGGTATTAGGCAAAGGCTTCACACAACCTGAACTTAAATTCCATGTTGTTGCATACGACTACGGTGTCAAAACCAACATCTTACGTATGCTTGCAGACCGCGGTTGTAAACTCACTGTCGTGCCTGCACAAACTCCTGCTGCTGACGTGCTTGCATTGAATCCAGATGGCGTGTTCTTATCGAACGGCCCTGGCGATCCAGCTGCATGTGACTACGCAATTGAAGCTGTAAAAACAATTGTAGAAGACGCTCGCAACCTACCTGTCTTTGGTATTTGCTTGGGTCACCAAATTCTTGCACTTGCCTCAGGTGCAAAAACGGTGAAAATGCCTCACGGCCACCATGGTGCCAACCACCCTGTTCAAAACATGGAAACTGGCATAGTGATGATTACTTCGCAAAACCACGGCTTCGCAGTGGATGCAGAAACACTTCCAGCAAACTTGAAAGCTACGCACAAGTCTTTGTTCGATCAAACTCTTCAAGGGATTCATCGTACAGACAAACCAGCGTTCAGCTTCCAAGGTCACCCTGAAGCAAGCCCTGGTCCGCATGACTGCGCACCATTGTTCGATCATTTCATCGAACTTATCGAAGCATCTAAGAAGTAATTAAGGAAGCGATCATGGCTAAACGTACAGACATTAAAAGTATCTTAATTATTGGTGCAGGTCCGATTGTCATCGGACAGGCATGTGAGTTTGACTACTCAGGTGCACAAGCGTGTAAAGCTCTTCGTGAAGAAGGCTACCGTGTTATTTTGGTGAACTCTAACCCAGCAACCATTATGACCGACCCTGCTATGGCAGACGCAACTTATATCGAGCCAATCACGTGGCAGACTGTTGCACAAATCATTGAAAAAGAGCGTCCAGATGCTGTCCTTCCAACAATGGGTGGTCAAACAGCACTGAACTGTGCGCTTGCACTTGATGCCAACGGTATTTTAGAAAAATACAATGTTGAATTGATCGGTGCGAGTAAAGAAGCGATTGAAAAAGCTGAAGACCGCAAACTGTTTGATGAAGCAATGCGTAAAATTGGTCTTGAATGTCCAAAAGCTGCGATTGCTGAGAACATGGAAGAAGCGTTAGAAATCCAAGCGCGCTTCGGCTTCCCTGTGATTATCCGTCCATCATTCACCATGGGTGGTTCAGGTGGCGGTATCGCTTATAACAAAGAAGAATTCCTTGAAATCTGTGAACGCGGTTTCGATCTTTCTCCAACTAAACAATTATTGATTGATGAATCTTTAATTGGTTGGAAAGAATACGAAATGGAAGTTGTTCGTGACAAAAACGATAACTGTATTATCGTTTGTGCGATCGAAAACTTTGACCCAATGGGCGTGCACACAGGTGACTCTATCACTGTTGCTCCTGCGCAAACATTGACAGACAAAGAATACCAATTGATGCGTAATGCATCTTTAGCAGTTCTTCGCGAAATTGGTGTTGAAACAGGTGGTTCTAACGTTCAGTTCGGTATTTGCCCAAATACTGGCCGTATGGTGATCATCGAGATGAACCCGCGTGTATCGCGTTCATCTGCACTTGCATCGAAAGCAACAGGTTTCCCGATTGCAAAAATTGCAGCGAAACTGGCTGTCGGTTATACCCTTGATGAATTGAAAAATGACATAACGGGCGGAACGACTCCTGCTTCGTTCGAACCTGCGATTGACTACGTGGTAACAAAAATTCCACGTTTCAACTTCGAAAAATTCCCACAAGCAGACGCAACGCTCACCACGCAAATGAAATCTGTGGGTGAAGTGATGGCGATTGGTCGTAACTTCCAAGAGTCTGTAAACAAAGCGCTTCGTGGTCTTGAAGTGGGTGCATGTGGTTTTGATGAAAAAATCGCAGTAGGTACTGAAGGCGCGAAAGAAAAGATCTTGGTTGAACTTAAAGTTCCGGGTCCAGAGCGTATTTGGTATGTGGCTGATGCATTCCGTCATGGTTTCACGTTAGAAGATGTGTTCCAAGCGACAAAAATCGATAAATGGTTCTTGATCCAAATCGAAGACATCATCAAAACTGAAAATGAAATCAAAACTTTAGGTTTTGGTGATCTAAACGCAGACAACATCCGTTCGTTCAAACGTAAAGGTTTATCTGACCTTCGCATCGCGAACTTGATGGGTATTTCACAAAAACAATTCCGTAAGCACCGTTGGAACTTGGGCGTGACTCCAGTTTACAAACGTGTGGATACTTGTGCAGCAGAATTCGAATCTGACACTGCATACATGTATTCAACTTACGATGAAGAGTGTGAATCAAACCCATCTGATAAAGATAAAATCATGGTGATCGGTGGTGGTCCTAACCGTATTGGTCAAGGTATCGAATTCGATTACTGCTGTGTACACGCGGCGCTTGCAATGCGTGAAGATGGCTACGAAACCATCATGGTGAACTGTAACCCTGAAACTGTTTCAACGGATTACGACACTTCTGATCGTTTGTACTTCGAACCAATCACTTTGGAAGATGTACTTGAAATCGTACGTACTGAAAAGCCAAAAGGCATTATCGTTCAGTACGGTGGTCAAACGCCGCTTAAATTGGCTCGTGCTTTAGAAGAAGCGGGTGCGCCAATTATCGGTACATCACCAGATGCGATTGACCGCGCAGAAGACCGTGAACGTTTCCAACAAATGATTCAACGTCTTCAACTTCGTCAACCCAACAACAGCATCGTAAAATCTGCTGAAGAAGGTATGGCTGAAGCATCTAAAGTAGGCTATCCACTTGTGGTACGTCCTTCTTATGTACTCGGTGGTCGTGCGATGGAAATCGTATACAACGACGAAGAGCTTAAACGCTACTTACGTGATGCGGTTCAAGCATCAAATGAAGCGCCTGTTCTTCTTGACCGTTTCTTAGATGATGCGATTGAAGTTGACGTAGACTGTGTATCTGACGGTAAAGACGTTGTGATTGGCGGTATTATGCAGCACATTGAACAAGCAGGGATTCACTCAGGTGACTCAGCATGTTCGATTCCTCCATACTCGCTCTCAGTTGAAATCCAAGACGAAATGCGTCGTCAAACTGTTGCTATGGCGAAAGAGCTTGGCGTTGTTGGTTTGATGAACGTACAGTTTGCTGTAAAAGGCGAAGACGTTTACATCCTAGAAGTGAATCCACGTGCGTCTCGTACTGTGCCATTCGTTTCTAAATGTATCGGTGAGTCTTTAGCAAAAGTCGCTGCACGTTGTATGGCGGGTCAATCTTTAGAATCTCAAGGATTCACTAAAGAAATCATCCCGACTCACTTCTCTGTAAAAGAAGCGGTGTTCCCATTCAACAAATTCCCGGGTGTTGACCCTATTCTTGGCCCTGAGATGAAATCTACAGGCGAAGTAATGGGCGTAGGTAAAACATTTGGTGAAGCATTCTATAAAGCTGTGTTAGGCTCGAATGAACGCGTACCGGGTCTTCCTACAGAAGGCGAAGTGAAGCATGCATTTATCTCTGTGCGTGATTCAGACAAGCCTCGTGCTGTTGGTATTGCGAAGCAACTGGTAGGCTTTGGTTTCAAAGTACTTGCGACTGGCGGTACTTATGAGTTCATTAAAGCTGCGGGTATTGAGTGTGAACGTGTAAATAAAGTCACTGAAGGCCGTCCTAATATCGTGGACCGCTTGAAAAATGGCGAAGTTCACCTCATTATCAATACAACTGAAGGCAAACAAGCTCAACAAGATTCGTTCTCGATTCGTCGTTCAGCGCTTCAAGCGAAAGTGTATAACACGACGACCTTGAACGGTGCTGATGCTGTATGCCAAGCTTTTGCGATTCAATTGCCAATGGATGTATACCGTTTGCAAGATTTACAAACTGTAGGTTAATTCGTTTACCGAGAAGTCCCGTCACCTCTCGGTGGCGGGCTTTTTTCATTTATAAACCTATATTTTTTTACACTCACAGACTTGAGGGACAACAATGCAACGTTATCCTATGACTCCCCAAGGCAAATTAGCCTTAGAGAAAGAATTACATCAATTAAAAAGTATTGAACGTCCACGTATTATTGCGGCAATTGCTGAAGCACGTGAGCACGGGGATTTGAAAGAAAATGCGGAATACCATGCTGCGCGTGAGCAACAAGGCTTCTGTGAAGGTCGTGTTCAAGACATCGAAGGTAAATTGGGTGCGGCTCAAGTGATCGATGTAAAAGAACTTGAACAGAACGGTCGTGTGGTTTTTGGGGTGACAGTCACTATCGAAAACTTAGATACCGAAGAACAAAAGACCTATATGATCGTGGGCGATGACGAAGCTGATTTTAAAATCAATAAAATTTCAGTGAACTCTCCTATCGCACGTGGCCTTTTGGGCAAAAGCGAAGGCGACGAAGCAAAAATTCAAACGCCAAATGGCGAAGTTGAATACGAAATTGTTAGCGTTGAATATCTCTAATTTTATTTAATTAGCGATTCAAGCCCCTCTGCTGAGGGGCTTTTTTGTACAAAACCTTTTAAGATAAATATAAACATATATTCAAAACGACTACTCAAATAATGGACAATAGAATCATCCAAGCTTTCTACTACGCAATTGGTGGCATTTTCCTTGGAATAATGCTTGCATTCACATGGTCAATGTATATTAACAGCAGTACTAGCTCAGTGATGATCATCCTGATGACGACCATAATTTCCGCTATTGCCGGTTTTCTTTTTCCCAATTCTATCCAACATGGGTTTAGGTTATTTTGGAATCTCTTTCGTTAGCACAGCATGGTCATCTGGATATACAACAAACAATCACATCAAAATGACCCAATAGGGAAACGCCATATGATCCGCTATAATACACATCCTCATGCTTTGTGATGTCTTTTATGTCTGAACCTTTGATTAACTCCCCTGTCAAACATTGGTGTGAATTTGAATTCATCTCAAAGACCGTGAAGAATCCGAATATTCACATTAAAGGTAATTATTCATATTATTCAGCCTATTGGGATCAGGGTTTTGAGCGTTGTGTTGTACGCTATTTACATGACAAGCCATCAACTCCTGAAAAACCGATTGACCAACTTTATATCGGCAACTTCGTCTGTTTTGGCGCAGAATGTGTGATTATGATGGGTGGGAATCAGCTACATCGTACCGACTGGATTTCAGCTTTTCCCTTTGATACACGTAGTTTTGTCCCTGCTGGAAATACTATTATTGGCGATGGTTGCTGGATTGGCTCTCGTGCCATGATTATGCAAGGGGTCACACTGGGTGAAGGTGCTGTGGTTGCGACGGGTGCTGTAGTCACCAAAGATGTACCACCTTATGCGGTTGTAGGTGGTGTACCTGCAAAAATTATTAAATACCGCTTTCCAGAAGATGATATTCAAAAACTGCTTGCCCTTAAACTTTATGACTTAGATGAAAAGCAGTTTTTAAAGATGCGTGAGCAGTTACAGACGGATGATGTAGAAATACTAAAGGCTTATATAAATCTTACTTAATGTTTTATACCTGACTCTATATATTGAAACCATTTAAGATCAAACTGGTTTGATTGACACAAAGAATTTATTGAATAACTTTGAAGTAATGACAATATTTTTTGATCAATTTTCTGTGTAAATATAGAGCTACTGATGAATGACTCACGATCTCCAATATTTTGTTTAACTAAGTTTATAAAGTTAACAATAGATGATGTTACACCGAATGAATTACTCCACACATTCAGCATAATATTTGATCTTTGTTCTCTATCAGTTTCATACCACACATCTCCAAAAGCACTATTATTTTTACGAATTATAAAATCTGTATAATTATGGATGGCTAAAAAAATATCTTTAAATAAATCTTCAGAGTTTTTGAAAAATAAAGCTGCTAGAACTAGAGAGTCCTTCTTATCATCTCCTGTTACTAATAATGAAAACCTATGGATTAAATTTATAATTTCTCTTTTGGAATATCCAGTGGCTTGATTATATGCTCTGCACTCATGATAAAAATTATTACTTTCTAACAACTCATATTTATAGCCAAGCACATTCACGAATAAATGTTTAATCACCTCTGCATAAAAGTCAGGTTCATTTAATGTGCTTTTGAGTCTAATTGTGAAATCCACAAATTTATCTAAATATTCTTCACCTGACTCTTCATCATAACCATAGTTATGACAAACAACCTTTGAAAATTGAGTCTTATCCATTACCAAAACAAAAACAATTTTAGGAATATCAAAGAAATGCTTAATTTTTTCAATCAAACGAATTGCAAAATCAGGACGGCAACGATCCAATTCATCAATAATAAAAACTAATGGTTTTTCTAACTTATCAGCTAATTGATTTAACTCCCTTTTGAAATCTTGAATCAACTCTTTCTCTAAGTGATGATTTTCAATTTTCTTTTCTATATGTTCTTTTAATTTACCAGTAATTTCATCACTGACTGAGTCATAAATATCTTTACCATCTTTATAAACTTCTTGAATTGCCTCACCTGCACCACCAAGACCAATCCAATGCAAGCCAGCTTTTGCTGCGATTACAGGAAGTATTGCGGCTAAAGAAATTAAGACAGATGCCGTTTTCTCATTAAAACTATTCACATCTGCATCATCAATATTGTCTGAATTTTTAAATGTTTGGCTAATTTCAGCAGCGATAGTTAAAAATGGATCATCCAAATAATCATTTGCAAATGCATCTAAATAAATCACATGATGATTTTCATCTTCTAAGTGCTTTTGCCAGTTTCGAACAAACCAAGTTTTCCCTTCACCCCAACGGGCATCTAAAGTGAGTACAGCTCCACACTGCAAACGATCAACATAGCTCGTCAGTTGAATACCTAGACGCTTACGATCCCAAAGGTCACCCTCCCAAGCAGTTTCAATATTGTCTAAATTTGTTCTGTTCCAGTTTAATTGGGTTTGATCAGTCATGTATTGTTTGTTATTAATAAGTTAGCAACATCATACTATGCCTTACAAACCTGACCAAGTTTCACTCATTTAAGCCTATTTCTAATAAAAATATGCTTTAACTTAGCTGTTTCATTTTTATCACAATTTTTACCCGACTTTAGTACAACAACGCATACTTTTTAGACAAAAAACATGCTAAGTTAAGTTATGGAATCGACGGTTTATAAAGCCTTATCCTTATGAAAATACTAGGTTTTATAAAATCAAAATTAGCGTTAGTATAAAAGTATAAACAATAGTTTTGAGTCGCAACTCTCAGATAAAACAGTTTTAGAAAAGATTGTAATGAAAACAAGGAGTAATACAGATGGCTTATCAAAATATTTTAGTTCCAGTTGACGGTTCAGAAACCTCTTTTGCAGCAGTGAAGCAAGCAGCAGAACTTGCCAAAGTCTTTGGCAGTAAAATTACGGTTGTGCAAGTACTTGCTTTAGACCCTTACATTGCAGCCGAATATATTACTGCGGCACAGACTAACGATCTGATTGAACGTGCTCGTACATCAATTGAAGGTACACTTGAAGATGCCAAAGCTAAATTTGGTGCTGAAGGCTTAACTGTTGAAACTCGTTTACTTGAAGGGCAAATGATCCATCAGGAAATTCTTAATGCTGCCAAAGAAACCAATGCCGATTTAATTGTGATTGGCTCACATGGTCGTACAGGGCTAAAAAAATTCTTCTTAGGTAGTGTTGCACAAAAAATTCTGGGCGACACAAGTGTACCTGTATTGGTGGTTCGTCAATAATTTGATTAATCAACTTGGTCTTACATTCATACTCAGCATTGGGTGTAAGACCCTTCAACCAACTTTACAAATTTCTCCATTCCACTGATAGAGCTTTAAATTTATCTTCCCCGCAATCACAACAATATTCTCTGCTTGTAATTTTACAATTTGAAGATTATCCCCCTGATCGTCCAATTTACTTAGGCTAATTTTACCTTGCGAATTAATCACACGATGCCAAGGCAAATGCTGATCTTCAACTTGTTGCAGTACACGCCCAACTAAACGGGCATGTTTGGGCAAACCCGCCATCTTGGCAATTTGCCCATAGGTTGCAACTTTTCCATAAGGAATTAAAGCAACCACTTGCAGAATTAACAGTGCTAATTCTTGGGAAGATGTTTTAGCAATAGGCATTTGGAGTTTATTCCTAGGCTGAAGATCAATTAGAAGTTACCTGGGCTCTCCAGTCGTTTCACTTCTTGGACTTTTTCTGGATTATGCACCGCTGCAACCCCATCATCTGCTTTTACATCGACAAAGGCATCGGGGTTATAAATGGTGATGGTTTCATTGCCAGTCGCATCTTCCCCGACGATATACTGAAAACCTTTACGGTTCATCTTATGGCACAAACGCTGATACCAACCTTTAAAGCCTTCTGTTTCTTCATTAGGGTTGTAATAAAAGGCATTCATCACGGCAGGTAGCCCTAATCCACAGACCAATCCCGATAAAAGTACGCTAATAAAGGTGTATCCAATCAGAATACTGCTGTATTCACTCAATTGTGGAATATTGGCAACAGCAAGAATTAAAGCCAGTGAAATTCCACCTCGTACCCCACCCCAAGAAAGAATCGCTAAACTCCCGTTATAACTTTTGTGTCGGAAACTTGGGAAAAAGGCAAAGGCAAGATAATTCGCTGCAAAACGTGATGCATGCAAAATAATAAAGGCAATAATACCGCCCAAAATCAGACTCACGCTTAAATCTAGAATAAAGAGTTCTAAACCAATTAAGGTAAATAAGAAGGAGTTAATAATTCCCTCAACGGTATGCCAAAAGTGATTGACCTCCCGAATCTCACGTTCTTGTAGAATTTCTTTCCAACGATTTCCGACAATTAAGCCACCAAATACACAGGCAATTGGTGCGGAAGCATGTGCAAACAGTGCAACCAAGTAAGATCCGCATGCCAGTAAAGCGGTAGTTAAAATAAGGGATTCCATTTCATGTTTGCCACGAAGCAATCTCAAAATGGCTAGACCAAAACCCCAACCAATAATAATTGCGACGACAATTTCATACAGTAAGGTTTGTAGTGTACCAATAAAACTAAAATGCTCACCTTGCAAGACATTGAGTAAGGTCATGAATAAGGCAATACACATTGCATCATTAAATAAGGATTCGCCTTCCAACTTAACAATTAAATGATGCGGCGCACGAACCGAACTTAATACCCCTTTAATCCCAATCGGATCTGTCGCACCTAAAGCCGCGCCCAAAAGCAATAACACCAACAGATCGACATGCTTCCCAACCAAAAATTGATAACCATAGAGTACGACACCAAAAAAAACAGCACATAACACCAATGCGATACTGGCTAAAATACTGATTGGCTTCCAATAACTGCGTAAATCGGACACTTTGAATTTCAAGGCTGAGGAGGTCAAAATAAAACAAATCACCCCATTAATCAGAAAGTCATAAAAGTCGATGTGACGTACAGCATTTTCGATATTATGAATATTGATGGTAATAAACTGATTACCGTTGAGTAAACTAGCTCCCCACTGCAAAATAAAGACAAAAATTGCAGAAACGATAGGAACGCCTATGGCCTGTGGAAAACCTAAAATTCGCTTGTTAAAAATCGTGGTCGCAATTGATAAGGCAAAAATAACGGTGAAAATTTGAAGAAATAAAAAATTACCCATGCGAGTTCCGATGCTAACCAAGGGGTGAAATCAAGCGAATGAACTCAATGTTTTATAAACTAAATATTGAATTAAACACTGTTTTTTACATTTTTAGTGTACCGCCTTTTAAAGCTAGCCTCCTAGTTTCGTTAATTTTTTTAACATAAAACTTGTGCAAAATTAAACAAAGCGTTTAGATTGAATCCCTATTCAAATGACTCCCACTATTTTGCGCTTTAAACTTTTAGGATATTGACTCATTTATGCACCAGACCATTAAAACCGTATTTCGCCTGTGTTTCGCAACCAGTATTTTTTTAATTACCTTGGCATTGGTCTGGACATGTATTGTCAAAACATTAGAAATTAAAAATGCCTCTCAGGCTTTGGCTCAAGCTCAGCAGTTTGAGCTGAAATCTAGCACAGCTAAACCGTTAGTCTTGGTCACCAACAATCAAAAACCTGACGAATCCGTTTTTATTTTAGTCGCCAACCAAGGCTTTATTGCCAAAATAAGCTGTGAGCATTATGCCCAAGACCTGTGTATCGATGCTGAAAATCAAACTCATCGACGTCAAATTGACTCGCTTGGTTTGAAACAAATTGGACAGCAGCATTACATTCAACATATTCAATTTCATGACAGCCAAACTCAGAAAGTCAGCCGCTTTAATTATAGCGATGCGCAAATCCAAAATTTCTTCCAACAAGACATTCAGCAATTAAAGTATGTGGTCTTCGGGATTGCCATCTTTGCGCTGATTGCGTTGTATGTCAGCTACCGTATTCTACGTAACTTTAAGCAATTTCTACGTAAATAGCCCATAGCTCCATATTCAAAGACAGCCATCTTTTTTTAATCATGATGATGGCTGTCTTACTTCGCTTCAGCCCTATGACTGAGCCATTACTTTTTCTGGAGATAAACTAAAGATTGCCAACATCGCGATACTAATAAAGCACAACATTAAAGTCGCCATATTCATTAAGTCTGTCCAGACCAAGAAATTCAGAATCACCCCTCCCAGCAAGCCACAAGCAAATTGCATGCTGCCCATTACTGCACTTGCGGTTCCTGCACGAGCACCTTGTTCTGACATCGCCAATGCCATGGCATTCGGCCCTGTAAAACCAATCCCTGAAACCGCCAAGAACATACCCGCATACACCAGTCCAATCGGCGCATGTTGCAACAGACCTGCAAGCACTAACACTAAGGCACCTGCAAGCTGAATAAATCCGCCAATTTTCAGACGGGTAAAGACAGAAAGATGTTTACCCATTTTTTTGTTTAGGGTCGATAACAACATAATACCAAAAGCATTGGAACCAAAAGCAATCGCAAAATGTTGCTGATTCAGACCATAGCCATTCATGAGGATAGCTGCGGATGAACTGATATAACAAAACAGCACACCACCCGAGAAACAGCCTGCAAGCATTGGGACACGGAAGCTACGATCTTGAAAAATAGCCGCATACAACTGAAAAACTTGGGTTAAATTTAAACGTAGACGACGTTCAGGCGCTAAGGTTTCCTGAAAGAAGAAATGAATACATAACCAGCAAGCCACACCAATCATCATCAGAAAAACAAAAATGGCATGCCAATTAAAATAACTGAGTACCAATGCTCCCAGTGTGGGTGCCAAAATTGGTGCAACCCCCATCACAATCATCATACTGGCAAAAGCCTGCGCAGAGGCATTCATATCTAAACGGTCTCGAATCGCGGCTCGTGCAATCACCACCCCTACACATCCCCCAAGTGCTTGTAATACTCTGGCAGCTATGAGTGCCCATTCATTACTTACAAGCACACACAATAAACTGGCAACCACATATAGAGTTAAGCCAAAGTACAGTGGTTTCTTCCGCCCAATCCGATCACTCAAAGGTCCATAAATTAACTGCCCTATGGCAAGCCCCAGAAAATAAGCAGGTAAAGTATTTGCCACCATTTGGGTACTGACCCCAAAGTCTTTTGCCATCTGTGGTAAAGCAGGTAAATACATATCAATGGAAAGTGGACCTAAAGCAGTTAATAGGGCCAATAACATGATCCAAGAAGTCGAATATGTTTTTTTTACGGGAGATTGCAGAGTATTCATATTTAATTTTAACTACGAAGAAACAAGACAAGCTTACACTCTCCATAGTATTATTTCTTGATCAAAAAAGTGAAATTAAATCCTGACTCAAACCTACTTTTCACATAAAGGTTTGATGTACATCTCTTGAAGGAAACCACTTGAACACTTGGCTTACTCGTCTGAAGCAAACCACTTATAACACCTCTTTTATGTATAACGTGCGCATGATTATTGCGTTCTCAGGGACTGCTTTTGTTCCCTATTTTTTAGACTATCAACTGGCAACCATCCCCCTCACCTTAGGTGTTGTTGCCGCGGGTCTCAGTGACATTGATGACCGCTTCTCGGTGCGTCTTTTAAATTTGGTTTATACCTATATCGGTTTTTTTGTTACAGCAACCTCTATTTATTTTCTTTTCCCACATCCTGTTTTGTTCGCCATCGGGCTGATCATCTCTTGTATTGGTTTTATTTTATTGGGCTCTTTGGGGCGCCGCTATGCCACCATTTCTTATGGTTGTTTGGTCATTTCCGTATATTCCATGTTGGGCGTACATTTATTTGAAGAATGGTATATGCAACCCTCGCTATTGGTTGCAGGCGCCGCATGGTATGGCTTAATTTCAACCATCAGCTTCTTGTTATTCCCCGTGCGTCAGGTGCAAGACAAATTATCCGAATGCTATTCCTCACTGGGCAATTTCCTGTTTGCAAAATCCAATCTTTTTGATGTCGATATGACTCCACAAAGCTACCAGCAAAGCATGATTGATTTGTCACTGGAAAATGGCAAATTGGTGGGCATTTTTAACGAAATGAAAACAGCCCTGCTCACTCGCTTAAAAGGTGACCGTGGTCAACGCGATACTCGGCGTAGTTTACAATATTATTTTGTCGCACAAGATATCCATGAACGTGCAGATTCCGCCCACATTGACTATCAAATTCTGACCAAAGTTTTTGAACACAGCGATATCCTGTTTCGCTTTCAACGCATCTTGTCTATTCAAGGTAAAGCCTGTAAAGATTTAAGTGAAAGCATTTTATTGCGGAAAAACTATAAACATAACAAGCGCTTTAAACATGCTTTTCAAAATCTAAAGGTATCTTTAGAAAAATTACGCGACGATAACCATTACGATCCGATTTGGATCAATGCCCTGTTTTCTCTATACCAAAACCTGAAGTCCATTGATGCGCAACTGCGTAACTTGGAAACTGAACAAAATATTGTTTTTGATAAAAGCAAACATATTGAAAACCAACTGAAGGATGATGACCTTAAAGGTTGGGATGATATTGTCATTCGAATCAAACAGCATCTTACACCTGAATCCGTCTTATTTCGCCATGCCATTCGACTCTCCATTGTGCTGTTGGTCAGCTATATTTTTGTACAAGTCACCCAAATTCAATATGGATACTGGATTATCTTAACTGCCCTATTTGTTTGCCAACCCAACTTTAATGCCACCAAACGGCGACTCCGCCTACGCATCGTCGGCACACTCATCGGGATTATCATTGGTGAAGCGGTGCTGTACTTTATTCCTTCAATTGAAGGTCAGTTACTGCTGCTAGTTTTGAGTGGCGTGTTGTTTTTTGAATTACGCAGTAAACAATATGCGCAAGCGACTGCCTTTATCACTATTTTGGCCTTAATTAATTTTAATTTAGATGGTTTAGGATTTTCGGCAGCCGTACCACGAATGATTGATACCTTGATTGGTTGCGCCCTTGCATGGCTAGGAGTGACCTTTATTTTTCCAGATTGGAAATTCCGTCGTCTGCCGCATAGTATTCAACGTAGCTTACAGGCTCAATGTAACTATTTAAATGAAGTGATTCAACAATATAAACAAGGTCGAAATAATGGTTTGAATTATCGTGTGGTCCGACGTGCCGCACACAATACAGATGCTGATGTAGCATCCCTTATTTCAACCCTTGCGACCGAACCCGACTTTGACCCTACGCAAAAAAGTCAGGCCTTTGAGTTTCTTTGTCTGAATCATACCTTCTTGAGTTATATCGCTGCACTTGGCGCACATCGTGCCCAAATCACAGATCCTGAAATTCTAAATTTGCTGAATCAAGCACAGGAGGATATTCAAGGGGCATTACTTAAAGATGAAATGCCTGATTTAACGACGCAAAATATGCTGCAAACCATTCGACAACGCCTGACGCAAGATAAAAAAGAAGATCAATTGTCTTTGATTATTTTGCAGCAATTATCTTTAATGTTCAGCATCTTACAGCAATTGAGTCACCTCAAACAAAACTTGAGCAACGAACGTGACGATCAGGCGACCGAGTTTGCATCTTTATAAAAGATATTAAATTCTACACATTACAAATAGGCTTGCGGGGCATTTAAAAAATTGCTGTTAAAAAAGCAGCAATTTCCCCGCAATACAATGCATTTATAACGTATCAACCATGACTATTTAATGCTAAACTTTCTCCAGTTTTAAATTTGCTCTTTTCACTATGACCGCAAAAAATTTATACGCTTACACGCTACAACCTGTGAACTACGAAATCTCTGAAGCTGAGCAACGTCATGCTCAGATGGTGATTTGGCGTAGTACCAATAAAATTAGCACCAAAGCATGGATGATTATGGGTGCCATCGTAGCTCTTGCGATTGTGGGCATCATCTTATTAAAAAACTACTCAACCATTTTCTGCTGGGTGGCAATTGTTGGGGTGGCTTTATACCTTGCAATTCGTATTTATGGCTTAGAATGGTATGTTAAACGCAAAATGAATGAATTTCCTGCACAGGAAATCAAAGGCGTAAAATTGGGCGTACAACCTCACGGTCTCGTGATGCGCCAACAAATGGGCATGCAAGAAGGTGTTGGTGCAATTGGCTGGAAAGACATTTACGAATGGTATAACACACCAGAATTTATGTTGCTGAACTTTAAAGTGAAAGGTCAACAAGGTGCCTATATTTTACCTAAGCGTATGGACTCGCGTAATTTCTCTTTCGAAACCATTCGCAAACATCTAAATGAATCTGTAGGCGAAGCGAAGAAAATCTAAGCAGCCGAATACAAAAAAAGCCTTCTGAAATATGAAGGCTTTTTTACGAAACAAATTAAAAATGATAATGAGAATAAATATTATCCTCAAAATCCACATTATCTTCTAAATCTTAAGTTATAATTTCGTCAATTTTTTCACACTTCCAACACTTGACCATCATGTTGAAAAAAATATTTTTCCAAATTCATTGGTTTATGGGGATTACCGCTGGATTAATACTGTCCATCATGGGCGTAACTGGCGCTATTTATTCTTATGATCAACAAATCCTTAAATGGATCAATACGGATAGCTATGTTGTGCAGGCTGAAAATCGAGACAAGCTGACACCAGCTGAACTCTATTTACATTTTCAGCACGTCGATTCCAATATCCAAATTAACAGCATCACAATTGCGAAAGACCCTACTGCTTCAAGCACGGTCAATATTGTCAAAGAAGGCGCTCGACGCGGCTATAACATGATGGTCAACCCCTACTCTGCTGAAGTTCTACCAGAAATAAAGGGACAAGGTTTTTTCCAGTTTGTGCAGCAATTGCATCGTAATCTGACTGTTGGACCTGTAGGTAAACAAATTACGGCCGCTTGTACACTCATGCTGATTTTCTTCGTCTTGAGTGGATTATATTTACGCTGGCCCAAAAAACACTCTATTAAACAATGGTTATTTGTTAAGCCTAAACTTAAAGGTCGTAATTTTCTGTGGGATTTACATGCCGTTGTTGGTACATGGGTGGTGATATTTTATTTACTGATGGCATGTACAGGACTCTACTGGTCTTATGATTGGTGGCGTAGTGGCATGTTTAAAGTTATGGGTGTTGAACAACCGAAACCAGAAATGCAAGGCGGTAAACCTAAAGAGCAAGGTCCACGTGGAGCATCAGGTGAACAACGTGGTGATGCCTCACAAGGTCGTTCTCATAATACCAATATACAAAATCGAGGCCACGCTGAGCTGAGTCCAGCACAGATGCAAACGGTACTTTCACAAACTTGGACAGGTGTTCAAGCTAAACTGGGACATGACTATTCCACACTCACCTTGAATCTGCCTAAAAAAGCAGATGGTCAAGTTGAACTAGGTTTTGTCGATCCAGCTCCACAACATGAACGAGCACGAAATAAAGCCGTCTATAACTATCAAACTGCGACCATACAAAATATTGAATTATATGCAGACAAAAAGCTCAATGAGAAAATCATGAGTAGTATGCTGCCCGTACACCGTGGTAGCTTCTTTGGTCCTGTGTATCACTTCTTTGCCATGCTTGCCGCACTTGCAATGCCATTGTTCTTTGTCACAGGATGGATGCTCTATCTTAAACGTCGCAAGCAGAAGAAATTAACTCAAGCAGCTCGCTTAAGCCATCACGGCATTACTGTAGATCCAAATGCAAAACCTTGGCTCATTGCTTATGCATCACAAACAGGTGTGGCTGAACAACTGGCTTGGCGTACAGCCACCAGTTTACAAGAAGCTCGCCAGCCTGTAACGGTCAAAACCGTGCAACAACTGACTCTAGAAGATCTGCAATCTGCTCAACAAATCTTGTTTGTTGCAAGTACCTACGGTACGGGCGATGCACCTGATCTTGCTTCAGGTTTTGCCAAGAAAATACTGAATAGTCAAATAGATTTAAGCCATGTGCATTTTGCAGTATTGGCCTTAGGGTCTAAAGAATATCCAGACAGTTATTGTAGCTTCGGACATGCCATTGCGGCTTGGCTCAAACAAAACCAAGCACACGCACTGTTCGACACCATAGAAGTCGATAATGCCAACCATGAAGATATACAGCGTTGGAATAACGCACTTGCGAAAAGCAGCAAGCTTGATTTACAAGCCATGCACATCGATAAAACATTTGATCGCTGGACATTAACCCAACGTGATTTATTAAACCCTAATAGTCTGGGTGCACCGGCATTTAATATCGAACTCCAAGCCCAGCATGAGGCACATTGGCAAGCGGGCGATATTGCAGAAATTCAACCCGGCAATAGTGCGAAGCGTATTGCTGAATTTATGGCGAAACATCAAATTGCACCCCAAACTCAGGTGGAATCCTTAGCCGTTTCAATTGAGCAGGCGTTATGGGACAAACAACTAAATACCGATGTTGAACCTTTTGCCAACATGGAACATTTGCTTGAGCAACTACACACTTTGGCTTCGCGTGAATATTCGATTGCCAGCATTCCATCACAGCAAACACTACGTTTAGTGGTACGTCAGCAAAGTGATCGTACTGGTGAGCTTGGCTTAGGCTCGGGTTGGTTAACTGCACACACTGAAATCGGTCAAGAGATTGCACTACGTATTCGTAATAATGAGTCATTCCACCTCATTGATGATAATCGCCCAATCATTTGTATTGGTAATGGGACAGGTATTGCAGGACTGATGAGTCTATTACATGCGCGTGTCCGTGCAGATTACACCCAAAACTGGCTGATCTTTGGTGAACGGCAACGAGAACATGACTTTTTCTATCAAACTACGATTGAAGCGTGGCAAAGCACAGGTATGTTAGAACGTCTGGATTTAGCCTTCTCACGTGATCAAGCTGAAAAGATCTATGTACACCATGTTCTGCGTAATCAAGCAGCAGAGCTGATCTCTTGGTTCAATCGTGGTGCTGTCATTTATGTCTGTGGTAGCATTCAGGGAATGGCCCAAGATGTCGATCAAGCCCTCATTGATATTCTAGGTGAAAGTACTGTAGAACAACTTCGTCAAGAAGGTCGCTATCGTCGCGATGTGTACTAAAAAAGCAGTAGCATAAAACAAAAAACCGAGCTTAAATAGGCTCGGTTTTTTATTGATCAATTCAATATCATAAGCAGCAATGCCTTAAACTCAGTTACCATTCATCTTAAATATATAAATCCAATCTATACCTATGCAATCAACACTATTAAAAAGACTATTGGCAGTACTTATTGGAACTACACTCTTTATGGATGGGGCTTACTTAATCAGTCTCAATAAAATTCATTTAGGTACTATACTGCCGTTGTTGATTGGATTAGGACTACTGATCTTTGCAATTTTCTACCCTAAAATTCAAATTTCTATTCATAAAACACCATTGAGAAATATCCTCTGGCGTGTGGGCTGCTTAGGTTTTCTACTTTGGAGCACGAGTGTAGTTTGCTTTTTTCTCTATTTACATCTAGCAACTCAAAACAATACTCAGCAAGCCCCTGTGAAAGCCATTATCGTTTTGGGGAGTGGCATAGAAAATGGGAAACCTTCCGCCACCTTAGCACAACGCTTAGATCAGGCTGCTGCACTGGCAGAACAACAACCCAACGTTCCCCTCATTATGACGGGCGGTTTGGATTTTAGAGAGAAATACACTGAAGCAGAAATTATGTCTAAGTATGTGCAGAAAAAATTCTCTATATCCCCTACCCGTATTTGGCTTGAAGACAAAAGTACCAGTACTGATTTAAATCTAAAAAATAGTCAACCAATTCTTGCTCAGCTCAATATTCAATTGAATGAACCCATTGCCATCGTTACTAGTGATTTTCATACCCTAAGAGCTGCCGCGATTGCCCGTAAACAAGGCTATCGTCATATCATTACGGTAGCCGCCCCTACACCTCTGATTAACCGTTATAATTCATGGCTCAGAGAATATTTTGCTTATGGTAGTGGCTGGCTCTTCAATGAATTTTAAGGATTAATTCAGACGAATATGACGAGGTAAAGGAAGCTTCATGTCCTGAAATAACTCAGGTTTTTGCATGTACACTTGGTATAAATAGTTTTTTAAATCTAATAATAGTTTTTCTGGTGCAACCAAGATATTTTGCCCCTCAGGCGTTAAGTCCAAAGAAATAGTGGTATGTTCCTTTCTTAGATAGGGGATCAGTTTTTCTACCAAATCTTTGAGGCTGATCTCTTTCAATTGATAATCTGCCCAATTGTCCCTAATAAACAATTTAGCTAAATTTTTATTTTGCCAGATTGCAAATGCACGTTGCCCTGTCGGGGTTGCGCATAATGCCCAACCATCCTGATATAAAGCACTCACAGATCCTTGAGCAACCATATTTTCAATAAATTGCCGATAGATATTCTGCGCACTCGGGCTAGAATTATGACTTTTAGATGCAGCTTTACGCTGATAAGGGTTTCTCATATCAATGATATATATTGAATTATTATTGAATAATAAATTCTATATAAAAGACTGAGTTTAAACAATATGAAGGAGATATATGGTGGGCGCTGACGGGATCGAACCGCCGACATTCTGCTTGTAAGGCAGACGCTCTACCAACTGAGCTAAGCGCCCTGAAGAATAAAAATAGAGATCTATTTTTATCATATCTAGATAAAGGAGCTTTATCTGGATTAAACATCTTATTCAGGGTAATAAGATATTAAAATGGCGCAGCGGACGGGGCTCGAACCCGCGACCCTCGGCGTGACAGGCCGATATTCTAACCAACTGAACTACCGCTGCAACACGGAATTCTTAAAACCAAAATCCATAATCTGTCAAAATTATGGTGGGCGCTGACGGGATCGAACCGCCGACATTCTGCTTGTAAGGCAGACGCTCTACCAACTGAGCTAAGCGCCCTAAGGCATTAAAAATAGCATCACTATTTTTATGATGCAAGATAAACAACAAAGCTTATCTTTTAAAACACAGCTTGTCAGACTGTAAAACTTCTTTGAAATGGCGCAGCGGACGGGGCTCGAACCCGCGACCCTCGGCGTGACAGGCCGATATTCTAACCAACTGAACTACCGCTGCATCGCAAAGATTATGGTGGGCGCTGACGGGATCGAACCGCCGACATTCTGCTTGTAAGGCAGACGCTCTACCAACTGAGCTAAGCGCCCTCAAAAGCTATTTTGTGTAAATGGCGCAGCGGACGGGGCTCGAACCCGCGACCCTCGGCGTGACAGGCCGATATTCTAACCAACTGAACTACCGCTGCACTTACACAATATCGCATTTGTGGTACAAACAATTATTAAACTCATCAAGTGGCGCAGCGGACGGGGCTCGAACCCGCGACCCCCGGCGTGACAGGCCGGTATTCTAACCAACTGAACTACCGCTGCACTGAGAGTTTAACGTAAAGGCTTGGTGGGCGCTGACGGGATCGAACCGCCGACATTCTGCTTGTAAGGCAGACGCTCTACCAACTGAGCTAAGCGCCCTTAACGTCTTCATCGTTTGTGTGGTGCATTATAGAGAATCCTGACCCAGTGTCAAACGCTTTTCTCACTGTTTTCATAATTTTATGTTTGAGTGATTAAAAAATAAGTGTTTTGCTATAAAAACAAGCAAACCCTGCAAGTTATTTAGAAAATATGCTTGTTTTTCACACACGACCATCTCTTTATTTTCAAGCATTTTGAACGTATAGACAAAAATACTGGTGTTTTAACTTAAATTTAAAGTTTGTTCAGAAATATAGACCAATGCATTTTCAGGAATCAGTTCAAATAGCTCAATCACATCTTGATTGCGCATGCGGATACAGCCATGCGACATTGGAATACCCATTGGTTCGGTATCTGGTGTACCGTGAATATAAATATAACGATTGAAGGTATCGCATCCCTCACCTTGATTAAACTGTGGCTCTAAACCAGCAAGCCATAAAATACGTGACAAGATCCAGTCACGTTCTGGAAATTCTGTGGCAAGCGCCTGATCATAAACCTCCCCTGTTTCTTTACGTGCGATAAAGACTGCATTGATTGGTGCAAACTCACCAAACTTTAATGCCACTTGATGCCATCCTCTTGGCGTCTTGCCGCTATTTTCTTGTTCACCAATCCCATTTTTACCCGATGAAATCACATAAAATTTATTATGCTTTGGCAGTTGCAAAGTTTGCTCTGCCAAATCTATTAAAATATCTGCTTGTTGTAATGAATATTGCATTGAACTGTCCTAAAAAACGTGCAACTTGTTATGAGCATCATCTATCGTGCTTCACGCGAAACTGGTTCTGGACGCAACCACAACCAAATCGCTACAATCAACATGGTTAAGTCAGTAAAGACTTTGACTGCAAATGGGGCGGTTGTGAATAGCATCAACGCACCACTAAACAACATCATGATCGATGCAATCCATTTGGCTTTGCGTGGCACAGTGCCATTTTCACGCCAAGCACGTAATGTTGCGCCATGTTTGGGATGATTCAATAACCAATCATCCACTTGCGGCCAACCTTTTGAGGCTGCCCAAGCAGCTAAAATTAAAAATACTGTTGTTGGCATACCTGGTAGTACAGCACCAATAAAGCCAAGGATGACAAAAAGCACCACTAAACTTCGCCAAAACAATATATTCATCTTCAAGCCCTAATCCAGAATTGCGCTAGTATAAAATGTTTTTACACTTTATCCTTTTTAAATTCTGTACATTATTCTGCCATTTCGGTTTTCACTATGTTTTTGACCTTACAACAAGACCATCTTTTTGAACCATGGCTGTATTTTAAAAATCCACTGGTGCGGCAATTGGCTTTTAGCCTTGCCAGTCCCAATATTCTGAGCGCTTATCCAGATCAATTTAATATCCAACAATCATTTCAATTGCATACTGCACTTATTTGGACACAATATTTTCATCTTTACCAAACACGACTACAGTATTTAGATCAGCATCCGAGCGAATTAGAAGATTTTTTAAATCAATTAAAAAGCACTCGACTCGGATTACGCTTTGAAATGTTCATTTGGTTTTGGTTACGTGATCATAATTATCACCCTTATGAGCTTTTAGGGCATAGCATCCAACAAATTGCAGGCCCAAAAACTTTAGGCGAATTAGATTTTTTACTTAAGAATACGCAGACCAATCAAATTGAACATTGGGAAGTGGCATTAAAATATTATTTGGCAGAATGTGATTTTTCTTTTCCGCATTGGTATGGGCTCAATCGAACAGATACATTAAAACGTAAATTAAACCATTTTACCCAAAAGCAGTTTCAATTTGATCAAGCACTTAATTACGTAATACAACAACGCTTCGTTATCCTAAAAGGTCAACTGTATATTCCTTTACATGCAACGACACAGCAAATACCACATTGGGTGAATCAGCACCGTAGAATAGGCTTGTGGGGCTATGATGTGATTCCTCACGCTGCATCACCTTATCGTTTACAGCGACATGAATGGCTCTGCCCTCACGCATCTGCAACCAGCATAACACCACGGCTCTGGACTGATGGTTTGTATTGTTATTTGGATAAAGATGGGGAACAAAATTTTTATATGTATCGCAACCGCCCTCTGCTACAGCATTACGTTCAGCAGTAAAATGACGCCATATACATTCTTTAACTTTTTTATAATGAAATCATGGTACTGTTTATGCTGAATGTTTTTTAATCTATATGTGCTCAAGATAATAATTCATGTTTTGGAGAACACTATGAAAAAAGCAATTGCGATCTCATTACTACTCACTTTTTTTCTGGCAGGTTGTAATACCGTCGCAGGTGTAGGTAAAGACGTTTCCAAAGTTGGGGATGTCGTTACAGATAGTGCGGAAAAAAGTGCAGACAAATTATAATCCCCCCAAAGAACATCAAGACCTTATCAAAACGATAAGGTTTTTTTATATCAAAACTCCCTTTATTGATTCGATTCGCCTATCATAGCAGCAAATTTTTCATTTGCTTTTCTGTATGAATCACTCTGAAACACTCGAACTTAGTCTGCAATTACTCCGCCAACCTTCTGTTACACCTGTTGACCATGACTGTCAGAACATTATGGCTGAACGTTTAGCAAAAATTGGTTTTAACATTGAACCTATGCGTTTTGATGATGTTGATAATCTTTGGGCACGTAAAGGGACTGAAGCTCCTGTTTTTTGTTTCGCAGGACATACAGATGTGGTACCAACAGGCAACTTGAATGCTTGGCACTCAGAGCCTTTTATTCCAGAAATTCGGGATGGTAAGCTCTATGGCCGTGGTAGTGCAGACATGAAAACTGCATTGGCGGCAATGGTGGTGGCATCGGAACGATTTGTGGCTAAGCACCCAAATCACAAAGGCTCAATCGCATTTTTAATCACCTCTGATGAAGAAGGTCCTGCGATTAATGGAACCGTCAAAGTTATTGAAACCCTAGAGGCTCGCCAAGAAAAAATGACTTGGTGCCTTGTGGGTGAGCCATCAAGTACGCATCATTTAGGTGACATCGTAAAAAATGGCCGTCGTGGTTCATTAAATGCGGTACTCACAGTCAAAGGTAAGCAAGGTCACGTAGCTTATCCTCATCTTGCGATTAATCCAATTCACATGGCTTCTAAAGCCGTTGCTGAACTGTGCGATACCGTTTGGGATCATGGGAATGAGTACTTCCCTGCAACTTCGTTCCAAGTTTCCAATATTCAAGCAGGTACAGGTGCAACCAATGTCGTTCCTGGTACGATGACTGTGACATTTAACTTCCGTTATTCTACAGAAGTCACAGCAGAAGAGTTGAAAACACGTGTGTTAGAAATTTTAGATCGTCATGGTTTGACGTACGAAATTCAATGGACACATTCAGGTTTACCATTCCTCACTCCAGTGGGCGAGTTGGTTAGTGCAGCTCAAAATGCAATTCGTAATGTGACTGGTCGTGAAACTGAATTATCTACGAGTGGTGGTACATCGGACGGTCGTTTCATTGCTCCTACAGGCGCTCAAGTACTTGAACTTGGGGTACTCAATGCCAGCATCCATCAAATTGATGAGCACGTAAATGTGGCCGATTTAGAGCCTTTAGCTGAAATTTATGAACAAATTCTGGAAGGTTTATTGACTTAAAATTTCGGATCAATCAAACAATAAAAAACCCATGTTGAACATGGGTTTTTTTATTGAAGCTTGACTAATTGATGCCTAAACTGGTTTGAATCTGTACAACATTAGGCACTTGAAAAGTTTGCTCACCCATTCTCACGTACTGAAACACCATTGGATCAGTGACTGTCATTTCTTCGTCAACCACCTCAGAAATACGAACACGCACAGATTTCGGCATTTCATTACACATCAAGGCAAAACGCTGATCGACTTCATCACCTTCAATCACCAATGCAACACCTGTTTCTTTTGCAGGATCATTCACTGCATAAACAGGTAATTTGACATCATGCCATTCCACTGAAGAAACGTGTGTCTGGCTATCCAACGCAGAAAGCACAATATTTTGTGGCAATAACATTGCCACTTTGCCATAGCACTGAATGATGTAAGCATCAATAAATCCAGTAGAAACTGTAATAAGATGATGTAACTCTTGCTGACTAATTTGGTCTAAAACCGATTTATTCGCGATTTTCTCACTCATCAAATTACCCCTGTTTCACAGTCAAAAGACTTTCAATGTTATTCAACAATTCAGACTCTTGGAATGGTTTGCCCATATAATGAGTTACACCCAAACTAAATGCGCGTTCACGATGCTTTTCACCTGTACGTGATGTAATCATGATAATTGGCAATTGCTTATGAACTTCATGATGGCGAACCAAGTTCGTCACTTCAAATCCATCCATACGTGGCATTTCAATGTCCAGTAGCATTAAATCTGGTTTGACGTTTTCTAACTGCTCTATAGCATCAACACCATCTTTTGCAGTGACCACATCATAACCTTGTCGTTCTAACAAGCGTGAGGTCACTTTACGTACTGTAACCGAGTCATCCACAATCATAATTAAACGACGTGTATCACTGTAACGGTATGAATCACGTTGGTCATGTCCATGTTTCACACGTTGTGTCGTTTGCACTTGACGGGCAATATTTTGACCATCCAGAATCAAACACACCTGACCATCACCCAGAATGGTTGCACCAGTAATTGCACCAATTGCAGCAAATTGCTGACCGATTGGTTTCACCACAATTTGTGCACGTGATCCAATCAACTGATCAACCAATAAGGCAATGGTTTGACCACTATTGCCCTTAATTAACAGCACAGGCAACGAATGAGCAATACTGCTTAAGCGCGGTAAAGGCTGACTGGAAACAAATTCCGAAATATAACGTAACTTATAGCTTTGGTTATCAATCTTGAAATAATCTTCTTTACTATTAAAGTAAGTTTCCAAAGTTGCTGGTGCAATTCGAACAATACGCTCAATGTGCGCCAAAGGAAGTGCGAATTGCTGATCGCCAGATTTCACCATTAAGGCGTCACTTACAGCCACAGTGGTTGGAACGCGGATACTAAAACTTGTTCCTTTTCCAAGTGTTGAGTCTACAGTGACATGACCACCCAACGCTTTAATCGAGCTTTGCACGACATCCAAACCAACACCACGTCCAGAAATTTGGGTAATCTGCTGCGCTGTACTGAAACCTGGATGGAAAATAAACTGTAGAATCTCTTCTTTTTCAAGTAATTGATCAGCTTTCATCAAACCTAAAGACATCGCTTTTTCTTTGATTCGATTTACATCAATCCCTTTACCATCATCATGGAATTCGACTACAACATCTGTGCCTTGACGGCTAATATTGAGTTCAATTTTTCCAATTTCAGGCTTGTTTGCCGACTGACGCTGTGCAGGGTCTTCAATACCATGGTCGACAGCATTTCGTAACATATGCTCAAGCGGGGTCACTAAACGCTCAAGAATAGTACGATCCAGTTCCCCTTCAGTATTGTTGACAATTAACTCAGCAGGTCGGTTTAGCGTTGAAGCTGTCTGGCGCACAATACGTTGCAAACGAGGTAATAAACGCGAGAAAGGCACCAAGCGTGTTCGCATTAAGCCTTCTTGAATTTCGGCCTGAATACGAGATTGTTGTAATAATAAACCTTCCGTATCACGAATTTTTTCAGCCAAAGTACTCTTGAAATCGACCAAGTCCGAAGCAGATTCCGCCAAGGATTTAGACAACTGATTTAACGATGAATATTGGTCCATTTCTAATGGGTCAAAGTCAGCATATCGACCAACTTCACTGCCATGTTTGGCAATAATTTGTGACTCTAATTCACCTTCCATTCGACGTAACTGGTCTGCAAGACGCTTAATCGCCAATTCCATTTCATTCAATGTATTGCCTAATTGACCAAGGTCCATTTCAATACGTGAACGGTTAATCGAATTTTCGCCCGACAAATCAATCATCTTCTCAATCAAATCAGCTGAAATTCGAATCATCTCATTTGATTGATCATTGGCTCCAAAGCTTTCCCACTCGCCCATCATTGCAGGTGGTTCTGCTCCATCCCCTTGAATAAATTCAAAGCTTGGCGCAGTAATCTGCGTGTAGCTAGAGTTATTACGGCTTGGCAATTGAACAGTGACATCTGCATATTCAATTGCTTCCAAGCCCGCTTTTAAACTATCGAAATTAGTATAATCATGGTCAAAAATTGCATGTCTTAACCATGTAATCGTGGTTTGTAGTAATGGATCATAAACATTTGAATTGAAGTGATGAACTGCAAACTGTTCAAAAGCACTTTCTAAACGATATGCAATAGCCCCTACTGGCTCAATTTCAGCCATGCGCGCACCACCTTTAAGGCTATGTGCTGCACGTTGCAATTGAAGCAATAAACTACGATCACTACGCTGCTCGGACCAATTCCGCAGTAACTTTTCCATGGTATCGAAAATTTCTGCGGCTTCTTCGTAGAAAGTTTCTTCAACAATTGAGCGTACACTCTCATCAAGTACTAAAGATTCAACTTGAAGTGATGGCTCAACAATGTTCGATTGTGATACTGGTTCAACCCAATCGGAAGTTTCAGGTTCTTCTTCAAATGGACTGACTTCCGCGTGCACAGGCTGTACAACTGGCGGTTCAATGGTCGTAGCTTCATATGCAACCACCTGCTCAACAGCAGGCAGTTTTTGTTCTGCAACCACCTCTGTAGCTGTAGATACCACAGATCCCGCAACCAAAGCTTGAATATTATTTAAAATATCAATCGCTTCTGGAGCTGGATAATCAACTTTTTCTTCTCGAATCGTTTGAATACGATCGGCAATGTTGTCTTGAACCAAACGAACAATCTGAATCAAAGCAGGAGATGCTTGAATTTGCTGATTAATAATACGCTCATAAATGGTTTCTAATTCATGTGCAATTAAACCAATATGCGTCGCTTGAATCATGTTTGCACCACCCTTTAGGGTATGCAAATAGCGCATTAAATTATTCAATGCCGCCGTATTAGATTGATCACTGCTCCATGTATGAACATCCTGATCCATCCCCATCAGCAACTCATCAGCTTCTTCGAGGAAGATATCCAACAGGTCTTCATCAAATTGTCGATTGGCTTCATCGACATCCACTAATTTCGCATCACTGTGCAAGCGTTTTGACAAAGTCGCAAAGTTAACGGCAGCGACCTGATGACCAGATTCGGTTGTTAAATCTGCTTCAAGCTCAGAAGTATTTTCTACAGATAGGTTTTCTTCAACTGGATCAAAAATCTCCAGATCTTGCTGTACAAATGCCGTTAAGTTTTGAAGCACTTGCTCTGCTGGTGCAGATAAACTTATGCGCTGCCCCGCAGCTAAAGTATCAAACAGATAGATAAATTCTTGATGCGCCTGAGCAAATAACTCATAAGCATAGTCAATATTGAGTAATGTCGGTTTAGCTAAAAGCGTTTGATAACATTTATCTAAAATCTGAATAAAATCATGAATCCCCTGTGAAGCACGATTATTGGTATGCTCCGCGAGTAAATTTGCTTTTTGACTTAAGTGCTCGACATAAGTAGGAAATTCATTTTTAATCCGTTTTTCAAATTCGAGCTCTGCATCCAATAACAGATCAATATCCAATTCAATTAATTGTGATACTAAACCTTGTGGATTTGCACTAGATTCAAACTCTTCTTGATTAAAGCCGTAATTTTCCCATGCTTGATTAAAAGTTTGATCAACTTGACTTAAATTTTCGACTTTACCCTGACGTAGAATATGCAAAAAGTCTCGCATAAATTCTGCATACTGAATGAGTAATACTGTTTCATTTGAAGTTGAAACAATCTCTTCTTGTAAAAGCGTCTTAAATAAATTCTCAACTTTTGAACTGGCATCAAAAATTTGCTGGATGTGCGCCATAGATGAACTACCTCGCAAAGTATGCAAGGCACGAATCAACCCATTATAATCAGGCACTTCGCCAGCTTCTTGTTTCAAGAAGTGATCAATCGTTGCAAGATGTTCTTCCGCTTCTTCAATGAAAATTGAAGTAGTCTCTTCTTGCAAATCGCTAGATTCGGTAGATAGCTCTTCTTCCACCAAGGCAATATCTGCTTGAGAAGCACCCAATTCCAGTCCAGTCAAATCATCCGAAGATCTGAGTCGATCCGCTAAAGATAATAACTCTTCAAGTGCAGGCTCAATTGATCGACCTTGTTGTAGCTCTTGCCCCAATAGAACCAAAGGTCTTAAATCAATTTCTATCGGTTTGACCGATTTAAACTGCGGATAAAGCTTGAACTGAAAAACACGATAAACCATTTCTGCAAATTTCTGGATCTTAAGCTCTAAAGGAACAGAACCAAAAATAACACGATTTAAAGTATCTTCGACAGCCCAAGCCACTTCACCAGCAGACTTTGCCCCCACCATACGACCCGAGCCTTTCAAAGTGTGAAAATGGCGTCGAATGGTCGTTAAAGTATCCTGATCAGAAGGATTTGCTAACCACTGCTCAAAAACAGTATCTAATTCTTCAAAAATTTCTTCAATTTCTTCTACAAAGATCTCTAGAATTTCAGCATCTTGTTCAAGATAACTATCTTCTGGAAGCGTTGTCGTATCGACTAAATTTTTTAATATTTCTTTCATAGCTTTGGCTTCTTACGTTTCTCGCCACCATAAAAGGCGCTAAAACCTGAGTGTAATCATCACGCCGAACTTTGTTCTAGAAGTACAGCGGTTCGATGCTTAAAACTAGATAAGTATTCCGACCTGTGTCAGATCGGAATACCCTTTGAATAGCTAACTTATTCAGGTAGTTTGAAGTCCGTTACAGATTCACGCAGAGATTCTGCCATATTGGCAAGTTCAGAAACCGAACGTGCTGTATCGAAAGTCGCTGTTGTGGTCTGTGACGTAATTTCTTGTACAACGTTCATCGTGGTTGCAATATGACCCGCTGATGCCGATTGCAGTTTTGCTGCATCCGAAATGCTCGCAATCAGTTTTGCCAAGTTACCCGATACGTTTTGAATCTCATCCAGTGCAACACCCGCATCTTTAGACAAGTTCGCACCACGGACAACTTCCGAAGTGGTTTGCTCCATTGAAATAACGGCTTCGTTGGTATCTGTTTGAATGGTTTTTACCAGTGTTTCAATCTGCTTGGTTGCAGAGGCAGAACGTTCCGCAAGACGCTGTACTTCATCGGCTACAACCGCGAAACCACGACCAGCTTCACCCGCCATAGATGCCTGAATGGCTGCGTTTAATGCCAAGATGTTTGTTTGGTCTGCAATATCGTTAATCAGGGCAACAATGTTACCAATCTCTTGAGATGACTCACCCAAACGCTTAATACGTTTTGATGTTTCTTGAATCTGCTCACGAATGATATCCATACCTTCGATTGAACGGTTTACGACTTCTGCACCATTGGTTGCAATCTGTACTGAACGTTCTGCTACCGTAGCCGATTCAGAAGCGTTGGCAGATACTTGGTCAATTGACATTGCCATTTCATTAATTGCGGCAGAGGCACCTGCAATTTCTTGTGCCTGATGCTCAGAAGCTTCGGCTAGCTGGTTAGTAATGACCTGAGTATTTTGCGTATAGTGTGCAACCTCTGCTGAAGTTTCAGTAATACGCGAAACTAACTCACGTAATTGGTCGATCGCGAAGTTAATCGAGTCGGCAATTGCGCCTGTAAAATCTTCAGATACCGTTGCATATGAACGTAAGTCACCATCTGCTAAGTCGGCAATTTCATCAAGTAAACGTAAAATCGCATTCTGGTTACGGTCATATTCTTCTTGTAAACGTGATACACGAACCTTATCGGCTTCACCACGAAGTACCAGTAATTTAAATACGCAGAATAAGAAGCCAATCAGTGCCAGAATTAGACCCAAGGCAGGAATTGCAATTGACCAGCCTGTACCACCAGATAGCTTGTTTAAGTTTGTTAACAATGCATCTGATTGTTCAAAAATTGAAGAAGAAGCTTGACGTACTTTTACAATTTGCGTGGAGTTCTTTAAAACTGTTGCTGCCGCAGATTTTAATACTTCATCATATTCCGCTTTAATCCCATCTAAAGATTCACGTAAAGCAGGTTCTGCAATCTGTTGTACACCCAGTTCTGCACTACCATTAATTTGTGCATTCAAATACGAACCAAACGTTTCAGTATCTGCACTAAAGTCATCTGCTGATGCACTTGAGTTAGTCGTACCTGTTAATACCGAGTTAATCGAACGTAAAATACGTTCTGCAATAAACACCTGGTTTTTCGCAATAACAACCTGACTACTTGGCATATTTTGACGTGCCATTTGGTCAACCATCAAGTTATATTCAGCCTGAATACCTGGAATACTTTCACTGATCGCAATGTTAGTGTCATATAACTGATTAATGATTTTTTGTTGTGAAGCAATTAAATCAATATTGTCAGAAACTTTTTTCCATTGTGCATCTACTTCACGTAGTGCTGGAGTACTCGCATGAATATCATTCACTGTTTCAAGGTTTTCAGCGAACGTCTTTTGCGAATCTGTCAATTTTTTAATCGCTTCTGGCGTACCTGAAGCAGTTGCTTCTGTCGCTTGGCGTGAAATCGTTTGAGATAATAAACGTAAGTCACCCAAACTACGCGTAAATTCATTATTACGCGGTACGCTATAGAATAGATATAACAGAAGGAATAGGGCCAAGATGATACAAAATGCTGCACCCAAAATTAATGGTTTGGACTTTTCACTGTCACCGAATACACGTGAAAACTGTTCCGTCTGTGATTGAAATTTTGCTACTAAAGCATTACCACCTGAACGGTTGGTACTTTCACCTGCATTTTTCTTTTTTAGCTTAAAGCCCATGCAGCTTCTCCCCGAATTTTGCCTTCATTCTTAATGAGTGGGACTATATTAATTTATAAGTTTTATAGATGCGTTCATATATTTTGGATTTTGCAATAAACGACTAAATAAGAAAACATGCCATTGTTGGTTATGTTGATGAAAATACCCTTGGCAATATTCTTGTAAATTACTATCTAAATCTTTATGTTTAGAAAAGAAACTTTTCTTATTGAAGTGTTGAATGCCCAAAACCTGATCGACGACTAATCCGACATAATGATCATGATGACTGATACATAAGACTTTTTGTGTCGGTGAATATTGGCTTCGATGTCCAGAAATATAGTGTGGCAAATCTGCAACAGAAAGCAGTCGTCCACGAATATTCGCTAGCCCCATCACCCAAGACTGAGTATTTGGAACAGGCGTATATTTTGGTGGATAAATAACTTCCGAAACCTCACCTAGAGGGGCAACGAAATATTGCCCCATCATTTCAAATGCAATCCCTGACCATCGGTTTACTTCATTCTCAGTCGAAACGTAGTTTTTATTCCCACGTTTCGCTAGGCGAAGTAATTCGATAAATCCGTTCGCTGCCATAGTTTATCCTGCGTTGAGGTGCTGCTTAATGGTGTCGATCAATTGCTGTTCATCAATTGGCTTGGTTAAGTAATCACATGCCCCCTGACGTTTACCCCAAACACGGTCAGTTGCTTGATCTTTGGTACTCACAATCACAACTGGAATGTGTTTGGTTGTTTCACCACGCGCAATTTGACGTGTTGCCTGAAAACCATTCACACCAGGCATCACTACATCCATAAGCACCAAATCAGGAAGCTCTGCTTGTGCCATTGTTACCCCATCTGCACCATTTGAAGCTTCAATGACTTCAAATCCGTGCTTGCCTAATATCTCTCTGAAACGGAATGTTTCTGTAGGCGAATCATCTACAATCAAAATACGAGCCATGCTCTTCCCCAATACAAAACTTATGCTGTTACGTGATTACGAATTGCGTTTAAAAGTTCATCTTTACTGAATGGTTTTGTTAAATATTCATCAGAACCGACAACACGTCCTTTAGCCTGATCAAATAAGCCATCTTTACTCGATAACATAATGACAGGAATATTTTGATAATTTTGTGAGTTTTTAATCAGTGCACAAGTTTGATAGCCATCTAGACGCGGCATCATGATATCGACAAAAACAATATCTGGATTTGCTTCAGCAATTTTTGATAAAGCTTCAAAGCCATCTACTGCGGTGACCACATCACAACCTTCACGTTGTAATAATGTTTCGGCTGTACGACGAATGGTTTTTGAATCATCAATTACCATGACTTTTAGATTTTGAAATTTATCGTCCATTTAATGACCCGTCCCATTTTTAGAATGTACATACATTTGGTATATAAAAATTTTATTACAAGTTGCTAACATTTTTAACATATATTTACTTGTATTTTCAATGAACAGTTTCAAACTAAGTCGACATTTTCACCCAATTTCACAAACAATTTCACATTTTAATTCACCCCAATATTTTTTTTGATGAATAAAGGTTTTTTCTTCTCTAGATTAGTTCTAATATAACTTTTTTATTACTTAAAAATAAGTAATTTAGTCAACTTTAACTTTTGTGGGGGATTCAATGAAAAGTCAGTTTAGTCGAAAACTTGCTTTCATTGCAGAAAAGGAAATCGCATTTAAAGTATTGCTGATTAGCCTATTGCTCCTCCAATCTGCATTTACTTTTGCTGAAGGCGTAAAGGCTGTTTGGTATCGTTACTATGATAGCAAAGGTGTGGCGAATATTAGCACCAATGTAACCCCCAATCATATTCGCTATGGCTATGAAGCACTCGACCGCAATATGCAGGTGATTAAACGTAATCGCCCCTATAATGCAGAAACCGAAGAAAAAAAAGCACCTCAACGTGCTGCTCAGGCTAAACAGCGTGAAGCTGATTTACGTTTAAAACGTGCCTATACCAACAGCCAAGTTGCAACCCAAAAACGTGATGATGCCTTAGCCTATCTCAAAAAGCAGATCCGCTTCCAACAAGACCAGCTCAAACAATTACAAAGTGATCGTATTTTATTTAAACGACAAGAAATGGAATATTTACGTAAAGGTGATCCTGTTCCAGCGATTTTAAAAAGCAATCTCAGCAATAATGCGACCAATATCAGCAATAAAAAAGAGCAAATTCAGACGTTACAAACCAACTATCGCAATACGCAAGCTGAATACGCGAATATCATTGCGCGCTTAAAAGCCATGGAAAACTAATTCTGCAATGTAGTAAGGACTTTTTTGATGCAGTATGTACTCCGTTTATTTAAAACATCCGCTCTCACGATTTGTCTTTTACTCGCAGCTTGTCAAAAACAACCTGAAACTCTTCCCCCCAGTGAAAATAAGAAGATTGAGCTGATTCAGCAAGATTTAGTTGCGCTTAATTTTGGTCAGTCTGTAGAAAAAACTTCATTTACGGGCAGTATTCGCGCCGTGAATCAAAGCAGCCTGCAATCTCAAGTGACAGCAACTGCAACTTCTGTGCGTGCAGATATTGGAGATGCTGTACAGCAAGGACAAATCTTAATCCAGCTCAACAATCAAGATAATGAAGCTCGTCTAGCTCAAGCGAAAGCGAATTTAGCTGCGGCTAAAGCACAAGCCAACCTTGCTCAGAATATGATGAAACGTAAGCAACGGTTACTTGATCAGGGCTTTATTTCCAGAGTTGAATTTGAACAAAGTCAGGTAGACTATCAAGCGCAATTAGAAAATGCCAACGCGCAACAAGCGACTGTTGATATTGCACTGAAAGCTGAACAAGATGGGACTTTACGTAGCCCAATAACAGGCGTTGTGACCAAGCGTCAGGTTGAACCCGGTCAAACCGTTGCTGCGGGTCAAACCTTATTTGAAATCATTGATCCAACACGGTTAGAACTTCAAGCACGTTTACCAAGTGATCAGCGCAGTGCTTTAAAAGCTGGGCAAAAAATTGAATACCGCATACAAGGAAGTCCTGAAACACTGACCGCAACACTCAGTCGCATCTCACCATTGGCGGATTTAAACAGTCGTCAAATTGAATTTTATGCCACACCCAATTCAGTGCTTAATCCATTAAGTATAGGCGCATTTGTCGAAGGTAATATTCTGGCAGTACCTTCTGCATCGGGACAATTAATTCCCTTAGATACGATTCAAAACCTTGAACAAAAGCCTTATGTCTGGGTTATCCGTCAACAAAAAATTGAACGCGCTCCTATACAAATACTTGAACAACGCTATAGCGAAAATATGGCTGTTGTCTCTGGACTGACCAATGGCGATCAAATTAGCCGTGTAAAGTTCAACGATGATGATCTTCATAAAACCGTTACGATTCAGCGAACTAAATAAGTTTAGGGTCTCAAAATGTGGTTAACCCGTATCAGCGTAAAATATCCTGTCTTTACTATCATGATGATGTTATCGCTGATGGTGCTCGGCTTAGCTTCTTGGCAACGCATGAGCGTGGAGGAATTTCCTGATGTCGACTTTCCATTTGTTGTTGTGCATACCACTTATCCGGGTGCTTCGCCTGAAACCATTGAATCTGAAATTACCAAAAAAATGGAAGATCAGATCAATACCATTTCAGGATTAAAACAAGTCATTTCTCAATCCAGTGAAGGGCTTTCCACCATCATTGTTGAGTTTAACTTAGACGTTCCCTCTGCTGTCGCTGCTCAAGATATTCGCGACAAAATAGCGCCTGTTACTGCTGAATTTCGAGATGAAATTCAGGATCCTGTAGTAGAACGCTATGACCCAACTGCCAGTGCAATTATGTCAATTGTATTTGAGTCCAATACCCAGTCCTTACGTGAACTCAGTACCTATATTGACCAGCGGATTGTGCCAGAATTACAAACGGTATCTGGCGTGGGTGCGGTTAACTTATTAGGCGATAGCCAGCGTCAAATTCGAATTGTCATTGATCCATACAAATTACAAAGCTATGGCATTGGCATCGACCAAGTCATCAACACCCTAAAAAGTGAAAATATTGAAGTTCCAGGTGGCACCCTCAAACAAGCCAATTCCGAACTTGTGGTCGAAATCAAATCCAAAGTGATTCATCCCTATGCTTTTGGAGATTTAATCGTTGCCACCAAAAATGGCAGTCCGATTTTTTTAAAACAAGTTGCGACTGTTGAAGACAGTCAGGCAGAACTTGACTCTAGCGCTTTTTTAAATGGCAACCCTGCTGTCGCGGTTGATGTATTACGCAACTCCGATTCAAATATTATTCAAGTGGTGGATGGCACCCGTAAAGCCTTAGCCAAGATTGAACAACAACTCCCCAAGGGCGTCAGTGTCAAAGTTGTGGTCGATAGCTCTCAAGGCATTCGTGGCAGTATTCAAGATGTCAGCCGAACCATTCTTGAAGGTGCAATACTCGCCGTTTTCATCGTCTTACTTTTTCTTGGCTCCTTCCGCTCTACCATTATTACAGGCATGACCCTGCCCATCTCTTTATTGGGTACTTTAGCGATGATTTGGGCTTTCGGCTTTAGCATTAATATGATGACGCTGTTAGCCTTGTCGCTCAGCATTGGCTTACTGATTGATGATGCGATTGTGGTCAGGGAGAATATTGTTCGCCATGCCGATATGGGTAAAGATCACGTCAGTGCTGCCTTGGATGGAACCAAAGAAATCGGCTTGGCGGTCTTAGCCACGACCTTAACCATTGTGGCGGTATTTTTACCTGTTGCCTTTATGGGCGGTATTATCGGTCGTTTCTTTTACCAATTTGGGGTCACAGTCAGTACAGCCGTGCTGATTTCCATGTTTGTCAGTTTCACCCTTGATCCTATGCTTTCTGCGCATTGGACAGATTCAGGCAAAAAATCTAAAAAACCAAACCTATTAAGACGTTTCTTTGATGCGATTGCACATCTACTAGAGCGTATTACCCACGTTTATGAGTACTTATTAAAGTTGGCATTACGCTTTCGCTTGATCACGCTCATGATTGCGATTGCCTCCCTTTTCGGTGCACTCGCTTTATCTAAAATGATTGGTACCGAATTTGTACCTACGCCAGATAAAGCTCAGATTCGGATCAAATTTGAAACGCCAGTTAACGCATCTTTGGAATATTCACAGGCCAAACTGTTACAAGTCGAGCAAATTCTAAGGCAGAACCCTGAAGTACTCGGTACTTATGGCGTAATTAACGGCGTTACAGATCGTGGGAAAAACCATGTCAGCCTGCATGTGACGGTGACCCCACGCCAACAACGCGATAAAACCCTCATTCAGCTAAATAATGAATTCCGTGATCGTCTTAAAAGCATTGCAGGAATTCGGGTGACTTCGGTTGCCTCTGCCGATGAAAATGTTTCTGGCGGACAAAAACCGATCATGATCTCGATTAAAGGACCTGACTTAAATCAACTACAAAAAATCTCAGATCAGTTCATGCAAGAAGTTGCCCAAGTTCGAGGCGTTGTCGATTTAGAAAGTTCGCTCAAAGAACCTAAAGCCACTTTGGCCGTCCACATTAATCGAGTTTTGGCGAATGATTTAGGTTTATCTGTCAGTCAAATTGCCAATGTTGTGCGCCCTTTAATTGCTGGAGATAATGTCACGTCTTGGCAAGATGACAAAGGTGAAACCTATGAGGTCAATGTTCGATTAGCTGAAAGCCAACGTAGCCTACCAAGTGATTTAGGCAATTTATACATTAACGCTGCAAAACAAGATCAGTCAGGACAAAATATTTTAGTGCCTCTTGGCAGTATCGCGAGCCTAGAACAAAGCTTAGGAGCTTCTCAGATTAATCGTCGTGATTTGGCACGAGAAGTCTTAGTTGAAGCCAATACGGCTGGGCGCCCTGCGGGTGATATTGGTGCCGATATACAAAAAATTCAGGATAATTTTAAACTGCCTGCGGGCTATAGCTTCGATACTCAAGGAGCAAATGCCGATATGGCTGAATCGGCGGGCTATGCACTCACGGCTATTACCTTGTCGATTGTGTTTATTTATATTGTTTTAGGTTCGCAGTTTAATAGCTTTATTCACCCTGCCGCCATCATGGCTTCACTCCCGCTGTCGCTGATTGGGGTATTTTTGGCCCTGTTCTTGTTCAATTCGACCATGAATCTATTCTCCATTATTGGCATCATTATGCTGATGGGACTGGTCACCAAAAATGCCATCTTACTCATCGACTTTATTAAAAAAGCCATGGAATCTGGCAGCAGCCGTTATGATGCGATTTTACAAGCAGGTAAAACCCGTTTACGTCCAATTTTGATGACCACCAGTGCGATGGTCATGGGTATGATTCCGCTAGCGCTCGGACTCGGTGAAGGTGGTGAGCAAAGCGCACCGATGGCACATGCCGTGATTGGTGGAGTCATTACCTCTACCCTGCTCACCTTGGTGGTGGTTCCTGTCATCTTTACCTACTTAGATGACTTTAAGAATTTTCTACTTCGTCTCAAACAGAAAATCATGGCATAATCCATGGCAGTTCAATGGACAGTCAGCATCGAGTGGCTGTTTCATTTTAGATTGGATTATCCTTCACGATTAATATTAGGACAGTATTCATGCGCGCGAGTCGCTTTTTATTTGCAACGTTAAGAGAAACCCCAAACGATGCTGAAGTTATTTCACATCAACTTATGCTCCGTGCGGGTATGATTCGTAAATTGGCTTCAGGTTTATACACTTGGCTGCCGATGGGCGTACGTGTGCTAAATAAAGTTGAAGCGATTGTACGTGAAGAAATGAACCGTTCAGGCTCACTTGAAGTATTCATGCCCGTAGCGCAACCTGCAAGCCTTTGGGAAGAGTCTGGCCGTTATGTGCAATACGGTCCAGAATTATTACGTTTCAAAGATCGTCACGATAATCCATTCGTTTTGGGTCCTACCCACGAAGAAGTGATTACTGATTTAGCACGTAATGAATTAAAAAGTTATAAGCAATTACCAATCAATTTCTACCAAATTCAGACTAAATTCCGTGACGAAATTCGTCCACGCTTTGGTGTAATGCGTTCACGCGAATTCATTATGAAAGATGCTTATTCTTTCCATGCAGATCAAGCATCTTTGCAAGAAACCTATGATTTGATGTATCAAACCTATTGCAACATTTTCACCCGTTTAGGTTTGAATTTCCGTCCAGTACAAGCGGATACAGGTTCGATTGGTGGTTCAGGTTCACATGAATTCCACGTTTTGGCTTCAAGCGGTGAAGATGATATCGCTTTCTCGACTGAATCAGACTATGCAGCCAACATTGAAATGGCTGAAGCAGTATTGGTCGGTGAACGCGCTGCTCCAACCCAAGCTTTGGAAGTTGTCGATACACCAAATCAAAAAACCATTGCAGATGTCTCTGCATTCTTGAATTCTGATCCTGCACACTCTGTAAAAGCATTGTTGGTACAAGGTGTAACAGATGAGAACGACCAAACTCCTGTTATCGCTTTATTCTTGCGTGGCGATCATGAGCTGAATGAAATTAAAGCTGAGAAGCACCCATTGATTGCATCACCATTAACGTTTGCAACAGAAGAACAGCTTGCAGCGCTTGGTTTAACTGCTGGTTTCTGTGGGCCACAAGGTTTAGTTGAAAAAGGTTTAACGGTCATTGTTGACCGTGCTGCATCGGTACTGTCTGACTTTGTAGCGGGTGCCAATGAAGCAGACAAACATGCAACTGGCGTAAACTGGGAACGTGATGCTCAATTCACCGAAGTTTATGACTTACGTAATGTAGTTGAAGGTGATCCATCTCCAGATGGTAAAGGTACGCTGCAAATTAAACGCGGAATTGAAGTTGGTCATATTTTCCAATTGGGTCAAAAATACTCAGAAGCTTTAGGCTGCAAAGTATTGGGCGAAGATGGCAAACCATTTACTGTCACTATGGGTTGTTATGGCATTGGCGTTACACGTGTCGTCGCTTCTGCAATCGAACAAAATTTTGATGAGAAAGGCATCATTTGGCCAGCAGCAATTGCACCGTTTGAAGTCGCAATTGTGCCAATGAATGCACACAAATCTCCACGTACTTTAGAAGCTGCTGAAGCTTTATATGCGGAGTTAACTGCTGCGGGTTATGACGTATTACTGGATGATCGTAATGAGCGCCCAGGTGTGAAATTCTCCGATCTTGAGTTAACAGGTATTCCACACCGCATCGTGATTGGCGAGAAAGGTCTGGATGCAGGTACGTTTGAATATAAAGGTCGTACCGATGCTGAATCAGTGAACATTTCTAAAGATGAATTATTAGTAAAAATTGCCAAGTAATTTTTGTTCGTAAAATAAAAAAATCCCGCAAGTTGCGGGATTTTTTATTGTCTTGCAATCAACAGAACTTCATTCCACCAAAGCAGTTAGAACGGAAGTTTTGCCCTTGCAAAGTTAAATTGGTGAGTGGAAAATCTAAAGTCGTGGTATTCATCGGAACATTACCCACGACTAATGCAGAGCCCCCTACACATCCTGTTAATAGGTTTCCACAATTTCGTGGATTTTCAGTTAAGTCTTTATTAATCCCAGCAATGGTTTGCTGTAAAACTTGATTGGTAATCGCTACTTGTGTAGTTGGGCTTAAACTCCCGAGTTCCACTTCATCTTCCATAGACAGCCACCAACCTTGATTGGCAGCTACCGCTGCCCCAGGCCACAATATTTTTTGTGACTGTAACGATAGTGAAGCTGGGTTATTTAAATATAGCGCATGAATTAGACCCAAGTTCTGATTGACTGTAATATCAGTTTTAAGCCCTGTAATGTTGCCTGTTACTTGCTTATCTAAGTTTAATAAATTTAATACTTTAGCCGTTAATTGCCCACTAAAGTCAATCTGCCCAACTGTCCCGCTGCCTTTTAAAACCACATCTTTTAGTCTCGTTCCCGACACAATGGTAGAGTTAATCGTAAAAGGGGCAGAAGTTGAAGAAAGGCTTAAATTATAATTATTCGAGGTATAAGAAATATCATAACAAGGATCTAAAAAACCATCGACACACGTTGTTCCAGAACTACTTCCCAATAATCGACCTTGCACAATACCATTGATCGTTAACCCTGTATCAGCATAAGTCATATTACGTGCCTGTGTCACGGCTGTACCCGTTGCAGTTTTAGTTTTCATATAACCACTAAAAGTGTTAATTCCATTTGGTGTTGCAGAGTTTTCTGTACCCAAAGTCATGAGTCCTGAAATCTTCTCGGCACTGACTCGAAATCCTACGACTTCACGCGTAGCTGCTGAGTTCGGATTTTTTATCGCAAATTGTAAAAATGGATTGGTAATTTTAGCCGAAGTTGCTGCTCGCTCATCCGAAGTATAGTTGGAGTTTGCAGGTAAACCACTTAAAGAAATATTATCAATATCAATGTCACAACTACTGGCACGTACGCTGTTGTTAACCCCACCGCAACCCAATGCCAATTTATTGATATTGGCATTCAACTCCATAACCGCTTCAAGACCCAACTTATAAAAGCCAATATTGGATTGATTATAAGTATCCCCTTTTTGATCGGTTTGTGAGGTTCCCTGTAAATACTGCAAGGTTAATAAAGCTTGACCAGATACATCTGACAGTTCCTGATCGGAAAGACTTTGCAAACTCTTTGCCATGACGGGTGTAGTTGTAGCCAATAAAATGCTTAATAATAGTTTCGTCTTCATGACCGCTTAGATTCCTTTCATTCTTTTTATCTTGGTGTAATGCCGAAACTGCTGCGAATATTCCCACCAGTAAACACCATCGTGCCTAAATTCTGTGCTCGATCTGCTGTCGGGTATAAATTAACATCGGCTTTGAAAACCCCAGCAGCCTGATTAGTCGGATTTAAACGGATGTTATTATTAAATTTAACCTGATCTTTCTCTACCAAAATTTTGGCATTCAAATCTAGTTCACCTTGAATTCGGTCAAAACCAATCGTGGCATTGTCTTGAACATTGGTCAAATGTAGGTAGTTTTTATTGGTGGTTGCATCAGAAGCATTCAGTTTAATATTGCCTTGAATGGCTAAATGATTATCTGCTGCTGTCCCTGGTAAAATGTTCAATTGTGCTGAAGAATCCAAGCGCAATGCCAATCCGAATAACACATCATCTGTATTGGTAAAACTATTGGCTGGAACAAAACAATTTAAACTGGTTGTTGCAGCATTCGCGCATGCAGCAGCCTCATAGCGACTGCCTGGTAACTGTCCCAATGCAATTTCAGCCCCCATTGCAATCACTAAACGAGGCAAGTCTAACTTAATGCCTGATTGCTCCATTGCCAACACGCCTTGCGTATCCATGAAGAAATCAATATTGCGCAGACCTGTATAATAATTTACTTCTTCCGCCGTATTGAAACTGTTCGGAGCACCATCAATCAAAATAATGGAGGTCGTTTTAGAGCCTACTGCATCACGCCCCTGTGTGGACATAGTTAAACCAAAACCAATCGCTTCAGCATTATTTTCCCCATAAGTCGTGCCATATAAACCTAAATTGGCATTCAAATTATAAATGGGAATACCCAATCCCCATGTTGCACTTTGGGAGGTAATTTGATGGCTCGCGTCATTGCTATTATTGGCAATAAATTTAGCATTTCGGGCAATCGCTTGAAAATCCATGCCTCGTACTGCAATTGCGACAGCATTCTGTGCATTATTGCTTAAGTTATAACGACCAATGCCTGCTTGCTTGCCTAATAATTTGGCAATATTTTGCCCTATTTCAAACTCCAACGATTTGGTTTGCACTGCATTAATATAAATGTCGCCAAAATTAATATAGGCCAAATTATTATTGGCAACTAAATTAGCGCCGCTTTGAGTACGAATTTGTAACGGTGTTAAATTACCAAACTCGATTGCATAGGAATTCTTACCTGTATGCCCCAGCTCAAATTTTGTGCCTTCTGCTGTCACTACACCAGATGAATTTTTCTCATCACGAGTAAAACTGGTTTTCACATTCAGGTGCAGTCCTGTTGAACCTGTCATTTGAGTGCTAGAAGTTGAAGTCCCTTCTGCACCACCTAAATTTGTTCGATCAGCATTGACCGATACTTCTGCATCTCGTAAACGTCCAGATGCCCCTAAACGGATAATAGAATTCAGTTGGTCTGTATTTTCATTGGCGGTATACGTTTTTCCATCATTGCCGACATTGGTTTTATATCGCACATCAATATTAAAACCAGGTCGAGTCTTGCCTGGATTATCCAAATCCTGAACACGCTCAAGAACAACTTCATTCACCGTACTGTCCGAAGCATTCGGTGAGTTGGTCGATAACACCATGCCTTTATTGGCATCTAAATATAAATAACCTGTACCTTTAAAATTAAAGTTAAAGTCTTTTAAAATAAGCTGGTTATATTCATTGCCATTTTTTAGCGTATGGAAAATATTGGCATTTTGCAGACCAAATTCCAAATAGGCTTTATCTTTTGAGTTAAACAAACCACTTCGGGTTTCTAAGACAAAATTCATCGGTGCCCGATTTTGCAGAGTTAAAGCACCCAAGGTATTTTGGTTCATGCAATCTGCACCACGTGTGCCATCACCACACACAGCCACTTTGGCAATATGTATATTGGCAGGATTAATCACCGCCTCTATCCGCATGCCCGTCTTATTGGCATTGGTTCCCACATCGAGTTTAACTTTCCCACCAATTTTATTATTGTCAATTTTATTGATTTCAATATTATTCAAGGAAAGATTCAAATTCCCTGAAGTACCATTCGAGAAATTGGTATTGTCTTTCCAATTCAATTGATCAATGGTGACTCGGTCAGTTTCATAACTTAAGCTAATTCCATCCTGTCCTGAGACAGTACGCAAGCTTTGATCTGAAAGTGCTTCTAAAGCATAAATCTGCTGCGCCAATAAAACACTCGAAGCCAACACACTGAGTTTTATAATTTTGTTTGTACTCATTCACAGTTCCTTATGTGATTGAATTAACAACGTGAAGTCGCAGTAGAATTACAACTAAAAAACTTCATTGTTCCTGATAAGGCTAAATTTCCATGCATATTTAAGCCCGTAAAGCCTGTTTCTAAACCACGATCAAACACAGACTCATGCGATGAACTATAAGTCGTTTGCTTTAAATAACCTTTTTGCGCATCACTCGTACCTGAATCTTTTTCAATAGCCAGTGCTTCAAAACCAAAATTACGAATCTGGATTGGATAGCCATCTAGAAAGGTCAATTTCATTGCCGTTTTATAGCCTGCACTGGTCGTTACAGTGGTGCCATCTAATTGAAATTTATCGATCGCAATTGTGCCCTGTATTTTTTTGAAAACTAGCCAATACAAGTTTCCACTGGCATCTTTACGATTACTCACGTTAAAGGCTAAACGGCAAAATTCATTACCTGCGCCATTACAGGAATACTCATAAGGGACTTCTGTAGTATTGGTCGGCAAGTTATGATTTAAAGAAAATGACCAGCTTAAATCTGCCCCGCCTTGTCCACGTATATTCGATAATTGGTTGGCATCTAATGCATCTAACGCTGCCGAAGCACACTGAGAACTTAACATTAGGGCAGCAAAAATATAATGTTTCATCTATTTCTCCTTATAGCCCTGTTGTCGTAATTTTCAGATGTTGAATTAACATTCCATCGATCGCTGCGGATCCTAAATTGGTCTTGGTTCCTGTTGGGGTAACAAAACTCACCCCTACTGCATTGGTACTGGTATCTGCTTTTAAAAATTTATTGTTATTGGTAAAGCCTACCGTACCAATAGAAATACTGCTGTGTGTGGCTGTATTGCCCTGATAAGTTTGCCCCATGCTGATTGGATCACCACAGTATTGAACATTACAGGTTGAACCCTTATAAGCCGAAGCCGCACCACTCGCCAATGCGGTGTAGTCCGTATAAATTTGTTGATAAACATTGGCTTTATTCGGAATACGGGTCAATTCAATCACAAAGTTTTGACCATCTGCCGCTGTATCAACAATTAAGGGTTGATAAACACTTCCTAGCACCAAGTTAATATTCGGGCTATATAAAAACACGCCATCATGTTCATTAAAATTTGGTGCAGAAGTTTTAGAAATCGCAGGCGTAGTTAAATCATTGGTTATATCTGTGCCTAAGGCTTCTGCCGTACTAATGCGTAATGCTTTGGATTTATCTTCAGTTGCAGTGCTTGGATTATCATTGGTATTTAATCGAATGAGTGCCGCCAAACCTAAGGTATTGTTATAAGACGTCGGTAGTGATGAGCTGGCTGCTCCCCCCAAAGTCTGGAATAACTTTAAATTAGATCCATTCAAAGACAAACCATTGGCCACCATTTGCAGCCTTAAACGACTGTCTAAGCCATTTAAATTCGCAGGTGCGCCGTTTTTAGCATCGACAGGTGCAGCAACCAAAGGATTACGTTCGAAGAAATCTCCCCACAAGCCTAATTTAATATTATTATCCGCTGCGGTATTGGCAGCACCATCAAGAGCATAAGGTGCCTCTAAAGATAAATAACTGAAATCTTGTGCAACCCCTGCAAAGTCATATACCACGCGGTTGGCGGTGGTACTAATAGACTTCACACTAAATACCCAAGGATTGGTTTCTTGCCCCCAATTGAAGCCCATATTACTAAAACGAGAGTTTAGATTACTGTCCGATGCCGATAACGCTAAACCATAAAAAAAGACATCTGCTTTTTTGGCACCCGCAGTTTTGGCTGTGTCTGAAAGTGGTCCCACTGGGATAAAGCGAATTAAACCAGTGTCGTAGTTGCGATTGGCTAAACGAGTTTGATTCTGCGCCACGCTCAAACCATCTTCGGCAGTTTGAAATACCATTTTGAAATTTTCAGGCAGAATAGCAATGCCTTCGCCCGTAGAATTACTTAATACCTGATCTGAAAGTGCTTCTAAAGCAAAACTATAAGAACAACAGAGCCCAATCATGCTCGCCAGCAATGTTTTACGCAAAATTGTCGTATGCCAATCCGTCATCGCGACCTTCCTTGTTATTTGATGCTCCGCATCATTATTTTGTTCATCCTAGACTTGGTTATGCTTTGTTTTACTGTCAAATGTTCCGTATCAGGTACATTTCACCAAGACATTTTTAACCCTCATTATGCTGAATAATTACACGATTGCAAAAAAAACTCGGAAAATGTCGACATTTTCCGATGAATGAAGATTCAGAGCTTGATGCATTTTTAGCCATAAAAAAAACCTATTTGACTGAACAAATAGGTTTTTAGTGATAATACAACTTACTGCAAATTAAGCTTTCGGTAAAGTTACACCCGTTTGACCTTGGTACTTACCACCACGGTCTTTATAAGAAGTCTCACACACTTCATCACTCTCAAAAAACAGCATTTGCGCAACACCTTCACCTGCATAAATACGCGCAGGTAAATTGGTGGTGTTGGAAAACTCAAGCGTGACATGACCTTCCCACTCAGGCTCTAACGGCGTCACGTTTACAATAATACCGCAGCGTGCATAAGTCGACTTGCCAAGACATACGGTTAACACATTACGGGGAATACGGAAATACTCCACAGTACGCGCTAAAGCAAATGAGTTTGGTGGAATGATGCAAACATCAGACTCGATATCGATAAAACTTTTTTCATCGAAATGTTTTGGATCTACAATTGCAGAGTGAACATTGGTGAACACTTTAAATTCACGCGCACAACGAACATCATAGCCATAACTCGACACGCCATAAGAAATGAGCTTTTCGCCATTCTCATCCAAACGTACCTGATTTTCCGCATACGGTTCAATCATGCCGTGTTTTTCGCTCATTTCGCGAATCCAACGATCAGACTTAATAGCCATTATTCTATTTCCAAAACTTCAAGCAATTCTTGCGCTGTACTTTAACTTAATTCAGCCCCAATGAAAATACGGGCACATGTGATGCTGCATGCTTTAAAAATGCAAATTCAACAGCGTGCTTGAGAAAATTAAAGGTTTAATAAAGCCGAATAACTCAATGGAATAGAAAAACTAACCAACACAATCGATGCTGTTTTTTGCAGATTAGATTTAGTTAACCAACGTACTCGGTTGGATGCCAAGATCGAACCAATAAAAGTCCAGAAAAAAGCAATAGGAACAATCAAAATCAAAAATACCAACATATGTGCAATGTAAGCATCTACATTGATCCAAACAACTGCTGGAAAAATAGCAGATGCAAATAAAAGTGCTTTAGGATTCAACAAAGTTGCACAAAATAGCTCACGAGCACGAATGGTTGGTTGATTAAAACTTTCTTCTACATCTGCCGTTTTCCATAGTTTAACGGCTAAAAATAAAATATAGCTAGCGCTAAAAAGTTTCAGTGCAGTCGGAATGACAGGATAATGACGCGATACGGTACCAATAATGATACCCCATACGGTTATAGAAATTAGATAACCAAATGCTTCTGCAGGAATAAGACGAAATGATTTTCGAATGCCGACCTGAATACCAGATGAAGCAAGTAGAGTATTGGTAGGACCTGGGGTTAATAATAAAGAAACCACCAATCCTATAAAAAACAAAGAAACCATACCCTTACCTCACATTTGAGCAAATGAAGCGTAGTTGAATTGTTTCAATATAGCAAAAAAAATATTGTAAAGGAAAATCGAGAAAGTTTTTGCGACTTTAACATATTCGATAAAAATCATCATTTTAACAACAATAAGTCCAATAAAACCTGTGGGTCACGCTATCAAGATATATTATATTTTTTGTCACAATTCATTTAATTTTTATGTCGCGCTATACAATTTAAAGCCATGATTCAGCAGTTTTTTTAAGTTTACTTTCAGTTTGGTATGTAACTCTAAAGCACAGTTCCTTATAGCAAAAAGGTGAATCAACTATCGTTTTTCACTTAAATCATGCACAATACCCTGTCCTGAAAAGCTGATTTCGTATGGCAAAGAAATTTTTCCAATCGTGGCTTCCCTCTCCTGAAAAAGTCAATCAACTGAAGTTTATGCGGATTTTTGGTCAACGCACCTTGAATCCTGTGCTTTGGTACGTCAATCGAAAATCTATTTCCCATGCCGTTTTTATTGGTACTTTTTGGGGCATTCTACCTGTGCCATTTCACAGTGTGTTTATTGTGTTCACAGTATTATTGATTGAAGTGAACCTCCCACTGAGCCTAACCCTTGCATGGTTATCTAACCCGCTCACTGTCGTACCCATTTTATATTTGGGCTTCTGGTTAGGCAGTAAAATTTTTCAAGTCAATATGATTGATAAAGATATGATTTTAGGGGTATTACACCAGATTTTGAACTGGGTTAAAAACTTTGGGCATGGTCATATTGACTTGCATCTTGCCAAAATTTTAATGACAGGCTTAGTATTAGAAGCATTGTTAACTGCATTTATTCTTTATATTTGCACACGTATTATTTGGCGCTGGTCAGTTCTGCGTAAATGGAATAAAAGATTTCATCCCTAAAAGAAATACTCAGCCAAAACTTTCATGTAAAAAGGGATGTTGCGATCAACATCCCTTTTTTATCGAGTTTAGAAAATTCGATTTTTATCTTTATCCGACTTGGTTAATTGTGCCACGATTTTTTCCGCAATCGCCAAGTAGCTTTCTGCCGCAGCATCACCAACAATAACAGAGGGCTGACCTGCATCTGCATTTTCACGGATGGCTGCATCGAGCGGTAAACGTCCCAACAATGGAATGTGATATTGCTCTGACAGTTTATCTCCCCCACCTGTACCAAAAATTTGTTCTTCAAATCCACAATTCGAGCAAATATGGGTCGACATATTTTCAATCACACCCATCACTGGAATGTGCACACGATTGAACAATTCAATGCCTTTGGTCGCATCCAAGAGTGCGACATTTTGTGGCGTGGTCACAATCACTGCGCCAGTCACTGGAATACGCTGTGCCAAAGTCAATTGAATATCTCCAGTTCCTGGAGGCATATCAATCATTAGCACATCCAAATCTGGCCATAAGGTTTGATTGAATAATTGCATTAATGCACCTGTTGCTTTAGGACCACGCCATGCCACAGGGGTATTATTGTCACCAGTTAAATGCCCAATCGAAAGTACAGCAAGTCCATACGCATCAAGCGGAACAAAGTTTTCCGCTTCAATCATTGGGGTTTTACCCGCATTGCCCAACATGGTAGGAATACTTGGGCCATAAATGTCGGCATCTAATACACCAACTTTTAGTCCCAATTGCTGCAATGCCAACGCCAAATTGACTGTCGTCGTTGATTTACCGACACCACCTTTACCAGAAGACACTAAAATCACATTCTGAATACGTGGATGCTTCGGCACATCGCGCTGTTGCGGGGCTGCTTTGGCAATTGGAGGATTATTCGGATCGGTTTCTGTTTCAGTCTGAGTCGATGCAGCAGCATCCATGACTGGCGGTAAATTGGTTTTTTCTGGTTTAGCAGGGCTTGAACAGCTTTCGCCTTGCGCATGATTATGCCCACAGCCACCCACCTTATGTCCTGTTTTTTGCTGAATTACATGCATATTGAGTTCCTGAATGCCACATTTTTCAAGGGCATCTGCCAGATCATCATGAATTTGCTGTAAATGATCGGCTTCTTCAGGGTAGGTATTAATGGTGATTTGTAAGACTCGACCTTGCACATTAATTTGCGAAATACGGTCTTTTAATGCGTGATTTGAATTCGGCAGAAGATATTGTTGTAAAACTTGCTGGATTTCTTCTTCTTTCACCTCCTGAGCGGGTGAAAAAACAGATTTAAGTGAAGAAAGCCACGACATACATTTACTCCAAGTCTGGATATACAGCTGAATGACATAGTTTAACGGTTATTTTCCGTTAGGTTAAGCATTTCACCGCGCCACTTTGGCAATAAGCCAGAAAAAACCGAGTGTTTCAGTCAGATATCATCTGACTTTATTTTCATCACTGGAAAATGAGGATTTCCATACCCTTAAAAAGGGTAAACAATTAACAATTTCCATGCTGTTTTGTAAATAAATAGGCATTAAATTTTAAAATACAGGCTTTAACTCATTTGAGCTTCACAGCACATTATTCAAAATACCGAGGCAACCAACATATCTGAGATAAAAACAGGAGATTGCCATGAAAATACGGCATGTTTTAGTGTTAAGTTTCGTATGTTTCAGCATATCCTCAAGCATTTGGGCGGCTATACAACAACTCAACAGTCTACGAACCTCATCAGGCGTAGTGCTACACGTTGGCGACAGTTATCAAAAATTAGCAACGCATATGGGACAGTCCCCCGAGGGCATGAGCAGTTCAACAATCAGCGAAAATCAAAGAAACTACACTGCAATGCACTATGTTTACGAAATAGAAGGTAAACGCTATACCATTACTGTAGTGAATGACCGAATTCGTCAAATCGAATGGGTCAGCATAAATCATTAATGACCTAAAGCCACTCAACGTCCATGTCGAACGCTCACTCATTTAACCTGATCAAGATAATTTAAAATTAAGTTTGATCATGATCATCTTTTTTAAATTTGTTGAGCTTGTCAGTCGCGGCTTTTTTCAGTTCATCAAATTTTTCAGTTGCCTGAACTTTTAATTCGTCAAATTTGACCGAAGCTTCCTGTTTCAGCTCTGCTGATTTCACCTTAGCTTCATCAAGTAAATGACTCGCTTCTGCTTTTAAATGCTCGTACTTTTCTTGCGCCTGATGCTGCACGTCAGCCCATTTGGCTTTGGCATCTTCAATGGTGCTATCAAAACCTGCATCTTCATCCGCAGCTTGTTGTTCATCTAGCTTGTCCTTCACTTCATCAAGCTTTTGTTCGGCAGCTTGTTTGACTTCGACAGCAGAACTCTTTAATTCATCCATCGCATTTTCGCCTTCAATTTGAGCATCTTTTGCGACTTGTTTTAAATCATCACCAAGTTCCGCAGCTTTGTCTTTTAATTCATCAATTTTATTTTCAACGGTCATTGTTACACCCTTTTCTGTTATAGCACCCGTCTATAGTTATACCGTGATCTGAATTGAATAAAATACAAAACAGCATATTGAAACAATAGCTGTACAGGATGCAGCAATTTAAACGCCATCCTGTACCACGATAAGGAATAGATTAACGCTTTAAAGTGCTGATAAAGCTAATGACGGCAAACAACCAAATAAACAAAATAAAACTGCGTGCTTGAGTGAAATGAGTAACGTCTGCACCGTGTACCATATTATGACGGCTGGCGGTAACACTTGAGCTTGTATCCATTTTCAATGCTTCAAGGCTCAGAAAATACGGATTGATTTCACTGGCAATTTTGACTTTATGCCATAAGCTTTTGACCTCATGACCTTTCAAACCCGGTACGATTTTATACACATCGACAAACTTGGTTTGATTTTGCTGTAAATATCTATGTTCAATCAGTGTATCCGTCAAAATCCCTTCAATTTGACCATAAAGAACCGTAATACAACCTGCATAACACTGCTGTTGATACAGTTTTAAGGTTTCTTCAATCACACTGCGGCGTTGGGCTTGGAATGCGCCCAAATCCATCGCATCATACGCTTCAAGTAAAGCTGCTTGGAAATAATCCGTTTGGATTAAATGGGGCAATTGAAACTCAGTAATATCCGCTTCTTTTTCATTGGCCATTTGCCAAAAATACAACAGATTGAGCACGTCATTGGCCATCGGTTCATCACTTTCATACTCGAGTTGATCGGCCATTACTGCAAAGTACGGATCTTCAGACTCGAGCTGACGTAGCGACTCGACCAATTGTGCATGTGGTCGACTCCCCATTGAGGCAAGGTATTGTTCAGCTTGTTGTAAAAGTTGATTGCCCAATAGTTTAGTCGCTTGTGGATTTTGCGGAATTCGGGTCACGGGTTGGTCGAAATCAAAATCATCATCGATCATGGACTGCATACTCTTAAAAACGGGCTGAATGCACGTATTATCACTGTTATTTCAAAATGGATACATAACCATTTCTAATTTTCTATCTTTCTTTCTCCAATTGAGAGATTCTCTGAATCACGTCAGAACCTAATGATCTTGTATTTTTTTCATTACCTTTCAAGTTATTTAAATCAACATTAATTCTAATAGCAATTTCTCTTAATATAGGTTTTACAACCGATTGCAGCACTTGATTTTTGCTTATGTTAATACTTAGGTTTGATAATTGTTGAATCTGATACTCTCCAAAAACTACTTCTTTAATTACTGAAACATTGTCAGTAACAATCTCTATTTCATAACCTAACTCATCAGCTCTATCCAAAATTGCCTGAATATTTCCAGCCCCCCATTGATTTGAAATAACAAATTTTCCATCATTCAAATTTAGAATCTCATCAACTTCAGAAAAATATCTATTCTTATCATTTGTCTGAATCACTTCATCATAACGCTTATACATCTTCCTCCCCTTTCTTAATTCTTGAGGAAAATCAAATAATAAATCTTCAAAAGATAAAATATTATTATTTTTAATATGTGTTTTAATTAGCTCTAATACAAGTTTTCTTTTATTTAACTCCAATCCGTTAAATAGGTATTTAGAATAATCCCGATTATTTAGATTTTTCTGTATTTCTCTTCTTTCTTCAGCTTTCTTTTGAGCTCGTATTTGATAATCTTTAGCCTCAGGCAAAGGCAGCACCTGCTGGATATCAATCAAAATTTGATCTTGATATTTGTATGGTTTCATTCGAACACAAGTAATATCCAAGTCTCTCTCATTCAACCATATTACTGATGTAGTGAGTTCTTTAGAAAACTCAGCAGAAACCAAAATGATTCGAACATCATTACCAAAATTTGTTTCATTAATCGCTTCTAATTCAATAAAATCCTCAATAGCTTCTCTAGCATTTTCTCTTGTAAAGCCTTCCTCTCCATTTTTGTTTCTGTATTCCACCAATACATCCAATGCATGCTCAAAAGTCATGGTAGAAATCATAGAAGCATAACGAAGAGCTTGTAACTCCATATGATCACCCGTATCCGTTCGTTTTAACTCTATGATCACCAAGTTTGCTTGTTTATCAATTGCTAATAAATCAATACGTTTACGTGAAGCATCCCATTCTGCATATTCCTCCGTTAAAACTAAACAATCGGCTGCAATCACACTAATATTTTGCTTTAAAGCATGCTGTAAATGCTGACGCTCTAAAATAGATTCATTGATAAATGTTGTTCCTTGTATGGCATTTAACTGACCATTCTCAAACAAAAATATGCTCATATTTACCTTATGTTATTAAATTAAATAAATAAATAAAACTGCGGTTAGACTAACATGCAGAAATTAAATCATCTCTTGTTTTTATTCTACTTTTTAGGAAGCATCTCTTTGTATTACCTCATTCATCAGGTAAAATCGTTGACCTTATATAAAATACGAATGAGAGAGTCATATCCGTGCGTAATATTTTAGTCACTAACGCCCTACCATACGCCAATGGCCCTATCCATATGGGTCACTTACTCGGTTATATCCAAGCAGATATCTGGGTTCGTGCCATGCGTGCGATGGGACATGATGTGACTTATGTCTGTGCGGATGATGCTCATGGTACAGCCATTATGCTACGTGCCGAAGCCAATGGCATTTCTCCAGAACAACAAATTGCCAATGTGCAAAAAGAACACATCCGTGACTTTGATGGTTTTGGCGTGCATTTCGACCATTATGATTCAACCCATAGTGATGAAAACCGCTCTCGTGCCTCTGAAATTTATGTGAAAAACCGTGAAGCAGGCAATATTGCAATCCGTCCTGTCAACCAGCTTTTTGACCCTGAAAAAGGCATGTTCTTATCGGATCGTTTCATTAAAGGCACGTGCCCGAAATGTAAGTCGGAAGATCAATATGGTGATGCTTGCGAAGTCTGCGGTACAACTTACAACGCAACTGAACTTTTAAACCCAAAATCGACTTTAAGTGGTGCGACGCCTGTAGAGAAATCTTCAGATCATTACTTCTTTAAACTGCCGAATTTCTCAGAATATTTGCAAAAATGGACGCGTGACCAAGGTCGCCTCCCTGTTTCAATTGCCAACAAACTGGATGAATGGTTTGAAGCAGGTTTATCGGATTGGGATATTTCTCGTGATGCACCGTATTTCGGTTTTGAAATTCCAGATGCACCAAACAAGTATTTCTATGTTTGGGTAGACGCACCGATTGGTTATATGTCGAGTTTTGAAAACTACATTAAAGCTAAACGTCCTGATTTAAGTTTTGACGATTTTTGGAAGAAAGACTCTGACAAAGAAGTCTATCACTTCATTGGTAAAGACATCGTTTACTTCCACGCGCTGTTCTGGCCTGCAATGCTTGAAGGTGCAAACTACCGTACGCCATCAGGTTTATTCGTCAATGGTTTCTTGACTGTAAACGGTCAGAAGATGTCGAAGTCTCGCGGGACATTCATCAAAGCTGAAACGTATTTAGAGCATTTAAACCCTGAATATTTACGTTACTACTTCGCGTCTAAACTTTCAGACAAAGTTGAAGACTCTGATTTGAACTTGGATGATTTCGTTCAGAAAGTAAACTCAGATCTAGTTGGTAAAGTAGTCAACATTGCCAGCCGTTGTGCAAAATTCATCAACACCAAGTTTGATAATAAATTATCAGCAACTTGTGCAGAGCCTGAATTGGTACAAAGCTTTATTGATGCAGGTGCTTCAATTGCCGCTCAATATGAGTCACGTGAGTTCTCTGCTGCGATTCGTGAAATCATGGCGCTTGCAGATAAAGCCAACCAATATATCGATGAGAAAAAACCTTGGGCTTTAGCGAAAGTTGAAGGCGAAGAGCAACAAGTACACGATGTTTGTTCGGTGGGAATTAACCTGTTCCGTCAACTTGCCGTTTACTTGGCACCTGTACTTCCGACTTTAGCTTCTCAAGTGCAAGAGTTCTTAAAACTAGACCGCTTTGACTTTGCTTCAGCGAAAACTGCATTAGTAGATCATGAAATTGCATTGTTCCAACCTTTAATGCAACGTGTAGACCCGAAAGCGGTTGCTGCAATGGTTGATGCTTCTAAAGACTCTTTAGCGGCTGCGGCTGAACCTGTAAAAGTTGAGAAGAAGAAAGAAAAGAAAGCCGAGAAGAAGCCAGAGCCAAAAGTTGGCGAGGCTGAAATTATTGGTATCGAAGACTTTATGAAAGTTGACCTTCGTGTCGCTGAAGTTTTAGAAGCCGCAATGGTAGAAGGTTCAGACAAACTGCTTCAATTGACTTTAAATGTGGGTGAAGCTGAACCACGTAACGTATTTAGCGGTATTCGTGAGTTCTACCAACCAGAAGACTTAAAAGGCAAATTGGTGGTGATGGTGGCAAACCTTGCACCGCGTAAGATGCGTTTTGGTATTTCTAACGGTATGGTGCTTGCAGCAGGTAATGGCGAAGGTGTTTGGGTGATTTCACCTGAATCTGGCGCTAAACCAGGTGATAAAGTGTCTTAAGATTTAGACACTTATAAAAAGCCCTGCTATATTTTAGTAGGGCTTTTTATATTTAGAATATTATGCAATTTTATAGATTTAGAACGTTAGATAATTTATTAGGTAAACGTAAAGAATTAGAAAATCAGGAAATTTACTTTGCCTCACCTGAGCAACAAAATGACCCTATGGAGGGCTATCATGACATTTATTTTCAAGGCGATAGTGTCATGTGGGAAAGCTTTTTTAAAAACTATCTATTTTTATTAGATGAGGTTTTTATTCAAATACAAACTCAAAAACCTCGATCTCAATTTAAAGAACCGAATCATATCGGAATATCTTATGAATGGAATAAATTACCTAAGTTTAGACAAGCTCACTTAAAAAATATTTTGGAAGACTTTTTATCAAATAATGAAATTCAAGATTTAATTTCAGAATTAAGTATGAATCACAGACAATTCTCGTTACCTGAGATAAAACTGTATCTTCCGTCAATTCATTCATTCGCAATCAATAGTTTAAATAACATTTATTCTAAACTTGGTCTACCAATCTTCAAGGGAAAATTAAATATAAACAACAATCTCAATAAAGATTTTTTTTTATTGCGTGATCAAAGTGAAAATAATAATGATGAGAAATTAATGTTTCCATATATGTTATCCATTATTGAACAACAAAGAATTTTATATAAATTAACTATTAAAAAATTAACAGCAAAAAGTAAATTTTTAATTGAAGGTTTTCCTAATTTTTACATAAAACAGCTAATGCCTTTACTGTATCAAAAATGGTATTCAGCATGCTTCATGAATAAAGAATCCAGCACATCTTCATCCGTCTGGGGATCATATGGATCAAACCATACAGGTATCTGTTTAATCTTCAATTCAGAAATGAAAAATGAGTCTTTAACTTTAGGGTTATATACTCCTAATTTCAGTAATGAATCCAATACATATGAGCAAAGACTTACACCAAAAAAGTTTTATTGTATCGAATATGGCAAAGAACCTAATTCTTTTAATTTGTTTACATCTTTAGGTCGTATTAACCCACTTGACTTAGATAGAAATTGGCTAATAAATTTTAAAGGTGAAATCAGTTATCTACGAAGCTCAGTTTTTCAAAACTATAATGTTTGGCATGAAAGCTATCATGATACTTTTATCAAAAATATAACTAGAAAATCAAAAGATTGGCGTTATGAAAATGAATATAGATTGATTTTGGATGAGTTTTGCTATGACTACTCAAATCCGAAAGATAGGACATTAAGGTACGAATTTTCTTCTTTACACGGGCTAATTTTTGGAATTAATACTCCTGAAAAAGATAAAATTAAAATCATTAAACTAATCTATAAAAAGTGTATAGAACACAAGCGAACTGATTTTAAGTTTTACCAAGCATATTTTTGCCATAAAACTCAATCCATACAACATATGCCCCTGCATCTTATAAAATTTAAAATTTGATACTTTATAAAGAGACTGACTAAGAGATTGATCACTCGTTCCCCCAAAATATAAAGAAGTACTCCACAGTTAACGATTTTTTATTAATTTCACTCAACCAAAAGGAATTTTTATTAACATATTTATTTACGTCCACCAGAAGCTAGATGAAAAAACTACTTAACATGATAAAAAAGAGACAATTCAACAAACTACGTAAAACTTTATAAATAAATTACTTACTTCTGTTTGATCTAACTCAAACCCACCTAACAGCAACACTAGAAAAATGTCACTGTCAGATCAAGTCTTAATGCATATATTTACTTCGCTGGCTCTCCCCACTGGTTCGATTCAGGCTTAGTTTCAGAAACAGCCCAAATCAACAATGGAATAAGACCAATAATCGTAAACATCAAAAGCATCCACCACCCCGAACGGTTTACATCATGTAAGCGACGTACTCCGACTGCAAGTGTTGGTAATAAAAAAAACAGTGAAAGTAAGCCTGAGATAGCATCTATTCCATTGTCACTCATGCCCATAATCCCCAGACTCAAACCAATCAGCAGTCCAATTAAAATTTGGAAAAGATAAAAGTACCAATATTCTTTACGACGTGCGCGCCCTGAGAAATTGGCATAATTCTTTAAACATTTCATGGTCCAATCGAATAAACCAAAATTCTCTTCGGCTTGCAATTGTTCTGTATGCTGATTATTTGTTTTTGCGAACACGGGTTGGCGTGCGGCCAACACATAAATATTAATAGCCTGATTTAAATCATTCACAGCAAAATCGACATTTTGACCACGTGCAGGTGAAGTCTGGTCTTTCCATTCCGAACCAAAAAAGCTGTAGCGCTTTCCATCGTCCCCTTGAATCACGCCTTCATTAATCTGGAAATTAAAATCTACTAATGTACCTTTCATTATAAAGTTCCAATTGATATTCAATATTTTATTGTTGGAAGATTCATCATACTGGAACATTTTATTTTATAAAACAAATTCCTGTAACCAGCTCTAAAATGTCTTACTGACAATGTTTAAAGGCTGTATCCATTCAACTTTTTTACACATAAAATTGATGCGAAAAGTTGTCTTACCCCAAACACAGAACAGGACGATTTTCGCGATCTAAAATTTAAAGTGTTGAAGAATATTGAATATAACAATTTGGAAAAATAGATAATTAAACAACTTTATGGCTCCATATGAAGCCATATATTCGAATCTCTTCTTTTTAACCCGCTTTACTCTTAATTACATGGTCAGTATTAAAATGTGTATGCGTTAAACGCGTTGCTGAGTTTTCCGTTAAGGGTTCAACCTCTTGTAGACTGTTTAAACAGCGTAGGGTTAAATCCATATATTGCTGAGTACCCTTAAATTTCCACGCAATTTCTTTTTCATCCAAACTACGAATCACACGTGCAGGACTACCGACCACCAAGGAATTTGCTGGAATTTCAGCTTTGGCTTTCACCGTACTATTGGCACCGACAATGGTATTTTCACCAATAATAGCTTCATCCAAAATTACGCTGTTCATGCCAATTAAGACATTTTTAGCAATACGGCAACCATGCAAAATTGCACCATGTCCAATATGACCAAACTCTTCGACCACGGTGACATTGTTCGGAAAACCATGAATAATGCAGGAATCCTGTACATTGGCATTTTTATGAATATGAATGCCGCCAAAGTCTGCGCGCAATGCAGCAAAAGGACCAATATAAGCCCCTTCTTCAACAATTACATCCCCAATTAAAACTGCTGTGGGATGCACATAAGCTTTTGGGCTAACCACGGGAATGACACCATCGATGGCATAACACGGCATAGTTTCTTCCTTAAACTGTAGGGCTATATTTGAGCTTAGTAACTCGGCTCTTCCTGCTTTAAGCCACCAAAACGCTTATAGAATTGTGGATGTGCAGGTGGCATTGAACCTTCTGACGTCCGTGCGATGTCAAGGAAGAATTCATCCCCTGCCAGCACCACGGTTTGATAGAGATTACTGCTTAAATTACGTGAATTCAGCGACAACCAGTTCGATGGCAATAATTCAAAGGGTAAATTTGGATCTTTCAATAAAATTCGACGATATTGATGAATCAATAAAATTCGAATCTGAAACGCTTGCATCGGATTCAGTTCTTCTTCGCTTTCGACCAAATTAAAGAATTCTCTGAAATCACTGATGAACTTTTCATAACGCTGATGTAGCTCTTGTACAGGCCAATTGATTTCGACCATGCGCTTCACAGTTGGATAAGACTCTTGCCATAACTGTAAAGCTTCAGCTTTAAAGATCACCACTTGGTCGGTCATCTTTAAACTAAGCAACAAATTTTGTAATTTCAGATGATCACAACCCGGATACGCCATAACATTGGTGGCGATATTGGCAAAACCGAGCCATTCCAACTCTTTTTTCAAAGTGACTTTATTTTCCAGCTCAACAGAACTGAGTAAGACCAGATCCCATTTTTGGTCCCACTCTTGTTGGGTGAAACTATAAATTTTCTGGTCTGCCATAATAAAGCGTTGGCGACTGCTTTCCGTGACACGGTAGTAACTGGTACGTCCTATTTTCTCGGAAATCAGCCAACCATTTTGGACAAGGCGAAATACGGCTGTACGAACTGAACGCTCGTTAAAACCAAACACATCCATTAACTGAATTAAGCTGGCCAGACTAATAATGCCACCACGGTGAAAAATACAGTCACCAAAGATGGTCATAATTAGCGAGGTACCGCTCAGTGCTTCGTTGCTAATGAAATCATCAATAACTTGTTTTAATTTTAGATTCATTTCGTTCAACTATTACCTTGTCAGACCAAAATGATAAATCATGTGATCTATCATTCAACTAAAACTTATGCCGATTTTCGAATATCAAAGACGCGTTGCGCTTTCCCCTCAGAACGTGGCAGGCTGCCTTCCGGTAAAATTTCAACCATGACTGAAATACCGACCATGGTTTTAATTTGGGCTTTCAATAAAGCAGCTATTTGCGGCGTCAATGTTTCACTCACATCTCTACGCATTTCAGCACGAATATGCAAAGTATCCAAGTGTCCTTTTTTGCAAATTTGAATTTGGTAGTTCGGCACCAATTGTGGAATATGTAAAATCTGCTCTTCAATTTGCGATGGGAACACATTTACCCCACGAATAATCATCATGTCATCGCTACGACCCACAATTTTATCCATACGGCGCATGGTGCGTGCCGTACCCGGCAATAAACGGGTCAAGTCACGGGTACGGTAACGAATCACGGGCATCCCTTCTTTGGTAATGGTCGTGAACACTAACTCGCCCAATTCACCATCTGGCAATACTTCGCCTGTTTCAGGGTGAATGATTTCTGGATAGAAATGATCTTCCCAAATGGTTGGACCATCTTTGCTTTCTAGACATTCCATTGCGACACCGGGACCCATCACCTCCGATAAGCCATAAATGTCCAAAGCATCAATACCGAGACGATCTTCAATCTCACGACGCATTTCATTGGTCCATGGCTCAGCACCAAAAATTCCCGTTTTGATTGAACAGTCTTTTGCGCTACCAAATTTCTTTTCTAGCGCTTCAATAATGTTTAAGCAATAAGATGGTGTCACCATCAATGCCGTCGGTTTAAAATCCTGAATGAGCTGGGCTTGGCGCTCTGTTTGACCACCAGACATAGGAATCACGGTTGCGCCCAAACGTTCCACGCCATAATGCGCACCCAGACCGCCTGTAAACAGACCGTAGCCATAAGACACTTGAATAATATCTTTATTTGACAATCCCGCCGCACGTAATGAACGTGCAACGACATCTGACCAAACATTAATATCATTTTGGGTATAACCCACCACAGTCGGCTGACCTGTGGTACCCGATGAGGCATGAATACGGATAATCTGTTCTTGTGGCACAGCAAACATGCCAAATGGATAGTTATCACGTAAATCTTTTTTGGTGGTAAATGGAAATTTTGCTAAGTCTTCTAAAGATTTGAAATCATCAGGATGTACCCCTGCTTCATCAAATTTCTTTTTATAGACTGGGCTATTTTGATAGGCGTGTTGCAGTGTCTTTTTCATGCGCTCCAATTGCACACTACGTAATTCATCCACTGATACCGTTTCGATTTTTTCCATTGCATTGTTATTCATATTTTTAATTCCTTAAGCAATCTTCCTGACTGCGGGTTAATTCATTTTGGGATAATGTCCTTAATCCACATTTTCTATAATCAGTGCGACACCCTGTCCTACGCCTACACACATCGTACACAGCGCATATTTTCCATTACGGCGCTTGAGTTCTTTCATCGCAGTAATTACCAAACGTGTTCCGCTCATCCCCAATGGATGACCCAGTGCAATGGCACCGCCATTTGGGTTGACACGCTGATCATCATCTTGCAACCCCAGTTCACGCATCACGGCAAGCGACTGCGCTGCAAAGGCTTCATTCAGTTCAATCACATCCATTTGATCGAGGGTTAAACCTGTTTGTTTCAACACTTTTTGTACCGCAGGCACAGGACCAATCCCCATATATTTGGCTTCAACGCCAGCTTGCGCAATTGCCATCACTTTCGCCAATGGCTTTAAACCATACTTGCTTGCAAACTCTGGGCTGCCCAGCAATATACATGCAGCACCATCATTGACACCTGAAGCATTGCCCGCAGTCACCGAACCACCTTCTTTACGGAAAGGGGCTTTTAAAGCTGCCAAGGTCTCAACTGTGGTCTCCGCACGTGGATGCTCATCGGTATCAATGGTGATGCTGTTTTTCTTACGGTCTTGAATGGTCACTGGCAAGATTTCTTCTGCCAAAATACCATTTTGCTGCGCCACTGCGGTTTTTTGCTGACTGCGGTAGGCAAATAGGTCTTGGTCGTCACGACTAATTTGATACTTTTCAGCCACGTGTTCAGCCGTTTCAGGCATGCTATCGACACCAAAGTTCGCTTTGAATTTTGGATTGACAAAACGCCAGCCAATGGTGGTATCGAAGATTTCAGGGGTACGGCTAAATGCCGTCGTCGCTTTAGATTGTACAAATGGTGCGCGGCTCATCGACTCCACGCCGCCTGCCAATACAAACTGCACTTCTCCTGATTTAATGGCACGTGCCGCCAGTCCTACTGCATCTAAACCAGAGGCGCATAAACGGTTTACGGTAATGGCAGGAACTGAATCGGGTAAACCCGCCAATAAGGATGCCATACGTGCGACATTACGGTTGTCTTCACCAGCTTGGTTGGCACAACCTAAAATCACCTCATCCAATTCATTCCAAGGCAAATGTGGATGTTGATTTTTCAAATACTGAATCGGTAATGCGGCCAAATCATCGGCACGAATACCGCTTAAACCACCCGCATAGCGACCAATCGGTGTACGAATACCATCTAAAATATAAACTTGTTCCATTTGTCTTCTTCCTTTAGCCTGCAATAAGAAATTGTTGTGATTGCGGGCTATTTTGCACCTGTCCTCGTGCAGTTTTCTTCGCTAAATATATACTTGGTCTGTAGCGTTCTTCACCATAAACACGATACAGATTTTTAAGAATTTTTAAAATAGTGTTGTATCCTATTTTTTCCACCCACTGGAATGGACCTTGCGGATAGTTCACACCATATTTCATTGCAGAATCAATATCTTGCTCAGATGCAATACCATGTAATACTGCTTCACAGGCTTCATTCACCAACATTGAAATAGTTCGTAACACATAAAGTCCTGCATGATCCTGTGTCCAAAGTGGTATCACATTCATACCAATGAACAAAATATCTACAATAGACTGATCAACTTCCGAACATGCCACTGAAGCCACAACAGGAATCGCTTTGGCTTGCGCCCAATCTGCATGCCAATCCATCAACACAACTTTCTGATCTGCATAATCCAGATCGACCGACTCGCCCAATGAAAGACGAATTGAAACTTCACCAACTAAGATTTCATCCTGCATGCCTTCTTGAAACTTCACCTCAAGGTGTGAAGCATGTGCCAAACGCTGAATCAAGCCAGAAGAATGCTTCCAATCACCTTTGACCGTGACCGCCAATTTCTCAACCGATTTGGCATAACGTACAGGCAATTCAAACTGTGGGCTTGGCGTTGCTTGCGTATAATCGTAAAAACCTTGTTGGGTTTTACGACCCAAACAACCTGCATCGACCAATTCTTTTTGAATGAGCGATGGACGATAACGCGGCTCATAAAAGAATTCTTGATAGACACTTTGTGTGACCGAAAAATTGACATCCTGACCAATTAAATCAGTCAATTCACAAGGACCCATGGCAAAGCGACCACATTCACGCAGAATAAAATCTAATTGCTCAGGGCGTATAACATTTTCCTGTAACGCACGGAAGGCTTCCGCATAATATGGCCGCGCCACACGATTCACAATAAAACCTGGGGTTGATTTTGCCAAGACTGGCACTTTTTTCCATGACTTCATCAATTCCAACAGAGCATCTGCAATTGCTGCTGAACTTTTTAAACCAAGGATAATTTCCACCAGTTTCATCACAGGTGCAGGGTTGAAGAAATGTAAACCCACAACGCGCTCTGGATGTGGAATTGCCGCCGCAATCGCAGTAATTGAGATTGAAGAGGTATTCGATGCAAAAATTGTCTCTTTAGCGCACACTTCGGCCAACTGTTGAAATAAGTTTTGCTTTACTTCTTTCTTTTCCACAATCGCTTCAATAATCAGTTGTGCGGATGCTAACTGTGACAATTCCTGTGCAATGCTTAAATTGGCAAAGGTACTGTCATACAGCTCCTGCGTCATTTTTCCTGCTTGCACACGTTTCGTGAGTTGCGCAGCAAGTTGCTGTAACGCAGCTTCAGTCTTTGTCACGTCTACGTCATACACAAAGGTTGGATGTCCATACATCGCAGCCAATTGGGCGATACCCATTCCCATGGTACCCGCACCAATTACAGCGACAGGCGCTTGCTGTAAATTGATCTTATCCATGTTTTAGCAACCTTTATATTCTGGAGTACGCTTTTGCATAAAGGCTTGTACGCCTTCACGGTAATCACTTGAACGACCAGCCAAACGCTGTAAATCACGTTCTAGAATCAACTGATCATCTAAATTATTGTGTGCAGCCGCATGAATGGCTTTCTTAATCAGGGATAAACCATAGGTCGGTTGTTTCGCTAAATGTTCAGCCATTTTTTGTGATTCTGCTTTCAAGGCATCATCTTCAACCACTTGCCAAATCATGCCCAATTGCACCGCTTGCTCTGCTGGAATTTTATCGCCCAACATGGCTAAGCCCATTGCCTGTGCACGACCCACCAAACGTGGCAGGAACCATGTCCCACCAGAATCTGGCACCAAACCTAAGCGGCAGAAAGCTTGGATAAATGATGCTGATTTTGCAGCAATCACCAAGTCACAAGCCAAAGCAATGTTGGCACCCGCGCCTGCTGCAACGCCATTCACGGCACAGATCACAGGTTTAGGCATTTCAGTAATCAGTTTGATCAACGGGTTGTAATATTTTTCAATTGATAACCCTAGATCGGGTGCGTCTGCATTTGGGTCAACCACACGGTCGTTTAAGTCCTGACCTGCGCAGAAACCACGACCTTCCGCCGAAATTACCACTGCACGAATATTGCTGTCTTTAGACCATGCTTTGAGTACGCTCGAGACTTCTTTGTGCATGGTTTCATTAAAGCTGTTAAGTTGTTGTGGACGGTTAAACGTGAGATAGCCCACTGCATTTTTTTCTTCAACAATTACGGTTTGGTATTCCATTACACACCTCTAAATTCTGGTTTTCTTTTCTCTAAAAATGCATTGATGCCTTCTTGACGATCTTGCGTTGCTGCCAACCAAACAAAATGCTGACGTTCTAGCTTTAAGCCTTGGCTTAAGGTCACTTCATGAATCGATTTCAAAGATTGCTTAATCACGCGAATCGCCAATGGTGCCTGTTTGGCAATTTTTTCCGCCAATTCCACGGCATATTGCACGGTTAAACCGACTGGACACACTTGGCTGGTAATACCATGTTGCAATGCGGTTTGCGCAGAAATCATTTCACCTGTCATCGCCCAACGCATGGTGAGTTGCTGCCCGACCAAACGGGCTAAACGCTGCGTACCGCCTGCGCCTGGCAACATACCAAGTCCAATTTCTGGCAAAGCAAACTGTGCATTTTCACCTGCAAGCACGATGTCACCATGCAGTGCCAATTCAAAACCTGCACCAAAGGCATAGCCATTGATCGCCATAATCAGGGGTTTAGAAAACTCATCAATACGCTTCCACAACTGTGGACGCAGGTCTTGCTGAATACTGACCACATCTAGCTTAGACAATTCATTCAGGTCTGCACCTGCGGCAAAACATTGTGAATTACCTGTAATCACCACCGTTTTCACCGCACTATCCGCTTCAAGCTGTTGCAGGCAGTCGGCAATTTCTTGCAAGGTGGCATTGTTTAAGGCATTACGTTTTTCAGGTCGGTTCAGTTCAATCAGGATTACGCCTGATTTTGGAGAACTGGTTTTAATGTATTCCATCTTACCGCTCCTAGATTCAGGCTTATTCGTCAAAGCTCAAACGAACATTGGCTGACGTTGGCAATGCCTGACAGCTCAACACATAACCTTTCTCAACTTCATCTTGTTCAAGGCTATAGTTAATCGCCATTTCGACCTGACCTTCGAGTACCTTACATTTACAGGTTGCACAGACACCACCTTTACAAGCATACGGTAAGTCTGCACCTGCACGAAGTGCTGCATCTAAAATGCTGTCATCTTGTTTAGACACTTCAATGATCAGTTCACGACCATCCAGAATAATGTTGACCTTTTCTTCATTGCGGCTTTCGATTTGCTGTGCTGTCGCGCGTGGTGCTGTACCTGTATTAAAGCGTTCAGTGTGAATTTTGCTACGCTCAATACCGAATTCTGGCAGTACTGTTTCCACCGCTGTCATCATTTCTTCTGGACCGCAGGCAAAGCAATGATCTGTGTCTGCCTGAATCAATTCAGCCTTGAACAGTTGTTGTAATTTTTCTGCATCGATACGACCATTAAAAATTTCACTATCATTCATTTCGCGAGAAAAGATATTGATCAGTTGCAAACGCTCTTTAAAACGATCTTTCAAATCCATGATTTGTTCTGCAAACATGGTTTGTTTCCAAGAACGGTTGCCATAAACCAAAGTAAACTGTGCATCGGCTTGGCGGTTTAAGACCGATTTCACAATCGACAAGATTGGGGTAATGCCGCTGCCCGCAGCAAAACCAAGGTAATTTTGACCGCCCGCTTTGGCGGCTTTTTGGAAGAACACGCCTTGCGGTGGCATCACTTCAAGTACATCGCCTGCTTTTAAGTGATCATTGGCCCACGTTGAAAATTGCCCTTGATCAATTTTCTTGATCGCAATACTCATGTCTTCAGCAACATCACTACAAATTGAGTAGCAACGACGTAATTCGCCTTCATCCGTCATATGACGAATGGTTAAGTGTTGTCCTGGTTGATATTCAAATGCAGCAAACTGCTCAGGTGCCAAATCAAATGCAATGCAAATTGCCTGTTCAGTTTGTGGCTGAATGGATTTAATCGTTAATGGTACAAATTGGCTCATCTAAAATTCCCTCTTTCTTTTCGATTTTTCAATGTGTGAGACATGGGTTCTTTGCAAATGTCTTGAATTAAATGCACTTGAAATAATCGAAAGGTTCTAAGCAGTCTTGGCAACGATATAAGGCTTTACATGCTGTCGAACTAAATTCACTTAATAATTTGGTGTGCTGACTGTGGCAACGCGGACACTGAATGCCATCGGTCAAAGCGACATGCGTACCACAACTGTGAGCATTCCCCTGCGGCGGTGCAATTCCATATTGCTGCAATTTTTCTTTGCCCGCTTCGCTCATCCAATCTGTGGTCCACACTTCGGAAAGATCCACCACCACTTTTACTGGGGTCAAACCTTTGGCTGCAAAGGCTTGGGTAATATCTGCCGTGAGCACATCCGTCGCGGGGCAGCCGCTATAGGTGGGCGTGAGTCGCACGACAATTTCATTCTGCGCGTTGAGTTCAACGCCACGAATCATGCCTAAGTCGAGTACCGACAAGACTGGAATTTCAGGATCAGACACCTGCGCTAACACACTCCAGCATTCATCTGCGACATGTCGAATTAAATTCATACGACTCACTCCCTGTGATTTCGTGTTACCAAGCCATATTTGGATATGAACGTTGCAGATATTGCATTTCTGCCAGAATGTAACCTAAGTGTTCCGTGTGCAGTCCTTGTTTTGCACCACTGCGGTAGGCACCTGTTTCTGGAAGACTGAGTTGCATACGGGCAAGTTCTGATTGCACAGTCTCCAACCATTGATCTTTTAAAATTTCAAGATTTGGAATTAAACCTGCATCCACCAACTGTATTTCATCAGCGCTAAGCTGGAACAGTTCTTGAGTAAAACGCCATAACTGGTTTAACCCATTTTGAGTTTTTTCATGCGCTTCGGCAGTGCCCAAACTCAAACGCTCCATCCATGTGGTCGAGAAACGTAAGTGATATTTCACTTCTTTTAAAGATTTGAGTGCAAACGCAGAAACATCGGCATGGCTGCTGTTGGTTAATGCTGCCAACAACAATGCGTGGTAATGATCCATCAACCATTGACGCACCATGGTTTGTGCAAAATCACCATTCGGCTGTTCAGCCAACAATAAATTACGGTATTCACGTTCTGTTCTGAAATACGCCAGTTGGTCTTCATCACGACCTAAACCTTCAATCTGACCTGCAAGGCTTAAGGCTGTGCGTGCCTGACCTAACAAATCCAGACCAATATTGGCCAAAGCAATATCGAGTTCTAACTCTGGTGCATGTCCACACCATTCAGCCAAACGGTGTGACAGGATCAACTGGCTATCGCCCACATGTAACAGAAATTCTGCTAAAACTTGCTTACTCATGGTTTTTCTCCCTTCCCTTACATGTGCTCAATGCCATCTGGAATGTTGTAAAACGTAGGATGGCGATAAACCTTGTCTAAAGAAGGATCGAAAAATTCTGGTTTTTCATCAGGTTGAGAAGATCTAATCAGTTCAGATTTAATCACCCAAATACTGATGCCTTCATTGCGACGTGTATACACATCACGTGCATTTTGCAGAGCCACTTCATCATCTGATGCACGAATACTGCCAACATGACGATGACTTAAACCTTGTTTACTACGGATAAACACTTCGTAAAGTGACCAGTTATTTTTGTTATCCATGACCTTATTTCCCTTCATCTCTGATCTGTTTTAAGCAACTTTCTGTGCTTGCTGCTGTTCTTGCTGTTTCTTGGCATACACTGCGGCAGATTCACGTACCCATGCACCGCCTTCCCATGCTTTACGACGCGCTTCAATACGTTCGTGGTTACATGGACCTTTGCCCGCAATCACGTCAAAAAATTCATTCCAATTCACTTCGCCAAATTCGTAATGACCTGTGTCTTCATTGAATTTTAAGTCTGGATCTGGAACAGTTAGGCCTAGTTGCAAGACTTGAGGCACAGTGTTATCGACAAATTTTTGACGTAAAGCATCGTTACTAAAGAGTTTGATTTTCCACTGCATGCTTTGCGCACTGTTTGGAGAATTATCATCACTTGGACCGAACATCATGAGCGCTGGCCACCAGAAACGGTTCACGGCATCTTGTGCCATTTGCTTCTGTTCTTCAGTGCCGTTTGCCAACTGCATCATGGCTTCAAAGCCTTGACGTTGATGGAAACTTTCTTCTTTACAAATACGCACCATGGCACGCGCATAAGGACCATATGAAGTACGGCATAGCGCAACCTGATTCACAATGGCAGCGCCATCCACCAACCAGCCAATCGCAGCTACATCGGCCCAAGTGAGTGTTGGATAGTTAAAAATCGATGAATATTTCATACGCCCTGCAATGAGCTTATCCATCATGTCATCGCGGTCTGCACCTAAAGTTTCGGCGGCACTATAGAGGTATAACGCATGTCCTGCTTCATCTTGGACTTTTGCCAGCAATACGGCTTTGCGTTTTAAGGTTGGCGCACGCGTAATCCAATTACCTTCTGGCAACATCCCCACAACTTCAGAGTGTCCGTGCTGACCAATTTGGCGAATTAAAGTTTTACGGTAAGCATCTGGCATCCAATCCTTTGGCTCAATTGAAATGTCCTTTTCAATACGCTGATCAAAAGCTTGTTGTTGGTTATTCATTTTTCCCTCACTTATCCCAAGTGTCGTTACAGTTAAATTAAAACGATACATAAATAAAATCAATATTAATTTTAAGGTATCATTTAATTAAATTCTACACTTTCAAGTAAGGTGTTGTTTTTAATAAATTTAGTTGAAATTAAATTTTAGTTTGATTTTTTTACATACGAATTACGATTGACTTTCAGACGTTTTAATACCAAATTATGAAACATCAAAACTAAAAAATAGATTTAAACGTATCATAAAAGGAGTTTTACCATGCTAGAGTTAGACAACAACTCAATGGAGCAACACGATACAACTGAAGCGCACCATGCCCAGCCCCTTAAAACCTTAAGTTCTTTGGTATATGGACAGGAATATTCTTCTCAGGCGGAATTACGTACGGTTTATCATGCCATTACAGGCGAAGCGATTTATCAAGTGAGTAGCCATGGCATTAACACCAAAGCCATTGTGGATTATGCAAAAAAGCAAGGGGCAGAAATTGCCACATGGACGTTCCATCAACGTGCCAATGCCTTAAAACAAGTCGCTCAATATTTATTAGAGCGTAAAGAACACTATTACGAACTGGCTAAGGCAACAGGTTGTACCCGTAAAGATGCATGGATTGATGTCGAAGGCGGCATTGGAACTTTATTTGCCTACTCTAGCCTTGTACGTCGTGAACTGAGTGATGAAACTGCGTTAGTAGAAGATGCATGGATTCCATTGTCTAAACACGGTAATTTCGGTGCCAAACATATTCTGACCTCTAAAGCGGGTGTGGCATTACATATTGATGCCTTCAACTTTCCAATCTGGGGTATGTTAGAAAAAATTGCACCAACGCTTTTAGCGGGTGTGCCATGTATTGTGAAACCTGCAACCGAAGGTGCTGAACTTACCCATGCGGTGGTGAAAGACATCTTGGCAAGTGGCTTCCTACCCGCAGGTTCACTGCAACTCATCTGTGGTCAAATTTATGATTTAATTGAACTGTTAAATCCGCAAGATACCGTTACATTTACAGGGTCAGCAGCCACAGGGCAAAGCCTACGCGCGAATCCACACCTAAACCAATACTCAATTCCATTTTGTATGGAGGCCGATTCTGTCAACAGTGCGATTTTGACAGAACAAGCCAACGATGAAACCCTTGATTTATTTGTGCGTGAAGTGTTCCGTGAAATGACCACCAAAGCAGGACAAAAATGTACGGCGATCCGTCGAGCCTTTGTTCCTGCAGCTTTACTCGAAACTGTACAAACGCGTTTAGTGGCTAAGCTACAAAAAGTCGTGGTGGGCGACCCTGAAATTGAGGGCGTGACCATGGGTGCTTTGGCAAGTGTGAAACAAAAGTTCAGTGTCGCTGAAAAAGTGGAACAACTGAGCCAAGATGCCAAAGTGGTCTTGGGTAGCCACTTACGCCAAGACTTCGAGATTCAAGCTAAAAATCCTGAAAAAGGTGCTTTTTATCCACCAACTTTATTGCTGTGTGAACAACCGACTCAAGCCCAATATATTCACGAAGTAGAAGCATTTGGTCCAGTTTCAACCCTCATGCCCTACCAAAATCTAGCCGAATTGGCAGATTTGGTGGCGCGTGGTGAAGGCAGCTTGGTGGCTTCCGTGGTGCGTAATGTCGATGAAAATATTGAAGCATTGATTACCAAAATTGCTCCATGGCATGGTCGTGTACACATTCTGGATGCGGAAAGCGCGAAAGAAAGTACAGGACATGGTTCGCCACTTCCATACTTGGTGCATGGCGGTCCAGGTCGTGCAGGTGGCGGTGAAGAACTCGGTGGTTTACGTGCCGTAAAACATTATATGCAACGTACCGCTTTGCAAGGTTCACCAAATGCCATGACTCAAGTCGGTCATAGCTGGACAGCAGGTGCACAAGTGTTTGAAGACCGCGTACATCCGTTCAAAAAAGACTTTGATGAACTCCGCGTGGGTGAACGTTTACTCACGGCACGTCGTACCGTGACCGAAGCAGACATTGTGAATTTTGCCTGCCTAAGTGGCGACCACTTCTATGCACACATGGATAAAATTGCTGCTGCGGACTCCTTGTTTGGTGATCGCGTGGCACATGGCTACTTCATTGTGTCCGCAGCAGCAGGTCTGTTTGTAGATGCAGCAGCAGGTCCAGTCATTGCCAATTATGGTATGGATAACCTACGCTTTGTCGAACCCGTGAAAATTGGAGATACCATTCAAGTCGAATTGACCTGTAAGCAAAAAACCCCAAAACCACTACGCGATCCAGAGCAAAAACCGCATGGTGTGGTGGTTTGGGACATTAAAGTCAAAAACCAACGTAATGAATTGGTGGCAACCTATGACATTTTGACCTTGGTTGAACGGGCGGCCTAAGTCTGACGTATAACAAAAGAGAATCATATGATTCTCTTTTTTTTATAATAAAAAATAAATGTATCTTTTTATCACAAAGTGATTGACCCCACCTGATTTAAGCCGTAGATTAAAAATAAGACGATACACAATAAAAACAAAATAAATATAGAAGTATCAAATAACCTCAAACAGTCAGCACAGGAAGTTGCATGATGAACGATAAATCCATCGATATAGAACTGGTTGAAAGGACGATTCAACCAGAAGCACAAAATTTTGAACACAATCCAGTTCCAGAACATTCACCTACGCATGATGAAACGGTGCAAACTCCTAGTAGCGCCTACCATTGGTATGTGGTGGTCATTTGTATGGTGGCCTACATTCTTTCTTTTGTAGATCGTCAAATTTTATCCTTGATGATTGAACCGATTAAGCATGACCTGATGCTGAGTGACACCCAATTCAGCTTGTTGCAAGGTTTAGCATTTTCATTGTTCTATGCGGTTATGGGGGTGCCGATTGCAGCACTTGCCGACAAAAAATCACGGATTAAAATTATTGCGATTGGGATTGCCTTTTGGAGTTTTGCTACGGCGGCTTGCGGCTTAAGCAAGAATTTTCTGCAAATGTTCTTGTCACGCCTTGGTGTGGGTGCGGGTGAAGCAGCACTTTCTCCTGCCTTCTATTCCATTGTTGCCGACTTATTTCCAAAGGAAAAACTGGGGCGTGCCTTAGGTCTTTATGCAATTGGTGCATTCATCGGTTCGGGGCTTGCCTTCCTGATCGGGGGTTATGTGATTGGTTTACTCAAAAATGTAAACTTGGTGACACTACCCTTGATTGGTGAAATTAAAACTTGGCAACTGACCTTTATGATTGTGGGTTTGCCAGGGGTGTTATTGGCTTTATTGATGATTTTGACGGTACGTGAGCCTGAGCGTAAGGGTTTGAAAATTGGTCAAGATGGTCAAGTGCTAAAAGCTTCTTTCAAAAATTCGATTGCCTTTATTAAAACCCATAAAAAGACTTTCTTCTGTCATTTTATCGGCTTCTCTTTTTACACCATGATGCTGTACGCATTACTTGGTTGGGCACCTGCTTTCTATATGCGTAATCATGGTTTAGATGCCAGCCAAACTGGTTACATCCTTGGCACGATTATTTTGATTGCCAATACATCAGGCGCATTATTCTGCGGATGGCTCATCGACTTTTTCTCTAAACGAGGTTATAGCGATGCAGCGATTCGTAGCGGTATGATCGGCTGTGCAGCCCTGATTATTCCCAGTGTTTTATTCACCCAAGTGGATAATATGTACCTTTCGTTTGCGCTAATTTTTGTGGCTATGTTCTTCTCGACTTTTCCAATTCCAGCGTCAGCAGCAGCCACCCAAATGCTCACGCCAAACCAGTTACGTGCCCAAGTCTCAGCCAAGTTCCTTTTGGTGTCAAACTTGATTGCTTTAGGCATTGGCACCACGGCAGTTGCCTTAATTACTGATAAATATTTCCAAAATACTGTGATGGTGGGTAATTCAATTTCGATTGTGAATGCTGTAGCGGGCGTACTTGGTACGTTCTTACTGTATAAGGGCTGCCAATATTACCGTGACAGTATTCAAGTGGAAAAAGAGGCTGAACACGCACAATAAATCAATGTTGTTCAACCCACTTCAGCGAAAGGTCCTCCTTTCGCTTTTTTATGTTTTGCACTGAAGATGCTTGATATAAATCAATTCACGATCTTAACGCTGTGAATTGCAGAATATTTATTTGGCATCATTATGCATGCAATAAATCGAATAGATGAAACTACTTCTCATATACTAAACCGTTTGGCAAGATCCAGAGTCAGCTTATATTCGCAGTAGTTTAACATCACAGGGTTGGATATCATCAACACAACTGGTCGAAGTGCTTTTCCCCGCACAGAGGCGTATCACCTATGATCTACTTCAACGTGATGTCACCATTCAACAACAAATTTGAGTCATTGATGGGAAACTTGATATTCAATTGGGAGCGTAACCTGATCAACTCAATCAGGGCGATTGACCTTACCATTCATTTAGAACATCCGATTATTTTTAGCAATCTAAATGCAGAACCTTATCGTTAAGTTTTAGCGATTGAAGATAGAAAAATCCCATACAATATGCGCCTTACACCTGCTTGGAACCTGTGATGTCACAAAGTGAAGCCTCTTTAACCGAGTTTAAACTGATTGAATGTAATGAAACCGAGCATGCAGTTGCTATTTTAGAGATTCTGAATGAGGCGATACTAAATTCCACTGCCCTATATGACTATCAGCCACGCACACTGCAAAGTATGCAAATCTGGTTTGCTAGCAAACGAGAGCAGCATTTTCCTGTATTCGGCATTATCAACCCAACTGGGAAATTACTCGGCTTTGCGACATGGGGAAGCTTTAGAGCCTTTCCTGCCTATAAATATACGGTTGAGCACAGTGTGTACATTCACCATGAGCATCGTGGTTGTGGGCTTAGTAAAATCCTGATGCAGACACTCATTGAAAAAGCACAACAGCAACAATTGCACGTCATGGTGGGCTGTATCGATGCCGAGAATGCTGCCAGCATTCGATTACACCAAAAGCTCGGTTTTACCCATTCAGGTACGATTCAACAGGCAGGGTTTAAATTTGGACGTTGGTTAGATGCCGCATTTTACCAACTGACGCTTACGACCCCACTACACCCTCAGGATGGTTAAACTCAATGCCATTGTTTAAAAATAAAAAGAGAGCATTGTGCTCTCTTTTTAGAATCTAAGAATAGAAAAAATGGTTTAACTAGCTTGCTGAAATTCACTTAAATGCTTAATTTCATAGGGTAAACCGACATAGTTTTCGGCCAATGTGGTTTGTCCAGCCAATGAACCGAGGATATAGCTCAATTCAGCCTGTTTAATCTTATGATCAAACTCGCTTTCGGTTTCAAAACGATGCAATAAATGGGTCATCCACCAAGAAAAACGTTCTGCTTTCCACACCCGCTGCAAACATTTTTCCGAATACTCATTAATGCCCTGCTCGGAGCCATCTAAGTAATACTGAATCAAGGCACTAGATAAATAGGCAATATCTGATGCTGCCAGATTCAAACCTTTCGCACCTGTCGGTGGGACAATATGCGCCGCATCGCCTGCCAAAAACAGTTTGCCAAAACGCATCGGTTCAGTTACGAAGCTACGCAATGGTGCAATACTTTTCTCAATCGATGGACCTGTGATTAATTTTTCTCGACTTTCAGGGTCTAGACGATTTTTCAATTCATCCCAAAACTGTTCATCAGACCAATTATCAACATGATCGGTTAATGGCACTTGTAAATAATAACGGCTGCGGGTTTCTGAACGCATACTGCACAAGGCAAAGCCTCGTTCTGACTGCACATAAATCAATTCATCTGCGACAGGTGGCACATCCGCCAACACGCCTAACCAGCCAAAAGGATAGACTTTTTCAAAGGTTTTAATCTTATCTTCAGGCACACTGGCACGACACACGCCATGAAAACCATCACAACCTGCAATAAAATCACACTCAATTTGATACGGCTGGTTTTGATATTGAAAAGTCACTTTCGGCTGCGTATAGAAATCATCAATCTGCACATTGTGTGCTTCATAATATGAGCTCAAACCTGCTTGCTCACGAGCATGCATTAAATCTTTAGTGACTTCGGTCTGACCATACACAGTCACTTGTTTACCACCTGTCAGTGCAGCTAAATCCAATCGATGCTTTTGCCCTTGGGTCAGGATCTCAATACCTGAGTGTGGCAAACCGTGTGCTTTAAGATTTTCATCAACACCAGCCTCGGTCAGCAAATCCACTGAAACTTGTTCCAAAATTCCTGCGCGGATACGTGAAGAGACATAGTCTGCACTGCGCTGCTCTACAATCACGTGATCAATGCCTGCTTTATAAAGTAACTGTCCGAGTAACAGCCCTGCGGGACCTGAACCAATAATTGCCACTTTGGTTTTTACAATTTCCATGCTGTTCATCCTTGTTTATTCCTTGTTTCAGATTACGCTGGGATGTTTTTTTGAGCTATATCGCCATATTGAAATTGACCGTATATCATTAGAGTTGTCCGTCTATCGGACAAAACCATATCAATATTTGGAAAAAGCAGCATGAAAACTGAACAAGATCATATGTTGCATCCGCTGTCCCAAGAAGTCATTCCGCAGGCGGACTACATTGCAGGATTGGCCAAAGGCTTACATATTTTAGAAGCGTTCGGGGTAGATCGGCAGCGCCTGAACGTGACCCAAGTGGCTGAGCGCACTGGCATCAGCCGGACTGCTACACGACGCCATTTAAAAACTTTAAAATTTTTAGGTTATCTAGAGAGTGATGAACATTATTTTTGGTTAACCCCACGAGTCTTACGTTTTTCCAGTGCGTATTTAAGCTCGGCACATCTGCCTAAAGTGGCTCAATCCTTACTGAATTTACTCTGCGCGCAAACGTCCTTGACCTTTTCCATGGTGGTTCTAGATGAACATGAAGTGGTGCCCATTGCCCGAAGCTATCTACCACAACAAGACCAGTTTCGCGTCAATCCTTATGGTATGCATTTAGGCAATCGCCTGCCTGCACATGCGACTTCGACAGGTAAAGTTTTATTGGCAGCTTTATCTACAGAAGCACAACACGCTTGGGTAAATAAATATGGACTTAAACGTTTAACCCCGCTCACCATTACCGATAACAATCAATTCTATGCCGAACTCGATAAAGTGGCTTTATCGGATTATTGCCTGTCTAAAGAAGAACATGAGTTAGGTATTATTGCGCTTGCCGTGCCCGTGTTAAATGCACAAGGTCAGACCATTGCTGCCATTAATTGTATGTCGCAAAGCAACCGTACCAGTGAAGAGTATTTAATTCAGCAAGTTTTACCGTTGTTGAGACATACGGCAAATGAGTTGCGCGGCTTAATTTAAGTCATACTCAGACTTAAGCCCCACTTAGACAGCTAAATGTTGGACATTTAATCCAGAAAATGTAACTGAATGAATAGTACTTATGTGTTCAGCATGAAAAAGCCATGATAATGGCATGGCTTTTTCAATTTTAAGAGATAAAAATAAGTGCTATATCCGCTTATTTCACAGGAATCATGAGATGTTGATAAGGGGTTCCTGACCACATAACATAAGGAACTGTGGTATCAGGCTGTGCGCTTTTCGGATACATATCATAAAAACTTTGCGATGCACCTACAATCATGACATGCGGACCTGTTTGCAGCCAATGATTGTTTGCGGTTGGTTTAGTTGCATAAGGGTCGACATTGCTCGCGTCAGTCCCTCCCATAAGCATGTACATAAAACCAATTTTACCTTCTACTGGTTTTTTATGACCAATCCAAGCTTCTGCCCATGCTAATGCAGCGGGGTCCATACACATGGGATCTGGGCCAGGTGTTGCAGGGTTATCAGGCATGCAGGTAAAGTTATTTTTTCCTTTATGCAAAACACGCATTTTTCCATTGGCGTCCATTGCCATGATAGTCGCTTCTGCACTGACATTCATTGGTGCTGCACTCATAGCACTCATCATCGCTTTTTTATCATCGGCGGAATGCGAGCTATGCATTGTCATGTCCATACGGCTTTGTTGCACAAAGCTGTTCTTAAGGGCTTCTTCAGCAATATAATTTTCAAATGAAGAAGCCTACACACAAAATCTACCGCACAACCAATTGGCCCGCATATAACCGAGCTCTCATTAATCGTGGGAATATTGCCATTTGGTTCGATCCAAAGACCCAGTGGTATGCACAATCACAAGGCAAGCATGGTCGAAATCAAACTTACTCTGACACCGCTATTCAATGCTGTTTAATGATCAAATCTTTATTCAGACTCTCTTTACGCATGGTCACAGGTTTTGTTCAAAGTCTGATTAACCTTTGCGGATTAAATTGGGCAGCACCAGATTACAGTACGCTGTGTAGAAGACAAAAGCATATTGATATTCAAATTAGCTATGAGAAGAGTTGCAATGGACTGCATCTACTCGTCGATTCCACGGGCTTGAAGTTTTTAGGTGAAGGTGAATGGAAACGTAAGAAACATCAGCCTGAATATCGTCGCCAATGGCGTAAATTACATATTGGTATAGATGCTAAAACCCTGCAAATACGCGCTATTCAGCTCACAACCAATAATGTCAGTGATTCACAGGTACTTGGTGATTTACTTGATCAGATTCCACAAGATGAGCAGATTGACTCTGTTTATACCGATGGAGCTTATGACACCAAGAAATGCCGTCAGGTCATTGCAGATCAGCAAGCGCATGCGGTGATTCCACCTAGAAAAAATGCGAAACCATGGAAAGATACAAAGAGCAGCTCGCTAGAGCGAAATGAATTACTTCGAACAGTTAAACGTTTAGGCAGAACAATATGTAAAAAGTGGTCAGGCTATCATCGGCGAAGTTTGGTTGAAACTAAGATGTATTGCATCAAGTTATTAGGCGATAAACTCAGTGCTAGGAATTTTGACAGCCAAGTGAATGAGATCCATGCACGCGTAGCCGTATTAAATAAATTTACAGAATTAGGCAGATCTCATACCCAAGTTGTAACCTAAATTTTAGCAACTTAGGAAAACTCTGCCGTCAAAGGCTTTATGCAACAAAGCCTATAAAAACACTCATGATCACTTCAATTAGCATTGTCAGCATTACTATTTCTTATCAAAATAGCTAAACAACTTATCAATAAGAAAAAGAAAAAGACTTATACAAAAACCACCAATCAAACTTACAGATAAACCAAATATAAAAAAAATTTCCTTGCTATTCTTAATATCAGAAAATATACCCAAAACAAATATTACTATTGCAATTAAAAAGCCTCTAATAACTATATTAAGAATAGGATGCTCTGATGCTTTAAAGTTCGCTATAAAAACACTCATGATTACTTCTACTAACATTGTTAACATCATTACGCCTTATTTCTTACCTGGTTTATCTTTATCAGTTGCAGCTTTAACTGCTCTTGAACCAGCTTGCCCAATCATTTGCTCATTTGCGAATATAACAAGACCAGAAGCATTACTTTTTACAAATTTCCCCATTTTAGGTAAGTTTTGAGCCAGACTAAGTCCACCCACTTGCCCAAAACCTGCTGCTGATGATGTTCCGGCCCCCCAACCACCAGCAATAGCACTTGTTACAGCAACTCCACCTACACGAACATAATTAATATCCTTTATGCATTTACAATGCCATACTTGTATACTTGCATCTATTCCTCCTCCAACTCCAGCACTTTTTGCAGCAGCCATACCTACTGTTTTAGCAGTTAAGCCTGCACCTTCTAATTGTGCTCCAGTACCCATATATGGTGCTGCCAATCTTCCAACTGCTGGAGCCACAGCTGACCCAGTAGCGGCTGTCCCTGCCACAGCATAAGGTCCATAACCAGCCACTGCCACTGCTTTTAGGTTATTATTTCTAATCGCACCTACTGATCTTAAAGTTCTCGCATCTTCAGGCTTTTTAGCAAAAGCAGACATTGTATTAGGTAATAATATACCTAGACCTAATCCTGATTTTTTTCCACCTACTGGCTGCAGCCCCATTGGGTCCACCCATTGAGTTGGGTTACTTACATAAGCCGAAGTATTTAATCCACCTTCTAATCCAATCGGATCTTTACTCATATATCTTGAACTATGCGGATCATAGTAACGATAACGATTATAATGTAAACCCGTCTCTTTATCGTAATATTGCCCTTGGAAACGTATATTACTTTGCTCAAATGGATTACTTTCATTGATTGTTTTTATATCGAAAGCCTTACCCCAAGTATTTAAAGTAATTTCCCAAACAGGCTCTCCTAGTTCATTACTCAAAGCTTGTGGTGTACCTATCTGGTCACAATGGTAAAAGTTGACTCTCTCCAATTCAGCTCTATTACGTCTTGAATCATCACGCCAAACCGGATCTTTATAAATAGAATAAGCTTCTGTTTGGAATTTAGAATAGTCTGGTGTTTCAATTAACTGAATAAAACTTCTGTAACCCGTTTGAAATAGCGGTATAAAACTATTCGGTTCGTACACATAGTGCTTGGTATAGTTCCGTTCACTATCTTGATATTGCACAGACTCCCAAATCATTAAGTCTTCGTCCCAACCAAACAATGTGAGTTCATGAGATGATTTCTTGTAAAGGCGTCGTCCAAATGCATCATAGCCATATTCAGTGATCTGCCCATTAAGATCAGTACGAATGAGTCTATTCAAATTATCCCATTTCAATTTGAGCGTTTTTCCAGTTTCACCTACTTCAGTGACATTACCTTGTGCATCGTATTTATAATTCTTACCTTGGTATTGAGTGACTAAATTGCTTTTCAATTCAGAAGATTGAGGGCCTTTAGAATCTATTAAATTATTCGCTGGATCAAAATAAAAACTGTCATTATGCTGTGGTCCTTGGCTTCTAATTAATCGACCTATTGCATCATATTGGTAATTCAGTTGCCCTAAACGACTATCTTTTATTTGAGCCAATAAATAATTTTTATCGTATTCGTAGTGACGCTCTGTTTGATATTTCAAAACCTGTAATGGTATTTGACTTTCCGATTCAGGATGTACGATTTGTGAACTTAATAAACCGATAGTATTGTAGTTTTTGGTTTGGATTAGCCCATTCGCTAGCATACGTGTCGTTTCACGATGTAAATCGTCTCGATGAAAAGCCACCATATCTTGGTGATTGAAACCAACACCATAAACATGTCCCGAACCATAGCTCAAATGATTTTGCTCTTGCCCATCTGGTCGAATCGTTTTGCTTAAATTACCAAGCTCATCATACTCGTAACGTAAGACTGCTGTTAGCGGTACAGAATTTGGAACTTTATAGTGTTGATGTTCCCGAATCACTTGTCCAAGTGCATTGCGGTAAAAATCAATCTGGCTTACTTCATTGCTTGCTTTAATAAGCTGTTGATTTAAATTGTATTCAAGCTCTTGTTTTTGACTCTGTCTTGTTTCTATATTTGTATAGATTATTGATGCGGTTTGACCATCATCATGATAGCTGAATCGACTCAAGATATTCGGCTGTCGAATCTCTGACAACTGTCCATTCTCTGTATAACTAAAGTATTTTTCCTCACCGTCAAATGCCTGTTCGCGAACTAACTGCCCATAGTGGTTATAGTCAAATTGATGCTCAGCATGATTTTGGTTAATAAGCTTATTCAAACGCCCTTGCTTATCCCACTGATAACTAATTTGAGATTGATTAGCATCAATTCTTTGGGCCACCAACCCCACAGAGTTATATTGATATTGAGTAACTAAACCCTTGGTATCTGTATGCTTAAGTAAGCGTCCCTCTTCATCATGTTCGAAATGTTCTTTTAGTCCATCTGCATAAATGATTCTTTGTAACTGCCCTTTATTCTTACCTTGTGTACTGTATTGATACTGAATGGCATTTTCATCAGCAGCTTGCTCGGCCTTAAGCACTCCATCCTCATCATATTCCCATGTACTACTTTTTCCAGAACAGTCTGTATAAGAAAGTATTTGTCCAAGGTCATTGTATTGGATTTTTTTAGAGTTACCTTTAGCATTAATCTCTTCTATCAATTGATTATCACTATTATATTTATATTGAGTTATTTGCTCTAAAGGATTAATTTCTTTACTGATATTGCCTTGTGTATCATATTCCCATTTCCAGATACTTCCTTCCGGATCTTTAGCTTCAATTAAATGTCCTTGTTCATTATATGCAAAACGAATCACCCCACCATTTGGCTGTACAATTTTAATTAATTGCCCTTTATCATTATATTCTTGTTGGATTTCCTGACCATTAAAGTCAATCTGTCTCGTGATTCGCTTGTATTTATCACGGGAATACCATGATTCTCGCCCATCTGCTAAACGAATACGATAAGTGAAACCTTGCAAATCGTAGTAATAGTAAGTTGGGGTTTCATACGCATCATAAACAGCGACTTGACGTAATCGAGGATGCCATTTCAGTTTGGTGTGGAAACTACCATCATCGGCCCATTCCTCAATAGCTTTCGCATTAACTGCTATGGAGTCATAACGAATGTTATGCCCTCGCCCAGTACGATCTGTATAACGAGTAAGTTGATGTGCTCGGTTGTATTCATATTGACGAGCATGACCATTTTGGTCATAGGCTTTGATTAAGTTACCATATTGATCATATTCATATTTAGCTAAAGGCTCTATTTGATCATCAACAAAGATAGCAATAATTTTCACTTGATCATTAAAAGCAAATTTAAGTGTATGCTTCGCCCTTTTAAATTGAAAACTGACAGACTGTAAATAAGCATCCTGTCCTACTAACAAGTAACTTAGAATTACTTTTTCTTGGGTACTGCCATTAAGCTGTTGGATTAACTGATAGTCTCTACCCTCATTAAAGCTGTGGTAATGGAAACTCCTCTCTGTACCAAAGTTCAGGATTAAATCTCCATCTTCTAATGGTTGAACTGTCAAATTTTCGAAAGGAGAAATATAGGATTCATATTGTATTGAAGGTGGAAGCTGCAGTTTTCGTCCCTGAGCATCAATAAAGATATAACCTTTAGAGTCTTGTTTAATTACACTGGAAAAAGGCATCATCCAACGTGCACCGATCATACCGTTATCAAACTCACCTCGTTGTGAGTGATAATGCCGGCTGAACGAGAAATTAATTTTAGGTAGAGAAAAATCAATATGTTCTACTTTTTCAGCACCAATTGAATAGCTAATACTATTAGACGATTGTGAATCTACACCTGTACAAGGTGCAGCATTTAAAGCATTCGCCTGTAGACTGACAAACTCCAAAATATCGCCTTTCGTATGCTGTTCATGCTCCCCAGTTTGATTAGCAGGAACACTAGCATTCGCTTTTTTTTGTTGTTCTTGGATCGCCTTTAAACTTTCTTGTATAAGCCAAGCTAATGTATATTTTTGTCCAGCATTGGCTTGCTGCTGAAGTGCTGAACTTAAAGTAGCCGTAGCTTGTAAAGCATCTTGGATAAGTGCACTACTTGCTTCTACCTTAATTTTTGCCGAATCATCTGATTGACTAGGTGCTGCCACTAAATCGATTAAAGGTATAGCCCAATTGGTAAATTTTAATTTAGGGTCACGTTTTTCCGCACTTGCGCCTGCTGAACCAATCCTTGTAATAGGAAAATCAGCAGAAGGAGGAGTACCAAGACTGCGCAAAATATTGAGACCCAAGATTGTGGCATTTGTTAGAAGTTCTGGGAGTTTAGCTAGAGTTTCTTGTAAGAATTTTTCTAAATCTCCCGCAATCATGGCATTTAAATGTAGGCCCAAGCGTTTTATATCAGTACTCTTCATTTTTCCGTTTTCTGGATATAAACACTCTGCCATGAGTCCTAACATAGGACGTAAAGCCATACGGGCATGCGCTTGGTTATTCGGCTCTAAAAATAATCCAATCAGATTTGCTCCCAATAGGGCTGTTTGCTGTGTCCCTGCATCCCCAGTCTTTTTATCAGTTATATAGAGCAATAAATCTAGAACACTTCCCGTTAATGCAAAAATATTTGCTACAGTTGGTATATAAGCATGAGTCTGTAATTGTTCTAAATTAGTTTTACCGCGTACAAATAGATATTGCTGAATTTGTTTTGCGATCAATTGTAAGTCTGTAACTTCAGTAATACTTTCTAAATTAAAAACAGCAAGTTCAACCGCAGGCTTTTTTTGTTCTGAAGTTGACTTAATATTATTTGTTGCCATAAAACTAAAACCTTTTCTGTATGCAAAAGCATATCTGTAATACTGTTTATCTTTTAAAATGCAGTTGAACTTTATTCTTTATTACCAGTTGGATTTGGATTAAAACCAACTTGCCCCATCATCATTTGCTCAGGCGACAAATGGGTATTTAACTGTGAAGAAATACCCCCGAAAACTTGAGTAACGGCTTGTTCTTTAACCTGCCCTAGCGTCTGCTGTCCTAAATCATTAAGAGCTTGTTTACCCATATCTTTAAGATTCAAAGATTGTCCGGAAAAGAGATTACTCTTGAGTTGCGACATCATATTTTGTCCTAACGAGCCCATTGCATCCTTCGCCCCTTGAGTTACACGACTAATGACTTGATCAGACCATGTATAATTTCGTGTAGTAAAATGGCTTCCTTGATCCCAAGAACTCCGTTGATCTTTCTCAAATTCGACTTTTGCTGGACCCGGTGCAATTCCTGTCACCGTTGCAAAGCCATTGTTATCCAATGTGCCCGTAACTTGCTTTCCTAATGAATCTTGAACTTTAAAACTGGTTTGTTTAAAAAAGTCATTTCCACCATAACTTTTCAATAGCTCAAGTGCACCTTTTAATGGCTTTGCTTCTGGAAGTTGTGCAGACTGACTTGCACCTGCACCACCTTTAAATAAGTGTTGTCCAGCATTCACCTCAAACTTTCCACCAGTTTTGGGGAATATCCCAGAACCATTTAGGGCAATTTGTGAAGAGGCGCCAGTAATCAAAACTTCTTTGGGGCTACTAATTTCAATACGGTCTTCAGTAGAAGCAATACGAATACCTAACTTCGATAAAATATCCAATGCATTAGATTGAGCTTGAATACTAAATTTGCCTTGTGCGGCAACAAGCTTAAAATCACCTTGAACTGCAAATAGACTAATTTTATTTAGCGCATGCCCCACCCAGTTTTTCTGTGTACTAAGATTAATACTATCCCCTGCAAAATAGTTAATCTGCCCATCTGCTGATAGATGAATATCCTCAGGGGTACTCAGAGCAATGCTGTCAGGTGAGCTTAGGAGCATCAAAGATTTTTTAAATTTTGCAATACCTTTTTCTAATTGTTCTGCAAATACTTTAAGTTGCTCTACAGATTCGATTTCATCCGTTTGTTGATTCTTGGCTAAATCACTTAATGCTTTAGTGTTCTTCTGACTACTTTCAAGTTGTTTTTGTGTCTCCTGTACATCTAAATGATCTGCTTTTGCTTGGGCTTGTTTATACGTGGAAAGTAATAATCCAGCCCCCGCACGAACAGCTCCCCATTGGTCAGTCCTTAATTCAAAACCTTCTCCACGATCTTCACTTTCTTCGGTGGCTTTGGGATGACTCAGTTTACCTAAGTTGAGTTGACTTGCCGCATGACTGCTTTGTAACTGGGCACTAATTTGACCTGTAGTGTCATCAAATCGAAGCTGGTTAAAGCCCTCTCCCTGATATTCTTTAGATTTAATGCCTGCCAGTTTTTTGGTATCAGGGAGTTGTCCTGCATTATCGAATTTTGTAGGAGAACGCTGTGCTTCATGAAGACGTCCCACCACAAAAGGACGATCTATGTCTCCTTGAAAGAAGTCAATGACTACAATTTCGCCAATACGCGGCAAGAAACGTGCCCCGTAGCCTTCACCCGCCCATGGGGTCAATACATCCACCCAAGCAGAGTCCGTATCGTTATCGTTGCTGCCCGCACCACCATCATGTGTATGGTCTTCATTTCTTGTGAATAAAAAGCGGACTTTAATGCGTCCCCATGCATCGACATGGATTTCTTCACCATTCGGCCCAACCACCTGAGCACGTTGCGGGTGGGCAGTTGGGCGATGCTGCTCAGGATGATAAGCGGGTACAGTTTTAATATGTCGACGTTGTAAGCTCAGCAGATTGCCTTGGCGCTGTTCACTTGCAATGCTGCTCAGTGTAGAAGTGAATTGCCAATGACTTTGTTGGAGAAGTTGCTCCAATTGTTGGTTTAAATCTTTAGGCAGGTTATTTTGGCTATAAAAGGTTTTTTCGGTAATGAGAAATTCTTTGTCTGCACCGCTGTGTTGATTAATTTCAGGATGATCTTGCAGTTCAAACCAGTAACCCACATGAGCATCTCGCACTGTAGACTGTGCACAGAAATGCTTGGCTTGTGCATTGTAGTAGTCCGATAGCTGCTGGTTAAATTGTTCCAGTTGCGGATTGCCCGATGCTGTTGCACCATCCTCCCCATTCAGATCTTGCATCCATGCGGGTGAAAAATGCCATGCTTGCTCTAGCCCTAAACTTGCAACATCATATTGCTCACTCTGCTGATGTTTGCTTTGCACGCTGCCTGCACCATCATCCTGTGTCAGTGCATCAGCTTGCCAGCGCTGAACATGCACTGCTGTGGGCTGTAACTGCCGTTGTGCCTGCCAATGGGTAATGCTGTCTACAGCTTGAACGGCACTACTCTGATGAAAGCGGACACTGCGTCGTGGCAGGGCTTGGTAGTGCTGGTTATCATCAATTAAGCGTAGCTTTTGTGCTTGAATAGGTTGGTGAATTTGGGCAAGCAGTGTTTGGGCTTCATCAATCAGCCAACTAATTCCTTCACTTCTGAGGAGACGAGTTAAAAAATCATAATCACTTTCATTGCTTTGCATAATGAAAGGTCGAACATCGTACTCTCGACTCAGCCCTGCTAAATCAAGGCTCAGGCTTGCCGCAAATAGTGGACTTTTTTGTTGCCACTCTTGGAACAGAATATTGACCACATCCACCACATTTTTATTCATAAACACACGACTGTTACGGCGTTGTTTCCATAATGTGGTCGGGTCTTCAAGTGTGAGGCGATATAAGGTCAGTGCACCATCGCTTGCTCCAGCTTGAGCTTGGGTGATGATCCCTGTGATACGGCTCAATTGGCCTGTGTCAGTCACTTGGTCTATAGCAACCTGACAGCCAATAAACTGTTTTAGCGGAATAAATGCATGTGTCGACAAGCAAATTAAACTGGCGGTTAAGCCTTGATTTAAGCCATGCGTCCCGTCTATTCGCTGTAAATAGACCTGCTGATTCAGCAACGCATTGGCAAACTGGATATGCAATACACGCTTTTGTGTAGTGAATCCCAGCTGTTCAAAAGCAGCATAAATATGATTCAACATAATGTTTTTAATAAATATAAAGTGGATGTCGTAATTATAAAGTTTGCGGTATAGTATAAAAATTTAGCGTTTTTGACCAGCGCTAAGCTGAATTTTATGACACTTTATGACGTAAATTGACAATATAGAAAGGAAATTATGCAGCATTATTTACGCTATAGGTGCATGATTTCGTGAATGAAAATGCTTTGAATATTTAATAAAAATCAAAAATATATAGTTAACTTTTTTCTTAAACCTCTCCAATCCCTAAGATATTTTACAACCTACTGATGAACAGAATATTCAATCTAATTCAGGCTTTTTATATTTATATAATTATTCCACTTCAACCACATTCAATTATTCAAAAATTAGGTTTGAACTTTTAACCATCGAATAAAAGCATCAACTTTCGGTAATCGTGGATTTTTTCCAGAAATGGTGTAGTAATGCTGTTCACAAGCTAAAAACATTTCAGAAAATGGCATGATCAATGCCCCACTTTCAAGGTCTTGTTGCACTAACCTTTTTCGCCCCATACAAATGCCCAAATGTTGTTTTGCTGCAAGTAATGCCAAATCCGAACGGTCAAACAGCATCCCCTTCGATAAACCCAATTCCACAGAAAAATGAGTCGCCCAGCTCTGCCATTCATCCATGCCAGTCTCATTGTTCCATGCTTGGCTATCATGCAATAACGTACAATACTGTAACTGTTGTAATTTCCCAATTAAATTCATCTTTTCAGCATATTGCGGGCTACATACAGGAACAATTTGTTCATCCATCAAGTAATCATAATGCAAATGTTGTGATGGTTGATGGCCAAAATACAGGGCCAGATCAATACCTGTACGTTGAAAATTCACCATCTCATTGCCTGTTAAAATTGACAGTTCAATTAATGGATATTGCTGAATAAAATCCTGCAATTTAGGAATCAGCCAACATTGGGTAATAGAAGGTCGTGCATAAATGGTGAGAGAACCCGCCAAAGCCTGATTTTGAATTGCTTTTATTTCAGTACTTAAATGATCAAAAGATAATTGTAAAGCCGCCAGTAATCTGTGCCCTGCATGACTCAAGACCACCTTACGATGTAAGCGTTCAAATAATTGAATATTGAGTTCTTTTTCAAGCAGATTGATTTGATGGCTGACAGCACTCGGCGTCAAACATAACTCAGCGGCTGCCATGGCAAATGATTCGTGTCTTGCAGCAACTTCAAAAGTATAAAGTTTGGATAACTGAAAACCTGTTAGGTTGTTATAGGACATACTCATTTGTTTTATCTCTATTCATGGCTCTCATCTTGATATTGAAATTAAGCATAAGCTTTGACTTAAAATCAATTCATCTAAACATGTTTTATTCAGCACCAAGGCGCATTACAGATGAATTATTTTCATGCATAAATCAAATATCATCATTTGACCCAGTATAGTAAATGCATTGAAATAAGCTCACAGTCGTTGTCTTGCCACTAAATATTTCTGTTTTTAGCCTGCAAAACCTATATGAGCCATCACATGAATCCTCAACAGATCCAGCAACTCACTAAACAGTATCCTATCGTTAAAACATTGATCGAACTGAAAGAAACCATTTGGTTTAATCCTGATTTCACAACACTAGAAGAAGGATTGCCTTATGTTGGACTTAATCAGGCAGATATTCATGATGCACGTGACCGCTTAGCTCGCTTTGCGCCCTATCTAATGACGGCATTTCCAGAAACAGCCGCAAACAATGGCATTATTGAATCTGAACTGGTATCAATTCCAAAGATGCAACAACAATTAGAAGCACAATACAGACAAAAAATTGAGGGAACGCTGTGGCTTAAAAAAGACAGCCATTTACCAATTTCTGGTTCTATTAAAGCTCGTGGAGGTATTTATGAAGTGCTCTATTTTGCTGAAAAATTAGCACTGGATGCAGGCTTACTCACCCTGCAAGATGACTATGCCAAATTAAACACCTCTGAATTTAAAAAGTTTTTCAGTCAGTACAGTATTGCGGTCGGGTCTACTGGAAATCTAGGACTATCCATTGGCATCATGAGTGCACAACTGGGTTTTAATGTGACTGTGCATATGTCGGCAGATGCTCGTCAATGGAAAAAAGACAAATTGCGTGCACATGGCGTCACGGTAATTGAATACGCAGAAGATTATGGAGTTGCGGTCGAAGCAGGACGCAAAACGGCACTGACAAATCCAAACTGCTATTTTATTGATGATGAAAATTCCAAAAACCTGTTTTTAGGCTATGCTGTCGCAGGGGAACGTTTAAAGCAACAATTGCAACAACGTGATATTCAAGTCGATCAAGAACACCCTTTATTTGTCTACTTACCTTGTGGTGTCGGTGGTGGCCCTGGTGGTGTAGCTTTTGGTTTAAAAATGGCATTTGGCGATCATGTTCATTGCTTTTTTGCCGAACCAACACATTCTCCCTGCATGTTATTGGGCATTGCCACAGGCTTGCATGATCAAATCTCAGTACAAGAAATTGGGATCGACAACATCACCGATGCAGATGGACTCGCTGTTGGTCGTGCTTCTGGTTTTGTCGGTCGCGCCATGCAACATTTATTGGACGGTCTTTATACCTTGGATGATCAAACCCTGTATCAATTGCTGGGTTTGCTGAACCGAACCGAAGCACTGCAACTCGAACCTTCAGCTTTGGCAGGCATGTTGGGACCTGTACTCATTTGCAAACATTCTGAATATGCGGCCATGCATCATTTCACGGCACAACAATTGCAGAATGCCCATCATATTGTTTGGGGCACGGGTGGTGGCATGGTACCCCAAGAAGAGATGGCCAATTATTTAGCCAAGGCTGCCATAGCGAATTAAGTTTTTCTGAAAATTCACGCCAAAAGTCTAGAAACACGCCTCCTACACATATACCGAAGGGGTGTTTCCACATTCCGCTCAACCTAAATTAAGCACAATCAATCACTGCGTAATTTAAATGTCTTTGACAAAATTCTGAATCAAATTCAGCACTTCAGTTTCTTTTTCTTAATGCGGAAATTGATATCAAAGCAATTTAATATAGCAAAATGGATAAATGCTTGAATTTAAGTAGACTCATCGGTGTACGCATGTTCACTGTTTAGGCTTATGCATATAAGAATTATGATTAGCGCAATACAAAAAGAATAGGTGCATTCAACAAAGCTGTTTCACATAAAATTCACTGTCTAATGAATATTATTAAATTGAAAGTTTAATTCAGCGTATTTTATCTATTATCAAGATATAGGTGGATAGTCCAGTGGCTATAGAATTTGTTTCAAAATCAAAGTTACCTACTGCATTTGGCGATTTTGAAATTATAGCATTTCAAGATAAATGTACTGGTGAAGAACATATCGCTCTTGCTAAAGGGATGAATGCTGCTCCACATCAACCTGTACTGGTCAGAATACATTCAGAATGCTTAACAGGAGATGCTTTTGGATCACTCAAATGTGATTGTGGTCCACAATTACACTCAACCATGAAAATGATTCATGATGCAGGTCAAGGTGTCATTTTATACTTACGCCAAGAAGGCCGTGGCATAGGACTAACCAATAAAATTCGAGCCTACGCACTTCAAGATCAAGGACATGATACCCTTGACGCTAATTTATTATTAAACCTGCCAGCGGATGCTCGCAAGTATGATATGTGTACCATTATGCTCGATTATTTAAAAATAAAGAATGTAAAACTCATTACAAATAATCCGCTTAAAATTAAATCTTTAACTGATTTGGGAATTAATGTTGTTGAACGTATTCCTTTGAAAGTAGGCTTAAATAGCTTTAATAAGAATTATCTAGAAACAAAGCAAAAACGTATGTCACATCTGTATGATAATAGTGATTTTTAAAAAGCGATCACTTTCAGAAAAAAATCCACATACAAAGTTCCATCTCCCTTTCGGGAGAAGGTTTTATAACATATGGTTATTATTAAATTAACTCAAAAAATAGTGATTAAAAAAACAGGATATTATTTATTTTCTCTAAGGATTTGCGAAAAAACTGTGACTTTTTCTAAAGTCGCGTTCATCCCCTTATTAAAAAAAGTATCGACAAGCGCTGAACCGATAACAATCAGATCTACTTTATTGGCTAAGGCTTTAACATGACTTTCATTTTTGATCCCAAAGCCAATTGCAACAGGAATATTAAAAATAGGCTTAATTTCAGCAATCTTTTTCTCAAGATTAGGCAGATTGAAATCTCCCCCTGTTAAACCATTTTCTGCAACATGATATAAAAAACCTGTCGCGCGCGCTGAGATTTGTTCTAACCTTTCAATAGGGGTAGTCGGCGCTGTCATTGCAATTAAATGCATATTTTTTTCATTTAACTGCACTTCAAAGTTTTCTCGATATCCATATGGAGCATCTAAAATCAATATTCCATCTATAAGATTTTCTGTTTCGGCGATAAGTGTCTCGAAACCATATTGCATAATCGGATTTAAATAAGTCATGAAAATTATTGGTGTCTGGTCATCATGTAGCCTGATTGCTTTTACCAACTCAATGGTCTGTTTTACCGTTTGACCTGCACCTAAAGCCCTAAGATGCGCTGCCTGAATGATCTCTCCATCTGCCACTGGATCGGAAAATGGAATGCCAACTTCAATAATGTCAGCCCCAGCTTGACCTAATTGGCTCAACAGACGACAACTTTCTGCAAAATTAGGATCTCCAGCAGTAAAATAACAGACCAGACCGCTTCGATTTTCCAGTTTCAATTGCTCTAATTTTTGATCTAGACGGTTCATGCTGTAGCTCCTGCAAGATATTTTTTGACCGTGTTTAAGTCTTTGTCGCCTCTGCCACTTAAATTAACAATAATGATCTGTTCTGGCTGCATTTCTTGAGCAAGTTGAATCGCATACGCAATCGCATGAGAACTCTCAAGCGCAGGAATAATGCCCTCCTGTTGGCTTAAAAGCTGAAATGCATTTACAGCTTCTTGATCGGTTATAGCCGTATATGTCACACGTCCTGTTTCAAACAGAAGGCCATGCTCAGGGCCAATACCAGGATAATCTAAGCCGGCTGATATAGAATGCCCTTCTAAAATCTGCCCATCTAAATCTTGTAATAAATAGGTTAAATTACCATGCAGCACACCAACTTGACCTTTGCAAATAGAGGCGGCATGTTCACCGTGATTTGTTCCTTTTCCACCTGCCTCAACGCCAAACATTTTGACATTCAGGTCTTCTAGAAAAGGATGCATCAGCCCTAATGCATTTGATCCGCCACCAACGCAAGCAACTAGAGCATCAGGCAGTTTATTTTCTTTGAGGAGTATTTGGTTTCTGGCTTCTAGACCAATAATTTTCTGAAATTCTCTGACCATGGTGGGATATGGATGAGGGCCTGCGCCAGTACCCAACAGGTAATAGGTTGTATCCACATGCCGAATCCAGTCACGTAATGCTTCGTTCATGGCATCTTTTAAAGTCCCACGACCTTTTTGAACACTTCTGACTTCAGCACCGAGTAATTTCATGCGTTCAACATTCATTTGTTGGCGCTGAATATCTGTTTCTCCCATAAAAATGGTACATTTCATCTTAAACAGTGCGCAAACCGTTGCTGTTGCAACACCATGTTGTCCAGCACCCGTTTCTGCAATGATTCTAGTTTTCCCCATAAATTTGGCTAATAAGATTTGCCCGACACAATTATTGATCTTATGCGCACCCGTATGGTTCAAATCTTCTCGCTTGAGATATATTCGAGCGCCGCCTGCATAAGCTGTTAGGTTTTTTGCATAGAAAAGAGGACTAGGACGTCCAACAAAGTCCGTTAAAATCTGCTGATATTCAGCCCAAAATTCAGGTTTGTGCCGAACAGTATTAAAGGCTTGCTCTAATTCTTGAAGTGCTGGCATTAAGCTTTCTGGCATGTAACATCCGCCAAATTTACCAAAAAATCCCAAGTCATCAGGACCATTACCTGTATAAGGGGTTGTCATCTCATATCTCTTTTACTATCAAAACTTGTTTGATCTTAAAATATTTTCATTTTTCTGATAATTGATATATTTTGAGCTTAGGGTGTTAGAAAATTTTACAACATGAAACGCAGAACATTACCTCCCCTTAATGCTTTAAAAGCATTCGAGGCAGTCGCCAGAAATAAAAGTTTCAGCTTAGCTGCGGAAGAATTGTGTGTCACCCATAGTGCGATTAGTCATCAAATAAAGCAGTTAGAAGAATGGTTAGATAAAAAATTGTTTATTCGGCATTCCTCTACCATCTCTCTGACAACGGACGCAGAAGAATTATCTCGAGTTTGTACGCATCTTTTTAATCGTTTAGAACAATGTGTCTTTGAGTTAACAAATAAAACATCAGAGGTAGAAGTTGTAATAGGCGCTTCTCATAGTTTTATGGCAAATTGGCTGATTCCCCGATTAGAAAAGCTCGAAGTCATTTATCCCAATATCCATATCAAATTAATGACATGTAATGACTTAAAATTGTTAGAAAAAGAGAAAATTGACATATTTATCAATAGCATCAGTGAGAATCATATACTTCCCAACTTTTTGAATAAATATCTTTTATTTCCCGATAACATGGGGCCTATTTGTAATCGTGAAATAAATCCGCTTCATACAAAAAATGATCTTTTAAATTATCCATTACTTCATACCCACTCAAATAAAAGCGCATGGCATACATGGTTTAATCAGTCCAAGATTCACTTTTCCCCAAAAGCGAATGATCGTTATTTTGATCGTCTCAATTTAATGATAGAAGCTGCTGTGTCTGGGTTAGGAATTGCGATAGCCCCTCAAATTTTAGTAGAAAAAGAAATATTAAATGGAAGGGTCATTGCTCCTTTTGGTTTTATCTATTGTGACTATAATTTTTATGCAATGGTCAGAAAAAATAATGAAAATCGTGATGTCATGAATATCATTCATTGGTTAATGACTGAAGAAAAAAGAGAAAGTGAAATTTAATCCTTGATCACTAAAATTCTATGCAATGTACTGTCTTTAGCATCTATCTTCACATTCTGTTCACTTCAGCCTCTCTAAAGTGGGAGGATAAACTGTGAAGATGGACAGTGAACATGAATCAAGTCAAAACGTTAATGGCAATTGCCTTATCCTTACCAGTGCTTTTCCTGTCAGGATGTAAAAGTGTTCCTCGTTATTCATCTGATTATGCAAATGCCAGAGCGAGTATTCAGGGAATACCCTTAGATGATGCAAAAGCACTAGAAATCGGCACCCGCTTCACTTCGGCATTTAATACCTTGGGCACACCTAAATTCGTTGAAAATGCTGGAGTACTGTATGCAGATCAGCTTTTTATTAACGACACTCTGTCGCAATTTTCATCGCGTAAAAAACTGCTTGAACATTTTCAGGGTATGAACCAGCGGGTGAGTAATGTCACTGTCAGTTTATTAAATACTTCATATCATCAAGACTCTGCCTATGTGCATTGGCATATGATTTATGATTTTAAAATGTTCGGCAAAACACGAACAATGGATTCATTTGGAATCAGTGAAATAAAGGTCAACCCAAACCATCAGATTATTTTCCAACAAGATTTCTGGGATCCAGCCAATGGTCTGTATCGTTCTTTGCCCTATGTAGGAGGAACCTATTCATGGGTACTGCCTTTCAAAAAGTAGCCATAACCACTGTACTGATGTTCGGGAGTTTCGGTTCGTGGGCGCATGCACAGAGCTTAAATAAATGTGGTAATGGCCCACTCATGGTGGGACAAAAACAGGTCGGTGTGGCCAGTTACTTTGCGCAAAACTGTAATCAGCCTTGGCAAGGTCAAAACATACAGATGGATTTTACCTATACGCAGAATATTCCAGAATGGGCATTCAAACGTGCAGCCACACATCTACTCCAACGTAATATCAAAGATCAAAAAATTCAGGCTGTTTTCAATCCAATCACCGATTTGTATCGTCCAGTGAAGTCAGGATATCTATACCAACTGAAGTATATCCATGCCACACACACATTAAGCCTATACTTAAACCAGAAAATGCAGGGACAACTCCAAAACCCGCAGGCCCAGCAATATTTTAATATATGGCTAGGTCCTCAGCCATTTAGTGCTAAATTAAAACAGCAATTAATAAAGTAGTCTCTACAGTTATGTCTAAACATTTTATTTTGATGGTTGAAGATCATTATGAACTGGCATCTACCTTATGCGAGTTTCTAGAAGAGCATGGTTTTGTGGTCGATCATGCTCGAAACCTAAATGCTGCGCGCCAATTGCTCAAGCAGCAACGCTATCATATTTTACTTTTAGATATTAACTTGCCTGATGGTTCGGGTTATGAACTATGTGAATGGCTACGAAATAAAGAAGGTATGGATCTTCCTGTGCTGATGCTCACCGCACGCGATACGCTGAATGACAAACTCAAAGGTTTCAATTCAGGCACGGATGATTATCTAGTCAAGCCCTTTGATTTTAACGAGCTGGTGGTTCGAGTCAAAGCTTTAATCAAGCGTTCACTGGGTGAAGTCTCCTCTGGCCGTCTTCAAATTCATGATCTGATTCTGGACCCTGCAACACAGCAACTGACTCGTGCAGGACAAACCATTGAACTGCCCCCTATTCAGTTCAAATTACTCAAACTACTGATGCGTCATTCGCCTAAAGTTCTGACTAAACAGGAAATTATGATAGAGCTGTGGGGGGATGAAGAGCCTGAAAGCGATGCCCTGCGTAGTCATATTTATAATTTGCGTAAAATGGTCGATAAGCCTTTTGAGCAAAAGCTCATTCATACCATATCTGGTGTAGGGTTAAAGATCACTTTAGAAGCTTAAGCTTTCGAAACCCAGCCTTAATTTAAATACACGACGACAATCAGTCCAGTCGTCATCGCCAAATCAACATCCTGATGGGTATTGAGATAATACTGCCGATCAAACAACTCCACCCGCCAGCCAAGCTGCTTGCACAACTTCTGTACCAATTGCAGTCCAATGCCATGACCTTTAATCTCTAATTGCAATTGCTGCCCCGACAGTTCTTGCACCTTGGAGTTATTCGGTAAAGGAATGCCGACACCATTATCTGCAATCAATACTGTATTTTTTTGCAGAATGACATCAATTTCTGTGCCTTGTGAATAATTCAGTGCATTCCGCAAAATATTACCAAATACCATTTTGGTCATCGACGGGTAAAGTTTACGTGGCTGTTCATCGAGGTCTTTTTGCAAATCAATCTGCATACCTTTGTTATGGCTAACGTTGTCCAGATCCTGAAGCAGATTTTCCAGACATTCTGAAAGCATCGTCGGTTCAGCGGTTAAAGTATCGGTGGCGTTGCGTGCGATTGCTAACAAGGTATCAACCAGCAGTTGCATATCTTCAATGGTATTGTGCAAACGAGTAAATGACTTGTTATCGCCATAGCGTGCCTGACATAGCTGTACATTGCCTTTTAAAATGGTCAGCGGGGTACGCAGCTCATGGCTGACATCACTGGTAAACTCACGTTCACGTTGAATAAAATCGCTTAATACCTGATGATATTTTTCTAGCGCCTGCTTCAGATATTCCGCTTCCAGATTTGAGTCAGTCCGAATGTCATGAAACGGTGAAGCCTGATTTTTTTGATGTTCCCAATCAATATGCTCCAATGCATTGGCTAGACGGGTAATTGGAGAAAAATAACGCCGAGCACGGCGATTCCACCACCACAGCACACTATAAAGCACAAACAAGCTGACCATCAGTGGTGCCAGACCAAACAGCCAGACCAGTTTATTGACATTACTCTCGCCAAATACCAACAGGACATGCTGCCCGTCTTTTTCGCCATAAACGGTCATGCGTTCCTTACCATCAACAAAATGCCGATTCACCCCTTGCTCAAGCGACATATTCTTAAATTGGGAGGGTGGCACAGTATTCCAACGGTAACCATACAGGTTTTTGGTGTCGGGCAATTCTGCGGCAGGGTTACGTTCCAGTCGCTGCCAGTAGTGTGACATTTCCTGTTCTAGCGCCGTTCTGAGCAAAGAACCTTTAATCACCCAGGCACTGAAGCCAATCCCAATCACCACAGACAGGGCAATGAATCCGATTTGCAGCCAGTAGTAGCGGTTAAACACCTCACCCAGAGGATGATCACGTTTGTCCCTAAACAGCTTTAACATTGATGCATTCCCCGCTGGCCCATCCCACTGTTCAATTATACGGCTTTCTTCTTCAACAGAAAGTGGCCAATGACCCATTCGCGTCCATGGTCATAACCAAACAGTTCGGCACAGGCCATAAAGAAAATTCGCCAGCGCTGCCACCAGATTGCGGCATCCGCGCCATAGGTTTGTTCAAACAGGGGCTTTAGCTCGGCCTGTTTACCATCCATATTTTCTAGCCAAGCATTTGCGGTACGTTCATACTGCGTACCCGCCCATTGCCAGTGCTGTTCTAGCTGCAAATGCTGCTGAAAATGTAGGAAAGTTGAGGCTGCCGGCATCAAACCACCACTGAAGAAATATTGCGACATCCAGTCAAACTCATTTTTGACTTCAAACGGATAATGCAAGAAACGATGGCAGAAAATATGACACCACAATAAGCCATCTGGTTTGAGCCAAATACTGATATTTTCAAACAGTTTTTGATAGTTGCGTACATGCTCAAACATCTCCACCGAAACCACACGGTCGAAAGATTCGGGTTCAAGTTGCAACACATTGACATCACAAGTGATCACATTAAGGTTATCCAGTTTTTTTAAACGGGCCTGTTCCTGAATATACTGACGCTGCGTTGAAGAGTTTGACACGACCGTAATACGGGCCGTTGGATAATGCTCGGCCATATACAGACTTAAAGAACCCCAACCGCAGCCAATTTCCAAAATATCCTGCCCGTCTTTCAGTTGTGCTCGCTGGCAATAGCAGGCAAGAGCGGCTTCTTCGGCTTGATCTAGCGTCGTATCGGCATGTTCAAAGAGACTCGCGCTATATTTCAGGCGCTTACCGAGTACTGCCTGAAAAAATGTGGTCGGCAGTTCATAGTGCTGCTCATTGGCTTTGTCGGTCTCAATGGCAATTTCGCTGTTTTTCAGCATGGTCAGCACATCCATATAACGCTGTGCTGCCAGTGCTGGGTCAAACCGACCTTCTTGTGCCAAACGTTTTTTGCTCAAGATTTTAATACCAGCACGAATCACGGGGTCTGGTACCTTGCCATTTTCGATCAGTTCTAAGGATTTTTGAATCATAAAGTCCATGTATTTACCTACTCTTTGGGTGGCCACGGAATAAACATTGAAGTTCGTCGTTGATAGTCTTTATAGTTTTCACCACGGTGGATGAGCGCCTGTTTTTCACTAAATGGAATACCTGTAAGGTAGTACAGGAATAGCCACATCAGCAGTGGATAAATCCATAATTCAAAGCATCCTGCTGCCAGACCGAGCACTGGATAGGCAAACCAATGCAACCATTCAAAAAAATAGTTGGGATGGCGCGAGTATTTCCACAAACCCTGATCCATGGTTTTACCTTGATTCTGTGGATCTAGCTTAAAACGGTAAAGTTGCTGATCGGCAGTGCTTTCACCTATCAAAGCCGATAGCATGATCATGCCCGCCACAATCACAGTGACCGAAGTCCAGTCATTCCATTGCTCGGTCGGAAGACTCAACAGCTTCAGCATTGGGTAAGAAAACAGTAACGCCAAACCTGCCTGAAATATAAAAAACACCAGAAAACCAAGATGCTGATAATCCCCCATCGCTCGGCGCATGTTGGCATAACGCGTGTCTTCTTGAGTTTCATTGGCATAGCGCCGTAACAGATGCCAAGTCAGCCGTGAAAACCAGATCCCACTCGCCAGTCCCAGAAATAACCGAACCAACATCGGTGCACTGTCAATCGCCCAAGCGGCAATAATCACATTGAGGGCAATACTGAAACTCCAAGCGACATCGACCAGCCCTGCTCTGCGGTTATAGGTCACCAACACCCAGCTACAGAGCATGATGAAGACATTGAGCAAAAATAAATCTAGCAGCATGTCGCCCTCCGGTTTTATCTGTGCTTAGTAAGCACTGGCTTCAAACAGCAAATGCACATCACTGATCACACCTTCCCTAAAACCACCTTCGCAATAACACAGATAAAAATCCCACATGCGGATAAAGCGCTCATCAAAGCCGAGTTGCAGCACTTGATCACGCTGCTCCAAAAAACGCTGGCGCCAGCACTTCAGGGTTTGTGCGTAGCTTTGGCCAATATCTTCCAGATGTTTGAGACGAAGTTTTTGCTCAGAAGCCGTTTGCGTCATCACACTGATACATGGAATAAAACTACCGGGGAAAATATAACGCTTAATGTAATCCACCGTATTTAAAGCTTTAACATAGCGTGCATCTTCAATCGTAATCGCCTGTATCAAGGCTAGACCATTCGGCTTGAGGAGCTCACGGCATTTTCGGAAATAAGTTGGTAAATATTGCTCACCGACTGCTTCAATCATTTCAATGGACACCAATTTGTCGTATTTACCCTCGAGTAAACGGTAGTCCTGAAGCTGTACAGACACCCGATGAGACAGCCCTGCTTCAGCAACTCGGGCGAGTGCTTCATCGTACTGAGCTTTGGAAATGGTAATGGTGGTCACCTTACAGCCATAATGCTGAGCCGCATAAATGGCAAAACCGCCCCAGCCGCTGCCAATTTCGACCAAATGGTCCATCGGTTGCAATTGAAGTTTCTGGCAGATCAGTTCTTTTTTATAATCTGAAGCTTGTTCCAAGCTCATACAGGGATCTTTAAACACCGCACTGGAATACATCATGCTGGAATCTAAGAACAATTTAAAAAAATCATTGCTCAAGTCATAATGCTCAGCAATATTCTGACGACTACCATCAATCGAATTCTTGCGAGATTTATACCAAGCCTTGAGTACCAACTGGCTGGCTTTTGCCACTACATTTTGATTCATCCGATCAAGCACATCACGATTACGCGCTAGAATACGAATTACATTGACCAGATCTTCACTGCTCCAGTAACCACGAATAAAGCCTTCTGCTGCCCCCAGTACACCATTACGGAACAGCAAATCGATAAGGCGTTCGTCGTGAACTTGAATTACTGCATGCAAGTCGCTGTAGTTTTCCCCAACCAGACCGTTCCAGATACCTTTAAATATCAACTGACCATGACGCAATTTCAGCATATGGCGTAGGACTATCGGCAGTTCGGTATGCTCTCCCATTAACAGTGTTTTCATAGTCATGTCTTTCCTTTTTCTTTTTTAGGATGCCGATAAAACGGAATTTTCTTTTTCCATAAGCGCAAAGCATGTAGATAAATCCCGCTCACCATCCTAAAGGGCTCAAGAACTTTTAATACAGCATATCGATGTTGCTGTGAAGGAAGTGTGATGGCTTGTAGCTTAAATTTCATGGTGGCATCAAATTGCAATATTTCTTGTTCAAACAACTGCATATGAATCACATTTTGCTGTTCTGAAAAGCTAAAACGCCAACGGTAATCCAGTGACATCGGCATGAATGGCGACACATGAAAGGCCTTTTTAAAATCAAACTGGTGGCTCTGGTAAGGCGCATGTTCAGTGGCATTGTGCCGACAATCGTGAATGTACACCTGACGTTCATTCCACGGCGTATTGGTGATTTCACTCAGCACAAAAATCAGTTGATCGGTCGCATCAAAGATCAGATAAAACACCACAGAATTAAAACGAAAACCCAGTGTGCGCGGCAAAGCCAATACACGAATAGATGCGGTATGCGGTAACAAATAGTTTTCATGCTTGATCAGTAACCGTGCAACTTTCTGCCGAATTGAGCCATATTCCATGTTCAGAAAATCACGCTCATCCAAGGTCAGGAAATTCCAGCGGCTAGAGGACCAGAACCAAGATTTTTGGGTAAAAGTTGCCAGTTGATCTGGATCAAACCATAAATAGCTAAGCTCCGCCTCAAAAGCATGCGATTGGGGCAAATAGCGGCGATGGCGAATTTCGGCAGCGGCGATAGCCAGTGGATACATTTGCATTCTGTGCTCCTAAGCCGCCTGCTCAGTCTGTTGCAGTAACTGATTTACGACCCATGAAGCACTACGCGCGCCATCTTCATGAAAACCCCAGCCCCAGTAGGCACCACAATATGATGTCCGGTTCTGACCATTGACTTCGGCCCAACGTTGTTGTGCTTCAATCGCAGCAGCATCAAATACTGGATGACGGTAATACCGTTCCACCCATATTTTTTCTGGATTGAGGTTAAAGTTAGGATTGAGTGTGGCAAAGATTTGGGTTTTACAGTTTAGGTTTTGCAACTGGTTCATCCAGTAACTGAAACCGTAATGCATGCCACTATGCTGGAATGGCGTTAATTCGGATGCACGACTGGGGGTCACATGCACATGCCAACTGGCCCACTGGCGTCTGGATTTGGGCATGATATGGGTATCGGAATGCACCACCATACGGTTATCTTGATAACGAAACTTTCCAAGTACCTCCAGCTCTTGCGCTGACGGGTCTTTGAGTAAATTCAAGCTGTCATCAGCATGGCTGGCAAAGATTACCCAGTCAAAACGTTCACTGCCCTGTACAGTTTCAATCACTACATCATTGGCACTCCGCGAGACATGCAGAACACCGGTCTTGCGGAAAGTCATATTCGACTGGGCCTGAATAGCACGGACGTAACGCGCTGATCCCCCCTTGACCGTAAGCCACGAAGGCCGGTCTTTGAGCTGTAACATACGATGGTGCTGAAAAAAGCTCACCACAAATTTATACGGAATCTGTCCGGCTTGCTCTACTGGACAAGACCACAGTGCCCCGCACATCGGATAGAGATGTTCCTGACGAAAGGCTTCGGAATAGTCATGCTGATTCAGATACTCATCAATACTGAGCTGTGCATCAATCTGTTCAACCTCAATCTCTTTATTCGCAGCATAGAAACGGAACAGATCCGACAACATCACGCGAAAATCGGCATTAAAGAAGTTTTGCGGTCTAAACAAGAGCGAGAATTTTTTTGAAGGATTGTACTGTAAACCTGTGACCTGATTGTTCACCGAAAAGCCCATGTCACTGCTTTGCGATTGAATCCCGAGTTCTTTGAGCATTGCACAGAACAGTGGATAGTTATGCTCATTAAATACAATAAAGCCACTGTCCACCGCGACCTGTTCGCCATCTATATTCAACTGATGGGTATCGGTATGGCCGCCAAAGTAGTTATTCTTTTCAAAGACGGTAACGTCATGCACTTTACTTAATTTCCAAGCCGCATACAAACCGGAAATACCTGAACCAATAATCGCAATTTTCATGGTGATTCCTTCGAATGAATAGTAGGAGCGCCTGTTTTGGCTGCTTTTCTCTGTTTTCGAGCTTGTGCAATTTTACTGACGTCATAGACCCGCGCTGGAATTGGCTTTAAGCCCCAAACTATCCCGAGCCAAGACATAATTTTTAGTAGGTAATAGGTCACATCAATCTGCCACCAGTAAAAGCCCTGTCGGGTACTGCCTGCATAATAATGGTGATTGTTGTGCCAACCTTCGCCCAAGGTAATGATAGACAAGAATAAATTGTTACGGCTTTGATCATCAGTGTCAAAATCACGGCTGCCGTAATGATGTGCCAGTGAATTGATACATAAGGTCGCATGGATCAGTAGCACGGTAGAGACCACAAATCCCCAGACCAGTAATTGCAAGCCAGAAGTGCCGAGTTGTGGCCAAGTGATGGCCAGCCACTCTCCTAGCACATAAATCCCACCCGCGGTCAGCAGCACCACCATTAGACTAAATCGGTCGAGCCAGATTAATTCCGGATATTTCAACCAGTCCTTGATGACTTCTTTACGTGTGGCAAAGTTATATTCATTCAGAAACCAGCCCACATGGCTATACCAAAAACCGTGGGTAGATGAATGTGGGTCTTGTGAAGAATCTGTATAGCGGTGGTGATAACGATGATGGGCTGCCCACCACAAGGGGCCACGCTGTGCACTCATGGTGCCCAGTAATACAAACACGAACTGCACTGGGCGCGAGGTTTGAAAAGTTTTATGCGACAGATAACGATGAAAAAAAGCCGTAATAGAGAACATGCGAATCAGGTAGAACATCAGCATAAAGCCAAGTGCAAACCATGACACACCTACCCAAAACACGGCCAGACAAGCCAGATGCAATAGAATAAACGGCAAAATTCTCAACCACTGAATCTTGCTATTTTCAGCATTCAATATTTCAGGCTGTGCAGTTGTAGACCAGCTATCTATCCATCGTATCAGACTTTTCAACATGGACTTATCCTAATTTTAAGCGACTGTCTTTATTCTATTTGATGAGTCTAATCAGTTAGATATGAATTTTATGTGAAGTAAAGAAAAAAAGCCGAACTGTAGAGAGATTTATCAGTTCGGCAAAGGGGTAGCAGATTAATGCGGCAATTTAATTAGTTTCGTAACGTCATAACCATAGTGTTTCGCTGTATCTAAATAGGACTGATAAGTCGCTTCATCCAATTGTGGTTCACGCGATAAAATCCACAGATATTTGTTACTCGGTCCTCCAACCAATGCCACTTTATATTCTGGGTCTACTCGTAATACCCAGTAATCACCTTTGGTCAACGGAATCCATCTTAAACCTGTAGGCAAAAAGCTGACCTTCAGTTTGCTGTTGCCCTGATTTTGCGAATAGGCAACACCTTCAGAGCTAATCATCTCGCCATTGGCAATTCGGCAGCTATTCAATACCCTAATCGTTTGATCGGCATTGACGCTATATTGTGCCGTGATATTCGATACGCATTTACGCTGAAAATACATCGGTAAATGTGCAATTTCATACCATTTACCAGCATACTTCTGAATATCCACCTGATTTACCGCCTGAGGCGTAACAGTTTCTGCTCGAGTGGTTACACTTAAGCTGTTGATGACCAGCGCTATAGCGGCAAAAAGTGACTTGAATAGCGTTTTCATTTTTAAGCCTTGTTTTAATGCACGCTTAAGATAACCCAAGTAGATGTGAACAAAGTGTGAAGATTAAATACAGAATAAGTACTGGCGCAATTTTAATTCTATAGCCAGAGAAGATGGGTAAAATCATTTTTTCTTAGATCCGATTTTAAAGCAGTAAATTGTTTTTTTCTGTTTAAATGTATCAGTGCTGTGCATGAACTTGTTAAAAAAAAAAGTCAACCAGATCAACAGACTCCTTCCCGATTCAGATGCCTTTTATAAGATAATTAAATATACATATAAAAAAACTTGATTAATTTTATTTTTAATGTATAGTGAACTTAACTAGAAAAAAGTCTTGTTTCATTGAATCTCTGTTAAGTATCGTCGTTTTATTCATAATCCTTCGTTTTTTTAGATTTTAAGTCTCATTCTTTATTATTTTCCAAGTTATAAGCAGTCAATAAAATGACTAAAATTATTAAAAAATCAGTAGGATTTATTATGTCAAACTCAAATATTGTTAAAGGTACGGTTAAGTGGTTCAATGAAACTAAAGGTTTTGGTTTTATTCAACAAGAATCAGGCCCAGACGTTTTTGCCCACTTCAGTGAAATTGCCAGTTCAGGTTTTAAAACCTTATTTGAAGGTCAACAAGTTCAATTCAGCATCGCTCAAGGTCAAAAAGGCCCAAACGCAGTTAATATTACTGCGATCTAAGTAATTATATGAATTAAAAAAGTACGACGCTGTACTTTTTTAATTCAAAAGTTGTTGATCATATTCTTCGAAAAAATCATAAAAACAGGATACACATTGTTAAAAATTAATGAATTAGTGGCAAAATCTACAAATGGTACTGAAATTATTGTCTCGTTAATCCCCTTAAATAAAATGCAAAATACACGTGAAGGGTTTAAAGCGATTGAAGTTGGTAAAAAAGTGCTTCTAGAATCTGGCGTTGAAGTAGATTTAAATTTAGATGGCCGTACATTTTATATTTCCATGAATCAATTATTTAAGTTAAATCATAAAGTGATTTAAATAAAAAACTTCTGAATGATTAAGCCATGTAATCGTTTCTCTTTCGCGCTATTATTCAAGGTATATATAAATGCTTAAACAAAATCTAAATATAAAAGATCAATTCGGTATCAAATATTCTATTCAAGCCACAGTTGATCACCATTTTGGTGCTAGCCAGTCTTGCTCCCATGTCAAATATATAACCGTGGATGGTGAAGATATTCGACCTAGCTTTGATATGTTTTTCCAAAGTACTTCAAGTGGAAAAATTTTCAAGATTATCTAAATTATTCCCAGTCTATTCAGAATGCTGTCTGTTTATAGTGGTCTGTAAAATACACCACAGTCAAATGATCGAGCCGATCACACCGCACCAAAAAACCATGCAACACCATCATTGCCAAGCTCTTTATTTCAGCATATAGGGTGAAGACGGGCAAAGTCCGTGGCAAGTGCTGAGAGAGTTACTTTTCTAGATGACCTAGATTTCCGCTCTTATTTCAGCAAGAAATCATCATTCAAACATTTCTCTTTTAAAATTTCAAAGCCACGCTTGGGTATCATCTGCCACAGGTGTTCCATGCATCACATGCTGAATCATGGCATAGGCGATACTGCCCTTGAACGGAATTTCGGGCAATTGATCAAACTTGAAAAATTGTGCATCACTGAGTTCATTTTCCTGAATCCGAATATCCCCTGCGTGATATTCCGCCTTGAATGCCATCATCAGATTGCTGGGAAATGGCCACGGCTGACTGGCCAGATATTGAATATTTTTAATCTGAAGCCCGACCTCTTCTAGCGTCTCACGGCGTACAGCTTCTTCCAAAGTTTCCCCTACTTCGACAAATCCAGCAATCAAACTGTACATTTGGGTTTTGTTGCGGGCATTTTTCGCCAGCAGAACTTCATCTGTACCTCGGGTAATAATGGTAATCACACAAGGATTCACCCGCGGATATTGGTTATAACCACACGATGGACAGACCATAGCATACTGACTGGTATGCTGCTGGGTGGCATGACCACATTTACTACAAAAGCGGTGATTACGGCGCCATTCCAGTAACTGTACCGCACGACTGGCTTGTTCAAACTGGTGTTTACTCCAAACTTGTACCAGTTGTCTGATCGGAACCAACTGGTAACCTTCTGGCACAGGTTCATCCTCTTTCAAATCCCGTGCAATGATCTTGCCATTTTCCGATAGGTTCAGATCATGTTGAAGTCTTGCTACCTGCGGCAACTGGAAATGATTATCCACAAGTAATTGCTGCTGTTTAAAAATATACGCTGTTGAATGCATGCTCATGACAATCCTCTAATTAAAAAAAATCCCATACAAAGGTGCGTATGGGACAAAACCAAGGAAGCATACATGGAGTAACTTCAATTCAAATACTAGGCGTAAGCTGCCTGAATCGCAACAATAATAATTTGTATCTATTTGATTAAAATCACATAATTTTCACACCCACTATGCATTAGACAATGATTGAATTCGAGTATTGTAAAGTGGCTTGAAATTTTTATAGATAAATACAGCTTTGCTCAAGTGATGATGATTTCTGTGCAATAGCTGATCCGCATCTGACACGGTCGCTGTTGGGTGATCTGTATTTTCACATAAAATTGAGTTGTCTACATTTACACTGTTGTATGTTTTATAGACTTTGAGATTGGTATGCGTTTCGGTTTAATTCTGGGAGACCAGCTTCATCATCAGCTCGCTACGCTCAAAGTACTGGACCGCACCCAAGATGTAATCCTGATGGCAGAAGTGGTTGAGGAAGCCACTTATGTCGCCCATCATCCTCAAAAAATTGCGCTGATTTTTAGTGCCATGCGTCATTTTGCCAAGGCACTTAAAGCCGATGGTTGGCGTGTACGTTATCATGCTTTTGAATCTGGTAGTCCTATTCGTAGCCTGCTGGATTTTGTGCAGTCACAACAACAACTGTTCCCCGTAACAGAACTGGTAGTTACCCACTGTGGAGAATATCGCCTACAACAGCAGATTGAACAGCACTGGAGCCAACGGTTACAACTGCCCGTACAGTGCCTGAATGATGACCGTTTTTTCTGTAGTCTGGAGCAGTTCCGCCACTTTGCCAGTCGCTACCAAACACTGCGTATGGAATATTTTTACCGAGAAATGCGCAAGCAGACTGGTTACTTGATGCTGGGTCAGCAGCCCATTGGACAACAGTGGAACTATGACAGTGCCAATCGCAAAGCTTGGTCGGGCAGTCCGCCCTTGCCCCCGCAACTTAATTTTGAACGGGATCAGATTGATGTAGATGTATTTGCACTGGTTGAACGTGAGTTTTGCCAGCATTCTGGAAGTCTTGCCAATTTTCGTTGGGCCACCACGCGCAGTAATGCCAAGCGTGTTCTGGAACATTTTATTACCCATAGTTTGCCTTATTTTGGTGATTATCAGGATGCCATGGCGCAAGGGACGGATACGCTGTTTCACAGCCTGCTCTCACCTTATTTGAACTGTGGTCTACTGTTGCCCAAAGAAGTCTGTGATGCAGCAGAAGCTGCCTACTATGCCGGTCATGCGCCACTAAATGCAGTTGAAGGCTTTATCCGACAGATTCTGGGTTGGCGTGAATATGTACGAGGCATTTACTGGCTGTACATGCCGGAATATGCCAACCGCAATGCACTACAGCATTCGTCACCGCTGCCACAATTTTACTGGACTGGTCATACCCAGATGAACTGTATGGCAGAATGTTTTCGCAATACTTTCCAAAATGCCTATGCGCATCACATCCAGCGTTTGATGATTACTGGCAACTTTGCCCTGTTAAGTGGTGTAGACCCGCAGCAGATCAGTGAATGGTATCTGGCGGTCTATGCCGATGCCTATGAATGGGTAGAACTACCGAACACGCTGGGCATGGTGATGCACGCCGATGGCGGCTTAATGGCCAGCAAACCCTACGCCGCTTCGGGCAATTACATTCATAAAATGTCAGATTACTGCAAGCACTGTACCTACAATGTCAAAACTCGTACTGAGCCAGATAGCTGTCCATTTAACAGTCTATACTGGTATTTTATGATCCGACATGAAGCGATATTTCGTACTCATCCACGTATGGGCATGATCTATCGGCAACTCGATAAACTTAAAGATCGGCAGCAGATTATCACTCATGCGCAGCAACTGCTCAGTCGGATTGATGAGTTATAAACCATGAAAAAGCAGCATCTTCCTGAAAAAATCTGTATTCACTGCTTACGCCCTTTTAACTGGCGTAAGAAATGGCAACGTTGCTGGGAAGAAGTCAGATACTGTTCTGAACGATGTAAACGTGAGTCCAAACAGCGCCCAAAGTAAAGTACTTAGAAACGCTTGTACTGCCTCGAACAATAAGCCCGAATTACATCAGGTGAACGCAACTGCACATGCTTTGTTTTTCGACCCGTTACCCTTTTACGCCACATTTTAAAACTCGAAGGTTTCATATTTTCACGCATTAAGCGAATCACTGCAGTCTCATTCAAACCAAATTCACGATGAATAGCTTCAAATGGGGTTCGATCTTCCCAAGCCATTTCGATAATTCTTGATAAATCCTGTTCAGCAAATTTATTCACGCCATCCTCATTTTTAATCAAATAATAGTAAAAAGCTGATTTTTTAACACTTACAGCATCAACAAACTCAATCAACTCACGTGTACAACTTGGATCTATTTTGATTCGGTTACGAGCATAGAAATAAAGACATGAATTTTTTGTGATTTTTTTCATCTTTAAGCTCGTTTTACTACTAGAATTTTTTCACATCACGTTACTTAAAAGAGATAAAAGGCAGGATAATTTTATGAAAATTTGATAATGCAACTGACACCGTGATTACGGGACTATCTGAAGATAAAGGCATTCACAGTTCTACTCACGACTACAGTCAAAATCGTCACGAAGATTAAGTATATCCACGCCTATATGGCTTTTATGACGTTAAGATATTCATTATTACTCCTATCAAAGATAAGGACTAAAACTATAGTTTTGATTGGTCAAATGAAAGAATCATCTAAACGCTTCTCTTGTTTGGGCTTGCTTACCCCCACCTAAGTTTTCAAACTGGCAGAGATGCATATAAAAAGGCTAGTTTTATACTAGCCTTTTTGATTATTAATTAGCTCTATAGGTCGAAGAAACGAGTTTTTAGAGCTTACAAAGTACGTTGAATCTGCTTGTCATCCAAACAATTTACCGAGATACCTTTCAAATCATGTTCTTCAAATGAGACTGCGCCATAGTGATTGGTTACATTCAACGATTGCTCACCAATTCTACGTGCATGCTCAGTTAGCCGAAATCAACACGTACAAATAATTTTTCAGAACGATGTAGGGTTAGCTGAGTTAGATATTGATGCAGTAAATTTCGATTCTGATCTTCTTATTGGATAATCTGAAAGACGATATTGTTTGTCCCTTGGTTGAGACTTTTTACATTCAGTGTCTGTAAGTGCCATAACTTTAACAAGAATATTAAGTATCAATTTCTGGGTCAAATTATCCCAATAATTACCCACACAAGGCAAAAATTAGGTCAAATCACTTAGGATAGTATGGCAATAAAAAAGCCTTTAAACATTGCGTTTAAAGGCTTTTTTACATTCAGTCGAACAGCTTTGAATTAAATTTTGGGGTGGCGTCAATTGAACCAAACAACTAATATATAAAAATTTTATTTACAAAAACAAAACAACCATACAAGCTATACCTTACAATGTTATTCTAAATTATTGTTTAATTTCTGCCGCCTCTACTGATATAGGAGCTGCTTCTGCTGTCGTAGCTAAGTTCTGAGTAGCTATTTGTATTTTAGCATCATCTTTTTCTGGCTCATGAGGGTTTGGCTTCACTGAAACTATAATTACAAGTGCTACAGCAAAAATCCATCGTGGTAATGGTTCCCTACCTATAAAATTAGCGAGCAAACTCGGTTTTATCAAGCAAGCAAATGTAGCGAAGAACAAAATATTGTAAACAATGAGAATGATCGCAGACATAGGAAATCCTTATAAATATATTTTGAAACATTATTAAAGTTATAAAGTACTATTAATTTTTAATTCAAATCGAACCTTTGAATTTTATCATAAGAGTTTGATATTAAAACAATCTCATGAAAAATAATAGGTCACCCACCGCTTTTAAACAGTAAAATTACTCAACTAGAAATAAAAAACCAAGACAACTTACGCTATCTTGCTCTTCATCAAACCTCAACAATATCGAGCTTGCTTTTTATCTTCCCACCATCCTTCGATCTCTACACGCTACCATACATAGCAACAAGCTATAAGAAACTTCATATAACGGCATAAACAGGCATAAAAAAAGCCTAAACCATTAAGATTTAAGCTTTATTTACTTATATAACGTCATATTGCGTTATACAAATTTAAGTATTTGGTGGGGTGTCGTCAATTGAACTCAAAACCCAAGCAACTGTTTTTATGTAATTTATAAGAAAAAATATATTTCATTGACCCAACTTCGATTTAATGCATTGAATCACTTTAATATCTTATTCAAATCCTGAATTTGGATTTGAAATGGCGTACGGTCATTATAGCTCAATTTTTAATTTGTATTTTTGCTTAGGACTCTTAGGCTTATCAGGAAGGGTACGTTCAACCACACCTGCTTCTAATGCTGGAGTTAAATAATTTTTTGGGAAAGTTGCCCGGTGGGACAAGCCTAAAAGAGCCATCAGCTCAGTTAGGCTATATTCCTGCTGCTCCATATTCTGGATGAGACGTTTAACTTGATCGCTGGCATCGGAACTGAGTATTGCATCTAGAATCATCTGCAAAATAAACTCAATAATCCGACCAACTACAAAGGGACGATCATTTTCAAATTAACTACTATTAAAAATCAGTCATTTCTCATATTTAATATTGTAAAAACTACAGTATAAAGAGCTAAAAAAATACACCATAAAATCAAGTAGATATTGTGATCAAACTTAACTGTATTGATAATGAGTTGGTTTAAAGGATCGCTATCGATCATGAGTGCACATAAGAACAGGAATACATAAGCAAAAAAGCCAATTCTCAGAACATAAGTAATATTCTTCACAAAGAACATTATAGTACCAAGAATAACGCTTACGATACCAAAGAACCAAAGGAGTACGCTTTCGTCTTCATTTGAGCCTTCCATTTCCCTCAAATAGACAAATTCCCCTCCGCCATAAGGCATGTAAGTGACAAAACCTTTTGTAAGAGATTCAAAACAAATAGCCAAGATACCTGAAAGAATCAGAATAAGCGCCAAGTAATGTTTTAATGTTAAATTTTTCATAGTCCTGAATAACCCTCACTGGGTGTCCAATATTTATGTAATGTGCGTGGAGTCACAGTACAAGCTGGGCAACGGTCTGGCTTAGAGTAAATAATTCCTCGTAAAGCTTGCCTGATTGATTCCTGCCAATTTCTTGAGCGATTATAGACTTTTTTAGGATTTTCAAAATTTGTCTTATCTTCTGCTGGGTCCAAAAAAGAATCCAAGCCACTCTCCCCTGCATTGTGCAAAATGGTTGCTTCTCTCGGGGTGAGCTGACGCCCTAACTTTAATTGCTTTAATTGAATATTTTTGGCAACTATCTCAGTTGCAACTTATCGTTCAGCTTACTATGAAGCTTTGAATCAATGGATGGCTTATGGAAAGACTGAGCCTTTCATTCAGCTAGTTTCCGATGCAGTGCTAGAAGGGTTTAAACCTTATCAAATGGTTATAGGCTTTTAAAAAACATTTAGCCATTTTTACATCTCCAAAGTTAACGTTACGTTATCTTTAGAGGGACTATGTGTCCATTATTTTGTCTAGGATCACCGAATGATTATTCTGTTTACCATACTTTTTCTCTTTCGCAGTTTTACATCCATCTAATATAGATAAAGAAAAGCCCTTTAGAGCTTTTCTCATCTATTAATTATTCTTGAATTCATTAAAACGGATTAGGTTCCAGAACAATCCCACCATCATCTCTTGAGACTAATTTCCAAACTGCAGGTTTACTATCTAATTCTCGATTGTCCCAATCATATTCGGCTTCTTCTGGAAACTCTTGGCCTTGTATTAAAGATTGAGCTAATCCCTCAAAGTCAAATGGAGTCCATACCCCACTGTAAGGAACGATCCGATCTTCATTGCCATACTCTCCTAAAATCGGCAATAAATCTTCTTTGATCCCCTCAAAGTCAAAAACACCTTTAGTAAAATTTGCGTTATCCCATCTTCGAATCCAATAATAGACCTGTGACAATGAATAACGTGGCCCACGATATGCGGTATGCATAGCATCCGTTGGCATTTCGGTACGTACTGCTTTACAAAGCTGATTAACGACAACATAGCTTAATGGCAATGGTTTATTTTTATGGCCTAAACGAGGTAACTCTCCAGCTTTAATAACCATACAGCCATTTATTTCTGTTAGCTCTAGATCAGGAGCATTCTTTAAAGTAGTCTCATAGAAGGGCTGATGAATAAACTTATCTTTTAAGTCTTTCCCAATAAATGTATACCAATTAATACTCCGGATCCCCTCATACCAATCTCGTTTAAGGAAACTAGCACCATCATGTGTTATACCCCAATATTGTCGAGTAACCCCATACTCATAAAATTGATAAGGATGACGATCATAAGGTAATTGAATACTTAGGCCCGCATAGCCATGAAATACCTCAAATTGAGTTAACAATTCTTCAATCCAAGCATTAAATTCTTTTCGCCCATCCTCCTCATAAACAAATGAGAGAGGAAAGTTCAACTGCAAATGAGATAACCCGTAATTATCCCTTGCCGTAAATATACCTAAAGCGTACTTAGCGGTGAACTCATTAGATTCAGCTGAGCATAAATACCATTCCATTACATTTGGCTTTTTGGCATTTTTAAAAGCAGATTGATAACTTTTTTCAGTAAACTCAGTAAAACCAGAAGCGTTAAAAGGAAAATGCGATTTCAGCGGATATGTATTCTTGAATTTATCAATGATATTTAGGGCTTTCTGCTTCCCTTCATCATTCCCCCCATTGAGATAATAGAGCTGTATAGTTAAAGATAATTGAGCTAAAACTCGATCTTCCTTATCTAGCATCAACAATTCACGTTCAGCTTCTTTTATTTGTTGAATAAGCTCTTTCTCAGAAGGAAGTCGTTTTTCAACTAAATGCATAATCAATTCCAAGCGGTAATACTCTGTAGAAACTTCCTAAAACAAACTACTCTCTACCCGCCCAATACCAATAAACCTCTCCCCAATCTAGTTCAGAAAATGTAGGAAGTATTTCACCTTGTTCAAAATACTGTCGTAAATCTGGTCGTGCTGGTGTTTGCCAATAACCAGTTTGTGGACATAACGCTCCACCTTTCTCTTTAAGTTTCTCTTCTTCTAGCGATAATCCATTAACCTTATTAACTCGTTTCCCTTCAGGCCAACTACTGTCTTCATCAAAACGACGCATCCACGCTATACCTTCGTCATAACTTAAATGCTCATTTGGATCATCATCCCATTGTGCATAACCTACCAGTTTTAATTCATCACAACGTATTGGCTTGATTAAAGCATTGGCATAGATAGGCAAAACAGGCACACCATCTTCAACAGGATACATGGCGAGTTCCCCGAGTCGAATCCATAAGCCTGTTTGATTTTCTGGATACTCGATTTCCTTAACCTCTACCTCTTTAAAGCAGCTAAAGTAAGCTTTGATCTCTTCAGCAGTTTTATTTAATTTTGTAATCCAATATGGATCAAGTAAAAAACTCCAAACTGGTGTTCGGACACCCGAGCCCAATTTACGTTCATTGACATACCCATCAGGATCGTCATGAGTATTGCTACCATTAAAACTCGGATGATCAATATCTACGCCATAAAAAGCCTGAGTAACAATCTTTTCTAGACTATTAATCTCATAACTGCCTAAGTGTAAAGAAGCGGCTTGAGCAATCTCAAAACCACTATAAGCATGTCTAGGTTTTAACTTATCAATACATCGCTCAACAAACCGATGCCACTTTTCTTTGTTTTCCTCACTTTCCTTATACCATGCATATCTAAAGTTCATTTTTAATACGCTATATGTATCAGAATAAGGCGTTACTCTAAAATAAGTAGCCCATACTGCTGAGCTAATTTCAGTATCATCTGATGCAGTTGCAGCAAATGATAAAAAATCATCTCTAGTATATTGCCTTTGGCAAGTCTGCTCTAAATCTTCTAATAATGTTTGGGCATTTTCCGCTTTAATAAAAATATCTTTAACAGGATGTTTGAAAGAAACCCATTCTTCATTTTTAATTTGGTTAAACTCATTAAAAATTTCGACAAATTGAGTTATTAGTTGAGATGCCTCTTCCGCTGAGTGGTAAATATAAAAAGTAACATAGGGACCAATTCCATAAGCGTCCTCCCCTTCATATCCAGTCACCCAAAGCTTATCCGTAGCTTTAATCTCTTCGATCCACTCAACTTGCTCTTCTTCTGTTAAGTAAGGTGTTATGGTACTCATCTCATTTTCCTCTATTTCCAGCTTTCTTTGTTCCTGATTGTTCACTCGGTTTACCCTTGCCTTCCTCTAAAGCAATATCTTCAGGGTAACGAAATAAAGAAATATACCCACCTTCTTTTAAGCCCTTACCCGAATGGTTGTTATGTTTACCATACTTTTTCTCTTTCGCAGTTTTACATGCACCTAATAATCGATCATATTGGTTAAACTGCTTATCTTTAATAGAATCCCCTTGAAACTTAATTTCGACAATCGCAAAAAGATTGGTTTTTGATATCGGTTCCAAGCGAGATTCTGGAATAATTAGATCTGCAGAAATACTACCTCTTTGATTATTATAGGGACTTGGATAAAAAGGGTTTTGGTCAAATGCGCCAGTTCTCTTAAGCTTAGGATTGCCAGGTAAAATCAATTGAGGGTCTTCAAACTTTGCTCCAAAACATACCTCTGTTTTAAGTGGTGCCTTCCAACCCAAAATCTCATCCACAAATTCAAATATGATGGAAGCTGCTAATTGCTTTAAACGGGCGACTAAGAACTCACTTCCAATATCCTCATTCACAATCTCGGATAAAATTAAACCTGAAAAATGTAATTTGCATCTTTTTCAAAAGATTTAATTACATAATTATCAACTCTAGAATCACTTAGAATATCTTTATTATCACATGCAATAATTGACACAGCCAAAATAAAAAATAAAATTGTTTTTAACAACATACATAAAACTACTTAATTAACCTTAATCTTAGATAAGCAATTGACTTGGAAAAAAGAAAGACTTTAGCCATCAGTTGAGTTACCATACCAAACTCACAACTCTAGTCCTTATATCCTTGCACTATATATAACTCATATCCAATTATTTTGCGTCATTGTTGTTTTTTTCTAAAATTTGAATCATTCTATTGAAAACTTCTAAAATAGAACTTTCAACGCAAAAGACATCGACCCGCTCAGCTCAGTATTTCTGAAATTATATTGATTGCTCTTTCAAGCCAATTACTTATCTAAGATTCAGGTTAATCTAATTTAATTACGGGTATTTCATCTTTCCTACATTGATTCACTCCACTTTCTCCATAAGATAAACCTACCAACCAGTCATTAATATCTGTATATTTAACTTCACGCCCTTCAGAGTTGTAATGATGTAGTCGTATTGGATAAAGTATACCTATATGTATTTTCTTACCCAAACAATACTCATAGTAGCTATCTTGATCAGAAATAAGTTTCCAACCATCAACTTCCAACTTCTTACGAATATTAGAAAAATCATTTAAAGAAAGATTTGATTTTTTTATTTTAGTAATTGAATATTTACTTTCTGGCTTATCAACCCAAATTTTTTCATTTGGTTGATATTCCCCAAAGTATTGAGTAATGACATGTGTAAAATACTTACCTTGTTGAGTTTCTTCAACGCTAGCACAAGAAGAAACACATATAGTCAAGAATATTATTAAACTTCTTACAAACCAATATTTCATTTCTTTCCTGCCTTGTTAAAATTTGGTAATTTAAAATCTAAATCTATAGTTTCCGTTTCTGAATAATCAAAGATTGTTGTACCAAACCCTCTTTCCAAACCAACTTGACTCTTCGTAGAAAATAGCTTTTGCCCATCAGGAACTGTTACTCCTCCAGTTAAACCTAACAATCCGCCTGTAATAGTGAAGCCCCTACCTGGGAGCCATCTATTGACAAAATTAGCTGTGTCTTCTTCTTTGGGTTTATTTGAAATTGTACCAAAGCTACAACCTCCTCCTTTAGCAGTTACACTTTTTAAAATTGATTTTCCAAACTCAAATGGATTTTTATTTCGATTTTCAATTATTCCAGTAACTCCCGAAGCAACAGTTGAAAGGCTTAATGCTTTAGCTTTATAAACACTTCCATCATGAAGATTAATTACAACTCCACCTGCTAATGGACCAACACCACCAGAACAAATAGCATAATCAACACTAGGTGGACAAACATAAGGAGTATAAGCATTTTTACCCAATACTGCTCTTGAGCGTAATCCACCTGGTTGTCTAGGTCTAGGTGTGCTTTCACAGACTGTGCTGCTATAGAACTCTTCTGCACTTTTAGCCTTTGCTTCGTCTGCTAGTTTCTGCTGTCTTTCTTTTTCCGCTGCTCTTTGTTTTGCTTGCTCATTTGCAAGCTTTACCTGTCTTGCACGCTGAGCTTGTTGCTCAAGGCGTTCACTCTCGGTTTTGAGCCATTCTGAAGAACCTTCAGGTATTCTAAAAGGGTCTTTTCTACTCTTATTCTCAGCCATTAACCCCATAGGGTCGACCCATTGAGTTGGATCACTTACATAAGCAAAAGTGTTATATCCACCAAATAATCCAATCGGATCTTTACTCATATACCTTGCACTATACGGCTCATAATAACGATAACGGTTATAATGCAGTCCAGTTTCATTATCGTAATACTGGCCTTGGAATCTGAGATTACTCTGTTCAAATGGATTGTCTTTATTTAGCATTTGAATCTCGAGTGCAGTCCCCCACGTATCCTGAGTAATTTCCCAAACACATTCACCTGCTGTATTACTCAATGTTTGTGGTGTTCCCACCTGATCACAATGATAAAAAACAGTTTGCTCTAAAGCCACACGGTTTTTACGTGTATCTGTGCTCCAGATCGGGTCTTTATAAATAGAATAAGGCTTGTTGAGGTATTTGCTATAATCGGGGGTTTCAATTAGTTCAATAAAACCTTGATAACCTGCCTGCATTAACGGCACAAAGCTATCAGGCTCATAAACGTAATGTTTGGTATAGCTCTTCTCAGGATTGTTCGAATTTTGGCTTGATTCCCAAATCATCAAATCACCATCCCAACCAAATAAGGTTAAGTCTTGGTTTGATGATTTCTTATATAAACGACGTCCAAAGACATCATAGCCATAGTAAGTTACATGCCCATTTAAGTTACTTTGGATCAAACGATTATGATTATCCCAAGTCAGCTTTAAGGTTTTGCCATTTTGCGTGGTTTCAATCACATTACCTTGTACATCATATTGATAATGCTTGCCTTGATACTGTTTGATTAAATTATTTTTGACATGTGTTGTCTGATTCATTGGATCAACCAGATTTCCGGCTGGATCAAACTTAAAACTTTCGTTTTTATGCTGACTCTGGGTTGAAATCAAACGTCCAATCGGATCATATTGATAATTGAGTTGTCCTAAACGACTGTCTTCAACTTGGGTGAGCAAATAGTTTTTATCATATTGATAATGTCTATGTGCTTGATAACGTAAATAATCTGAGGTTTCTTGCTCATGCTCAATCTGTTGAGAAATCAGTAATCCGACATCATTATAATGCTTGGTTTGCACCAAACCATTTGCCAGAAAACGTACCGTTTCACGATGCAAATCATCACGCTGGAAAGAAACAACATCCTGTCGGTTAAAAGCAATCCCGTAGATGTGCCCTGAACCATAGCTTAGATTCGTCTGTTCCTGCCCATCTGGACGAACAGTTTTGACCAGATTACCTAATTCATCATATTCATAACGCAGTACAGCAGTTAGATTCAACATCTTATAATGCTGATGTTCACGCACCAATTGTCCAAGCTGATTACGATATAATTGAACCTGACTTTCTGCATTACTGGCTGAGCTTAATTGTTGATTTAAGTTATATTCAAAGTACTCTGTCTGGCTTTGATGAGTATGTAGATGCGTATATGTTTTAGAAGCAATCTGCCCATCGTCATAATAGCTAAATTCAGTCAGAATATTGGGTTGGCGAATCTGGAACAATAGACCATTTTCACTATAGCTATAGTGCTTTTCTTCACCATCAAATGCTTGTTCTCGAACTAATTGGCCAAATTTGTTATAACCAAACTGGTATTCAGCCTGATTCTGATTGATGAGCTTTTGAAGACGGCCTTGTTTATCCCATTGATAACCCACATGGTGCTGATTGGCATCAATCCGCTGTTCTAGTAAGCCGACAGTATTGTATTGATATTGAGTGGTTAAGCCGTTGGTGTCCGTGTGTTTAAGCAGACGTCCTTCTTGATCATGCTCAAATAGCTCTTTTAATCCATCTGGATAAACAATAGCTTGAAGCTGACCTTTGTCTTTGCCTCGTGTGCTATAAAGATATTGAACTTTCTGCTCATTCGCCGCTTGCTGGGCACTCAGATCACTCTCTTCATCATATTCCCATGTACTGCTTTTACCTGAGCAATCGGTATAAGACAGCATTTGTCCTTGATCATTGTACTGGATTTTTTTGATGCCTCCTTTGGCATCAATTACTTCCACAACTTGATTATTGTTATTGTATTTATATTGGGTAACATGACCTAAAGGATTAATCTCTTTACTGACGTTGCCCTGTGCATCATATTCACGTTTCCAGATATTGCCTTCTGGATCTTTGGTCTCGGTTAAATTGCCTTGTTTATCATAAGCAAACCGAATCACTCCACCATTCGGCTGTACAATTTTCGCCAGTTGTCCCTGATCATTATATTCTTGTTGAGTTTCTCGACCTTCAAAATCAATTTGTCGGGTAATGCGTTTTTCACCGTCACGAGAATACCAAGACTCTCGTCCATCACCTAAACGGGTACGATAGGTAAAACCATCCAGATCAAAATAATAATAGGTCGGATTATCATAAGCATCGTAAACTGCGACTTGGCGTAAACGCGGATGCCATTTTAGTTTGGTATGAAAACTGCCATCATCCGCCCATTCTTCGATAGCTTTGGCATTTGGCAAAATCGATTCATAACGAACATTTTGCCCACGGCCAGTACGATCAGTATAGCGCGTTAACTGATGCACCTGATTATATTCGTATTGACGTACATGCCCATTTTGATCGAAAGCTGTAGTCAAGTTGCCTTGTACATCATAGTGATAGCGTGCCCAAGACTCAATTTGATCATCCACAAATACAGCAATAATCTTAACTTGCTCATTAAAGGCAAATTTTAGTTGATGCTGCGCCTGTTTAAACTGGAAATTAATGGTTTGAAGATAAGCAACTCCATCTGCCAAAAGATAACTTAGGCTAATTTTTTCATTGGTGATTTCATTGAATTGTTGAATTAAATGATAGGGCTGACCAAGACTAAATTGATGAAAATGGAAACTCCATTCACCACCAAAATCTAATAGCAAATCACCATTTTCAATTGGATGAACCGTCATTCCTTCATAAGGAACAGTATACGCCTGCTGCAAAATCGTAGATGGTAATGTATGTTTACGCCCTTTCGCATCAATAAAGATATAACCTTGTTGCTTTGGCAGAATCACATTGGAAAATGGCATCATCCAACGAGCACCAATTATCCCTCGATCAAACTCATCCATTTGCGAGTTATATTGACGACTAAATACAAAACCGATTTTCGGTAAATAGAAATCGGCATGCTGAACCCGCTCTGCGCCAATTGAATAACTGATACTCTTGCCAGTGTCTGAACCATTACCCTCACAAGGCGGTGCATTTAACGCATCGGCCTGTAAACTGACAAACTCCAAGGTATCCCCTTTAATATGGCGCTCATATTCTCCTGTCTGGTTAATCGGCACACTGGCATTGCCTTTATTTTCACTGGCCTGAATCGCAGTTAAAGTTTGTTGTAATAACCAAGCTAAGCTGTATTTTTGTCCAGCGTTGGCTTGCTGCTGCAATGTCTGGCTTAAGGTGGCAATTGCTTGTGTTGCTTTTTGTTGTAAGCGTGTTTGAATATTTGGCTGAAGCTTAGGTGTTAAATCTGCCTGACTTGACTGAGCAATTAAATCAATAAGTGGTGCAGCCCAATTACTGAATTTTAGTGTCGGATCTCTTTTCTCTGCTGTCGCACCTGCTGATATTGCGGTCATACTTGTACTTATTGGTGTAGCAGGTAGTGATAAGCTCTTAAGAATGCTACTTCCTAAAACTGTTGCTTGCGATAATAAAGCCGTTAATTTGGCTTGTGTTTCTTGCAAGAATTTCTCTAAATCCCCTGCGATCATCGCATTCAGATGCAGCCCCAAACGTTTAATATCCGCATCTTTAATTTTTCCATTTTCAGGATATAAACATTGCGACATTAGACCAAACATCGGACGTAATGCCATCCGCGCATGTGCTTCATTGCTTGGTTCTGTAAATAGACCTATTAAATTTGCAGCAAGCAATGCCCCCTGTTGTACCGCAGCTTCCTCCGTTTTACTATCTGTCGCGTATAAAATTAAATCCAGTACACTACCTGTTAAAGCAAAAATATTGGCTACCGTTGCAGTATTCGCGCTACCTTTTAATTGTTCTAAACTGGTATTGCCACATACCTGTAAATAAAGCTGGATTTGCTTGGCAATCACTTGCAGGTCAGTCACCGTGTTTACGCTATCTAAATTAAAAATAGCAAGTTCAACCTTCGATGCTTTTTTATCTGTTGCCTGTTGTGTTTTTTCCGTAGCCATCTATCTCAAACCCTTAATTTATTTTTTCAATACATCTATTTTTTAAATTGCTGCGCGTTAATTCAAATCTGTCCTAACCATCGTTCTTACTATGAAAACGATCAACGATACCTTGCTGAAGAATCGAATCCATTTTGGTAGCCTTCGCCAATTTTGTAGTCGCTTGATCTTTTACAAAGCCCACACCCTGTGCTTTGATCATGTCAACTGACTGGCTCGGATTCATGGCAATCTGTACCAAACTTTTCATTTGATCTGGAGAAATATTAACGTTCAGTTGCTTTGAAACGGCATTTAAAGCGGTATTGCTGACTTGATCCTTGATTTGTCCAACTGTCTGCTCAGCTAAATCATTTAAGGTATTTTTTCCTATGTTTTTAAGACTATTTTTATCCATCGAAAGTAAACTGCTGGTCAGTTGTTGTTTCATGTTCTGTCCTAATGCACTACTTAACGACGCTGCAACTTTTTCTACAGGTTCTGCCCAAGTATAATCACGTTTAAAATCACTACTTGGTGCCCATGCACTAGTCTCATCTTTCTCAAAAATAACTTTAGCTGCACCTGGGGCAATTCCTGTTACTTTAGCAAAACCATTTGCATCGAGCTTACCTATAAGCTGCTTACCAAGTGAATCAATGACCTTATAGCTATTCTGTTTAAAGAAATTGTCACCACCATAAGTTCTCAATAACTCTAAAGCACCTTTAAGCGATTTCGACTTTGGCAACTGTGGTGCATTGCTATTAACATTTGCCCCTGATGTAAACACATGCTGCCCCGCTTTCACCTCAAACTTGCCACTGGTCGTTGGAAAAATACCTGAACCATCAATTTTAAGTTGTGAACCACCTGCGGTAATCACAATCTCTTTCGGACTGGTAATTTCAATGCGGTCTTCTGTAGAAACAATCTGAATGTTTTGTTTGGCTAAAATACTCAAGGCATCGCTTTGAGCCTGCATTTCAAACTTACCTTTGGCAGCGACTTGCTTAATGCCGCCCTGTGCTGCAAATAAACTGGCTTTACCACTGACATGTGTAATCAGATTTTTTTGAGTAGTGAAATTGATGCTGTCACCTGCAAACTGGTTAATTTGTCCATCAGCCGAAACATGAATGTCTGCATTGGTGCTTAAACCAATCCCATCTGGCGAGTTTAAAAGTAATAGCGCCTTTTCAAATTTTGCAATCTGTTCTTGGATTTGATCTGCAAATTCTTTGAGTTGTTCAATCGATTCGATTTCATCAGTTTGCTGGTTTTTGGCAATATCACTCAAGGCTTTACTGTTGGTCTGACTACCCTCAAGTTGCTTTTTGGCAAGCTCTGAATCAAGGTGATCACCTTTTGCTTGGTCTTGTTTGTAAGTTGAGATGAGTAAGCCTTGTCCTGCACGTACTGCTCCCCATTGGTCAGTACGCAGTTCAAAACCTTCACCACGGTCTTCACTTTCTTCGGTGGCTTTGGGATGACTCAGTTTACCTAAGTTGAGTTGACTTGCTGCATGGCTACTTTGTAACTGTGCACTAATTTGCCCTGTAGTGTCATCAAATCGAAGCTGGTTAAAGCCCTCTCCCTGATATTCTTTAGATTTAATGCCTGCCAGTTTTTTGGTATCAGGGAGTTGTCCTGCATTATCAAATTTTGTAGGAGAACGCTGTGCTTCATGAAGACGTCCCACCACAAAAGGACGATCTATGTCTCCTTGAAAGAAGTCAATGACTACAATTTCCCCTATACGCGGCAAGAAACGTGCCCCGTAGCCTTCACCTGCCCATGGGGTCAGTACATCCACCCAAGCAGAGTCCGTATCGTTATCATTGCTGCCCGCACCACCATCATGTGTATGGTCTTCATTTCTTGTGAATAAAAAGCGGACTTTAATGCGTCCCCATGCATCGACATGGATTTCTTCACCATTCGGCCCAACCACCTGAGCACGTTGCGGGTGGGCAGTTGGGCGATGCTGCTCAGGATGATAAGCGGGTACAGTTTTAATATGTCGACGTTGTAAGCTCAGCAGATTGCCTTGGCGCTGTTCACTTGCAATGCTGCTCAGTGTAGAAGTGAATTGCCAATGACTTTGTTGGAGAAGTTGCTCCAATTGTTGGTTTAAATCTTTAGGCAGGTTATTTTGGCTATAAAAGGTTTTTTCGGTAATGAGAAATTCTTTGTCTGCACCGCTGTGTTGATTAATTTCAGGATGATCTTGCAGTTCAAACCAGTAACCCACATGAGCATCTCGCACTGTAGACTGTGCACAGAAATGCTTGGCTTGTGCATTGTAGTAGTCCGATAGCTGCTGGTTAAATTGTTCCAGTTGCGGATTGCCCGATGCTGTTGCACCATCCTCCCCATTCAGATCTTGCATCCATGCGGGTGAAAAATGCCATGCTTGCTCTAGCCCTAAACTTGCAACATCATATTGCTCACTCTGCTGATGTTTGCTTTGCACGCTGCCTGCACCATCATCCTGTGTCAGTGCATCAGCTTGCCAGCGCTGAACATGCACTGCTGTGGGCTGTAACTGCCGTTGTGCCTGCCAATGGGTAATGCTGTCTACAGCTTGAACGGCACTACTCTGATGAAAGCGGACACTGCGTCGTGGCAGGGCTTGGTAGTGCTGGTTATCATCAATTAAGCGTAGCTTTTGTGCTTGAATAGGTTGATGAATTTGGGCAAGCAGTGTTTGGGCTTCATCAATCAGCCAACTAATTCCTTCACTTCTGAGGAGACGCGTTAAAAAATCATAATCACTTTCATTGCTTTGCATGATGAAAGGTCGAATGTCGTACTCTCGGCTTAGCCCTGCTAAATCAAGGCTCAGGCTCGCCGCAAATAGCGGACTTTTTTGTTGCCACTCTTGGAACAGTATGTTGACCACATCCACCACATTTTTATTCATAAACACACGACTGTTACGGCGTTGTTTCCATAATGTGGTCGGGTCTTCAAGTGTGAGGCGATACAATGTCAGTGCACCATCGCTTGCTCCAGCTTGAGCTTGGGTGATGATGCCTGTGATACGGCTCAATTGGCCTGTGTCAGTCACTTGGTCTATAGCAACCTGACAGCCAATAAACTGTTTTAGCGGAATAAACGCATGTGTTGACAAGCAAATTAAACTGGCGGTTAGGCCTTGATTTAAGCCATGCGTACCGTCTATTCGCTGTAAATAGACCTGCTGATTCAGCAACGCATTGGCAAACTGGATATGCAATACACGTTTTTGTGTAGTGAATCCCAACTGTTCAAAAGCAGCATAAATATGATTCAACATAATGTTTTTAATAAATATAAAGTGAATGTCGTAATTATAAAGTTTGCCGTATAGTATAAAAATTTAGCATTTTTGACCAGCGCTAAGCTGAATTTTATGGCACTTTATGACGTAAATTGACAATATAGAAAGGAAATTATGTAGTATTGTTTATGCTATAGGTGCATGATTTCGTGAATGAAAATGTGCTAAACATTTAACTGAAAAAATATTGAATATAAATAACCCGAATCGCGGATAAGGAATTGACTTGAAAAATAGAAGAACTAGAGCCATCAGTTGAGTTACCACACCAAACCTAAAGCTCTAGTCCTAATGTTCAATAGTACCGAATTATTCTGCGTAATTGATGATTTCTTTCTTAAATTTGAAGCAACTTATTGGAAATTTCTCAAACAAAGTCGTCACTCCGTAAGAATTCGCCCAGCTCAATTGAGCCTCTCAGAAATCAATTTTATCGCCATTTGGTATAAGTGTTCTCATATCAACAATTTCAAAGCATTCTTTTCATGGTTGAAACAGGATAAAAATCATTTATTTAAAAGCTTACCCTGCTACCAACGGATGATTCACCTCATCAATATGCATCAATTGGCACTACATGCATTACATGTCGCCTTAATGAAAGACCAACGCAGCCAATATTTATGGGTTGATTCAACCACTCTACCGGTCTGTAAAAATTAACGGATTCAACGCCATAAATCATTAGCCAAAATTGCATCACGTGGTAACAGTTTTATGGGGTGGTTCTTTGGCTGTAAACTGCATGTGCTTATGAATCAGTCTGGTGAAATGCTCAGTACAGCTTTATCAAATGGGCATATAAGCTAAAGGTACACGATGAGGTAAACGATTTTTCATCCGCTCTTCAGGGATATCCCATTTACGGCCTTCTAAGTCGAATTCATCCCATTGTGCCTGTAATAACTCACCGACACGTACGCCTGTCATCATAATCAACATAATCGCATGCTGAGTTTGAGCATCACATGGATACCCACGAATCTTTCTGAGAAACTCAGGCATTTCTGACGCAGGTAAAGAAGCTAAATTAGTGACCTTTTTCGACTTCAACGCGTACACTAAATCCCCTGCTGGATTGTCATAGCGATAGCCATGTGCAATCGAATATTTCATCACCATGCCACAACGTGACAATGTTCGTTTCGCTACCTCTAAAGAACCACGTGCTTCGATTTTTTGATGATTTTTAATATTTCAGGGGCTGTAATGTGATTGATTCTTTTATCTCCTAAACATACATAAAGCTCATCCAGAGATGCTCGAACATTCAAAATATGTTTATGCGACCACGTATCCTTTTGGTTATTAAACCAATCTTCACCTGCTTCACGAAATAAGGGTTTAAGCTCATCCAATTTTTCAGCTTTAGAATATTTATATTTAAGTTCATAAGCCAACTCACGGGCTTTCTTTAGACTTACTTCAGGGTACTTTCCTAGCGATTCAGATTTACGCTGCCCTTGGACTGAAATTCGAATATTCCAATATTTGTTTCCATTCGGATCAATTCTTAACGAAAGTCCATTGCTATTTGAAAGACGATATTGTTTGTCTCGTGGTTGAGACTTTTTACATTCAGTATCTGTGAGTGCCATAACTTTAACCAGAATATTAAGTGTTATTTTCTGGGTCAAATTGTCCCAATTTTGCCCCCCAAAAAGCAAAAATAGGGTCAAACAGCTTTGGACAGAATCGGACAATACAGCCAATAAAAAAACCCTTAAACATTGAGTTTAAAGGCTTTTTAAAATTCCGATGGATTACTTCGGAAAGAATTTTGGTGGGGTGGCGTCAATTAAGCTTAAACAATAAGATATTGAAATTACTACAAATAATTTAATTAAACTTTACAACCATACATAATACCATACAAATAATTTTTTGATACTTGGATCAAATTTAGTCTTAAAAAGATACGTGTTTAAATAGTTTATTAAGCTCTTTAAAGTTTTTCAAAGTAATCAGCACCCCTTTTAGAAAGATTTTCAACTTGGACTAATTCTGGGTGAGGGATATTATTAGAGTTATGAGCAATAAGCTCAGGTAGTGATAGACTAATGCCTCTACCAAGGGTCTTAAATAGCACCACACACAACCCATGTTCTAAATCAATCCCAATACACTCTTTTACATTTTCTATTTCAGTAATCCCTATTACCCAATTCATTTTCCTTGAAATATTCAAGTTAAGAACTAAATACTTAGAGGACGGTAAGAGTGTAATCGTTACTCCGTGCTTTATACCGCACTCTTTTTTTAGGAAATCATTGGTTTGACCTAAGTTGCTCTGTCCCACTATACGAGGATCTGGATCTTCTTCCTTATACCAAAGTGCCTTATGTAGCTCATTTGTATAGTTTGAATTATCGAATTTCTCTCCAAATAAGACATGACCAAGGCCAATTGCCAGCTTAGCCATAAACCGAACATCATAACGAAGATACATTGATAGCCTGTTATTTCGTTTCTGACCTTTGCTGCACCTCTCGTTAAAATACTCCATCCGTCTCAAATCCAACTCATCAGGCTCAGAAAAGCCAATGTCTGCTAAATTAGCCCCTGATACTCGAGTGCATGACACCTTTCGAACTTTTCTACCATTAAAAGCATCTCCAAAAGATAGCCACGTAATTAATGGATTCTTTTGTGAGCGCTCTGACCACATGAAATAGGCTCTAGTCCTTAGTTTTTTTACTGTTCTTGGGTTGCCGCCAGAGTACCAATACATTCGTTCATCCGAAGGACGAATCCAATATATTTGCTCACCTAAAGGCCCAATCCAGCTTTCACAAACTTCCCCTTCCTCCATGTCTGGCGGGCTAAGGTCAGAGATCCCCATATTTCTTAAAGGAAGTGGAGTTGGGTTATCAGGATCGAAAAAAGAATATGCGGCTTCGTTCAATTCATTAAATACAAGGAAGTCCTTTTCAAAGGATGCATCAACAAATAACCCGAGATTACTATTACACGTCCGACATACATTTCTTGTTTTCAGATAATCTGGTGCTTGTGAGCCGCCCAAGAATTGTGAGATTACATGCTCTAATGTAAACTCATCCTCTCTTTTATCTATCCTACAATAAATGCACATCTTCACAACCAAAGCCCCTTTAGACTAACTAATTTTAATTGATATCACTAAATCTAACTAAAGTTATACTGAAATCAGCCATATAATTACTTCTATATCTTATAATTTATTTTTTAAATTTTAATATTACTGTGATATCTACCCATAAATAAAAAAACCAAGGCAACTTACGCAACCTTGGTCTCTATAAAACATCAACTGTATCGAGCCTGCTTTTTCTCTTCCCACCATCCCTCGATCTCTACACGATCAAAGTACACAGCAGCTTGCCTGCTTGTACCCTCTTTAATTGGTCGAGGAAAACTCGCATCATCCTTAACCATTTTATTCAACTTATCGCGTTGTACAGATAAAAAATGGCAAGTTTCGTTCATTGTTAATCTTAGTTTTTGCATCCTATTTATACCCCCTTAAAACCGTTATATTGCGTGTTATAGCCTCGTTTTCCATTCATACCAATATTCCATACTTCTTAGCTAAATCGCGCTTAAATCGCACTGTAGTAGATGCTGTATAGGCTATTGGCAATGCTCCCTGCTTATAGGTTGCCAAGAATCTTACATACTTCGGAGGCAAGTCCTTTTCAGCTATCGGAGGTGGTAAATTCAAAAGTGCATGCTGCTCATCAACTGTTTTCACAACTAAATCATCATCCCAAACATGACCATAATTTAAATTGTTATCACGTAAATGCTGACTATATAAACGTACTTCACATCGAACCATACAATCTGCATAGGCTTGCAATTCTGCTGTGATACGTTTGTGCTGCTTCTTGTGCGTACTAACCTCAGTGCCTTTATGGTAATAAAGCAGAGTTGTACGTGTACTCCTCAAACCAAAGTAAGTACCATTACCCTGCGTTTCTTTCTTACGCCGTGGATAAGTACCATGCTCTTTGATCTTTGCCAAATACACTTGAGCTTGCTGTTTATCAGCAAATAGAATCGCTTTATTCAAGTCAATACGATGAATCTTAAACAGCCCTTGCTTGATATTATCTAGCTCGTCATTTGTCGGAGTTAAGGCATCAAATACATGAGTCAACTCATCAACTGTATCTGAAACTAATTGGATTAAATCGGTACTACCTGTGACATTATGTCCGTATAACCACTTAAACAAGTTACCCTGAATGACGATCGTATTAGCATTTTTAGCTTTAACTTGTATCCGATCATTATGAGAACCATGTACCCATTGCTGACCATATGATTCTTGTTGTCTTGAGTACACACCATCAAATTTAGTAAAAGGAACTACTACTTTCTCTGATAATTCCTTTGGATTATTTGTTAGTTGTAATTCTATTTTTAAGTAATCTATAGCGTATAAATTTAACTTAGGCTTTTCCTCATCAGTTAATAAGTTAAGGTTTAGGTTTAGAATGGTATTTCTCCTTTAATAAAATTTAGAATGCAGAAAACCCCACACCTCGATAGTTCTTTTTGAACTAGATGTAGAGCAGTTAAGTTTTAGATTGAATTACCCTGACTTGGATAATTTAGAAATTAACTATGCAATTGCACAATCATTCCGTTATGTTGCGTTAACACATAACATAAGACTTTTCAATATAATTCATTCATCAAAATATTTCAACTGTTATGCGATTGTTTTTTAATCACTTGGACTCATTATTAAACCCTTTCCATCACTAAAAACCTATCCCTAATTTTAAATAATTAACAGTGAGCGTGGGGAACCAGCATGCCTGACATTAGGAACATATCGACAATTTGTATACACAGGGTTTAACAATCTGAACTACACCCAACGGCGTTTTAGGCATGATTTTAAAATATCAAGCCTTCTTAAATTGAATAACATTTTCATCAGCTAGCTTTTCCAAATAATCGGCATACCATTGCATCATGACTTTTCGCTCATCAAAATGAGTCGCTTTATCGTATGTGCCTTTAACACCATTTTTAGTATGTGCTAAACAAGCTTCCACCACTTGAGGCTTATCACTAAACTGGTTATTTAAAATTGTACTGGCAATATGACGAAATCCATGAGGGTTTTGCTTTCCACCATAGCCCATTCTCTTTAAAGCTTCGATAAAGACCGTATCCGACTTAGGTTTATTTTTACTGCTTCTGCTGGGAAATAAATAAAGTGAATGACCTGTTAATTGTTTTAACTCTTGAAGTGACTCCAAAGCTTGCTTTGCCAATGGGATTTTATGCTCTTTTCCCATCTTCATTCTTGATGCTGGAATTAACCATATACCCTTTTCCAAATCAAACTCTTCCCATACCGCCTCTCGCAACTCCGATGGTCTGTTAAAGAGTATTGAAAGCAATTTAAGACCAATACGTGTATCCAATGCTGGATACTTATCTATAGCTCGTAATAATGCTGGTAGCTCCTCATCACCTACATGCTTCATCCCATTACTTTCGTGCTTTTTCAGATACTTATGCAAATTAGTAATAGGATTGTAAGTTGCTTTCCCTGTTACCTCAGCATAATCATAAATTTCACGCACCAATGCTGTAACGCGCTGCCCTGTTTCAATAATCGGTTTACCTGTACGAGGATTCAGCTTGTTTTGTATCTCTTGAAAGAGAGCATGCCATTCTTGCTTAGTGATATTTCGGTAATCTTTCTTACCCATTGCAGGCATGACATGGTTATTTAATGCACCTAAATTCCTAGCCTTAGTATCTGGTGTCCATGTTTTTGTAAGATAAAACTCTTCAGCGAGTTGTTGAAAAGTAAAAGCCCCTTGCTCCAATGTCGCTAGTCTAACTTCCGCTTTCTGTACAACTGGATCAACACCTTGAGCAATTAACTTACGAGCTTCATCAGCTCTCTTTCTTGCAAAGCTTCCACCAACTTCAGGATATGTACCTAAACCAACCCATGACCACTTACCAGTGCTAGGCTTTTTATACCTTAGCTCCCATCGCTTATTGCCTTTAGGGTGAACTACAAAATGTAAGTTATTTCCGTCATTAATGCGGTACTCTTTTTCTTCTGCTTCCAATGAACCTAATACGGTATCTCGCATCGGATAAGACTTTACATCTGATTTTTTCATCGCATGTCTTGTATGGTGGCTTTTCGCTAACTCACACTATACACGCTACCATACACAGCAACAAGCTATAAGAAACTTCATATAACGGCATAAACAGGCATAAAAAAAGCCTAAACCATTAAGATTTAAGCTTTATTTACTTATATAACGTCATATTGCGTTATACAAATTTAAGTATTTGGTGGAGGTGGCGGGAGTTGAACCCGCGTCCGCCAGCACTACGCTCGAGAATACTACATGCTTAGATATCGTCTATTGTTTTAACTCTTTGTGACCCGACGAACAGGGTACAAATCGCGATCCTCTTAATTTAGTACAAAACCCCGAGGCTTGGTTTTATACGGACTTGTGTGCGTGCGCTTCAGTCGGACTCTCTAACCACAAGTATTCGGAGAGGCGGACAAGCTGCCCTTAGGCAGCTAGAGCGTATGATTCGTCGTTTGCGACTAAAAAATGCAAATTTGATTTACGAGAGAAAATGCGCTCTCGACATGCATCTATGAGTTTCATCACCAGCGTCGAAGCCAGAAACACCCCCAAAGTGTATAGCAATCATAACATAAATATCGAAAATTACGAGGTAATTTCACAGTATTTACAGAAGCAACTGCGTTCTATTACATTATTGCGGTAATCTTTCATATTTCAAGAGTTAAAAAATAAAAACATGAGCTATTTACTTGCACTTGATCAAGGAACAACCTCGAGTAGAGCCATTATTTTTGATGAACAAGGAAAAATCTACGCAACAGCTCAACGTGAAACTCAAATTCGTACCCCTCATTCAGGTTGGGTCGAGCAAGATGCCCAAGAAATCTGGAGCACTCAAATTGCTGTGGTGCAACAAGCCATCGCCTCGGCACATCTCTTTGCAAAGGATATTAAAGCCATTGGGGTAACTAACCAACGTGAAACGACTGTGGTTTGGGACAAACGTACTGGCATTCCACTTGCACCAGCCATTGTTTGGCAAGACCGTCGTGCAACTGCATGGTGTGATCAACTCACCAAACGCAACTTGTTAGCCATCATTCACAAAAAAACAGGCTTAAGAATCGATCCGTATTTTAGTGCAGGTAAACTGGTTTGGTTACTTGAAAATGTCGATGGCTTAAGAACTCTGGCAAATCAAGGACATGTTGCTTTTGGCACGATTGATAGTTGGCTGGTTTGGAATCTCACGCGTGGCGCAGAACATGTGATTGAAGCCAGTAACGCCTCGCGTACCATGCTCATGAATTTGGCAAGCCAACAATGGGATGAAGAGTTATTAGAATTATTCAACATCCCTGCTTCAGTGCTTCCAACCATCATTTCGTCAGATCGTTACATTGCCAATACTGCCTCAGGATTATTGGGTGCAGAAATTCCAATTGCAGGAATTTTAGGGGATCAGCAATCGGCACTGTTTGGACAATCTTGTTTTGAGGCAGGCACTGCGAAGAATACCTATGGTACAGGTTGCTTCATGTTGTTTAATACGGGTGACCAAATTCAATACAGCCAAAATCAATTGCTCACCACACTGGCTTGGCAATGTCACCAACAAAATACCTTTGCACTGGAAGGCAGTGTATTTATGGCAGGCGCGATTGTGCAATGGCTCAGAGATGGGCTCGGGATTATTCAGCACAGTTCAGAAGTTGAAAAACTTGCCTGCCAAGTACAAGATTCTGACGGCGTCGTGTTGGTTCCTGCATTCACAGGATTAGGCGCGCCACATTGGGACAGTAATGCGCGTGCATTGCTCTGTGGTATGTCACGAGGAACCTCAAAGGCACATATCGCCCGAGCTGCATTAGAATCCATTGCCTTTCAGGTTTCTGATGTTCTAAATGCCATGCAAGCTGATATCACACATCCCTTAAAAGAGTTAAGAGTTGATGGTGGTGCCAGTCACAATGATATGTTGATGCAATTTCAAGCCGATATGCTCAATGTCCCTGTGCTACGCCCTAAAATGCTGGAATCTACGGCATGGGGTGCGGCTGCAATGGCAGGATTGAAGATGGGGATTTTTTCTAATGTTTCTGAGGTTGCTGCATCTTGGCAATTGGATCGAATGTTCGAGCCTAAAATGTCGGAAGATCAGCGTCAGCAACATTTACATCAATGGCGTACAGCATTAAAACGAGCAAAATCTGAAATTTAGATTTTTGAGCACCGCGAATATTCTATTGCGGTGCTCGGGCTAAAGCTTAATGACTCGGTCCTGTGACTTTGGTTTTCGGTTTAGGTGCAAGCCAAATCAATAAACTTGCCACAACAAACACCAAGGTTAAGATAAAGAAAACATGATCGACCGACATGGTCATGGCTTCTTTGTCGACCAAGTTAGAAATTACTCCTAAAGCCGTTTCATGAGTCATACCATTTTGTATGAGCGTATTTTGGACTTCACTGGTGTGCAAATTTGCGACCATTTCAGTCCGTGCCACTTTGGCATGGTCATCCCAAATGGTTACGGCGATGGAAGCCCCAATGGCACCTGCCATGGTTCTTAAGAAGTTCATTAAGCCGGCAGCCGAAGCCATTTCTTGTGGCAAGACTGAACCCAGTGCAATATTCGACAATGGAATAAAGAAGAATGGTACAGCAAAACCTTGTAATATCTGAGGCATTGCCAAAGTCATAAAGTCGGCATCGGTCACCCAAAAGGCACGCATCAAGGTTACAATCCCCATCAGCAGCAAGCCAAAACTGGCTAAAGCACGCGGATCATGCTTGTTTGCCAGTTTTGCCACAATCGGTGACATGGTCAAACTACCAAAGCCCATGGTGGCAGTCAGATAACCCGCCCACGTCGCGGTGTAGCCCAAATTCATCTGTACCCACTGTGGAATTAAGACAATACTGGCAAAAAAGCCACCAAAAGCAAACGCCAAGGACAACACTGAAACGCTAAAACCGCGATAACGGAAAATTGCAATATTCACAATCGGGTGCTGCTCAGTCAGCTCCCAGATGATAAATGCGATTAAACCAATGACCGTAATGACTGCAAGGAAGCAAATAAAAGTACTGTTAAACCAGTCATTTTCATGCCCCAAATCGAGCATGAGCTGTAAAGCCCCAATCCAGAGCACCAATAAACCTAAACCTATGGCGTCAATCGGCAAACGGAATTTATCTGTTTCTGCAGGTTTTAATAAACGTATTGCCGCTAAGGCACAAATAATACCGACGGGAATATTGATAAAGAAAATCCAGTGCCATGACCAATTATCACTAATCGAACCGCCCAGAATTGGACCTAAAATGGGACCAACAACCGTAGTCATGGCCCACATACCCATCGCCTGAGATTGTTTTTCAGGTGGGAAAATACGCATGAGCAAGGTCTGACTGAGCGGCATAATCGGACCACCAAACAGCCCCTGACCAATACGGCAAAACACCAACATTTCTAAACTGGTGGATAATCCACACAAAACTGAAAAAGTGGTGAAACCAATCAGGCTAATCACAAATAATCGTACTGTTCCGAAACGTCCTGCCAGCCAACCAGTCAAAGGCACACAGATTGCTTCTGCAACTGCATAAGAGGTAATCACCCAAGTACCCTGCGAGCTTGAAACGGCCAAACTCCCAGTAATATGCGGAACCGAGACATTGGCAATGGTCATGTCGAGCACCACCATAAAGTTCGCCAATGCCAGTACAAAGGCAGCGAGCATTAAGCGGCTACCTTGTAAATCACCAAAAGGACGATACTGGTTCATAAGAAATTACTTCGAACGCAAATCGATTTTGGCTTCCATTGAAAGTCCAACACGTAGCGGATGTTTCGCCAACTCTTGTGAATCAAGGGCAATTCGGACAGGTAAACGTTGTACCACTTTAATCCAGTTACCCGTCGCATTTTGCGCAGGAATGAGGGCAAAAGCAGCACCCGTTCCGCCAGAGAATCCCTGAACCGTACCGTGAAACTCAACAGCATCCCCATACAGGTCAGAAACTAAACTGACTTTTTGCCCTGCACGAACTTTTTCTAACTGGCTTTCTTTGAAATTGGCATCGACATAGAGTTGTGACACAGGTACGACCATCATCATCACAGTACCAGGGGCAACACGTTGACCCACTTGAATATTTCGGCGTGTCACTACCCCATCAAGCGGAGCTTTAATTTGAGTACGTTCTAAATCTAGTAGCGCTTGTTTTAATTTGGTTTCGGCAATCAACACATCAGGAGTTGAGTTCTCATTACTGTCCTGAATCAAAGCATCATTAGCCGCCAAAGTACTTTGTGCCGCTTTTTGATTTGATTTTGCTTGGGCCAATGTCGCTTGTGAAACCGCCAAACTTGCTTGTGCATTTTCTACTGCAATTTGTGCCGTACTTAATTCTTCTTTTGAAATAGCACCCGAAGTACTCAGTTGTTGACGACGCAGTAATTCTTTTTCCGCCTTGCCTAAATCCACTTGTGCCTTTTGCACCTGTGCCTCAGCGCTGTGAATACCATCATCACTCACAAACACTTGTGAATTCAATGCACTACTGTTGGCACGCGTTTGCTTATATTGACGCTTGGCTTTGGTGAGTTCTGCCTGTGCTGCGGCAACTGCAATTTTGGCATCGCGATCATCAATTTGAACCAGCACATCACCTTGTTTAACAGTTTGTGTATCTTTAACCAAAACTTGTTGTACTTGACCATTCACCATTGAGGTAATTGAAGCTGTTTCTGCACCAACATAGGCATTGTCCGTACTGACAAAATGGTTTAAAAATAACGCCAAAACTGCATAAACCACGGCAATAATCGCCAGTATTGCTCCAAATATCGCAAAGGACTTTTTACGTTTAGCTTGCATATTTGCGGCATTCGATTGTGGTGGAATCGTTGAAGCTTCTGTCATCGTTTCTTCCTTCAGCCAGACAGACTTGGTCACCACAAAATCCACAACTCAAACAGTTTTTTACTTATTTTTAAAAACTGAAGATTCGTGTCGATGAGAAAGTCATTTCTTTAATATAAATTTGGCTGGGAATTTTAAATAAAAAACTCATGATATGAGAAATGATTTTTTAGACTGATTGGTTTATTAATTGATTTAAGCCACCATTATCTTGGCAGCTTAAAACTTATTTTGAGAGAACCGTTCAAACAAAATAATTTACTTTTCAACTACTTTAGAACGCATAAGACGCTATCGCCGTCGCAATTGCTTTATCTTCATCGTTTACCAAAGTCATACGCATGGTGCAGCCTTTACGCCCTAAGCGTAAGGTTTCTGCACGAGCAACAAAGAATTTTCCACGTCCAGGGGCTAAATAATCGACTCGCATATCGACTGTTGCTAGTCGCGTTACCTTCTTAATGGTGTCAGGCAATTGCTCAGGTTCAGCGCGTTTATACAACTCACCCATAGCCACGATTCCCCCAACGCTGTCTAGAATTGTCGCAGCAACGCCACCATGTAGAATTTGAAAAGCAACATTTCCAATCATGTACGGCTGCATTTCAATATAGCCTTCAATCTGCTGATCAACCACACGCATCGTCATGCCATTATGGGAGAAAAATGGCGAACTATTAAAGGCATGACATAATTGTTGCAATACCACATCAATATCGACTTTCGAACCCAAGTGGATCCCTCCCGTCCATTTCTTTTCCATATCGCTCATAAATTACTCAAACACCTAAAATTTTGAAAAAACGACCGCATTTTGCCCCTAAAGCTATGTGATGGGTCTACAATACTGCCTAGTTTAATACTGATCAGTGAGATTGTTATGACTTATACGTTCAATCGCCCAGCATTTCCTGCCACCCGTATGCGTCGTATTCGAAAGAATGACCAATTACGCGCCATGGTTCGGGAAACTCAACTCACGACTGATCACTTGATTTATCCTGTATTTGTACTGCCAGGTCAAAACCAAACCCAAGATATTCCAAGCATGCCGAAGATTCAGCGCCTTTCTGCTGATCTATTATTAAAAAAAGCGGAAACGTTATTAGAACTGGGTGTTTCTAAATTGGCACTGTTCCCTGTTACGCCACAAGAAGATAAAAGTTTAACGGCTGAAGCAGCATGGCGCGACGATGGCTTAGTGCAAAATACCGTTCGCTTACTCAAAAAAGAATTGCCTGAAATGGTGCTGATTACCGATGGTGCCCTCGACCCCTACACTACGCATGGTCAAGATGGCATTATTGATGACACAGGTTATGTTCTGAACGATGAAACCGTTGAATGCCTCATTAAACAAGCTTTGAGTCATGCAGAAGCAGGTGCAGATGTCGTTGCACCGAGTGACATGATGGATGGTCGTATTGGTGCTATTCGCCATGCTTTAGAGGCCAATGGACATATCTATACCAATATCATGGCGTATTCGGCGAAATATGCATCGAGCTTCTATGGTCCATTCCGTGATGCGGTTGGGTCTGCCAGCAACCTAAAAGCTGGCAATAAATACAATTACCAAATGGATGTCGGCAACCGCGCGGAAGCCTTACATGAAATTGCACTGGATATTCAGGAAGGTGCAGACATGGTCATTGTTAAACCAGGAATGCCGTACTTAGACATCGTGCGTGAAGTCAAAGATACCTTTGGTATTCCAACTTTTGTTTATCAAGTCAGTGGTGAATACGCGATGTTAGCGGGTGCCATTCAAAATGGTTGGTTATCCGATCAAGTCATTATTGAATCCTTGATGAGCTGTCGTCGTGCGGGTGCTGATGGTATTTGGACGTATTTCGCGGAAGAAGCAGCGCTTAAACTCAAAGCCATGAACTAATCGATCTCAAATTTTTATGAATATCGTCATTATTGGTGCTGGCATTAGTGGCCTATTGTCAGCTTTAGAACTGGTCGAACAAGGCTGTCAGGTCAGTATTTATAACCAAAGCTATGCAGGGCAAGCCTCATGGGCAGGTGGCGGTATTCTTTCCCCAATGTATCCTTGGCGCTATCCTCGTGCAGTCAATCTCTTGGCGCAACATGGTAAAGCCCTGTACCAAACATGGAATGAAAAATTACAGCCAGTCACAGGGATTGATTTTCAGATTCATGAAACAGGCATGTTAATTTTGGATGAAACCGATTTTGAAGTCGGTTTAAATTATAAAACTCAATTCCAAGACCCCATGCAGCACTGCGAATACTTGCAGCGTGAACAATTAGATCAGATCAATCCGCAGCTTTCCGAGCAGTTTCAACATGCGATTTACTTTCCAGAAATCGCCAATGTACGCAATCCTCGACTCTTACAATCGCTACGTCATTATTTAGAACAGCATCCGAAGGTTCAATTTTTCGATCAAATGCCTATTCAGAAATTTCATATTCAGCAGGACAAAGTTGAATATGTAGCAACTGAAACAGGACAGAAAGTCTATGCCGATCAATTCGTGCTAACAACAGGTGCTTGGTCTGGTTTATGGTCAGCGCAACTGGGTTTGGAACTACCCGTTCGCCCAGTACAAGGGCAAATGGCGCTGATTAAAACCCCTGCCCACTGGCTACCAACCATGTGTATGAATCGAGTCATGTATCTCATTCCACGGATGGATGGTCATATTGTCTGTGGTTCCAGCATGCAAGAGTGTGGGTTCAATGCCGAAACCACCGAGCAGATTCAACAGAATATTTTAGAAGCTGCTTATGAAATGGTGCCTGAGTTAGCCCAATTCCCTGTAGTGCAAAATTGGGCTGGTTTACGCCCAAGTTCACCCGAAGGTATTCCCTATATTGGTCAACTACCTCATCTCAACAATGTCTGGGTCAATTTGGGACATTTTAGAAACGGTTTATGTATGGGGCCTGCTTCGGCACAACTGTTACGTCAGCTTATGCTGAAGCAGCCAACATATGTGAATGCGGCGACTTATAGCCCTGCACAATTGCTCAACCCTGAAATAATGACCAGTTAAAACACTGCTCCACATCAAAGTAAATCATTTAATGCTTCTTTTAAAGTCGGAAACTTGAACTCAAACCCTGCTTGTTGAAGGGCTTTGGGTTGCACAAATTGACCATTTAAAATCAATTGTGATTGCTCCCCCAATAGACTTTTAAAAACCCAAGCGGGCATACTTAGCAAAGGATGTCGTTTTAAACTGACTGCTGTAATATTCACAAATTGACTCTGTATCACCTTTTCTGGTGCTACCACATTAAAGACTTTCTGTTCGGTCTCATGGGTCAGAATAAATTCTACTGCACGTAATACATCTTGGATGTGTACCCAAACCACGGGCTGCCGCCCATGGCCAATACGTCCGACCAGATTCCACTTAATTGGAAACAGCATTTTGGGCAAAATGCCACCGCCACGTCCAAACACAATACCTAAACGCATAATCTTGGTATTTTGTTGAGTATCTGCCAACGCTGTCTGTTCCCACTGTTGGCAAAGTTGCGACATAAAAATGTTTTGAGCAGGTGATTCTTCTGTACAAACTTGCTGCCATTGCTCCAAAGCATCAATACCGTAGTATCCCACCGCAGAACCCGACAAAATACATTTCGGGAAAATTTGCCGTTGTTGTAAATAACGGTACAAGGCTTCTGTCATTTTCACTCGACTTTGAATTAACTTCTGCTTACGTTGTTCACTCCATCGACCTTCGGCGATACTTTCCCCTGCCAAATTAATGACATAATCAATGGTTTGATGTTTCAATTCATCAAAATGCTGAATCCAACTTAAATCAGGATGCGTTTGAGCTTGTGGTTTCCTTGAAATTCCAATGACTTGAAAATCTCGTTTTAATAAATAAGGCACTAAATAAGAACCAATAAACCCAGAAGCTCCAGTAATCAACACCACAGGCTTGTACATAAAACAATCTCTTGGTTAGATAATTTATCTATAAATGAGAAAGACAACAAATACAAGCTTATGTGCATTAACCCAACATTTTGTCTACCATACGTTGTGCTTGAGCACCATAAAACCAATAAGTTAAAAGATATAATGGAATGGCAATCAGCAAGAACATCATCAATACCACTGCCATAAATTGCGGTTGTTGCAAATACAACAACAAGTCTTGCCAAATCGTTGGATTGCTACGTGAGAAGAAATAAATTCCGCCCAGTAAACCCAATAAGTTATAACCCCAGAAAATTAGACTAAAACCCAGCGTCAACTGTTTACGTTCTGCTTGCGTTGGAGCACGCTTTTGCTGTTTCAGGAATTTGAATAATACCCAGTTCATTGCCACCAAATAAGGCACTATGGTAAGTATACTCCCCATCCCTCTTGGCATTAATGCTGCCAACACACCGCAAATACATGTGAACAGAAAGCACAGTACAAAAAACCAAATAAAATAGCAGCGCAGTGGTATCATGAGTACAGCTCAACAAGGGCAAAACGCTATTATAAAAAAAAATTCAAACTTTTTTAATTTTCTTGTCAACCAATTCAAACTTGTCCACGTTATTAAGAGTACAAGGTTCGAAACCGTCAATTTGTACCGGCATCCACAATATTTTCGGCGACCTTCTACCAAAAGCAATAAGCTTGGCGTGAACGTTAAACTTTTAAAACAGCAGCTTAAAAGTTTGATGTATCCACCGTTTTTTGACCGACGATTTCATCATCACTCGAATCGTCGGTCTTTATTTTTCAGAACAATAAAAATAGGAATGAAGGTCATGCAACCTTTAGTCTACTTTGAAATTCAATCGTCAAACCCCGAACGTGATCTTCAATTTTACCAAGCAATCTTTGGTTGGACATTTACCAAGGTTACAGGCCTACCCATCGAATATTATCAAATTGATACAGCGAATATACATGGCGGTTTATTAAAGCGCCCTGTGGAAATTCCTCCGACACATTGCGGCACCAATGCCTTTACCTGTTCCATTCAAGTCGAAGATTTTGATGCAACCGCGGCAAAAATCTTGGCGCTGGGAGGACAAGAAGCCATGCCCAAATTCGTTATTCCGAATAAATGCTGGCAAGGCTATTTTATCGACCCAGATCACAACACGTTTGGCTTGGTACAACTCGACCCAAACGCAGCTTAAAGGACGATTTTCTTGCGACTAAAACCGTCGCCTTAATCATCTACTGCATATCTGGGCATGTAAAATATGCTAAGTTATACACGGTATTTTCACGCTTTGAGATCACATGACTGTTCGCTTTTTTCATACTTCTGACTGGCACTTGGGACAATTTTTTTATAACCACTCCCGTCAGTATGAACACGAACAGTTTTTAACGTGGTTAGTCGATCAAATTAAATTAAAACAGCCACATGCCCTACTAATTGCGGGAGATATTTTTGATGTGATTAACCCCGCATCCAGTGCGCAAAAGCAACTCTATCAATTTTTGGCAGATGTACATGCGGTGGCTCCGCACATGCAAACCCTCATGATTGCAGGGAACCATGACTCAGGTTATCGTATTGAACAAGTGGAGCCACTGTTATCTAAATACAATGCCAAAGCCGTTGGGGTCATTCATAAAAATACCGAAGGACAGCTCAATTTAAATCGTTTACTCATTCCAATTTATAATGAACAGCAGCAGATTGTGGCTTGGTGCTTAAGCCTGCCATTTTTACGTCCTGCCGAAATTACAGGAATCAATGAGCAAACCAGTGACAGCAAAGCTGCTATCGCCCATTTACATCAACAGCTCATTGCGGCAGCCAAACAACGTAAAACGAATGATCAAGCCCTAATCCTGATGTCGCATGCCCATATGCAAGGTGCGGAAACCTCAGACTCAGAACGCCCGATTGTTATTGGCAATGAAGAAGCACTTTCAACGGCGCTGTTTGATGAGGTAATTGATTATGTGGCATTAGGTCATTTGCATAAACCGCAAAAGGTTGGACAAGACCATATTCGTTATAGTGGCTCTCCCATTCCATTGTCCTTCAGTGAAGTCAATTACAAACACCAAGTCTTAGAAATTACCATCGATCCACAACTCGCACCTCCAGAACGCTTACAGCTTGAAGTATTGCCTATTCCACGCAGTATTGCTCTACACCGCATTCGCGGCGAAATGCATGAGGTGCTGCAACAACTTAGCAATTTAGCGACAGGTGAAATCGAAAATATTGATCAACGTGAATATGTCGACATTGAATATCATAGCTTGACACCGCCTCCTCCCAATTTACGCCAGCAATTTGAACAGGCGTTACCTGAAAATCGCTATCGTTTGGTCCGAATTTCACGCCAATATTTATCTTCAGAGCAAGATGCCTCGAATGCGCAAAGCATACAGCTTGAACCGCCGACCCCAGTACAACTGTTCCAAAATGTATGGGAAAAACAAGGTTATGCTGCCGATGATGATGTCCTAAATGATTTTATGAGTTTGGTACACGAAGCAGAAAAAACTTTAGAAGACGAACACAACGGTTAAAGGCTTGCCATGAAAATTTTATCTATTCGAATTAAAAATCTGGCATCCCTCGCGGGTGAACATCTGATTGATTTTGATGCTGAACCGCTAGCCAGTGCAGGTTTAATCGCTATTGTAGGTAAAACAGGTGCGGGGAAATCTACTATTTTAGATGCCATGTGTTTAGCGCTATTCAATAAAATTCCACGCCTAAAAGACAGTGATGGTAAGTTACTCGATAGTGATGGCTCAGAATTACTGACCAATTCGCCACTCACGGTTTTGCGTCGTGGTACAGGGCATGGTTTTGCCGAATTATGTTTTATCGCACAAGACCAAAAATGTTATTTGGCACGATGGGAAGTCAAACGTGCACGTGAAAGTGCTTCAGGAAAACTACAAAATGTACAACGCTATTTAAAATGCTTAACTGACGATGTGGTGATTGCCGATAAAAGTAAAGCGGTAGAAACCCATATTCAACAGATTACCCAACTCAGTTTTGAACAATTTACCCGTGCAGTGTTATTGGCACAGTCTGAAGTGACTGCTTTTTTAAAAGCCCGCGACAATGAGCGGGGCGAATTATTGGAATATCTAACCAATTCCAGCATTTTCGGTAAAATTGGACAACTGGCTTATGAAAAAACCAAATCGATTGCAACCCAACGCAAGGAACTGGAAAATGTTTTAGGTCATATTGAAATTCGCTCCGAAGAAGAAATTACGGCGCTACGCACTCAATATGAAACTGCACAACAGCATTATCAAACACTCGAGCAGGAAAAATCACAGTATCTTCAACAACAGCAATGGTTTACGCAACTGTATAAATTAGAACAAGATATTGTGCTTAAACAGCAACAGCATGAAACCCAACTACAAGCACATACAGCCTTAGCACAAGATCGCCAACAACTGAGCCAACTCGAAACTTTTTCTGCGATACGTCCCGTCGTATTTCAGCAACAACAAATTCTAAACAGCCTGCAACAGCTTGAACCACAAATTCAGCAACAACAACAGCACTTTACTGCCCTAGTCACTCAATTTGAACAAGAGAAAAATCAGTTTAACCAAGCTGAAACTGCATTGCACCAATTACAAGATTTCGAACGACAACATCAACAAGAACTGGGTGATGTTCGTAAATATGTACAAGAACGTGACTATATTGCCGATGAATATAAAAAGACCAAAAGTCGTTTGCAACAATTGGATATGCAGCAGCAACCTTTACTCGAACAGCAACAGCAATTTGAACAACAATTACAACACTTGATCACACAACAGCAATTTTGTGCAACTCAACTACAAAATAGCGATCAGTTTGCAACTTTAGATCAAGGTTTAAATGCTCATCTTCAGCAACTCAAGCAATTTATTCAACACTATCAAAAAGTTGAAAATACTTTAGGCAATATCCCGCAAGCACAGCAACAGCTTGATCAAGACAAAATTCTGCTACAAAAATTAGTCGCAGAATTTGGGACGACGGCTCAAATTGAAACGCAACGAGAACAACAACAGAAAAACAAAGAGCAACAACTCTCTCGACTCAACCAACTGGATTCAGTTCAGCAAAAACTGGAGTATTTCTTTACCTTAACCGATGAAATCCTGAATCTGACGGACAAATTGCACAGCATTCAACAACAGCAGCAACAACTTCAGCAAAGCACCAAACAAGCAGAAATCGAGTTTCAGGCGGCAAAAGCCGAACGAGAAAAATTACAAAGTTTCTTACAACAACAGCGCTTATTACATACCGAAAATATTGAACATTTACGTGCAGCATTAACACAAGGCGAAGCCTGCCTCGTCTGTGGCAGTACAGAACACCCCTATCGTGATGATGAAAATCTAGTCTCGAAGGCATTGTATGAACTGCAACAACAGCAAGAACAACAGGCGATTCAACAGGAACAACAATGTCTACATCTTTGGCAAACAGCTCAACAACAACTGACTCAAATGAGCGCCGAGCACGTCCAACTGCAACATTCATTACAACAACTCAATGAAAAATCAGAACAACAAAAAAATGAATTACAACAACATCTCGCACTATCCGAGCTAGTTCTAGATTTAACTCATCCTCAACAGGAAATCTTGACTACACTACAACATTGCCTTGCAGAAAGTACTCAGCTTAAACAGCAGGCGGAACTGGATTTACAACGGTTCAATCAAGCACATAAAGATCAGTTACAACTGACACAAAACATTCAATACCACACCCATCAACTGGCATCCGTACAACAATGGCAACAGCAAATTCAGCAGATTATTGATTGTCTAGCGCCACATGAACAAGCTGCGTGGGTCGAGCATCCGCTGTCTACGGCACAACAAACAATGCAGTATTTACAACAACGTGTGCAGCAAATTGAACAGCGTGATCGCTTCAATAAGCAAAAAGAACAAACTGAACAACAACTGAATATTATCAAAGTAAATCTCAGCAGTTTGACTGTTCAGCACATCGAGTTCGCGCAACAACTGAAAGAGGTTGAAGCCAAAGGGAAGCACAATGCTGAAGCGGCTCAGCAACTCATTATCAACATGACAGGCTCAACCGAGCTTAAAGCCAATGAATGGCTTCAGCAGCATGATCAACAACGTCAACAGCTACAACAGCAATACCAACAGCTCAAACTCAGTTTTGAACAGGCGCGTCAAAACTTCGAACAACACAAAAATGCCTTGGAACAATTGAAAGCACAACAGCAGCAACAGCTCCATGCACTGGAGCAAGCTCAAACAGAAATTTCAAGGTGGTTAACGCAGCACAGTGAATTTTCCGAGCCACGCTTAAAAACGCTGCTTGCGATTTCCTCAACTCAGGAACAACAACTGCGTTTATCCTTGCAACAGGCAGATCGTCAATTGAGCGAAGCTGTCTATGCATTGAAAACACTACAAAACCAATTACATGAACATCAGCAATATCAATCCAAGACCAATCATGATCAATTGTTGCAGTTACTTGAACAAAATGCTGTGCAATTACAACAACTAACTGAACACCGTGATCAACTCAAATTATCACTGGAATTACATCAGCAAAATTTAGCCAAGCAGCAGCAATTCGCAGCCCAAATACAACAAATTCAGCAACAGGAACATCGTTGGGCTAAAATTTCGGGCTTGATGGGTGATGCCACAGGGAAAAAATTCCGCGATTTGGCACAGCAATATCACCTCGATATTTTAATTGAATATGCCAACCAGCAATTAGCCCTTCTATCACAACGTTATACCTTAAAGCGCTTGGATAACTCGCTCAGTCTCGCCATTATTGACCATGATATGGATGGTGAAACCCGTTCGGTTTCTTCTCTTTCAGGAGGAGAATCTTTCCTGACCGCTTTGGCTTTATCCTTGGCAATTGCCAATATGGCGGCAGGTTCCATGAAAATTGAATCACTATTCATTGATGAGGGTTTTGGCACTTTAGATGCTTCATCTTTACACATGGTGATGAATGCATTTGACCAATTACAAAATCAAGGACGCAAAGTGGTTCTCATTTCACATATTCAAGAAATGCATGAGCGCATTCCTGTTCAAATTCAGGTACAGCCAATAGGTTCTGGTTCTAGCCGTATTCAAATTGTGTCTTAATTGGCTATGCGTAACCTTCTGTCAATTTAAAATTTACTCCCATCAAACAATAAAAAAGGCTTCATTTAGAAGCCTTTTTTATGTTCACCAAGTGATTAAGTTACATTACTTTTTACGTAATGCATCCTGACATTCTTGCTCATCACAGTAGCCATACAGATTTAATGAATGACCTGTTAAAGTAAAGTTATGTTTTTCTGCCACTGTATGTTGTTCATGTTCAATAACTTCGTTAGTAAATTCAACAACTTTATTACAGTTTTGGCATACGAGGTGATCGTGGTGATCATCTTGCATAATTTCAAAAACAGAATGATTATTTTCAAAATGGTGACGCTGAATAATACCAGCAGCTTCGAATTGCGTTAACACGCGATAAACAGTTGCTAAACCGACATCTTCACCCTGTTCGAGTAAAGTCTTATAGATATCTTCCGCGCTTAAATGATGTTGTTTTGAATTTTCTAATAATTCTAATATTTTAATTCGTGGAAGTGTAACTTTAAGTCCAGCTTTGCGTAAGTCTTGGTTTGAAATAGGCATGTAAAAAGGTCTCTCTCAACAAATTTAAAGTTGGAATATGCAACAAAGTTAAGATGCAGTATGATCTATCCGTGGATCAAATGCATCAAAATTAATTTGGGATAGTGTAGCAAAATGCAAAAAATCATGTTGACGTTATTCGTCACTTCACTGCTCGCGGGCTGTTCGACCTTGGGCGTTTATAAAGTAGATATTCCTCAAGGAACACCATTAACACAAGCCCAAGCCTCAAAAATCCAAGTCGGCATGAGTCACCAACAAGTGCGTTTCTTACTCGGTAGTCCAACCATTACAGATCCATTGAATCCATTACGATGGGACTACGTCTACAATTATATCCCAGGAACTTATGCTAAAAAAGCCAAGATTCCAGCAGCGCATGGTCAGCATTTGAAAATTTACTTCGATCAAAACGGTATTGTGAACAAAATTGAGGGTCTAGAAACGATTCCAGAATCACAACCTGGTTTACCTGGATCGAAAGAAGCGATTTTAACTGCGCCCCCACTATAGACGCTTTAAAATAAAAAGAAACCCCTCATTGAGGGGTTTTTCATATCATTTCAATTTTTTAAAGCGATTGCCTTTAGCATAGCGTCCCACAGGGTTATTGGCTGCACGGTTACGTCGAATATCCTTTGGATTGATGGTCAACGCCCGATAAATTTCAACCCGATCACCCGCTTGCAGCAATTGTGTAGCTTCTTGCAAACGGACACCAAAAATCCCCAACTGCAAAATTTCAGGTAGTTCAATTTGCTCTCGAATTCCACTTTGCTCAATTGCATCTAATGCAGTCATACCTGATTGAAAGGGAACTTCCAGATGAAACTGTTGTTCCGAGGTCGCATAAGCCACCCAAACTTTGGCTTGCTCCGTCATCAGATCAATTGTCCTAATACCGACACAATTGCAAGAATGATAGCCAGTGGCAGCACAATACGCACCGCAATACGCCAAATATTGTAAAACAGCTCATTACTAAAATTCATGGCTTTACGCAAATGGCTGATTTTCATAATCCAGCCCGCAAAAATCGCATAAATTAAGCAAATCACTAACCCCCAAAGCACCAAGACAATATGAAAAACTGGAGTGATTTCTGGAATTGTCCACACCAAAACTGTAGCTACAATGATCGCCCATTGTACAGCTACTATCATCTGACGTTGTGCCAGTTGTTCACGTGCCAGTTGTAGCAGTAATGCCGCTCCTGCAACCGTTGCAACCAATAAAGCAATTACAGGTAATTGTGCAACCAAAGCAAAATAGGCGAATGCCAACACGGCAAGCAACTGTGCAACCCAAATCGGCAATACAGTTTTGCTGGCGGCAGTATCTTGTTTAGCTTGAACTAAGCTGGTCTGCCAATACAGTCCTAAGCCTAAACCACTCGCCACCAATGCCAATACAGTCGCACTACCCCACTCGCTAAACTCAAGTGCAGTCATTTGCCAAGCAGGAAAAGCTGTTCCACTGACTTGTGAAAAAATCAGCGCTGCAATGACACCGACAGCGGTGATTAATGCCAAAATCATGCGTGGTGCTAAAGATAAAATAACGGCGGCAACAGCGGATCCCACAAACAGATATTGTGGGGCAACTCCTTGAACCACCCATTGTGCGCTGTATTGACTGACACTAAATAACATCGCACCGGCTAGAAATGGAATAAACACCACTGCCATCCAGCCAACTAGACGCCATCTTGGAGATGCATCCGCATCACGCGTTAAATTAGACAGTGCATTTAATGCTGTAGTTTTCGAACGTTTTGCTAAAGCAATTTCTAAATAGCAAATTGGCAAAGCCAAAACCAACATAGTGCCTAACCAAAGCAACCAGAAATCGAGTTGACGCTCTGTTTGTATTCCCACTATTGGTGCCACAGTGGCAATAATGATGAATGACAAACAAAAAGCCATCAGCGGCGATAACCATCGTGACATAGCATTGTCCTGCATGATGCATTCCTAATAAAAATCTATCGCTATTTTGCCTTTCTCATGCGTGAAAATCAAAAAGAAAAGCAAACCACCGCATTCGATGGCTTGCTGCGCCAATACTTTTATTTCTTTTTTAACTTTTTAATTCTTTTGCACAGCATGTCCTTGCTGAATTCTAGACCTTACTGTACTTAAGAGAAGAAGCGAGCAAACCAATTCTTGCCCTTTTTCTTTTCTTTTTCTTTAATAATTCCCATCATGTTCTCTTTAACAGCGCCAACATAATCCGCATCATCGTGTTGGATATGGTTAATCAACCATTTCGCCAAGACTTCATGTAATTCAGCTTCAATCGAGTGCCCCATTTCAAAACGGTCACGATAAGACTCAATTTTTTTAATAAATAAGTCATGCACACGTTTATGCGGCACACGGTATTTATAACCCGCTTCTTCTTGTAGAGATTCTTCAAAAGTAAAATGCGATTGGGTGTAATCAATAATATTATCGAGAATCTGTTTAATGCGGTCACGCTCTGTGTGAAGAGCAATATCATTAATTTCATTAATATAATCAAGGATTCGCTTATGCTGATCATCAATCACATCGATACCAGTATTATATTCTGGAACCCATTTCATCTTGATACGCTCCCATTTAAAATTCATCATTCGTTACTTGAAAAGGATAGTAACGGTATTAAATTTAAATAAAAAACAAGTAAATCAGTCTGGATTCCAGTTTTTAGCGAAAATTATAGGCTAAGACAATGATATGTATATATTAATTTGTTTATACCCGACTAAAAGAATAAGATATTTTTTAACCAAAAGTTTATTTTTTCTTTAATTATGAAAATGTTAATTTTAACAATCAAATTGCATCATTTTGCAATTCTCGCGCCACTCTCAATATTGATCAGCGCGAGTAATTCGTTTTAACGTCGGATTGGCTTGCTCACGAACTAAGCGATCGACCTGAGTAAATGCACGCTGAATGGGTTGTCCGTATTGGAATAAAATCATTTCGCCAGGTTGAAATGCCTGCCAAACTTCATTCTGCGTCAGCGGTTCAGTCGTAATGACGGCAACACGATCTTCAGGAGTGGTCACTTGACTAAAATCGACTTCGACATCGAGATCAATCAACTGTGCAGGTTTAAATGGATATTCACGTACCAACCAATGCAATTTGGTAATGGCATAACTAAATAATGCCTGACCATTAGATAAGCAGAAGTTAAAAGTTCCGTGTTCTGCAATTTTTGGCGCAATTTCTAACAGTAACTCAAATACTTGGGTTAAAGATGGCTCGACATAACCAAATTTAGCGACCAATTGATCCAATAGAAAACAAAATGCACGTTCACTGTCCGTATTGCCAACCGGGGTAAAATGTCCAGTTAATGGCGGATCAAAATCCAATAAGTCACCATTATGGGCAAAAATCCATTGACGCCCCCATAGCTCACGCATAAACGGATGTGAGTTTTCTAAGTTAATTTTGCCTTGAGTCGCTTTACGAATATGTGCAATCACATTGCGTGATTTAATCGGATAATTCCGTACCAGTTCCGCAATTGGAGATTCAACCGCAGACTGATTATCCACAAATAAGCGACAAGCTTTGTCTTCAAAAAAAGCAATGCCGAAGCCATCACAATGATCTGAAGTAATGCCCGCACGCTGTGAAAAACCACGGAAAGAGAACGTAATATCCGTTGGGGTCGCACAATTCATTCCGAGCAACTGACACATAAGCAACTATAAACACTTTAATAGATTATGGGTTTATTGTGCATGACGACAGCAAGGCTTGTAAATCTTAATCTATGCTAGGTTCAGTAATTTTAATGCTTAACGCTAAAGCTGTTTTTTCATGACAAAACTCTTCGCCATTTTATTCACTTCGAGTAAAACAAAATAATCCAGACAATTAAATTCACGATCATAAAATGCCTGCTGTGATAATTTGGCATGCATTTTTAAATACACATCAAATAATTTTGGAATTTTTTCATCTTGCGCAAAACTGTATTCAGGATATGTGGGCTCATACGCCATTTGAGGTTGAATCGCACAAGTCTGTGTAGGACTGAGTTGTTTTAAATATTGATGCGTGTAGTAAGCACGTGCCTGATTGCCTTGTAGGCGGATACTGACACAACCAATCAAATATTTCGCCCGCATCTCCCAAAGTACTTTAGGAACGAGATTGAGCCATAAAATGGATAAGGCGCGACTAGAACGATAGCGATGATGTACACAAGTTCGTCCAATTTCTACAATATTGGATAAATGTCCCAGTTCATCAATAATTTTAAATTCTTGCGCGCTATAGCTCTGTGCCAAATCTTGTCCTTGCAAGAGTTTTAAGCGTGTATAGGCCACAATTTCATTGCTGTATTTATCACGCAGTACTGCATGTTCACAGCCAAAATCATACAAGTCCTGATCGATGTTTTGATCGAATGTAATTCCGAATTGTTGGGAAAATTGTGCTGCTCGGAATTTCTGGACTTCATGTAATTGTTTTAAATCTTCCACCCATTCAAAGCGGTATTGATGCGTTTGTTTTTCAGCTTTTTTTTGTAATGGAAAAGTAAAGTTTTGACGATATAGATTCAACTTTTCAAACATTGTTATGCGCTCTTCTGGCTTTTTTCATACACTAGGCAATGCAGATGACAATACAATGACCAAAAAATGACGACTGTTAAATAATCTCCACAATAAAAAACCAGCCCTTAAGGACTGGCTTTAAACACAAGATAAACCGAATGGATTAGTGTTTGGCACGATTGGTAATTAATGTACCCACACCATGATCGGTAAAGATTTCCAACAAGGTTGCATGTGGAACACGACCATCCACAATATGTGCACTCACTACACCACCTTTTACAGCATCTAAGGCGCAACCCACTTTTGGAATCATGCCGCCATAAATCACGCCTGTTTCAATCAGACGGTCAACTTCCTGCGTGGTTAAGCCCGTGAGTAAGTTTTTATTTTCATCCAATACCCCTGTGATATTGGTAAGTAAAATCAGCTTTTCCGCACCCAGTGCTTCAGCCACTTTGCCTGCTACAAGGTCAGCATTGATATTGTAGGTATTGCCTTGATCATCGACACCCAACGGTGCAATGACGGGAATAAAATCGCTTTGGGTAAACATTTCCAGTACATCAGTTTTCACACCAACGACTTCACCCACCAAACCTAAATCGATTTCTTTTACCGAACCATCTTCTTGGTTTTTCTGCATCAACAATTTACGTGCGCGAATTAAATTGCCATCTTTACCTGTTAAACCAATGGCACGACCGCCATGTTGGTTAATTAGGTTCACAATGGATTTATTCACACTGCCACCCAACACCATTTCCACCACTTCCATGGTAGCAGGGTCAGTTACACGCATACCATCAATACGGTCAGACTCACGACCCAATTGTTTTAGGAAAGAGTCCACTTGAGGGCCGCCACCATGCACCACAATCGGGTTTAAACCTACGGTTTTTAACAACACAATATCACGTGCAAATGAGCTTTCTAGCTCTGGATCGGTCATTGCATTGCCGCCATATTTTACGACCAGCGTTTTACCCGAAAAACGTTGAATATACGGCAAAGCTTCAGTCAAAATTTGTGCTTTGTCGATGCCAGTCTGCTGATGTGGCATTCGCCTCTCTCCTCAATGAGCATTTAAAATGTCGTGCGCGATTTTAGGATATCGATCACTTAACATGGAAACAAATGATTGCCGAATATCATTTAAACGAGCAGGATTATCGGCATCAAAACGAACAGTAAAATATTCGCCAGTATTGGATGCTCGAATAATGCCAAAACCATCTTCAAAATCAAGCCGTACACCATCAATTTTACTCAATTGAGCAGCAATATGATGGCTCTGGACTTCGATATCGGCCAATAATGTTTTAGGATCAGTACTATAAGTACTGATATAGGTATCTTCGGTACTACAACGCTCAGGATATTTGGCTAGTGCTTGTGAAAGCGTGAAATCTGGATCTTGACTTAAAAATTCAAGTACACGTAATGCCGCATATAAGCCATCATCATAACCAAAACCACGACCATCATTAAACACATAGTGTCCAGCGTATTCCCCACCAAACACCGCCTTTCCACGCGATTGCATGAGATATGTCTTTAAGAAGCTACTGCCTGTACGAATCATTTTGGCTTGCCCACCCAATTCACACACGGTATTGCGTACCATGGTCGAGCATTTCACATCAAACACCACTTCATGCTGAGGATGCGTAGCAAGACACATTTCGGCAAATAAAGACAATAAACGATCCGCACCAATAATACTGCCATGCTCATCGACCAATACCAGTCGGTCACCGTCCCCATCTAGCGCAATGCCAATATCTGCGTGTTGCTGTCGAACTGTTTCGGTCAAAGCAATTAAATGACTGGCTTGCGATGGATCAGGGGCATGATCAGGAAAGTCTCCATTAGATTCACAACGCAGTGCCGTCACCTGACAACCTAACTTTTGTAAAACCAAAACGGCACAGCGCCCTGCCGAACCATGTAAACCATCAATCACCACATGGAAAGGACGTTTCAGTTGAATATCTTCTAAGATCGCTTGCTGATACTTCAAACAATAGCTCACATCAAACTGATGCTGAACATGGGTTAAAGGGACTTTACGTTGAGGAGAAAACTGTAAACTCGCGACATAACCCACTTGTTGGATCATTTCAGGACACGGCGGTTCACCTTGCATAATCCATTTGATGCCATTGTCACTTTTCGGATTATGACTTGCAGTCACCATAATACCATTGCCTGCAAATTGGCGCGCAGAGTAATACAACATTGGGCTAGAGCAACACCCCACATTCACGACATGAAACCCTTTCTTTTCAAATATTTTTTGTATTATTTGGGCGTAAGCTGGGCTACTCAGTCGAGCATCATAGCCAATCACCACTGTGGTTTGAGCGGCTTGTTGGTACTGGCAGGCCAGACCATGAGCTATCGCTTCAACCAATTCGGGTGTTAATAAGGTTACTTTTCCACGGATATCATAGGCACGAAAGACCTGCCATGGAAATATAGGTTGTTGAATATTCATATATTTGTAACTTCTGAATCCAACGAACACTTTAAAAATTCGTCTTATTCATACAACGTAAATGTTTTAAAATATTTCTAGTTTATATCTGAATAGAATTGAACTGTTAATACTATTTAAGTGTTGTGGACAACTTATAAATTGAAATTAAATAAAATCTTTTATATTTCAGAATGAAAGAGCCCGAAGGCTCTTTCATATCAACATCAGTTTTTACCTGTATGCCCAAAGCCACCTGCACCACGCTCAGTCGCCACAAATTCATCCACTTGTTCAAATTCTGCTTGCACCACAGGCACAAGTACATACTGGGCTAAACGTTCACCAGGTTCCAAAGTAAACGCATTTTGACCACGGTTCCATACCGAAACCATCAACTCACCTTGGTAGTCTGAGTCGATTAAACCCACCAAATTACCTAAAACGATACCGTGTTTATGTCCTAAACCTGAACGCGGTAGGATCAGACCTGCAAAGCCTGTATCTTCGATATAAATAGCTAAACCTGTTTTAACCAGTACCGTTTGACCTGGTTCAATGACAGTGGGTTCAGTCACACATGCACGCAAATCTAAACCAGCAGAACCTTGCGTTGCATAAGTTGGCATTGGCCATTCTTGTCCTAAACGTGCATCTAGAACTTTAACTTGAACCTTCATATTTTTTCCTACTGTTTCAAAATTAATATCGCAATCAACGCTTAATTAAAGCGCGTAAATTTTCGAGGTAGTGTTGTGCTTGCTGCTTCGGATCGACATTGCCCGCGAGCTTTTTCTTGCGTCCCAACCACTCCAATTCATCTTGTGGCAATTCATCTAAAAAGCGGCTTGGAGTCATTTGACGCATTTGCCCACCCGCTTTACGTTGCTCTGCCAAGGTAATGGTTAAACCTTGACGTGCTCGAGTAATTCCTACGTACATCAAACGGCGTTCTTCTTCGACCGTTTCAGCCGCAATCGAGTTTTTATGAGGCAGTAACTCTTCTTCTAAACCAATCAAATACACGAATGGAAATTCCAAGCCTTTCGAAGCATGCAAAGTCAACAAATTGACTTTATCGGTGTCTTCTTCTTCCTGTTGCTGCTCTAACATATCGAGCAACACCATTTTGCGAATCACACTCTCAATATTGCGCTCATCGACATCTTCTGCACGATTAATCAAACTTTGAATACTGGTATACAGCACTTCAATATTGTCGAGCTTGGTTTTTTCCTGTGCAGGTGTAGCAGCAGACTCTTTGATATAGTCGATATAGCCTGCTTCAAACATCATTTGGCGAATAATCGGTACTGGTTCATCATCTTCTAGCAATTCGCGCGTAAAATTGGCAATAAATTCGGCAAATTCAGCCAATTGCGTGGTGGCCTTTTTCGGAATAACCATGGTCAAGCGTTGGTCGCCCGCCGCCGTCAATAAAGACAAATGATTTTCTTGGGCAAATAAACCGAGTTTTTCTAAAGTAACAGGGCCAATCGCGCGTTTTGGCGTATTAATAATACGTAAAAAAGCACTGTCATCTTCAGGATTAATAATCAGGCGCAGATAACTCATGATATCTTTGATTTCTGCACGGGCGAAGAAGGACTGACCACCAGATAACTTATATGGAATCTGCATTTGACGCAGTTGCGTCTCTAAAATACGTGCTTGGAAATTACCCCGATACAGAATGGCATAATCTTTCCAATTTTTGCCATTCATCAGTTTATGGGTAATCAGGTCTTTAACGACCCGTTCTGCTTCATCATCGTCATTACGACAAGTGATGACACGAATTACTTCGCCATGGCCTTTATCTGACCAAAGTTTTTTATCAAAAATATGCGGATTGTTACCAATTACAGTATTCGCCGCTTTTAAAATACGACTGGTCGAACGATAGTTCTGCTCCAGTTTAATCACTTTTAAATTGCGAAAATCTTCATTCAGCAAAGCCATATTTTCTGGCTTCGCCCCACGCCATGCGTAGATCGATTGGTCATCATCGCCCACAGCCGTAAACTGCCCCATCACACCGACCAAGAGTTTCACCAAAATATACTGTGCTGTATTGGTATCTTGATATTCATCGACTAACAAATAGCGAATGCGATTTTGCCAACGATCTCTTACTTCTTGATTTTCTTGCAACAAGCGCGTTGGCATTACAATCAGATCATCAAAATCTACTGCATTATACGCCCGTAAATTACGCTCATACAGTTGATACAAGTGCGCGAACTGAACATCTTCAGCAGTTTCACAGGTAATGTGTGCCTGTTCAGGTGGAATCAAATCATTTTTCCAGTCTGAAATCATCTTCATGGCTTTGGCAATCAGCTCTTTACTTTCAGCACCAGATAAATTGTCACGGTGCATCAAGTCCATCAAAATACGCTTACAGTCATCTGCATCTAAAATAGAAAAATTATTTTTTAATGGTGTGTGTTTCAGCTCTAAACGCAACATGTTTAGACCGAAGGTATGAAAGGTCGAAACCGAGAGCCCTTTTGCTTCTTCACGCGACAACAACTTTGTCACACGTTCTTTCATTTCACGTGCGGCTTTGTTAGTAAAGGTCATCGCGGTAATGCGATAAGCAGGAATCCCGCAGTGTTTGACCAAATAAGCAATTTTACGGGTAATGACTGAAGTTTTACCCGAACCAGCCCCTGCAAGTACTAACAAGGGTCCTTGAGTATATTTCATGGCTTCAAGTTGCTTGTCGTTTAACTGACTTGCCAGCGACATAGTGTTTCCTCTTTTTGATCCGAACTAGATTATAGACATCAAACCCCCAGATGCCTAACCTAAAATGACGATTATCTGTTCATAAAAAAAGCCACCTTTAGGTGGCTTTTTCGAAACTCAATGATTTCTAAGCAAACAAAATATTAATTATTTTGTTTCATACACTGTAATTTCTACACGACGGTTTTGTTCACGACCCGCAGCAGTATCATTGCTCGCGATTGGTGAAGAAGAACCGTAACCACGTGCAGTCATACGTGAGCTTGCAATCCCTTGAGAGGATAAATAGTTCAACACAGAGTTCGCACGGTTTTGAGATAATGGATTATTAATCGCATCTGTACCAGTGTTGTCAGTATGACCATGAATAACAAGTGCAAGTTTGTTCGCTGTACCATCTTCACGTAATACACGCGCAACATCATTCAATGCTGTTTGGAAACGCGGTTGAATGGTTGAAGAGTTGGTTGCGAAGGTAACACTTGGCATAACCAAGTTAATCGAACCATCTTGGTTACGGTCTACATCAACACCGGTACCCGCAAGTTCTTCACGAAGACGTTTTTCTTTTTTGTCTAATAACAGACCAGCACCACCGCCCACTACAGCACCAATCGCTGCTGCTTGGCCCATTTTATCTTTGTCTGCATTTGAATAAGCAAGACCTGCACCCAATAATGCACCTAGACCTGCACCGATTGCCGCTTTGTCATATTCCATACCATTGCCAGTAGATTGACAACCTGAAAGAACTAACGCCCCTGCTACTGCTGATGAAATTAATAGTGCACGCATGACATGCCTCCATTTTGTGTGTTTTGTTTATGTTTGAAATGGTGTCCTAAAAACATGGCTTAGACCATTGATTTTTTGTAAATAATCGCTTGTATGGTTACATTTTGTAATAATCAATTCCAACTCTGAATGTACATTCATCACATTCCCTACATGTTTATTAAATCATGAGAGATAATTTACCCAATACAACGCTTGTTTTATTTTCAGAATTTGCAACTATATTCAATAACGATAATGGATGATTTTACTCAGGATTATTTTTTATATGTCATCTCAAGCAAACAAACAACCCATATTAAAAAAAATCACACGTGGACTCACTGTTGGCTCTGTCATGACAGGCAGCACTTTTTTTCATGGACCACCAGTACTCGCACTCGGTTTAACTAAATTAGTTAAACAATCGCAGAAAGTCGATAAAACCAATATTCAAATTACCAATAGCTGGTTAGGCGTCAATAACTGGCTCATTGATCATGTCCTACCCCATCTAAAATGGGACATTACAGTCGATAAAAACCTCGACTTAAGCATGCAAGGTCGTTATTTAATGACCTGTAATCACCAAAGTTGGGTCGACACAACAGTGAATCAATATTTTGGACTAACGCGTATGCCATTAACGCGGTTTTTCACCAAATGGGAACTCATTTTTATTCCCTTTGTTGGACAAGCCTTCAAAATTTTGGGCTTCCCGATGATGAAGCGACATACTAAACAAGAAATTGAGAAAAATCCTGAGCTTAAAACCCGAGACATGGAAGAAGCGCGTAAAGCCTGTGAACAATTGTTAAGCCAACCTTTTACCTTACTGAATTATTTGGAAGGAACACGATTCACTCCTGAAAAACATCAGCAACAAAACTCACCTTACCAAAATCTCCTTAAACCCAAAGCAGGCGGACTTGCATTGGCCTTGAATATTTTAGGTGATCAAATTGATGCGTTTGTGGATATGACGATTGTTTATCCAGATGGTGCACCAGGTTATGGCGAATTCTGGCTAGGTGAAGTGGGTCGTATTGCTGTGAATTTACGCAAAATCGAAATTCCTGACTGGGTTCTAGGCGGAAATTATGAAGATGATGATGAATATCGTGCACAATTCCAAGCATGGGTCGATCATCTCTGGACTGAAAAAGATCAGTTAATTAGTCAAATGAAAGCGCAATATTTAACAACTGCTGAAATGAGTACGGTGTAATCCTATGAAGCAGAACAAGTCAGTACCCAAATCAAAGTATCATCGTGTCGATCCACAGAGTTGGTCATTCAAACTCTATCTGATCTATGACACCTTCATGGTATTCCTGATCATTTTTAACTTGTTCTGCTTAGCTGCCAATTTTTTCTTAATGAGCAATATTGGTGGCTGGTTCCTAAATTCGATTCATTTAGATGAAGTACTCAATTTTTATCGTACTCATCTACATCCGTGGGTCATTACCACCGAAGCTTGGTTTATTTTGTTCTTAATTACTGAGCTTGTGGTGCGTTGGGTGATTGCTATCATTTATCGCCATCATCGCCGCTGGTTTTTCTTTCCGTTTATCCATTGGTATGAAGTACTGGCAATTATTCCACATCTGCGTTTCCTACGATTATTTCGTGCGGGGATTATTATTTTTCATCTACATGAATTGGGTTATAACGTTATTCCTGAATCCATTCAAAAAAGAGCAAAATTTTATTACCGTGTGATTATGGAAGAACTGTCTGACCGAGTGGTTATTACGGTATTGGATGGGGTAAAACATGAACTGAATACCAGTTCAACCCATAAAAAAATCATTCATGATTTGGTCGATCATCATCGCACCCTATTTGCTCAAGTTTTAGCAGAGCTGTTACAAGAGTCACTGGCAACGGAATTACAGCAACGCCAAACGTTGATTGCTCAAAATATTGGCGCCATTGTGAATCAAGCCATTGAAGATACCCCTGAACTCACTCAACTATTACGCTTAATCCCGATTGTCGGTGGGCGAATTGAACATCAAATCCAGAGCATTGGGCAACGTCTCGGAGAAAATATTACCTATGGAATATTGGATCCGCTGATATCTGGCAGCCCCGAACAGCCCAACCATACCTATAAACTGATTGCTGAAAAAGTCAGCGAATTAAATATTGATAATCAGGCATTAGAACAATTGGTTGAGTCTGCTGTATATGAAAGTTTGGACGCTATTCGCAAGCAAGTGAAAGTAAAACAATGGTTAGAAGACCTTGAAGAGCTCGATCAAGCTAAAGAATAAGCATTAAGATAAAAAAGTTACAAACTTGGCTAGAGAATTCAAAGAATTTGTTCTAGGATTTGCTCTATTTACAACATCGCTTCGGCATAAAACCAATAGCTTCGAAGTCTTAAGGATAAAATATGGCTGATATTCGGATCACCGGTAGAATGGTTAACTTTAGTAGATTAACCTTCGACACAAATGACCATAATGCCATTCGTCAACAACTGACCCAATTACTTCAAGACAGCACAACGCATGGTGCTCTGGTGATTTTAGACAGTACTGTTGAACAAGAGCTGATTGCCCTAATTCAACTGCTGCTCGATTTAGATTTACAACCCATGGCGGTGATTGAAGGTTTACTGGGGGATGAAGCACGTGCAATTCAATTTCCAGTACTCCCTGCCGACAGTAAATCGTTACAACGTATTAAAGCCACTCAAGAACAAGTGGTTGAAACGGCTGTGCAAGCACCAGAAGCAGCAATCGAAAATACACAAAAGGCATCTCCATTTCCACGTAATATTGGACATATTACCTCGTATCACGATGAAATCTTACGAACAGGCCAATGTTTAATCCAAGATCATGGCGATATTATCGTCAATGCAGGTATAAATAGCGGTTCAGAAGTAATTGCTTCAGGAAATATACATATTTATGGCAGTGCTCGTGGTAGAGTTATCGCAGGTGCTGGTGGAAACAGTGCTGCTCGCATTTTCTGTCACTCACTTGAAGCCGAATTGGTTTCAATTGCAGGGACATATTGTGTTGCCGATGATATTCCACCCCATGTCGTAAAGAAGTCCGTACACATTTATTTAAATGAAAACCAAGAGCTCGAATTCAAAGCTTTGGAATTTTAATGTATAAATAAACACCAAAACCCCGCTAATTAAAGGGGGGATTTACCATAACAGGAGTGGATTCGGTGGCGAAAATTGTTGTCGTAACATCAGGCAAAGGTGGCGTAGGAAAAACTACGACCAGTGCATCTTTTGCAACAGGTTTAGCCCTTCGTGGTCACAAAACTGTTGTTATCGATTTTGACGTAGGTTTACGTAACCTTGACCTCATTATGGGCTGCGAACGTCGTGTTGTGTATGATTTTGTGAATGTTTTAAATAACGAAGCACGATTACAACAAGCACTTATTCGTGATAAAGATATTGAGAACTTATACATTTTACCGGCATCACAAACGCGCGATAAAGATGCGTTAACCGATGAAGGTGTTGCACGTGTAATGGACGAATTATCTCAAGAATTCGATTACATTATTTGTGATTCTCCTGCGGGGATTGAGCGTGGTGCAATTCTAGCCATGTATCATGCAGATGAAGCGATTATTGTGACCAACCCTGAAATTTCTTCAGTCCGTGACTCTGACCGCATTATTGGCATGTTAGACAGTAAAACTAAAAAAGTAGAACAGAATGAAGGACGTATACGCAAACACTTGTGTATTACTCGTTTTAATCCTGAACGTGCAGACAAGCAAGAAATGCTCACCATTGATGACATTTCGAAAGACATTTTACGTGTACCTACACTGGGTGTTGTGCCTGAATGTAAAAGCGTTTTACAAGCATCTAACGAAGGTAAACCTGTCATTTTGTTCCAAGATGCAGAAGCTGGACAAGCTTATGAAGACTTGGTTGCACGTTTCCTTGGTGAAGAACGTCCTTACCGTCACATCACAGTCAAACCTAAAGGCTGGTTAGCACGATTATTTGGAGCGTAAATATGGCAGGCTTCTGGAGTAAATTATTTAGTAATGACGAAAAACCTTCAAGTGCACAAATGGCAAAAGACCGTTTGAAAGTCATTGTTGCTTCTGAACAAGGCTTAGGTAAACGCTTAAGCCAAGATAAAATTGACCAAATGAAAAAAGAGATCATGCAAGTGGTCAACCGCTATGTTCGTGGGGTCGATGAAGAACATATCCAAATGTCTGTTCGCTCAGAAGCGAATATTGAAATGTTGGAGATGAATATCAATTTGCCTGAAGAGCGATAATCTGAAATCTGATTAGTCAAGCAAATGGATTCAAGGCAAAATAGCGTCAGCTATTTTGCCTTTTTAGTTTGAAAAGAATATACCAAGGAGTTTGCGATGGCATTATCTCAGCCAGCAACGTTTAATGAAGAATGGTCGGATGAGCGCGTTTTTGCCTATTTAAATCAGCTTCCTCCTGCAGGAGTTAATGCTGACTTTCATGTTCTTTACCACGCATTCAAACATATGCGCCCAACGGACTACCAACGTTTGTTAACTCAATTTGTCGCAGATGGTCGCAATGTCAATGCAACCAATCCGCAAGGTCAACGGATTCATGATGTGATTGCTGAATACCCACGCCAATGCGATGGATTCTTAGAAGTCTTAGCAAAATTTGCTTAAGCCTTAAAGCCTACCTTGTGTAGGCTTTTTTATGATCTTCAACCTAAAAATTAGAACAATAGCTGCATCAGCAATGGGAAGCTCAATGCGAATAAAAGGGTTTGTAAGCTAATAATGGCTGCCATGAGTTGACTGTCCCCTTGAAAATAGCGCGTTAAAATATAAGATGCCGACGCTGTGGGTAAAGCAAAGAAAACCACCAAGACCGCAATATGTAAGGGTGCTAAGTCAAATCCTTGTGCCACAAAATAAGTCAGTATAGGTACCCCAACTAACCGCGATACACTATTTAACATGACACGGCCGAAATCGGGCTTGAGCTGACTAAACTGTAACGCCGCTCCGACTGAAATCAGACCTAATGGCAGACTGCTACTCGCTAATAACTTCAATAATTGCGATATGCCCTCTGGCATCAACAAGCCAGAGCAATTAAATACGATACCCAATAAGCAAGCAGCAATGAGCGGATTCTTTACAATCGACATCAGCGTAAAACGCAACTGTCCCTGTGCACTTTGGGTAAATGAGCAAACCGAAACAATATTGACCAACGGAATTGCCACAGCAATGATCATAGAGAATAATTGCATACCTGTTGTGCCGAACATTAAGCTCATCAAAGAAAGCCCAATATAGGTATTGAATCGAATCTGGCTTTGAATATAAACCCCAAAACGATGCACTGGAATGTGGAAATAAAACTTCAGTGCCCATAACAACACACTGATCAAAATAATGACCACGATCAATGCCATGTAAAGCATGAGCATAGAACCTAAATCTAGCTTTACGCTAGAAAGATTGCTAAACAATAAAGCTGGGAAAAGAATGAAATAATTTAATTTTTCAGAGTTTGCCCAAAACGCCTCCTGCAAAAAACCTGTCCGCTTAAACACATATCCCATTCCTATCAGAAAAACCAACGGAAACAGTGCCATGATTATGTTCATTCATTTCTTCCAATTACTGCACATTAGTCAGCTTTGACTCATTTTGGAAACAGAATATAATCCTTATTCTTCCTCATAATAAAATGAGTATTTACTCATACTCTCAAATGACTTTTAGCCAACTTGAAATCTTTTTACTGGTTGCTAAACATCAAAGTTTTAGCAACGCAGCCAAGCAACTCGGGATTTCTCAATCTGCGGTTTCGCATGCCATTAAAAGTCTGGAGCATTTTTGGCGTGTACAACTGTTTAGCCGTGAACAAAATAAGGTGGTGCTGACCGCGATAGGACAACAGCTTCGTATCCATGCACAAGAAATTTTAAATACAGCACAAGTCATGCAACAGCAAGTTGCCGCAACACATGGACTACAACAAGGTACTTTAAGAATCGGTTCATTTGGGGCATCCGCATCGATTCATCTTCTGCCTGAACTACTGCAAGCCTTTAGAACCGAATACCCTCGAATTGAAGTTTTTGTTGAAGAAGGTACAGACGATGAAGTCACGCAATGGATTTTGAACCAACAGGTTGATGTTGGATTTGCCGTTTTACCCAACCATCAATTGGATACTTTTCCATTGATTAAAGATATTTTTATTGCGCTTATTCCCAATTCTTACCCTATTGCGCAAATGAGTCAGGTGGATATTACCCAGTTAAAATACTATCCTTTTATTTTAACCAAGGCAGGCAGCCAGACGCATATTGAAAAACTCCTCAAACAATATGACATACAGCCCAAGATTCAGTATCAACTGTCGCAATTATTAACGATTCTGAATATGGTCAATCAGCATGAAGGCATTTCGATTGTGGCGGATATGGCCATGACGCCAGAGCTGCTTGCACTACATCCGAATGTTGTCAAAAGACCCTTACTGCCGAATACACAACGTGAAATTGGACTCGCAGTCCGTAATCAAAAGCTGATCAGTCCTGCCACACGTGCCTTTATTGAGCTAGCACAAACCATGTTCTATTATTAAATTGAACCGCATAAAAAAGCCTGCGCTCAGGCAGGCTTTTAATAGATGAGCACTACACGAGGATATCCCGCTTACCGTTCGCGCCCATCGCACTCACAATCCCATTTTCTTCCATCTGGTCGATAATACGTGCCGCACGGTTATAGCCTAAACTGAACTTGCGTTGTAAAGATGAGGTCGAAGCTTTACGCGTTTCTAAAACAAAGGCCACACATTGATCATACAGAGCATCACGGTCTGAACCTCCATCACCATCTTCAAAACCACGTGAAGTCGGCTCTTCGTCATACGGAGTCAAAATTTCATCGATATAATCTGGATCACCACGCTCTCGCCATGCATCACAAATTCGGTTGACTTCATCATCGGAAATAAAGGCACCATGCACACGTTCAGGTTCAATTTTACCAGGCCCTAAAAACAGCATATCGCCATGACCCAACATATCTTCCGCGCCACCTGCATCCAAAATGGTTCGAGAGTCAATTTTGCTGTTTACACGCAATGCAACGCGCGTAGGAATATTCGCTTTAATCAAACCTGTAATGACATCTACGGATGGGCGTTGGGTCGCTAACAGCAAATGAATACCAGCAGCACGCGATTTTTGTGCCAAACGTGTAATCATTTCCTCAGCTTTTTTACCCACCTGCATAATCATATCGGCAAATTCATCTGCCACAATCACAATCGAAGGTAACGGCGCCAAGCGTGGTGCGCGCTCACCCACAACAGAGTCACTGGCTTTCCATGTCGGATCAATTAGGTCTTCCCCATTCGCCAATGCTTCTTCAACCTTACGGTTATAGTCCGCCAGTTTACGAATTTTAAGGAATGACATGAGCTTGTAACGACGCTCCATTTCATTCACACACCAATTCAATGCACTGACAGCATCTTTCATGTCTGTCACGACAGGGGTGAGTAAATGTGGAATATCATTGTAGTTGGCCAGTTCTAATTGTTTTGGGTCAATCATAATGAGGCGCAATTGATCGGGTGTATATTTCAACAGCATCGATAAGATCATCGAGTTCACAGCAACAGACTTACCTGAACCTGTGGTACCTGCAACCAGCATATGTGGCGCCTTACCTAAATCGGTAATCACAGGATTACCCGAAATGTCTTTACCCATGGCCATTGAAAGTAAACCCGCTGGATCGCGATAAGTCGGTGTTTCCAATAATTCGATAAGACGCACCATTTCACGTGCACTATTTGGAACTTCAATTCCAATGTAAGGCTTACCCGGAATTACTTCTACTACACGCACCGAAGCCATCGACATCGAACGTGCCAAGTCCTTCGAAATATTGGTGACTTTAGAGGCTTTAACCCCAGGTGCTAAATCCAATTCGAACCGCGTCACGACAGGTCCAGGTTGAGCTTCCATTACTTTGGCTTTAACATTGAACTCTTGCAATTTAATTTCTAGTAATTCTGAAAGACGTTCCAATTGTTCAGCAGTGAAGTTGACTTTTTTATTCGGATCGACACGATCGAGCAAATCCAATCCAGGTAGCGTAGACAAATCACGACGTTTTTGTGCGACCTGCATAGCACGAGACATGGGTCGTCCTGAAGCATCCGTCAATGGTGCATCAAAATCAAACTCATCTTCCTCTTGAGGTTTACCTGCAGTTTCTTGCCAAGCTTCAATGAAGGCCTCTTTTGACAACTCAGCTTTGCTCTGTTCAGTAAAACGCTCTGACACCTCTACAGCAGTGTGCTGTATTGGCGTTTGAACAAAGGCTGATGATTGTGCATAAGAAGATGCTGTACGCTGCTCGACCACAGTGGACTCTGCATGTTGTTCTTTTGCATCAAAATCATCCAGAAAACGATCTAATTCATCGTTCAATAAGCGTGCCTTAACAGCCTCTTCTGCAACCCCTGCTACAGCAGGCATACTCAAAATTGAAGCATCTACTACAGCGAGATCAGGTATTGTTGTAGACTGAATAGCTTGAACTTCGCTACGTTGGAATGGGCTATGTACATCCGAAGCCACCTTACCACTAGGTACCGCAGCAAGTAGCTCATCAAAAATCTCATCATCATCCCAATCAAGATTATTTTTGACTGGTTTTGGAGAAGGTTCAAGTTGAACATCAACAGGATATTGACGCTCTACGACAGAATTGAAATCATGCTTAGGAATAACTGTTTCATCTTCAGCGGCTTTTAATAATGCCTCAATATCTTGTTTATGTAGTTGATCATTATTGGTATTTAAGGCACGCCAAACTTCACCTGTGGCAATAGTGCGCTGGCTGTCTTGTTCAAGTTGATGCGCTTTGGCGATGGTTTTTTCAAACTCTTCATCGTCGTCTAAATCGAACTCATTCGGTTGATTCAATTGAGACTCTTTCTGTACCATATCATCAAACAAACGCTCAGCCGCCACACCTGCAATAAATGGTTGTTCCACAGGGGCTTTAGATAGATTGGTATCCTCTAATTCGGTTTGATTTGAGACTTTACTTGGTGCGACTGCAATCACCTGTTTTTTGACTTGAGGTGTGGTACGGTCAAAATCAGATTCACTCTCTGGTACATTTTTATAAAATAAATCTTGTAAATACGCAGGCGTAGCTCGCAAGGTATCCCATGTTTTGTTCCACTTTACCCCAAAGGCCAAAGTAAATAACACCAGCCAAAACACAATTAAGAACAGCACAGCGCCATAAATAGTCAGAAGTTGGCTCAGGCTTTGCCCCAACTCATAGCCAATAATGCCACCAGAGGCATTGGCTAAAGTATCCGCAGGCACTTCCCAAAATAAAAATAATAAGGTTGCTGTCGCCAACAAAATAAAAAATTGGGCCGCATAACGAAATGGTCGGTTCAGAAAACTGCGCGGCCACCACACCTGAATTGCTTCAATAAATAAGAAGAGTGGGATGAGCAGACTTGCCCAACCTAAAAATCCAAACAATAAATCTGAAATCCATGCTCCAGCGACACCACTTGCATTGGAAACCTGTTGGGTATCACTGGAGATATGCATCCAACCTGGATCAAAAGGTGTATAAGTGACTGTTGCAAGGAACAGATAAATCCCAAATGAGACTAAAAATAATGTCATCATTAAGCGCTGTGCATAAGCACCTGACACCGCAGTCATACTCTGTCCTGTAAGCATTTTTTCATTCATGTTTTTTTGGAAAACAACCTGAATTTGTTTCTTAATAAAACCTGATATTATGCACCTGTTCACGTAAAAAAGATGCAAGATTATGAGGGCTTGTTGTTAACTTTATTCTATATAGCTCAAACCGATTTGCATGATCAATATTACCCACATTGAACACACACAACTGTTATACACTTTCACGTATAATTTCATAAATTTTGAAAGAAAAAAAGGATGTCGCGAATGAGCGCTCGTCACTCACGATTAATTATTTTAGGTTCGGGTCCTGCAGGTTACAGCGCTGCAGTTTATGCTGCACGTGCCAATTTAAAACCAATGCTGATTGCTGGCTTACAATTGGGTGGTCAATTAACCACGACAACGGAAGTGGATAACTGGCCGGGTGACCCAGAAGGTTTAACGGGTCCTGCTTTAATGGAACGTATGCAAGCCCATGCAGAACGTTTTGGCACAGAAATCGTGTATGACCACATCAATGAAGTTGACCTGAGTGTTCGCCCATTTGTTCTTAAAGGCGATATGGAAGAGTTCACTTGTGATGCACTGATTATCTCAACGGGTGCAACTGCACAGTATTTAGGCTTAGAGTCAGAAGCAAAATTCATGGGGCAAGGCGTCAGTGCTTGTGCAACTTGTGATGGTTTCTTCTATAAAAACCAAAAAGTCATGGTGGTCGGTGGTGGTAATACCGCAGTCGAAGAAGCACTCTACCTGTCTAACATTGCTTCACACGTGACGCTTGTGCATCGTCGTGACAGCTTACGTTCAGAAAAAATCCTACAGGACCATTTATTTGAAAAAGAAAAAGAAGGCAAAATTAGCATTCTTTGGAACAACCAAGTTGATGAAGTCTTAGGTGATAACACGGGTGTAACTTCGGTACGCTTAAAATCAACTGTAGATGCAAGCACACAAGATATTGATGTCCAAGGTTTATTCGTGGCGATTGGTCACAAACCAAATACAGGCATGTTTGAAGGTCAACTCAACTTACGTGATGGCTACATTCAAGTGCAAAGTGGCACCTCTGGCAATGCGACTGCAACCTCGGTTGCAGGTGTATTCGCAGCAGGCGACGTTGCAGATAGCATTTACCGCCAAGCAATCACTTCAGCAGGTTCAGGCTGTATGGCTGCACTTGATGCTGAAAAATATTTAGATGCGCTAGGTTCATAATCTTTTGCATCTATTAAAACCGTCCGAAAAGGGCGGTTTTTTTATGTATGATAGCGTAAAGAATAACTCCCTGAACTCAATCATGCAGCATACTTTAGCACCGTCCGAATACTTATTTCCCGATCCGATTGATTCAGATCCAGAAGGACATGGACTGATTTGCATTGGCGCAGATCTCTCCCCCTCTACCCTCTTTGAAGCCTATACCCACGGTCTTTTTCCATGGTTTTCTGAAGGTGAACCTATTTGCTGGTGGTGTCCCGAGCCGCGCTGCATTATTCGACCTGAGCAATATCATCCGAGTAAATCCCTGCTGCGGAATATGAAAAAGCATGACTATAAAATCACCATTAATCATGCTTTTGAATCAGTCATTCGCTCCTGTGCCCTGCCTCGCAGTTATGCAAATGACACGTGGATTTCCGAAGATATCATTCAAGGTTATTTAGGTATGTTTTCAGCAGGTTATGCCTATAGTGTGGAAGTGTGGGAACAGGATCAGCTTGTCGGTGGGCTGTATGGTGTGAGCATCGGCAAAGGCTGCTTTGGCGAATCGATGTTCAGCATCCGTACTGACGTGTCTAAAATGGCATTTTATACCCTGATGTTGCTTGGGCAAGAAAATCAGTTAGCTTGGATTGACTGTCAATTGGTGAATGATCATTTGCTTAGCCTTGGCGCTTGTACAATTTCTCGACAAGCGTATTTAAATTCGTTACAAGATATTATAAAACAACCCTCTCTCGATTGGAAAAAGTATCAAGAGGGTGTATTTTCAAGTAAAAGAATAGCGTTATCTTCGCAATTAATCGAATGAAAACAATAGAGGGATCTTTATGAATTCATATCACCCGAAGTCCCTGTTAAATGATTTACAGTACTATATTACGCCACCGCATGAATGCAGTTATCTTGAAAAGAAATCTGCCCGTATGGTTTTTCTAGATCCTGCACATCGGATTGATGTCGTGACCTTGTCTGAACTTTCACGCGTTGGTTTTCGTCGTAGTGGAGACTTTGTTTACCGTCCCGAATGCCATTTATGTCGTCAATGCTTGTCTTGTCGCGTTCCTGTCCAAGAGTTTCAAATGAACAGCAAGCAAAAAAAAGCTTGGAAACGCAATCAAGATCTGACGGTGAAAATTACTCAACCGAAAGATGCGGGTGATGTACATTATGCTTTATATGAACGCTACATTCGTGAACGCCATGCCGACGGTGATATGTTCCCCCCTAGCTACGACCAGTTTGAAAAATTTCTGATTCATACCTGCACTGAAAGTTTTTTTCTGGAACTGTGGAAAGATGAGCAGTTGCTCTGCGTTTCGACCTGTGACCAACTTGATGATGGTCTGTCTGCGGTATATACCTTTTTTGACCCCGATGAAAATCGCCGCTCATTAGGGGCTTTTGCCATCATGAAACAAATTGAATATGCACAACAACAGCAATTGGACTATGTCTATTTAGGTTACTGGGTGCCACATTCCAATAAAATGAATTATAAGTCGCAATACACGCCACTAGAATTATTGCTCGATGGGCAATGGCGTCGTATTAATCGCTCACTCAGTGCAGAAGAGATTCAACTTTTGGGAAACTCATTAATGACCACACTCCCCTCTGGTTGGAACAATTCAATCATTAAATAAGCTTGATATTTTGATGGAGTCGATTCACCCCATCGCATAAGTATTTAAATCATGATTTGAATAACTGAGAAAAATCGTCCGTACAAGCTTTAACCATAATAATGGCATGCTCACGCCCACCATTTGAGCTTGGATAATAATTTTTACGCAAATCAATCTGATGGAAACCTGACTTCTCATACAGAGCTATTGCAGCTTGATTGCTTTCCCGTACTTCCAAGAAAATTTGCACGGGTTGATTCTTCAGTAAAGCAATTGACTCATCTAAAAGCCGATAACCCAAACCCTTGCCCTGCTGATTAGGATGAATCGCCATCAATAATAAATTTGCTTCGTCCAAAACAGGTTGTAAGATACAAAAACCAACCACCTGCCCTTGCTGTTCAATCACGGTACTGTGATAAGAATCTATCGATTCTTTAAATTGTTGTTCCTTCCAAGGATGGGTTTGAACCAGTTGTTCAATTGCGGTCACTGCCGCGAGATCAGAGGGATGCATTGAACGTATCATGTGTAGAAACAACTTTTTAATTCAGTCGCTTATATTATAAAACATCAACTCACAACACAAATACAAAAAAAGGGCAATTTTGTTTGCCCTTTACAATATAAGTACTCGAATCAGAATCCCAATTTTAGTTTCCATTCTGCCAATAACTGATCTGTATTGCTATCATTTGGATGAAAATTAGGGCGGAAGAAATCTAATAGCTCAGGAATTTGGCGAGTGATAAAACCTTTACCGCCATACATAAATTTCAACATGCGCTTACTGTCTTTCAATGTCAATTTCCCGTCAGTTTTCATTAATTGAGCGGTAAAATAAGATTGTGTTATAAAAATGAGTGTCATAGCAAGAATCATGGCTGTTGCACGCATTGCATATGCTTTCAGACCACGCCCATACATTGCTGTATAAACATCAAACACAACTGCTTTATGTTCATTTTCTTCAATTGCATGCCACATCCATAACTGATACATGGTTTTATTGTTAAAAATGGCCTGAACATCTTCATTTTGTAATAATTCAGCAGCAATGACTGCGGTAAAATGCTCTAACGCACACGTTCCTGTTAAATCAATCATTTCCTTGCTAAAACCAAATGGCTTTAGTAATTGAGCAACGACTTTTGTGCCTGTTTTAATGACTTTTGCTGTCTGATTTTCCATCGTTCTAACATCATAGCCATATGCTTGGGCAGAAGAATTAAAAGCCAAATGCTCTTTAGAATGCATAGCCTCTTGGCCAATAAAAGCACTGATTTCCTTTTGTAAATCAAGATCACTGAGTTTTGGATTTTTGCGTACCGCACGAGTACTATCCACAAAAAACTGCTCACCTTCAGGAAATAAGGCAGATAATGCCGTCATAAAATGCGTAAGTCCCGCATCACCGCCTGCCCAATAACGTGCCACTTCACCAAATTCAAAATCCATGCGACGAACAGGAAAACTTGCACCCGCACGATTTGAAATATTTACTTTAGCATTCATCCTGAGACTCCTACAGACCCATAAGGTCTAACTATCTTTATGTTTGTTTTTTCTTAATTCTAATATTACGGTTTTCACCACAAGCGATAAGGGCAGATAAGGTCAAGGAAGTATCAGTTAAGGACAGTTTTACAGGTGAATTGTCTAACAATTTTATGATTCTATTTTTATCTCAATAGAAACCTATTGATCTATCGGTTGTATGGGTACACGAAAAAAATATCTCATGCAGAATAGAAAAGTCTGGAATTTATACATTTTATAGGCATAAAAAAAGCGCCCCAAAGGAGCGCTTTTTTCACACAATAAGTGATTATGCAGTTACTTTCGCAACAACACCAGCACCAACTGTACGACCACCTTCACGGATCGCAAAACGTAGACCTGGGTCCATTGCGATTGGGTGGATTAATTCTACTGACATTTCAACGTTGTCACCAGGCATTACCATTTCAACGCCTTCTTGTAATTGGATTGCGCCAGTTACGTCAGTCGTACGGAAATAGAATTGTGGACGGTAACCGTTAAGGAATGGAGTATGACGACCACCTTCTTCTTTAGAAAGTACGTATACTTCTGCGTCGAATTTAGTGTGTGGCTTGATTGTACCTGGTTTAGCAAGTACTTGACCACGTTGTACGTCTTCACGCTTAGTACCACGAAGAAGAACACCACAGTTCTCGCCCGCACGGCCTTCATCAAGAAGTTTACGGAACATTTCAACGCCAGTAACTGTAGTTGTTTGAGTATCACGGATACCAACGATTTCAACTGATTCGCCTACTTTCACGATACCAGCTTCTACACGACCAGTTACTACTGTACCACGGCCAGAGATAGAGAATACGTCTTCGATTGGCATTAAGAATGCTTTGTCGATAGCACGTTCTGGTTCTGGAATGTAAGAGTCAAGCGCTTCAACAAGAGCAAGAACTGAAGACTCACCGTACTGACCAGCATCGCCATTAAGCGCAGCAAGAGCAGAACCACGGATAACTGGAGTGTCATCACCTGGGAAGTCATAAGTAGAAAGAAGTTCACGAACTTCCATTTCTACTAATTCAAGTAACTCTTCGTCGTCAACTAGGTCGCATTTGTTTAAGAATACGATGATGTAAGGTACACCAACCTGACGTGAAAGAAGGATGTGTTCACGAGTTTGTGGCATTGGACCGTCAGTCGCAGCACACACAAGGATCGCGCCGTCCATCTGAGCAGCACCAGTAATCATGTTTTTAACATAATCGGCGTGGCCCGGGCAGTCTACGTGCGCGTAGTGACGGATTGGAGAATCGTATTCTACGTGTGAAGTATTAATTGTAATACCACGTGCTTTTTCTTCAGGAGCAGAGTCGATTTGTGAGTAATCTTTCGCTTCACCGCCGTAAGTTTTTGCACAAATAGTTGCAATCGCAGCAGTTAAAGTAGTTTTACCATGGTCAACGTGACCGATTGTGCCCACGTTTACGTGTGGCTTATTACGTTCAAACTTAGCCTTAGCCATTTGATTTTCCTTTTTAAACTACTCATGCAGGATTACTGCATGAGCAACTGGTTATTAACTAAAAAATTAGTTTGGGCTTATAGTAATCGAAAGATTACTCGTCGTCACCTTTTTTACCGCCAGATTGGAACTTAGCGATAATGCCTTCCGCCACGTTACGTGGAGTTTCAGCGTATTTAGCAAATTCCATAGAGTAAGTCGCACGACCTTGAGACATAGAACGCATTTGAGTCGCGTAACCAAACATCTCAGCCAATGGTACTTCAGCTTTAATTGCTTTAGTTCCACCAGGTAAATCGTCCATACCTTGAACCATACCACGACGACGGTTTAAGTCACCCATGATATCGCCCATGTAGTCTTCTGGAGTTTCTACTTCAACTTTCATGATTGGTTCAAGCAAGATAGGGTCTGCTTTCATGAAACCATCACGGAATGCGTAAGAACCAGCCATTTTGAACGACAATTCGTCAGAGTCGACATCGTGGTAAGAACCGTCAAATAATGTCGCTTTAATACCCACAACAGGGTAACCAGCCAAGACACCATTCTTCATACGTTCTTGAATACCTTTATCAACCGCACCGAAGAATTCTTTAGGTACAGTACCACCTACAACTTCTTCAGCGAATTGGTATTCTTTACCAGCTTCTTCAACATCCATAGGCTCTAAACGAACATATACATGACCGAATTTACCTTTACCACCTGTTTGACGAACGAACTTACCTTCTTGCTCAACAGTCTTTTTGATTGTTTCGCGGTAAGCAACCATTGGTTTACCAATGTTCGCTTCAACACCGAATTCACGCTTCATACGGTCAACGATGATGTCAAGGTGAAGCTCACCCATACCAGCAATAATGGTTTGACCAGATTCTTCATCTGTACGAACGCGGAATGATGGATCTTCCTTAGCCAAACGACCTAAAGCAATTGACATTTTTTCTTGGTCAGCTTTAGTTTTTGGTTCAACAGCCAATGAAATTACTGGCTCTGGGAATTCCATACGTTCAAGCGTAATGATGTTTTTCTCATCACATAATGTATCACCCGTTGTAACGTCTTTAAGACCTACACACGCTGCGATATCACCTGCACGGATTTCATCAAGATCTTGACGTTCGTTCGCATGCATTTGCACGATACGACCGATACGTTCACGCTTAGATTTAACTGGGTTATAAACAGGATCACCTTGTTTAAGAACACCAGAGTAAACACGTACGAATGTCAAGTTACCTACGAATTTGTCGTTCATGATTTTGAACGCTAACGCAGAGAACGGAGCTTCGTCAGATGCTTCACGAGATGCTTTAGTTTCAGCTTTGTCGTCAAGAACACCTTCAATTGCTTTAACTTCTGTAGGAGAAGGTAAGAATTGAATTACAGCATCCAACATACGTTGAACACCTTTGTTTTTGAACGCAGAACCACAAAGCATTACTTGAATTTCAGATGCTAATGTACGAGCACGTAAGCCAGCGATGACGTCTTCTTTAGAAAGATCGCCTTCTTCTAGGTACTTGTCCATTAATTCTTCTGAAGCTTCAGCAGCAGCTTCAACCATCTTGGTACGCCATTCATTAGCAGTATCAACGAGGTCAGCTGGAATATCGCCGTATTCGAACTTCATACCTTGAGATGCTTCATCCCAGATAATCGCTTTCATTTCGATAAGGTCAACAACACCTGCAAACGTATCTTCAGCACCGATTGGCACAACGATAGGAACAGGATTACCGCCTAAACGAGTTTTAACTTGTTCAACAGCACGGAAGAAGTTTGCACCAGTACGGTCCATCTTGTTCACGAATGCTAAACGAGGCACTTTATATTTGTTAGCCTGACGCCATACAGTTTCAGACTGAGGTTGTACACCACCTACCGCACAGTAAACCATGCACGCACCGTCAAGAACACGCATAGAACGTTCAACTTCGATTGTGAAGTCTACGTGTCCCGGTGTATCGATTACGTTGATACGGTGTTGTGGGAATTGGCTACTCATACCTGACCAGAAACAAGTTGTCGCAGCAGAAGTAATGGTAATACCACGTTCTTGCTCTTGTTCCATCCAGTCCATTGTTGCTGCACCATCATGTACTTCACCAATTTTGTGAGATACACCTGTGTAGAACAAAATACGTTCAGTCGTAGTTGTTTTACCTGCGTCAATGTGCGCAGAGATACCAATGTTACGGTAACGAGAAATTGGAGTTTGACGAGCCATGATTTCTAGCATTCCTAAATTTTGTTGTTAAAACAGGACGCTTTAAGCTGCTTAGCAACTTAAAGCGATTTGATGACAATTATGTGAAAACATAATTGTCATTGTCCTGATTAAGGCCTGTTTTATCCGCTTAGAAACGGTAGTGAGAGAAGGCTTTGTTGGCTTCAGCCATACGGTGCACATCTTCACGTTTTTTAACAGCTGCGCCTTTACCTTCAGCTGCATCAAGCAACTCACCAGCAAGACGTAAAGCCATAGTTTTTTCAGAACGCTTAGCAGCAGCATCTACTAACCAACGCATAGCCAAGGCAGTACGACGGGATGGGCGCACTTCCATAGGTACTTGATAAGTAGCACCACCAACACGGCGAGCTTTTACTTCGACCATAGGACGAACTTTTTCAAGAGTAGTCTCGAAAAATTCAACTGGGTCTACTTTGTTTTTTTCTTGAACGCGGTCTAAAGCACCGTAAACGATACTTTCAGCAATAGATTTTTTACCATCTTGCATTACGTGGTTCATGAATTTAGCGATTGTTTGGCTACTGAACTTAGGATCCGGAAGGATTTCACGAGCAGCAACTACGCGACGTCTTGGCATTTTAAACTACCTATAGATATGACACTTCAGGTTAATCCAGCAGTGGTACAAAGTGTCATGTACCTTCGCTGGCCTTACTACACGTCGCTTGAATTTCACAAAATAAATGCAGAAATCAGACAAGCGAGACGATAAAGGATTGCAGTTCTAATGAACTAAGATTTTAATCTCGAAAGATTATTTCTTAGGACGTTTAGTACCGTATTTAGAACGTGACTGGTTACGATCTTTCACGCCAGCACAGTCTAAAGAACCACGAACGGTATGGTAACGTACACCTGGTAAGTCTTTAACACGACCACCACGGATAAGAACAACACTGTGCTCTTGTAGGTTATGGCCTTCACCACCGATGTAGCTAGAAACTTCAAAACCAGAAGTTAAGCGAACACGGCAAACTTTACGCATTGCTGAGTTAGGTTTTTTAGGTGTAGTTGTGTAAACACGTGTACAAACACCACGACGTTGTGGACAAGCCTTCAACGCAGGAACTTTAGATTTTTCAACTAAAGTCGTACGACCCTTGCGGATCAACTGATTTGTTGTTGCCATATGGCAATTCTCCCGTTAATAAAAAGCCCCAAAAAATACTACTTTTTGAGGGCATGCAATTGTAAGTCAAGATGCAAAAATGGTCAACATTCGAGAGCCCTTTATCCGTAAACCATCTTGCTTTTCTTAACGTTTTTTGAACAATTTTCGAGATTTATTTTTCATTGGGCGGGATTGGCTTTTTTGTAACCCTTTTTGTAGGTACCTTACGTGGACGCTTTGCAGCCACTATTGGCTCTGCCAAAGGGTTTTCAATTTTTTCCGAAACACCATCCACAATAACCTCTATAGCATCACTACTTGAGGTTAATGCAGGCTGTTGAAGCTTTACTTCTGCCCGTGGTTCAACCAAATGATCGGCCAATTTTTCTAAGCCTTGCTCAATTTTCTGTTGCTGCTCAGCTTCATGGCTTGGTTTTGGCGTAGTTTTTTTCTTTACGTGAACTTTGGTAATATTTTTATTATTTTCCAATGTGGTCTCAACTACAGCATTGATAGACTCTGCCTCAAGTAAACTTGGTTGAACCGTTTCGGTAAATAGTTTTGGTGTCGCTTGTGACAATAACGTCAATGAACGTTCATAGGCAGTGACCACTGAGAGTTCAAGGTCTTTATGTTGCTGGATATATTGACGTGCTTGAGCAAAAACCACTTGTGCTTTTTGATTGACATCTTCTATTAGTTTCCAACTATATACTGCACTTAACGTTGCACTTGCAACAGGTGTCAATTTGCTTAGGAAGCTATAGTTCGGGACTTTATTCATCCAAGCCCATTTATAATCGCCCTGCTCATTATGTAGCCATTTTCTAAGCATTTCAATGTCATTGCTTGAGCCCAATAAATACTGCAACTGCCCAATATCATGTGTTTGCAACATTTTAGACACGGTTTTAACCGCCATTAATAAGGCTTGCTTCTCTGCAATAATTCCTAAATCAATTTGTTTGAAAATAAATTGAATAATTTCTTGTTCAGTATCTTTATTCAGCTCAAAGCCATAAGATCGCCCGACCTGATAAATGGTTCTCAGTGACAAAATTAAAGACAATGGAATATCGACACTTGAGCCAATGGTTCCCGTTGCCCCTGTAAGCAGGCCTTGTAAAGAGGCAATCCATTTATTTTGTTCTGCTAAAGCCTGACTAATGCGTTTAGAACGATCAATATCTTGCGTTAAGCTTTCCAGATCACGTACCCCGGCCTGATCCAAAACATCATCGACAGAACTGATATCTGAACTAAAGGCATTCAGTTTTTCAAAAAAATAGTCGCTAATTTTATCGGTATATTGTGGTGCAACAAAATTCGCCACATTATTCGCTTTTGAATAATGACGCCCTAAAAGTTGTCGGGAAACTTGCGGAAAATGTTCTCGTAAAATCTGCTGTGCATCTTGATATTTTTGGGTCTCAAAAGCAGATTTAGAATGTGCTTTCCCCTCAATAAACGCTGAATTTCCCGCGCCTTGCGGATAAGCTGAAATAGAGCCTGGTGCAACATGTTGCAAAACATCGATTCCAGTTTGGCTGAGCTTTTTAGCCACTCCAAAGGCATTTGAGAGGAATCCTGTTGATTGTTTATTATTAGCTTCTGTCATTCTTGACCCTTCTTGTTCAATTCTTTCATTTCTCGCTAAATACTAGGTATAGTCTAAGTTTATCTCAACATCAAACTGTTTCTTTTAGTTAAGAACTTTGCCTAAATTCACTTTTTTCCTTTCTTCCAAATACACATCATATTTGCCATAAGAATTCAAAATTCTTTCTGCTATCATGATTGCAAATCAAACATATGAAGACTTGTAGCATAAAGGCTCTCCCCTGATTGCATACAGTCATGCGAAATATCACCATATAAGGGATCTGTAGATGAAACGTGTTGTAATTACGGGTATGGGTATCAACTCATGCATCGGTAACACTTTAGAAGATGTCACTCATTCATTGCAAAACGGGATTTCTGGAACACGTTTTAACCCGACTTATGCTGAACTTAATTTCAAAAGTCACATCAGCGCAGCAGCAGAACAAAATTTTGACCACATTGACCGCAAATTAAAACGCTTTATGGGCGTATGTGCAATGTATGCGTATAACGCTGCAGTTGCTGCGGTAGAAAATGCTGGTCTGACTGCAGAGCAAATTGGTGGCAATCCTCGCTACGGTATTGCAGGTGGTTCAGGTGGTGGTTCAACAGCATCTGTCATCGAAATGAAAGAATTGCTCGACACTAAAGGTGCGCGTAAAGTTGGTCCTTTCTTCGTGCCACGTAACATGTCGAACACCATCACTGCAAACGTCGGTGTGGCATTTAAAATGCAAGGCGTTGCTCATACCATTACTAGCGCTTGTGCAACCTCTGCTGATGCAATTGGTTATGCCTACAACCTGATTCAATTGGGTAAACAAGACTTAATGCTGGCAGGTGGTGGTGAAGAAGATCACTGGTCTCAAAGCTTGTTGTTTGATGCGATGGGCGCACTTTGCTCGAAGTACAATGACACGCCAGAAACAGCTTCTCGTCCATATTCAGCAGACCGTGACGGTTTTGTCATCGCTGGCGGTGGCGGTTTCGTGGTGCTTGAATCGCTTGAACACGCTCAAGCACGTGGTGCCAACATTTTAGCCGAAGTAGTGGGTTATGCTGCAAACAGTGATGGTGCAGACATGGTTGCCCCATCTGGTGAAGGCGCAACACGTTGTGTACTTATGGCGCTAGAAGAAGCAAAACAACACGGCGTAGATAAGATTGACTATGTGAATACGCATGGTACGTCGACACCTGCGGGTGACGTGACTGAATTATTGGCAATGGAACGTGCATTTGGTGAAGGTCAAGTTCCTCCACTTAGCTCGACCAAGTCAATGACAGGTCATAGCTTGGGTGCTGCTGGTGTACAAGAAGCGATCTACTCAGTACTGATGATGCAAAATGACTTTATTGCACCAAACATCAACGTGACTGAACTAGATGAAGGCGCAAAACCATTTGATATCGTGCTTGAAAAACGTGACGCAAAATTGAATACTGTGATGAGTAACAGTTTCGGTTTTGGCGGCGTAAATGCATGTCTCATTTTCAAAAAGTGGGAAGGCTAAGCCGCCCATTTTAGGGTGACTTGATGGATGCTCCTTCTGATGCTTTCTTGTGGGTAAAAGCATTACATATTATTGCCGTGGTGTGTTGGTTCGCTGCATTGTTCTACTTACCACGGCTCTATGTTTACCATGCCATGAGTGATGATGCCGTTAGTCATCAACGTTTCGAGGTCATGGAACGTAAATTGTACCGTGGCATTATGTGGCCATCGATGATTGCGACATTGATCACGGCACATTTTTTGGTGGATTGGGGTGATGCAACGCGCCACTACCATGAAGCATTATGGTTTTATCTGAAAGTCGGCTTGGTTGGACTGTTGGTGATTTACCATTTTGTCTGCGGTTATTACCGTAAGAAATTAATTGGTCACGCACATTACAAGTCACACAAGTTCTGGCGCTTCTTTAATGAAATGCCGACCCTAATTTTATTTGCTGTGGTGATTTTAGTCGTAGTCAAACCGACATTTTAAAATCCCACAATTAAAAAGCCCCGATTGATTCGGGGCTTTTTAATGTCTGTAAAAAATCAACAGCACAGCTAAAGATCAGCGCTATGACCGTATCCAAGCTTGACGAATTTTTAAATTGAGCGGGGTCGAATAATACTTTTCAATCGCCCAACTCAAAATAAACACTGCGATAAAATAAACAGGCAACAACATCAGCTTTTCAGCCGCTACAGTTTCTTTGGGGAAATACACCACTTTCATTAAGCCGAGAATAATCAAATGAAACAGATACATTTCATAGCTACGCTGTCCAATCCAGACCAAACTCCGTGCCGCGTATGAGACAGGTTTAACTTTGGGATCTTGGGCAAAACAAAATATCAGTAATGCTGTAAGTAACGCAAATACACTGATACCCCATGTACTTACCTCTTTGATTGGTGCATAAAAATATAAAGCGGTCATCAGAAACGCTGTTACTACAACAATCATTTTTTGATTGTAAATTGCACCTTTAAAATGCTGTACATACATTGCGGTGAGGCAGCCAATCGCAATGCCATCAAAACTAGAAAAATAGTGATACAGATAAGCGCCGCTTTCCTCGCCAAAATGTAAAGCACGAAAATACGGAGCATAAGCGATTGCCGCGAGTAAAAAAACAATAAAGCCTTTGCCTCGACCAAGCCCTAAACACAGTACAGGAAATACTAAATAGAAAACCTCTTCAACCGATAAAGACCACAATACGCCCAAAGCATAGTTGACCCAACCGTATTTGATAATCAGTAGATTCATCCAGAAGCTAAAAGCGGAAAGGACAGTCACAGCATAGGACACCTCTACGCCATTGGGCGACTGATTGAGAAAAGGTTGTAATCCTAAACTCCCAAGCACACTGACCAGCGCTACCAATAACACCAGACACGGCATAATTCGGGCAATACGACGGATATAAAAATCTTTCAGCTTAATCTGCGCCAAAGACCCGCTGCGCTGCAAGGTATGTTGGGTAATCAAAAAACCCGAAATGACAAAAAACATGGTCACACCATAGTTGCCATTCCTTGCAATTAAGCTACTGAAGCTTTCGCCCCCAATTGGGATGCCGAGAAAGGTATCGTGTAATTTATATGGAATATTAAAATGGTGAATCAATACCAAAAGGATGGACACGCCGCGCAGGATGTCGATTTTATAATTACGCATAAACCGTTGTTAAAATTTTAAAGTGCTTCATTAAAAGTTAAACCACCTGATTTAAACAGCTTTTATGCATAAAATCATACAATTATCTAACACTCCATTAGCATCTATTTATTCAGCTCAAACAAAAAGAAAGCCCTGCTTACGCGGGCTTTCTCTCAGATATCGCTAGTGAAGGATCAGTTTTACTTAGCTATCGAGTTGCTGTCTTAACATACGTTTTTTCACACGTGGTAAATACAACACACGATAAGTAGTGGCCAAAATAATTAACCACACAGGGCTAATGATTAAGGCACGTAAAGTATCAGGTTCTAAACTTAAAATGACCAAGGTAAAGAAAAGGAAAATCAATACCACATAAGACATCCACACCCCACCTGGCATTTTAAACTTCGATTGTGCATGTAATTCAGGACGCAGTTTACGGTAGCGTAAATAGCACACCATAATGAGTCCCCAAATACTGATAAATAGAATTACACACAATGAACTTGCTAAGGTAAAGGCTTCCACCGTGTTCGGCACGAAATACTGTAGCGCCGCACCAGCCATAATAAAGATGCAAGAAAATAACAAGCCTTTGGCTGGAACAGCACGACTAGATAATTCACCCAAACCTTTAGGTGCTTGACCATCGCGAGATAAGCCAAACAGCATACGACTGGTCGAAAACACGCCACTATTCATCGAAGACATGACGGAAGACAGTACCACCAAGTTCATAATGATGGCAGAAACGGGAATACCCGCATGTAAGAATAAGCTCACAAATGGGCTTTGATCCGCTGGAATCTGATTCCAAGGTGTTACTGACATCACAATAAATAACGCCAACACATAGAATAAAATGATTCGGGTTGGAATTGCATTCACCGCTTTCGGTAAGTTTTTTTCTGGATCTTTGGCTTCAGCCGCCATGGTTCCAATTAATTCCACACCCACAAAAGCAAAGAGTGCAATCTGGAAACCTGCCAAGAAACCACTGGTACCTTTAGGGAACATTCCACCATTTGCCCAGACATTGCTAAAGCTGGCAACTGAGCCTTGTGGTGCTTGGAAATGGCTGAATACCATAAAGCCGCCGATGACAATCAAGCCTAAAATGGCTAAAATTTTGATCAGTGCAAACCAAAATTCGATCTCACCAAAGAGCTTGACGGTTAAAAGATTCAGTCCAAGTACAAACAATACACAACCCGCACTGATCAACGCTTGCCCTATGGGCGTAAACGCCATATCGGGCGGTAACCAGAAATTCAGATAATTAATAATGGCAGCAAGGTCAGCTATACCGACCAAGACCCAACCTAGCCAATACGACCAGCCGATATAATAGCCCGCTGCAGGACCTATTAAATCGTGTGCCATATCGATGAAAGATTTGTAATGCAGATTGGAGAGTAGAATTTCACCTAATGCACGCATAAGGAAAAAGAACATACCACCAATGATCATATAGATCAGTAAAATTGAAGGTCCAGCGAGGGAGATGGTTTTCCCTGAACCCATAAATAAACCTGTACCAATAGCTCCGCCAATTGCAATCAATTGTAAATGACGATTAGAGAGCTTGCGTTGCAACTCGTGGGTCGCTTGTTCAGCTTTTGGCTCACGCATTGTGGTCATAACTCAACATCCTTTTTTAATTCCTTTATATGACTTAACCCAGATCTAGCTCCTCTCGAGCAATAACATTGATCTAGGGCTAAGCCCTTATCCTTAACAATGTAATCCTTAACCTTCGTGGTTAGTCAGTTGATCACTTTGCTCATTACTTGCGTCCTCCATTCCATGGATGATTACTTACTTTTGTGCCGCAATTACCGCAATTTCAATGAGCCATTTTGGATTGACCAAATCGGCTTGAATGGTAGCGCGTGCAGGCGTTGCATGGTCTTTTAACCAGTCAATCCAAATTTCATTCACCACTGAAAAATCAGCCAAATCTTTCAGAAAAAGTTGTGTCGACAAAATACGGCTTTTATCACTGTTGGCTTGTGCCAAAAGCTGATCAATGGTGTTTAATACATCTTGAGTTTGCCCCGTAATATCCAAATCAGGATTTTTAGGCACCTGACCCGATAAATACACCACGTTGTTAAAAACCGTCACAGCACTCATTACAGGAGTGGTATTAAAGCGCTGAATATCTTGTTGTGACATGGTTAAAATTCCTTATTCCTGAATTGAAAAATTGACGCGTGCAGTGACTGCACACATCAGTTCATAGCCAACGGTGCCAGAGGTTGCTGCAACCTCATCAATCGGCAATACCGCCCCAGTGCTCGATTGCCCCCACAACACCACTTCACTGCCAATTTGGGCATCCAGAATTGGATCAAGGTCAACGGCAAGCATGTCCATGCTGACACGCCCTAAAGTACGGGTACGAATGGAGTTCACCAGTACAGGGGTGCCTGTCGGTGAGATGCGTTGATAACCATCGGCATAGCCACATGCGACAATACCAACCCGCATCGGTCGGTCTGCGACAAAACTAGAGCCATAGCCAATACTGTCATTTGGATTTAACTGTTGAATCGAGATGATTTCACTGCGTAAACTCATACTCGGTTGTAGATTCCAGTCTTGAATCGTATGACGTGGAAAATCTGGAGAACTGCCGTATAGCATGATGCCACTACGCGCATAATCCGAGCGTAACTGGCTAGAGTATCTTAAAATTGCGGCACTATTACTGACCGAACATGGCCCTGGATACTGTTGCAAAATCTGCTGAAACACTTGATGCTGATATTCAATCCCTGATTGCCCTTGACGTTCACCATCGGCATCTGAGAAATGCATCATGTGTACCAAGTCTTTAACCGAAGCTAAACCTTTCAGTTGTTGCCACGCGTGTACGTAGTGTTCTGGCGTAAATCCTAAACGATTCATGCCATTGTTCATTTTTAAGAACACTTTAAATTGTGCTGCAACAGGAAACTGCTGTAACCATTGAATTTGCAGTTCATTATGTACAGTAAAACTCAATTGATACTGTGCACAATCATATAAATCTTGCGGCGAGAAAATACCTTCCAGTAACAAGATTTCTCCTGTCCAGCCCAAAGCACGAATACGTTTGGCTTCTTCGATATCAAGCAATGCAAAACCATCGGCAGATTTAAATGCTTGATATACGCGTTCAATGCCATGCCCATAGGCATTGGCTTTGACCACGGCAAAAACTTGGCTGTCTGGCATTGCGGCACGCGCAATTGCCAGATTATGTTTGAGTGCGGATTGATGAATCACCGCAGTAATTGGACGTGGCATAACCCTTCTTCCCTAAAGTTCAAACAATTCCCTGAATTCAGGAATTATGCTGCACTTAAATAACGTTCAATCGACAGACCATCAATGCTGATATCTGGTTTATGGTTCATCACCAAGTCACTGATCAGCTTGCCTGAACCACATGCCATGGTCCAACCTAAGGTGCCATGTCCTGTGTTCAAGAACAGATTTTTAAAGCGAGTCGCCCCAATAATTGGCGTACTGTCTGGAGTCATTGGGCGTAAGCCTGTCCAGAACGTTGCATTAGGTAAATCACCGCCAGGGAATAAATCTTTGGTCACCATTTCTAGTGTGCCACGGCGATCATCATTCAGTTTCAAGTTGAAACCGCTTAACTCTGCCATACCACCGACACGGATACGTTGATCAAAACGGGTAATCGCAATTTTGTAAGTTTCATCCAGTACGGTTGATTGTGGTGCAAATGCAGGATCGATAATTGGCACCGTCAATGAATAGCCTTTGACTGGATAGACAGGTAGATTTAACTCAAGTGGTTTTAAGAAATCACGTGAATAACTACCGAATGCCAACACATAACGGTCTGCGGTCAATACTTGACCATTCACCACTACACCTTTGATTTCATCGCCTTCAACCACTAAACGCTCGACGTTCTGGTTAAACAAGAACTTCACACCATTGGCTTTGGCAATATCTGCAAGCGAATTGGTGAACTTATAGCAATCGCCCGTTTCGTCATTTGGCAAGTGTAAACCACCAACTAATTTATCTTTGGCAAAGCCCAGTGCAGGTTCTACGCGAGCCAAGTCATCTTTCAATAACAATTCATGTGGTACGCCACACTCTTTTAATACTTGAATATCACGTTGTACCGCTTCTAATTGCGCTTCATTACGGAACACCTGTAATGTGCCTTTTGAACGGTTTTCATAACTGATTCCTGTGTCTTTACGCAATTCACGTAAACAATCACGGCTGTATTCCGCCACACGGGTCATACGTTCTTTATTGATTGAATAGCTTTGCGCATTACAGTTTTTCAGCATTTGTGCCATCCACTGTAACTGCCACATGCTGCCATCCATATTAATCGCCAATGGTGCATGATGCTGGAACATCCACTTCACGGCTTTAAATGGAATGCCCGGTGCTGCCCAAGGGGTCGAATACCCTGGCGAAATTTGCCCTGCATTACCAAAACTTGTTTCTTCTGCTGGACCTGCTTGGCGGTCCAATACAGTGACTTCTGCTCCCTGCTGCGCAAGATAATATGCACTTGCTACACCAATTACACCACTACCTAGAACGATTACGCGCATTTCCTTTCTCTCACTGCTTCACCAGTTTATTTAACTAGTATATTTCTACATCAATAGTGAATTTGACTGATTTAATAGGTATAGTTGAGATATATTCATGCCAATTTCACTAAATAAAGGCTAAAAATAGGGAAAAACTTATGCGTAAATTAGACCGTGTAGATCGCCTGATTTTGGATATTCTGCAAATAGAAGGACGGATTGCGATTAGTGAATTGGCTTCTCGGGTCAATTTATCCACCACGCCTTGTTCAGAACGAGTCAAACGACTCGAGCGTGATGGCATTATTACGGGCTATCACGCGCGGCTTAATCCTGCGCTGGTCGACCGAAATTTACTGGTGTTTTTAGAGATTAAACTCTCTGCCAAGTCAGGCGATGTGTTTGACCAAGTGGCACGTGATTTGGTCGAAATTCCTGAGGTTTTGGAATGTCACTTAATCTCAGGCGAATTCGATTATCTGGTCAAAGCACGCTTAAAAGAAATGAGTGCTTACCGTCGCTTACTGGGGGATTTACTCAAAAAACTCCCCTCATCTGCTTCATCGCATAGCTATATTGTGATGGAAGAAATTAAAGAAACTTTATATTTAGATATGCGCTAAGCCTCGCCTAAATTATGCTAATCTCGAGCAGCTTTATTTTAGAAATCACTTATTTTTCATTTTCTAATTTTTCTTAATTTTCATATCTTTCTTTTTTAGGAATTTTTGCATCATGTTGAATAAACTCATGTCGAGCCTAGGTCTACAAGGCATTCAGGTAGACACCCGCATACACAACAGCCAATTACAAGCAGGTCAAGTCCTGAATGGAGAAGTAATTTTTACTGGTGCTTCTTCCAATAAACATATCAATGGCATCTATTTAAAATTAATGACCACAGCCGAAGTCGAATCGAATGACTCAGAATACAACACCAATTTGACGATTGCGGAATGGCATATTAGTGGTGCATTTGAATTACAAGCCAACCAGACCCACACCTTCCCGTTTTCAATTCAATTGCCTTTTGAAACGCCGTTAACCGATCTGGCTTGCCACAGCAATAAAACCCGTGTTTGGTTACATACTCATTTAGATGTCGATTGGGGACTCGATGCCACCGATAAAGACTATCTACAGATCACCCCGACGCCTACCATGCACAGCTTTCTTCAAGCCATGCAACAATGTGGTTTTCACTTGGTGACTGCCGATGTTGAAAAAGGGCAACTTCGTGGCAATGGTTTTTACTCGACCCTCGGCTGTTATCAAGAGTTAGAGTTTAAACCTGCGCAGTTCTTTAGCGGCATCAATGAAATTGAAGTGTCATTTGTGGCAGAGCAACATCAAACACACGTGTTATTAGAAGTAGATCGTAAATTTAGAGGGGATGGCTTTAAAAGTTTTAGTATTCCACATCAACATGCCAATCCCACAGTTTTAGCCAATGAAATTCGTAGAACATTAGGCATATAAAACCAAGCACCTTACTTTTCAACAAGGGAAAGTAAGGTGCTTAAATGGATCAATGCTTGATTAAATCAGGTTCAGCAAATCTGCAAAGCGTTGGATTCGAGCCTTGGGTTGAGCTGCATCAAGTTCAGCCATAGAGCCATAGCCATATTCCACGGCAATGGTTTCAATGCCATTGCTACGTGCGCCGAAAATATCATGCTCACGGTCACCCACCATAAAACACTCTTCGGCTTGAAGCTGCTCTTGTTCTAGAATATAAGCAATTAACTCCCCTTTATTGGTTCGTTCACCATTCAGTTCACTGCCATAAGGGTATTCAAAATACTGTAATAAATCAAAATGATCTAGAATCTGACGTGCATAAACTTCGGGTTTTGCCGTTGCCAAAAACAAGCGATAACCTTTGCTTTTTAATGTCGCTAAAGTGTGTGCAACATCTTCAAACACATGATTTTCAAATAAACCTGTGACCGAGAAACGCTCACGATAGCCCAATAAGGCCTGATCCGCTAACACATCATGAGGGTCAACATTTAAAATTTTAGCCAAAGATGCTTTCAGTGGTGGACCAATAATCCAGTCAATATTCTCAGACTCAGGAATCGGGTGCCCTACTTTTGCCAAACCATAACGTGCAGAAGTGGTAATCCCGACTTTGGGATCTGTCAGTGTTCCATCTAAATCAATCAAGATATTCTTAATCATTGTCCAACCCAATAAATTACGCTCGAGACTTCGCTCAAAGTTGCCTATACTATCGCAAATCTCATGAATGAAGGAAATGTACATGCGCCCGACTGTACTGTGCTTTTCGGGTTTAGACCCTTCTGGCGGTGCTGGCTTACAAGCGGATATTGAAGCGATTGGTCAAAGTGGTGCGCATGCCGCAATTGCATGTACCGCACTGACCATTCAAAACTCACAACAAGTCTTTGGCTTTGAAGCAACCTCCAAAGAATTACTTTTGGCTCAAGCACATGCCGTCGTCGGTGATCTACCGATTCAGTGTGTGAAGTCTGGGATGCTCGGTACCACCGACAATATTGCAGCGCTGGCTGAATTTTTACGTGAACATCCAGAGTATCGTTATGTACTTGACCCAGTGTTGGTGGCGAATAGCGGTGGTTCTTTAGGAGATCAAGCCACACTGGTCAAAGCTTTTGTCGAACTCATTCCATTGGCCACTATTCTTACCCCAAATACAGTTGAATTACGTGCTTTAACGGGCGAACAGGACTTGGAAGCGGCCACACAGAAATTGTTTGCCATGGGTGCAAAAGCAGTTTTGGTGAAAGGTGGGCATGAAGATACCGCCGACTATATTCGCAATGCCTTATATATCGATGGTGAGTTTGTGGCTGAAAGTCATTGCCCACGTTTGGCAGGCGAATATCATGGTTCAGGTTGCTCACTCGCGAGCTTTATTGCAGGTCGTCTCGCGATGGGCGATGAGTTAAAAATTGCGGTGCAACATGCAGAAACATGGTTATTTGGCGTATTAAAACAAGCCGAAACACCTGTTCCGAATGGACAGAAAATTCCAAAACGTTTCTAAGTTTTCGCTTTCATTTATAAACCCACAGCTCTTGCTTGAACTGTGGGTTTATTTTTATTCACTGTGTTTGATCTTTAAATTTTCAATATGTTGACGATTGGTTTTCCACGACTTTTCGAGTACTTCTTTTTCAATCCGCAATTGAATACGTTTCAACTTCATCGGTGGAATCGTAACCTCTTGAAAAGTTTTCACATAATCCGTCCAACCCGCTCCACGAAAAACATGCTGTGGCATCTGGGTTTTAAATTCACAATCAGGCATAAATACCACTAGTGAATGAATGAACTGAGGCTCAACAATATCCGATAACACCGCCTCTAACACCTTTTGGTGTTTATAGTTTTGATGTAATGGATTTTGAAACTTAAAACTCTTTTTATAAATTTTCTGTGTCCACATTTTTTGATGCTGACTGCCAAAAATCCAACCTTTATAGTTTTTGGTTTCAATCACAAAAATACCAAAAGGACTCAGCAAAATATGATCGATTTGTGTGGTCTGATTTTGCTCATCTGGCAAAGTACAATCATTAAGTAGTGTATAACGATCTTGATCTAAATAAAGTTTGGCATGGGCTGCAACGGCAAATTCCCCCATTTTTCCTTTTAAATAAGGTTTAAATGCTTTGATGATGCCTATAACGATAAATAGCAATAATATCCACCAAAATGTGGACAAGAGCGGTGCAAAAATCTGTGCAATCATTTTGACTAGTTATTTTCAAGAATTAAGTCATCCAGTTTATTGAAGTTGTTCTATTTTTAAAAGAATCTCTTTATTACTTAAACCACCTGCAAAACCCACCAATTTACCGCTTGAACCAATCACCCGATGGCACGGCGCAATAATGGAAATTGGATTTTTACCATTGGCTGCTCCCACGGCACGTACCGCTTTGGGATTACCTAATTGTTCTGCAATGTCTTTATAACTGCGAGTTTCACCAAAAGGAATATTCAACAAAGCTTGCCAAACCTGCTTTTGAAATTCTGTTCCTTCAAAATCTAAAGGCAGGTCAAACTGCTGACGTGTGCCTGCAAAATATTGCATGAGCTGTTGTTGTGTTTGCAGCAAAATTGGATGATCGGGCTGTTCGACCAATTCCGCCAATCGTACGCGTTTAGGATTTTCACTTTCCCAGAGTACTGCAACCAACGCGGTATCATGCGCAACTAATTTTAACTGTCCAACAGGAGAAGCCATATACATAAATGCAAGTTTCATTGTCTGCTCCTGCGGTCTTTAGAAATAAATAGAGGACTGATTATGAAGATGAAAGCTTCATCAATACAAGCCCTGAAATAATTAAGATGGCGGCAAGCATCCGCATAGCCGTCGCAGGCTCACCTAAAATAAAAATACCGACCAGAAAAGAGCCGATTGCACCAATCCCCGTCCAAATCGTATAGGCTGTTCCCAAGGGTAAAGTGCGCATCGCATACGCCAATAATGCAAAGCTTAAAATCATAAAAATGAGGGTGATAATACTCGGACCAATTCGGGTAAAGCCTTCTGACAGCTTCATGGAATATGCCCAGACAATTTCAAAAATACCAGCAAAAATAAGTACAATCCAAGCCATGACGACCTCCAAATTTGAATCAAAAATCAGGTCGTCCTGAGGAATTTTCTTGGTGCACCTTTTAAAATTTAAGCACCAAGGGAGGTCGTTCCTCCTTATAATTACGCTCAATTATACTAAATGCCGCGCTTTTATGGTGCGAAACTGTCGTGCAATAACATTAAATACACCTATAAAAAATAAGGCTTTAAAACCGCAGTTTTAAAGCCTTATGAATTTATTAAACTGAATAAAATGTGAGTAAACTCAGATCTTAGAACTTAAAACGAATGCCTGCACCGTAAAGCCAGCCTTTTTCAGAACCACTCTCTGTCTGCCAAGGTGTTGCATCATTACCTTTTGAATATTCATACGCAATATCAATATAAGGCATGACCTTTTTACTGATTTCATAACGCGTTTCCAAACCTGCTGTCACATTACTCAAGCCTGTTTTTTGGGCATATTTAGAATCATCACTAAACACAAGATCTACATCTAGATAGGGTTGGAAAATAAGCTTTTGTGTCAACAACAAGTCTCGCTCTGTTTCCAGACTCAAGCCTGAATAATGATCTTCACCTACATATAAATAGGCATCTGTTTCAAAGAAATACGGCGCCAGACCATGTAAACCAATTACGGCATCCCATTTTTCTTCGGTATCTTTACGGTGCTGATCTAACTCAACTTTTTCGACACGATAACGTGTACCGATTTGTGCATCCCAAAAGTCTGAAATCATTCGGCTATAAAGTGTCTTCACCTCATATTCAGCCGCATTTGACTCATGCTTATCTAAGTGCACTTTAATAAAAAGTTTATTTTCATCCGTACCAATACGGGTTTCAAACTCAGACTTTAAAGTGCCTGTCCCCCCTTCATCAATCAACCACTTATTATCAAAAGTATTGACCATATAAACCTGTGCACCGTGTTCTGCACGATGATCATGCTGTGAGTGCTTGTTTTCAGATGGTTCTTCTTTCCCCTGAATTTGTTGATGGTGTGAATGATCGGTTGATTGTGATGCTTGTACTGGTTTGACCGAATCAGGAGCTGAAGTCATGCCATGAGATGCCATTGGCTGCATACTGGAATGATGCATACTCGGCATATTATGCTGCATTTCAGAATGATCCATTTCAGCCTGCTGACCCTGTGATTCGCTTTGCTGTTGATGCACGGTATGGTCTTGCTGTGCTTGTGCTAAGGTCAACTGACTCAGCAACAACAAAGAACCCGCCAGAACAGTCTGTGGAAATACATTAATGCTGCGCATGTTGATCTCCCTGTTCCTGCTGTTCAGTATTCGCTTTTTCAGTTTTAGCGTCGCTAGATTCTTGTTTTGAAGATGGTTCTTTCGAACTGACGGGCATTGTCATCTGCTGCATATTGGAATGATCCATATTGTGCATCTCATGCTGCATTTGAGAATGATCCATCTCAGCGTGATGACCCTTTGATTCAGTCATGGACTGATGTGTAGCATGTGCCTGTTGTTCTTGTGCGAAAGCCACTTGGCTCAATATTAATGAACTAAGGAGAACCATTTTTGGCAATAAATTAGTGATGTGCATGTTGCTCTCCTTGTTGTTCCGTATTTGAATTTTGAACTTTAGATTGGCTCGCTTCTGATAGAGGTGTGGTCGATACTTTCCCATCTGTCACATTGGCAACAATTAATTTATTCATCATGCCTGCGCTCATGTGATACAGCAAATGACAATGAATCGCCCATTCACCGAGTTCATCCGCAGTTAATAACGCCGTCACAGTTTTTGCAGGTGGAACCACAATGGTGTGTTTATTCGGCATATCAACCGCTGCTTGCCCATTTTCCAATTGCATAAACATGCCATGTAAATGCATCGGGTGCGCCATCATGCTGTCATTAATAAATTTAATGCGAATACGTTCGCCATACTTTACTTTCAGCGGTTCAGCATCACTAAATTTTTTCCCGTTGATGGTCCATATATAGCGTTCCATAGTTCCGCCTAAACGAATCACCAGTTCACTGCTTGCTTCACGGGTATCTGGTTGTGGGGTTAATGATTTTAAATCACTATATTGCAAAGCCTTATCACCTGCGGGTGTAGAAGCATTTGCCCAACCTTCAACCACAGTATTTTTCTGAGTCGATGTCATCTGTTGATGCTGTGAATGATTCGTTGCTGACATTTCAGTATGATTCATTTTCGAGTGATCCATACTTTGCATTTCTGCGTGGTTCATCGTTGAATGATCCATACCCTGCATCTCCGCATGATTCATCTTCGAGTGATCCATACTTTGCATTTCTACATGATCCATCTTCGAATGATCCATACCCTGCATCTCCGCATGATTCATCTTCGAGTGATCCATGCCCTGCATTTCTACATGATTCATCTTCGAATGATCCATGCCCTGCATCTCTGCATGATTCATCTTCGAGTGATCCATACTTTGCATTTCTACATGATCCATCTTCGAATGATCCATACCCTGCATCTCCGCATGATTCATCTTCGAGTGATCCATGCCCTGCATTTCTACATGATTCATCTTCGAATGATCCATGCCCTGCATCTCTGCATGATTCATCTTCGAATGATCCATACCAGAAGATTGATCACCACTGCCATGTCCCATGTCTGCCATATTCAACAAGGCACGCGGTCGAGCTTGTGGCATCTGTATAGCTGGCTTCACAGGAGCAAGTTCATTCTGCAAAGTGGCAATGGCAAAACCAGAACGATCAATAGATTCTGCTTCAATCTGATAATTCGCTTGTTTTGGCTCAACAATCACATCGTAGGTTTCCGCCGTTCCAATACGAAATTCATCAACATTCACTGGCTGAACAGGTTGACCATCCGCACTGACCACCGTCATTTTTAAATTTGGAATCCGCACATCAAAAAAGGACATGGCAGAGGCATTAATAATGCGTAAACGGACTTTTTCATTTGGCTTAAACATGCCTGTCCAGTTTTGTTCAGGCGTTTTACCATTGACCAAAAAGGTATAGCCCGTCACATCGGACAGATCCGTTTTCAGCATCCGCATCTGGTTCCACATGGAACGGTCAGACCATGTAGCTTTGAGTCCATCACGCTGAACTTGCTGCCATACATTCCCCAAAGTTTCACGTTGGTTTTGATAATATTCGGCAGAAATTTTTAAATTTTTCTGGATTTGGTCACTTTTTTGTTCATGAAAATCCGACAGCATGACCACATAATCACGCTCAGTTTTTTCATGCTTTGCTAAAGGTTGCTTATTTTTCGGGTAAATCACCAGAGCGCCATATAAACCATCTTGTTCCTGTCCTTTGGAATGGGCGTGATACCAATAAGTTCCATTCTGGCGAACTTTAAAACGGTAGACAAAATCTTGATTGGGTTTAATGCCTGTAAACCCATTAAAACCAGGTACACCATCCATCAAACCAGGCAACAACAACCCATGCCAATGTAGGGATGAATCCTGATTTTTTAAATTATTATGTACGTGAATGACTGCATCATCACCTTCTTCAAATTCAAGTAATGGCGCTATAAACTTGCCATTCACGGTAATACGTTTCAGTGGTTTTCCAGTAACATTGACCAAACCTTCATCAATGGTCAGGTGATATTCCCTAACCGCAGCCAACGTCCAAGAAGATGAAAATATACATAGCCCAATCAAAAGGCTTTGACGAAATAAAATAGACATGACTTAACCTTTATTCGAAATTAATAAAAATTTTGCTTTTTGAATAAAGTTAAGCTTTGGGAGGGCGTAAAATTTCTTGCCAATAACCAATTAAATGCTGAGCCGTATAACGGCTATGTAGATTGGTTAATGTATCTGGATGAAAATATTGAAGCGGATCAGTGACAGCCGTATCAAGCCAGACGCTTAAGGTCTGGCAATGTAATTGAGCACAGTCCGCACATTGTTTGCCTGCACTACCATGCAAACCACTTTCGCAATGGTTCTTTTGAGCATCTATATGTGCATGATGCTGCATGGCTGCTGTTGCTGAGTGACAATTAGATTGTGTCTTATCCACACTTTGATGCTGCTCATGTTCAGAAACAACAACTGCTGTGACTTGTTGCGCATCCGCCATTTGCTGTTGCAGCATTTTGGCATGCATCGGCATTGTAGAGGCAAAGACGAAACTACTCCACCCCATGACAAAAGCCATGAAGCAAACAAACCAAGACTGTCTGCGGAGAGTCGTTGACACTTTAAGATTCCTAAATGAGGACGGTCATTACAGCAAAATGCATATATACAGCATACTCAAGAAATGAGTGAGACACAATTTTTTCTCATTTTTCACTCACAATGACCGTTCTATTCATTAAAAAAATTCACTCATCTTTGTTATTTTTTAATCTGTATTCTTTTTAAGCTTAGCTGAATAAAGCAGCTATTTTTTCAAGGCTTAATAACAATAAAAAGAGCACAAATGTGCTCTTTTTATACATATAAAGTCTAATCTATAAACACTTGATGCGAAATTGTTTATTGTTTAAACGAGTTATCCATATGGTTATCTACATAGATATCTACAAGCTTACCCACAAAGTTATCCACAACTTGCACAACTTTTATTGATAAGACTTAAACTGTAACTGAACCTACTTTCGAAAGTTCATCACGCATTTCATCAATCACAGCTTTATAATCAGGTTTACCAAAAATGGCTGAACCTGCGACAAACATATCCGCACCAGCTTCTGCAATTGCACGAATGTTGGCAGGACCAACACCACCATCAACTTCTAAACGGATATCACGACCTGAGGCATCAATAATCTTGCGCGCTTGACGTAATTTTTCCAAAGTCATTGGAATAAATTTTTGTCCGCCAAAACCTGGGTTTACGCTCATCAATAAGATTTGATCGACCTTGTCCAAAACATAGTCAAGATAATGTAAAGGTGTTGCTGGGTTAAAGACTAAACCTGCTTTAGCACCACCAGCTTTAATCAACTGTAAAGAACGATCAATATGGTCAGTGGCTTCTGGATGGAACGTAATAATATCTGCCCCTGCCTCCAAGAAATCACCAATCATACGGTCTACAGGAGAAACCATTAAATGCACATCAATCGGCGCTTTAATGCCATAGTTTTTTAATGCCTTACATATCCCTGCACCGAAGGTTAAATTCGGTACATAGTGATTATCCATCACATCAAAATGCACCACGTCAGCGCCTGCTTCTAATACTTTTTCAACATCTTCACCTAGACGTGCAAAATCAGCAGATAAAATAGAAGGTGCAATTAAATAAGGCTTGGACATGGATTAACCTGGCTGTTCATTAATTTAATGGCATCATTATAGCAAACTGCGACCGAGGTCTGTGACATTTCATTTTTGCAACATTGCGTTGCAGTGATACGCTATGCAAGCTTGCTAGATTTGTTATGGTAAAGTTCCAACCTCCTGATGAAAAGAAATGAAAAGCTCGAGTCAAATTGCCACACTAGAATCTGCCCGTATTGCCAAGCGTTTATATAATCACTGGAAACATAAATTTGAAGTGAAAGAAATTGAACAGCAATTTGAGATTATTATGCCTGAAGCACAGGTCAGCCTTGTGCCACAAGCAGAATACTTAGCGGTTGAAATTACTGCGTCCGCAGAAAAAATGGATCACTTGGAAAAAGTGGTGCTCGATCATTTAAGCCGTATGGCACAGCAAGAATTCGAAGCAGAATGGCAGCGGAGTTAAACTCCGCCCGTTTGGATTAAGATTCAAGTTGTACGGCATGGAATTGTAGATGATCATCCATAAAACTTTGAATAAAATAATAACCATGATCATAGCCAGCATGCTCACGTAAGGTCAAAGTTTGCCCGACTTGTGCACAGGCTTGTTGGAATAATGCAGGATTTAACTGGCTATAAAATTGATCATCCAAACCTTGATCAATCAATATTTCATTAAATAAAGCACCTTTTTCGCCCACCAATACTGTCGCATCGTGCTGCTTCCAAACCACTTGATCCTTACCTAAATAGTTTGAAAATGCTTTTTCTCCCCAAGGGCATAGGCTTGGTGCACAAATAGGTGCAAATGCTGAAACTGATTTAAATTTTTCAGGATATTTAAATGCTAAAGTTAAAGCACCATGCCCACCCATTGACAATGTACTTTGTGTAGTATGCTTCTGCAACGTGCTATAAAAACTATATGGAATTTTCAGCATCTTGTGAACAAGCAAATTACATAGAGAAAGGATAGATGAGTAACAAATCAGAGTCTTATTTTTCAAAATCAAAAGCTCACATCAACTTCATTACTGAATATCGTCCGACCAATTTTAATTCTGCCAGTGATAGCTTTGATCCGATGGTAAGCATCTATTGCCCGAAATTTCCCTCTTTAATCAAAAGCGACAATACTGTTTGGCATCTTGCTTCTGCATATTTTAATCATTTACTAATAGATCAGCGAAAGAGCACAGCATTGTTAGAATCTGTTGCATCCGATCTGATAGATTTTCTTAGATTTCTTGAAAGTACAGAATTAGACATTTTATATTTACCACCTAAACCTGAAAAAAGAGTCACTTATCAATTCCATACATCACTCCTACAAAGAATTCGACTAGGTTTAATTTCACCAAGTACGGCTCGTCAGAGGATGAATAGGATTCTGCGCTTTTATGATTTCTTAATTTCAGAAAATGTCTTTACACCAGAAGAACTAAAAAATAGACCATATGAGAAAATTAGGACATATGTATCTTGTATTTCATCGACAGGTGATGTCTATAAAAAACAGATTGATACTTCAAATTTAAAAATTAGACATAGCCCCCGTCCCTCATATGGTGATGAAATTATCGATGGAGGACGGCTTCACCCTCTTTCTATGATTGAACAACAAATTTTTCTTAAGTATTTAGAACAATACAGTTCTAGGGATTTTCAACTTATTTGCTATATGGCTCTATACACAGGGGCAAGATTGCAGACTATCTGTACGCTGAGAGTATTTCATATAAAAGAGTTACTAAAAAAACAAATGCCAAATAGTTTTGATGATACCTACAGTATTCAAATTGGTGGAAAATCAATCATAGACACTAAAGGTGGCTATACGCAAAATTTAAAAGTACCAACATGGTTAATTAAAGATATAAACCAATACTTGAGTTCAGAGTCTTGGAAAAAAAGAGCATCTCAGAGTTTTTATAGAGCTACTGATGAAAATTATATCTTTCTCACTAAATATGGAAACCCATACTACACCTCAATGAAAGAAATCGAAGATAGAAACCTAAAAACAATACCAAACAATATCAAATCATCAATACATAAAGGTAATTCCGCACGGCAAGCACTAACTAAATTAATAAATTTAATGCACAAAAATAAAGAGGATATAAGAACATTCACATTACATGATTTACGTGCAACTTTTGGAGTCAACTTGCTTTTATCTGCCTCAAAGCATGTTAATGATATTGATCAAATTTTACCCTACATTCAAAGCAGAATGGGGCATAGAAATATCATGAGTACTATTCATTATGTACGATATATAGCTTTTTCAAATCTTACTAATAAGACAGATGAAAATTTTGAAAAAATATTATTTAATATTAATGAGATGAAATAAAAACTATGCTAGTTGAAAGAAGTATTCAATATCTATATCCAGAAGAATATGAAGCTTTAAGTGAAGCCTTTCTGCCTAATGTAGTTTTAAAATTAAAACTACGCGGAACAAATCACTACATTGATTTTGGAACAATTTTATATTTAGAACATTCCAAGGTTGATCGTAGAATTCATGCCAGTCCTTTTGTAGAAGATAACTCACTAATAAGTGAATTAATTAAGCCACTACATGAATATGTGCTACATATGGCAAAAATATATTCTCACGCATCACTTCAACACTATTTCAAGATCATTAGAAGTATTACAAAAGATCTGTATTCAAATAAGATTGAGCTAGGAATTTATAATAAGAATAAAGCTTTTAAAATTTATCAAGATTATACTCAAAATTTAATTATGACTAGAGCAAGTAAGCTCAAAAACTCTATTGCAGATATGGGGGCATATAATAGAAAGCAAACGGTTTTGGCTGAAATTCTATCACGTTCACTCGAAGTAGATATCAAGTTAATAAAAAATAGTTATATAGAAATAGCATCAAAACATAAAGCACACAATCAACCTAAACCAGAACATGATTTTCAGTCATTCTATAAGGCGAATGAAAGTATTTTTTTAATTTTAAATTTAATATTAACTACTAATGCGATCTCCCATTTACCAATATCATTTAGCATACAAGACTTAAAAACCAAACTAATTATTGAAAGTTTTTTTAAAACTCCTGAATCACACAGAGATATTCTCAAGGTTATTCATAAAAATAAAATAAAAATGATTAATTTAGCATGCTCTGCTTTTGTAAATTGCTTTGCTTCAGTTACAGCCATTAATTTCTCTCAAATTTTAAGTTTAAAAATTGATGATTTTAAAAACTTAGATTCCTCAACAAAAGGTATAAGAGTAATCACGGTTAAACCTAGAGCTGGATATAAGAAGATTGAATTATCAATTCCACTGAAATTTAAAAAACTTTTAAATGACTTTATATTGTTTCGGAATTGGGTTAAAGATAATTTAGACTTATCAAATGAAGAAAATTTTTTGTTCTTTGGACTAAGTAACCCTTTGACTATCCATAAAAAAAATAAGTTAATTTCTTACAGCGAGAATCAGCACAATCTCTATCGAAAATGGTTCAAAATAAAATTTCAAAAAATTGAATGGATACCTATTAGTAATATTAGAAGTACCATTGCAAATATCTATCATAATGAGAGTAAAAATATTCAAGTTGTAGCTAAAAAGTTAGGAAATACACCTCATACTGTTAGCACTGCCTACAATGAAGCTACAGAACAACAAGTTTTGTCAGAGATGACTGATACCTTTCAAAGTATTGCAAATTCTGCTCCTATTATTGCTAATAAATTTAAAGATATAAAATTAGATTTACCCAATACTTTGAATACAGATATGGGACATTGTTCTTCTAAAAATCCTAGTCTTAATACTATTTATGATAACTTAGACCTTGAACCACCTAACTGCTCAAATCCTATTTCTTGCTTATTCTGTGAAAACTTCGTTGTACATAGTGATGAAGAAGATATTCATAAACTGTTATCTGCAAAAAAAGTATTTGAAATGGCAAGTTCAGCTCCAAATTCGGAAAACATTTATCTAGTTATACAAAAAATTAATGAGATTTTAGATTTTATAATCACGAATAACCCTGAAAAACATGGAGTCATACTTTCAGGGAGAAAATTAATAAATAAAGGGATTCTAAGCCCTTTCTTCGAAATTATGCTAAATACACTTACTGATTTAGGTATAGATTTTTATGACTAGAACAACTGCTATTTCCAAAATATTTGGAGCCTCTAAATTTGATTTTAACCTCCACCCTCAAAATGATACGGTTGTCAGCCTAGATACACTAGGACAGCCACTAAGTTACTTTGAAAGTCAAATTTGGGAATTAGGTTGTTATGCCCATAACTATACTGGAAATACAGAAATAGATTTCACTTTAAGCCATCATTCTAGCAATACAAATATTTTAATAAATCAAATAAAAATAACACTTTTTTTCATTATATTCTCAAGAAAACGACGTGATAACAATATTACGTTAGCAACGGTATTCAATAGTTTTTTTATGTTGAGAAAAATTGCATACTTATGTCTTGATTTCCAATGTGATTTCACAAAGATTAAAAAAAATGGATTACTTCTTAAAGCTTTAAAAGTTCATTTATCTAATGTTAGTTGGGAAACGAAAAAGAAATACGTGAGCATACTAAATTCAATTAATAAAGCAGGAATGCTTTATCAAATAAATGATTTTGGATTTGATGAAAAATTTATTCAGGATATAAAAAATTCTCATGTTTCTGAAATGAAAGAGCATAAGCAAACTCTCCTTATTCCATCAAGAATCTATGCAAAATTTATTGATAGTGGCTTAAATTTTTTTGATGAAATACAGCCTTTTATGGATGGACTCCATCTTTTGATGCTTAACGATGATTTTTACACATACAAAGATGGAACTAATTTCAGTGAAAAACCAAAAAAATTTCAAGCCATGCTAAAACAATCAGGATTAACAGAGCTAGGGCAAAAATATAATTTAATATTTAGTCAGCGTGTTTTATTCTTTATACAGGCTATTCAGAATTTAGGAGCTTTTTTAATCCTTAGTTTTAGTGGTATGCGTAAATCTGAGGCTTTAAATTTAAATTATCAATCATTTCAGGAAGTACCAAGAAAAAATTTGCCCTCCGCATGGATTCTAAAAGGTACCACGAGTAAGTTTACACAAGTTGGAGCTGTAGCAACCTATTGGGTCTCATCTAGCATCATACATAATGTAATTAATACATTACGTAAATTAGGAGAGATACATAAAACATGGAGTACTAAACGAGGGGTTCCCTCAAACCTAGAAATCCAAAAATATCCTCTACTTCCTTCATTTGCTATTAAACATGAAAAGTCTTTACATCCAATATTTGGAATGCCTTTAGGTGGTTTTATGGAAGATCGACTTTCAATATATAGGACAATTGAACCCATCATTTTCACAGAGGATGATTTACATGAATTAAGCACGTTCAATCCCATGATTGATTGGTTAGGCGAATACAAACTTGAAATTGGCAAGCCTTGGAAATTTACCACACATCAATTTAGAAGGTCTTTGACAGTGTATTGCGCTCGAAGTGGGTTAGTTAATATTCCTACTTTAAAACGTCAGTTGAAACATATCACTTACGATATGACCTTGTACTACAGTAAAAATTATATGAATGCTCATAACATTATTCAAGATGCCAATCTTGGTGAGGTAGAATATGAATCAAGCTTAATTAAAGAATATAGAAATCAAACTCTATACGAGCAATTATCCGATTTTACAAAAGATGTAATTCAAAAAGATTCACTTTTATTTGGAGGCGAAGGTACACGTCTACAAGTACTCAAAGACCAAAAAAAGGCTCCCCTATTCTTAACTGACAAGAAACAGACAGAAAAGTATATTTTTGAAGGAAAAGTCGCCTATCGAAAAACAGTTTTAGGTGGTTGCTCTCGTGTCTCAGGTTGTAATAAATTAGGCTTTTCATACATTACCGCTTGTATTCCTTGCTCCTATTCAATCTTTAATGAAGATTCTATCGATGCACTTGAATTAGCAAAAGACTCATACGCTAGAATTGCTCAATTAAAATTGGATAATGGTCAAACTCTTTTGTATGAGCAATACATGCAAGAAGTTAAAGCTGTAGATCAACTCCTCGAAAAAATTCGTCATAAATATATAGAGGTCAAAAATGTCTAAAGCGTTAATTAATTTAAATGAAGCCTTAAATCGTTTAATTTCAAATACACCAATCCGTGTACCTAAAGGCTCTAAAATTAATAACGATACTGTAGCATTAGAAGCAGGGCTTAAAAGAGGTGCTGTTAAGCGCTCACGTCCAGAGCTAGCAGAATTATTGGATGATATTAAAGAAGCAGAAGCGAAAAGGCTGGGCAAAGAATATAGTAAGAAAAACTCAAAAATTGTATTGCAGACTGAAACATTAAAGCTCAAGCAACAATTGAAAGAACTTCAGGACAAGTATGATGCTCAGCTTAGCCAAATCAATTCTTTAATATTTGAAAATCATCAGTTAAAACGAGAAATTCAGTTCCTAAACGAAGAAAATAATAATAAAATCATAAACTTCAAAAATTAATAAAATAGTGAATTTCTTAGTGAAAGATTGGTTGATTACTGAGTTTTATACATTTATAGAAATTGTACATAGGCGGAAAGCTATTTTACTTTTACCTTGTCTAGGTATGATTCTGTTTATCTTGCTAGACACATGGATGCAACACTTGCTTTTAGAAACTGTAAATAAGGCATCAAAGTCAATCATTGATTTCACACCCATTTTTGTAAAGCACTACGAAAAAATGCGTCGTATCGCTTTTTTCGAGATAGTTCTAATTGGTAGCTTCTTATGGGCAATTAAAGAATATTTAAAAATGAGAAAAAGACATTATTAGAACAGAACAGATGTTCAATTGAAGCATATGCTAAGGTATTAAACTCTTAATATCTACGTTTAATATCACGGCAATCTGAGCCAATTTTTCAACTGTCACACTCACCTCCCCTCGTTCTATTCTACCTAAGTAGCTCCGATCTATGCCTGTCAAAAGCGCCAATTGCTCTTGACTAATGTTTTCTTGCTTGCGAGTGCTTCTAATTAAAACTCCTATTGATTGCGCAAGCCCTTGATTCATGACTACTGTCCAAATACAAGAACTATCAATAATTGAAGGTTTTTAATCCACGGTTTATAATCCTCATTTTTAATTATGAAACTACTACCATATTCTCAGCTTCCATTTTTCAATGAAATGATGACAGTCCTTAGGACAAATCACATTACCTCTTGGCAAGCTAATGATTTTTGGAAAAAAATCAGACAAGATTTTGATGTTGAAAAAACAAACATCAATTACCAGAATGTTTACAGGTTTGTACTTAGGTTGGAACGAGGAAAATTTTTAATTATCGACTCTGATAAGAATGAAATGGGTTGTACCACCTACTCAGAGACATTAAAAATGGAAGAATTTCGTGAACTCTTTTGCCCAAAAGAGGATCAAAAGATTTCCGCACTTGATAATCATTGCCAAACACTAAGAATGAGAGTAGAAATTTTGACCGATCAAATTGAAGCTATTGAAGAATTGAAAAAGGAAATCCCATTATTCGCTTTAGAGCTGAACAATACATGCGCATCAAAGAGAATAGAGCTCAAAACTATTAAAACTAAATTAGATGTGCTAAATCAGATCATCTTTAAGAAATTTTAAAGCTCAGAATCATAGGTTTATCGGATTAATTATAGTATTATATTCAACAGCTTAATTACACGCTGTAGTCAACAGCATAAATAATTCAAGCTGATCTGAAGCATAAGTTTTTGAATATGAATTTAATCCTAGATAATTTTTATATTTTAAAATTAATGAAAATCTTAACTATTTATACACCCCCTTTAAGATATAGAAGTTTACCTAAAATGGAAAACCAAACATTTTGTAAAAAAGGTCTGATTAAGGTTATACGCAAAAGTGATTTTCTTGGCATACCTAGTATAAATCAAGCTCCTTACGGAGAAACTTTATTAGAAGAATCAGTCATATCAGCACAAACAAAATTTGGATTCCCAATGAATCCATTAGTGACATTTCAAATAAAAAATAATCTAGTATATAAGCTATACAAACACAGTGATAGAATTGTTGAAAGAAAACTTGCTCTTAATCTTCGTAAGGGATGTAGCATTCAGACAACAAATCGTTCAAATATCATTCAAAATCTTAAATTATTATTAAGAGAAGGTACTCCTTACAGAATCTACCGTTTAGATATTAGTAAATTTTATGAATCTATTCCTCATAATATTATTTTTGATAAGATTCACACTAATCATGCCCTATCACCTAAAACTAAATCACTTATCAAACATCTTTTAGTAATGCACCAAAATAATGGTGGAAGTGGTGTTCCAAGAGGTTTACCTATAAGCTCTTGCATTAGTGAACTAATAATGCAAGATTTTGATTTAAGAATGAATAATGATAAAAATATATTTTTTTACTCAAGATATGTAGATGATATTATTTTAATTTCTACTGGAGATGAAGATCAAAAAATATTTTTAAAATATATAGGAAACTCTTTGCCAAATGGTTTAATTTTAAATTCATTAAAAAAAGAAATTTCCCATAAAATTTTACCTTTGGTGACTGTCAAAGATACCAACCCCCAAAAAATTATTTATAGTTTTGAATATCTTGGCTACAAATTTAATGTGAGTGACCCATATAAAAAAATCAAGAGTGACTTTCGTGTCATTGATATTGATATTGCAACAAAGAAAGCTAATAAATATAAGCAAAGAATATCACGAGCATTTTATGATTTCACAAAGACCAAAGACTGGAATTTATTAAAAGACCGTATTAAATTTCTAACTGGAAACTTTCGAGTTTTCAATCCTCATATAAATAAAACAAAATTAGCAGGGATTTTTTATAATTATCCTGAAATTCAAAATAATGTGAAAAACTTAAAAGATTTAGACCATTATTTTAGAAGAATAGTTTTATCAAAACATGGAAGGTTAGCTATCTTACTAAACTCATTACTTACTTCTAAAATGAAAAGAGAACTTCTCCTAAATAGTTTTATTAAAGGTCATACTGATAAAAAATTTATTCATTTCTCTCAAAGTCGTATTGGTGAAATTAAGAAATGTTGGAAATACTGAGTTAAAATTATGCCACAGAAAAACCTTATTAAGCATAGTGATTTTGATAGAGTTCTCATAACAGAAACCCTACCATATGAAACACCTATAATATTTTCAAATGATGGTTTATATAATCGTGTTAAAAATATTGAAAACTCTTCAGATTTTGAAAGAAAATTAATAAAGAGTATTGTTTTTGGTGATAATGACCAATTGAAGTACAAGTCAACTAAACCTTATCTTTATAAAATTAGGAAAAATGCTTTAGAATATCGAAGGCTTGCTCTATTGCACCCATTATCTCAATGGAAGATACGTGATTTTTATAAAGATTATAGTAAATTAATACTCTACTTTTGTAATAATAGCCCTGCTTCCATAAGAACACCTAAATCTATTGCCAGCTCTTTTTTTTCTAAAAGTTCTTGGGAAAATATTTATAAATATAAAACTTCTTCATTTACCTCAGAGACTGTTGATGGCTATGCCAAACATACTCCTTCGTTCTTCTCGTACAAGGGATATGACCGTCTTTATAAGTTTTTTAACTCAACTGATTATTTTTCACTTGAAAAGAAATATCAAGTACAAATGACATTAGATGTATCAAAATGTTTTGACAGTATTTATACACACTCAATGGCATGGGCTACTAAAGAGAAAGAGTTTATCAAAAAAAATTTAAAATCTAGTTCATTTGGTAATGATTTTGATATAGTTATTCGCCATGGAAATGATAATGAAACAAATGGTATTCCTATAGGACCTGAAGTTAGTAGGATATTTTCTGAAATTATTTTTCAAAAAATTGATAATATAGTTATTAATAATCTAAGTCAGAATAGTATATTATTTGACAACCACTACGTATTCCGCAGGTATGTCGATGATGTTTACATCTTTGCAACTAATGAAGAATTAGCTAAAAAAGTATATTCAACATATTCAGATATATTAATGAAATTTAACCTTCATACTAATTCTTCAAAATCAACAATTACATTTAGACCATTCTCTAGTAAAAAGTCTCAATTAATTTATGGTGCTAATGATCTTATTGATTCATTCTTTGAGAAATTTTTAAAAAAAGATGAAAATAATAGATTAAAACCTAAAGTTATATATTCATCTTGGAGACTTAATAGATCATTTATTGATTCTGTTAGAAGTTTATGTGGAATTAACCAAGTCACATACAATGAAATATCTTCATTTTTTATTTCTTCAATTAATGAACGTATAAAACGATTGATTGATGTAGATGGTGAAATTGAATTAATAGAAATTCAAAATTATGCCAAAGCTTTAAAGACTATATTGGATGTACTATTTTTCTTATATAGTGTTGCCCCTTCTGTAAGTTCTTCTTATAAATTAAGCACGAGTATTATCTTAATAATAAGGTTTGTCAGGCTTAAATTGGTAGATTATGAGGAAGAAATTTGCCATAAAATTTACGATCTTACAATTAAACTCATTCAGGATGAATCACAAGGACATCACGTAACACCTGCGTCAGGTTTTATTCATTTAGAGAATCTCAATATACTTTTATCAGTACGCGAACTAGGAGAGTCTTATCTCATCCCCGAATCGGTTATAAATGATATTTGTTCAAATGAAGAATCTTATTCGTACTTCACTGTTATTTCATATCTTTTTTATATCAAAGATGCTTCATGCTATAGCAATATACGCGATAAATTAATTAAGTATCTACGCTCACAATTTTCAGATTTAAGTGATATAACAACCAATAGTGAAAAAGCACACTTACTTTTAGATGTACTAAGTTGTCCATATATACCATCAAAGTTTAGAAAACAATGGATTAAAGCCATCTCAAAAAAAATTCACATATCCCCCTCTTTAAATGATACTGACGTAAATAATATAACTACTCAGATGATTGGAAGTACATGGCAAATCAATTGGGCTGAGATAGATTTGCTTAACTCTTTAGAAAAGAAAGAGTTGAAGCGAGCATATTAGTAATATAGACTTACGATCAGGAAGCAAGTAGTTCTCTTCTCACATTGAAGCAATTTAATGTGCTCACCTGCAAAAACAGGTCTCTATTATAAGAAAAGCTATCATACTTTATTGTTTTGATAGCTTTTTAAGTTTTATGAGCGGTAGCCTTTAGGTTATCCACACACCCAGAGAGCTACTTGTTTCCTACCTATTATTCATATGAAACTTTATATGTTTTTCTATAAAACTAGCTATAAAATAATAACTATGATCATATCCATCTCTCATGTTTAAAGTAACTGGATAGTCTTTCTCTTTACAGACATCTGCTAAGATTTCAGGCTTCAATTGTTCTTTTAGGAAAGAATCGTCACTACCTTGATCAACTAAAATAGGCATCTTCACGGAACTGGATTTGATTAGCTCGACAGCATCATAGTCAGACCATAAAGTCTGATCTGTACCAAGATAAGCAGTAAATGCCTTTTGACCCCAAGGAACTTGAGAAGGTGCAACAATTGGGGAGAATGCAGAAATACTCTTATATATCTCAGGATTTCTTAATCCTATGACTAATGCCCCATGCCCACCAGCACTATGCCCCATAATGCTTTGAACTTTATTTGTAGGGAAATTTTGATCGATTAAAGTTCTTAACTCATCAACAATGTAATCATACATTCTATAATTTTTTGACCAAGGTTCTTGAGTTGCATTCAAATAAAAACCTGCGCCTTGACCTAGATCGTAACTTTCATCATCTGGCACAAATTCACCTCTTGGACTCGTGTCAGGAGCAACAATAATCACTTTATGTTCAGAGGCATATTTTTGTGCTCCTGCTTTTGTAATAAAGTTTTGTTCATTACATGTAAGACCTGAAAGCCAATAAATTACGGGTAGTTTTTCATTATTATCATGTGGTGGAATATAAATTGAAAAATTCATTGAACACTTCAACACTTCCGACTCATGCTTATATACTTCCTGCCAACCGCCAAATGAAGCATGTCTTTCTAATCTTTCCACGGATAAATACTCCAATAATTTTTATTACTGAATATAGTAGCGTGGATATGAAAAAGTATGGAATTTTTAACAAGAAAATTTGATATATTCTGCTGAAATATGGATTTTTTTATGGAATTTTTAACTTACTTATTAAAACTTATAAAAATCAACAAACTAAAATATTTTCCATATTTTCAAAAAAACATTGTTTGCTATGTCCAAAAATACCAATACGGTTTTGCTGGATCTGGAATTGTTGCAACACTAGATCATAAAGCTCATGAACAATGAAGCTTTCCATTTGATAATGTTCAGCCCATGGTGCTTGTGTCGTATTGATATAGAAACCCGCACCCTGACCAATATCCCAATGATCACCTTGCGCCACTTGCTCACCACGCGGTGAAGTGTCAGGCATAATCAGAATCAAACCTAATTGTGCTGCCATGCGTTGTGCATGTGCTTTAATGGCAAAAGTTTCTTCAGTACAGGTTAAGCCTGCAAGGTAAAATAACGCAGGACATGCTTTACCATCAAGCGCTTGCGGGGGTAAATACACAGCAAAACGACTATCGCCTTTGAGTGTTTGGGAATTAAAACGATAAATGCGTTGCTCACCATCAAAACAGCGATTTTTTTGTAATAATTCCATCTTGAATTCCTTTTTAGGGTGTATGCGCAACCGCTTGCGCTTGAACTGGTGGTGTGGTTGTTGTCGGAGGGAACAGACGTTGCTCCAATTGTGGCAGCATCAATTCCATATTTTTACCAATCGACCATTGCGGTTCAGAAGGGTCAAAGCCCTGAGCACTTTCCCATTGCGCCACGGTGTCTTTGGCTTGTGCAAAAGCATCTTTCATCGAATGTTGTTCACGCATGGCCTGATCAAAGAAAGCACGACCAAAATAAGTATAATCCGCTTCATTCGAGCAACCAAATGAAGCCCGATCGGCTGCAGAAGCCGTAATAATCAAGGTATTATCATTCTGTAATGCCGAGACAAAACTGCCTGAATAGCAGGCTGAAATCACAATGACGCGCCAACGAATGCCCGAACGGTCTAACGCATCTCTTAACCATTTTGGATCAACTTGTGCCAAATCGAGTGGTGCATTTTCCATTTCAAACTGATTTTGCAGACCATGCGAGGTCATATAAAGGAAAAGCACATCACTTTCACGGTTCATCTGCTGACCAATACGCTTTAATGACAGTTCCATACTGGTTCGTGAAGCAATTGGAATTTCAGTGCGTGTCGCAGGGTTATTCACCAAAATCATGGAACGACCAAAGGTTCCAAAACGAGTATCAAATTGTTCACGGATGCGTTTCACTTCAGACATAAAAACATCTTGGTAACTGGCACCCGCCACTCCTAGAAAGTACCAATGTGACTGAGCAAACTCTCCATATTCAATGGCTTGTAAATTCTTATTCAGCAGTCGACTTTGGGCGTAAAAGGCATCTTCAGCAAAAGTTGGCGGGACATCTTCAACTTTCCAGATTGGTTGACTCTTCACTGACATCTGCCACACCACCAAAGTAAATAGTGTTGCTAACATAATCAGCGCACGTTCCCACCACGGCCATTTTAATTCGCGGGCAAACACCCACACCACAGCCAGACTTTGCCAGACAAACAGCACCATAAAAATGGTCGGCAAATAATCATAAAAAGCATAAGGCAAGATATCGATCATGCCCAAATATTGGATGAAACTTTGTAGCAGTGCGATATGGGTATCTAAAACCAACCACAATAAAGCCGGAACCAACATTAAACGTGGATTATTTACCCGTTGGGATAAGAAAATACCGACAATCAGTGCAATGAAAGGCCATAGCGCATAACTGACCAAACCTTGCGAGTTAAACTCACCGACTTCACCTGCACTGAGCCAACTAAATAAGGTATTGGCACAACCGCCTAATATCCCCCAGAAAATCAACTGTAAAATTGAAGGATGGACAATTTGTAATGCACGTCGTGAACCCAAAAACAGCCACAATCCCGCCATTTGGTTGCTTTTAAAATCGTGCCAAAAATTAATGGAGGGCTTAAAATCAATCTTCATAAGGTTTTCAGGTGGCTAGTGCTACTCGCTTCATTGCATAGCTAGTTTATGCTTGATCGGGTTTTTATCAATATTATTTTTAACTATATAACAAATCTTTGCCCAATATTGAAGCAATTATCCTAAGGTCTGATGATCAAGCTGAAAGTACGCATCAAAACGGCAAGCATCACCCTGCCATTGCGTATCGGGTTGCTGCTCATTCAAAAATACCGCCAAACGAGGGCGTTTCACCACTACACGTTTTGCAATCTGTTGAGCCAGAGGCAACAGTTGATCCCCCAAATCCATTTCGCCATGCTCTGGCAGAAGTAAATGCAACAATTGCATCTGCTTTTTGACCTGAGCTTGCTTTTTAATGGCTTGTTGATTCTGATCACGTTGCGGGAACATTGGATCTAAATACACCACATCACTGTGCTGCTGTTGCTCTGCACATTGCTTTAAATAATCTGCTGAATCTGAAAAAACCAAATGAATCCGTGCTGCAATCGGGGCAAGATAAGAATCGGTCAATGCTTGCTGTCGCGTATCTTCTAGCAGCGTAAATAAAATCGGGTGCCGTTCCACCAAAGTAACCGTTGCACCCAGTGCAGCCAACAATAAACTGTCGTGCCCTAAACCCGCAGTCGCATCAATTAAACGTGGTTTTTCCGCCAACTGACAAGCACGGGCAATCATTTCTGATTTGAGCGATGCACGTTTTAAACGCGGAATTTCTGCCTGCCAGTCGGGCTGCATTTTCATGCCATTGGCACATAACCAAAGCCCTTGTTCATCGACACACAAGGCCAATTCAGGGTTCAAACGTAAAAAACGAGCATTCAGTTTTTCAATTAATTCAAGCTGAACCTCAACACCGCGTGATCCAAGCACAGCCGCATAGTGCTGTGCCTGAACTTGAAACTGAGGTTCTGTAAATAAATGCATTACCAAGTGACCCAACCTGTCCACCAAGTTGCCAAAATAAATAGACCAAAGCCGATACGGTAATACGCAAATGCAGTGAAGTCGTGTTTAGACACATAACGAATCAAGGCACGAATGACGATGAGTGCAGAAATAAATGCCACAATAATCCCAACAGCCAAAACAGCCATATCATTACTGTGCAAATCAGCTCGCATTTTATACATATCCAGTAAACCTGCACCCATTAAAACAGGAATACCAAGGAAGAAAGAGAACTCCGCTGCTGCTTTACGCGATACACCTAAAAATAAAGAGCCAATAATGGTTGAACCCGAACGTGAAGTCCCTGGGAACAGGGCTAAACATTGAATTAGACCAATTAAAGTCGCTTGTTTATAGGTTAAATCATCAACTTCTTGCGTTTGAATGGTGTGTGGACGGCGTTCAGCCCATAAAATAATAAAACCACCGACAATTAAAGCAATCGCAACGGTAATCGCATTAAATAAATAAGCTTTAATAACATCGCCAAAAGTTAAGCCCACAATCACAATCGGTATAGAGGCAATAATTAAGTTAATGCTTAAACGGCGACCTTGCTCTTGGCCTTTTAGACCACCAATTAAAGCGCCCCAAAGTTTACCCCAGTATTCATAAATCACGGCTGCAATCGCACCAATCTGCACGGCAACAGCAAACATATCTCTTTTTTCAATAGACCAGAAATCTAAAAGTTGACCAGCTAAGATTAAGTGCCCAGTACTTGAAATCGGTAGAAATTCAGTAATCCCCTCTACCAAGCCCATTATGGCCGCTTTAAATAATAATAAAAGATCCATATCTAACCTTAAGTTGCTTTAATTTGTTCTGGAATTTTTTTCCACGCATTATCACGTAAATACACAGGTAGGGCTTCTTCTGCCTTGACCCATTGTGCTTTGAGCGCCGCTGCACGCGCAATTTGAGCAATATCTTGTGCCGTTGCGACCACATCTTTAAATTCTAAAGCATCAGGCTGAATTAAAGCTGAACCTGAACCCACCAAGGTAAATTGAGTGATGCTGGCGGCCTGTTGATAATCTAATAATTGTTCTGCATCAACCGCCTGCATAATGCCTTGATCGTTCAGTTGAAAACTCGCGATATAGACTTCATTCATACGCGCATCAAGTACTGTCGTCACAGCAGTCAAACCATGCAGACGATAAGCCGCTTGCGCTAAAGCTTGTAAAGTTGATACAGGAATCACAGGCAAATCATGTGCCCATGCAAGTGCTTGGGTCACGGCTGCGTTAATACGCACACCACTGAATGAACCTGGACCACGACTAAAAGCAATCGCAGTTAAATCTTCTGTCGTTACACCTAATTGAGCATAGCCCTGTTCAACCATAGGTAAAATGGTTTGCGTTTGAGCCTTTGCACGCGTATCTAATTGGAAAAACAGCTCTTGATTTTCATCTACGATAGAAACAGAACACTGTTCATTGGCTGTTTCTAATGCCAGCAATTTCATGCTCAACCTTGCTTCAACTTTATATTAAAAAACGAGGGCTATCATACTCTACTCAATTCTTGGACGCGAGAATTTCCCAGTCTAGATACAAAAAAACCAAGCATCGGCTTGGTTTAAAAAACAACGCTTTTGTTAGAATTCAAAAACTTCCAGTTGGGTAAATTTCTTATAATGTTCAGCATAATGCAATGCACTGAGTTTTAATTTCGCCTCTACATCACTCTCTAAAGTTTTCACGACTTTACCAGGTGAACCCATCACCAAAGAATTATCAGGAATCACTTTTCCTTCTGGAATTAAGGCATTTGCGCCAATAATGCAATTTTTCCCAATTACCGCATTGTTTAAAATCACAGCATTAATACCAATTAAAGAATTATCGCCCACCGTACAGCCATGTAGCATGGCTTGATGTCCAATAGTGACGTAATTTCCAATGTGCATTGGAATACCCGCATCGGTGTGCAAGACCGCATTTTCCTGTACGTTGGTAAAATCGCCCAAGTGAATACGACAGTTATCTGCGCGAATCACCGCCCCAAACCAAACACTGACCTGTTGCCCCAATTCAACTTGACCAATCACGGTTGCGTTGTCCGCCACCCAACCATCAAAAGGAACATGCATAGCTTTGGGTGCATGTCCGGCAAATTTGTACATCATGTTCAATTACGTCCTTTGGTTTTGAGTAATGCCTGCTGGGCATAGAATAATGGCGAATTTAATAAAAAAGGCCATTCTTTTTGATAATTCAATCCATATTGAAACAGTGAAATGAGCATTCTTGCCGTGAGCCCCCACACAATTTCATCTTCAACCTGCATGCTTGGAAAATACAGCGATTGTTGTGCATAACGGACTTCATGTGGCGTTGGCGGTGCTTCCATTAAATTTTGTAGAGAAGCAAAAAATATTCGATCAATTTCTGAAGGCTGAGCGATCAGTTCAACCTGAGGTGGAATAAGCCCAACAATCGGTTTGACCAACATACCATTACGGGCTTTTTGCATGGGTAAATCCCCGAGCAAGCGTACATCAAACGGGTTTAAAGCCGTTTCTTCTTGGGCTTCTCTCAGCGCAACCACAATATTACTGGTGTCTTGCGGATCTCGTTTGCCTCCAGGAAAAGACACTTCACCTGCATGATTGGACAAGTATACGGAACGGCGGGTTAAGAGCACTTTGGGGTCAGCTTCATCAGTAATCGCAATTAACACGGCAGCTTCAGCTTCTCGCTTACGGGTCGAAAATCTTAAATGCTGTTGTAATATATGTGTTAATGAACGATTATCCATATCACTCACCTCTATTCTTCTTCATTTCATCATAGCTGAATTTTGATCGGATTGGAGAGAATAGATGTCAAACTTGTTTTTTTCAGTTATGCTGAGTGGCAACTTTATCATTGACGATGAATATGAACTTCTGCGGAAATTGTGGACATAAAACGACTGAAAAAATTCCACTTGGCGATCATCAATTACGTCGCGTTTGTACAGAATGTGGTCATATTCATTATGTAAATCCCAAAGTCATTTGTGGTGCTTTGGCACTCTGGGACAATAAAGTCTTGCTTTGCCGCCGTGCCATTGAACCACGTTATGGTTTGTGGACCTTACCCGCAGGTTACATGGAACTATTTGAAACCATGGAACAGGGTGCTGCACGTGAAACTCGTGAAGAAGCACAAGCAGAAGTCGAAATTGAGCAACTTTACTGCATGTACAATATTCCGCGTATCGGGCAAATTTATGTGTTGTTTAAAGCCCAACTGGTCGATGGAACTTTTGGTGCAGGTGAAGAAAGTATTGAATGTCGCCTGTTTGAAGAACATGAAATTCCATGGACAGAATTAGCATTCCCAAGTGTAGAACAAACACTTAAGCACTATTTTTCCGATCGAAAAACCAATCAGTTTATTACACATTTAGAAACCTTAGGTACACGCTTAGACCATACTGGCTAAACCAGCTTAATGCATTGATAAAAACAAAAGCCGATTCGTTTGAATCGGCTTTTTTATTCAGAATCTCGAGATTTAGCTTTTGGCTTTAACGCTATAGCAAGGCGCCAAACTCATTTCTAAAGTTCCGCCACTTAATTTCGCTAAAGCGGTGTCATCCGTCGTTTCATCGGTATTATTGGCATTATATACTTTTTGAAAACTGGCATAACTGTTCGCCCATTTGACTACACCACCAGCAGAGTCGGTAAAGGTGATACGCCCTGTACTTCCCGTCGATGCATTTAATAAATTCTGTAAGTGAACTAAAGCACCACCCACCACGATTTTTTCACCTGTGGCAGATATTTGAATAGTTGAGTTCACGCCAATCAAAGCACCATTGACTGACTTTAATGCTTCATCGCCTAAAATCATACGAATAGAAATGGCACGATCATCAATAAATGCACGTGATGTTGTGCCTAAGCGATATTGCTGCACACCATTACTGTCTTTCAGATTACTACCCACTGTTGTATCACAGCTTCCTGTACTCATATCAGTATCGGTCGCAGCAGGCTTCATATTGGTTCGTATGTCGCCTTTCTCATCAATCACAATACCCAATTTTAGACTTGATACACTGGTATCGGTGAATTTGAACGTTAAATCTGCATACAATGGGAAAATGTAATTTTCACCAGTGGAGACATTATTACTCGATTTAAATACTTGTTTATCTAAATAGGTAATTGGATAAACTTTAAAAAGATCTAAGGAACCTTTAAACGTATCTGAGATACCATAACGCTGTTGCCATTGTCCGAGGTCTTTCAGGTCCTCAGCAGTGACCGTAGTTTTTTGTGTCAGTAGTTTGTAGAATTTTTCCTTACCCGCAATCATATAATCGTTATACAGCTTCCCTTGATTGATAATCAGATCATCAGAATTCGGGTCATCCACACCAATATAATAATTTTGATCAATGCGTTTATTCAGCGGGTTAATCCAATGATTTTGTGGCAATGCCGTCATACGGGTGGGTTTATAGCTCCGGAGTAATTCGGCATTTACTCCGGCTATCGAAGTCAGTCCTGATTTTGCCAAACCTCTCCATTGCAAACCGCTGCCGAAGGTATAGCCTTGACGGTCCGTCAACAACATAAAATGCCCAAACAAATGTTTAGTGGTCGTATCATTCGCAGCACAAACGTCTTTATTACAACCAGTTAAACCATCCGACCCTGTTAAACTACTAATCACACTGCCAGATGTCGAGAATAAAGAAAATTCAGGCTGATATACCGCTGCATTGCTAATATTCAATAATTGACTGACCACCGCAAAAGCTTCTGCATCTGAAATGACAGAAACATCTAACCACGGTTTAATGATGGCAGCGTACTCTCCATTCACCATCTGTTGTGCGGTTACAGAGATGGTAATTTTATCTAAACTTTCACGGATCGAATCATTCATATACAGCGCTTGAATATCCGTTTTCGTGTTTATACTTTTTTGCTGTAAAGCCAATGCTTGAATAATTTTAACCAAGTTCATGGCTGTTTTGACTGTAGCATCACTTGGATCGAGTACAGTCGCATCACGGTTAGTCATCCCTTTAGCAATATCTAATACCGTCAAACGCGGAATTTGATCGGTACTGACCAAGGCAATATTACTGATTGGGAAAGCCCCTAAAGCAATCCGTTTATCCGCTTTACCCAATAAGAACACATTGACTTTATCACTATAATTACAAGTGCCTGTAGCAACGCCATTCTTCAAATCCATTAAAGTCACAAAGGTATTTTGTGTATCACTACTACAGGAAAAATTTAAACCATCAAAAGGATAATCCAGTGCGAACTGAATACAATTGCTCGCACCAGCAGTACAACTGCCATTCACCGTGCTGTTATTATTTTTCTCTGGAATAATATTGGCACTTTCCCCACCACAAGCAGTTAGTCCTGACATTAACGTTGAAAGTGCGATGGTTAATAAATATTTATTTTTCATTCCTATTACTCTATTTTTCTAACTAACGAACCGCGGTCAGTTTGATTTGTCCTTGATTGCTTAATGCTTGCTCTTCAACATCCACTGCTGAAAGTAAAGGGGTCATAAAAATATATCGAGTTTGTGCAGGTAGCTGTAACATGCCGTCTATCACAGCATGGCGATATTTGTTTTCGGCACGGTCCTGATTTTTAAAACCAGTCACGCCTTCAATGACACAACCAGATTCATCCAGAAAAGCCACAAAAGGCCAGTAATAACTCGGTTGATTTTGACTCGAGGCATAAGAACTCAGTTGCACATTTTTAATACCCGTCTGTACTTCCACCACTTCATAATCAAAATGGTCCTTTAACGGTTGGCGAGGCCATAAATTGACGTCTTGCTGAGCTTTGAGTAATTTTGCTTTTTGTATTTTTTTATCGCGATAACAGCTTTGCCCCAAACTCTGTACCACTTGATCTTTTGCAATTGGATAATACTGGGTCGATAAAGTAATCACTGAGTTTTCAACTGGATTATTCTTCTTAAATAATCGGTCGAGTACACCTTGATTCACTCCTTTTTCGCGTTCAACCACTTGTAAACGAGGTGGGCCTAACTCTTTATCAACCACACCTTCAGGCATGATGTAAAAGCGTTTTTTATTTTCTAAATTAAATTCTTGCCCCTCTAAATATTCATTTTTCACATAACGATCCCCATTGATGTCTAAAAATCCATCTTGCAAGGGTTCGGAAGACATCGAACTGGTTTCTTGTTTGCTTTTTAATTGTGTGGCTTTTTCAATGGCCACATTGGTTTCAATTTTATGAAGTGCTCGCTCAACCTGTGCAGAAGTTGCTTTCTGAGTTACAGCGGATTGAACAAATTCCACAGGCGGTGTTTGAGGCGTGGTAATTTGCTGACTGAGCTGCTCATTCACTTGTTTTGGAATTTCAGTAGATTTTGCTGTTACAGCGACTTGTGGCTCAACATCGTTTATTGTTTTTGCATGATCTGTTGATGGAATAGATTTACTTTTATCAACTATTTCTGGCTGTACCACGACAGGATTTTTTTGTACTTCAGCAATTTGAGGTTTAGTTTTTACTTGAGATTCAACTTTTTCAACGGCAATAGTTGGTGGTACAACAACTTGTACTTTTGGCATCGGTTGAACCACCTGAACAGACGGTACATCCTTTACTTTCATTTTTTCTCGTTCTGTTTTTTGCTTTGATGGAAGCTCAACCTGAGATTGAGCTTCCACTTTTTGGGTTTCAGCAGGCACACGTGGAATCACCATTGGACGACCATCTGGCCCAATGATGGTATAAAACTCACCCGCATTTACAGACAGTGCCATCATCCCACATAAAACCCAAGTCGATGATGACACCCACGTAAACCGCTTAGCTTTATTGTTTTGTCTTACCATTTTGTACGATAACTCAAGCCTAAAATAGTGATATTGGTTTCGGTTTTTACGTTTAAGCCCGCGTATGGGTTGAGTAAAATATTATTCACCCCAGTTTGGTTCGATAAAGTACTGGTATTGGCAGGAATACTGTCTTTACTGCGTAAATAACCAATGGATAAATCTAAGTCTGTATCGGCATCGAAGCGATAACCCACACCCAAACCAAATAATTGCGCATTATTAATAGGCACCATGGTATTGCGTTTGTCATCAGGGATGGCGCTGGTTCTTGGTTCATATCCAGCCCGTAACTTCAAACGATCAGTTGCTGAATATTCAATCCCGATGCCATAGTTCCAAGGTGAATCAAACTTCAAAGGCAATGACAAACTGTTGTCAGTAATGTCTGGCGAAAGGAGTTTGGCAATTTTTAATGCTGAGATAGAACGGTCAAACTCAAATTTGAACTTGTCCCATGCGCGATAATCTGTCCAGCCCACATCCACATTGACTTGTAAATCGGGCAGAAGCATATATTTGATCCCTGCCTGAATATGCTGTGGATATTCAAAGTCCATTGACACCAGACCTGATTCAGTCGCAGGAATACTTTGTGGAAAACCTAAAATTGCCGCAAGAATCTGCCCTGTAGGCGAAGACATCAAACCATTGATCAACTCACGTGGCGCTTTTGAGTTATCAATCGTGTATTTCCCTTTCAAACGCATTTTTGAAGCACTTTGATACACCATACCAAAGCTAAATTCGTCGGTGGGTTCCCACATGACCCCAAGGTTAAAACTCGGACTCAATGATTGCTCCATCGCGACTTCCATCCGACCAAAACGGCCAAATGGATTCATTCCTTCTTGAGCATTACAAATCCCGAGTAATAAAATATCGGTAATCACATCCGAGTTGTCTTTAAATGGGGTACAAACCACCTCATCAATCATGCGTAACATCCCAATCATTTCATTCGGGAAACGCAAATCTGTTTTTAAGGCAAAAGCTTGATAAGACATGCCCACAGATGCACCAATGGAAAGTTCATCATTGACTTCATAGGCGATCGATGGTGACAAATAGGTAAAGCGCTCCAATGCCACCTGTTGTCCCATAAAGTTACTTGGATTGCCATTTTCTGCACCAAATCCAGCCACTAAGGGTGCATAAAATGCTGTGGCAAAAGTGGTTTTCGAACCAGGCGGTTTATATGCTGCACCCGCTGTTGGTGCAAGCATAGGCATACCTTCACCTAAATCGACGACTTTCTTTAAAAAAGGCACATACAGGCTGATATATTCTACATCGCCATTTACAGAGCCTTTGTAATCTGTACAGATGTCTGAAGCCACTTCAGGACCATCATTACACACCAAAGGGTCATCTGAATAACCAAAAACGTTATAGCCTTCAGGTACTGAATACTGACGTTTGATATTAAAGTCTGCCAGAATCCCCTGTACATCGGTTTGCAAACCTTCAATTTTCGTCAATGCCGCAGGGTTATAATGTACCGCACTTACCCCTGGAGGATCGGCTGTGACCGCATTCCCCATCGCAAGTGATCGAATATCTACTGACAAATTTTGCCCGAGTTGAGCAAAAGCCATACTTGAACAGCCCGATAAAACTATCGCTGAAACTAACGGGCTAAGTCGTACCTTGTACATGCGACTGCCCTCTTAGCTGATTTTTTTACCGAAACCTGCAATATCTAATGGGAAGGACAAACCTAAAGATACATCGGGTGCATCTTCAGTTAAGCCAATGCCTAAAGTGCCATTCACAATGGTTTCTGGTGAAACACGTACCCCCAATGAAATCGCAAAGGTTGAACTGGTTTGATCGGCTGGTGAGTAACTTTCACCTGAGGTATATGTAAATTCTGCACCCGTATTGAAACTCTGCTGGTATGACATGGTCATAGATACATCATAGTTAAATGAGTAGGCAAAACCGAATGAAAAACCTCCGCTAATGCCGGGATCAAATTCTTCAATAACTCGCGGACCACGACGCTGATCTAAACCCGACTCTTTGAAACCATAGTTCGCAGATACAGAAGCAAAAAGTACCACAGGATCAATATACTTACGTGTGCTCGCACCCACACCTGCTGAATAATAACCTTTACCTGTGGCTAAGTCGGAAGTTGGATTAATTTCATAAGGACTATCCCCTGTTTTGGTCGAGATGTTTCCAAATAAAATCAAAGGTAAACGTCCAGTTTTAAGCGGGAACGGTTCCCAACGTGTACCTAAAGAGATATCCCCTAAGCCTGCGGTGGAGGTGTCTTTTAAATTGTCCGTCTTTGCAACGAGAGGTAATGAAGCCGTGAAGGTTAAATTATCAAGTACCCCATACTGCATGGTAAAAGTATTGGTTAAGGTGTGGCTGGCATTTTCCTGTACGCGTAATTGATACAGACTACCTTGTGCCATTTCTAAATCTAATTGGGTATCGCGATAATAGGTATAATCCACATCGTAAAATGCAGAAATATCCCCTTTTTTAATTAAAGAGTATTGACGCTCGTTTGAGGTAAATACTTCTTCAAGATTGGTCTGTTTAGTCGCATCACCTTCTTGTTGCTGTAAGGCACTCGAAGCTTGTGGTGGTGGTGTGGTATTGGTTTCTACACTTGATGCAACTGCTGTTTCTTGAGTTCCAACGGTTGTTCCCTGTGTTTCAGCTGTCGTATCGGCTGCATAAGCAGTCCCCATCAAAATTTGAATACTCAGCACCAATAAAGTTTTATTCATCCATTGATTTTTCATTTCCGTCCACTCTATTCTTTTTTTATTTGCTTTAAACCGCTCTATTTGCTCTTGTAATATAGGCGTAAATGTTGATCGACATATTGGCCGTTCATCTCTGATTCTGGGTTATTATTGACAATTCTTGAGATCGTCGCCCCCCGATCCGCCAATTTTTCCATATAAAACTGAGGATATTGAATATCAACCAGTGCATAACGGTTTACTGTTGCATCCTCAACATGGCGCATATCACTATCCTGTAATGCCAATAAATTTTTACGTTGTTCTGGTGGAACACTAATTAGAAATAAGGTGTTATTTTCCCAAACTTGCTTAAAGCGTTCCTCATCAAAACTAATGTTTCCCAAAGCAGGATCTGCCACATAAACGCGGCCATCTTTATAGGCTTTAAACACCACAAAATGTTTAAACCCTGCATATGAGATTGGAACAATGGCTGGCTGTCCCTGTGCGACTAAATCTGAAAACTCACCTTTATAGCCCCCACTCTCTAAACCTAGAGCAGCGACAAAACGCTTCATATCCAGTAGTGAAAAGCTGCGACGCTCAATAATCCTCTCTGACTCACCGAACTTGAGTAAGCCAGTCATGGTCTGTTGTTCCGTCAACTGTGTGCCGACATAACCATTGAGCAATGTCGTTAAGGCAGCAGATCCACAGCTATAGTCATAGGCTTGACGTACAATGCCACGAAATTGATCGATTAATGCAGGTTGAATTTGAACGGTTTCACGGTGCATGCGGGTAAAGGAATCTTGCCGTGAATCCAATGTTTCAGTGTAATAAACTGCCTCAGGAGGTTTTTCTTTTATTTCAAAGGCTTGCGTGGCAAAATAATACATCAATGCCGAGCCAAATGCGATCTCTAACATATTCCCTAACTTTCTGGTGTTCGGCATGACGTGCCTGAAATTTATTATTTTTCTAGAGTAAACACTCTATACTTCCTTGTATTTTGACAACATACCTGTTTTTTCAAAAATAAACAGCTTTTTTTTACTTTTTCGATACTTTTCATAAGTTTTTTGTAAAAAAAAGCGCGTGTATTCACGCGCTTTTCTTAGAAAATGATTAGTGACCTGAAATCGTAATCACAGCACCTGGTGTGTAAACACCCATTGACGGGCTGTAATAAGTTTGTAGACCTTGTACTTCTACATCCCCAATTGACGCAGCCGCTTGGCTACCCAAATGTACACCTTTCACATAGTTATCGACTGCACCACTAGAGCTAATGATACGTAAATAGCCTTTGTTTGCACCTTCTGTACCAATGACACTGATTGATTGATTCAAGGTTAAATCCTTCGCATTTGCATCTGCAACTTTAATGCTGTCTACGAAGATTTGACCTGCTGCGCGGTTACCCGTCGTACCATCACCAGTACCTTCTTTGGTTGAGTTATCCAAAATACCAAGGTTGGTAATTTCTAGACCACCGATCATCTGTGCATTCAACTTCACCATAGCCCCTTGTGGCGCTGCACCCAGTTGAATATTGGCAGACATAGGACCCGTTTTTAAAGATAGACCCGATAAAATTGCATTGTAGTTGGTATCATCTCCGCCACGACGAATACTGGTTGAAGCTGCTGTTGGAAGCGCGCCTGAACCTGTTACCCCAATTTCCCCAATTTTAATATCTAAACCAGAAACCTGAGCACCAATGTTCAGGAATGCACCGCCTGTTCCTGTTGTACCTGCATCAGTATCAATGGTTAAGTCAGCAAGGTTACGTGAAGCAAGTAAGTATGCACCTGCATTATCGTAGTTGGCACCAATCACAATACCGTTGGTTTCATTGGCATCACCTGTTTTGCCATTGCCCTTAATCACGATTGCACCCGCGGTTGAAGTACCACCCAATGCTGTTGTTGCCAAACCATCATTGTCGTGAATGAATAATTTTTCAATTTCAACCTTAGAAATGCCAATTCCGATATTTAAACCATCTTGACCCGTTGTCGCGCTTAATGAAGCATCGTCCATTGCTTGCATAGCCATCGCATTCGCGCTAATAGCCATTGAAGAAACTAAAACAAGTTTAGTTAATTTTTTCATGTTCCACTCTCCCAAGAGTATTCTTTTTCTTTAATGTCAACCACTCGATGCATCTGTTGTTTTATTTGTTTTTCGACAACAGTACATAGTTCCTTGAGTGATCCGTTGGCACCCATAACGTTATAGGTCTGTTATTTTTTGTTCAACTGCTGTTGGTCGTAATGTGAATCTTGCCGACAAACGGTATTTACTGTGTTGTTTCCTTCACATTCGAGTAAAATATAGAATATAGTTTTAATGCCAGCTTTATTAAGCATATGACCAGCCCTTCTCTTTTCCAAAATGTGATTTGTGATCAACCTGTTAATGTTCAAGAAATTCTTTCATGTCTCGATGATCTTCCGCATTTAATTTATTTAAAAAACAATCAAAGCCCGGTCATTGCTTTTCTTCCAAATCAATTTGAATGTGTAAAAAATGGCGTCCGTCAAACTTACCAAAGAACACAGCTTGATCAATATATCTCCATTGAATCCAGTTTAAGTTTTAAACAGTTCGAAAATAATCAATCCAATTCTGATGGATTTCAGGGCGGATTAATGGGCTTCATCAGTTATGATTTTGCCAGTGCGCAACATGTGAAGGTTCACTCAAAAGATCAACCTAGTTTTTGGCTGGGTTTGTTTCAAACTTATTTAAAATTTCAAGATGATGCTTGGTATTTTTATAGTGATGAGCCAGAAGCTGAACAAATTTTCGCATTCATTCAGAACAAATTAGAATCTACATCCAAAGTCACTCCATTACAGCTTACTCAAACCTGTCAAGCACGTTGGAATAAGCAACAATATCAACATGCTTTTACGCAGGTACAAGAATATATTAAAGCAGGAGACTGCTATCAAATTAACCTGACCCAAGAATTTAGCGGACAAGCCGAAGGACGTTTACTTTCCGTGGCACAAGAGTTCTGGCAGTTAACTGATGCACCGTATTCAGGTTATTTAAAAACTGAAGACTTCGAGTTATTGAGCTGCTCTCCTGAGCTTTTTATCGAGTTTTTAGCAGAAAAAAAACTGGTCACTAAACCGATTAAAGGCACTATGCCACGTTATGCAGATGCAGCGCGCGATGCACAATCGAAATACCAATTGCAACACTCTCCTAAAGATCAGGCTGAAAATGTCATGATCGTAGATTTGTTACGTAATGATTTAAGTGTTTATGCGGAAACAGGGACGGTTAAAACCCCAAAATTATTTGAAATTGAATCATTTAATCAAGTTCATCACATGGTCAGTGAAGTCACAGCAACCCTGAAACCCGATGTCAAAGCGTTAGATGTATTGTTGGCGGCCCTACCTGGTGGCTCAATTACAGGCGCACCCAAAATTCGTGCCATGCAAATTATTGAGGAATTAGAAGGTGCGCCACGCGGTGCATATTGTGGATCATTAGGTTATTTTAATTTTAATGGCACAGGTTCATGGAATATTTTGATTCGCTCTATTCAGAAATATCAACAGGATATTTCTTTGTGGGCAGGCGGTGGCATCACGATTGCCTCTGACTGCGATGCTGAATATCAAGAATGTTTTGATAAAGTTTCTGCCATGCTGGATTTTCTCAACACATGGCAGAAGCCGCAATCTTAAGCCAGAATATCTTGCTTTAAGGTTTCAACCAAACGCTGATTTTGCTCATCGGTACCAACGGTAATACGCAAGAATTGATTAATCCGCGGCTTATTGAAATAGCGCACGATAATGCCTCGTTCACGTAATGCAGCGGCTAACTCACCTGCATCTTTATGTGGTAAAGATGCAAAAATGAAGTTGGCTTTAGATGGCAATACCGCAAAACCAAGCTCTTGTAGTTCATTGACCAATTTTTCACGGCTACGAATGACTTTTTCACATTGCTGTTCAAAATACGGCTGATCTTCAAAAGAGGCCACGGCTGCGGCAATCGCAAAGCGATCTATTGGATAAGAGTTGAAACTATTTTTCACTGCTTCCAATGCAGCAATTAAATGCGGCTGTGCAATGGCAAAACCAACTCGTAAACCTGCCAATGAACGAGACTTAGATGTGGTTTGGCAAACCACCAAATTCTCATATTTTTCCACTAATTTAACAGCAGATTCAGCACCAAAATCGACATAAGCTTCATCAATTACCACCACTGAATCTGGGTTGGCTTGCAAAACTTCTTCAATGGCTTCCAACCCTAAAGCAATACTGGTGGGTGCATTCGGATTGGTGATAATAATGCCGCCATTGGCTTGCTTATAGTCATCTACCACAATTTCAAAAGCATCGTTCAAGGGTAAAACTTTGGTTTTGACACCAAAAAACTGGCTATAAACAGGGTAAAAACTGTAGGTAATATCAGAATAAAGGATGGGTTTATCTTGGACAAAAAAAGCCTTAAAGATATGTGCCAAAACTTCGTCGGAACCATTCCCGACAAAAACATTCGCGACATCAATCTGCTGCTGTTTAGCAATTGCTTGCTTTAATGCAGAAGCATCAGGATCTGGATATAAACGTAAAGCATCCGCAGAATCTACTAGTACCGCTTGTACAGCTTCTACCACCTTCGGAGATGGCGGATACGGGTTTTCATTGGTATTTAATTTTAATAAATTTTGAATTTTGGGTTGCTCACCTGGTACATAAGGTTCTAATTCACGTACTTCAGGACTCCAAAAACGCATTTGTGCTGGACTAATATTTGACATTTTATTTCTCTATATTTCCTTTCCTAACCTCTCTTGCGCTTCGCCTTAAAGGAATCCTTAAAGCTTACTCAGCGAGAGGAGGTACGCCTCATTTTTGATTTCATCGATGCGTTCTCTCTCCTTTTAGGAGAGGTTTAGGAAGAAGTTTTAAAATAATTTATTGATAACGATAACGTGCTGAGCGGGCATGGGCATCTAAATTCTCTTGCTGTGCCAAGATATCTGCCGTTTTTGCCAGAGGTTTTACCCCTGCTTGAGAGCACATAATTAAACTTGAGCGCTTTTGAAAATCATACACACCGAGTGGTGATGAAAAACGCGCCGTACCTGAAGTCGGTAACACGTGATTCGGGCCTGCACAGTAATCACCAATCGCTTCAGGTGTATATCGCCCCATAAAGATTGCACCGGCATGGCGAATCTCTTCGGCCATTTCCTGTGCTTCATCTAAGCAAAGCTCTAAATGCTCTGGTGCAACCTGATTAATTAAATCAATCGCTTCTTGACGATCCTTTACCAAGACCAAAGCCCCTCGATTTGCAATTGAAGTGCGCGCAATTTCAGCTTTGGGCAATACCGCTAAATGCTCTTCTACCGCTTGAGCAACTTCATTCAATAGTTGCTCATCAGGCGTAATGAAAATGGCTTGAGCGACGGTATCATGCTCGGCTTGAGACAATACATCCATAGCGAGCCATTTCGCATCATTTTCACCCTCAGCATAAACCAGAATTTCTGAAGGACCTGCAATCATGTCAATGCCAACTTGACCAAACACCGCACGTTTCGCAGCAGCGACAAAACGGTTACCGGGTCCAGTGATTTTATCTACACATGGAACCGTTTCCGTACCATAAGCCAAGGCAGCAACTGCTTGCGCCCCCCCAATAGTAAACACGCGAGTTACCCCAGCCAAATGTGCCGCAGCAAGGACCAATGGATTCAGCTCACCATTCGGTGCGGGTACGACCATAATAATTTCAGGGACACCTGCCACATGAGCTGGCACAGCATTCATCAATACAGAAGATGGATATGACGCCAAACCTCCGGGCACATAAATACCCACGCGATCTAAAGGCGTAACTTTTTGACCTAAGGTATTGCCCAAAGCATCCACATAGGTCCAACCCTCTTGTTTTTGCGCTTGGTGAAACTCTCGAATACGTTCTGCGGCAAACTCCAGTGCTTCACGCACTTCCGAGTTTAAACCCTCAAATGCAGCTTTTAATTCAGCTTGGGTCAGTTCTAGATCTGAAAATTGATGCGCTGGATGTCGATCGAATTGTTGGGTAAGTTTAAGAACATGAGCATCACCATGCTGACGAACATCAGCAATGATTTGGTCTACAGTTTTTAAAAGTTCAGGATCACTTACAGTTTCAAAAGCTAACAAGTCAGCAAAAGCCTGCTTGAAGTTTTGATCTTGAGTCGATAAACGTCGCATCAATTTACCCACAAGGTTTGAATTGGAAAGCGTTAGTTTACCTTGTTTCCATGAAGTTGTGGGTAAGATAACATCAGCATTTCAACTTAGTCTCATCGGAAATGACTTTCATCAATATAAAAATGCTGGATTAGGTGTTCACATCAGGATGATCCCAATCACCATCGCGCTGTATTAACCAATTTAAAGCACCATGCCGCTCTAATACAACCGATGCATTTAAACCCGCTGGTGCTTGCTGATCTTTAAGTCTAGCATCGACACATGCCCAGTCATAACGAAAGATCAAATCCGCTTCATCTAATAATGCTTCAATATCTCTCAGTTTTACTTGTGCCATAAATCCATCAAACGAGTCACATGAAGAAACTGCCTGAATCGCAAAATCACAATCTGCAATGTCGGCAGGATAATTTAGCTCATCGACCACACCCAGTGCCCAAAGTAACGTCCAATAGGCTTCATATTTCCAGATCATATTAATCACATCTTGTGTCGTGCCCTCACGATGGATGATCGCCAGTTCTTTTGGCGTCAATTCAGACCAAACATCAAATTTCTGTATTAGATCTATGATAAAAGCTTGAGTTTCATCATCAAACTGATCATGGTTAAGATCACAGGCAGCCTGAATCACCAATAGACATGCGATCGCGCGTTTTGCAATTTGTTCTGCTGACCTTGGTTCAATCTCATCCGCAGCTTCAATATAAGGTAACCAGTCAATATAAGGCACAGATTGTGATTGTAATTTTAAAATGGATGCTTGCTTTCTTTGTTCTGGTGTTTTCATATGACTCTTCATTATTCAAAAAGTGCTAGCGCATTAAACCATTCATATATCGTTAAGTCAGTCATTTATACAACCTTATTTCCTTCTCTTAAAAAATAAAAAACCGCCCCGAAGGGCGGTTTTAGAATATCGATTAAATTAAGCTTGTTTTGCTTTTTGACGTTCTTCAACTGCGATTTCTAACTGTGCAAGAATCGGATTTAACAAGGCTTGTTTACGCTTAAAACTGGCTTTGTTTACGATCAAACGAGAAGACACTTTACAGATTTCGTCTAAAGGTTCTAAACCATTGGCACGTAACGTATTACCTGTGTCCACTACATCGACAATGTAATCACCTAAACCAACTAAAGGTGCCAGCTCCATAGATCCATAAAGCTTAATCACATCGACTTGCTCACCTAAGCTGGCATAGTATTGACGCGTTAAATTGACATACTTGGTCGCAATTTTCAGACGACCTTTTGGACGCTCCATGCCAACCTTGCCTGCGGTCATCAATTTACAGTTGGCAATTTTAAGATCCAATGGTTCATAGACATTTTGCGCGCCATGTTCCATAAGGACATCTTTACCCGCAACACCTAAATCTGCTGCACCATTTTCCACATAGGTCGGCACATCTGAAGCGCGTAAAATTAAAATACGGACTTGCTTATGTGTAGTTGGAAAAATCAATTTACGGGATTTGTCTGGATCTTCGAGTAAATTGATACCCGCTGTTTCAAGTAAGGGTAAAGTTTCCTTGAGAATACGCCCCTTACTTAATGCCAATGTTAAACCATGATCAAAATTGCCCATTACATTGAAATTAGGATCATCGTTTCTCATGTCACTCATGCACTTACTCGCTTAATTTGAGCACCTAAACCTTGTAATTTTGCTTCAACATCTTCATAACCGCGATCAATATGATAAATACGGTCAATCAACGTTTCACCTTCAGCAGCCAATGCGGCCAAGACCAAAGAGAATGATGCACGTAAATCTGTTGCCATCACGGGTGCCGCAGAAAGCTTCTCAACACCTGTTACGATTGCATCATTTCCTTCAACTTCAATATTTGCCCCCATACGAGACAACTCAGGCACATGCATAAAACGGTTTTCAAAAATCGTTTCTGAAATGGTCGCAAAACCACGACCAATCACGTTTACGGCCATAAGCTGAGCTTGCATATCAGTTGGAAACTCAGGATGTGGCAGTGTACGGAAGCTCACGGCTTTTGGACGTTTACCCAACATATCCAATTCAATCCAATCGTCGCCACGAGTCACTTCCGCGCCCATTTCTTCGAATTTTTCCAGTACCGACTCCATTAAACTTGGATCAGTATGCGTGGTCTTGACACGGCCACCTGTAATCGCAGCAGCGGCTAAATATGAACCTGTTTCAATACGATCGGCGACAACGGCATATTCACAACCATGTAGACTTTCTACACCCGTTACAACAAGCGTATCTGTATCCAAACCTTCAATTTTTGCCCCCATCTTGATCAACATTTTCGCAAGATCGGTAATTTCAGGTTCACGTGCAGCATTACGAATAGTCGTTACACCTTCCGCGAGCGCAGCTGCCATTAAAATATTTTCTGTTCCACCCACAGTCACCATGTCAAAAACGACTTCTCCACCTTTTAGGCGACCATCGACTTTGGCATGCACATAACCATTTTCAACTTCAATCTCAGCACCTAATGCTTCAAGTGCTTTTAAGTGTTGGTCTACTGGGCGTGAACCAATTGCACAACCGCCCGGTAAAGAAACTTTAGCACTACCATAGCGAGCAACCAACGGACCAAGCACTAAAATTGAAGCGCGCATGGTTCTAACCAATTCATAAGGGGCAAATTGGTTGTCTAAAGTTGAAGTATCTGCAGTAACCGTATCACCTTCATAGTTCATTTGAATGCCTAAACCAGCAATCAATTTTACTAAGGTATTTACATCTTTTAAATGCGGTACATTGGTCAATTTGATTGGTGAATCCGCCAAGATCATGGCTGCAAGCAACGGCAATGCTGCATTTTTTGCACCCGAAATTCGGACTTCACCTTCGAGCTTAACGCCACCTTGAATCAAAAATTTATCCATTAATTTTTAAGCTCCAAAAAGGCTAGCTTTGCGCCATTCTTCTTTTGTCATTGCGCGAATGGTCACAGCATGGACTTCACCACTTGCGATGTAAGAGTTCAGTGGAGCATAAACAGTCTGTTGACGTGCAACAGGACGTTTTCCCTCAAACTGATCATCAACAATTCGGAGGTCAAACTTGCCCGCTTGCCCACTAACTGCAACTTCAGCTTCAGGAAAAGCAGTTTTTAAAATTTCAGTGAGCTGTTCACTATTCATGACAAAGACCTCTATACAGGACCAATGGTGTAAAACCCGCCATTTTACTATAAATCAGGAAAAATAATGCATTCATCGCACAATTTTTATATATAAAAAAAGGAGGTTTATCACAAACCTCCCTCGATTAAAATCTAGATCAAGCTAAAAGTGGAGTATGCTCCATCTGCAATTCTCGATATTTGTGTAATTGTCGTTTTAATTTTTCTGTTAATTTTTTAATCGAAGTGTACATATCATCTGCCGTGGCCTGTGCAAACAATTCAATTCCAGGTAAACGAATAATCGCTTCAGCTATATGGTTCGCACTACCTTTTTTTGAATGTTTATCAATTTGATGATCCTTGGACAGCTTCACCTGCATACTATTGACTTGATCTAAATGCTTCGTCATTTCGGCAAATTTTTCACGAATATTCTCTTCAATTGCAGGGGTGATAGTTAAATGATGACCACGAATTGTTATTTGCATAATTCTATCCCTCACCTTCTTTTAGGATTAGCAAAGGTACAGCCGAAATGTTTCACAGCCAGAAAAGAATCTGCACAATCTGATCAAATCATTTCAACCGTCCTTTAAAATAAAAAGAGATTCATTATTTCGTAATAATGAATCTCTAGAATACTCATACTTTAAATTTTAGATCAAGACTTTTCGCTCAGAAGAAGATGGAATGTGTAACGACTCACGATACTTTGCGACCGTACGTCGTGCCACATCAATTCCCTCATCCTTCAACATATTGGCAATCGCATTATCAGACAAAGGCTTACGCGCATTTTCTTCTGCAATCATTTTCTTGATTTTCGCACGAATTGCTGTGGAAGATGCTTCCCCACCCGACGTTGTACCCACATGACTTGAGAAAAAATATTTCAATTCGAATAGCCCACGTGGTGTCAACATATACTTATTGGTTGTCACCCGCGAAACAGTTGACTCATGTAACTCAACCTCTTCTGCAATATCACGCAGCACCAAAGGCTTCATCCCTTCAGCACCAATCTCAAGAAATGTTTTTTGATGTTCGACAATACAAGAGGCCACTTTCAATAAGGTTTTATGCCGTTCATCTACACTTTTAATAAAATTCTTGGCTTCCAACATTTGATTACGCAAATATTGATTTTCATCACTTTGATCTGCTCGACGGATCATGCTGGCATAAAATGAATTTACTCTTAATTTAGGCATCACATCAGGATTCAATTGAACTTGCCAATGATGATTGCGCTTCATGACCACAACATCAGGAATTTGGTAATCAGAATCTTTGTCTTCAAACTCAAGTCCCGGATGTGCTTTCAATGTTTTTAATAAATTCACCGCAGATTTGAGTTGATCTGTATTTAGCCCTGTCTGTTTGAGTAACTTTGCAAGTTCGTTAGAAATCAACAACTCATAATGTTTAAGCAAAATCATCGCTTCATGACGATAAGTCGTTTGAGCAGGTAAACTTTCCAGTTGAACCATTAAACATTCAGCCAGATTTCTAGCACCAATTCCAATTGGATCAAGACGTTGGATATGTTTTAAAACCACAATGACTTCGTCATCTTCTATAACTTCATCATAATCCATAGATGCTAAAAGGTGTTGGACTGATGCCGTAATCTCTGAAATTTCGACATCCAAAAACCCCTTATCATCCAATGAGTCGATAATGCAGTAGGCAATCAAACGATCAATCTGAGAAAAATGAAGCAAATTAATTTGCTCAAGCATATGCTCTTTTAAGCCTATATGACCTTGGCGGTTATCCTCTCGTTCCTCAAATTCAGGACTGCCCAAACTGGTAGATTGGTGGGTATAAACATCATCCCAATCCGTATCCACGGGTAAATCATCAGGTAGATGATCTGCATTTAATTCATTGGTTAAATCACTATTCTCATGCTCTTTTTCTAAGCTTGATAAACTTTCGACACTATTTTGTTCTTCTACTTTTTCTAATAATGGGTTACTGTCGAGTTGAATTTGAATCTCTTGTTCCAACTCTAAACTAGACAATTGAAGCAAACGAATGGCTTGTTGCAACTGAGGAGTCAACGACAATGAGTTCGCAACTTTAAGTCCAACCGATAACTTCATATAATCCTACTCATTACTAATTATTAAATACAAGCAATTTTTATGCCGATTTATATTTTTATAGCATAGTTTTAGTAAAAACCATACAAAATTTTGCTGCGCTTAAGTTCCCCGATAATTTTCTATCATCTCAAACTTAAATCACAAATCATTTGCTCGTACAAATATCACCTCAAGTAACTGATGTGATAAAAATAATGGCCTAACATGATTAGATCTCTTTTATAAATCAAAAAGTGATCATCTTTTTGATTTATATTTGTACCGTAGATTTTTTGGCATTCGTGCAAAATCTGCGGATGAAATACATCGATTTAAAGAAGCTTTCTGAAACACAATTTAAGCGATATAATGGTTGAGCAATTAAAGAAGCATGTTGCAACTCAAGGCAAACCACCGAAGTTAAGTGTGGAATATAAATTTTTCTCTGCCTGAGCTATTGGTGGGAATACCGAACTTTATTTCACGTTGCAACGAGTTACGGGGTTTCAGAACCAACAGCTTCTAGAATTGTTCGTCAAGTTAAAGATACTTTAATTCAGTCAGATTTGTATAATTTGTCCAAAGATATTCCTGAAGGTGAAGGGATAGACTGGAATGTTATAATCGTAGATGCGACTGAAATTTCAATTCAAAGACCTAAAAAACAGAAGAAAAGCTATAGTGGTAAGAAAAAGGCTCAAACATTTAAGGTACAAGTGCTCATGTACTATAAAACTCAGCAAATACTAAGTTTATACATGAGCAAAAGCGCAGTACATAACTTTAAACTGTTTAAATGCGATCTGCATTTAAACCCCTAAAATTCATTTATCCTTGCAGATAAAGGGTATCAAGGGATTTATGCTCTATATTCCAATAGCCTATTACCCACCAAGGCTAAAAAACGATGTGTATTAGATATAATCGAGAAATTAATACAAGAAGAATAGGCATTGAGCAAATATTTACAATTGCGAGCTGAGTAAAATATGATTTATGAAAGAAGTCTATTATATGTTTTTAAAATCACTCCCTCATCTTTCATACAGTACAATAGATTGATTTTCATTAAGAATATTTTAAAAATTTCTATAACAAGGCCAATTTCCACTCTCAACCTTTAGATTGCTGCACCAATAACAAAGAAATTGATTAAAAATCTAAGCTCACCTTACTAAAATCCGTAGAATTGAACTGGCGTTAAAATCTTTTGAAGTTAGATTTTTGGTCAGCTTTAGCACGTGATCCCTAATATTAAGTTTTATTTAAGGCTATCAGTCATTAAACTCATTCCCAAAAGAAATAAGCCAATCCCACCAGACAGTTGCAATATGGTATTCAACATGATCAAGCTCAACTTATAGTTCTTATCATTTCACAGGTTTATCATAGAATAGATATAAATAAAATTTGATCTTATAATAAAAAACACCCCCTAACGTTGGTTAGGGGGTGTTTGAATAAATGAGCTGGCGATGACTTACTCTCACATGGGTAACCCCACACTACCATCAGCGCTAAGAGGTTTCACTTCTGAGTTCGGGAAGGGATCAGGTGGTTCACTCTTGCTATTGTCGCCAGCACAACTGTTTATGACTATTCGTTATGGTCTTATTTACACAGCGTGTATGCCTAACTTTCGTCAAATGAGTTATTAACAGGTATATTTGAGTTGGATATTGTATCTAGCTTTATAACTAAATCAAGTTATTTGCAGTGATTTGAACCACAACACCAACTGTTTGGGTGTTGTATAGTCAAGCCTCACGAGCAATTAGTATTGGTCAGCTTCACATATCACTATGCTTCCACATCCAACCTATCAACGTCGTAGTCTTCAACGGCTCTTTAGAGGACATAAAGTCCTAGGGAAATCTTATCTTGAGGTAGGCTTCCCGCTTAGATGCTTTCAGCGGTTATCCCTTCCGAACATAGCTACCCGGCGATGCGACTGGCGTCACAACCGGTACACCAGAGGTTCGTCCACTCTGGTCCTCTCGTACTAGGAGCAGATCCTCTCAAATTTCCAGCGCCCACGGTAGATAGGGACCGAACTGTCTCACGACGTTCTAAACCCAGCTCGCGTACCTCTTTAAATGGCGAACAGCCATACCCTTGGGACCTGCTTCAGCCCCAGGATGAGATGAGCCGACATCGAGGTGCCAAACACCGCCGTCGATATGAACTCTTGGGCGGTATCAGCCTGTTATCCCCAGAGTACCTTTTATCCGTTGAGCGATGGCCCTTCCATACAGAACCACCGGATCACTAAGACCTACTTTCGTACCTGCTCGACTTGTGGGTCTCGCAGTTAAGCGCGCTTTTGCCTTTATACTCTACGCGTGATTTCCGACCACGCTGAGCGCACCTTCGTACTCCTCCGTTACTCTTTAGGAGGAGACCGCCCCAGTCAAACTACCCACCAGACATGGTCCTCGTCCCGGATAACGGGACAGAGTTAGAACCTCAATATTACCAGGGTGGTATTTCAAGGACGGCTCCATTGGAACTAGCGTTCCAACTTCAAAGCCTCCCACCTATCCTACACAAGTAAGATCAAAGTTCAATGTCAAGCTGCAGTAAAGGTTCACGGGGTCTTTCCGTCTAGCCGCGGGTACACCGCATCTTCACGGCGAATTCGATTTCACTGAGTCTCTGCTGGAGACAGCGCCCCCATCATTATGCCATTCGTGCAGGTCGGAACTTACCCGACAAGGAATTTCGCTACCTTAGGACCGTTATAGTTACGGCCGCCGTTTACTGGGGCTTCGATCAAGAGCTTCGCTTACGCTAACCCCATCAATTAACCTTCCAGCACCGGGCAGGCATCACACCCTATACGTCCACTTTCGTGTTTGCAGAGTGCTATGTTTTTAATAAACAGTTGCAGGGGCCTGGTTTCTGTGGCTGCCAATAGCTCATCCCGCGAGGGGAATCACCGTCAGCAGCGTACCTTCTCCCGAAGTTACGGTACCATTTTGCCTAGTTCCTTCAGCAGAGTTCTCTCAAGCGCTTTGGTCTACTCGACCTGACCACCTGTGTCGGTTTCGGGTACGATTCCTGTGTAACTGAAGCTTAGAGACTTTTCCTGGAAGCATGGTATCAGCCACTTCACTGTACAAGTACAGCTTGCTATCAGTTCTCAGCATAGAGTACCCCGGATTTGCCTAAGATACATGCCTACAACCTTTCACCTGGACAACCAACGCCAGGCTGACTTAACCTTCTCCGTCCTCTCATCGCATTACACAGAAGTATTGGAATATTAACCAATTTCCCATCGACTACGCCTCTCGGCCTCGCCTTAGGGGTCGACTCACCCAGCCCCGATTAACGTTGGACTGGAACCCTTGGTCTTTCAGCGTGCGAGTTTTTCACTCGCATTGTCGTTACTCACGTCAGCATTCGCACTTCTGATACCTCCAGCATACTTCTCAATACACCTTCATCGGCTTACAGAACGCTCCCCTACCACTTGCAATAAATTGCAAATCCGCAGCTTCGGCATATAGTTTTAGCCCCGTTACATCTTCCGCGCAGGCCGACTCGACTAGTGAGCTATTACGCTTTCTTTAAAGGGTGGCTGCTTCTAAGCCAACCTCCTAGCTGTCTATGCCTTCCCACATCGTTTCCCACTTAACTATAATTTTGGGGCCTTAGCTGGCGGTCTGGATTGTTTTCCTCTTGACTACGGACGTTAGCACCCGCAGTCTGTCTCCCGGATAGTACTCATAGGTATTCGGAGTTTGCATCGGTTTGGTAAGTCGGGATGACCCCCTAGCCGAAACAGTGCTCTACCCCCTATGGTATTCGTCCGAGGCGCTACCTAAATAGCTTTCGGGGAGAACCAGCTATCACCAGGCTTGATTAGCCTTTCACCCCTATCCACAAGTCATCCCCTGGCTTTTCAACGACAGTGGGTTCGGTCCTCCAGTTAGTGTTACCCAACCTTCAACCTGCTCATGGATAGATCGCCTGGTTTCGGGTCTACACCCAGCAACTAAACGCCCTATTAAGACTCGATTTCTCTACGGCTCCCCTATTCGGTTAACCTTGCTACTGAATGTAAGTCGCTGACCCATTATACAAAAGGTACGCAGTCACCGAACTAGTCGGCTCCCACTGCTTGTATGCATGCGGTTTCAGGATCTATTTCACTCCCCTCACAGGGGTTCTTTTCGCCTTTCCCTCACGGTACTGGTTCACTATCGGTCAGTCAGGAGTATTTAGCCTTGGAGGATGGTCCCCCCATATTCAGACAAGGTTTCACGTGCCTCGCCCTACTCGACATCATCATATCAGCCCTTTCGTGTACAGGACTATCACCCACTATGGTTGCACTTCCCAGAGCATTCCACTAAAACTGATATGACTTAATGGGCTTTTCCCCGTTCGCTCGCCGCTACTAAGGGAATCTCAATTGATTTCTTTTCCTAAGGGTACTGAGATGTTTCACTTCCCCTCGTTCGCCTTGCAACACTATGTATTCATGTTGCAATACCTACCTTATAGTAGGTGGGTTTCCCCATTCAGAAATCTCCGGATCACAGGATATTTGCCGCCTCCCCGGAGCTTATCGCAGGCTATTACGTCTTTCATCGCCTCTGACTGCCAAGGCATCCACCACATGCACTTAATTACTTGACTATACAACCCCAAACAGTCGTAGCACCTACAAGTAGTACTAGGACAGATCGATTGCTCGATCATACAGTTTGTTGTTCTGTGTACTTAAACACGGTACAGCTTCAATTCAATTCACATACCAAAACGCTTGATTCAGTTAATTTCGCTAGTAACTCATTTAATCACTTCATAGTTGCCTATGTCGTTTTCAACGAGTATGAACAAATTATTTCAACTCAAATATATTCTGTTAATGATTTTTCCAGCCTTCGTCAGGTCAGGAAACTGTGATAAATCACAGAAGTTAATAAAACAAGATCTTCCAATCTCTATTCACTAATTTCTATAATCTAACTACTTAGCTTATATATTGATATTCAATATATGGTGGAGACTAGGAGAGTCGAACTCCTGACCTCCTGCGTGCAAAGCAGGCGCTCTACCAACTAAGCTAAGTCCCCAGCTTATCAATAAGTTAATGTCTCTGTTTTTCTGTATTCAGCATTTCTTCAAATGCTTCGTTAGTCAGATTTGGTGGGTCTGACAAGACTTGAACTTGTGACCCCACGCTTATCAAGCGTGTGCTCTAACCAACTGAGCTACAGACCCTCAGATACATCGTCATGAAGAACAACTTGTTGTGGATTCTTACCAATCGTCAATCTTTCGTTAAGGAGGTGATCCAGCCGCAGGTTCCCCTACGGCTACCTTGTTACGACTTCACCCCAGTCATCGGCCACACCGTGGTAAGCGTCCTCCTTACGGTTAGACTACCTACTTCTGGTGCAACAAACTCCCATGGTGTGACGGGCGGTGTGTACAAGGCCCGGGAACGTATTCACCGCGGCATTCTGATCCGCGATTACTAGCGATTCCGACTTCATGGAGTCGAGTTGCAGACTCCAATCCGGACTACGATCGGCTTTTTGAGATTAGCATCCTATCGCTAGGTAGCAACCCTTTGTACCGACCATTGTAGCACGTGTGTAGCCCTGGTCGTAAGGGCCATGATGACTTGACGTCGTCCCCGCCTTCCTCCAGTTTGTCACTGGCAGTATCCTTAAAGTTCCCACCCGAAGTGCTGGCAAATAAGGAAAAGGGTTGCGCTCGTTGCGGGACTTAACCCAACATCTCACGACACGAGCTGACGACAGCCATGCAGCACCTGTATGTAAGTTCCCGAAGGCACCAATCCATCTCTGGAAAGTTCTTACTATGTCAAGACCAGGTAAGGTTCTTCGCGTTGCATCGAATTAAACCACATGCTCCACCGCTTGTGCGGGCCCCCGTCAATTCATTTGAGTTTTAGTCTTGCGACCGTACTCCCCAGGCGGTCTACTTATCGCGTTAGCTGCGCCACTAAAGCCTCAAAGGCCCCAACGGCTAGTAGACATCGTTTACGGCATGGACTACCAGGGTATCTAATCCTGTTTGCTCCCCATGCTTTCGTACCTCAGCGTCAGTATTAGGCCAGATGGCTGCCTTCGCCATCGGTATTCCTCCAGATCTCTACGCATTTCACCGCTACACCTGGAATTCTACCATCCTCTCCCATACTCTAGCTGACCAGTATCGAATGCAATTCCTAAGTTAAGCTCAGGGATTTCACATCCGACTTAATCAGCCGCCTACGCACGCTTTACGCCCAGTAAATCCGATTAACGCTCGCACCCTCTGTATTACCGCGGCTGCTGGCACAGAGTTAGCCGGTGCTTATTCTGCGAGTAACGTCCACTATCCAGTAGTATTAGTACTAGTAGCCTCCTCCTCGCTTAAAGTGCTTTACAACCAAAAGGCCTTCTTCACACACGCGGCATGGCTGGATCAGGGTTCCCCCCATTGTCCAATATTCCCCACTGCTGCCTCCCGTAGGAGTCTGGGCCGTGTCTCAGTCCCAGTGTGGCGGATCATCCTCTCAGACCCGCTACAGATCGTCGCCTTGGTAGGCCTTTACCCCACCAACTAGCTAATCCGACTTAGGCTCATCTATTAGCGCAAGGTCCGAAGATCCCCTGCTTTCCCCCGTAGGGCGTATGCGGTATTAGCATTCCTTTCGGAATGTTGTCCCCCACTAATAGGCAGATTCCTAAGCATTACTCACCCGTCCGCCGCTAAGTGATTGTGCAAGCACAACCACTCCGCTCGACTTGCATGTGTTAAGCCTGCCGCCAGCGTTCAATCTGAGCCATGATCAAACTCTTCAGTTTAAAATCAGTAGTACCTATAAGGGTACCAATCTTGGCTCATCAATTTTCTGACAAATATTTCTCAAATAAACTTCGAGTAATTTCTACCATCAATCAATGAAAATAATTTCGATCAATCAATCAGTAAAAATCCACACAAGTTGTTCTTCATAATCTCTTAATGATCTTCTTGATGACTCGTCATCATCAAGCTAGGTCGGCTATGTTACTCTAATCTAAGTTAAAGTCAACAGGTTTTGTTAATTATTTTTAAACCTCTTCAAGACTTCCAGATTCTACCGCTTGGGCTAAATCCTTGTTTCTCAACAAGTTTTAATCAACATCACCGCCGATGGATGTGCATTCTACAGCATTTCACATCCCTTGCAATACCCTTTTTAAATTTTATTCGAAAATAATGTTCATATGATTAATTAACAACCTATTACGCGGTTTTATTACATATTTTGATCAAATTTGTTTTAATACTCTGAAGAAAACAACTGTTACAATACGCTCCATACCCTTTATTTTAGACTTCTTATTTTGCTTATGACATTAAGAACCGTCTTGGATCTATTATGCAACATACTCACTATTATTTATGTGCGACACTTTTAGCTGTTAGTTTTGCTTCTACTGTTCAAGCAAATGATGATCTATCTGCTACAGCTTCAAGCGACACTCCTGTAAATGAAGTTGCACCTGATGCATCATCTACTACTCAGGTTTCTAGACTTGAGTCATTAAAAGAACTCAAAAATGTAAAAGCAAATGATTTAAAAGTGAATGCAAATGCTGCACAGCCCGATAGCATCAAAGACCCTTTAGAAGCATTAAACCGTGAAACCTTTGCCTTCAATGATTTCTTAGACCGAAATTTTGCTAGACCAGTAGCAGTACAATATAAAACTAAAGTTCCTGACAGTGTCCGTGGTGCTTATCGTGCATTTCGTAAAAACTTAAATGAACCTTGGAATGCCGTAAATCAATTGGTGCAAGGGCGCCCATCACGTGCTGCAAAGTCTTTAGGTCGCTTTACGATTAATACTGTGACAACTTTAGGTTTTGCTGATCCTGCACGACGTTTAGGTCTAGACATGGAAGAAGAAGGCTTTGGCACAACACTTGGTTATTATAGTGTCCCTTCTGGTCCATATTTGGTTTTACCTATTATAGGTCCAAGTACTTTCCGTGATGGATTTGGTTTTGCTGTTGATGGTCAAGCACGCCCACAAAAATACATCTTTGCAGATAACGATGGCTTATATTGGTCAGATCAATTGCTCCGTGGTATTGATACACGCGCCCAAATCCTTGATGTAGAAAATGTATTACAAGGTGACCGTTACGCAGCGATTCGAGATATCTATTTACAACGTAAGAATTTTGAAATTGCGCAAAAGCAAGGGCTTGATGCTGACAATATTTCCTTTGTCGACGAAGAACCTGATGATGGTATTGATGATACGCAAGATTCAGATAACTCACCATCGTCTGAATAATTTGTAAAACTTATTTGCACTGAAAAGCATTATTTTTTCTAGCAATTACTTGATTGATATAGTACATCTAACGATGTAAATCTAAAGGATCATACAATATATATATGTATTTCATTCAACCAACTCGTAATATTCCTTATTTAGATCAGGTGCTTAATACACTCCCAAGTGTGCAGATGATTCAAATTAATGATATTGACTTGTATGATCCTACGATTATCGCGATTGCCGATGTACAAGATTATCTGACCCATCAGTGGAGTTTGCCCACAATTGTTATGGCCTTTGAAAACGAAGGGACCGCTTTGGCTCAGGCTTGGGAGCTCGGCGCCCTTGCAGGTTGGATTTGGAATCGTTTACCTGCCAATCCTGAACATTCATTATTAAAAATTGATGCTCAATATAAGCGTAATCAGGACAGTCGTGATTTACCGTCTGCTGCTGAACTTCAGAAACGATTACTCCCAAACCCGATTGAACTGACCAATTATCGTATAGAAACACTGTTCCAACCTTCGGCCTATCTTTCTGGCGATTGGTACGACTATTGGAAGCTCAGTGACAAAGAAATTATTTTCTATTTGGCCGATGTGTCTGGTCATGGTGTCACCAGCAGTTTACTCACTTCTTGGATGGCTGCGTTTCATGGCCGCTCAAAAACACCAAGAGAATTGATTAAGAAACTGAATGGGATGTTGGTACAAGAAAATATTGAAAAGCACATCACCATGATTGCCGGTACATTGAATTTAGAAACCCATGTTTTAAAATGGTCGAGCGCTGGACACTATCCTCCTGCAATTATGCTAGAACCCAATCATCCACCTAAAATTTTAAATACCAGTAGTTTTCCACTCGGTTTAACGGAAGATTTAGAAGTAGAAGAATTCGAATGTCTATTAAATAAGCATTCACGTTTCATTATTTGCTCGGATGGTGCTCTTGAACCTTTTGATGGTGGATTGAACGAACAATTCGAACAATTGGTCTTCCATTTGCAAAATCAATCATTTCAAGCCCCTGAACATGTGGCAGATGATATTGCTATCTTAAGTTTATGCAGAATGAATTAAATTAATTTTCAACAACTTAAACAATTCAATAGGTATCTACGACTCAAGAATACTTGAGTCTACAGTTGCCCTATGTGATAATTTTAAAATCCTTCTCTGCAAATGGCATTTATATGTCAACAGGTCATGTTGAATATGCAAGTTTGGACGGAACGCATATTTTTAAGCTTATCGGCGAAGTGCGAGCCCAATCTTGTATCAGTCTAGACAAACTTTTAAACCGTATTGAACAACAGTCGAATGTCGTTGGGGCAATCGTAGATTTAACCCAAACTACATTCATCGATAGCACAGTGCTAGGCATTTTAGCGAAACTTGGTTTGAAGCTAAAACAAGCTCACAACATTCAGGCCGTCATGTTATCAACCAATCCAGATATTACGACTTTAGCCAATAGCATGGGCTTAGGTCAGGTTTTCGTCATCTTGAATTACTGCGGTGATCCAAGCGTATGTACACGTGAGTTAATGGAAGAACACGTAACCAACTCAAGTATGCTGACAACCGTACTTGATGCGCACAAAACCTTGATGAAATTGAACGAAAATAATCAAAATATGTTTGAACCGCTGGTCAAACAACTCCAAAAAGAACAAGATAATTTGGAACAAGCGTCTCATCAACAAAACGCTTAATGTACTTGCTACAAGGATAAACTGATGTCTTTACTTTCTGTTGCTCAAATGAATTCTCAAAATGACATTGAAGAAAACTTCAAGGTCATCGAATCATTGATTCAACAGAGTAAAGCACAGGGTTCTTCTTTGGTGGTGTTCCCTGAAAATTTCGTGTGCTTTGCCGCAGGCAAACAACGTGAAACAGCAGCACAGTTCGAAACGATCCAAAAACGACTCGAAACTTTAGCTCACCAGTATCAAATCTGGCTGATTGCAGGAACTTTACCTTGCCCCTTCCGTCCTGATGGTTCTGTGATTGAAGATGGTCGTGTGCGCACAGTCAGTTTGTGTATTAGCCCTGAGCGTACAGAAGCGCGTTACGACAAAATTCACTTGTTTGATGTACAAGTCGGTGATGCTGTCGGTGGCTACCAAGAATCTAAGTTTTTTGAACCAGGCTCAGATATTGTTGTTGCACAAACTCCTTTTGGCAACATTGGGATGATGGTCTGCTATGACCTTCGTTTCCCTGAACTGGCTTTACATTTACGTGCTCGTGGTGCCAATATTTTAACTGCTCCTTCTGCCTTTACTTACACCACTGGTCAAATGCATTGGCAATTACTTTTACAAGCGCGTGCCATGGACAGTCAATGCCAAGTGCTCGGGGCTGCTCAACAAGGCTGGCATGGTGAAAAACGCCAAACATGGGGACATACTGCCGCGACCAATAGTCGTGGGCAAGTACTCGATATTATTACAACTGAGGGTGCACAGCTCATTACTGTACCTTTTGACTTACAAGAACAACAACAAATTCGTGAGTCCATGCCTTTAATGCAACATCGCCGATTGGTTCAGTTTGGTTAAAAAGCCTACCCCACCTTATTTCTTTTGGGTAAAACTACTTTTTTCAATAAAGTTAAATATCCAGCTTTGTGAGATTTCATCTGAAATAAGCTATTGGTTTCGGCTTAAAGATATTTACCCAATTTATATGCTGACCTTGTTGTGAACGAATCTTCACAAAACTCAATTGATCTAAAAAATTGAGTGTGGCTATATATAAATCTCATTGTTTAATACTTGCACTGTAAATTAAATCGTGTACGATATATTTGCATTCGACATAAATATAGGTGAATAAAATGTCTCTAGAACAAGTAGTTTATACCGCACATGCCAAAGCTACAGGTGGCCGTGATGGTCGTGCAATCTCATCTGACGGTATTTTAGATGTCAAACTTGCTCTTCCAAAAGAAATGGGTGGTGCAGGTGGTGGTACCAATCCTGAACAATTATTCGCTGCAGGTTATTCAGCCTGTTTTCTTGGTGCAATGAAATTCGTTGCCAATCGTGATCATTTAAAAATTACGCCTGACGTTTATATCGAAGGTGAGGTAGGTATTGGCCCAATTCCAACAGGCTTTGGTATTCAAGTGACTTTGAATATTCATTTGGAAGGCTTAGAGCAAGCTGAAGCACAAAAATTAGTAGATGCGGCACATATTGTTTGCCCTTATTCAAATGCCACTCGCGGCAATATTGACGTGACATTGAATGTGATTGTTTAAGTCACACGTTCTATCCCGAAGTCATCACTTCGGGATAGAGACTTTATAACTTACAAGGATTTGGAAATATCTTTTTAAATTTCTTTTGATCATCGATTTCATCTGCCACCAAAATTAAATTACCATTTTGATCAAAATAAGAAGAACCTTGAAACACGGTATATTGAGCGATATCAAAAATAGGAACATTTTGAAAAATAGAGTGCTGAGTACTGATCAATGTCTGTCTTTTTTGCGAATTTAATTGACGTGCAGTAATTTTATTCTGTTCAGAATCAGTTTCAATTAGGCAATTACGCTGAGCATCTATCGCGATGAATTCTTGAGTCATATCATCTGCTTGCCTATTTTTCGCTAGAAAATGATGGATCTGGCATGGGCTGCCACATGACATTTGAACATGGTAATAATTTTGATTTAGATGCTCAATCTGTGGTGACTTCATACCAGCATAAACTTTTTCTTTCTTGCCATTGGTGTTTCTAATGACATCACAAGACCACTCCATCTCATCATGACATTGCTTATACACCTTAAACAATTCAGTATCAGCAAAACCGTGCTGGGCAATAAATGCCCCACTTATTAAAAAAAAGGAAATTAAAAGTTTATTCATTATTAAAATCTATTTGTTCTTACGTTAAGTTTCATAGTGACTTGCATCATTTTTTTAGCAACACAAAATCATTACTATCAATTACTAAAGGCTAATATTTCAACTAGACAAATCAACCCTTAAAGCAATGCTTTTTAAAATATTTAAAAAAATTAATTTATTTCTCTTTCGCAGTCCTTTCTTCTAAAGCGAAAGAGAAAATTAAGAAATAGCCTGATCACTTTCAGTTATTCAGCCGCTTCATTGGTCACACGTAAAACTTCTTCCAAAGTCGTTTTACCTGCCAAAACTTTTCTCAAACCATCATCCCGAATAGAGCCTGAATGCTGCCGTGCATAACTTTCTAATTCAAATTCAGCCGCGTTGCCATGTATTAAACGGCGCATAGATTCATCCACAGGTACAATTTCATAAATTGCAGTTCGCCCACTAAAACCCATATGTGAACATTGCTCACACCCCTGTGGCTCTGGCAATTTCAACCCTTCAACCGAAGAAATAATCGGCTTAAAAATCTGCTGTTCAAATGGGTCTGCCTCGTGCCACGTAGTGCAATGTGGGCAAAGTGTACGAACCAAACGTTGTGCAATCACACCAATAAGAGAACTCGACAATAAGAAAGGTTCAATGCCCATATCTTTTAATCGAGTCACCGCACCAATTGCCGTGTTGGTGTGTAGGGTCGATAAGACTAAATGTCCCGTTAAAGAGGCTTGCACCGCAATTTCGGCTGTTTCTAAGTCACGGATTTCCCCCACCATCACCACATCAGGGTCTTGACGTAGCATGGCCTTAAGCGCCCGCGCAAAGGTCATGTCCACCTTAGTATTCACCTGTGTCTGACCAATCCCTTCCAACTGATATTCAATTGGATCTTCAGCGGTCAAAATATTGCGGGTATTGTCATTTAGGTCGGATAAGGCCGCATATAAAGTCGTGGTCTTACCTGAACCCGTCGGCCCAGTCACCAAAATAATGCCGTGTGGACGATGCACCAATTGAGTCAAACGCTCATAGTCGGGTTTCAACAAGCCCAAATGAGTCATATTCAAACGACCTGCTTGTTTATCTAACAAACGCATCACGACACGCTCGCCATGTGATGAGGGCAAAGTCGAGACACGCACATCGACTTCACGACCTGCTAGGCGCAATGAAATACGTCCATCCTGAGGAATCCGTTTTTCAGCAATATCCAATTTCGCCATGACTTTAATCCGAGACACCAAAAGCGGTGCCAATTCACGGCGAGGTTGTACAATTTCACGCAGTTGACCATCCACTCGTAAACGCACCGAGAGTTTCTTTTCAAAGGCTTCAATATGAATATCCGATGCACCAACACGAATCGCTTCTGAAAGTAAGGCGTTAATTAAACGTACAATCGGCGCATCATCTTCTTGATCCATGAGATCTTCAGCTTCTGGCACTTGATCTGCCAAACTGAGCAAATCGGGATGATCTTCCAGCCCAGCAGCCACTTGCTGTGACTCGCCTGTGTCCCCAGCATAACTAGAACTGAGCAAGGCATTAAAACGTTGGTCATCTAATATTTCATAGTGTGCAGGCACATGAAGTAAACGGCGCGCTTCTTGTAATGCAATCCATGCAGTATTTTCACGGCGTACAATAAAAACCTGTTCCCCATCATATCGAAGTAAAACGCCATGTCGCTTGGCAAAACTATAAGGAATTTGTATTTGTTTAAGTATTTGCATCACAAAATTATAATGATGAAAAAGAGGCTTTTGAGTGTACTCTAAGCTTATGACAGCGTGAAGTCTGTTTTTGACTGAACTGACTAGAGGACTTTTTTATTTTGGCATCATCTGATTTCGAGCATCATCAAGCTGCACACCCCTCACTCAAATGGTGGGGCGAACAAAAATTCGAATTAAATCAAGCTAAAACATGGCAGTTTGGCTCTTTATTGTTTCGTCTGGCGCGAAGTATCAATGAATGGCGCCTAGAATATCATCGCCCACAATATCAAAAAGATTCTGAGCGCCAATGGAATATCATCAAAGATCCTGAATTTGCCTTTCCGCAACCCATAAAAATTGAGCGTTATATGTTTCGTCAAACGCACGAAACATTTCATTTGATGCCACGCTTGGCAGATCGATCTGTGGTGATTAAACCTGTCGATCCCATTTATATTCCTGCTGGGCAACGCGGAACCCTCTACATTAGTACGCCACTCTGGATTGCTGGTTTTGTCGAAAGCCAACGTGAACCGTTATTTGACCTTCCGATGATGCAACCCAAAGATACGTGGTTCGGTCCCGACCACCGTACAGGTGAGATCTGCTATGCCACCGCAGTGGATGGGCGTACGGAGTTAAGTTTACTTAAACCAAGTCCATTTCGGGCAGTCACACCGATTGAGTTCCACAACACCAGTGGTCAACAACTTCGCTTTGATCGAATGAATATCCCTGTTTCGGCACTACCTCTTTTTTACAGTGAAAGTACCAATCGTTTATGGACGTCACAAATTAAAGTCATTCACGAAGATTTAACCCGACCACCGCGCATTAAAATTGAAAACCGCACTCCACCTTTGGCGGGTGAAGTCACTTATGTACATGCACCACGCTCACCAGGCGGTGCCTTGTTCAATATGTTTGACTCATTTTTTTAGGATACTGATATGCCAGAGACCAATATTCCTAAAGATGTTGCTGTCAGCTTGAAGGAAATTTTTACCAATATTAACTTCGAAAGAATCAGTGAGATTTTAGTCGCGCTGGTACTGTGTCTGATTGGTTTCATCTTCGCGCGCCTGATTTCCAATACCTTTATACGAACGGTTGGACAGAATTTTAACGCTCATCAAAGTATGGTTTGGCGTCGCGGTATTTTTTATTTTATTTTCATCCTGTTTATCATGGCAAGTCTAAAAGAAGCAGGCTTTAAGCTCAGTGTCTTTATTGGCGCTGCAGGTATTTTTACCGTCGCGCTTGGTTTCGCCTCACAAACATCTGCCAGTAACTTAATTAGCGGTCTATTCCTGATTGGTGAAGGTTCCTTTGAAGTGGGAGATACCATTCAAATTACCTTGATTCGTGGACATACCATTGAAGGAGAAGTCATTTCTATTGATCTACTCTCGGTAAAATTACTGACTTTAGATAATATTTATGTACGTCTGCCCAACGAACAATTGATTCGCGCTCCCGTCCTAAATTTATCCAAATTCTCCATTCGGCGGATTCCAATTACCCTCGCTATTAACTTTCAGGAAGACATCATTAAAGTCCGTGAAGTACTGTTAGATGTTGCTGCCAACTATCCCTTGGTCTTGGATGATCCTAAACCTGAGGTCACAGTAACCGCCTTTCGTGAATCAACCATCGAAATTCTGTTTGCTGTTTGGTGCCGACAAGAAATTTTTCTAAAAGCACGGGATGAACTTCAAGAGCATGTGCGTAATGGTTTCTTAAAAAATCATATTGAAATTCCAGTCCCTAAAATGGGGATTATTGACCGCCCTCGCCCCAAAACTCGTGATGAGATTGACCAGTATGCCTATGAGAAAGAACTCAAAAGAGGACCCAAAGAGCGATAAATTATCGCTCTTTTTTTTGTTCGACCAGACTGGGCGGTAATGGGGCAATATAGGCAATCACCAACATCACCGCACCTGAGCCAATAAAGGAAATTACCCGTGTTAACGTACCGCTTTGTGATAGATCCAATAACAATAATTTAAATACCACAATCGCAAGCAATGCTGCTCCAACAAACCAAATTTGACGAATATGACGCTGGCTTGAAAAAGTCATTAACACAAAAGCTAAAATCACCCACAACAAAGTCAAACTAAGCTGCACCGAACCATCATGCCAAATGGCACTGCCCCATAACGGCGTTGCCAGATAATGATGCATGGCTCGAACCACAATACTACTAAACACCAACAGCCCAATCAAAATGGTGGTAATTTTAACGCTCCATTCTAGCGAGGACTGCTCCTCAAAATCATGTCGATAGATAATCCACAATAAGCCTGTAAACATAAGCAAAGACAATACGTCAGTCAGATTCAATAAGGGCGCCGCATAGTAATGGAGAGCAGAATATGAATCTAAATTTAAAACCAGCAACCACAATAGTCCAAGCCCCCATACAGATGTCTGATTAACAAAATCACGTTTAAGTTTGAAAAACTCATAGAATGCATATAAGAGAGGTACAACACCTAAGGTTGCAATTGGCATCTGTGGGAAAAGCGCTAAACCAGCACTGGCAAGTGCAAGGCAAAGTATTGCAGCCCACAGTTGATTCGCAATGCGTACTGATAAACGCTGCATGAATATCAACATCAAACTTAACACTACTGCGCTGATGGCAAAACTGAACTGCACGGTTTGACTGGTCCAGCGCTGCGTTGTAAACACGTCTTCAAATACACTCAGACCATAAAGCAACAGCAATAAACTCCCCAGCAAAGTGAGTTGCAAACTTTGCCACTCCAATTTGGATTTAAACTGGACGACTACGCTAAAACATGCCAGTAAAACCGTAGCGATGGCTATTGAGCAACTAAATGCCCACGGCTGCCAGTGCATCAGCTCTACACCTGCGATAGCGCCTGCATACATGCCTGAAACAAGGAAAATACCACTCAAGATACGGGCGCTGAAATATTCTTCTACGTCCTGATAATGTAATAAATAAAATGCCGAAATAAATTGCGCAATGGCATAAATGACCGTGGTTAAAATAGGAAAATCATCATTCGACCAAATCTGGTACATCAGTGCGATAGTACTGAGCAGAACCAATCCGACACCCACATACCGACTTAAACGATAGCGTTCAGTAATGCCCCAAACAATTAAAGCAGTACCTTGAATCACCCAACCTGTAGAGGTCCAGTGCGCCCCTTTTGCCAACGGAAAGATCAAAGCAGTAAATACAACAGCCAGAATAAAAAAGCTTTTGGCTAAGATAGACAATTGCGGATGCTGACGCTTAATCCAAAAATTCAATAGCCCATAAATTACTGCCAATGCAGCAGCTCCCCAAGTCAACGCTACAGTAGAGTCATGCATTAAAAAAGCATGTAATGAAAACCCCAGTACAGGGACACTAAAAATGAGTCCCACATCTAAAATCGGTTGAAGCTTTTTCTTATTTGAGAGGGTTTCTGATTCTCGTTGTTGCTGTTGCTCTGCCACCATCAACTGGCTATAACGGATACTGAGCCAAATAAATAGTGCAATATGCAACCATAAAATGATATCGAGAGTATTCAGTTGCGAATTTTCCGCGTAAATCCCAATCACTGATCCGCCAATAAACATCGTGGCAAAAAAAGCGATCTGGTGCAGTATTTTCCATGGCTGCAAATAATTGACCACGACCACAGCCAAATTAATCACAAAATAATAGCCAAATAAGAACACCACATCGGGATGAGTGTGCGGAATGAGTAAAGGTGCTAGATACGCCATACTCAAAGCAAGAATAGCCAGATACAGTGCTTGCTGCTTCAGACTCAGCACCACGGTAATACCCAACAAAATCACAAATAAAACGCTGGCAGTCATTAGACTTTGCAGCACTTCAAAATGATGAGCAAAAATCAGCGTAAGAAAGATGACTGCTAAACCTAAGCCCTGAAGGGCGATGGCAAACAATGCATTTTTACGTTGCAGCAAATAACCCGCGAATGTGGTCGCTCCACCTGCAAGCGCAATAAATCCCAGTTTCACCGCTAAACTTAATTGCCAATGTTCACTGGCAAAACGCAGCAACAACACGACACCGACCATAAGTAGAGCAACGGCAACTCTTAAAATTGGATTGCCATGCTGCATCCAATCCACAGCAGGTTGCCACCATGCGGGTGAAGACCCTGATGACGCTGTATTTAAGTCAACTGAGGTTTGCTGCGGTTGTTGAACAGTTGCATCCTGTTGTTGCGTCATCGTCAACTGTCCCGACATTGGCATTGCAGGAGGAAGCGGCTGCTCTGACATCGGTAATGTGGAAGTTCTAGTGATAAACCCCGAAGGTTGTTGCTGCGGTTGCTCTAATAGAGCCAATCGCCGCTGAAATGCACTGATCAATTGAATCAAACACAGCAGTAAAACCAGCAATGCCCCACCGACCATCCACATCCATGTATTGGCATAGGCCCACAATGCCACCAAGGCAGCCCCATAAATCAGAATCTTTTGTGTCCCAATTCCTGCTGCTTGAATAAAGGGTTGTGATGATATGTGTTCTAATTGCACTAAACGCTGATGGATATTCGAGATTGACTGCACCATCACGACGGTTAACCCAAGGGCAGCAGCGACTACTGTCGATTGCCATTGCATCACTATCGCAATTACTAACAATACGGTTAATGCGATTAAGAGTAGAACCATTCCCTGTTTGTCTTTTTTATACATGGGTTTATGCATTACACAGCTTCAATCTGTTTATCTTACTTGATCACCATTCATGCAAGCAGTTTCGCATACAAAATACTGCAAATTTATACACTTGAAGCGAATCACTATAATGTTACTTAGCGCATAGTGACATTACACATAAGACAGCTTTGCCTTTTTCACGTAATATAAGCCCTAGTTCATAATCAGGATTTGTAGAATGTCACCATTTGTATTGGTCGATGGGTCATATTTTTTATTTCGCGCTTTCCATGCGGTCCCACCTCTGACAACTTCTACGGGGTTGCACACCAATGCTGTACGTGGCGCAATTTCTGCAATTCAGAAACTGATGCGTCGTACTCAACCGACGCACATGGCAGTCATTTTTGATACCCCAGAACCGACTTTCCGCCATGAACTTTCACCCATTTATAAAGGTGATCGACCAAGCATGCCAGAGGAATTGGCACAACAAATTCCATATTTACACGCCTTAATCCGTGCTTTGGGTATTCCAGTGCATATGCTGCCTGGTGCAGAGGCTGACGATATTATCGGGACATTAGCCAAACGCGCTGAAGCCAAAGGACAGCAAGTCCTGATTTCGACTGGCGATAAAGACATGGCGCAACTGGTCACCGAAAAAGTCACGCTTGAAGACAGCTTTAAAGAAAAGCCTATGGACATCAATGGCGTTTTTGAAAAGTTTGGGGTCTGGCCAAACCAAATAATCGACTATCTGACTTTAATGGGCGATGCATCTGACGGCATTATGGGCGTACCAGGAGTCGGTGCTAAAACCGCAGCCAAACTGCTGACCGAATATGGTTCAATTGGTGGTATTTTAGAAAATGTCGACCAGATTAAAGGCAAAGTTGGTCAAAACATTAAAGACAATGTTGAAGGCATCGCGATCGACCATCAACTGGCCAGTATTGTCTGTGATTTAGAAATTAGCGTTTGCTACGAAGATCTAGCCATCCAAGACCCAAATGTGAATGAATTACGTCGTCTATACACCGAACTAGAATTCCGTAATCAATTACAATCCTTGGATCACCCCAACAATCCAAACCATACGAACAACAAACAAAGTAATGCCAGCCTTCAGCAGGCTCCTGTAGCAGCTCCAATTGAAACTGAAGATCAAGCGACTTTAACCAGTGTTGATGATCAACTCGGGCAAGCCAACTATCATACGGTGTTGTCCGCAGAGGTTTGGGCAAAATTATTACAACGTATGCAAAGTGCGAGCAAGTTCGCAATTGATACTGAAACCACCAGTCTGGATTATCGTATTGCTGAAATGGTGGGCTTTTCTATTGCTTTTGATGCACAAGATGCTTACTACATCCCTCTCGCGCATGATTATGAAGGTGCACCTGAACAATTAGAGCGTGAAAGCGTGCTTGCACAAATTAAACCAATTTTAGAAAATCCTGAGATTAAAAAAATTGGTCATCACCTGAAATATGATGCACATATTTTTGCCAATCATGGGATTGAACTGCAAGGTTGGTATTTTGACACCATGCTGGCATCGTATGTGCTGAATTCTGTCGCTACTCGTCATGGAATGGATGATGTGGCTCGCCTGTATTTAAGCCACCTTACCACCACCTATGAAGAAGTCGCAGGTAAAGGGGCGAAACAAAAGACCTTCAATCAAATTGAAATTGAGACTGCCGCACACTATGCAGCCGAAGATGCCCATGTCACCTTCCGTCTGTATGAGGTGCTGGATAAAAAACTTAAAGTACATCCAGAACTAATCAATATTTTGCATAATATTGAAGTACCTGTAGCACGTGTATTAACGTCAATGGAAGAAAATGGTATTCAGCTTGATCTTCAATTTTTAGATCAATTGGGTGAAGATTTTTCCAAAACCATGCAAGATTTGGAAAATCAGATTACCGAATTGGCAGGTCAACCATTTAATGTCAGCTCTCCGAAACAAGTCGGTGAAATCCTGTTTGATAAACTGGGGTTAAAAGGCGGCAAAAAAACTGCCACAGGACAATACAGCACCAGCGAAAGTATTTTAGAAAAATTAGACCATCCCATTAGTGCTCTGATTTTGGATTATCGCGGCTTATCTAAACTTAAAAGCACCTATACCGATGGTTTATTGAAACAAGCCAACAATGATACCCACCGCGTACATACCAGTTATCACCAAGCGTTGACTGCGACAGGACGTTTATCTTCGACCGATCCAAATTTACAGAATATTCCTGTCCGTGAAGAAATTGGGCGTCAGATTCGTAAGGCATTTATTGCGCCTGAAGGTCGAGTGTTACTGGCAGCCGACTATTCACAAATTGAACTGCGTTTAATGGCACATTTCTCTCAGGATGATGCCCTGTTAGATGCCTTCCGTCATGGTCAAGACGTACATCGCCGCACAGCTTCGGAAGTATTGAACATTCCATTAGATCAGGTGACTAACGATCAGCGTCGTCAAGCTAAAGCCGTCAACTTTGGTCTGTTATATGGTATGTCGGAATTTGGCTTGACTCGTCAATTGGGCTTTAGCCGTGAAGAATCACAGAACTATATCAAACAATATTTCCATCGCTATCCAGGCATTTACGAGTACATGCAACGCACACGTCAAGTTGCTTTGGAACAAGGCTTTGTCGAAACCATTTTAGGCCGTCGTTTATATACGCCAGAGATTGATGCGCGCAACATGATGATCCGTAAAGCAGCTGAACGCGCGGCAATTAATGCCCCACTGCAAGGCAGTGCTGCGGACATTATTAAAATCGCAATGATTGAAGTGGATAAAATTCTACCGAAAGATCAAGCCAAAATGCTCTTACAAGTACACGATGAATTGGTCTTTGAAGTGGATGCCGAAATTGCAGATGAATTGGCACCAAAACTGGCTAAAGTAATGCAATCGGTACTGGAAATTTCTGTTCCGCTACTGGTTGAAGTCGGTAAAGGTCAGAACTGGGATGAAGCACACTAAAGTGTGAACAGTCGAAAAACAATAAAAAAGGACTCAAATTTGAGTCCTTTTTTTTGCTTTATACAGTGAATTTTATAAGCCAGTCAACAGTGCAATTGCGACTTCATTCATAATAATCTCAGCGATATATAAAGCCAAGAAAGCCACAATGGGTGATAAATCAATCATGCCCATATTCGGTAACAAACGACGGAATGGTGCCAATAAAGGCTCAGCCAACTCTTGAATCACTTCAATATAAGGTGAACGTGACTGGGTAAACATCACCACCCAACTTAAAATAATCGTTGCAAAAATCAGGTAACGACAGAAACGAATCAAGTCCTGAATCATGGTCACAAAAGTCAGAATCACCAAATGAATTGGACTGTTCGGCATTGCCCCCGATAAATACATAATGCCAAATATTTTGAGCAAATAAAGTACCACGACCAATGCCAAAGCGGCAGAGTTCACTCGCCCTTTACCCAGTGTCGGGAAAATACGACTGAAAATATCCACAATCTTAGTGGCTTTGACCGTAGACAGCACCACAGGATTGTACGGACTAACCGCAGCCAATTGCATTAAAAAGCGGAAGAATACGAGCAAAATCGCTACGTTAATAATAATGCCAAAAATTAGCGCAGAGTTTGCACCCATATTTAAATTTTCCTAATTAAAATCAATTATTTACTATTTTCACTTAATTCTTGAGCCAATTCTTGGCTACGTTTTTTTGCAGCAGCCAAGGCTGATTGAATATTTTGTGAAATTTGAGCACGATCAAACACTTCTAAAGCAGCTTGAGTTGTACCATTCGGAGAAGTCACATTTTTACGTAACTCTGCTGGTGAGTTTGCACTGGTAATTGCCATTTGTGCAGCGCCTAAAGCGGTTTGTAAAGTTAATGCAGTGGCAACTTTTTCATCTAGCCCCATGTTTTTACCAGCACGAATCATGCTTTCCATCATATAGAAGAAATACGCAGGCCCCGAACCTGAAACTGCGGTCACCGCATCAATTTGTGCTTCAGAATTGACCCAGATGGTTAATCCCGTTGCGGCCAAAACTTGACTGGCCAACTCTCGGTCTTTGGCATCGACAACATCCGTCGCATATAAACCATGTGCCCCAGTTTGTACCAATGCTGGCGTATTTGGCATCACTCGAACAATACGGTCTGTACCTGATAAAGTTGCCATCGTTTCAATTTCTGCGCCTGCAACAATTGAAATAATCAACTTACCATCAAGTAAACCATGTAATTGTTTAAGTACATTGGTCAGCACCTGAGGCTTGACTGCCAATACAACAATATCTGCATGTTGAATAGCAGCAATATTATCATCCGTCACATGCACATCTTTTTCTTGCAAAAGTTGACGTACATTTTCAAAGGGATCAGCAACTGTAATACGAGTAGTGGGCATGCCTCGCGCAATTAAGCCGCCAATGAGGGCTTGCGCCATATTGCCGCCACCGATAAAACTAATATTACAATTTAAAACTGCACTCATGATTTACGCTCGATATTGAGTATTCTATTGCTCTGAAACTAATTTCGGCTGCCATCCATCCACAACTAGATATTCAGACTGTGCCAACCAAAAACCTTTGGGTGTAAAAACCCCTAGCATAACATTATCTATGCTTAATATTTGAATTGTATGACGCAACCACGGAAAAATTTGTGCTTGTTGTAGTGCTTTTTTCAGCGGCCAAGTGCCAACACGTCCATAAAGATGGATCTTTTCGCCACCGGCTCGGGTAGACAAAATCAGTTGTCTACCCAATAGTTCTTTTGACAACCCAAGTGCTTGTGCTTGAATCAAATACCGTCCAGAAAGCACAGACACAGCCTCTTCAAGATCGAAAATTTGCATTTGTGTTGGCAAAATAGGAAACCGCTGTTCGGCTAAATAGGTGTCCGCATTTAAGCGAAAGATTTGCTGTTGATAACGGACATAATAATAGCCCTGCCAATGTAACGCCGCTTGTGCATCCTGCTTTGCCTCAAGCACTTCAGTGATTAAGCGTTGCACCATGGCAAAATTGGGACGATACGTGGCTTCTCCTTGCATCCAATACGAAAGGAGTTGGCGTTGTCTGGCTATCGACAACGTCTGTAATGGTTCAATATTCAGAAAAGATTGGTTTCCGCATTTCTCCAAATCAGAGGCTAATACTTCCGCCAATATTTCATCTGCATCTTGCATTAAAATACTGGTTCGACCCAGCGCTTGCTGCATTTTAGGGAAGCGTTGCTCTAAAATAGGCCATAAAATTTGACGGCACCAAGCGCGATCATAATCTGGATCAGCATTGGTCGGATCTTCAACATTTTGCATATCCAACTGAGCTGCCCATTGGCAAATCTGCTCACGTGACAATTCTAACATAGGTCGCCAAAGCGTCATTTTCGCTCGTACATCGACCACAGACATGGCAGATAAACCTTGTACACCAGCCCCTGAAAGCAGTCGTAACATCAAAGTTTCAGCCTGATCTTGCTGATGATGGGCTAAAACTAGAACTTCATTGTCCTGTAAATATTCTGCAAAGGCTTGATAGCGGGCATTGCGTGCTTGGTTTTCTAGATTACCTTCAGCCACACGAACAGGAACAATGCTACAGGGCACCTGCAATTGCTGACAGGCATTCAAGACAAATTCGCCCCAAGCCGAACTCATACATTGCAGCTGATGATCTACATAAATTGCACGAACTTTTTGCGGGAATAAAAACGACATAAGATGCAGCAACAGCATGGAATCCACACCGCCACTACATCCTATGAGATAAGAACTTTGTTCTGTAAAGGTCTGCGCCTGTATTAAGACGTTAGACCTAAATTGTCGCTGCCAAACTTCATTAAACGTTGGTAACGTGCTTCGCATCGTTCTTGGGCATCCATTGGCTGTAACTCATCCAATGCTTGTTTGAGTACGGCCTTTAAACTTTCCATCACTTGTTCAGGATTTAAATGCGCACCTTGACCTTCATCAACCACGTATTCAACAATACCTATCTGTTTTAAACGGTCTGCCGTTAACGCCAATGCTTCACTGGCCTGCTCTGCTTTTTCAGCAGTTTTCCACAGAATAGATGCGCAGCCTTCAGGTGAAATCACTGAATAAATACTGTGTGACAACATAATCACACGGTCAGCAACACCAATACCTAAAGCACCACCTGAACCCCCTTCACCCAATACTGTTGCAATAACAGGAACTTTCAAATTTGAAAGTTGTGCAAGGCTAGTCGCAATCGCTTCCGCTTGACCACGTTCTTCAGCACCGACACCTGGGTAAGCGCCCATAGTATCAATAAAAGTGAATACAGGTAAATTGAAACGCTCTGCCATATCAAGCAAACGTTGTGCTTTACGATAACCTTCTGGGTTAGACATCCCAAAGTTATGCTTTAATTTTTCACGAGTGCTACGACCACGGTGCTGACCGACGATCATCACGGGTTTGCCATCAAAACGTGCTAAGCCACCGACCATCGCACCATCATCACCAAACAAACGATCTCCATGTAAAGCATCGAATTCAGTGAAGATTTCACCAACATAGTCCAAAAATTGCGGACGGTCTGGATGACGTGCAATTTGGACTGTTGCCCATGCTTTAGATTGAGCAGCTTTATTTTTCATAGGTCAACCATTATCCCTAAATTAACCAAACAGTGTTAATCGATAAATTGTTCCGACTGAATATTCAATTCAATATCCCAATGCCTGAATTGCATTTGTTCATCATGCAAATCTGCAACAAGCAAAGGCCATTGTTTGGCATCGCCAGAAACACAGAGTTGCCATTGTTGCGCATTGCCAATGGTTAATTCAATGGCAGGAAGCATCGCATCGCTACGACTATGATTCAGTAAAACTGCTAATCGAAGCAATAGACATAGATGCACAAGTTTGCTACCACCAACCTTCATCACGTCAATTTTTGCATCACCACGTAACTTGCGACGATGATGTGCAACCAAGTGTGAAATCTGGTTTTGGTCAATCTGCGAGAAGCCTGCAATGTCCGAATGTTGTAATAAATAAGCACCATGACGATGATAACCACCATGACTAATCGCCAATCCAATTTCATGCAAATATGCCGCGCGACGCAGTAAGTCACTGTCATCACTGGTTAAATTCAGTGGTTTTGCTACCCCATCAAATAAATGCTGTACAGTTTTAACGACGCGCTCAGCCTGCTTCGGATCTGCACCATAGCGCCCCATTAACGCTTGCACACTACGGTCACGAATATCCTCATGTTGGAAACGACCAAGCAAGTCATACATGACGCCTTCGCGTAATGCTCCATCCGAATAAACCAAGACTTCAATTTCTAATAACTCGAATACTGCAGACAAAATTGCAATTCCAGCTGGCAAAACTGCTCGACGGTCTTCCTTGAGACCATCAAAATCCATTTCCGAAATATGTTTGTATTTAAGAAGTTTTTCTTTCAGTTTTTCTAGCCCTTCACGAGTCAGATTTTCCTGCTCATTACTCCACCCCATATTGACCGCAATTTGGCGACAGGCTTTAATGGTGCCACTCGATCCAACAACAGTATCCCAACCTGCCTCTTTATAGGTATTGGCAATTGCGGATAACTCTTTACGCGCTGCAACCACAGCTTTATCAAAACTTTTTTGATTAATTTCACCATCGGCAAAATATAACTTGGTGAACGCGACACACCCCATTTGTAAAGATTCGGTGTGGATTGGTTCAAATTCTTCCCCGATAATCAGTTCGGTTGATCCCCCACCAATATCAATCACCAAACGACGACCACTATTGGCCATGGTATGCGATACACCCAAATAAATCAGACGTGCTTCTTCACGTCCTGCAATAATTTCAATCGGTTTTGGCAATATTTCTGCAGCTTTCTGAATAAATTCATGTCCGTTCTTGGCTTGGCGTAAAGCATTGGTTGCCACAATTCTTAAACGATTTGGCTGCACTGAACTTAAACGCCCAACAAAACGTGCTAGACATGCCAAACCACGTTGTTGTGCTGCTTCAGTTAAGTTTTTATTTTCATCAAGTCCAGCGGCTAACTGAACTTTTTCTGACATTGAAGCAACTTTTTTGACTTCACCATGGTCTACACGCGCAATCGCAAGGTGAAAGCTGTTCGATCCCATATCGATGGCAGCAAGTAATTCTTCATCAATCAAAAAATCAGACATTCTTCAAATAAACCTGTACAGAATTGAGCCTAGAGTAATGCACATACATGCAATTTAAAAGCCATTTATGTCTTTTAAAGGCTGAGCTTTTTATTTTTAAGCATATATGACAATTGTGTTACACGATTAACATCATCGTGAGCTTCAATTAGACAAATCTGCTGTAAAGGTCGAAAATTTGCATCTAACACTACATTGTTAAAGATGGCTATGTAATACTTAGAGCTATTAGCTATCTTTTAATAAAATTTTTGGAGCATATTCCATGTCAGGCAATATCATCAACACTACAGATGCAAACTTTGAAGCAGATGTTTTAAATTCAGATACTCCCGTTCTTGTTGATTTCTGGGCAGGTTGGTGTGCACCATGTAAAGCGATTGCACCTGTATTGGAAGTTCTTGCTAACGAATACGAAGGCAAAGTAAAAATTGTAAAAGTTGACGTTACTTCTTGCGAAGCAACAGCAGTTAATTACAACATTCGCAACATTCCAGCATTATTAATGTTTAAAAATGGCGAAGTCGTTGCTCAACAAGTTGGCGCAGCACCAAAATCTAAATTAACAGCCTTCATTGAAGACCATATCTAATTCAAACTTTGCAATTAGACCAAATGCGTTATGCCCAATAGCGCATTTTTTTCGTCTATAAATTGACAAAGTTAAGAATCTCTCTTATATTTCATGTTCAAGAAAGAAAGGATTTCAACTCCATCTTTTTCTTACAAGACACAACACATAAGATCGCCGTTCGGCAACAGAAATTGTTTCATACATTTTCTCTTCGCAACAATTTATCAGACCACCGCGTTGTTATTGTATTAAGACAATGCCGTCATTTTATTGCTGTATGCGACCGAATGTTGCTCCCTTTCCAACCTGTTTCTAGAATTTTTGATTCTATCTGACCACATATGAATTTAACCGAACTCAAGAAAAAACCAATTGGCGAACTCATCAAAATTGCAGAGTTTATGGGCCTAGAAGGAATGGCACGTAACCGTAAGCAAGATATTATCTTTGCCATCTTAAAGCGTCATGCGATGAATGGCGAAGAGATCTTTGGTGATGGCGTTCTCGAAATTCTGTCAGATGGTTTTGGTTTTTTACGCTCTGCAGCAGGCTCTTATCTTGCTGGACCAGATGACATTTATGTTAGCCCTTCACAAATTCGTCGTTTTAACTTGCGCACGGGTGACACCATCACAGGAACGATTCGCCCACCGAAAGAAGGTGAACGTTATTTTGCTCTCTTAAAAGTGAATCAAATTAACTACGACACACCTGAAAACTCGCGCAATAAAATTTTATTCGAAAACTTAACGCCATTATTCCCAACTGAACAGTTGGTCATGGAATTAGGTAACGGTACCACAGAAGATTTAACTGCACGTGTGGTCGATTTAGTTGCTCCAATTGGTAAAGGCCAACGTTCTATTATTGTTGCCCCGCCTAAAGCGGGTAAAACCATGTTGTTGCAAAACATCGCTCAATCGATTGTACGTAACAATCCAGAGTGCTTCCTTATCGTTCTTCTGATTGATGAACGTCCTGAAGAAGTAACTGAAATGGAACGGACAGTACGTGGTGAAGTTATTGCTTCTACTTTTGATGAATCTCCAGCGCGCCACGTACAGGTTGCTGAGATGGTGATTGAAAAAGCAAAACGTCTGGTTGAACACAAGAAAGATGTCGTAATTCTGCTTGACTCGATTACACGTTTGGCTCGTGCTTACAACACTGTTGTGCCTTCATCTGGCAAGGTATTAACAGGTGGTGTGGATGCCCATGCACTTGAGCGTCCGAAGCGTTTCTTTGGTGCCGCACGTAATATTGAAGAAGGTGGCTCACTGACCATTATCTCGACTGCCCTGATTGAAACTGGTAGTAAGATGGATGAAGTGATCTATGAAGAATTCAAAGGTACAGGTAACCAAGAGATCACTCTGGATCGTCGTATTGCTGAAAAACGTGTATTCCCTGCCATGAACATTAAAAAGTCAGGCACACGTCGTGAAGAGCGCTTAATGTCTGAAGATAATCTACGTAAAGTATGGATTCTACGCAAGTTACTTCATACTCAAGATGAATTGGCAGCAATGGAATTTTTATTGGATCGCATGAAAGAAACCAAAACCAATGATGATTTCTTTGATCAAATGAAGCGTAAAGCAACCAATTAATTTGATTCATGAAAAATAAACAGGTCACTTTTATAGTGGCCTTTTTATTTGGTTGACTTTGTTAACACAAATACACATTTCGCCTTGAACTATGTAACAATAGTTGCAAATATTTGATTGTTAAATGAATGATTTTAAAAACCTCTTTAATTTTATAAACTTAATTAGTATTTCTCCAATATAAAGCACATCTTTAATTGTTATTTTCTGTTAAAAAAAGCATTTATTTGCTCATTTTTTGGTTTTTTTTCACACAAACTAGTAGTAATTAAAAATGGGCAGTGATAGCATATTCGCAGACCAGTTAAGCTGCTCCTGCATTGTTACTACCTAACAAATTTAGGAAGAATAAAAGCACATAACAGCTGACCTTGGTTTTTTTTAATCTCATATTTTAGAGAGTGATGCCATGTTATTCAAAAAAATCGCTATTGCTGCTGCAGTTGCTACTACTTTAGCTTTCGTTGGCTGTGCTAAAAAAGACGAAGCTCCTGCTACTGAAGCTGCTGCTTCTGCTGCATCTGAAGCTTCTGCTGCTGTAGACGCTGCTGCTGTTGAAGCTGCTTCTGCTGCTGACGTTGCTGCTTCTGCTGCTGACGTTGCTGCTTCTGCTGCTGACGTTGCTGCTTCTGCTGCTGACGCTGCTGCTTCTGCTGCTCACTAATCTTTACGATTACGTAGCAAAAAAAAGAGAGAACTTACGTTCTCTCTTTTTTTATGCCTGAAATTTACTATTTACATCGAAATATCAATAATTTTAAGAAATTACATCAAGCTCAAAATAATAAAAAAAAGCAGATCAATCGATCTGCTCTTTCCCAACACGCTGTCTAAATTTCTGACCTGCGCGGAATGTAACTACACGGCGGGCAGAAATCGGAATCTCTTCACCCGTTTTAGGATTTCTACCTGGTCGTTGACGCTTATCACGCAACTCGAAGTTCCCGAAACCCGAAAGTTTAACCTGTTCTCCAGAAATAAGCGCTTGGCTTATTTCATCAAAGAATAATTCGACCATTTGTTTTGCTTCACGACGGTTTAAACTCGTGAGCTCACTTAAATGATCAGCCATTTCTGCTTTAGTTAATGCTGTCATGAAGCCCTCAATGTCGCCTGATAAGTGTTTTGCAACACTTCAATGATTGTATCCATACCCGATTTAATTTCAGCATCTTCCAAGGTACGAGATGGATGTTGCCATAACAGTGCAAATGCCAATGAGCGCTTACCTGCTTCGACCCCTTGTCCTGTGTACACATCGAAGAGCCAATTCGAGTTTAACAGCTCCCCACCAGTTTTAGTGATAAGTTGCTGAATTTCACCAATATTAATCTTATCACTAATTAAAAGCGCAATATCACGTCTTACTGATGGAAAACGTGATAATTCTGTAAAATTAGATACATAAGTTTGCAAAACTGCCTTTTGATCGAGTTCAGCCACCCAAGTCGTACCTAAATCCAACTCTGCTTCCAGTGTTGGGTGCAAACGACCTAAATAACCGATTGATTGACCATCCACCATAATCTCTGCGGACTGACCAGGATGCAACCATACTCGCTCTGAACGAGCATATTCCACTTTGACACGTCCTGCCGCCAATAACTCTTCCACTTCACCTTTAAAGTCAAAGAAATCCATTGCTTGCGGTTTGGCATGCCAAGATTCTGCTTGCTTCGCACCTACAGCAATCATGGCCAATGTTGGAATCTGTTTTAAATCATGGATGTTATTGGCATCTTGATAATCAAAACGTAAGCCCAACTCAAAGAAGCGCACACGACTTTGTTGGCGGTTAATATTATATTGCACGCAAGGAATTAAGCTTGAAAGTAAGGTCGAACGCATGACCGCCAAATCACTTGAAATTGGATTAGCCAATGCCAATGGATTTACCATTGGATTGAGCTGCTTTTCAAGCTTCAGATCTGCAAAACTAAAGCTAATCGCTTCTTGATAACCCAATGTCACCAAGGTCTGACGTAATTGCGCCATTTCAAATTGATCTTGATACTTGGCAAGTTTTGCATCAATCACAGGGAGACTGATTTGAATATGGTCATAACCGTGAATACGGGCAACTTCTTCAATTAAATCTTGATAAATTACCATGTCATAACGGTGTGAAGGAGGAACGATAGACCACTGACCTTCGGCTTTAACTGTCACAGCACAACCTAAACGTGTTAGAGCATCAGCAATAAATTCACCGTCTACACGATAACCCAGTAATTGATCGACTTGTGTCTGTTTAAGTCCAATCGCTTCGCGCTTAGGCAAAACATCAGCTTGTTCAGCAACAGTAATCGGACCAAATTCACCACCCGCCAGCTCAGCAATCAATTGTGATGCACGGTGCATTGCCAGCATTGGTAATTCAAAATCTACGCCACGTTCATAACGTTGCGAAGCATCGGTATGCAGACCAAAACTACGCGCACGACCAGCAATATGTAACGGCGCGAAGAATGCAGACTCTAAGAAAATTTCAGTGGTTTCATCAGTGACTGAAGAAGATAAACCACCCATGATGCCTGCAATTGCCAATGCTTTTTCATCATCCGCAATCACCATCACTTTTTCATTCAGTTCAACAGCTTGTTCATTTAACAGCACCAGTTTTTCGGCTGCTGTTGCTTGACGCACATGTACTGCACCCTGAACTTTCCCACCATCAAAAGCATGTAATGGTTGACCCAACTCCATTAACACATAGTTGGTAATATCAACCAAAATACTGTGTTGACGCATACCTGAACGCGCAAGTGCACGCTCCATCCATTCTGGTGTTGGTGCTTTAGTATTGACATTTTTAATCACACGACCTAAATAACGAGGGCAACCTTCAGTGGTTACAATCACTTTTTTCTCGTCGAGGATTGTTGCAGCAACTTCTTTAATTTCAGGTGCCACTGCCGTCATTTGGTTAATCACCGCAATTTCACGCGCAATACCACGAATACTAAAGCAGTCACCACGGTTTGGGGTAATGCTGATGTCAATCACATGATCATCTAAGTTTAGATATTCACGGACATTCACGCCCACAGGTGCATCTGCAGGTAACTCTAAAAGACCATCAATTTTGTCTTCTAAATCAATTTCCGAAGCACCACATAACATGCCTTGTGATTCAATACCACGCAACTTGCCTTTTTTAATTTTAAAATCACCTGGAAGCACAGCACCAATCGTCGCTACAGGAGCTTTCATGCCCACACGAACATTCGGTGCGCCACATACAATTTGTAATGGCTCATCCGAACCAATATTTACAGTAGTGACACGTAAACGGTCTGCATCAGGATGTTGTTCTACGGTAAGCACTTCACCTACCACAACACCCGTAAATGGTTTTGCCGCAGGAGATAAATCATCAACTTCGAGACCTAACATGGTCAGTTGGTCAGATAAAGTTTCGCTATCAATGGCTGGGTTCACCCATGTGCGCAACCAATTTTCGCTAATTTTCATAAATTCAATGTCCTTAATCTCCCCTAACCCTCTTTTAAAAGAGGGAAAAACACACTACCGTTTTAGGTAGACTAGTCCCCCTTTATAAAGGGGGATTTAGGGGGATTTCAATAAATCTCAAATAACTGTTTAAACTATTAAGCAAATTGGCGTAAGAAACGCACATCGTTTTGATAGAACATACGCAAGTCATTAATGCCATAGCGCAACATTGCAAAACGCTCTACCCCTAGACCAAATGCAAAGCCTTTATATTTTTCAGGATCAATACCCGCAGCTTGCAAGACATTTGGGTGCACCATACCGCAACCCAAAACCTCTAACCATTTGCCACGCTCATCCATAATATCCACTTCTGCACTTGGCTCCGTGAACGGGAAATAAGATGGACGGAAACGAACTTTCAAATCTTTCTCGAAGAATTCGTTCAACAAGTTCACCAATAGACCTTTCAGTTCAGCAAAACTGGTATTTTCAGCAACGTATAAACCTTCAATTTGATGGAACATTGGCGAATGCGTTTGATCTGAGTCACAGCGATATACACGACCAGGGCACACAATACGAATTGGTGGTTGTGAGGTTTCCATAGTCCGGATTTGCACGCCTGAGGTATGTGTACGCAACAAATGATTGGCATCAAAATAGAACGTATCGTGCATTGCACGCGCTGGGTGATGCCCCGGAATGTTGAGTGCTTCAAAGTTATGATAGTCATCTTCAACTTCTGGGCCTGTCGCTACCGTAAAGCCTGCTTTGGTAAAGAATTGACAGATACGTTCCTGCACTTGGGTAACTGGATGAATACTTCCAATCGTTTGTCCACGCCCTGGCAAAGTAATATCAATCGTTTCACTTGCGAGTTGTTGTTCTAACGCTGCTTTTTGTAATTGCGCTTGACGTTCAGTCAATGCTGCATTGATTGCTTCACGCACAGCATGAATTGCAGCACCCTGAACTTTACGCTCCTCAGGGTCCATTTTACCCAAGGCTTTGGATTGTTCTGCAAGCTGGCTCTTTTTCCCTGTAAATTGCACACGAACCAAATCGAGTGCAGCAAGGTCTTGAGCTGCTGCAATGGCAGCAAGCGCTTCGGTGGTCAGGGCTTCCAGTGACATAGTAACTCTCAAAGCAACAGTTTAATAATAAGATAAAACCCGATATTCTATCAGTTTTTAATAAGATTGATGCGTTTCCAATTAAGGAAAATTTGATTAACATCCGAAATTAGAAAAAGTATAAGATAAACCCACTTGCAAAGAGATCAATATCTATGGCCCTCGATCAAATTTGGAAACAACAGCTCACCCTCGTTACCTATGGCAATGAATTCCTCAACAAAGAGCTGAGTTTTAATCGTTGGAAACAACATCCTATTTTTGATCAATATCTCTTTGTATTTCGAGATCTTATCTCGCAGCATTTATTGGCACAACACTTTCAAATTTGGCTTGAAGGACTCAAAAAACAGGGCACAAAACGCCTAAGTTTACACAGTTCAAGTCTGTTAAATGACGAACAGAATCCAAATGCCAACGTCGAACTGCTGCCTTTCGCACATTTTATTGTCAGCCATGAAGCCAATAAAAAAATAGCCTGGATTTTTGGTAAAGAATTGGCGGAATGGTATAACGCAGATAATGATTTTGAAGTCCCAACTGCACAGCAAAACCCCTTACGTCACGAAACCTTCTGGCGTTTTGAACTCAATTCCAAACTCGCCAAACGCATTGATGCAGATTTGCAACAGCCAAATTGGGATGATATTCAAAGCTACACACAAACCGAATTATTCAATAGTCCCTTAATACAAGGTTTTGTCGAGCCTACACAGTCCAACTTACCGTATTTTGGCTATGTTGCAAAAACAAATACTGAAAATGAATTAAATCCACAAAAGCTTGCTTTAATACCGACGGATTATCCTGCTGATTTTGCGCATAAATCCCTCTACAGACTCGAAGCCTTAAATCATTATATCCACAATAAATTACAACATCCTCAACATGAAGATGGCTCGCTTCTCAGTGCCGATGAACAACTCAACCTACGCCACTTTTCGCAAAAACTCGAAGATCTTCAAGCCAAATTTATTGTGAAAGTTGCCAACCACTATCAAACAGCGCAACTAACTTCAATCGCAGTCAACAATCCATTAGAAGGTGCCCCCGTTACAACTGCAGCTTCTACTCCATCCACTACACATCACCCTCATAAAATTGGCTCTTCTGCCGTATTCAAGCTCATCCTGATTACCGTCATTATTTGTGTTGTGGCTTATTATTTTGGTTTATAAAAACATAAAAGGCCACATCATGTGGCCTTTTTTTAATTCATCATAAATAATTAAATCAATTGAATCAGAAACCTTCTTTTCTAAAGATTTATTAAAGTATAGTTAAAACAAATTAGATCAAGAGGTTATCAACAAATTAAAGGGGCGTATCTCAATGCGCACTTTATGCTCATCGGCATGCTGATTGATATAATGCTGCACAGCAACAACCTCTCCTTCTAATTGTGCATCGGGTCCATACATAATTTTGACAGATTCACCAATTCTTGGAATCATTTCTAGCTTTACAGTGATCCGCGCCTGATTCACACCCACAATTTCTGCAAGCATCGTCCTATTCCTTTTTTATAATGACTTGTTTTTATTAGGCAACTAAGTCCTGTTCATTTAAAGATAAATTATGTAACACCAGTCTTTTCCATAAAAATTATGCAATAAAAAAGACCGCATAAAGCGGTCTTTTTTAAATCATCGAAAGATGATTAAGCAGCTAATGCGCCTTTAGCTTTTTCAGCCAAAGCAGCAAATGCAACTGCGTCATGCATAGCGATGTCAGCAAGTACGCGACGGTCGATGATTACTTGAGCTTTTTTCAAGCCATCGATCATGCGGCTGTAAGACAAACCGTTTAGACGAGCACCAGCATTGATACGCGCAATCCATAGAGCACGGAATTGACGTTTCTTCTGACGACGGTCACGGTAAGCGTATTGACCCGCTTTGATTACTGCTTGGAACGCTACGCGATATACGCGTGAACGAGCGCCGTAGTAACCTTTAGCACGAGCAAGAATTTTTTTATGACGGCGATGAGCCTGTACACCACGTTTTACACGAGCCATTTATAATCTCCTTAGATGTATGGGCACATACGACGAACTGAAGCAACGTCACTCACGTGAACCATTACACAGCCGCGCAATTGACGAATACGCTTAGCAGATTTTTTGGTCAAAATGTGGCGTTTGAACGCTTGTTTACGCTTGAAACCGTTAGCAGTCGCTTTAAAGCGTTTAGCTGCACCACGGCGAGTTTTCATCTTAGGCATAACAACCTCTTTTGAACACCTGTTCGGAACGTTTGCACCATTGCAAGACGACCTGCAGGTAAGGGAGCCAGTATTCTAATCGAACTTTGCCTAAAACAAAAGCAAATAATGAGCAAAAAAAGGAAGCTTAGTCTATTTCCTACTAAGATTTAAGCGATGATTTTATCACCTAGACTTAACCCAAGTCGTATAATGCCGCACTCCGATACCGAGACTTCTCTATAGTTACACTCAATCAATTTTGCCTTACTCTTGCCATTCTCATTCAAGAAATTATTGCGGCATATTCACTGTATAAGATTACCAAAGATCCGCTCACTCTCGGTTTCATTGGACTTGCCGAAGCCATTCCATTTATAACCCTTTCACTATGGGGTAGTTATTTTTCCGATCGCTTTAACAAACAAAGCATTATGAAAATTTGCCTATGCTTTGCAGTACCACTCCCCCTCGTTTTATGGAGCTTATTTCATGCTTTTGGCTTAGGGCATCTTGGCGTAACAGGCTTATCTTGGGGCATTTATGCCGTGATTTTTGCTTTAGGTACAATTCGTGGATTTTACAATCCTTCAGCCACCTCATTAAAACCCTTTTTCATTCCACGTGAGCTATATGTCAATGGGGCCACATGGACCACGATTGGCTGGCAAAGTGGCGTTATCTTAGGTCCAATGTTGGGTGGGTTTATGCTTGTATTTCTGGGACGAGAAACCAGTTTACTCAGTGTTGCCGTATTGCTGAGCCTCTGCTTTATTCTGATTAACTTATTACAGAAACGCAGCTTCCCAAGTATTGAAATAGAGAACTTATGGGCAAGCTTAGGCGATGGATTTCGTTTTATTTGCGACACCAAAATTGTCTTATGGGCGATTTCACTTGATTTGGTTTCTGTTTTATTTGGTGGTGTCATTGCCCTCCTTCCTATTTTTGCCGAAGACATCTTAAAAACAGGCCCTGAAGGTTTAGGCTATTTACGCACAGCTCCATCAATTGGTGCATTGATTACCATGATTGCCCTCACCCGATTTCCACCTACACGCAATGCTTGGCGCAACATGTTACTCGCTGTGGCTGGATTTGGGTTTTTCACCTTCGTCTTTGCTTTTTCCAGTCATGTCTGGCTGTCACTATTAGCTTTAGCCATAACAGGTGCTTGTGACAGTATTTCAGTCGTGATACGTCAAACCATCTTACAAATTTATCCACCTGAAAATATGCGTGGGCGCGTTGCAGCAGTAAACGGTATGTTTGTATCCAGTAGCAATGAATTAGGTGCTTTTGAATCTGGGCTTGCAGCCAAATATATGGGCACCATTATGGCAACCGTGTTTGGCGGCTGTATGACCATGCTTGTGGTCAGACTGAGTTGGTTAAAAACTTCTGATTTATTTGGCGTCGATATTACTCAAGAAAAAGACCAATAAAACATGAATTTAGACTTGCCAGTATTTTCAAATCAGGAAATACTGGGCGATAATTCAGCCACCATTATGCATGAGCATTCTTGAACGAATGTCATCTCTGATCTTATGAAACAACTGATTTGTTTTTCCTTGATTCTTAGTTTTCCTTTTGTACATAGCTACAGTGCGGAAAAAGCCAGCACCTCACAATTGGCGGTACAAAAAAGCACTGCACTGCCCGCCCATTTAACCACACGTATTCAATGGACGACCTTCCCTCAGCCGCAATATAACCATGATGATTTAAAAGGACAGAATCGTGCGGCAATCTTGCGTATTTATGCTGATGAAACAGGAAAAATCACTCAAGCCAGTGTTCAAGAAAGTACGGGCTTAAAAAACTTAGATGAAGTTTTACTTCAAGCTGTACGTCAAGCTCATGTTCAGCCTTATAAAGTCGAAGATACTACGCTTCCCATTATTGGCTATCAAACCTTTAGTTTAAATCTGGAACAGGACCCATCTGAGTGTAATTATAGCTTTAATTCTAAAAACTGGATGGCACAGCAGCAGCAACAAAAAGTTAAATTTTCCTATAAGACCCAACCCCAACTTGAACTCAATCGTGATGATTTAAATCAACATGATCGTAAGATCAAGTTTAGCTTTAAAGTAGATAAACACGGTGCGGTCAAAAAAGTAAAAATAAATCAAGGCTCTGGCATTTATGCACTCGACCAAAATATTGTACAAGCCATTTCCAAGAGCCAAATTACAGTGAAGCGCACCGCAAGCACTTTATGGCTTTATAAAAAATCTAGCTTTAAAGATGAAATTCAATTCAAACTCAACCAATGCTCATAAGAAGGTTCTAGGGAGGATTTTTACCTCCCTATTCTTCACTGAACAGCTTTTCCAATTAGAACCACCCTAGAAAAATAAGATAAAGTGCGAGATAACGCCCAGTTTTCGCTATGCACACCATCAACAAAAAACGCAGAAAATTTTCTTTGAGCAATCCTGCAATCAAGGTAATGGGATCTCCAATAATAGGCACCCAGCTCAACAATAACGACCAAAAACCATATTTTTGATAAATTCGCTGTGCTTGCAGCATTTTCTGTTCTGAAACAGGAAACCATTTTTTATGCTTGTAGTGTTCAATCTTAAAGCCTAAATACCAATTGACGCATGAGCCTAAAATATTACCGATACTGGCTACTGTTATCAGCAATCCAGCAGAATAACTTCCATTTGCCAACAATCCCAATAACACCGCTTCAGATTGCAAAGGCAGTAAAGTGGCTGCACCAAATGCTGAAAGGAATAAAAGCCCTAAAGTCCACATGAGGTTATGAAGACAAACCTAACTTTTTCTTTGTCAAAAAATATTCATAACCTGACCAAATAAATGAAAACACCAATAATAAACTACGCGCCACAGTGTATTTATCTGCAATCGGCTCAATAGCAGCTCGCAATAGTGCTTGATCCTTAGTATTCAGTAACTCAACAATTTTTTGAACATGCACGGCTTCTGCGACGAATAAAATACAACATCCTACAATTCCCACAATAATACTGATATAAATTCTAGGGTTTGCTTCGATAATTCGAGTTAAATTTAAAAAAAATGCTTTCATCACAACCTACTGATTTTCAGGTTTGAAAATCATAAAAAATGCTGGGTAAGGAGCAGATATTAACATACTGATGCTCTCAGCCTAAGAAAGGATATCCCCCATCAATGATACGAACAAAAATAAAGGAAGAACACGTGGATAAATGGAACAACGATTCGGAGGAAATAAAATTCGCCTGAAGCTTTTAACCCAATTTGTATCCTCAAACAGCAGGTGGAACAGCTTTAATTACCGTAGCTGTATTTTAAATAGAAAAATACTCTTTCTTAAGAAAATCAAAATATACAAAAGACTTTGTTGATAGATTTATTCCCTCACAGGAGAATCACTCTCAAAACATCGTTGATGCCACGCATAAGCTTTAGGGAAGTTAATTAAAATCAAAAATTAAGGGCTTAATTCATGGCAATCTTACGGAAATCACACATCCAAGACAAACATGTGTGAACTATTTTATAACTGGTTCATCACTCTAAATGGCGATTTACTTTATTGTTCAAAAGAGGGTTTAACTGAGAAACATAAATCCAAAATATATAAATTTAAGCCTGTTAGGAATATAAATTTTGTGGAGGTAGATCGCTTTTAAACCATCTACCCCAAACTTTAAACTTTAAACTTTAATTGCTAAAGCTTTCTGGACGGCTGGACGTGCGGTCAAACGCTCGACATATTCTTTCACATAAGGATAATCTTCTAATTGAATCTGCTGCCACTCGTAGCGCAAAATCCACGGTAATATTGCCATGTCTGCAATCGAATATTCTCCAGCCACATATTTTTGACCGATCAACTGCTTATTCAATACACCGTATAAACGTTTAGTTTCATTCACATAACGTTCTGTTGCATATGGAATTCGTTCAGGTGCAAAACGACTAAAATGATGGTTTTGCCCTAACATTGGCCCTAAACCGCCCATCTGCCACATTAACCACTGCTCCACTTCAACGCGCTCTTGTTCATCTGTTGGATAATACAAGCCTGTTTTTCGACCTAAATATTGCAAGATCGCGCCTGATTCAAATACCGATATCGGTTCACCCTTCGGTCCATCTTGATCAACGATGGCAGGAATTTTATTGTTTGGCGAGATCCGTAAAAAATCAGGCTGGAATTGATCATTCTCTGAAATATTGACTGGGAAAATTTGATATTCCAAACCCATTTCTTCTAAAGCAATCGTAATTTTATGACCGTTGGGTGTGCCCCAATAATACAAGTCGATCATTGTTATTTCCTTTGTTTATTCACTTCTTTGGGATACACCATAGCATAATTAAACATGATTATTTTGATGTAATTTTATAAACTGTTTAGCACTTATTCATATAAAAACACGCTACACAAATGCATAAAATCATAGATATTCCTAGCCCAATCAACTTACAAGACTCACTTCATGCAATACAGTGGGCAAATGAAGCCAACTTTAAGCGACCTTATCGACAACAGTTTTTTGCTTATTATGTATCTCAAATTTTAGCCGACCTTAAACAAGATATTCGTATTTTAGAATTAGGCTCTGGCCCTGGTTTCTTTGCATATGAGCTCTTAAGTAGACGACCTAGTATTAATTATACAGCCGTCGATTTTTCAGCAGCTATGCATAACTTAGCCAAACAACGCTTAGCGGCTATTCCCCATAAGTCCGTAGATTTCATCCTAGCTGACTTTAAACAACAGGATTGGTATACAGTACTCAATGGTCAACGCTTTGACTATATCGTGATTCATCAAGCTTTACATGAACTTCGCCATAAAGCATACGCCTGTGATTTTCATAAAAGTATTGCACAACAAGTCATCCAACCCAATGGCTCTTACTTCATTACAGATCACTTGGCTCAACCTGATGGAAATATGAAGAATCTCGAACTGTATATGACCAAAGATGAACATATACAAAGCTTAAGTAATGCTAACTTTAGGAATATTCAGATTGGACTTGAGATAGAAGGCTTATGCGCTTTGCAAGCAACTTTATCAGGTCATAATCAAATTGGTTAGCAATCTTCTCTTCATGTTGCAATAAAAAAAGCACTGCATAGGCAGTGCTTTTTTAAGATCAATGGATCATTACTTTTTCTTTTTAGGACCAAGTAACATACCCATTTGACGACCTTCCATCTTTGGTGCTTGCTCTACAATACCAAATTCAGCCACATCTGTTTCAATTTTCTGTAATTGAGCCAAACCTAACTGTTGGTGAGCCATTTCACGACCACGGAAGCGTAATGTGATTTTTACCTTATTGCCTTCTTCAAGGAACTTGATAATTGCACGTAATTTTACGTTGTAATCACCAACATCAGTACCAGGGCGGAGTTTGATTTCTTTCACCTGTACTTGATGCTGTTTTTTCTTCGCTTCTTTCTGCTTTTGCTTTAGATCAAACAAATGCTTGTTGAAGTCCATGATTTTACAAACAGGCGGTTCAGCGTTTGCTACGATCTCAACCAGATCAAGCTCAACACTTTCAGCAGCGCGCAATGCATCTGCCAAGCTTACAATACCTTTTTGCTCACCATTTTCGTCTACAAGACGAACTTCTTTCGCACGAATTTCATCATTCAAAGCAGGACGGTTTGATTTGTTACCGCCCTGTTGATTACGGTCAGGCTGTTTAATCGCTGTTACTCCACAATGTACCGGCCGCGTTCGGCAACGGCTGCTTTTACTAAGTCAACGAAAGCGTCGATTGACATAGTACCCAAATTTTTTCCAGAGCGGGTACGGACGTTTACAGTACCTTCCTCTACTTCACGGTCTCCAAGGACCAATAAGTAAGGAATACGCTCTAATGTACGTTCACGAATCTTAAAGCCGATTTTCTCATTTCTCAAGTCTGAAATCGCACGGAGACCGTTTTCTTTAAGTTTCGCAACGACAGACTCACAAGCTTCTGCTTGCGAATCGGTAATGTTCATCACACATGCTTGGATTGGTGTTAACCAAGGTGGCATAAAGCCCGCATAGTGTTCAATAAGTATACCAATAAAACGTTCAAAACTACCAAGAATTGCACGATGCAACATTACAGGTTGATCACGGTCATTATCTTCAGTGACATATGACGCATCTAAACGTTCTGGTAAATTGAAGTCACATTGGATTGTACCACATTGCCATACTCGACCTAAGCAGTCTTTCAACGAGAATTCAATTTTCGGACCGTAGAATGCCCCTTCACCTGGTTGTAACTCCCAAGCAAGACCAGCAGCATCCAAAGCATCTGCTAAAGATTTTTCCGCCATATCCCAAAGTGCATCATCACCCACGCGTTTTTCTGGACGTGTAGACAATTTCATTTGCACGTCTTCGAAACCAAAGTCTTTATAAACATCTAAAGTCAGTTTAATAAAGTCAGCAACCTCTTTACCAATTTGTTCTTTGGTACAGAAGATGTGTGCATCATCTTGGGTAAAGCCACGTACACGCATAATACCGTGCAATGAACCTGATGGCTCATTACGATGACACGAACCAAACTCTGCTAAACGAATTGGCAAATCACGGTAAGACTTCAAACCTTGGTTAAACACTTGCACGTGACATGGGCAGTTCATTGGCTTCACAGCATAGTTACGACTTTCAGAATGGGTCGTAAACATGTTGTCTGCGTAGTTTGCCGCATGACCTGATTTTTCCCACAACGTAAAGTCTACGATTTGTGGCGTTTTAATTTCGAGATAACCATTGTCTTGCTGAACTTTACGCATGTATTGTTCAAGCACTTGGTAAATGGTCCAACCATTTGGATGCCAGAACACCATACCCGGTGCTTCTTCTTGCATATGGAACAAGTCTAAAGCTTTACCAATTTTACGGTGGTCACGCTTTTCAGCTTCTTCAATACGCTTGATATAAGCCGCAAGCTGTTTCTTATCCGCCCACGCCGTACCATAAATACGTTGTAACTGTTCATTCTTTGCATCCCCACGCCAATAAGCGCCTGACATTTTAGTCAGCTTGAATGCTTTTAAAAATTTAGTATTTGGTACGTGTGGACCGCGACACATGTCCAAATAGTCTTGATGGTAGTACAAGCCCATTTGAGTTTCATTTGGCATGTCTGCAATCAAGCGTAATTTATAATCTTCACCACGCGCTGTGAATTCTGCAATCACCTCATCGCGTGGGGTCATTTTTTTAATGACATCATAATCTTGGTCGATGAGCTTTTTCATACGCTCTTCGATGGCAGCCATGTCTTCTGGCGTAAATGGCTTTGCACTGAAAATATCGTAATAGAAGCCATCTTCAATGACTGGACCAATCACCATTTTCGCTTCAGGGAACAATTGCTTAACTGCATGTCCCACCAAGTGAGCGCAAGAGTGACGAATAATTTCGACACCTTCTTCGTCTTTAGGCGTAATAATTTGAAGGCTTGCATCCGTGGTAATTAGGTCAGATGCGTCGACTAAGCGACCATCGACTTTTCCTGCAACTGTATTTTTAGCAAGACCCGGACCGATGCTCAGTGCAACGTCCATCACAGATACGGCTTGATCAAATTGTTTTTGATCGCCATTTGGCAAAGTGATAATTGGCATAAAAAAAATCCTTAAGGAGTGATGCCCCGTACCATGGAGCATGTCACCGCGAGATTATGATCGAGGTAAAACCTCAAAAGATAAAAACGGTGGATAAAAACTGCTAAGAATTTTACACGGGTTCAGGGTTGGATAAAACCTTTTAACTCGATAAATCTTATCCCAATCAAAAAATTGTCATTTTTTATGCATTTGAACCTTTTAGAATGATTTTCAATCTTGATGTCATGCATATATTTTTATTCGCTATAGTTTTCTGCATTGACAAATGAGATTAAAAAACAAACACACCTTCTACTTTTTCATATATATTTGAATTTAATCACATTTATGAACAAAGATTCAAAAAACACCAACTATTGAATATTTTTACATAAAATTCATTACTTTATAAAAAAGTAACCCCTCGACTAAAGCATAAATGCAAGTCCAACTTGAAATGCTTATCTTTAAAGCATCGATGATAATAAATATACATGGAGTTGTTAGATGGTTGCTGCCTACGATGAACTACCGCGCACCCCAGCGAATTTTGTTGCACTTTCACCCCTGCGTTATTTAGAACGCGCCGCTTATATTTACCCGAATCAAGATGCAATCATTCACGGTAAGCGACGTATCAGTTGGCGTGAAACCTACAATCGTTGCCGCCAATTTGCACAGCAGTTACAAAAATTAGGCATCGGTAAAAATGATACAGTTTCAGTACTGTTACCCAATATTCCAGCCATGCTTGAAGCCCACTTCGCAGTGCCGATGATTGGTGCCGTATTAAATACCCTGAATACACGCTTAGATGCTAAAACTATCGCATTTATGCTAGAACACGCTGAAACCAAAGTACTTTTAGTTGACCCTGAATTCGCACCACTTGCCAAAGAAGCTTTAAGTTTAGTTTCACAGCCAATTTACGTGATTGATGTGGATGATGAAGAATACGAACAATGTTTTTCCACTCCGATTGGTCAAATTGAATATGAAGACTGGCTCGCAGAAGGCGATGCTGAGTTTGAATGGCATTTACCCAGTGATGAATGGGATGCCATTAGCCTGAACTATACTTCGGGTACGACAGGCAACCCTAAAGGCGTGGTTTATCACCATCGCGGAGCATACATTAATGCGGCCAGTAATATCATCGCTTGCGGTATGACACCACGTGCCACCTACCTATGGACTTTACCGCTGTTCCATTGCAATGGTTGGTGTTTTGCTTGGACCATGGCTGCCAATGGCGGTACTAACATTTGCTTACGTAAAGTTGACCCTGAATTGATCTTTAACTTAATTGCAGTGCATAAAGTGGATTATTTCTGTGGCGCACCGATTGTGTTATCGATGTTAATTAATACTCCAGAACAGAAACAAATTAAGTTTGAACATCGCGTCGAAGTCATGGTGGCAGGTGCAGCGCCCCCTGCTGCGATTATTGAAGGGATGCGTAATATTGGCATTAATGTCACACATGTCTACGGTCTCACGGAAACTTATGGGCCTTCTGCCCTTTGTGCGTCTCAAGCAGGCTGGAGTGAATTAAGTATTCAAGAACAAGCGCAACTGCATTCGCGTCAAGGTGTTCCTTATCCGCTGCAAGATGGTATGAAAGTGCTTGATCCAGAAACCTTAGAACCTGTGCCTAAAGATGGAACAACAATGGGCGAAATTATGTTCCGTGGTAACATTGTCATGAAAGGTTATCTGAAAAACCCTGAAGCAACCACAGAAGCCTTTAAGGGTGGTTGGTTCCATACAGGTGATTTGGCAGTTTGCCAACCTGATGGTTATGCCAAAATTACCGACCGCTCCAAAGATGTCATTATTTCAGGCGGCGAAAATATCTCTTCTTTAGAAGTGGAAGAAGTCTTGTATCGACATCCCGCCATTTTAACGGCCGCGGTGGTTGCCAAACCTGATCCGCGTTGGCAAGAAGTCCCTTGCGCCTTTATCGAGCTCAAAGCAGGCAAAGAAACTACCCCAGAGGAAATCATTGAATTCTGTAAGCAACATCTGGCACGCTTTAAAGTCCCTAAAGATGTGGTGATTACGGAAATTCCAAAAACTTCGACAGGCAAGCTACAAAAATTTGTCCTGCGCGACTGGGCCAAAGAGCGTACAACGGGCGAGTTTAGTTAAGCACTCAGTAGACCGCACGGACAAATGTCCTCACATAAAAAAGCGACCTTAACGGTCGCTTTTTTATGTCTAAATGACTTAATTATCTGAAATTAAAGCCACTTGCTGAACGTAGTTAAACAACTTCAAACGCGAAGCTTTAAGTTGCTCCTCATCAGCCTGCTGTTTCATATCACGGTGGATACGCAATATGTGCTGACGAATGGTATGACGTTCCGCGGCATTATACGTTTTTGAAAACTCATTAATGACCACATCACCATCTTTGATCATACGATCGACCCAACGCTGCAATTGAGCAGTTTTTTTCGCGCCTTGTTGCGGTGTCAAATAAGATAAAATCACAGTTTCATCTTCATTACGCAACAACTTACCAATGCGTAAAAATTGGCGACGACGAGCTTCATTTGATGTAATCAGTTTCACATCCAAAAGTGCTTCAATCAAACGCTCTTCAACAGGTAAGTTTTGAATTTGTTTAGTGTTCAACTCTGCAAGTTGAGAACCTAAAGATGCCATACGTTGTACGGCTTTTTTCTGTTCAGTTTTACTTGCACGTCCTTCTAAAGATTCAAAGTCTTCGTCAGTAAAACGGTTCGGTCGACGTGCCACGATTAATCTGCCTCGTAAAATTTTGCTGCAAATAGTGCTTGAACTTCAGATAGGGCTTTTTCCTGATCTGCGCCTTCAATCACTAAACGTAAAGTGGTGCCTTTACCTGCGCCAAGCATCAGTAAAGACATAATGTTTTTCGCATCGACTAATTTATCACCTTTTCCAATCTGAATAGATGATTTGAATTTGGTGGTTACTTCAATGAGTTTGCCAGATGCACGCGCATGTAACCCTAGTTTATTAATTACGTCAACAGTTGTGTCAATCATGACCAATGCTTCATTTCTCGATGTAGGACCTGAATAGACCAATTCGCTTCAAGTGCTTTTTTGAGTCTATCCACAATATAAACAGAACGATGCTGTCCACCTGTACAGCCGATGGAGACCGTCATATAGTGACGATGCCCCTCGGCAAATGCAGGTAACCACTTGTCCAAAAAATGATAAATGTCTTTAAACATTTCATTGGACTGCGGGCTTTGTTCCAAAAATTTTTGTACTGGTACATCTAAACCAGAATATTTCCGCAACTCCAAATCCCAATGCGGATTCGGTAAATGACGCACATCAAAGACATAGTCAGCATCTAAAGGAATGCCATGTTTATAGCCAAATGACTGCAAAATTACAATTAAGTTATCGGACTGTCCAAGTTTAGACAATAAAGTATGCTTCAAATCATGCACACTTTTATCAGTTGTATCAATATGTACTGTAGAGCGTAATTGTATCGGAAGTAATAATGTTTTTTCTTCCTGAATACACTCATTCAAACTTTTAAAACGATTCGACAATGGATGCGGGCGACGTGAAGCACTAAATCGTGCAATTAACTCCTGATCCCGCGTGGTCAAATAAATAATATCGACCGCCCCATGTCTTAATAATTGTTCAAAAACATGATCAAACTCCTGCAAATCTGCACGAGTACTCCGAACATCCACCCCTAAGGCCAATTGTTCGAGATTATTTTCACGATCCAGTTTCGCCACAATCTCTGGCAGCAATGCCAAAGGCAAATTATCAATGCAGTAATAACCTAAATCTTCCAGTACCTGCAATGCAGATGACTTACCTGAACCAGATTGTCCTGTCACAATCAAAATGCGCTTCATGGCAAAGCTATTCCTTGGCTTTTATGATGCAGTATGCTTAACCTGCAAATTATCGATGAGTCGGGTTGTGCCCAATTTTGCCGCAACAAACAAAACAAGATCCTGATTAAATTGATCAATACCTTGTAATTGTGGTGTACGCGCTTCTACATAGTCCACAACTAGACCTGCTTCTGTCAACGACGTTTTAATATTCGCTAACACTTCTGTTAAATCAGTGCCTTGCTGCAATTCTGCTGCTGCATGTTTCAAATTTTGAAAAATGCTTGGCGCAATTTTACGTTGCTCTTCAGTTAAATAACCATTACGCGAGCTTAAAGCCAAACCATCTTCTGCACGTGCAATTGGTACACCAATCACTTCCAATGGAATATTTAAATCACGCACCAATTGACGAATCACCGCCAACTGTTGAAAGTCTTTCTGACCAAAGAAGGCATAATTCGGTTGTACAATATTAAATAACTTGGTCACAACAACGGCCACGCCATCAAAATGACCAGGACGTTGTTTACCACACAAATCATTGGTAATTTCTGAGACACTAATATTGGTTAAACGTGGCTGCTTACCATACATTTGCTCGACCGATGGTGCAAAAATAATGTCACAACCAACATCTGCCAAAAGCTGACTGTCTTGATCTAATGTCCGTGGGTAATTATCAAAATCTTCATTGGGTCCAAATTGAATCGGATTCACAAAGATACTGACCACAACCACATCACAAAGTTTGCGTGCTTCACGTACAAGGTTCAAATGTCCTTGATGTAAATTCCCCATAGTCGGAACAAAGCCGATAATTTTTCGCGCAGTACGAGCTGGTTGCAGTGATCCTGCTAAGCCTTGTATCGTCGTTTCAGTTTTCATATTACAGCTCTACTTGAAAAGTATGTTCTTTTGCTGGGAATGATTGATCGAGCACAGCGGCATGATATGCCTTAAATGCATCTAAAATTGCAGTTTCCCCGGCTTGCTCTTTCATAAAATTACGCACGAATTTGGCTACGCGTCCAAATGTTAAACCGAGCATATCTTGTACAACTAAAACTTGTCCATCTGTTTCAACACCTGCACCAATACCAATCACAGGAATGTGCGGAAAGCGAGCCGTCACTTCTTGACCCAATTGTGCAGGCACACATTCGAGTAACAATACCGCAGCTCCTGCATCAACCACAGCTTGGCAATCTGCCAGCAATTTATCTGCGGCTTCACGTGAACGCGCTTGCAGCTTATAACCACCTAAAACATGGACAGATTGCGGGGTTAAACCCAAATGCACACAGACTGGAATACCATTACGGGTCAATACTTCTACAGTTTCATTTAACCAAGCACCGCCTTCAACTTTGACCATCTGCGCGCCCGCTTGCATCACGGTTTTCGCATTCACCAATGCATCATTCAGCGTTGCATAAGACATAAATGGTAAGTCAGTCATAATCAACGCATGTTGATTACCACGGCGCACAGCCGCAGTGTGATAAGCCATGTCTTCAACGGTTACAGGTAAAGTTGAATCACGACCTTGAATCGCCATCCCTAAAGAGTCACCAATTAAAATCGTATCGACTTCAGCAAGCTCCATTGCTTTTGCCATGCTCGCATCGTAGCAAGTGAGGCATGAAAACTTACGTCCATCTTGTTTAAATTGTCTTAAGTCACTCAGACTAATCATGAGATGTTCCTCTCTAGAAGTTCCTAGAACATACCTTTGTTATTAAATATTGGCCCAATGCTGATCAGCCACTTCAGTTAATGTGGTGTGCTGTAATAAATCAAGGCGATCTAATCGGTGTCCCTGAATGTGTAAATTTGGGTCTAAGTCCAATAATGGAATAACCACAAAATCACGTTCTAAAATTCCAACATGTGGAACGGTCAAACGCTCATGTTGAATCTGTTCATCACCATACAGCAACAAATCTAGATCTAAAGTACGCTCTCCCCAACGACGCAGACGAACCCGCCCTGCATCCTGCTCAAATTGTTGTAATTGATCCAACAATGTCAAAGCAGCCAAGTCCGTTTCCAAACGTGCTACCGCATTAAAGTAATGCGGTTGATCTTGAGGCCCCATGGGTGGACTTTGATACAATTTAGATGTACTCACAGCACCCAATGTTGCTAACTTCTGAATGGCTTCAGTCAAAATTTGGCGCGAATCGCCCAAATTACTCCCCAAGCCGATATAGCTCACAATCTTCATTGGGTTGGCCCAAAAACGACTTGGTTTAAATCACGTTTTACCCGTTTTCTCTTTAAAATAGGATGATCGTGATTCAATTCAGAGGTGTTATGAGTTGTCGTTCGAGAAGCAGTTTCTGTAGTTTTGGCTTTTCGGCTTCGACGACTACGTGGCTCTTGCTCTTGCACCAAAGGTTCAATATCAACTGCAATCTTGGTTTCCGCTGGTTCTTCTTGAGCAACCTTACGACGTGTTTTGGCACGTTGCCGGTTATATTGACCGATCGCACGCTCTTTTTCGTCCGTAGACATCAGTTGATAAGCATCCCACCAACTGCCCATAGATTGCGTGGTATTATCGCCTGCTTTTTCACGCAACAATAAAAAGTCAAAGCCTGCACGGAAGCGCGCATGGTTAGACAATGCTTCAATTTGTTGAGGTTTCGGGTTCAACAATCGGGTTTGCATTTCCCATACTTCACGAATAAAGGTTTCAGCAAAACGCGGAATCACAGTACGTGTTGCTTGACGCTTTAATACGTCCAGTCCCGCTTGAGCGCGTGCTTCTGCAGCCACCACACCTTTTTGCAAGTAAAAATCACAACGCTCTAAAAAAGGTTTCCATAGCAACACTGCATAGAAAAATGCAGGATTAATGGTTTTACCAATTTGAATTCGCTGATCGGTATTTTTCGCAGCACGCTCAATAAATGGTGTGATTTCAGGGCGAATCTCTGCAAAAAGCTGATGCCAAATGCCAAAATCAATCAACATTGGGAGCACTTGGTACAAATGCCCCATGGTAAATAATTTTTGTGATTCATCATAAAGACGATGCGGTGAGACATCACGCAAAAGCTGTGTACGCTCAGGTGTAAAAATTTCTAAAATTTTTGGATCAATACTAAATTTTAATTTGGCAGAAAAACGCAACGCACGCAGCATTCGCACTGGGTCTTCCTCAAAACGCAATTGAGGATCACCCAGTAAACGCAAAGTACGACTTTGAACGTCTTCTACTGCATTACAAAAGTCGAGCACAATAGCTTTACGGGGTTGATAATAAAGTGCATTGATAGAAAAATCACGACGAGAAAAGTCTTGCTCTATCGAGCCCCAATTATTATCACGCAGGATCATGCCCGCAGCGGAAGTCACTGCTTTTTTTGGTGGTGCTCGGAACGTCGCCACTTCAATCAGTTCACGCCCAGAATAGACATGAGCCAACTCAAAACGACGACCGATAATACGGCAACGACGGCCGAACACTTCTTTAATTTGTGAGGGTGTGGCATTGGTCACGGCATCATAATCCTTCGGATTAAGGCCTAGCATTAAATCGCGAACACCGCCCCCTACGATATAAGCCTCGTAGCCCGCTTTGGTTAGGGCATCAATTACATCAAGAATTGAAGCAGGTAGTTGAGCGGTGGATAAACCACATTTTGACGCGCGCAAAGTTTGCAAAAGACGCTGTCTCCTACGCCTGAACGTAAAATATCTAAGATGGTGCTAATCATATCTCTAACACAATCAAAGGGCAATTTGATTATCTCTACGCATGACCGAATATTGCATATCAATCCTGCAAAACCCAAGTCTAGAGTGCTAAGCGGTCTTTATTTTTTTGCAAGAGCTTAGGTCCAATACCTTTAATCTGCTGTAACTCATCAATAGTTTTGAACTTTCCGTGCTGTTGCCGATACTGCAAAATCGCTTCGGCTTTTTTCTCACCGATACCTGAAAGCTGCTGCAATTGTTCTGATGTTGCACTATTCAAGCGTATTTTATTGCCCGATACCGTATTTAAACTGGGTTTTGACAAATAATAGTTTGCATCGGTACGTGATGAACCCAGTCGAGCATCTTGGGCTTGTTGTTGTGCTTTCCAATTCAAGTACTGTTGATCAAAGTTTTGCGCATTTACACGATCTAGTCCAAAAATCAGGAACGTGAAAAGTGTCAATATTCGCAATAATCGAATAGCGTTAAAATTCAGCTGCATAAGTTGCCTGTATTTATTATAAAGTCATATGTTTTTCGCCTGCTCCCACAATTGGTCCATTTCCATCAAGGATAATTGCTCTACGGTTTTGTTTTGCAATTGGGCTTGATTTTCAATGTAAGCAAAGCGTGTTCTAAATTTATCAATCGTTCCTAACAGGGCGATTTCATTATTGACGCCTAGTTTACGTCCAACATTGACCAAAGAGAATAAACAATCTCCCAATTCAGCTTCTATTTCGTCTGAGTTTTGTTGCTTGATTGCTTGCTGTAATTCAGCAAGTTCTTCTTCTAATTTGGCATAAGCATCTGCCACATTGGCAAAATCGAAACCAATATGCGCCGCATTTTTTTGGATCTGCTCTGCTTGTTGTAAAGTTGGACCATGCTTAATTTGGTCTAAACGGGATTGTGGTTTGCCTTGTTTTTCTTGCTGTTTAATTTGCTTCCACAGAGTTGACACTTCTTCTGCGGTCAACTGATTAAACTGTTCAGCCTGAAAAACATGTGGATGACGGCGAATCAGTTTTTCAGTAATCCCTTGCACCACATCCTGAAAATTAAAAGCATCTTGCTCGCTGTACATTTGGGATTGAAAAACCACTTGGAGCAACAAATCACCCAGTTCTTCTTTAATATGTTGAATATCACCAGAACGAATTGCAGCCTCAACTTCATAAGCTTCTTCAATCGCATAAGACGTTAAACTATTGGGCGTTTGCTTTTGATCCCACGGACATTTTTCACGTAATTCTTGCATGACCGCCAATAGTTGTTCCATTGCTTACTCTCTCTTCAATCTTTCTTATAAACCACGTATATAAAAAAGCCTGCTCTAGGCAGGCTTTTTAATTCGCTTAATTGCCTTGAATTAAGCGGCGCGCACTAATGATGCCGGGTTGCTGCTCCAATCGTGCCAACAAACGCGACAATTGTGCCAAACCTTTCACCTCAATCAACAATTTCATATTGGCAATACCATCTGCTTCAGAAATGGTGTTTACCTGACGAATATTGATTTGGTCCGAGAAGATCACTTGAGTTAAATCTTTCAACAAACCACGGCGGTCATAGGCTTCCACCACAATCTGTACACTTTGACCACGTGTAGGTTGCATTTCCCAGTCGGCTTCTACAGCCCGTTCAGGTTCTTGACCAATCATACGCACATAGTCAGGACACGCGACCTTATGAATACTGACCCCACGATTTAAGGTGATATACCCGCCAATCAACTCACCATGGACAGGTTGACAGCATTGTGCAACATGCAATTCCACATTATCCAAGCCATCGATCAAAATCCCATGCGCTGACAGCGTATGACTGGCACGTGGATTCAGAGCCGGTTTAAGCACCAGTTCAGGTTCATCCTGATCCAGATGCATATGACGATTCACCTGATTCATCAAGGCATGTAGACTAATATCCCCACTCACCAAGTTGATCAGAATGTCATCCCCTGTTTTCACATTAAAGTGATTACAGTAGTCACTTAAATCGATACTTTTGGGATGAATCGCCAGACGTGATAATTCTTTGTTGAGAATGTCACGACCAATTTCTAGGTTTTTACTGCGATCTTGCTGACGGAACCAATGACGTAATTTATCGCGGGCACGTGCTGTTCGGATATAACCTAAAGAATTCACCAACCAGTCACGATTCGGTTCACGATCTTTTTTGGTTAAAATCTCAACTTGCTCACCTGTTTTCAAGGTGTAGGTCAGTGGCACATAACGTTGGTTCACACGTGCAGCATAGCACTTGTTGCCCACTTCGGTATGGACATGGTACGCAAAATCCAGCACCGTCGAACCGCGTGGCAACTCCTTAATATCCCCATCACGACTGAACACATAGATTTTTTCAAAGTCTTCAAACTCTTGAATCTGTTCAAAGTTTTCAGAATCTTCATCTTCTTTATGCGCACTGGCATCATTACGCTCTTGGAAGTGTTCTAACACGGCGCGCAATGAATGCAAACGATGATTGAAAGAGCGATCAGTGGTTTTCGCGCCTTCTTTATAGTTAAAGTGCGAACACACGCCCAACTCTGCTTCTTCATGCATGTCGCGGGTACGGATTTGTACTTCCAGTGATTTGTTTTCGGCAATCACCGCTGTGTGTAAAGAACGATAGCCATTGGCTTTCGGATTGGTAATATAGTCATCAAATTGATGTGGAATATGACGCCAAATTTGATGCACGATCCCCAATGAGTGATAGCATTCAGGAACCGACTTCACCAATACCCGCACGGCACGAATATCATAAAGTTGATCAAAGCTTAGGTTTTTACTTTTCATCTTCCGATAAATCGAATAGATGTGTTTCACCCGCCCATTAATTTCAGCTTCAATACCATGATCGGCTAACTCATTCTTGAGCTTATCAATCACAAACTGAATATAGTGTTCTCGTTCTAGACGCTTTTCATTCAGTAATGACGCAATTTCTTTATAACGTTCTGGCGCCAAATAACGGAAAGCTAAATCTTCCAGTTCCCACTTTAATTGTGCAATTCCCAAGCGATGTGCCAATGGAGAATAGATGGTCAGAATTTCTCGTGCGACACGTTCCTGACGCTCACGTGATGATTTTGCCAATTCACGTAAGGCATAGGTACGTTCTGCCAGCTTGATGAGTACAACCCGAACATCTTCCGTGACTGAAATCAGCATCTTATAGATGCCCGTCAAATGTTCACGCTGATCATTATTAAAATGATCTTCTAAGCGTTTATTTTGTTCAATCAACTCGGAAAGTTTACCCATAGACAGGGTTCCTTTTACCAAGCTAAACACCTGCTCACCAAAATGCTGACGGACAAAATCAATGCTCATGAGTCCTTCACGGACACTGCGGTACAACATTGCGGCAGATAAGGTATCTTCATCGACGTGTAAATGCGCCAAAATATCGGCCATCTCGATCCCTGTATAAAAGGTGCTCGATCGATGATTTATGGTGGATTCTAACTCTTTTTGCAGAGTCTCTTTTGCAACTTCTTCGAGTTGCTTGAGCGCTGCCCCGTCTAAAATGCTGCGTACTCGATCTAACCATTCGGCTAAATCGAGTTGAGCTTGTTCGGCATGCTCTACAGTCGCTTCCTCAGACAACTCATTGAGTCGTCCAGGCAATTGCTCACGTACTGTGACCATACCCTTCTCCTACGAAATGATCATTCATATTATAAATCGTTTATCTCTTTTTCTTGCTCAAATAAGGCAATTGATTCGACATGTTCAGTATGCGTAAACATATCCATCACACCCGCCTTTTTTAATCGATAGCCATATTGTGCCAAAACACCTGCATCCCTTGCCAATGTTGCTGGATTACATGATACATAAACGATTTTTTTTGCATTAAATTTAGGAACATAATGCATTACCTCTTCCGCGCCTGAACGTGGAGGGTCTATCAATAATGCATCAAATCCCTGTTTTGCCCAAGAATGATGCGAAAAATCTTTTGTTAAATCTTGTGAAAAGAATTCAATATTGGTCACGGCATTGCGACGTGCATTGTCCTGACCTCGTTGTACCATTTCATCACTTCCTTCGACCGCAATCACCTGTCCTGTTGATCCTACACAACGTGCAAGGGGTAAAGAAAAGTTGCCAAGTCCACAAAAGAGATCTAAAACACGATCACCTTGTTGCAGTTGAAGCAATTCACATGCCAGCTTGACCATTTGCGGATTTACAGTTGAGTTCACTTGAGTAAAATCCAGTGGACTAAAGCTAAAATTCACATCAAAGTCAGTTAAAGCATAATGTAAACGCATTTCAGCCTGTGCCTGATCCACACGCTGTACACTGTCTGGACCTGCGGGCTGTAAATACAATTGCCATTGTTTCTGTAACGTAAACTGTTTTAATTGGTTGACATCATGGTCCGATAATTTTTCTGTATGGCGAATCAGTAAGGCAATATCCTGATCTCCCATTGCTAATTCTATATGCCCAATCGTGGCTTTGGCTGTTAGACTTTGGAGTAACTGTTTTAAACGCGTAATCGAACCAAAAGCCTGATCAAGCACTAAACAACGATCAATTGAAGTCAATTTATTACTTTGCTTTTCACGAAATCCCACCACAAGTTGATCACGCTGTGGGAAATAACGTACGCCAATACGGGCTTTACGGCGGTAATCTTCTCGTAAAGAGCGAATGGGCGCCAACCATTGTTCTGGCTGTAAGCCTGCAAAATGCTGTAAATGTGATTTCAGCACATCCTGTTTAAAACGAATCTGCTCATCTTTCTCAATATGCTGCAAGCTACAACCACCACAGACATTAAAATGCGGACAAGCTGGCTTCACCCTTAGTGTAGATGATGTGCCCAAGACTTCAACACAATCTGCTTCTTCTAAACGCTTATTGCTGTGTGTAATTCTGGCACGAACCGTTTCACCAGGTAATGCCTGAGCAATAAAAACTTTTTTGCCGTGTTTTTCTACAGGGTGTGCGGCATCCGTACCATAATGGGCAATCCCTCGTCCCTCATGCGAAAGTGTCTCAACCTGAAAAGTATAAATCGGTTGCTGACTTGGACGGGTATGCTTACGATGCTTCATGAAAACCTAGTTTAAATGGTGAAAATCGGATGTTGTAAATTCTGTCTGTTGTGACGTTTTACGCCAAATTTCTAGAAAATCAGTATGTTGTGGGTGAATCTGTAGCAACTGAATGCTGGCCTGTATCCAAGCGCGATGCTCTTCTAGTTGCAACTGACCTTTTAATAACAACCAGCGTAAATAGATCAGCCATGTATTTAATACATCACCTTCACAATAGCCAGTTAAATCCTGCCATTGTTGTAACCGAACATATTCGGGGACATGATAACTTCCGTCACCACGCTTACCAGGAAAACCCAATAAATGAGCGGCATCATCCAATTTCTGGAAATGACGCAAATTAAACATGGCCATTACATCCATTAAATCAACATGACGATGATGGTAACGGTTCTGGTAGTTATTATACTTCTTCTGATGATCAATCTCACCCTGATCGAACAAACTCGATGCAGATAATCCATGATACATAGCACGGAACAAAATCACAGGAAGATCAAACTGTGAACCATTCCAACTAACCAGCGTCGGATGCTTCTTATCAAAAATGGAGAGAAACTTCTTTAAAATTTCAGCTTCTGAATACTGCTCTCGACTAAATGAAAACAGTTTCATCGCCCCTAATTCATCGACCCATAACCCCGAAATACAGACAATTTCATGCAAGGGCAAGCGCTGAAAATCCATGCCAGACTCTTGACGACGCAACTTGATCAATGCTTGCTCTAAATCTGGCTCAGGTAAATCTAGACCGTAAAGATGCGACCCAGACTTTAAGTCCGTCATGGTTTCAATATCAAAAACTAGAACAGGTAAACGCATCTTCAGTCTCTATAATGGAGCTTAAATTATTCAGGATCTTGTACCGAAAACAAACCTGTCGATAAATAACGGTCACCACGGTCACAAATAATGCAGACAATGACCGCATCTGGATTTTCTTCTGCAATACGTAAAGATGCCCACACCGCACCACCTGAAGATGTCCCCGCACTAATGCCTTCTTTTTGTGCCAGTTTACGCATGGTTTTTTCCGCTTCAATTTGCGGAATATCCATAATACGATCAACCCGGCTACGATCAAAAATAGTCGGCAAATATTCCTGTGGCCAACGACGAATTCCCGCAATGCTCGAACCATCTTCTGGCTGTAAACCCACAATTTGAATCTCAGGATTTTGTTCTTTTAGGTATTTCGACACGCCCATAATGGTGCCTGTGGTGCCCATTGAGCTGACAAAATGGGTGATTTTCCCACCCGTTTGTTGCCAGATTTCTGGCCCCGTGGTCAGGTAATGCGCTTCGACGTTGTCAGGATTACCAAACTGATTCAGCACCAAACCTTTCCCTTCAGCTTGCATTTGCAACGCCAAATCGCGCGCACCTTCCATCCCTTGCTGCTGAGTCACTTCAATTAACTCTGCACCATAGGCACGCATGGCATCTTTACGTTCTTGGCTCATGTTGTTAGGCATAATCAATTTCATATGATAGCCTCGCATCGCCGCAACCATGGCAAGTGCAATACCCGTATTGCCACTAGTCGCTTCAATCAAGGTATCCCCCGGTCGAATTTTCCCACGCTTTTCTGCCTGCATAATCATGTTATAGGCTGGACGGTCTTTGACTGAACCCGCTGGGTTATTGCCTTCTAATTTTGCTAAAACCGTAGCTTGCGTGTGATTTGCTAGACGCTGTAAACGCACTAGCGGTGTTTTTCCTACATAGTGGTCTAACAAAAATTCATCGGCTTGAAAATCGGGGATTGTGTTACTCATTATGTGTACCTTGATCGAGGTGCGGGTATTGTATGAAAAAATAGGGTGTCCTGCACCCATTTCGCAGGGTTTTTCATGAAAGTGATTAAAGCGCGGTCAGTTTCAAATAAAGCATGCTAATATGCTGAGCATAGGGAATTTACTACATTTGCCATGCCGAATATCAATAAAAAGTTATTTAAACGCTTACACTTAAATCATGCGTATGGGCAACTGATTGCCATGATTTTTGTGCCTATTATGATTTTGGCTTGTGTAGGCACGGCATTGGTTTTATCTGAAACATCGAATGCAGCAAAAGCGCAACAGCGCCAAATGGCCATTGCGATTTTAACTCGCTACCAAAGTACGGCCGAATCGGCACTCGACTTGCTCAATCGCTATCCATGGCACTATGACCAAGCGCAAAATGCCATGCAGTATATGTTCAATGAAAAGCTCTTAAATCATGCCACCATTATTGACCATACTGGTGCTGAACGCCTGAATATTGGTGGAGACGCATATTCAGCTTGGCCAAAATACCCGAAAGACAAGAATTTTTTTGGACCATTAAAACTCAATGGCAATCATGTCTATGGCATGCAGATTAATGAATCACCTCATCAAAAAGGTTGGTTGCTGATTGAACTGGACAATCAACCCTTACAAATTGCACGCTATCGCGTCCTGATTGTGTTGGTGGCAACGGGGCTTTTAACCTTATTACTCTTGCTGTTGTGTTTAAACTTCTATTCACGTCGTTGGATTGCCCCCATGTACGAGATTCGTATGCAATTACAACGTCTGAATGCCGACACACTCGATCAACACATGATCATTAACAGTACGGGCGAGCTTCGACTGTTACAACGCGATATTGCCAATGTAGTAAAACGACTTCATTTTAGCTTTCTAGAGTTAAAAGAACATACAGAACAAACTGAAGATGATTTAAGACGTACGCTGGATACTCTAGAAGTACAAAACATTACTTACCGCCAAGCGCGTGACCAAGCGATTTCTTCCAATCAGGCAAAATCGGTATTTCTTGCCAATATCAGCCATGAATTAAGAACGCCTTTAAACAGTATTGATGGCTTTATTCATTTACTCCTTCGTCAGGGCAATTTAAGCAACGAGCAAAATTTATATTTACAGACCATTCGTAAATCTTCTGCCCATTTATTGGCATTGATTAATGATGTTTTAGATTTTTCTAAAATTGATGCGGGCAAACTAGAATTAGAAACTGCCCCCTTTGATCTGGAAGAAGCCATTTTTGATGTGATGGACATGTTATCGCCACTGGCGGCACAAAAGCATATTGATATGGCGTTCTACTATGGCGATGACGTCCCCAAACAAGTCATTGGTGACACACTCCGCTTTAAGCAAATTTTGACCAACCTGATTTCCAATGCCATCAAATTCACCCCCGATGGTGAAATCATTGTTCGAGTACGCATGAAGCATGATGATATTGGACAATGCTTACTGCACTTTAGTGTCCAAGACAGTGGTATTGGCTTAAGTGGGACAGATCGCAAACGCTTATTTGAATCCTTCTCGCAAGGTGATGCTTCGGTCACACGTCAATTTGGTGGCACTGGATTAGGGCTTGCGATTTCCAAACAATTGGTGCATTTGATGCAGGGTCAAATTGGTTTTGAAGACAACCAAGAACGTGCACCCACCGAAAAAGGTTCGACCTTCTGGTTTACCGCCATGTTTGCTGTCGATGAAGAATATGAAATTGTTCATCCACAGTTCGAACACATGAAAGTGGTGTCTTATTTGGCACATCCTGCGGCTGCACATGTACTGCGTCACTATCTCGAAAACTATCAAGTCGAGCATATCGAATCCGCATCCATTCTGGATTTATTTAGTCGCCTAAACCAAATTCAATCGCAGCAAGAAAATACGTGGTTGATTGTGGATCACAGCGGCGATACCCAAGCCATGCTGAAAGAAATTCGTAGTCGCTATACGGGTAGTCTTGCGGTTTATGGCTACCAAATGGCACTCGATCCCAATATGCTGAATGAATATCGTGCACGCCCACTGTATCAACCTCTGAGCCGTAACGCACTGATTCAACTGCTCAGCAATCAATCCATGTTCCAATCTGAACAACATGAAAACTTTGATGGTCAAGGCTTACATATTTTAGCCGTCGATGACCATTTACCCAACTTGATTGTTCTGGAAGCCCTACTGGCCGAACTGAATGTGACCACCACCAAGGCGCAAAGCGGTCAGGAAGCCATTGATATTATTCAGTCGCGTCTGGAACAAAAACTAAAACCTTTTGACTTGGTGTTTATGGATATTCAAATGCCAGTTATGTCTGGTATTGATACCACACGAGCCATTCGCGCACTAGAATCCACCTTAGAAGAAGAAACGCACCTGCCCATCATTGCGCTGACTGCACATGCTTTGGCAGATGAGAAACAAAAACTTTTAAAAGTCGGCATGGATGACTATGTGACCAAACCAATTCAAATGGAGCAAATCATTCAAATCTTGACGCATTGGACCAGTAAAAGTTTTGATAAAGCCGCCATTGTAGAAAAAAACATCGTCATTGAAGCACTTGATCCACAAATTCTGAACTGGCAACAAAGCTTACAACTGGCAGCCAACAAAGAAGATCTGGCGATTGATCTTTTAAAAATGTTAGTCGACAGTTTCCATACCGAACTCGATGAAATGCAACAACTGATTGAATTAGAAGATTTCCCTCAGCTTGAACATGCCTTACATCGCTTGTACGGCGCCACACGCTACGTGGGCACGCCTAATCTACAAGAATCTTCAGGGTCATTTGAACAATTTATTTCGACGCTACGTAAAGAAAAGCGTCGTGCCGACGAACAGTTTATTCAAGAAGCGATACAACGCTTTGATGATCTCAAGCTCATCATGCAACAAGTGAAACAAGCAGCTCAGTCAATTTTAAATAAACACATGCAATAATTTCAGGGAAAAAAGATGTGACTGAGCTGTCATGCAAGCGTGTCATGTGCATGCTATGCTCCGATGCAAAGCAAAATTAGAGTATCCAACATGGCTTTATTACGTGTAGAAAAACAAAACGGAATCGCGACAGTCAGTTTAAACCGCCCAGAGAAGCGCAATGCCATGAGCTTTGCCTTACTCAATGAACTGGTCAAAGTCGCCAATCAACTGAAAAAAGACCGCAGCGTTCGTTGTGTCATTTTAACGGGTGAAGCTCATGTATTTAGTGCAGGCATTGATCTTGCCGATTTAAATAATCCCAAAAACCGTGCTTATGCAGCATGGGAACTGGTCAAACCCGGACAAAGCCTGTTCCAAAAAGCCTTCCTTATTTGGCAAGAACTGCCTGTGCCTGTCATTGCAGCACTAGAAGGTTTTTGTTTTGGCGCAGGCATGCAATTGGCTTTGGCGGCAGATATTCGTATTGCCCATCCTGATACCCAAATGTCAATTATGGAAAGTCGTTGGGGACTTGTGCCAGACATGGGTTTAAGCCGCTCGCTTAAAGGAGTGATTGGTCTTGATTTAGCCAAAGAGTTAACCCTGACCGCCCGTATTTTCGATGCCAACTATGCCAAAACCATTGGTTTAGTCACACATTTATCTGAGACGCCATTACAACAAGCACAAGCCCTTGCAGAAGAAATGCTGCAACGCTCCCCAGATGCCTTAGCAGCAGCCAAGCAAGTACTGGATGCAATGGAACATCAACCACGTAAATCTTTACGTTTAGAAAAAATCTGGCAACTGAAACTTTTATTAGGTAAAAACAGTCAACTGGCGCGTAAAAAAGATAAACAACCTGAAGTTCAATTTGTTCCACGTCAGTTTCAATAAAGTTTAGGCAACATACATAAGCGATAGAGAGATTCCAATGAGTTTTGATCGTAATACAAAAATTGCATTTCTAGGTATGGGACTCATGGGCAGCCGTATGGCCACCCGATTGCTTCAAGCTGGATTTGAAGTGGCCGTATGGAACAGAACCGCAACTGCCTGTGATGTGCTCATTGATTTAGGTGCAACTGCGCTAAAACTGGAAAACATTGCAGACTATCCCGTCATCCTAATCTGTCTTTCAGATGATTCTGCTGCACAACAGGTGATTGAAAAAATTCAGCCATTCTGGACTGCGAATCAAGTAGTTGTGGATTTCTCAAGCTTATCTGTGGATAAAACCAAGACACTGGCATTATTAGTACAACAAGATAATGTGCATTGGATTGACTCCCCTGTTTCTGGCGGAACAGCGGGTGCGGAACAAGGCACATTGGTGATTTTTGCAGGGGGCAATGCCGAAATCATTCAAAGCTTAAGTCTGATTTATAATGTACTTTCGCAACGTGTTACACGCATGGGAGAAACAGGGACAGGACAAGCCACCAAAATTTGCAACCAATTAATTGTCGCAGCAAGTAGCACCTTAATAGCAGAAGCAGTTGCCTTAGCGCGTCAAGCAGGTGTCGATACCACCCTACTTGCTCCAGCATTGGCAGGTGGATTTGCTGATTCAAAGCCGTTTCAAATTTTAACACCAAGAATGGCCAATCATCAGTTTGAACCTGTACAATGGAAGGTGCAGACTTTATCAAAAGATTTAAATAATGCTGTGCAGTTGGCTAAAAAATTTCAATTAGATATTCCAGTTGCAAAAAAAGCATTATCGGAATTGCAGGCACACCAGAATAAAGGCTATGCTGAATCAGATTTAGCCACTGTAATTCAACATGTTGAAACAGAATAATAATGCAGGAGCAAGCTCATGACTAAACTCGCAGTGAATCTTTCCATGATCTTTACTGAAGTGCCACTCATCGAACGTTTTGCACTGGCTTATGCTCATGGCTTTAAGCATATTGAAATTCAATTCCCTTATGAACTTAGTATTGCTGAAATTCAAAACCAACTGATCCAGCACGATTTAAGTTTATGCCTGATTAATGTGCCTGTTGGAGACCTCATGCAAGGTGGCAATGGTTTGGCAGGTATTCCTGGACGAGAACTAGAATTTCACCAAGCTCTAGAATTAGCAATTCAATATGCCGTTGCGTTAAAAGTACCGAACGTTAACATTTTAGCGGGTAAACAACCACTCGACTGTGACTTATTGCCTTGCCTAAATACTTTAGCCAAAAACTTAAAGCTCGCTTGCTTTATGCTGGCAGAACATCATATTCAACCTGTGTTTGAAATGATTAATGGCACAGATATGCCGCGCTTCCTCATTCAAAATGTTGCACAAGCTCAAGAGATTCTAGAAGCAGTTCAACATCCCGCACTAAAAATGCAATACGATTGCTACCACATGGCAATGATGGGTGAAAATGTACTAGAAGAATTGAAAGAAAATATTTTAGAAATTGGACATATTCAATTTGCAGATTGTCCAGGGCGACATGAACCCGATACCGCACAAATTCACTTTAAAGAAATTTTTGATTGGTTAAGCCACAGTGATTACACGGGTTTTATTGCTGCCGAATATCGCCCACAGGCCCACTCGAACCATTCATTTGCATGGAAAAACAAGTACTTTGCTGAGCATCCACAAAGTTAAAAAACAGACAATTGAAATTTGGTGATAAAACCGCTATATTAGAGCATGAGTTATTGTCAGGAATTATGACCCTTTATGAATTTAGAACCATCGCCCAGCGCTTCTAATTCTCTCGATCTCGCAATGAATTCTCAAGCTCAAGATGTGCAAGCTTGCTTAAAAGTTGTACATGAAGCTCTATTAGATGTAAAAGCAAAAGATATTATCGAACTTGATGTTAGCAGCATTAGCAATGTCGCAGATGCGATTGTGATTGCAAGTGGTACATCAACTCGTCACGTGAAAGCACTTGCCGACAATGTGGCTGAAGAAGCGCGTAAAGCTGGCTTCCGCCCAATCGGTGTCGAAGGTGAACGTGATGCAGAATGGATCCTTGTTGACCTTGGACTCATCGTGGTTCATGTCATGTTGCCGACTGCGCGTAAATTTTACGACCTAGAAAGCTTATGGCGTACAGCTCCAGAATCTGTAGCATAAGAAAAATGACCAACATGGTCTACAAAAGCCAGTTAATCTTGAAATTAACTGGCTTTTTTGTTAGCCAAATTTAAGTCGACAGTTTAAATCAGTTGATGCAAATCAACATCCATAAATTGTTGTTTAGTTTGTTCTTTTGCACGTGCAAAAACGAAGTCTGCTTTGGTCGGCCCATAAAATTCACAATAAACTTCGTAAATTGCTGTAATCACCTGAGAATAACTCATAATCGGCAAATCACTAATAAACTCAACGTCATGTATTGCAGCTTGTTCTACTACCGCATACCCCAGATCCGTCAATCGTACTTTCACATCCTGATCAAAGTCCGAAAAATCTGTCTGAGCCACAGCTTTCACCACACATCCTACAAATTGCGCAAAGGCATCACTCAGTTGTCCTGACACCAAAGCCTCTTGTTTTTCCTGAGGTTTGACTTGAAGTAAGACCTGTTTTTCGACTTCAGCAATTTCGAATAAAACTTGGCGTAGCATATCTTTACGGTAAAAACGAAGTTCGTCCGTATTACACACTTCGCTTAAAAAGCGATTGAGTACAAAAGAAGGCTTATCTCCATATTCTTGCTCCCAATAGCTCAGAACTCGCTCTAAAGCGATTCCCTTCAAATACTGGCTTAAACCACGCTCAATCGCTGTTCTTTTTTGTCCTATGGTGAGTAATTCATTTGGCATGCTCAACACTCCTTAATGACGTTTAGTCATTCCATCAGTTTCAAAAGTTACATCACGTTGAAACTCCGGATAAGACAATTCTGCATGTTCGGTATAGTCAAGTCCGCGCTGCTCATGTTGCTTACTGACACGTAAGCTACCCAATACTTTTTCAAGTACTTTAAACACCACAAAGGCCACCCCAAAACCCCAAACAAAACCAGCAATGACACCTAAAAATTGAATTGAAATAATTTGTGAATTAAATGGACTCGCTTCATAAAACAATCCGGCTGCAATTGTTCCCCATGCTCCACAAAAACCATGTACTGTCACAGCATCCACGACATCATCCAACTTCAACTTTTCAATCAAAACTGGCATAACACTTACCACCAAGCCTGCCGCCAATCCCGTCACAATTGCAAACAATGGCGTCATTGTTGCGCAACCTGCGGTAATCGCAACTAAGCCTCCTAAAGATGCATTAATGGTGGTGCGGATCAGAATCGCTTTTCCACGTAGTAGTGCATAAAACATGTAGGCCACTGCTGCTGCACAAGCAGCAAGGTGCGTATTCAAGGCAATACGCCCAATACTCACCGTCGCATTGACCGTCGAAGCTGCATTAAAGCCAAACCATGCTAGCCATAAAATAAAACCACCCAATGCCACCAGCGGTACATTATGTCCCGCCAAATAGTGCGACTGCCCATTACGACCGAAGCGCCCTAAGCGAGGACCTAAGACCACAATCCCTGCCAACGCGACCCATCCCCCAATGGAATGCACAACAGTTGAACCTGCAAAATCAATAAAACCCAATGACTTTAACCAGCCCTCACCTTCAAACAGACTGCCCCATGCCCAACTTCCAAACACAGGGTAAATTAACCCACTCACAAATGCTGCACTCACCACGTAGGCAACAAAGTGAATTCGTTCTGCCATAGCACCGCTGGCAATGGTGGTTGCAGTTGCCGCAAACATCATTTGGAAGAACAATAAGTTCCAATGCCAATCATCCAAATGATTGGGGGCAAAATGACTTGCGCCAAACCATCCTGTGGTATTAATGCCAAACATCAAACCAAAACCAATTAACCAAAACACTAAGCCGCCCAAACAGGCATCCATGTAGTTTTTCATCAGGACATTAACCGTGTTTTTCCCGCGTACAGAGCCACTTTCAACCAAAGCAAAACCAGCTTGCATAAAAAACACTAAAATCCCGCCCATCACCACCCAAACACTGTCGAGTGAAAGTCGAATTTCTTGGATATTTTGTGCTTGCGTGGTTACCGCATCAGCAGTAAAGCCTGTAGTAGTAACACCCCATAAACCTAGTAAAAGTAAATAAATTATTTTTTTCATGAACATTCCCCCGAAGTCTGTTCACAAAATGCAAAATCAGTGCCAAGCACAACACATATTTTTTATGAAGTGCTGAACTAGCCCTGCTATATGACTGTGCTTTTATTTAGCTGTGTACAGGTTTTATCCTATATTTTGATTGCTGTTCACGCCAATGCTGGAAACAGACATAAAAAAAACCACCCCGAAGGGTGGTTTCCAATTTTTTGGAGATCTTAGTAAGCTGTAATACTGTAAGGCAAATTCAATACATATCGATAACTGTATTACCCTACAACCTCTTTCTTCGCAAGTGCAGCAAACATAAGTGGTCCAACTTGTTCATCTGTTAAAGCAGGGAACAATTCCATAGAAAGAATATCATTCCACTCCATAACCCACTGTTGTATCAATTCTGCATCATCCGCTTCAATGACTGCAAAGCCTGATAACTGTGCAACAGTGTGCCATCTTCCGAGCATTTTTATACCTACAGGTACTTTTCCTCCGCTCTGAAGAAAACGCTCCATTGCAGCATTACGATTTTCTGAGCGAACAGTATACGTAGCAATAAATAACATACGCCACCTCCACCAACTGATTTTGCATACCTGATTTATAACTATGAGAGAGTTCGATAAATCATCACACCCAACCACATATATCAGTCATGCCATACAAATATTTTGACAGTTTCCACTCATTTTTGATGATATTTTGACAAATGTAATACTTTAAACTTTGTGACTTTGGATCAAATTTTAAATAATTCATAAATTTTTTTTATTTTTGGATACTTAATCAACTTCAAAAATAAAAACCACCCCGAAGGGTGGTTTTGAATCTCCCTAAATCCCTTTTATAAAAGAGGGACTTGAGAGTCTCATTTAGTGTCCGCCACCATTAATGGCTTTGGTCATATCTTCCACAACTTTCTTCGCATCACCAAAGACCATCATGGTTTTTTCATTGTAGAACAAATCGTTGTCTAAGCCTGCATAACCCGTTGCCATAGAACGCTTGATCACCATAATGGTACGCGCTTTATGTGCTTCCAAGATTGGCATGCCATAGATTGGAGATGTTGGATCGTCTTTCGCCGCAGGGTTTACCACGTCGTTCGCACCAATCACAAGCACCACATCCGTTGCTGGGAAGTCTGAGTTAATCTCATCCATCTCTAAGATGTCTTCATAAGCCACGTCTGCTTCAGCCAAAAGGACGTTCATGTGACCCGGCATACGACCTGCAACTGGGTGAATTGCGAAGCGAACTTTTACACCCTGTTCTTTCAAGATTTCACATAACTCTTTCACTGCATTCTGTGCACGACCTTGCGCCATACCATAACCCGGTACAATCACAACGCTGTCTGCATTTGACATCAGGAAGCCTGCATCATCTGCCGAACCAGAACGGTGGTTACGTTGAACTTGTTCACCTTTATCTGCCGATGCAACTGCTGCACCGCCCATTGCACCACCGAACAATACATTGATGATTGAACGGTTCATCGCTTTACACATAATGTAAGACAGAATCGCACCAGAAGAACCCACCAATGAACCCGCAACGATCAACATATTGTTTTCAAGTGTGAAACCAATACCTGCTGCTGCCCAACCAGAGAAAGAGTTCAACAGTGAGACCACAACTGGCATATCACCGCCACCCACTGGTGCAATCCACACCCAGCCAAATGCAAGTGCAAGTGCCGTCATTGCCCAGAATGCAGTCATGTTGCCTGTCGTGAAGAAGTACACACCACACGCCAACATTGCAAGGAAAATCAACGCTTGTACAGGTTTAACCCATGCACCCGAAATGGTTTTTGCCCATTTCTTTGCAGCCAATTTACCATAAGCAAATACAGATGCAGTAAAGGTGATTGCACCCACAAAACACCCCACGAACAATTCAAATAAATGAACTTTGCTCATGTGGGCATGTTGTACACCCGCAGCAGTTAAAGCAGCTTCATTTTGTGCAAATAAAGCGGTGAGTTGGTTGTTATGCAGGATTGCCGCAATCGCAATTAATACCGCAGCCAAGCCCACCAATGAGTGCATCAATGCCACTGTTTCAGGCATTTGTGTCATTGGGACAGTCCGTGCACGAGCAATACCTACGACTGCACCGAGTACCATCGCACCGCCAATCATCCAAATCACAGGATGATCTGCCACGAAGAAGGTGGTCACAACAGCAATCGCCATTGCGATCATGCCATAACGGTTACCTTGAATCGCAGTTTTTGGACCAGACAAACCACGTAAAGTTAAGATAAAGAGGACAGCACCAATCAGGTAGAACCAATCCGCATAGTCTCGAATGAATTCCATATATTAGCCCTCTTTTTTCTTTTGCTTTGGCTTAAACATTTCAAGCATACGTGCGGTTACAGCAAAGCCACCGAAAATATTGATACTTGCTAAGAACACGGCAACTGCACCCAAGATGCTCACCACATTCACACTTTGGAATGCAACATTCGCATCCACACCAATTGCAGGAATCCCTACAGTTTGAATCATTGCACCCACCACAATAATGGACGACAACGCATTGGTTACTGCCATAAGTGGTGTATGTAATGCTGGCGTAACGCCCCACACCACGTAATAACCTACGAAGATGGCAAGGACAAAAATAGTAATTGTTTCAACCATGAGAAATCTCCTTACGCACGCTTCAACAGCACTTGGCTGCCATGAGTGACCAATAGGGCTTTTTGAATTTCATCTTCTTGATTTAGGACAAAGTTTTTATCTTTATCAAACAATGTTTCGACAAAATTGAAAACGTTACGTGCATAAAGTGCTGAAGCTTCCGTCGACACTGTAGATGGAATATTTGGAACACCCAAAATTTTCACACCATTTTCAGTCATCACGGTTTCGCCTTCTTTAGAACCTTCAACGTTACCGCCAGTTTCAACTGCCATATCTAAAATGACCGAACCTGGTTTCATTTTAGCTACCGTTTCAGCACGGATAAGACGAGGTGCATCACGACCTGGCAATAATGCAGTGGTAATCACGATATCTGCATTCGATACCGCCTTATCCACAATCGCAGCTTGATCTTTAATGTACTGTTCACCAGGCATCCAGCCATAACCATTCTTGGCAGCATCGGCAGCTTTTTGCTTTTCTTCATCAGACATAGGGACGTCTAACCACTTGCCCCCCAAAGATTCTACTTGGTCTTTTGCAGTTGGACGTAAATCTGTTGCTTCCACAATAGCACCTAAGCGTTTTGCAGTCGCAATGGCCTGTAAACCAGCAACACCCACACCCATAATCACGATACGAGCTGGTTTAACAGTACCTGCAGCGGTCATTAACATTGGGAACATACGTTGATATTCTGCGGCTGCCAAAAGCACAGATTTATAACCTGCAAGGTTGGCTTGAGAAGACAATACATCCATGTTTTGCGCACGAGATAAAGTACGAGGCAATAATTCCAATGCAAATGCAGACACGTTTTGTGATGCAAATTGATCTAATTCGGTATTGCGGTAAGGGTCAAACATTGCCACAACAGTGGTGTTTGGCTCTAACTTTTGAATTTCCTCACCCTTAGGGGCGCGAACTTTCAAAATCATCTGACTGCCAATATAGGCATCTTCTGTAATTTTAGCACCGACTTGTTCATAAGCACTGTCAATATAAGCAGCCTTTACACCAGCGCCACGTTGAATGACCACACTATGACCAGCGTTGATCAATTTCTTTACTGTCTCTGGCGTAGCAGCTACACGATTTTCACCGACGACAGTTTCGGTAGGGATTCCGATCTGCATGAGCGTTCCTCAAGCTAATTTTCTCTATCTAGCAAACACCGTTAGAAACGATGTTCCCTCTGGATGTGTTCTTGTTGAATTTTGGATTCTAATTGAACTTTTTTAAATTACCACCCAATATTTATTTAATAAATACCCTCATTTTGAACTGATGATTCATAAAAAGAATTGTTCGATATATCATTCACCGGTTTTGCCTAGAACATTGCGGTGTTGAATCGCTATTCAATTGGTAAGTGTTTTATTTTATGGGTCAGAATCTCGTTGCTTTTTTTAAAACCATCGTGATTTAATCAAACGGATTGGTTTTTCTGACAAAATTCCCCTTGAATCCCGTGTGAAGAAAATAGTCCTGAGGCTATACAAAGTTCAGGCATTTTTTTAGTTTTTAGCTGCGAAGTTGACCAAGATGACCATTTATTTCGTCTTCCATTCGCCCAAATGCGATGAATTCAATTCGAAACTTCTTCCAGAAATATCTCAAGTCAAAATTCAACTCAATCTCGCTTTATTTAAATCAACAACTATTTTCAGCATAATCATGAAATATGACCAAAGTCGGATAATGCAGAAAATCTAATTAAAAAAAACTTTTCAAATCATTTAATCTGATGATGCAATATGTTTCATTCGACATGTTTTGCACTATTTTAGGTCGTTTATTATTCACATCACATGACCGTCATCTTTCAGTCCAGTCATCATTGCAATGAATCTGTAGAAAGTCCCCACCAAATAAACAAAGACTTAAATATTTTTAAAGACTTAAAGAAAATCACCTAGCATTCATATAACTTTGGTATATGTATTTTTATTTATTTCATTCAAAAAAGTATGATAATTAATCATTTTTTTGCATTTTTCTCTTCCTGACCAAAAGCCTATACTGCATATCGGTCGCAATCCTATCTTTTAAAAAGTTATATTTTCATGAATCTCTCTTTATCTCGCAGCCAACTCGGCAGTTTGTTTGCTATTGGTGCGGCTTTTTTATTTAGTAGCAAAGCGATTTTTATCAAACAAGCTTATGCCCTATCTCCACTGGTGGATGCCACGCTCTTGATGGCGATTCGTATGGCCTGTGCCTTACCGTTCTTTTTACTCATCTGCTGGTTCAATCGGGAAAAGAGCAAAGGTTTACAAGCAAAAGATTGGGGACTGCTCATGGTTGCAGGCCTGATGGGGTACTACTTTGCCAGTTGGTTGGATTTTTTAGGCTTAATGTATATTAGTGCATCTTTAGAACGCATTATTTTATTCCTCTACCCTACTTTAACGGTATTGGCATCTTGTGTGCTGTATCGGCAAAAACTTTCGGTCAAAAGTATGCTCGCCATTGTGCTCAGTTACGGAGGGACCGTTTTGGTCATGCTTCAGGAACAACAGCATGCGCCTGTTCAAGAACATTTCTGGCTCGGAGCCAGTCTGGTTTTTGCCAGTGCGATCGCCTTCGCAGCTTATCTATTGCTAACGCCCACGTTGATTCAAAAATTTGGATCATGGAATTTTACCGGTCTGGCTTTAACAACCGCTTGTCTTGGCACACTGGTACAATTTTTTTGGGTCACTCCCCATCCGATTTTATTGCTACAACAGCTCCCTGTTGGTGTACTGTGGTATGGCTTGGCACTGGGCTTTTTTGTCACCGTCGTTCCTACCGTATTACTGATGCAAAGTATTGCACGGCTTGGAGCGGCTCAATCTGCCATGATTGCATCGATTGGTCCTATCCTAACCATTTTATTGGCGGTCGCTTTTTTAAATGAACATTTGAATTTTTGGCAATGGATCGGTTGTTTACTCAATATTGTCGGAATTATGATGATCACCTTATCAAAGAAAAAGCTTGCTAACTAATACCTACTAGCACCAATAATTGTGAAAGGTTTTCACTGAAAAGCATCATCCTTTGGAGAAAGGGAGCATTCAGTATTTTCACTATTCATCTTCAATAATAGCTCGTGAAAATGTGCCCCAGCGGAGGTTTCAGCCAATACATCATTTGGGTTACGCAGTGGGCATTGCTCTAGGGATAAGCAACCACAACCAATACACCAATCCAGTTGTTGTCGCAGTTGTAATAAATGCACAATCTGCTGATCTAACTGGGTTTGCCATTGCTGTGACATTTGCTGCCAATCTTGCTTGGTGGCATTTCCTTGTTTCGGTAATGCTGAAAAGGCAACCTTCACTTGTTGCAATGAAATCCCGACTTGCTGTGCGGCTTTAATAATGGCAATACGTCTTAGCATAGAACGCTGATAACGGCGTTGATTGCCCGAAGTTCGCGCACTCCAAATCAGTTCTTTTTCTTCATAAAAGCGCACAGCAGCAACACTGACATCACTGCGTTTTGCCAAATCACCAATACTCAACCACTGCTGTGCCGATGACATTATTTGCTGATTTTCTTCCATAAAAGCTTGACCTCAAGTTAACTTGAGCTTTGATACTAACAAAAAATCAATCACAGGCAGAATTTTTTATGCAACACGGCGTATCTCATGTTCCATTTGAGTTGATGAATCCAAAAACACTTTATAATCCGCGCCCTTTTGCCTATAGTCACATGGCTGAAGTTAGACACTTTTCACGTATACTTCACATTTCAGGACAAGGTGGTGAAAACCAACGAGGACATTTATCTCAAGATTTTGCAGAGCAATTGTGTCAAGCCATGACCAATTTAGAGCATGCACTTGTACATGCCGATGCTTCATTTTTAGATATTGCTGTTTTAAGAATTCTAGTGGTTGACCATAGTCCCAAGAAACATCAGTTTTTAATTCAGGAAATACACAAGCGCTGGAAACAACATGACTTTCCTGCCTGCACACTGATTCCTGTTCCGTGTCTTGCCATACCAGGAATGCTGATTGAAATTGAAGCAACCGCTTATTGCAATTAACCGAACAAGCCAAGGAACTTTATGAATTCTCCACGTGATATTAGCCAAGACAAACCGCTACTGTGGCTCATGGCAGTTGCTTGTGGTCTTTGTGCCGGTGCAAACTATTATTGCCAACCTCTTATTCATTCAATTCAACAATATTTTAATGTGCCTGAGTCACAAGTGGCCTTAACCGTTACTTTTGCCCAAGTGTCTTATGCGCTGGGGTTATTGCTGATTGTTCCAATTGGAGACATGGTCAATAAAACCAAATTTATTCCGTTGCTCATGTTCTTCGCTGCAATCGGTTTATTTATTTGTGCCTTTGCCATCAACCTGCCTATGCTGTGGTTAGGCACCAGTATCGTCGGATTATTTTCCGTCGCAGCCCAAGTACTGATTCCATTAGCAACCATGGCGGTAAAACCTGAAAAAACAGGTGAAGTGATTGGTTTCCTTATGAGTGGTTTGCTGGTCGGCTTATTACTTTCGACCAGTTTGGCGGGGCTCGTGTCCAACCTTTTTCACTGGAAACTAATTTATGCGCTAAGCGGTGTCTTTACTCTCATCTTGGCTTTTTTACTGAAATCACGTTTACCTTATGTGATGTCATTTAAAATGAGCTATCCCCAAGTCTTTAAGTCCATGGGAGTATTGTTGCAGCAAGAACGTCGTCTTATATTACGTTCTTTAATTGGTGGCTTTGTCTTTGCGGCCATGAGCATTTTATTTTCAACCATCGCACTGTTGCTCACGTCTAAAACCTATCAACTCCCTGATGTACTGGTCGGGGTGATTCCACTGATTGGCGTATTTGGAGCACTGTCTACACAATATGTCGGAAAATTAGCGGATCAGGGCTATACCACTGTGCTCACTTGGTCAGGTTGTGCCGTTATGGCCGTCAGTTGGTACTTTCTATATTTAGGTGGACATAGCCTCATCAGTTATATTTTAGGCTATGGCTTAATTAATTTAGGCTTGGCGGTGGTGCATAGTAGCAATCAGAATATTATTTTCCGCATTCGCCCAGATGCCAAATCTCGCATTAACTCCATTTATATGACCATGTATTTTATTGGTGGAGCCTGTGGTTCAGCATTAGGCGTTTATGCTTGGCATCATGGTGGTTGGAGCATGAGTTGTCTGATGGGCATCTTGTTGGTTGTGGCTGCGATTGTCTTCGCCTTAATCGATTTTCTCAGCTATAACAAACCGCTCAATCCACGTGAAACTTTTCAGCCTTAAACAGATTTGCATGAGCCGAACGCATCTTTACCATCGCATCGACTCATGCAATGTAAACTTGTTAAGATACCTGCATAACCGGATAGAATGGTTTTTCCGTATCTAGTTGCTCGGCATTTTCCAGTAGAATAAACATAAAAATTGGAATAAGCATCGATAGAATATTGCAACCATCGGCAATATAACGTCGATTCACCACACTATTATAACTGACCCCACCCTGTAAAATTTGATTACGCAAGGTATTTAGGCGAGCAAACAGAAAGGTTAAGATTTCCGCCGTTTTTCTACTCTGTAAAGCTTGATGTACCACGCGCTGCTCAGCTTCAAATTCAGTTTTCCAAGATGCTTGACTGATTTTATTGTTCTGATAATCCCAGAATCCTTGATAAATATAAGGATTATCTAAAATTAAATGAATGCTTTGCTTACCTTTATGCTCAAGCACATATTCCACCTTGTGTTCATGATCCAACTGACTCAGCGCGGTTAAAAATTGCTTCACACCTTGTTGTGGTTGTAGAACTATGCCTTCACGGGCATAAATGGCATTAAATGAAATCCATAAACTGATAAATTTTAAATCCAGATCTTCATCAAGCAGCATCGCTTTTTTAAACCAACTCATCCCTCGATGCAGTCGCAAATTAAAGGCTTCGGAATGCTCTGCTTTTTGATTTTTAAATACTTCTTCGAGTACTAACATATCCGTCTCCATTTCTTTATTGTTGTCTTCTATTTACCATAACCAATTTGCAGACAACGCTCAATCAAAAAACGAGGATGGATGCGTTCAATACACATGGATTAAAAATGATGCAGTCGCAATAAGAAAAGCAGCCCAGAAAACAGGACTGCCTTGATCATGCATGATGCCTTTTAGCGGACAGTAAATTTTAAACCAATTTACTAAAATCAAGCGTTGTGGCTTGTTGCACAGGTGGATAGATAAGCAAAGAATAGAATTATGAGGCAGTTAACAAAACCTTGGCGGCTATGTCTTGCCTTTTTTAGGCTATTTTTACACTATATATAGTGACCCTTCATATAGTTAAATTCTGTTTTGCTTGTTCTCACTTTGTTCTTAAACGTGTAGGTGACAATTCGATAGGTTCTTTCATGTCTGATTTAAAACCGAATGCTGATATAGCTCAGCGTCCACGTATATCTGTTGCCCCGATAATGGCTTGGATAGATTAAATAAAATAACCCTAATTATTAGCCAAATAGGCAGCTATTTCATCTACCGTTGCTCTTGCTGTTCTAGAAACCCCAATGAGTGTCGCGGATGCCATACCAGTCCATTCACCATAGCCAACCAACCAAAGGTTATTTACTTTTATACAGCGTCCATCATTCACAGCAACTGTCTGATCAGGTTCCACAACATCCAGACTTCTTAAATGATTGAGTGAAGCCTTGAATCCTGTACACCAAATCACAGCATCTACAGCTTGTGTTGTACCATCCGCCCAAACAACGGAATGCTCCTCAAATGCGGTAAAGGGTTCTCGGCTATGTAGTACGCCACGTTCACGGGCCTCTTTGACACTGTCAATCATGACAATATCACCCAGACCACCAACAGGCTGATTGATCACTTTACCTTCCTGCTGCGCTTTTAATCGTTCCGTTGCCCGAAGAAATAAAACACGCCCATCAACATCATCTGATAAAAATTGAGGTGGTGTTACTGTGACCCACGTGGTATCTGCAACTTTTGAGACTTCAGCAAGAATTTGTGCACCAGAGTTGCCGCCCCCAACCACGATCACTTTTTTATTGATAAAAGGCTCTGGATTTACATAATGAGCTGAATGCGTTTGTAAGCCTTCAAATCGCTCATGTCCGTCATAGTGTGGAATATAAGGCTGACTCCATGTTCCTGTAGAACTGACCACCGCTTTTGCTCGCCAATATTGATCACCTGCATACACATCTAAATAGCCATCTTTTTGTTCAATATGATCCACATGTACAGGACGAATGATCGGAAATTGATAGCGTTGCTCGTATGCAGATAAGTAGTCGATCACTTCATTTCGTGTTGGGTAGGTTTGCTCTGTTGTTGGCATCATCCAACCCGACAACGAACTCCAAGTATTAGGAGAAAAAAGACGAAGCGACTGCCAAGCATGTGACCATGCACCGCCCGCCTGAGCTTGGTCATCCAAAATAACAAATGGAATTTTCTTACGTTTGAGGAAATAAGCTGTAGCAAGGGCTGCCTGACCACCACCAATAATGACCACATCGACTTCTGCTTGTAATTGAGTCAAAGCACCTCTCCCATTCTTTAATGTCATAAGCAAAATTAAAAACCCAGCCTGCTCAACAGACTGGGCTTATTTCATACAATTTTCAAGCGTTTAAATGAGCTTTTCAAATGCTCAATTGATCAAGATACTTTTCAACATCTTTGATCATCTAAAAATTTATAAACTCCGTTGATTGACACGCTTAGATAATTCTTCAGCAGATTCTTTCCGCTCTGAATAACGATTTGTGAGGTACTGACTCTGCCCACGCGTCAGCAAAGTGAATTTATACAGTTCCTCCATGACATCAACAATTCGATCATAAAAGGCTGAAGGTTTCATCCTGCCATCTTCTTCAAACTCTAAAAAAGCTTTAGGAATAGAGGATTGATTTGGAATGGTGATCATGCGCATCCAACGGCCTAAAATACGCATTTGATTAACACTATTAAAAGATTGCGAACCACCACTCACCTGCATCAAGGCCAACGTCTTGCCTTGGGTTGCGCGAATCGCACCGCCAGCCAATGGAATCCAATCAATCTGCGATTTAAAGATTGAACTCATTGAGCCATGACGTTCAGGCGAACACCACACCATGCCCTCTGACCATGCCAAAAGTTCATGTAGTTCTTTGGCTTTTGGATGTTCCATATCTGCATCTTCAGGTAAAGGTAAACCTTTAGGATGAAAGATTTTTACTTCGGCACCAAACTGCTCCAAAATACGTCCTGCTTCCATCACCGCCAGTCGGCTATATGAACGCTCACGGTTAGAACCATACAGCAGCAAAATACGGGGTGGATGATCCAACTCTTTAGCTTGTACTTTTTCTAAAGTCGGTTGATCCAAAAGATTCATATCTACATTTGGGAGAGTCATAGAAATTACACCTCTGCTTTAAAAAACTTTTTTCTGAGCCACAAGGACACACTGACTAAAGCAATCAATACGGGTACTTCAACCAGTGGGCCGATCACCGTGGTAAAAGCCACAGGCGAAGCCAAACCAAAAGTTGCAATCGCGACAGCTAAAGCCAGTTCAAAGTTATTTCCCGCAGCGGTAAAAGAAATGGCGGTGGTTTTAGCATAGTCATTGCCCATCCATTTGCTCATGAAGAAGCTGATGAAGAACATTACGATAAAGTAAATGGTCAATGGAATCGCAATACGCAAGACATCCATCGGCAAGCTCACCACGTCGTTCCCTTTAAGGCTAAACATCGCCACAATCGTAAACAATAAAGCCAGCAAACTCAGTGGGCTAATCTTGGGTAAAAAGGTATTTAGATACCAAGCCAAACCTTTAGTACGAACCAAAATGAATCGGGTCATAAAGCCAAGAAAAAATGGAATCCCTAAATACACCAATACCGCATGGGTAATGGTCCAGAAATCAACATTGATCACTTGTCCTGCAACACCAAAATAAGGCGGTAAAAAGGTCAAGAAGAGCCAAGCATAGGTACTGAAGAATAAAATCTGGAAGATACTATTAAAGGCGACCAATGCCGCAACATATTGGTTATCCCCACAGGCTAAACCATTCCAAACCAAAACCATGGCAATACAGCGTGCTAAACCAATCAAGATCAAGCCGGTCATATATTCAGGATAGCTATGTAAAAAAATGATGGCTAAGGCAAACATCAAAACAGGTGCAATAAGCCAGTTTTGTACTAAGGAGAGTGTCAGCGTTTTCTTATCTTTAAACACCTGTGGCAACGCGGCATAGTCCACTTTTGCTAAAGGTGGATACATCATCAAAATCAAACCGATCGCAATCGGAATATTGACTGAATCCACACTCATTTTATCCAAAGCCACTGAGGCTTGCGGAAAGAACACACCGATTGCAATCCCCAACGCCATAGCAATAAAAATCCATAGCGTGAGGTTACGATCTAGAAAGGATAATCTTTGTTGAGCCATGATGATCTCATTCAATATGCGAAATTTGATTGATCGCGGCTATCAACTCAGGACGAGACATATGCGCTGTATCGAGTGCCAATAATGCATCTAAGCGACGGTTGATATGATCAACGGTGACTTGGAATGCTTTGAGTTTTTCTTCTTTCGGTAAATCCAAGTGTGATGGATCTGCTAAACCCCAATGTGCTTTGATTGCACCACCTAAATAGAGCGGACATGCTTCCTGAGCGGCTGAATCACAAACCGTAATCACCACATCAGGTTGATATTGTTCACAGTCATCAATGGTTTTACTCCACAAGCCATCAGTTGAAAGACCAAGATTTTCTAAAGTTTCTATGGTCAACGGATGCACTTGTCCTGACGGCTTACTACCAGCACTGTATGCCTTCCAACCTTCAGGCGCACGACTGTTAAAAAGCACTTCAGATAAAATGCTACGGCAACTATTTCCAGTACATAAAAAAAGGAATTTCATCTTGTTCTACTCGCAATAACTATTGATTTGCTGAAAGGATAGTGCAACTTTTGGCTGTAAATCGGCATTTTTAAGGGTATTAAGTACGTCTAAGCACCAAGTAGGTAAATTGGGATTGAGACTGTAATACACCCATTGCCCTTGACGTCGATCTTGTAAAAGCCCCGAAGAACGCAGTAAGGCTAAGTGCCGCGAAATCTTGGGTTGGCTGAGTTGTAGTTTTTCAGTCAAATCACAAACACACTGTTCATTATTTCCAAGAACCAACATGACAATGTTGAATCGCGTTTCATCAGCCAAACATTTAAAGAAATTGATTTGATCCATACTTTCACTCACTCTGACATATGGATATATCAATATTCACATATATCCATGAAATTTTTATTTCAATCGCTGCCCATTTGCATCCAGCACTTGTTCACCGTCTTCTTTAGTGAAAGCACCCTTTTGTGGGAGGGGCAGAATTTCTAAAACCAGTTCTGACGGACGACTTAAACGAGTGCCTCGTTCAGTCACCACGAATGGACGGTTAATTAAAATTGGATACTGAAGCATAAAGTTAAGCAGTTGCTCATCGCTCCAATCCTCACGGTCCAACTCTAGATCAGAATAAGGGGCAACATTCTTACGAATTGCCTCTCGCACGGTTAAACCCGCATCCGCAATCATTTGAATCAGTTCATTTTTAGATGGAGGTGTTACAAGGTACTCAATCACTTCAGGTTCAATATTGGCATTACGGATTAACGCCAGTGTATTGCGTGATGTACCACATTCAGGGTTGTGATAAATCTTAACTTTTGGAGTAGCAGTCATTTACTCAAACTCAATCGAATCTTTGAATATATTTATATACGAATAAACATATATATGCAATTCCATATTTTATTTTTAAAGCATTACCATTTTGTCTAGTACAATGAGCAAACAATATAAAAAGCCTGATAAATAATCAGGCTTTTTATGGTCTAATTTTAGATTTAGCATAAAGTTAATTTTAGAAAATCTTAATCTTTAGCTAACATAATCTTCAGTTGATATCACTTGAGCATATGCAAATTCAAAAGCGACCATTAATGTTGCATGAACATGCCCAGCAGGTACTTTAACGCCATTAAATTCTAGGTCTAGCGTTGTACAAGCATCATGAATAACCCTTACCTTATAACCAAAGTCAGAAGCAGCACGTACAGCAGCATCAACACACATATGGCTCATAGCACCAATCACGACTAGCTCCGTCACTTGATTGCTATCTAAAATTTCTTTGAGATTCGTGTTTAAGAATGCATTGATGTGATTTTTAATGACCACAGTTTCATCTGCTTGTGGCTTAACTGTGTCCTGAAATTCAATACCGTTTGAGTCAGGTTGAAATATAGGCGATTCAGCATTCGCAATATGCTGGACATGAATCACTTGAGTACCATCTTGACGGGCTTTCGCAATTACTTTCACTGCATTAGCAGCAGCTTGTTCAATATTTACCAATGGTAATTTACCTGTAGGTAGATACTCATTTTGTAAGTCGATCACTAATAAAGCTGATTTTGACATATCTTTTCCTTTATTTAACTAACATTTATTTTGTTCTGATTGTTTAAAACAGAATTAGAAAGAAGCGTTTTTTACGCCATAGATTAACTAACCATTGGAGGAGTCGTTAATTGTCTTAAAACATCCGCCTTATCAAAATGAGCTCTTTTTTCAAGAATCTTTCCATCTTTGATTTGAAGTAGCATCATTAGAGAAAGTCGAACACGATTCCCTGTTGGTTCAATATCCATAAGCTTTTCTGAATGATATCCATCAAAAATCATAAATACAGCAACGTAATTATCTTCTGCGAATATCTTCTCAACAGTAAATTTAAATCCCTTGAAGGCATCAAAATTCGCTTTTTCAGACACAATAAAACCATCTGTACCATGAATAGGGGTATCTAGTTGTAAATAGAATATGAAATCTTCATGGCATAATTGTGCTGCACTTTCATAGTCTTCATTTTGTAAATGTTCGTAAAATTGTTGGGCCAACTCTTTATTGGTAATGATTTCAGTATTCATTATTTGCTCATTCAAATATCTTAGCCAACATAGAATTCATTCACCATTTTTATTTTAGGGAAATGAATACTATGCTGCCTTAAAAGTGAAGTTGGATGTGTTGAATTAAAAAGAAAGCGTTTCACCATCTAGTGGAATTAAAACTTTGTCTTGAATACCTTTATTTTTTACATATTCTGCAAGCTGAGCACGTGTTACCGACATGTGATTAATGGCATCCATGTGAACAGCAACCACTTTGGCATTTGGTGCTTTCTGAGTTGCGCGATAAGTATCTTCTTTGCCCATAATAATGGACTCGTTAAAGCCATTAACCAAAGCGTTACCTGTATTTAATACAATTACATCTGGTTTAAAGGATTGAATTGCTTGATCAACTTCAGGACGCCAAATGGTATCACCCGCCACATAAACCGTTTCATGTCCTGTCGCTTCAAATACCATACCCATTGCTTCACCTAAAAGAGCTTTTAGCTCAGGATTGCTATACATTTTATCCGTACCATGTTGACCACCAATTTTAGTCAGCTTAATGCCTTCAAACGTTGTTTGAGTCAGAATACGAACATCTTTAAAACCCTGTGATTGAATGGTTTTTTGATCTTGTTTGTTTTGTACAAAAACAGGCATATTTTTCGGAATCGTGGCTTGCGCTGCATCATCCCAATGATCTAAATGTGTATGGGTCACGATTACCGCATCTACACCTTCTAAAATCGTTTCAGGCTTGACAGGTAAATCGACCAATGGATTGCGTAAATAGCTACGATGAGTATCAGGAAAACCTTCATAGAAGCCTTTTTGCGCAAACATTGGGTCAATTAAAAAAGTCGTATCGGCATAGGTGACTTTAATCGTTGCATTGCGAATTTCTTGTATATGCGTCACTTTAGAGGTATCTCGCTGAACCACCTTATCATTCGCATATAAATGAACTGAAGCCATTGCCAGAGAGAGTGCAATAACAGAGCGACTTAAAATTTTATTCATGTTCTAGATCCAATCATTGAGTCATACTTGAATCATGATAGAAATCATCAAACAAAAAAATTGTCCTTAAGGACAATCATCGAAACTATTGGGACAATATGCTATATTCATTATTTTAGAGAGGTCGGTTGAATGGCTATACCAGTGATTGGATTGTTCGTTTATCCCAATATAAATCCATTTCACTTCTCTATCCCCCACATTATCTTCAATATCAAAATTGAAGATAAACCCTTATTTGATCTTAAAATTTTTTCTATAGATGGTCAGCCTGTAAAAACAGAACAATCTATGATGATTATTCCTGATGGTGGGATCGAACTCATTAAAGAGTCGGATCTTATTATTATTCCGGGGTGGGATGATTTTAATCACAAACCTGAACCAATACTGATTGATAGCCTCAATTGGGCATATCAGAATGGAATTAGAATCGTAGGGTTATGCTATGGAACTTATGCATTGGCATATGCTGGTTTACTTGACCATAAAAAAGCAGCTACGCACTGGATGGCTGAACAAGATTTTAGTGAGCGATTTCCACAGGTTCAGCTTGATCGTGATGCTCTGTATGTAGAAGACCAAAGAGTCGTAACCTCTGCTGGAACAGGTGCAGCATTAGACTGCTGTTTGTACTTGGTACGTGAAATCTATAATGCACAAATTGCAAATAAAGTATCTAGAGTAATGGTGATCCCACCTCATCGTGAAGGTGGACAAGCTCAATTTATTGAACAGCCTGTGGCAAAGTCGAGCCAGAATGCACAAATTAATCTCTTACTTGATTTTTTAAGAAAGAATTTAGCTATTCAACATAATATTGAAGGCCTAGCTGAACGGGCAAATATGACACGTAGGACGTTCACACGACATTTTAAGAAAGCTACGGGCATGACCTTAGTTGATTGGCTCAATACTGAAAGAATCAGATTAAGCTGTGAACTCTTAGAAAGTACAAATTTGTCTATCGAAAAGATAACCGAGCTTTCAGGGTTTAATAATACCGTGTCATTTCGAAAAAATTTTCGTGAAAAATATGGCATTAGCCCTCAGGCATGGAGAAAAGCTTTTGGGATCACGAGTGAAGATCATCAGCTCTAAGTAAAATATTTGTAATTTTAACAGTTCAGCATGGAGGGCTTTTACATTAAGGCGATTCGACGGTTAACAGCGAGATTTCAGCGGGGGTATAACCACGCTCAGATAAGATGCTGCAAATGGCTGTTCTAAGATTCTGGCAGCTAGATTTTTGAATTTTTTTGAGTAAGTCCAAATCACTATAACTGCTTAAGTTATATTTCATTTCGAGAACTTTTGAATTTGGTGTTGAATAAAAGGAATGTAAGAACTTTCGTATTCGGGGGCGCATATAGAGCACAAAAAAATAATGGATTGTTATCTTATCGAATTTTTTCACAGTAGAAAAGTAGGCACTCATAATTTTAATGTTGCAGTTTGAGTCCACGATTCTTTATTCAAGCACATGATTTTACTCAAAGTGTAGCTGGTATTCATCCGTCGTGATTTTGATTTTTAGATTCTTATATTTTCTTTTCGTCGCACTTAAAGCTGAATTGGTCACTTCTGCATGAAACTTAGGATCATTCATTAACGCATGAAATAGCTTATATCCCATCAACATTTTACTGATCTTTTTATTTTCATTCAGCGTATTTTCAATGATTTGGTCTAGATCACTTACCGAAAAGTTATACATACCACCCTCTTCACAATGTTAATTTGATCATTAAATATACAAAATAATCACAAAGAAAAAAACCGATATAAAATATTTTTCTTTAAAAAACATAGAGATTTTATAAAACAAACATCATCATTCACGTACAAAATCTCAAACTCGAAGTAATGGTTTTTTTACATTAATCATATTAACTTGGCCTGAGGTATTGTTATTTTGAAACAGCAGTCATGACCTACTTACCATCATCAAACTTTTTAAACGCTTTGGAAAGCTGACTGAGTGTTTTGACGTGTTTTCCATAATGACGACATGAACGGCATGCCAACAAATGAAGTTGTAAATTAGTCTGCTCTCGAAACAGAAGTGGTCTGTCTAATCTTTCAGATAATAATGGGGTGACTTCACGTCTGCATGAGAAAATAGCAAACCACATAATCAACTTAGAACCATAACGGTTTAGCTTCCATCGCTCTGTAAAATACTTCGTCAATCCAATCAGCTCATCCGTTGAAGGAAGTCGGTCTCTTTTTTGACTGGAAGATATTTGGCGTGTTTTTCTTAACTGAGCCGTAGCCTTATCGAACCCATTTAAATCAATATCCATTTCCCACATAACAGCAGCATGAGAAAGCACCCCACGGATATGTAAAAGCTCATGTTGCTGCGTACTAGTCGCGATCAGTTCAAGTTCGAGATCAGGGATCTCCCCCCTTCCTTAAAGCAACATGCTCGGCCAAATGTACTGATTTTATTTTTGTGGTAATATTGCGCGCGATTGGTAGCTTCTTAATTAAGAGCAGAGAATAGCGTTTCGTCCTTCCGTACTCGCTCCCGACTTCATCCAAATATTTATCTATGGCATCTGATAAGGTCAGATCAATCAGCTTTTCTTTGCCAAGCAAAATATCAGGATTTTATTGGATTTCGACTTCTCGTTTCTTAACCCAGTTTTCAACCAATGTTTTTGAATGAAATACTTTACTTTCAGAAAAAGTAGGAAAGCCCTTTCGATTGATTCGAATCGCAGTACGATAATTCACTTTACCCTCTGCACCTTTCTTTGCTGTCATTAACCCCATAATTTACACCACAGATTGTTTTGATTATGGTGTAAATGCAAACCGATTAACCCACCTAAACACAGGTTTAAACAGATTCGCGCAGGTTGCGAAATATAGATTAAAGGTATGATTTTTAATGACTATTAACAAAAACATTGAAAACACTCAATCTCCGCGAATCAGTGTTGCCCCGATGATGGATTGGACCACCAAGGACTATCGATTCTTTGCCCGTTTATTTAATCCAAATGTGATTTTATATACCGAAATGGTCACTACTGGTGCCATTCTTTTTGGCGATGCCAAACGCCATTTAGATTTTAACAATCAAGAACATCCAATCGTTTTACAACTCGGCGGCTCCAATCCTAAAGACTTAGCCACTTGCACAAAGATGGCACAAGACTGGGGCTATGATGAGGTCAATTTAAACGTTGGCTGCCCAAGTGACCGTGTACAAAACAATAAAATTGGTGCCTGCCTCATGGCAGAACCTGACCTCGTTGCAGAATGTATCGCTGAAATGCGCAATGCAGTAAATATTCCTGTCACCGTGAAACATCGTATCGGCATTGATGATATGCACTCTTATGAAGAAATGCTGCATTTTGTCGATACAGTGGCCAAAACAGGTTGTGATAATTTTATCGTACATGCGCGTATTGCGTTATTGCAGGGTTTATCTCCAAAAGAAAACCGTGAAGTTCCACCGCTGCGTTATGAAGATGTCTATCGACTCAAACAAGAACGCCCAAATCTACTGATTGAAATTAACGGCGGGATCAAAACCTTTGCTGAAACACAAGAACATCTCAAACATGTGGATGGTGTGATGATTGGTCGTGAGGCCTATCACAATCCGTACCTTTTGGCAGAACTGGGTCAATTGTGGAATTTAGACCTGCCTAATCGTTTTGATATCATCGATCAAATGCTGCCTTATATTGCTCAGCGTATGGCTGAGGGTGCTCCTTTATCGATTATCACCCGTCATATTCTGGGATTATTTCAAAACCTTCCGGGTGCTCGAAAGTGGCGTCAAGCTTTAAGTGGAGGTAATGCCAAGACTTTTGCAGATGTAGAAAATGCAATTATCAACATCAAAGAAGCAATGCAACGCACTGAGGATTACTTAAAAGAACAGTCGGTTTAATCGCCATTAAATATTTAACCCATCAAAAATTCTGCATTATGCCAATCTTTTGAATACAACGATGATCTGTCGAGATCATCGTTGTAAATGATGCAGCAAATACTCAGTACTTTTCTGTATCACCTCATCTGCATTTTGACTCCATACCATCACCACATCGGACAAGCTATTTGCAGCCTGCAAAGGAATGAGCTTCACCTGTTCTGGCAAAATCTCTGTAAATTCTTCAGGAACAATACAAACTCCAATTTCAGCAGCAACCAATTGAAGTTGGGACACTTTACGGGATTGAATGGGCGCTTTCTTTGGGGTAAAACCTGCACTGAGACAAAGGTTTGAGACTAAATAACTCAGTCCACCCCGTTCAGCATGCGGTGTCGAGACAAAATTTTCATGCCTTAACTGCTGAATTTTGATGCTTTTTTCTATGGCTAACATATGGTTTAGATGTAACGCGACATATAATGGCTCATGGTAGAGCTTTACCATATGTAACTCATCAAGGTGATTTAAAACAGGTGGGCGAATAAAACCGACATCAATATGACCCGTCTTGAGCGCTAGAACCTGATCTTCTGAGGATAAAGTATTGAGTTCAAAATGAACCTCGAGATCCTTTGAAGCTTGGTCAAACACTTTGACTTTTTCCAAGCTCATTGTAATGGTACTTGAGTGTGCAATTTTAATGAGTCGATTTTTCCCATTTGCGATATCTTTAGAATTTTCAATAATATGTTCTAAGTTCAATACATTATTTTTAAGCTGAGCATAAAAAAATTGCCCCGCTTTAGTGAGTTTTATTTTTTTATCAGCCCGATCAAAAATTTCAAATCCAACTTCTTCTTCCAAAAGCTTGATCTGTCGGCTCAAAGCAGATTGGGCAATGAATAACTTTTCAGAAGCCGCGATAAAGCCGCCCTCCTCGACAATGCTAATCAGATAATTAAATTGCTTAAGTGTTGCCATTATCATCTCAAAATTAGATTAAACCTTATTTTTTCTATATTAGATGAGATCAATTAATTTAACTACACTTGACTTAAAGAGACTTCGATAAGAGAAAAAACATGAGTTTATCCAAACAAATACTGGTGTTAGTTTGCATTATCAGCGCTTTGGTTTTACTCCATCTTTATGATGGTTTTATTGCGAAACGAACCGGAAAAAGTACGCAGCCACTTGAATTAATTTCTTTACAAGACTGATGATATCGAGGCTTCAGCTATATTCATTTGGCTTGGCATAGAAAAAGTCTCGACTGTTTACGATCTCTAGCAAACCCATGACCATCTATAATTGTGCAAAAAAATTTGATTCTAGGCGTATGCCAGATTTCACTAAAGTATGCTTTTCTATATTGGTGCGACATGAGGTTTTTCTGAGTTAAAATCATCAAGATACTCAATACATTTCCTTGTAATGTTGTATCTCAAAACAGCATCTTTTTTAAAAAGATGTTCTCTTGCACCACGTTTTTCAATTCATTGACAGGCGTTTTTATTTTTAAGAATCAGATAATTTAAAAAAATTCTTTTTTCTATTCATTTAAATTTTTTATCATCTATGGGCGACATAAATAAATTGATTGATGTCGCCCAATTAAACCTAAAATTAGTCTTTTTGCTTCGCTTTGATGTGATCTAATTTTTTCAGTACTTCTGCAACTGCAATCATGGCAAAACTAGACGTCACTACGACCGCCGAACCATAGCCCCCACAGCGCAAACCAGCACTTGGGCACACATCGGCGCTGGAAAATGGATTATCAATCGAATACACACAGGTAATCCCAAACTTTTCTTTTGGTTTTTTACAAATGCCTTTAGAACGAAGTTGTGTGCGTAATTTTGCCAACATTGGGTCTTGTTCCGTTTTAGATAAATCTGCGACCCGAATTTTCAGTGGATCAAGCTTACCGCCTGCTCCTCCCGAAACAATTAACGGAATTTTATTAAAACGGCAATGTAACATCAGTGCCAACTTGGCTTTGACATCATCAATGCAGTCCAGAATTAAATCAGGGGCATTGCTTAATAATTCTTTGACATTATCTGGGGTTAAATAATCATCGATCAGGTTAATTTTAATTTTCGGATTAATTGAACGACAGCGTTCTGCCATGACTTCAATTTTTTCACAGCCCAATGTTGAGGTCATTGCAGGTAATTGACGATTAATATTTGATGCAGCAACCACATCCATATCGACCAAAGTCAGCTCTCCTACACCAGTACGCGCCAAAGCTTCCACCGCCCAAGAACCAACACCGCCAATTCCAATCACCATGACATGGCTTTTCTCATAATGACTAAATGTATCCTCACCATAAATTTTGGCTACACCTGCAAAACGGCGCTCATATTCATCATCTAGGAGTAAATCAGTCATAGGGAGATCAAATCAGAAAAATTATCGCGAGCATTTTATCAAATCCAATTTAAAAGTTGCGGATTAATATTCAGTCCAAGCACTTGGGAACTGGATTGCATCAGCTTTATTTGCATTCAATACATAAGTCTTACGTTGATTCATGGGCAGTTGATCTGAAGATGGCGACAAAGTGCGAATATAGTGATATTTCATACGCCACGTATTCGCTTGTAGATATTCAATATTCAGTACCAATTTTTCGAGGTCATGACAATGTTCCCCTGACTGGGCATAATCTTGTTCCGAGAAACAGGCTCGAATCATTCTTGAGACAGAAAATGGAATATTCTGAAAAATCTGTTGGTATTTGCCCTGAGGATTGAGCTGTAGAAAGTCCGCCACTTCTTCCGTCATGCCCCCACCTGAGTACATTTCATCCCAACGCTGAATCAGGGCAATGCTGTAATCGGCATCATTGACTGGAAATAACACTGGATAAAGATGTAAAGCATCGGCTCGCACAAAATGACCTTGCTCATCCAGTAAATCTTCTGGTGCGACAGGGCCATCCACAGTCCAATGTGGATTCTGCGTCAGTGGTCGGTAATCTGAAAAATCCCAATGATTGCGTAATTGATAACTTTGTGCATTTTTTTCTAGCTCAAAGAGTTTCAATTTGGCAATCACATAATGATGTTTAGGCTGATTCGGAACCTGATAAAGTTGCCATGTGGCAGCAGTCTCACAGGAAATCTTGAGCTGAGAACAAATACTTTCTCGCTGTGCTTGGGTAATTTTTTGTGGTTTTAATATCTGGGCTTGCGGTTTTGCATGGCCCCAAACTGGAAATAGGCATACACATCCTGCCAATAAAAATTTCAACATAAATTCAATCTTGTTCCGTCGTTTAATCTATACAAAAGGAGCCTTAGACTTCGCATCATAAGGCTCCTTGTAAGGGATCGCGTTGGCTATATCAACTCGCAATTAAATGTCGCAATACATAATGCAGAATCCCACCTGCTTTGAAATATTCAACTTCGTTGAGGGTATCAATACGGCATAACACAGGGAACGAATCACGAGAGCCATCGGTTCGAGTCACTTCCACTTCAAAGGTCTGATGCGGCGCCAAATCATCCGATAAGCCTAAAATCGAAATACTTTCATGCCCTGTCAGATTTAAACTGTGTCGGTTCTGATCAGACATAAACTGCAAAGGTAATACGCCCATACCAACCAGATTTGAACGGTGAATCCGCTCAAAACTTTCAGCAATAACAGCTTTCACACCGAGCAAATTGGTGCCCTTCGCAGCCCAATCACGGGAAGAGCCTGTGCCATATTCTTTACCTGCAATAATCACCAACGGCGTGCCTTGCTGTTGATACAGCATGGCAGCATCATAAATTGCCAGTTTTTCACCGCTTGGAATATGCAACGTATTGCCGCCCTCTTCTCCACCTAACATTTCATTTTTAATGCGAATATTGGCGAATGTGCCGCGCATCATAACTTCATGATTACCGCGACGTGAACCATAGGAGTTAAAATCATTCGGCTCTACGCCATGCTCTTGCAGATAGCGGCCAGCAGGACTGTCTTTTTTAATATTGCCTGCGGGGGAAATATGGTCAGTGGTGACCGAATCTCCAAGCACTGCCAGTATTCGCGCATGCTCAATATTATGTAATGAATTCAAGGGTTGCCCAATATCTGCAAAAAATGGCGGATGTCGGATATAGGTAGAATGCTCGTCCCATGCATAAGTCTGACTTTGTGGAATTTGAATCGCCTTCCAACTGGCATCGCCTTCAAATACCGCGGCATATTCTTTATGGAACATGTCGGTATTCACGTTCTGCAACACTTCGTCTATTTCTGCCTGACTTGGCCAAATGTCTTTTAAATAGACCGCTTCGCCATGTATATCCAATCCAATCGGTTGGGTGGTTAAATCTACACGAATATTCCCTGCCAAACCAAAAGCAATCACCAAAGGCGGTGAAGCCAACCAATTGGTTTTCACCAAAGGATGTACTCGCCCTTCAAAATTACGATTGCCCGATAATACTGAAGCGACATTTAAATCATAACAATTGATGGCTTCTTCAATTGCTTCAGGTAAAGGCCCCGAATTACCAATACAGGTGGTACAACCGTAACCAACCAAGTTATAACCCAACTGATCGAGATAAGGCGTTAAACCTGCGGCATTCAGATAGTCCGTTACCACTTTAGAACCGGGAGCCAAGGAGCTTTTCACCCAAGGTTTGCGTTGTAGACCTTTTTCAATGGCTTTTTTTGCAAGCAGACCTGCCGCCAACATCACACTTGGATTAGACGTATTGGTACAGGAGGTAATGGCTGAAATCACCACATCGCCATGTACCAATGGATACTGCTTACCATCGATTTCACAGAATGCACTTTCATGCGTGATATTGGATTTTTGCGCATCGACCGCTGTACCACCGCCCCCTTCATTTTCTAAACGTGCTTTATCTTCTTTGGCAGGTTTTAAACTCAGCTCCATTAAAGCATCAAAAGTTTGTGGTACATCTGCCAGTAAAACCCGATCTTGTGGACGTTTAGGACCCGCAACACTCGCAGCAACCGTCGACATATCAAGGCTTAAAGTATCGGTAAACACAGGTTCATCTCCTGCATTTCGCCATAAGCCCTGTTCTTTACAATACGCTTCGACCAAAGCGATGCGTTCATCACTACGTCCTGTTAAGCGCATATAGGCCAGCGTCACTTCATCAACTGGGAAAAAGCCACAGGTTGCCCCATATTCAGGTGCCATATTGGCAATGGTGGCACGGTCAGCCAAAGGCAAATCCGCCAGTCCATCACCATAAAATTCAACAAATTTACCCACCACGCCTTTTTGACGCAGCATTTGCGTGATGGTAAGAACCAAATCCGTTGCCGTTATGCCCTCGCGCAATTTCCCCGTGAGTTTAAAACCAATCACTTCAGGAATGAGCATGGAAATGGGTTGTCCTAACATGGCGGCTTCGGCTTCAATTCCGCCCACACCCCAACCTAAGACCCCCAAACCATTAATCATCGTGGTATGTGAATCTGTACCCACCAAGGTATCTGGGAAGGCATAGGTTTGCCCGTCTGATTCACCTAGCCATACCGCTTGCGCTAAATATTCCAGATTCACCTGATGGCAAATCCCCGTTCCCGGCGGAACCACACTAAAGTTATTGAATGCCGATTGTCCCCAACGCAGGAACTGATAACGCTCACCATTACGCTGCATTTCAATTTCAACATTTTCAGCAAAGGCACGATTACTGGCAAAATGATCAACCATCACCGAGTGGTCAATGATCAAATCAACTGGAGATAAAGGATTAATTATATTCGGATCTCGTCCAGCTTGTGCGACTGCTGCGCGCATGGCGGCTAAATCGACCACCGCAGGTACACCTGTAAAATCCTGCATGAGGACTCGCGCAGGGCGATACTGAATTTCTTGTTCCGAGCTTCGGGTTTGCTGCCATTCCACAATCGCCAAAATATCATCTGCTTTGACCGTTACACCATCTTCAAAGCGCAATAAATTTTCTAATAAGACTTTAAGTGATTTGGGTAGTTTAGACAGTTCTCCCAGTTGTGGCTGGGCTTGTGCCAAACTAAAAATCTGATAAGTTTTGGAACCGACTGTAAAGGATTGTAATGCATTAAAACTATTGATTTGACTATACTTTGCCATAGGTGGATCCTCCGGCGTGCATGGTTGTTTTTTATTCCATTGTTCTTTTTATAATGTAGGTCAAATCGTTGGTTTTAATGTTGTGGATTAGTAATTTCCCACCCACTTTATTTGAATTTTACAACCGCAAACACTGCTGCGTATTTTGCCAAAGCTGCTCTGCCAAGTCGGTTTCATCGCACTGCAAAGTCTGCGCTAAACCCTTTAATACATAAGGTAAATTGGCAGGAGTATTGCGCGTTCGTTGTTGGGTTGAAACTTGACAACACAGCGGCGTCATATCAGGGCAATCGGTTTCCAACACCAAATGTTCGGCCCCAATTTCCTGTACCACCCGATGCAGTTTTTTCGCGTTCGGATTGGTAATTTGCCCTGTGATGCCAATTTTAAACCCCATTTTAATGAAGGCTTTGGCTTCTTCGACCCCACCACTAAAGGCATGGGCAATACCACCGAATTGAAATTTTTGCTTTTTTAACAACGCCAGACTTTCTGCATGGGCTTTACGAATATGTAACAACACTGGCTTTTGGTAATACAGCGCCAGTTCTAATTGCTGTTGAAAATAATCCTGTTGTTTGGCAAATAATTCGGGCTGCTTATGCTCGGCTAAAAAAGTATCTAACCCAATTTCCCCAACGGCAATACAATCACGCTGTTGTAAGAGTAATTCGAGTTGCTGTAAATGCTCAAGTCGATGTTGTTGAATATAAAAAGGGTGTAAACCCGGTGCTAAATAAGCCTTCGGTGCTTCTGACAAATGATTTATAAACTGTTGAGTTTTTAGCAAATCAGGAAATCGTGAAGCGACAAAACCGATTAAGACCAAAGCCTCCACCCCTGCCACTTTGGCTTGAGATGCCAGATGTTCCCGATCTGGATCAAAATCAGGAACATCAAAATGAGTATGGGTATCAAATAAACGCAGCGGCATATTCAAACCTATTACTTGCTTGGCTCGCTGGCAGCACGCGCAACTGCTTCAGTGGCAAACTCAGGTAGGTATGGTTTTTTTAGAATCGTCTGCAATTGCTCATAGGGTATGGTTAAGCGCGGCAAACCGACCACATACGGTCCAATTTCATATTCACCATACTGTAAAATTAAACCTTGCTTACTCAAATAATAATTATCACTCAGTTTAAACTTCCATGCCTGTTCATATTCAGAGACATTATTGGCCAGTTTCGACTCAATCACCCAAGTTTTAAAAGCTTCATGCGCTTGATTTTCTAATGCTGCCAACTGATTAGGTGCCAAGATTTCATTCAGCTTGACCAGTTTTTTCTGTTCTAAATCAAAATTATAATATTGTTGTGAAGATGAACCATGCGCCCCCCCCAAGTAACTACTGCTGTTTAAGACCACCGTAACCAATGGACCTTTGGCATTGAGAATGGTCGGCTTAATCATCACACTAATTTTATGACTTGAACTTAGCGCTTTAATCTCTTGATCTAATTTTAAAAAAGCTTGGGTATACGGCTGTAATTGCTGTTCGAGCTGTTGTTTCACTGTTGCTGCCTGAACCACAGCTTGTGATGCTGCCACTTCCGATGCTTTCGCAGTCGATGCCGATTCATCTACAGCGAACTCAGGAGAAACTGCCAAAATCTGCTCGACCTGTTTCAGAATTTCAGCATCAATATACGCATCTATAAATGGCTGATTACTATTGAGTCGCTCAATGGTCATTTCTGGGCAATTATTGTCGTCACATGCAGGTAAATTGAGTTGTAGTTTTTCCGAATCGCCAATCAATTGACTCGCTTGTTCTTGCGCCAATGTCGATGATGCCGCAGTCTCTGGTTGTTCCGATTCAACTTTTTTAGGCTGACACGCTGTCATCAGTATGGCTGTCGTCAATACACTTGCCGCCCAAATCACTTTCTTTGTTGTCATTTGACTCAACCCTATTTTCATTTTCTCACTCGACATATCACACCTATCTAGGCTTCAATCCCGCCGTCTAAAACATATTCCGATAAAGATCCGCTTTTAAAACCTGTTGCGTTTGTGCTTTGCTTAAGTAAATGTCCAATTGCTTACCCTCTTGGGCAATTTGCTGGCTACGGTAATGTACGCCAATACCTTCACTGTCAAAGAACCAATCCGCTTGCCCCCAATACAATTTTTTTGGCGCCTTCTGTCTTGCTTCGGCAGTTTGTTGTTTTAACCAATCCTGATAGGCTTTTTGCACAATCTCGTTCATATAAACTTGCTGCTTTGGTTCAACAATGTCAAGTAAGGACAGACCTTTCTGTAATTTTCGATCTGCAACAGCAAAGTAGTAACGCTCATCAACCTTGACGTCTTCTTGTTTACTATTCACACCCACTTGTAACAACACATATTCATTTCGTTGATAGGCAATACGGGTATACAGTGCCAATTGATAAGCTGGATTCTTCGAGTATTTCGCCTGCCAATCATCCGATTTTTTCACATAAGCATTGATGGCTTGTTGCAAACTCATGTTTTGCTTTAAGCCTATTTGATCTTGAATCACCATGGCTTGGGTTTTCGCCATCCAACTATTCAACCATTGGTCTTGGGTTTCAAGGGTTTGAATATCAATATCAATGCAATTTTTAGTTTCACAGAAGGGCAACGCAATTTTAGCAGGCTGCTGTTTAATATGCAGATAAGGCAGGACTTCTGCTTGATCCTGCTTCAAAATGGAGGCTGCTGATTTTTGTTGTTCATCTTGTGGCTGTTTCGATGAATCACACGCGGACAAAGAAAGTCCTGTACATAGCAAAAGAGCAATTTGAATGATGTTGTTGTTCTTCATTTCGACCATACGCTAGGCTACCTCAACGGCAACTTCACCAATAAAAAAGAAATACCATATAAAAACAGCCTCCGAAAAGAGGCTGTTTTGTTTAGTTTAGTGTTCGCGTGTATTACGGAACACAATGTCTGGATAACGCTCTTGCATTAACTGTAAATTGACACGACTTGGTGCTAAATACGTTAAATGCCCGCCTCCATCAACAGAGAGTTGATCATGTGCCTTTTTCTTAAATTCATTGAATTTTTTGTCATCATCACATGACACCCAACGAACCGTATTAATACTTACAGGCTCATAAACGCAATCAACTTTGTATTCTTCTTTCAAACGGTATGCAACCACTTCAAACTGAAGCACCCCTACAGCCCCTACAATCAAGTCATTGCTGTTTTGTGGCATGAAGACTTGTGTTGCACCTTCTTCTGAAAGTTCTTTTAAGCCTTTTTGGAGTTGCTTCGACTTTAAAGGATCTTTCAAACGCACACGGCGGAACATTTCAGGTGCAAAGTGTGGAATACCGGTAAATTGCAGTTTTTCACCCGAAGTAAAGGTATCGCCAATTTGAATGGTGCCATGGTTATGTAAACCAATAATGTCCCCTGGCCACGCTTCTTCTAGGTGCTGACGATCCCCTGCCAAGAAGGTCAAAGCATCGCTAATACGCACATCTTTATCTAAACGTACATGCTTCATTTTCAAGCCTTTTTCATATTTGCCTGAACAAATACGCATAAAAGCAATACGGTCACGGTGTTTCGGATCCATATTGGCCTGAATTTTAAAGACAAAACCAGTGAAACCTTCTTCAGTCGCTTCAACTTTACGGTCTTGAGTCGGGTGTGCTTTCGGTTCAGGCGCATAGTTGCTAAATGCATCTAACACATGGTCTACACCAAAGTTACCCAGTGCCGTACCAAACAACACAGGGGTTTGACGGCCTGCCAAAAACGCTTCACGGTCCAATGGTTCATTCGCCATTTGAACCAGTTCTAAAGACTCTTCAAATGCGGCCCAAGCCAGCTCCCCTACTTTTTCACGGAGGTCTGCATAGTCATAGCCATCTCGGATTTCAATCTCGGTAATAGTTGAACCAAAACCCGCTTTATACACATAAAATTTTTCTTCGATCAGGTTAAATACCCCAGCGAAGTCACGACCTGTGCCCAGTGGCCATGTAATTGGAACACATTTAATTTTTAAAACATTTTCAATTTCATCTAACAACTCTAAAGGCTCACGGATTTCGCGGTCCATTTTGTTCACAAATGAAATGATCGGTGTGTCACGCATACGACAGACTTCCATCAATTTGATGGTTCGGTCCTCAACCCCTTTTGCACCGTCAATCACCATGAGTGCTGAGTCAACCGCTGTCAAAGTACGATAAGTATCTTCCGAGAAATCTTCATGTCCTGGAGTATCCAGAAGATTGATCATCTTATCTTTATAGGGGAACTGCATCACCGACGTGGTAATCGAAATACCACGTTCTTTTTCCATTTCCATCCAGTCCGAGGTCGCAGCACGGTCCGATTTACGGCTTTTTACCATACCCGCCACCTGAATGGCCTTACCCCATAACAGCAGTTTTTCTGTCATGGTGGTTTTACCCGCATCGGGGTGGGAAATAATCGCGAAGGTTCGGCGTGCCTGAACTTCTTTCAATAATTGATCTTTGAACATTAGGGAAATCTGCAATTTGTACACAGCGATGCCCACGCAAATTACGCGCCGCATACCACTGTCAGGTGAGACAAAAATAGGCTCAATTGTAGCGTAAGAATCGTTTTTCTTCTATTCATTTCATGCTGAAAGGTTTTGCCGTTCAACAGACAAAACCCTGCCAGTTATTTAAAGCGCTTCGGTATTGGATGCAGGATTAGATAAAACAATCGAGTTTTCTTTGAGTTTTTCCAACACAATAGAAGTCGTAATATCATTGATCTGGAATTGATGTGAAGAAATTTTACTGATCAATTGCGACATTTCATCCAGATTCTTCACTGCCACTTTAAGTAAAAAGTCTGATGTACCTGTGAGCTTATAGGCATCACGGATGCGCGGCTCGTCCAAAATAAATTCCAAAAACTTTTCAAAACCATCATCATAATGATTCCGAATACTGACCTCGATCATGCCTGTAATCGGTGATGGGTCTGCTTTCAGCGCAATTTGTGCATAGTAGCCTGTGATAATCTTTTTTTGTTCCAATGTGGCACGACGACGCGAACATTGTGACGCTGAAAGACCAATCAACTCTGCCAGCTCTTGATTGGTTAAACGACCATTTTGCTGTAATTGCTGAATAATTTTACGATCGTAATCGTCCAGTTCATCGCCCATCATCTATCCTAGAATTTTGTTATCAAACTGCTGAAAAAGCGCGTTTTTGTCTGCAAACTACTTTATAGAAACAGGGCGAGAAAAACAAATTCGATTTGCTCTACTCCCCCTGTTAAGTACTTTAATTAAGCAACATAACGATCTTTACGATGGTTCATTGCAATGATCAAATTCAAGACTACCGCCCCCATAATCGAAATTATGAGTAAAGTAAAATCAACAAAAAATGCCGATGCAATCAAAATACTGATATCCACAAACATTTGGAATTTACCCATAGAAATATTGTATTTCTCGTTCAGGAACATTGCCAATAAATTGATGCCTCCCATACTCGACTTATGGCGGAATAAAATGAGGAAACTAACACCCAAAATAATGTTGGCAATTAAGGAAGCATAGATCGGATTGATGTTCTCTAGACTAAAAAAACTCGGATTAATTTCTGCAAAGCATGAAACCAAGCCAATGGCCGCCATGGTTCTAAGCACCACTTGCAGTCCCATTTTTTGATAGGCTAAATAAAAAAATGGAATATTAATACAGAAGAACAAGGTCCCGAAAGACACATTAAAGATGTAATGTAGCAACAAGGCTAAACCTGCTGTACCGCCTGTCATAATGCCACCCTGTTGGATGATATTAATCGCAAAAGACAACAGGAAGGTGCCAATAAAGAGTGCCACGACATCTTCTATTTTTGAATGTGTCATGGCTGCTGGGAGAGGTGCCAAAACGGCAGAATTTGATAAAGGTTGGTTGTCCATAAGAAAATCCAAGACATACAATATGCAAAATTAATGCAAATTATGTACCAAAATAAAATAAATATGCACATTTCAACTTTATAAGATTTTTTATTTCATTAAATCCAACGATTTACATACGCAGGTTGAAACATTTTTTTAAAATTTAGCATTAAATTCGCACGTTTTGAGCAAAATACAATAAGCACAAATCATGCGTTATTTAATTTTTAATACACATTGTGGTGCATTTAATCTATTTATGCACAATTTTGTTGCATTTTTTAATGATTATGGATTATACAGATCCTATAAGCATGCTTTAATGAAGTAGTGAAATTGTGGCTTTAATACTCAAGATTTGAAAAGAAGCCCAATGAGCCAACCATCTTTTTGAGTAGCTTATCGCAAAGATGAATTTGTAGTTTTTTGATTTTTAAAAATTTTATTCAAATTCAATTGTTGTTATGTGTAATAAAAGGTTTTTTCCAAATCTAGAGTGCTGCAAGAGCTTAGCGTAGATACCGCATGATAAAATTACAAATAACATAATTTAATTATGTATTGCATAATTAAATTGGATTTAGTAAGCTGTTCTCAACATAAAGTAGCCAATGTGCACCTTTTTGATGCACAAATAGCACAGTTAAACAGATGATCGGTGAACGGAATATCACAACCATCAGAGAAAACCACTGTAAAACTAAAATAGCCCTACAGTGAATGACGATGCGGTATTCCACAGCACCATCATAAAAGTCACATAGGATGTGTCATTGAACGTTTGAACTTGGTCATGCCACAGCATGTACCCTGCTGAAGATTGAGAAACCTACAGGTTTTTCTATGTCGTTCCTCACATCCCAAACAGCCTGAACATTGGACTCGTCCTTGCATGACAAGAGGGAAATAAGATGGATATTTTAGAAAACCCATTAGAATTATGTGGATTTGCATTTATTGAATTTGTATCAAAGGAAAATGATCTCGATCCAATTTTTGAAACCATTGGTTTTAGCAAAGTCGCAAAGCATAAATCCAAAAATGCGTACTTATGGCGTCAAGGAAATATCAATATTATTTTGAACTATCAACCTGAATCTTATGCTTCTTATTTTTATAAAGAGCATGGTCCTTCAGCATGTGCCATGGGGTTTAAAACACGCGATGCCGCCAAAGCCTTTCAAAAAGCATTGGAATTAGGTGCAGAACCTATTTATAGCCAAGCAGGTCCAATGGAACTCAACATTCCAGCCATCAAAGGCATTGGTGGTATGCCCATTTTCCTGATTGACCGTGACATTTATGAAAATGATTTTGAGTTTATTGAAGGTGTTAACCCGCACCCAGTGGGTACAGGTCTCAATGAAATTGATCATTTAACCCATAACGTCTACAAAGGTCGCATGGAATATTGGGCAAACTTTTATGAAAAGATTTTCAATTTTCAAGAAATTCGCTACTTCGACATTAAAGGTGAATACACAGGTTTAACCTCGAAAGCACTCACCGCTCCTGATGGCAAAATTCGTATTCCATTGAATGAAGATTCAGATAAAGGCAATGGTCAAATTGCTGAGTTCCTTGCCGACTTTAATGGTGAAGGCATTCAACACATTGCCTTTATTACTGATGATTTGATTGGTACTTGGGACAAACTGAAAGCCCTCGGCATGAAATTCATGACCCCTCCACCAAATACTTATTATGAAATGCTGCCAGAGCGTTTGCCAAATCATGGCGAACCAACAGATGAGCTACAGCAACGCGGTATTTTATTGGATGGCTCAACTCAAAATGGCGAGAAGAAACTGCTCTTGCAAATTTTCTCAGAAAATATGCTTGGGCCTGTATTCTTCGAGTTTATTCAACGTAAAGCCGATGATGGTTTTGGTGAAGGGAACTTTAAAGCGCTATTTGAATCGATTGAACGTGATCAAATCCGTCGTGGGGTACTCCAAGTTTAAGTAACGTATTTAAACCCCAATACAAGCGGGCGAAACATGCGAACCCATTTAAGCATGTTTCGCTCACAAAAAAGGCGACTGAATTCAATCGCCTTTTTTGGCATGTAGCATAAGCCATCTTAACGGGCTTGAATAAACCGATTAATCGCAGCCACTTCTTGCTGCAATAACTGAACTTTTTCACTGCCTATGTGCAACGGTAGGAATGTTTCACTGTCTATTGCCACCACAGAAAATTCAATCTGGCCTTGTGCATTAAATACAGGTAAACCCACCGCATTAATGCCGACCAGTAAATCTCCTTTCGCCAAAGCCATCTGTTCGGTGCAAATCTGCTGTTTTAATTGGTTAAATTCATCCCAATTGGCAGGTTTGAGTGCTAGGCCTAAAGCGGCCGCTTTGTCCCATTCTTCCTGCATCAAAGGACGAATAACACTTTCTGGCAAATACGAAGCAAAGACCCGCCCCGATGCCGAGTTAACCAATGGCATAATTGAGCCAACTTTGGTTACAATCGCAATCGGATGATTCGACTCTATCGACTGCACCACCAAAGGACCTCGTGGTGACCATTTGCTAATTTGAATGCTACAACCAATCTTGGCCTGTAAGGCATAAATCATCGATTGGACTTGTTGTAAGGCATCAGTATGTTGAATACAGTTCAAACCCAAACGCCAAGCCTGATCACCCAGTGCGTATTGACCATCGTCCAGTTGTTTGGCGTAATTCATGCGGATCAAACTCACCAAATAGCGGTGAGCTTTGGCTGGATGCATACTCAGCTTGTGCGATAGATCTTTGAGAATAATCGGTTGATTATGCTCGACCAGTGCATTTAACACGGCCAAACCCACTTCAAGCGATTGCACTCCACCCGATAACTTTTCTTCAACCATTGACGCGCTCTTTAAAGGTCATTTTTTCAATCATTTATTTAGTTTTGTGTGACTACACAAGGACACATTGGTCCGTGACATCATGCCTGAGATTTACAAAAAACTGAAATCATCTTTTTGAATGACATTGAATCTCACAGCCCGTCAGACGATCACTCACAGCAAAAAAAACTGCATTCGGTCAAAAATGCAGTCAAGGGTAAAACTAAAAAATCAAAAGCTTGGTTTAAGCACCTAATTCTTCTTCATGTAAGAAGTGGGTATGATGCGGTGCGCGTTTCGTCTTGCTCCATTCATCCAGCATTTCCAGTTTCATTTCTTCAGTGATCCGCGCGATTTTCTCATCAGCATGTACATCGTTATAGGTCAGCTCTAAACGATGACCATTTGGATCGAAGAAATAAATCGAATGGAAAATACCGTGGTTGGTAATGCCAAGCACTTTCACACCCTGTTGTTCTAAATGTTCTTTGGCTGCCAATAATGCATTTAAGTCTTCAACTTCAAAGGCAATGTGCTGCACCCAAGCTGGGGTGTTTTCATCACGTCCCATCTCGGGCTGAGTCGGTAATTCAAAGAATGCCAACACATTGCCTTGACCTGCATCTAAAAACAAATGCATATATGGATCAAACGCTTTGGTGGACGGCACATGGTCTTCAGCAAAGGCTAAAATAAAGTCCATGTTCAACATGGTCTTGTACCACTGCACCGTTTCTTTAGCATCTTTACAACGGTAAGCAACGTGGTGAATTTTTTTAATTGCAAAACTCATAATCAAACTCCTTTTTCTGTTTTATTCCCAATCGGCTTGTTGTTCTGGTGCAGCCTGATGAAAAGCTGCCAACTGCATACAATGCGTATAAATCGACTGGATTTTTGGATATTCCGTTAAATCAATTTGAAAACGTTTGGCGTTATAGACTTGTGGAATTAGGCAACAATCTGCAAAACTCGCCTGTTCACCAAAACAGTACTGACCATTCGATTGCTGTAATTGTTGCTCTAGGCTATGAAAACCGAGCTTAATCCAGTGTTGATACCATGCAGTCTTTTCAGTATTACTCACTGCAAGCGTCTGCTCTAAGCACTGCAACACTCTTAAGTTATTCAGGGGATGAATTTCACAAGCAATGTGCTGGGCAAAAGCACGAATCTGCGCGCGCTGTTGTAAATTCTGAGGCAGCAAAGCCGTCTTTGGATAGGCTTCTTCCAGATACTCAAGAATGCTCAGTGATTGCGTCAATACATACTGCTGATCCAATAACGTCGGCACCAACTCACTCGGATTGATTGCCACGTACTCTGCCGAGTGTTGTTCGCCACCCTGTTTCAGCAAATGCACCGCTTGTGTGTCATAACTCAAGCCTTTTAAATTTAAGGCAATCCGCACACGAAACGCTGCTGAGCTGCGAAAATAGCTATACAGTTTCATGCTGTACCTGCACTGCTTCAGCAAAGTCAAAACTTAAAGCAGGTAAAATGGTATTTCGCACTTCACCAAAGCCCACGCGTATGCCATCTTTTTCTGCATGACCTTTCATGATGACCGTATCGCCATCCTGTAAAAAACTACGTTGTTCGCCATTGGCTAAATTTAAGGGTGTGGTTGAGTTCCAGGTCAGTTCCAACAAACTGCCGTATGAGTCTTTGGTTGAACCCGAAATCGTGCCCGAGCCCATCAAATCGCCGACATTGACATTACAACCAGAAATGGTGTGATGCGTTAACTGCTGAGCCATTGACCAGTACATATATTTAAAGTTGGTTTGGCAAATTACATCCGCACTGTCACTTTGAGGTGTTTGAATTTCTACCGAAAGCTGAATGTCATAACTGCTTTCGACATTTTCTTGTAAATAGGCCAATGGACGTGGTTCTTGTACAGGCCCCTGCATTTTAAAGGGCTGTAAAGCTTGCATGGTCACAACCCACGGCGAGATAGCACTGGCAAAGGTCTTGGCATTAAACGGACCTAAAGGGACATACTCCCATTGTTGGATATCTCGTGCCGACCAGTCATTGAGGAGCACCATACCAAAGATATGGGCTTCAGCATCTTCAATGTGAATGGGTTGACCTAAACGACTCGGTTTACCCACAATAAAAGCCGTTTCTAATTCAAAATCTAGCTTACGTGTCGCTGAAAAAACTGGACGCTCTTGTTCAGGTAATTTGATTTGCCCCGATGGACGAACAATCTCTGTTCCACTGACCACCACCGAACTGGCACGTCCGTTATAACCAACAGGTAATTCACTCCAGTTTGGTAATAAGGCATTTTTAGGATCGCGGAACATACAGCCCACATTGGTGGCATGTTCTTTAGAAGAATAAAAATCGGTATAACCCGAAATTTGTACAGGCAAATGCATGATGGCATCTTGCTGTTTATAGAGTACCTGTTGCTGCAATGCTGCATCATGCTGTAAGCGTGGATTATCCAGAGCCAATAAAGCCTGTAATTCACGTCGTACTTTATGCCAGTTGCTTGAACCTGATTCGATAAATTTATTCAAATTTGGCTGATTAAAATAGCACTCATGTTCACTCAGACGCAGAATGCCTGCCTGCTCCAACGCAGCTAAATCTAAAATCCATTCGCCAATCGCAACACCAACACGTCGTTCGCCTTCCTTGCAACGACTAAAAATGCCATAAGGCAAATTATGAATGGTGAAATCTGAATGGGCTGGAACAGGAATAAAACAGCTCAATTGTGAGTTCATGATGATGTCATCCTTGTTGTTTTCTCTACACTCTTCACTTGGCCGCACTGATGAAATTTTATTACTTATATAAAAATCAATTGTTTAAATAAAAGCAAAATTCCAATTCATTACGACAATTGTATCAATTTCATTTCATCATACTGAATTTATAAAATTACGCAATATATAATTTAATTACTTTATTCATAATTTCATTATTTCTTGTTGTCTCTCGTTCACTTAAACACCGCATTCAACTGCTGTTTTAAACAACACTTTTGGCTAGAAAACCCCGATGAACTCGCTACAATAAATGCCCATATTTGGTGCATTACTATAAAAACAAGGATGCTTTATAGGGATCATCAGATAGGAATAGGCACCTAAGTTTCTTATTTTTAAGAGAAATAAAAATAATTAGGTGTTTCACTTGTATATTATTTTTTAATCAATTTATGATATACGTAATTTATTAGGAAATAATTACACGACAAGGATGAGAATAATCATATGTCACACAATGATCACGGTCAGCTCAAGCACGGTTTATCCAACCGTCATATCCAACTGATTGCCCTAGGCGGTGCAATCGGTACAGGTCTATTCCTTGGAATTTCTCAATCTATTAAACTTGCAGGCCCTTCCGTTATTCTGGGTTATGCCATTGCTGGACTCATTGCATTTTTTATGATGCGACAACTGGGTGAAATGGTGGTACAAGAGCCTGTGAGTGGCTCTTTCAGCTATTTTGCCAATAAATATTGGGGCCGTTTTGCAGGCTTCATGTCGGGCTGGAACTATTGGGTGCTGAATGTTCTGGTCTGTATGGCAGAACTGAGTGCAGTGGGACTGTATGTCCAATACTGGTGGCCAGAAATTCCAACCTGGATGTCGGCACTTGGCTTTTTTATTTTAATTAATGTCATTAACTTGCTCCACGTGAAACTGTTCGGCGAAATGGAGTTCTGGTTTTCGATTATCAAAATTCTCGCCATTGTCGCTATGATTGGTTTTGGCTCTTACTTGCTGGCAACTGGTAGCGCAGGCTCACAAGCTGCTATCAGCAACCTTTGGGCACTCGGTGGTTTCTTCCCGAATGGTGTCAGCGGTTTAGTCATGGCTATGGCAGCAATTATTTTTGCCTTTGGGGGTATTGAACTGTTCGGTATTACCGCGGCAGAAGCGCACGATCCGCAAAAAATCTTACCTAAAGCGGTCAATCAGATTATCTACCGCATTTTGATTTTCTATATCTTAACTTTGATTGTACTTTTAGCCTTGTTCCCTTGGAACCAAATGGCACAAGGCGGCAGCCCATTTGTTATGGTATTTGCGTCGCTCGACAGCCAAGGCGTTGCCACCGCATTAAACTTCGTGATTTTAACTGCTGCGGTTTCTGTCTATAACGGCACCAGTTATTGTAGTAGCCGCATGTTGCTTGGTTTGGCAGAACAAGGCAATGCACCAGAATTCTTTAAAAAAATTAATTCTCGTGGGATTCCTGTCAATGCAGTTCTCATTTCTGCATTAGTGACTGCACTCTGCGTTTTACTGAATTACATCTTCCCGGAAAAAGCCTTTGGTTTGCTGATGATGTTAGTCGTGGCTGCTATTGTGATTAATTGGGTGGTCATTTCAATCACGCATTTAAAATTCCGTCAAAGCCTACAACAACAGCAAAAAACCTCGTTGTTCCCAAGTTTGGCTTATCCATTCACCAATTATCTGTGCATTGTATTTATGTTGGGTATTTTAGTGATTATGAGCCTAACCCCTGATATGCGTATCGCGGTATATATGATTCCAGCTTGGATCGGCTGTTTAAGTGTGGCTTATTGGATGAAACAACGTAAAAGCAAACTTGCAGAGACAACCTTAATATTAAACCCGGATCGTTCTTTTAAATAAGTCTATTGAATAAACGCTGTTCCTCCCCCATGTAAGACCAGAATCGCATCGCATAAAACTGGTCTTGCAAAACTCATGCGAATCGGCTTAAGTTATCACCAACTTTAACTGGACGATGCGAAGCGCGAACAGTTTGACCCTAGCTGCAACAAACAAGGATTTTTTAATGTTTCAACATATCCCTCCTTATGCGGGCGACCCAATTTTGTCGCTTATGGAACAGTTCAATACCGACCCTCGTGAAGGTAAAGTCAATTTAAGTATTGGTCTTTACTATAACGAAGACAGTATTGTGCCTCAGCTTGAAACAATCATGGAAGCGCAAAAGCGTCTTGAGCCACAGCAAAGCAAAACCAAATTGTATTTGCCAATGGAAGGTTTCAAACCTTACCGCGATGCAATTCAAGCGTTGTTATTTGGTGAAAACAGCCCAGCAGTGCAAAGTGGTCGTGCCGTAACGATTCAAACTTTAGGTGGTTCTGGTGCGCTGAAAGTCGGTGCTGACTTCTTAAAAAATTACTTCCCGAACTCTGAAGTTTGGGTGAGCCAACCAACGTGGGACAACCACGTTGCCATCTTTAATGGCGCGGGCTTAAAAACCCATTTCTACCCATATTTCGATGCAGAAACGCGTGGTGTAGACTTTGATGGTATGTTGTCTTGCTTAAAACAACTACCAGAACAAAGTGTGGTATTGCTTCACCCTTGCTGCCACAACCCGACAGGTGCAGATTTAACTCCTGCGCAATGGGATCAAGTCATTGCCGTACTAAAAGCAGGTCAACTTATTCCATTCTTGGACATTGCATACCAAGGTTTTGGTGAAGGCATGGAACAAGATGCTTATGCGATTCGCGCACTTGACCAAGCGGGCTTAAACTTTATTGTCAGCAATTCATTCTCTAAGATTTTCTCACTCTACGGTGAGCGTGTGGGTGGTTTGACATTCGTGTGTGACGATGCTGCGACTGCTCAATGCACCTTCGGTCAATTGAAAGCAACAGTACGTCGTATCTACTCTAGCCCTCCTACAACAGGTGCATGGTTGGTTGACCAAGTCTTGAATGACCAAGCGTTAAATCAACAGTGGCAAAATGAAGTTAAAGAAATGCGTGAACGTATTATTAAAATGCGTCGTATTTTGAAAGACGAATTAACCAAAGCACTTCCAGACCGTGACTTCAACTACTTGGTTGAACAAAAAGGCATGTTCAGCTACACAGGCTTAACAGGCGAACAAGTCGATACTTTACGTGAAGACTATGCCATTTATTTGGTCCGTAGTGGTCGTATTTGTGTTGCGGGCTTAAACATGAACAATGTTTATATCGTTGCCAAAGCAATGGCTGAAGTTTTAGCAAAAGCACCTGCTCAAGCTTAATCTTTAGTTTCAAAAACCAAGATTGTTCAAATGAACAGTCTTGGTTTTTTTATATCTGAGCATCAATACACTGAAGCCTATTTTCCTGCTGTAAAAGCATGGACTAGCATGGCTTAATGCAAGGTTCGATGTTGTACCAAATTATCGACATGCTGCGCCAAATATTCTTTTAAGTGATTTAAAAAATATGCAACGCGTGGCGAATCTTGCAAGCGGGCTAAATACACAGCATATACATCCGCAGGTGGGGTACTAAGAACACGGCAACAATTTAATTCAGCAAAATAAAACACAGTTTCAAGCCAAGAAAAAACCTGTGTTGGATCGCATCAGTAAAGAATTAAGTTTTATTAAATAAACTTAAATGAGCAATAAAAATAACCCTGAAATATTCACATTCAGGGTTATTAAAAATCTGAATAAAAGCAAATGATACTCAAACTATTGATTCGGAGTAAAAGGCCAATACGCTAGATTGACGCCCTGACAGCCTGTTGAACCATTTAATTGTTCCACTGTAGCAATTTTTACGGGACTAAAAGCCTGATCGAGATAGCGGTCATTTTCACAATGTTGTGCCAAATACACCGCCTGATCAACCAAACGCTCTGCCGAAGCAAAAATATCGCGCGAATGATGCCAGCCTAATTGACAATATTCGGCTGCGGCCCAAACCAATTTAACCTCTGCCTGAGCAAGCTCTTTATAAGCACACTGAAAACCTGCATGAGCTTTAATACTTTCTATACGAGCCCACAAATCTCGGCGCATAACCTGAGCAAAAGCTAAAATTGGCGTTTGAATCGCAAGCTGTACTCTGTTGTCGGTATTGGTGATCTTCAGCACCTGCTGATAAACCATTTCTAAGTTTTTTGGCTTACTCTTTTCACTATATAACTGGTCTGCATAACTGAGCCATGTTTGCGCTTTTTCCAGTTGGTATTTTTCTTTTACATCGGTGCTTTGCCCAAGTGCCTCACGTATTTTCGACTGAATCTGTTGATGCGATGAGATATATGCGAATTGATGGGTCTCTGTGTTGGCATAAAGTACTGGGCTAAACAACCCAGCCAACAGCAATGCTTTTAATCCTAAAAATTTCATGATTTAGGCTCCAACGCTTTATTCACGCTTGCCTTATTTTGATTAAAAAGGTTCTCATCAAATTTAAAGCGGAAACGGAAATAAGCACCGTCCATTGTGGTATCGCCATCGGTTAAATCTTTATCTTCATAACCAACAAAGTTATATCCACCAGAAACCCAAAGGTTGGCCGCCAAAAGATAACCCACTTCAACCCCTGCCATCAGTTTGGTGCCATCTGAAACGCTGTTCCACATGACGCCAGCATTTACCCCAGCATCCCAACGTTCATTAATGTCATACATGAAACGCGTATTCAGCATTTGCGTCATACCACTGCTTTGCAATAGGTCGTAGGTTTCTTCTAAATATTTCACAGCATACTGACCCGACACATGCACATCGCGCGTTGGATGATAATTTAAATGATGCGACATAATGTAAGCATTACGCTCGTACGGATCACTTAAAGTGGTCTCATTCTTTTCGTAGCGATACTCAATTTTACTGAGTGAATCAAATTTGTTGGTTTCTAAATCACGATAAGCTGCACCAATCTGGAATCGGTTAATTAAACGATCGCCTGAATCGGCAGATTTATTATCCGTTAAATTTAAAACGTTTTTTGCCAAGAAAGTGACTTCATCAGAATACTTATAAGCCGTTCCTAACGTATTTAAATAGCTATCACTTTGATTTGACCAACGCCCTTCAATACGCGCTACATTCTTCCAACGTGGGTTAGATAAATGCTCAAAGCCTAAAGTCGCTGCGGTAGATTCTAATGAATCTTTGTTTTCACCTTCAAAAACCTTCACTTTCTCAAAGCTGGTATTAAAGAATAAACCTTCTTTTAATTGCCAACGATTACGTACACCCATCGCCGCTTCTGCTTCACGTGCGCTCAAACCATCGCGCACACGATATTCACTGAATACCGAACCATCGCGCATATATTGACTGTCTAAGCCAAATACCGTGGTGTTGCGTTTTTGCGTGTCATTCAGTTCGTATAAACCGCCAATACTTGAGATAAATTCATGCCGTGCATAAGCATGAATATTTTTATAAACTTGGGCATCACCGCCGATTGCAAAGACACGGCGATCACTATCAGCAACATCTTGTTCATATTCAATAAACGCACTTGAACCATCAAATGGTAATGCTGTTTTCAATTTGGCACGAACCGTGGTGCCATCATAGGGTGTTTCAACGCTTTGCGTAGATTTACTGGCAGCATTCAGTGACTCATTATAATAACGAACACCCAGTTCCAAGCTCACAATACGGTTAATGGCTTTTTCAATTGAAGCACTGATCCCGTTACGTACCCCTGCATTGGCAATATCTTCTGTACGCACGGCTTCAATACGTAATATACCCAATTCATCTAAACGTGCATTCAGTTTTACAGCCGTTTCTTTACGGCCTGAACTGATCGAAGATGCTGCATTGCGGAAGCCAACATCCGCCTGCTGATGATAAGCACGCACATCGACATCACCTTTTTTATAGTCCAGTTCTACACGTGCTGCGGAACCATCCCCTGAGGTATTTGCAGCCGTCGAGGCATTCACATCGGTTAGCTGATCCAAAGTCATTAAATCATGATCAGAATAAGCATATTCTGCAATCAGTTTGGTTTGATCATTCCAGCGAATCACCGTATTGGCACTGGCAATTTTTTCCTGATCAATCGGATCATCATTTTGAATATAAGAACCGCCGACGGTTACTTTATCATTCAATTTATAACGACCATTGACCCCTGCCACGGTATATTCTTTGCCACCTTGATCGGTTTCAATAGTGATTCTTAAATAGACTGGGTTTAGATTTTCATCAATGCTACTTAACGGTGAAGTTAAATAAATACTGTTGGTATAGGTATCAATTTCATAGTCGCTAAACCGAGTTAAAGTGCGTTGTGAAATAATTAAACCAGGGTTGTTACGGTCACGCACAATCACTTCAACTTTTTCACTATTTTGAAGCATGTCATTGCTGTCCATGCCCAAGGCATAAGGACCTGAACCCCCCATTGCACGGAGTTCATTCACCACTTGCGTGGTATTGGTGCGTGCAGCAAAGCTCGCGACTTGAAAGCGATCCCCTTCAACCACCGATTTTAAACCCGTTAACGAACGGCTATACTGACCTAAAGAAAGTCCTTCATCATTTTCGGTGCGTGTAACGTAGTCACCATACATGGCATAAGAACGACCTTTATCGACACGTACATAAAGTTTACTGGTGGACTGTGCGTCAAAACCTTTGGCAGAGGCATCGCCATACACTGGGTAATATTCATCTGGACGAATATCACGGAATAGACGCTGATTATTTTCTTTGCTTGAGTCATATGCCAAAGTCAGTAAATAATCGCCACGCACTTTGCCTTTTAAAAATAAAGCCGCACGACCACGAATGGCGGTTTCACCATCGGCTGAACTGGACAAATCATTCAGTTCTTCTTCAAAACCATCTTGAGTCGAGCTTTGCGATAAATTTTTAGGATCAAACTTATTTAGTGCAAAAGAACCTTCAATAATCCCCGCAACCAACATTGGGCGAAGTTCTGCCAAAAAGCGCACAGGCACAGTCTGTTCGTATATGCCACTACGGACACGTAATACACCCGATCCAGCTTCCAAAGGTGCCAATACGGGCACCACCAAGGACCCACCTTCTGCAAAAACTTGTACGCCAGGTTTATCTGGATCAAGGTCTTTGAGTTGAATCGTGCCTATAGATGATTCCAGTGTAATGGGTGTACGTGTCGCAATAGGTGTCCCATGCTGATCCAGTACCTTAACCACCACCTGATAAATATCTTTACCATTGGCATAAACGGCTTGCTCAACAGGCTGCGTCGTCAATTGGTTCATCGCATCTGGTGCAATCACTGTGACTTGTTGCTGATCACGTAAATTACCAAAGCTATCGTACTGACGAACTGCAATGCTATTTTTGCCAGCCGCTAACGGCACACCAATAAAGTCTAAACCTGTAGCACTACGCTCTTGATAGACTGCTTTTTTACCAATTCGCTTTTCTGACACTTGCTCATCATTTACAAATAAACGAATGTCTGTGCCTAAACCACCTTTGACCTGAATGGTGGCTTGTGGCGTAGGTAAAATCTGCTGCTCTTTCAGATTTAAAATCGCCAGTTGGTTCGATTCAGAACGCTCAAGCTCTTGCTCTAAATCTAAAACAACAGGAGCTTTTACTGGTTCAATTTGAACTGTTTTGACGTCTTTAATCTGATCTTTTTTATATTCAATATTACAATTGGCTGAAGCACCTGCTGCACTAATACATCCACTTGCAGGTTGACCTTGTACATCTGAAACTGAATTGCTCAGTGGATCGACGGTTAAATCTTGACGTAAGGTTTGCTCTAATGCATCCAGTTGTGCATCAATTTTACTACGGCGGTCTTCAATTTGTTCTGCCAAGGCTTGAGTGCATTCACCTGAAGAATCGGTAATCGCGAAGTCTGCACGATGTAACTCGCCACGTTTTAAATCTACGAAACGGCTGGCTGGGTCACCTGCTTGACGGTTATTAATCAGCACCAATTCTGCATTATTCGGTAAAGTCGTATTATCGATTTTAAGCACATGGGTAATCGGTCGAATGCCGTAGAAGTTGTATTTACCTTCACGATCCGTCACCACAAAGCTACCATCTTCCATATAAATACGGACCCCAGGTACGCCCCGCTCTCCCGCATCTTGAACGCCGTTACGGTTACAATCACTAAAGACTTTACCGACAATAAAGCCATCTGGGCTAAATACACCTGGTGTGACTTTTACTGCGGCCTGCGCTTCATTCGAAACGGTATTTTTATTGTCCTGCGCATAAACACGGTTAATACCGTCTCCACTCAGTGCATTAGGACCGACATAGACACGATATTGAACTTTGGCTTCTTGTTTTGGCGTCAGTGTTCCCAAACCAAGCGTCAAATAAGGCCCTTTTCCACCTTCAGGGTCTGCATTTTTTTGCCCATTAACACGAGTACTGCCTGAAACATAAATAAAACCACGAGGCAAAGTATCTTTCATGTTGACGTTATAGAGGGTGGAATCCCCCATATTTGCCACCGTAATTTGGTAATCTTTAAAATCACCAATTTCAGCAGTATTTGTTCCGACCACTTCTTTTTTAATGACCAATTTGTCATTGCTGGGAACAGAAATATCCACAGGATCAATTGGAATATCAATATTGAGTGCAGCATCACCCGTTTTTAACGTAAAGTTACCACCATAAGACCAAGAGCTATCAACGATACGATTAGTAAAATTATTATAAATGGTCTTGTCACTGGTAAATTTATAATTGGTCGAACCTGCAATGGTTGAAGTATCAATATCAAGTCGATAGGTTCCATTTTCGACAAATGGATATACAAATTCACCATTGTTATTGGTCATCTGTTGCGCTGGAATCGCTACTTTTTCGCCCGTGGTTTCATCCAATTTATACGCCACATTTTCAGCAGGATTACCCTTCTCATCCAACAAAGTTACCTTCGCACCAGCAACAGGCAAATTGGTCTTGGCATCAAAAACCACACCATAAGGATCAATCAATACTGTGGTATGAATATCTGTAATACTGTTGGTCGAATTACTGCTCTCATCTAAACAATCCGTCAGAGACACAATTACTTGATCACGTTTAACGGTTTGTAAAATCTGGTCATTCACATGAATGATACTGGCTTCTTGTGTTGCTAAAGTGAAACGGAATACACCTGTATTCGCTCCAGTCTCAACACCCTGTACATATTCAACGTCTCCAGTCAGCGTCGACTGAACTTTAATTTTGACTTTATCAAGATTGCTGCGTGAGGCATTACACATGGCACTATTTGCAGCAATGTACAGCGGTTGACTTAAACTGCCTGTGGCTAAAATATTGGAATAATTTTTACTATTATTACTAATTGATGCACTACCACCAACGCTTGTCGTCACTTCATTAGAAACAGTTTTTTTCAAATTAGAAAGCAAACCATGCTCAACACTGAACGCGTTCGAAATTGATACATGACTCACATTTGGATTCATGGTTACAACCAACTCAACCGCTTCGGTGCTATTCGCAGCCAAGGCTTGAGGGTATGCCACCACCAATGTATTGATTAAAGATTTATCTGCTGGAATCTGGCGGGTAAACTTATCTTGTCCCAATGGGTATAAAACCAATGCTTTAGAATTGGTCGGTTTAGCCGATTTAAAGATGGTGTTGGCAGGTATTTCATCCAACAGAACTACAGCTTTCATGGCCTCACCATCAACGTCAATGGTTTGCAGACCAGAATTACGCGTTGAACTATTTTTCACACTCAAGCTATAGGTTAAATCATAAGATTGACCTGCTTGTGGTTCAAAACTGGTTTTATCGACCGATTTAGTCGCTGTGAGTTGTGGTAAGAAACTAATTAAAGCATTAACCGCATCTGCAATAGCAGTCGGGTCTTGTACAACATAGGCTTGGAGTGGTAAATCTACTTGCTGGCTGTCATTCAATGATATGGAGGAATCCGCAACCACCCATAAATCAACTTTTTGCCCAGCCTGTAAACTTAAATGCCCTGTAACCAGCAAATCTGAACGATCAAATTCACCATTTTGATTACTGTCGACATAAATTTTAATATTCGATAATTCGGGAACAGCACTTTTATCAATCACAATATCTGCAGGTGCATTACTATGATTGGTCAAAGTATTCAGCCAAATCACTCGTGCACCCGCATCAATTTCTAATCGTGTTGGTGAAGTGAGGCTAATCACATATTTAGGTGTAATGGTCACTTGAACGGTATTTGAAACCGATTGACCAACTTGACCATCAGTTTGTACAAAACTTGCATATGCCGTATTGGTAATATTTTGCCCAGCAGCAGGCATCACAGCATAAGCATGATTTACCAATGCCATAGCCGTAGCTAAGCTTGAAAAAATAAGCTTGATCTTATGATTCTGTAGCGGCTGAACTCGTTTAATCACGAAAATACCCCAATACCGAGCAAAAGCAGGTTTAAAGGGATAGGCACTAAAGGATGCCTATCCACACAAATAGTTATTAATGTTTTGACTTAATTATTGAGCATCAACTTTAACGCTGAACTTCATCGTCACCGTTTCAGACGGTGCCAAATCAAATTGAGATGACTTCAAGTTGTTTGCCGTATTGGTCACAGTACCTTTTGATACTGGCTCTAGCGCAGCCGCAGGCGACGAACCTAGAGTGGTGTAACTTGGTACAGCATCGGTAATCTCAACTTTAGTTACTGCCTGATTACCATCATTCACCGCTTTAATTTGGTAAATGATACAAGCACCTGGTTTCGCCTGAAGTGTAGATGTTCCAAAGCCACCATCTGGTGTTCCGTCACATGCTGCATCTAGTGCTTGCATTTTTTCCAGACGGACTTGACCAATGTTGACTGTGGTTTTATCTGTCACAGTGACAGCAGCAGGAGCAGCCGTACCATTTAATGCGCCAGTCGGTGTAACCGTCACAATTGACAAATCGGCTTGACCCGCTGTTGCATTACTTGGTGCTTCAACTTTAACCAAGATATTGATACTTTCTTTTGGAGAAAGACCATCTGCAGCATTGGTTGCAATTAACCACTTGTTAAGGTTCTGAATATCAGTAACCAACTCATCCGTGTCTGCAATACCGTTGTTGTTTTTATCCACATAAACAGAAGTCACAAAACCATTAGTTGCAGGGTCATGTGTAATGCTGATCGGTAATGTTCCATCAGCAATACCCTCTACAACGTTACCGTTGTTGGTTAAGGTATGTTTATAGACAATCGTACCACCCGGTGCGACCTGACCTTGTTGATCCGCCAAGAATGAAAGTCCACGTACGGCTTCTACAGTCAAGTGATCTTTCATCTTGTCTGTTAAACCTGTTGCAGGCGAATTAATGGTGAAGACGATATCTTGGCTATTGGCAGGTGTTGCATCTGTAGATGGAGTCACCTTGGCACAGAAATACGCCGTTGTATTTGGCTGAATTGCACCCGTATTGGTCACTTTCGTTGCTGAACAAACACCATTGGCATCGGCAACAAAGTATTCAACAGTCCAACCCGATGGTAATGCTTGTTCAGTACCAAAGTTATAGTTGTCCGATGTTGAACCGTAATTCGTTATAGCAATTGGGAAGGTCGCCGCAACGCCAGGTTTAGTTGTTACCGTGGTTACCACATTACCTGAAACGTATTCCCCTTCACCGGTTAAGCCCGTATCATCTTCCGTATAGTTTTTATTCCCTTTACCATTGCTCAAATCGACTTTTGACGCTGTGATATTGCTAATTCTTAAAGTCACAGTATCTGAAGATGCAGGCGCGTGCACTGGTGTAATAGTTAAGATTGTGTCCAGACCAGATGCTGTAATTGGGCCTGTATAACCATTTGGTAACGTAATACGTGCAGAGATTTCAAGGTGACCACCTGAAGCCAATGGACCACTGTCCACACTCGCATCACCATTGGTATCGGTTAACGGTGTATTACCATCTGACTTTAATAACTCAACAATAGAACCCGCAGGCAGTGCCGATTTATTAACTGTAATGTTATAGGTTTCAGCGACATTACCAAGGTTGTGAATCCAAATATCTTCTGTAGAGCTTGATGCCCCAAATAAAACTGGGGAACCTTGTACTGCTGTTGTTTCGATCAAGTCATTCTTAGTAGGATCACTTGTTTTTTGCGCATCCGAATAAGTATCGCTTGCGTTATCGTTGATGGTACCCGTATACGTAGACTGTACAGTTACATCATACGGGTTGGTTGGTTGAGACGTCTCATTACCTGGACCATCTGGGTCAAATGTCGCGATGTTGGTAATTTTTCCTGCAGGAGCAGCACTATCTACCGTCACTTGAAAGGTTAACTTGCCGGTACTGTTACGCACTACAGAAGCAAGAACTAACTGAACTTTACCATTGGTAAATTCGTACTTCGCCGCTGCTGCCGCTTCATCACCCGTCGCATCGGTCAATGCCGCGGTCTGACCGCTCCAACGTGCTGAACCTGCAACATAGGTCACACCTGAAGGTAAAATATCTTCAATGGTTAGATTGGCTGCATCGGAATTACCCGTATTTTTATAAGTCAATTCATAAGTCACGGTATCGCCACGTGCAACGGCGGTTACATTGGCAGACTTCGTCACTTGAATGACCGCACCAGTAACAATCGTTACGGTGTCAGTATTCTTCTTGGTCTTGTCCGCTACGACAGTAATATAAGTACTTGCGGCAGACAGTTCTAATTGACCAGAATTACCTGCTGATGCTGTTGCGGCAGTTGTACCCACCACGACCAAGCCTACAGACTCACCAGCATTTAAGGTAACTTTTTGACCTGCCAAATTCGTACCGTTATCTGGCACACCATCTTTATTTGCATCTAAATAAATCGCAATGTTGGAGAAATCAAAATTATCTCCAGCCACGTTGGCTAAATTCAGCGTGAATTCATCCGTTCCGTTACCTGTATTGGTCAAGACGTGCGATAAAGTCACGACACCATTCGGGTTGGCAGTTGCGGTACGGTTTTGCTCGAGTGTGAAGCTACCCACCTGTAAAACAGTCGTTTTGACTTCATTTGACGTCACAGTACGTGTGGTCGATGTACCATCTACATACGATGCTGTTGCAATGTTACTAATGTTTGTTCCTGCGGCTGGTGCTGCTGCATGTGCACCTGTCGCGAAAAAAGCAAAGCCCCCTAAAATTGTCGCAATTGACACATAAAGGCTATTTCGCTTTGTGTTCTTCAAATTCATAGGCATAAGAGTCCCCCGACCCCATCAAAATGACGTGTATAAAATTTAGAAATTAATCGTTTGATGCATTTACTTTGGCTTGCGCACTAACAGTTACTGTTTTCTTGGCAGGTAATTCCATGATTTGCCACTGTAAAGCGCGATATTCCTTGAGTGGAACGTTGACGAGTTTTCCATCTACTTTTTTCTTTAATGGCATCGCAGCAAAGTTAACGCCATCTGTACTGGCAAGTGCGCCTGAAGGCAGGCTGTTGCCTAAATATTGAGTATCTGCTGGAATTGGTAAGGTTGCTTTTAAACTTTTAATGCTGTGTGTCGTGTTGTTGGTATAAGTCGCACGATACTCGATCACATCTTGAGGCTTGATTGAGTTTGCAGCTTGAAACTGTGCATTCCCTTTACTGTCTACAACTTTTTTGAATGCTTTTAACTGAATTGATACAGGCTCATTTGATGTCGTAGCGGCAGCCATTCCATGAGCAGCCCCCCCTGCAAGCATTAAACCCATCATCAATTTTTTCAGCGTAGTTCTTTTGTTTAACATGATTTTATCCACTGCAACCCAATGCACATATTTGCGACATTAATCACATTTAAGTAAATTAATGTTGCAAAGCTCAAAGCAATATTAAACAAAAAACAAACGCATCACCATACATTTTATAAAAAAAATGTTAACTGGTTCACTCTTGATTTTTAAATTTATTTATATAAGTTTACAATATTTGAAATAAATGACTGTTTATCATCAATTTTCATAAAAACAGTGACCTTACACAAAGAAACAATGTGAAACTAATCGTGATGATTCAATTATTTTCAGAGGGGAATTGAAGTATTATCAAAAATTAAGCATTTGTTTTTATTGTTTATTTTAAATTAATTTTGGCACAACTCTGGTAGTTTCAACTCATCTGACCGCTTCAAGCAATGCATTGAATATTTTACATAGCAAATCTAACAGAAAAAATAAGGTCGGCTCCATAAAATGACCCGACCTTATTGTATTTACCCAAAATCAAAACTAGTTTGGAATCCGCACGCAGAACCCGACTTGCTCCTTTTGCTTAGGCGCCAATACACCCGGAATTGTCCAGATTAACTGTCCTGAACTTTCTTGAGTTTGACATCCTGAAACACTGCAAGACATGGCTCCATAAACTGTTCCTAATGGAACACTGTCTTTAAGGACAATATCAACCAAGTTTTTATTTGAATTATTGGTATAGGTGATTTGATATTCCAAATAATCGCCTTTTGCAGCTTGGTTCGTTACAGTAAACGGCGTTGAATCATTGCTCGGTGCAGGGCATGCAGATGTTTTTCGCACCAGTTTGCTCATATTGAGACCTGCTGTGCCAATCGTTGTAATATCATTCACACTATTACTTTCCTTGGTCGTCGCAGCGGTATAAGTCGCCTTGCCATTGACCTTGAAGCTCGCAATAAAGCGATCACCACCTTGTGCCGTAGTAGGTGAATTTACTCGCTGAATCAAACAAATTTTTTCATTGGCTTTTAATACGCGACTGGTGAACAAATTCTCACCTTGATCTAACTGTGCATTACAGTTGCTATCTACGTAAACCAAACTCTGCCAAGGCTGACTGTTTGCAGGTTGTTGCTCTTTGGTTTCCGTTAAATTCAGCGCATTCATGACACTTTTTGCACTAAGCTCATGTGGATAATCCACCACATCACCTGCCACAATAGTTTTTTGTCCATTTTGCGTTAAGACCAACTGCAACTCGGCATCACCAAACAAGAAACCATCATAGCTAGTCACATTTGCAGCTTTAGGAATGGTAAAGAAGTCATTACTGGTGTCGGCTGTCGCTGTCACGCTACTGGCTTTTGCAGAACTCACCGAATCAAAACCTGTCAAATTACGCTGTACCAAACAAACATTACTTCGCCCAGCAAATACGTCATCTAAGGTTTGAATTTTAAAATCACCATTGGCATTGCTGGTTGCAGAAGCCAAAATGGCCTTACTGCTACAATCTTGCAGTTCAACAACACTCCCTGCAATTCCCACTTCACCTGCATCTACAATCGCGTTATACGCCTTGGAAACATCTGAAGTTGTACCGCTGTTATCGTTAAACACCCGCCCCGAAAATACATAACCTGCTTTTTTACTGTTGGTCACGCGACAAACCAGTTTAGCGGCAAATTTCACATTCGCTGCCGGTATAGTTTGGGTCAAACCATTTACGCCCCCCAAATTTGCAGTACTATTTCCTGAAATGGCTGCATTGGTATCTGTACATTCAATACTTTTAAGTGAATATAAAGTCGATGTCGATTCAGTAAAACTGATGGCTGTGTTTGGTGTTGCATAAGCCAATAATGAGCCTTGCTCAACGGGGGATGTACTTTTCTTTAAACGAACCGATTGTGCAGCCCCAACTACTGTTGTGACCACTTCACCACTGGTAATGGTTTCAGCATTGGCATTGCTCAAGTTGGTAAAAGCACTAAAGTTGAAGCTGTCTGTGCCATTTTCAGACACTTTGTTCATTGCAAATGTTGGCTTTAAACAGGCATTGACTTCATTTAAGCCAATACCAATATCATCACCTGCGACACCAGAACTAGCATAACTCTGAAACTCTGTGCTTACAACTTTTACACTCGTAACCGTCGTCGGTAATGTAATTGTAAAATTAATTGACTCTGGGTCTGCTTGATAAGAAGTCAAAGCATATTCTGTTTCAACTACCTGTGCACCATTCAATGCATTGAAAGTTGCTGTATTGTTTGAGCTTTTTCCTGGTGTAACCAATACTGCATAAATAACTCCATCCACTAGCACCCGTATAGTCACACCAGTCGTATTACTCCGTGGGCTACCATAAGACCAACTGAGTCGACCTTTTACTTCTAAAGCACCATTTGCTCCTGTGCCATACATCACAGTATTTGGAAGTATGCTTGGACTACTCCCCGCTGTTTTAAGATCATAACTCTTAGCTGTCAATGTGTTATCAGCGTCATAGCTAATAAATGCAGTATTAGAAACGAGATTGACTGCTTGACTAGATAAACACTGATTTTGTGTGTTTCCTGTGGCGATTGGCATATTTTGTGCAATAGTCATATTGGCTGTTGCACTGTTATTCGTAGAGTTCCGATCAAAAACACTCGTTGTAATTGATGCTGTATTCGCCACCGAACCTGCTTTATAAGCCAACCCTGTTATAGTGAACTCTAAATAATTTACATCTTTCCCATTTGCTGGCAAGCTCAACCCAGTCGCAGTTAAACTATTGCTACTTTCTGAAGTGGCCATATTTGTAGATGTTGGGCAAACGGCCGTACCATATTTGGTACAAGTCCAACTCAAACCCGAAATATTGGTTGGAACGACATCTGTTAATTTCGCATCGGTAACTGCCAATGCGCCATTATTCCAAGCTTTAATCGTGTATTTAACAACATCGCCTGTATCGTATGTCGTTTTATGTGATGTTTTTGAGACTTCTAGGTCAGCAGAAGCAAGTACAGTATCTTGGTCTGCTGTGGTGCATGCACCTGTAGTTGAGTTAAATGAACGTGTAATACCATTTGCATTTAAGGTTGTACAACTTACCCCTGTTGATGAACCAAGTGTTGGTAGTTCAACTGTCGCTGTATTTGTTACCGTACTGCCTGCCGCAGCATTCACACGTGTGGTCACTAAAATTTCATAGAATTCGCCAACAGCTAAGGCACCAGTATCAATCGAGCCTAGACTACTTAAAGCTGGGGCGGTGGTACATTTATTGCTCGCAACTGTACTACAGGCAACAGCTGTCGCAGTTAACCCTGCCCCGACTACATCCTTGAGTAATGTTCCTGTATAAGTATCTGGACCATTATTGGTGACGCGTACTGTATAAGTAGTTGTAGCACCAGAATAGACTTGGGTTGTGGCATTAGTTTTTGAAACCACCAAATCCCCAACCATAGAGTCGACACTAGAACTACTAAAGACAAAAGCATCCTGCAATGCAGTACCTGTTGTTGAGCTTTCTGTAATTACCCCAGCAGTTCGGTCTGTTCTAAAATAAACATTAAATTTTAGAACTGTAATAGGTGCAGATGTTAAAACCTGAATACTACCACTAGCTCCACCATTTGACGCGCTCGCTCCCAGTACCGAAGATGTATTTCTTATCTCGCCATTATTGGTTACAGAGAAATTTACACCAGATAACGCATATACACTGCTAATATTTGTGGTAGTAGTTAGTTTAAACTGGGCAGACATCCCTAACAAAATTTCACCAGTACTCGTTAATGTACGGACAGCGCCTAAGCCTGATATATTAATCACTGGATTTCTAACAGGCCTATCCCACGTTAAAGTGACTTCTCCTACTTGATATCCCAATCCTCCATTTACATTAGCCGTATTGGCTGGACTACCCAGAAACTTACTTGTATCTGCTGTCATTCGTAAACCGTGGTTTGAATTTACATCAATACCTTGCCCCGGTAATGTGCGTGTTGAAGAAAAATGGGAATTACTTGGACTTCCCTGATCAACTAGTTTTGGGAAAACTGTAAGATTGGTTACACCAAAAAAAAGGGCAGGGTTGTTATTTGAATCATACTGTTGGTTAGTTAATGTATAATCCACGTTAATTCTTGGGAAATAATTTAACGTCCCCGAATTATCATTTGGGTTATTGATATTGAAGACATATGTATTTCTTTGAGCTGATGTCGTCGCTCCCACATTAGGCATTCCCGTATAGGAATTAGACATAATCTCAAGTGTAGGTGTTGCAGCACTTACAAGTGAGGCAAACAATAAACTCGTAATGAATATCAATAAAGAACTAAGTATTTGCATGAGTTTAAGCATCTGTAAATTTCCAACAAGACGATTATTTGGATGTTTATTAGTTCCCCACATACTTCACTCCAAACTCTAAGCTATGGCTTTCATTACTATTTATTGCTGCAACAGAAGCTTTAATTGCACCTGTTTGTCCCAGTGCAGGTGCACTAAGCGAACCAGATTCACATGTACTACAACTTGGTGCTTTACTCATGACCATCGCTTCAGGCGTGTAATCATAAAAATTAAATCGACCAATGGCCGAAGCACCCAAATTCTTCACGGTTAATTGATACAGAACACATTGTCCTGAACCATCTGCATTACGCGTGATCGGCAAGACATTTGAGGTATACGCACTATCCGCGACACCATCACAATTATTATCTTTAGCTTGCAACTTACTCAAACGGACTGGCGCAGTGGTTATAGTTGTAATGTCTGTTGCCGTATCTAATATCGTCCCAGCACTATTTTTTAGGCTAATGATGGAAGTATTCACGACTCCAACAGTGTTATACGCGGTATTTTCAACTTTATTAAAGATACGAATAGGCGCTTTGCTGCTTAAAATAGAACTATTTACAACTGATAAATTCTGAATCATCGGATCAGAAGCATCTAACTGCCCATCATTATTGGCATCGTAGTAAAGCGTCGTGGTAAAACCTGTTCGATCATTGGCAATGCTTAAACTGTCCGTTGCAGACAATACCGAAGTTCCCCACGGCTTTAGGCTATGGCTATAAACAATACTGCCGCCCGGCGCAATTTGCCCACGCAAATCAGGCTCTAAACTCACTCCACCTTGACTCGCATTTGAGTTAATCGTGATGGCATTCTGGATTACGTCATAACCATTACTTGGTGCTGACGTAACGAGATTTGAAGAAGCGACTTTAAAATAAATCGGAATTGGTTGACTTGTGCTTTGAGCATCTGCACGAATTTCCACCACGGCGCAATAAAGCTGCGATTCATCATTATCTAACAAACGAGTTGAAGAGATTTCTGCCCCAAGTACTGAACAGTTTGTCGTTGCTGTCGAGAAATAACGGACTGAACTAATTTCAGGAGGCAATGCGACTGTCGTAAAATTATTATCCGCATCGGCACTAAAGTTATATGTGGTCGCTTGACCTGTATGACGCACCGTAAGTGGGAACACTACTGTTTGGTTATTTCCCCCTGCTAAGGTTTTCCACGGCGAACCACCATTGGACACATTGCCATTTCCCATACCATTTGCCGTAGCTTCTGGACTATTGATCAGGTCAACTAGGCGAGAAGCAGTACTTTGAATGAGAGAAGTCCGATCTTGTACCGTATCTGTTTTGGTGTTATCAGTAATCGATTGCGCCTTAGGAACGATATTGTAAATTGTGTTGGCTGTATCCACATAATCTACTGGGAAGGTGACCTTCACAATAATCGGAAGTTTAGCGCCTGCTTCAAGCGTCCCTGTATCAATAATGCCGTCATTATTGGTATCAAATAATGGGGTCACGCCATCTGCACGATAGAATTCCAATACACTACCTGTCGGTAAATTATGGCTGTTAAACGTTAAATTGAACCGATCTGCTACCGTTCCTGTATTCCAAACGTAGTTTTCAAAAAGAACCGTACCACCATTACTTATCCCTAATTTTTCTAGTAAATCATTACCACTCACACTATTTTCGGCAGCATTAATCACCACCCCATAGATTGGCTTAATGCTTAATACCGCAGTGTTCGACTGTGTGGTTAAATTTGCAGTGGTGGAAAGACCGTCATGGTCGTAGTCCATATTGGCCAAGTTTGGAATTTCGCCAGGTGCTGTACGCACCACACGAACACGGAACTCAATATAGCCTTGCGCATTTGCAGGCACATTGCTGATCTGTGCACGAATGGTTTTACCATCGCTATCGAGATAGTAGTTGATCCCTGTCGGGTCATTACTGCCGGTCGCTGCGTTAAGTGCCTGTCCATTCCAGTTTTCATTCCCTGCTACATAGGTCAACTGAGTCGTATCCAGCAGGTCGCTGATATTCACTACACCGCTGTTATTACCGTTATTGAAATAGGTTAAACGGACAGTTGCAATATCACCATTTACGACGTTTGTTTTATCAAAACTCTTGGTTAAATTTAGCACCGCCTGATCAGTGATTCGTGATGTATCAATATTATTTTGAGTCAGGCTGGGTTGTTGTGTAGAGGTTGCTGTGAGTTGAATCTGACCGAAGCTATTTACGGCTGCTGATGAAGGGATCATTGCTTTAATAATCAGTGCAACTGTCTCTCCAGCATTTAAGCTATATTGGCTAATCGGCGTATTATTGTCTGCAACACCATTTCGATCGGCATCTAAATAAATTTCAATATTACTGTGGGTAAAACTTCCCCCTGCAATTTGACTGCCCAACAAATTATAAAGATCACGCTCGTTCCCAGTGTTGGTTAAAACATGATGATAATAAACCGCCTGACCTGGGCGTACATATTCCGTACGATTATCCTTTAAACTCAGGTTATACACAGGAATCACCGTGGTTTGAACCAAGTTGGAACGTGCCACTTGAACTACAGTAGAGCCTTCTTCTTTGTATTCCCCCACAGCCATGTTACTGATGACCAAAGCATCAGCAAAAACCCCAGTCGATGCTGTTGCCCCCAACAAGCTCAGCATAGCAATACGCATGTGTCGAATCATTTTCTTTTCTGCAAACATTTTCCGAGCCTACGCTTAAGGGTTAACACGAATAACAAAGTAGAAATTGGCTTCTTGATTTGGATCTAAACTACTCACCAAAGCTGAAACTTTCTCACCTGAAGAAAGGTCCACCCCTGTCGGCACAATCACAGGCGTCCCAATAAGACTGGTATAGGCAGGAACAACATCATTAAACTGCACATTCTTCACCACAGAGCTACCATCATTTTTGAGTGTGAGTTTATAGGCCACACACTGATTTGGCTTAACTGAAACCAACTGAGTGGTATAGCTCAAAGCTGCTAGATCACTGGTTATACAGCCACTATTCACTGCTTGTGTTTTCAATAACTGTAAATGCCCAGTGGCTACCGTAGTCACATCTGTGTTTTTTAAGTTGTCTAAATGAATGCCATTAAAATCAGAAATCTCAACTAAAATATCCGCCTGACTCACCACTCCTTCTGTTGCCGAAGGTGCTGCCTGAACTTTAAGTAAAAGTTGAATGTCAGTTTGAGGTGGCAAACCTGCACTGCCCAAAAGCTGATTTAGACTGGTTGTTGCACTAATAATTTGATCTGCACTATCAATTTGACCATTTTTATTGGCATCGTAATAAAGGCTGTAGACAAAGCCATCATTTTTCAGCGGAACCACGTTAAGGTTCACTTGAGAACCTGCATTCTCACCTTCCGCCATATTGCCCAGATTCTTTAATGTATGCACATAAACAATCGTCCCACCAACACCCACCTGTCCCTGCTGATCATTGATCAGAGTAAGTAAGCGCGCAACATTACTTTCAATTTGGTTCTTAATGGAGTCCGCCTGTTGATTGATGGGTGATTGAATCGCAAACCAAATTGGAGCTGTAAAATTCTGTTGACTGGCATCAACATCAATCACTGCACAATATGCTTTGCTTGCCCCTGCGGCTAAGGTTCCCGTATTGGTAATTTGCTTACCAACTGTTTGACAGCTTGCATCACCTTCATAAAATTTGACGCTAAAGCCCGTTTTGCTGGTCGGTACAATATTGGCGACATCGATAGGGCTAAAGGATGCATATAAATTATAGTTATTGGCTTGGTTTGAATTATTCTTTGCGACCAAAGGAAAAACGGCTTTACCCGAAACCACTTTAACCGTGCGTAAAGCTTGACCTAAGTTATCCAAGACACCTACGCCCAAACCTGACTGATCCGCGTTATATAAATCACTGCTGCTGGACACGACCGTTAAGGTCGTAATTTGGTTACGAATCGGGTCCGAAACTAAGTTTGAAGCAATCGAGGTTGCAACCACATCAATATTGATATGGCTGACACTGCTACTACAACCTGTAGATGCAGATACCCCAACCTGAATTTGTTTTACCGCAGCATTTGAAATCGAACCTGTATCGACTTTACCGTCACCATTGGTATCCGTGAGTAAAGTTTTCCCATCCTGCGTGTAAAAATTAACTTTGGCGCAACTCGGTAGATTGCTTGAGCTGTAACTTAAATTATACGTATCTGTGGTATTGCCGATATTCCACACATAGTTATTAAAAAATATTTCTTGCCCAGGTTTTAAACTGGCCTGAATGACCAAGTTATCAGGACTGCTATTGGGATTCCCACCGTTCGTTGCTGAACTGGATTTATTATTTAAAACCACTCCATAGACAGCGGCCAAATTATAAATCACGGTATTGGAAAAACTGCTCAGTTTTACCGTGGTGTTATCCGTGTCATATTGTACAAAACCTGCTGTATTGGGAATTTTATTCGCTGCACCTTGTTTCACTTTGGCTTTAAAGCTCAGCGTGCCTGATGTTAGAGGGGCAACAGCGGCAATACTGGCTTCCAAACTCTTCCCATCAGGTTTAAATTGATAAGCAATTCCTGTATTGGCAGATGCTTCAGTATCATTGGCATCGGTGAGTGCGGTGGTATTCTGATTCCAAAGTGCCGAGCCTGTTACATAATCTAAAGAATCATCCAATACATCTTGCAATACGACGCGACGTGTTGCTGTCCCTGTATTTCGATAGGTCAAAGTATAGGTAATCAAATCACCAATATTACCTTCACTTGCACTTTGTGCCTTCACCAGAGAAATCACGGCATCATCCACAACACGAATCGTGTCCGTGACTTGTGCAGAAAGTGTAATATTTTGCTGACTAATGGCTGTAAGGTCTAAACGACTAAGCTGATTAAAAGCCACCGTGGTAGGAATACTCCCCACAATCACAACTGCTAAAGATTGCCCTGCATTCAGCTCAATTGAACCGACCAATAAGTCTTCGGTATTATCAGGTAAACCATTTTGATCGCGGTCTGCATAGACCTTTACATGACTTAAATCAAAATTATCATTACTACTTTGCACTAGACTTAATGTATATCGATCAGCCGTATTACCTGTATTGGTGAGAACGTGTGGAAGATTCACCACCCCGCCTATAGCACCATATTGGTTTTGATTTTGTACCAGTGTTAGGGAATATGTTTTTTGCACCTCTAATGCCACAGGATTGGAATTAACCAATAAGAGGTTGCCCATCTCATCGGTATAGTCCCCAGATGCAACGTTGGAAATATAGCTTCCAGGCTGAGGAAAAGCATGACAAACACCGACCAATAATAGCGATGCACCCCCCAATAACGCGCGATGTATTCTTGTTGTCATCCCCTGCATAAAGCAAACACTCACAAAATTTACAATAAATGATAAATAAGTCACAATATTATACATAAATGTATCATTTGTTGATTATTTTGCACACGCTTTTAGCTAATTTTTATCATTATTCGTTGATGATTAAGTCATGTACTTGTGTCGCTTAGGCATAGCACTCAAGAAAATATTGAAATGATACGTTTACTGATTACTCATGATGGGGGCATATCAAATGCTGAATACAACGAAAGAAAATAGAAATAAACAAGATTTATCAATAACTAATTAAAAACCTATCTCAAAAAACAAGTATTCTCTTGAATATTAATTCCAAAAATTACACGAAGTTATTTTCACCCTTCCAAATAAAGAAAAAGTCTGCTTTGAAATAAACTACTCATAGCAAAGAAATGAATAAAAAATAAGAAAATATTCCAATGATCATTCAAGGTGTTTGGTTAAATATTCTAGAATTTCAGTTGAATTAATTAAACGTGAACAATGTTTAGGACATTTTAGACATTTAATTTTTTCGACTTCAAAAATACGCTGTTCATTTAACAAATGACAAAATGCTTCCACATACCAATGCTGTTTTTCTTGATATACCCGAATAACATCAATATCTCGAATGGTCATTTGACCTTTTTGATTTTGATAAAGAATTTCTAGCGTTTTACAGGGTACACAAATACATTCTGGTTCTAATGCGTTCACTGGGCATGCTTTTTCATTCGCACCACAAGGTTGCTTCCGTATTCTTTTACTTATCAACACAAAACTACCAAAGAAGATAGCCGCCAGTACAGCACCCGCAATTTCCATCTTCAAACCGCACCTCGTTATCTCTTTAAAATTCTTTATCTATTTTAAACAACCGCAAAGACCGCGCGATTGTAGCAAATCCATATCATTTTATTGATTCAATTTTCGCATTAATTTTTAGTTAATTTCAAAAATAGATTTATACATAAAGATAAATTGAGGAAGCCTCCCATATAAGTGCTTATTTATATTATGTTCATCAAATTATTATTAGAGTAAATTTCACTTTTTGAATACAAAGCTTAGAAAAAATCACTATTCTTTTAAACACAGATATTAAAATTAAATGAACTTTCCTAAAAATTATCTAGTTTAAAATATAAATACCTCATAACCAATACTTTACTCATTCACCAAATTGATTCCATTAAATAAAAAAACACTTAAATTTGAACACAATTTAAATTCAAGTACTTATTTTTATATAATTTTTATTCAAACATTACATTTTGAATTTTACTGACATAGACCTGTTTCTCTTATGTCCCAATTCGTTCCAACTGGTTAGTAATCTCGATGGGTAAAAGACAATTCAACAAAATTCAACAGATGTAAACCTGTTCACACAGTAGGCTTTACTGCTAAATGCAAAGTATTTCACACGCGGATCATTCAAGCAGTTTTCTATATTATTCCAATTCTGTTCGACAAGTTGCTGACATGAATCAGCATCATTAATACCATTTTGGTAAGCCTGTTTTTGCTATTCCATCTGCTATTATTTTTGCTTGAGTGCTGCTTACCTTTACTTAATTTTGGTTACTCCAAATCTAGTTTTGGAGCAAGAAACTTGAATAATAAATACACTTAGACCTACCAATCATGCCGCGACCACAAACTCTATTGCCAAGATCATTTCTACAAGATGATGACAATCCTGCTGTATTTACATTGACCGACTGACTCTAAACTGGATCACCGCAATGGAACAATAATCTTGTGTACTTTCCAACTTAAACCATCTCGCACCATCATTACTTTGAACACTTTAGACGACTCTGGAGCTTGAATTTGTACCTCAAAATTCAGCCAAGAGGTATAGCCCGCTTTATATTCGGGCTTATCTTGTCGTTTGACATCAGCAGTTTCTTGACTTTTATCTTGATCAACTTCTTTCAAGCCCTGCCCTTGCAAGACCATCGTCATTCCTTCTGGTGTCACCACGACATCAACGATTTTATCCAACAAAGTCGAAGCTAGCATTTGTCCCCAACCAGAGAAATGATCTTGCTCATCTCTCATGTCTTGAAGCATATCTGTATTGATCTGATCTTTCAGGCTTTGTCGCACGCTTGGATAATCAATATATTGAGAGACTTTTTTACTGTCTCCTGCTTGCGCTGCGTTTTTTATATTGTTCAACACAATATAAGGAGAAACATAGAAATAGGCTAACGCGCAAAAAATAAGTCCAATCACCGTCCAAATGATTTTTTTATTCATTGTTCTTTTCCAAATGAAGCTATCTATAATCATAAAATAGCGGCTTATTGAAAGAATCAAAAGCAGAAGACATATATCTAAAAAGCACTTTCCCTTGAAGAACACTAAATTTCAGGCAATAAAAAACCCCCAAGTCTTAATATGCTTGAGGGCTTTTTAATATATGGTCCCGAGGGTCGGACTCGAACCGACACGTCATCTCTGACAGCGGATTTTGAGTCCGCCGCGTCTACCAATTTCACCACCTCGGGTAGGTGTTGATGCGTATATTAACCTGTTTAAAAAACTTGTCAACGTAAGATTAGCACATTTGGTTACTTTTAAAACAGAATGGTTTTTTTAGATTCTTATTTAACCAATTTCGACTAAGAAATGAAAAAAAGCATATACTACCGTCAGTTTTTTTAGCGAAATGTGTCATGCAACTTTCTGACTTCAATTTTGATCTCCCTGATGAGCTTATTGCTCGATATCCATTAGACACCCGCAGTTCATCACGCTTGCTCCATTTAGATGCACAAGGTCAATATCACGATCATCAGTTTACCGATATTCTGGATTTACTGAATGAAGGTGACCTCTTAATTTTAAACGACACTAAAGTGATGAAAGCTCGTTTAAAAGGTAAACGAGCAACAGGTGGTGCCGTTGAAGTTTTGGTCGAGCGTTTGCAGGATGCACACATCGCACATTGCCACATTAAAGCCAGTAACTCACCTAAAGCAGGTGCAGAACTGTTTGTCGGCGCAGAAGAGATTAAAGTGACGGTACAGGGTCGCCACGAGAATTTATTTATTGTTGAATTCTCACAACCGATTTTGGATGTTTTAGACCGTTGCGGTCAGTTACCCATTCCACCCTACTTCAACCGTGAAGCCGAAGCGATTGATACTGAACGCTATCAAACTGTATTCAATGATCCAAGCAAATTAGCCAGTGTTGCCGCACCCACCGCAAGTTTACACTTCGATCAAACTTTACTGGAAAAACTCGAAGCCAAAGGAATTCACAAAGCTTTCGTGACCTTACATGTGGGTGCTGGAACATTCCTGCCTGTTCGTACCGATGATATTGCCAATCATGTGATGCACAGCGAATGGTGTGATGTACCAGCGCATACTGTTGAATTAATTCGTGAAACCAAAGCACGAGGGAATAAAGTCATTGCGGTTGGTACAACAGCAACTCGTGCTGTGGAAAGTGCTGCTCAAGCACATGGCGGTGTACTCGATGCTTGGATCGGTGATACCCAAATTTTCATTTACCCTGGCTATGATTTTAAAGTGGTAGATCGTTTAATTACCAATTTCCACTTACCTGAATCTACGCTGTTGATGTTGGTTTCTGCATTATCCAATCGTGACAATATTCTCAATGCCTACCAACATGCAGTGGCTACAGAATATCGTTTCTTCAGTTATGGTGATGCCATGCTGATTGACCGTTTTACAGGATAACTGTTTTACAAGATAACAATAACAAGGACCTCCTGCTCTTATGCCGATTGATACTGTGCGACATTCGATTCATATTCGTCGTAAAAAGAATCAGGTGGTCTTCCACAATATTGCTCGGCTTTGGGACATCGGGCGTCAGGCGCAAAGCCATCAACAAATTTTAGATGGTCTACATCCTTGGAATGCTCCTGTCACCTTGAAGTTTGAAAATACCCTGCCGTGGTTGCTTGCAATTACAGGCAGTATTTTTATGCTTGCGATTTTGATTCAACCCAGTAGTATTTGGGCGCAAGCTAGCCTGTTCTGTGGCGGGTTGATGGTATTTTGGGCCTATATTTGTTATGAAGATGACGCCCCCGTTGAAGAAGTAATTGATTATCTCGAACAACAAACCATTGCACAAAAATATCAGTTGGCTTACCACCGCCAACCACAACATATTTCCGTTCCACTCAATCCTGTTTTATTTATTGCCCACTTAAAACGCCTGTTTCCAGTATTTGAACAAGGCTCTGTTTCCAATGATTTTCCATTATATGCAAGCACTGTTTGGACAGATGAAGAAAACAAGGACCATCAAGTACTGGTATTTCAATATCACTTTGTGAATGAAGTCCGCATGACAGATAAAGATGGCAATCAGGTCAAGGTTCAGGAAATACATCGTGATCTGTGGGGCGTATTTGTCTTTGGTGTTGACATGCCTGGCTTAGCGATCAGTACTGCGAGCAAATCGTTTGGTCATCCTTATTCTTTTGCATGGCATACCAGTGATATTCAGACCAATCAGCGACTCAAATTTTATGGCACCGATGAAATGCAGATGGCAAAAATGCTGACACCCGCCATGGTGCTTCGCCTATCGGACTTTTTTGAGTACCGTTCAGGAGATTTGTTGTTTCATCCCGAGAGTGATGTCTTGTGTTATCTAGGACCACATGATTTATTCAAAATTTCTAGCAAAGCTCAGAATATCCAAGATATTTCGAGTTTACGTGGACACTTACGTACATTTAAACTACCTTATCTAGAACATTTAAAGTCTGATTTATTGAAACTTTTAAAATAACAGCGACAAAATTGTACAACCATTAAACAGGGGGCAACATGGGACTTTTTATTTTATTATTGCTAATTATTATCGCCATTGTAGCCATTATTTTCATTCGTAATAATATTGTACGCCATCATAATGCCACTATTCGTGCTTGGTCAGATGTTACCAGCTACGAACGTCAAAAAATTAAAATTTTAGATGCGCTTGCACCCTTGGTAGAGCAATATTCAAGTTTTGAAAAAGGCACTTTAGAAAAAGTGACAGAATTGCGTCAGAACATTTTAAGTTTGAATGCAAACACTGCCGATGTATCTCAGTTACAACGGATTGAGAACTTAAACAAAGAACTCATGCACAGCCTAAATGTCGTGGTTGAAAACTACCCTGAGCTTAAAGCCAATGAAATTTATCTAAAAATGATGAATGAAATTGAAGAACAAAACGAAAATGTAGGGGCTGCGATTACCATTTTTAATCGCAATGTTGAATTGTTTAACAACCAAATTCAGATTTTCCCCAACAACGTCATCAATACCATGACCATTGGCAAAAAAGCCATTCGACCATTTCGTGATACAGCAGCTATGCAAAATTTTGATTATCGTCCGAATTTCTAATGATTTAGCAAAAAAGACAGCATGGTGAATAAATTTCACAATGCTGCTTAAACTCAAATTAAGACAGAAAACGAACCTGATTCCGCCCTTCGGCTTTTGCCTGATACAGCAATTGATCTGCCGACTGTAAAAAGCTAGACACATTTAAATAGTTTTGCCCTGAGCCATGCGTATTTACCCCAATGCTGACCGTGATATTCGCATGCTGACTTGCCGTCAGGCTCGGTATGGCCAAATGAGCCACTGCCTTACGGAAGCGTTCAGCCGATAAAACTGCATCTTCAAGTGTGGTTTCAGGCAAAATCACCACAAACTCTTCCCCACCAAAGCGCGCCACAAAATCGTAGGCTCGACTAAACTGATTTTTTAATAACTGTGCGACTGCAATCAAACACTGATCGCCTTGCAAATGCCCAAAATCATCGTTGTATTTTTTAAAATGATCAATATCAATAAACAGTATCGACAATGGTCGTTTATTGCGCTCTGCTCGCTTAAACTCAAACTCAATCCGTTCATTCAAGGCTTTGCGATTTGCCACCTGCGTCAATGGATCTTGCAGTAATAACGCTTGGTTCTTTTTATTCAACTCCTCAAGTTCCAATTCCATACTTTTGCGTTCTGAAATATCAAACATGAAGCCAATAATGGCAATGGTTTTATCATTTTCACGAATCACATGCACAACATCACGGATCCAGACGTATCCGCCATCTTGGGTTAACGCACGATAATCTGCCTCATGATCGGTACCATCATCAGAGAGTTGAATACACATACCGACCGTCTTATCTCGGTCATCTGGATGCATGCGGTCAATCCAGTCTTGTGCAGATTTCCAACTGTCTTGTGGCCACCCCAATAGGCTTTCAATTTGCGGTCCAATATAACTAAACTCTTTGGTATCCCAATTAATTTGCCAAGGAATCGCATTGGTCGTTTCTAGCAATGTTTTATAAAATTCCCATTCTTTTAATTCACTCATTACCCACCCCAGGAACACACAGTCAACGTAAAGAATCAGTAGATACCAATTTCACTTACAATTTAATCACTATTTTCAGGTAAAATAGAAACAAATCATTACACAAGCAAAAATAATACAAACTTCCAATCCCACATGCTTTTCTCTCATTTTTTGTAATTCATGAATCAGAATTAACAGTTCAACACATCACAAAACTGGCGTTTAAGTACAGAATCGAGGAAAATAGCTCTCTTTTTAGCTCGAACAATCAGCGAACTGTTTTTTCGCCTTGATTTGGAATTTGTATGAAGTTTGAAAAACTTGCGCAATCAGGGCGTGCCCGCCGTGGTCGCTTAACGCTTGAACATGGTGTTGTTGAAACACCTGTATTTATGCCTGTTGGTACTTATGGCACAGTTAAAGGTATGTTGCCACGTGATATTGAAGACATTCAAGCACAAATTATTTTAGGTAATACTTTTCACCTGTACTTACGTCCAGGCTTAGATGTCATTGAAGCACATGGTGGCTTACACAAGTTCATGAAATGGGACAAACCCATATTAACCGACTCAGGTGGCTTCCAAGTCTTTAGTCTTGGTGCAATGCGTAAAATCAAAGAAGAAGGTGTGACTTTTCGCTCTCCGATTGATGGTTCTAAAGTTTTCTTGTCTCCTGAAGTTTCGATGGAAATTCAAAAAACTTTAAATTCTGACATTGTCATGATTTTTGATGAATGCACCCCTTATCCTGCGACGCATGAAGAAGCGCAAAAGTCATTGCAGCTTTCATTGCGTTGGGCAAAACGTTGTAAAACCCATCACCACGATGAATTAAATAATAGCAATGCTTTATTTGGCATTATTCAAGGGGGGATGTATGAAGACCTTCGTGAAGAATCATTAACAGGTTTACTCGACATTGGTTTTGATGGTTATGCCATTGGTGGTCTTTCTGTCGGCGAACCGAAAGAAGAAATGATCAAGGTTTTGGATTATCTTCCAAACAAAATGCCTGCGGATAAACCTCGTTATTTAATGGGCGTGGGTAAGCCAGAAGACATTGTTGAAGGTATTCGTCGTGGCGTAGATATGTTTGACTGCGTAATGCCAACCCGAAATGCACGAAATGGTCATTACTTTGTGACGGATGGTTTAGTCCGTATCCGGAACAGTAAATACCGTCATGACCAACAACCGCTTGACCCACACTGTGATTGCTACACCTGTACCAACTTTACCCGCGCGTATTTATTCCATTTAGAAAAATGCGGCGAAATGTTGGGATCAATGTTGGGGACTATCCACAACTTACGTTACTACCAGCGCTTCACCCAAGACATTCGTAATGCACTCGATAACGGGACGTTTGATGCTTTTGTTGAAGACTTTTATCAACGTCGTGGTTTAGAAGTACCTCCTTGTCCGCAAGATTAATTCTTTCAGCATTTGCGCTGAAGAAAAAGACAAGGTAAATTGCAGAGCAAGTCTATTTATTATCAAATTGATACCAGTTTATTGTTTAGGAAATTGAAATGAGCCTTTTTATTTCTACTGCTCACGCAGCAGGTGAAGCTGCACAGCAACCAAGCCTCGTAACGAACTTACTTATGATTGCGGTTTTTGTCGCAATTTTCTATTTCTTGATTTGGCGTCCGCAATCTAAGCGTGCTAAAGAACACCGTTCTTTAGTCGAAAGCTTAGGTGTTGGAAGTGAAGTTGTTTTTGCTGGTGGTTTGATGGGTAAAATTACTAAAATTGAAGGTGATTTTGCAGTGGTTGAATTAAACCGAGGTGTAGAAGTAAAAATTCAACGCGCAAGTGTGATTTCAGTTCTTCCTGAAGGCACATTAAATAACCTTTAATCAAAAATAGTCGTGCACCCGCACGACTTTTTCATTTTAAGAAGAAAACAAATGCGTTACCCAGCATGGAAATATCTACTGATTCTCGTGGTTCTCGTGGTCAGTACATTATATGCCCTGCCAAGTTTGTATCCTGATGAACCTGCTGTTCAAATTTCAGGTGCCAAAGCTGGTACTCAAATTGACCAAAGCATCATACAAAAAGCAGAGCTAATTTTAAAAAGCGAAAATATTGCAACGCATGACAATAGCTTTACCAATAACGCTGCATTGCTCCGTCTAGATTCATCTGAAGCCCAGTTAAAAGCCAAAGATGCATTACGCCGTGGTCTTGGAGATAACTACGTTGTTGCACTGAACCTTGCACCAACCACACCAGAATGGTTGCAAAAAATTGGTGCGAAACCAATGAAGCTTGGTTTGGACTTGCGTGGTGGTGTTCACTTCTTACTTGAAGTGGATATGGACAAAGCCATCAGCCAACGCATGGAAACCTCTGCAACCGATTTACGTCGCCAATTGCGTGACAATAAATTGAAATTCAATAGTCTTTCATTGAATAACAATACCATTACTTTGCAATTTGCGAACAATACTGATCGTGATGCAGTCATGGATTTCTTGCGCAGCAATAATACTGAATTTACTCAGCAAGCCGTTGCTTCAGATACAGGCTCTAGCTTGCGTTTGACCTATACCGATGCGCGTAAGCAAGAAATTCAATCTTATGCGGTCAACCAAAACTTAACCACCCTGCGTAACCGTATTAATGAGTTAGGGGTTGCAGAAGCACTGGTACAAACCCAAGGTAGCAACCGTATTGTGGTTGAACTCCCAGGTGTACAAGATACAGCCGAAGCAAAACGTGTTTTGGGCCGTACTGCGAACTTAGAGTTCCGTCTGGTTTCAGACCAGAATGATCAATATATTGATCCATATACGGGTAAATATAATGATCAACCACTCCCTCCAGGTACAGAAGTATTTGCTTATCAGTCACTTGATAGTGGTCGTGAGTTATTACTTAATCGTAATCGTATTCTGACAGGTGAACGTGTTCAAAACGCCTCTTCTGGCTTTAGTCAGGACACTGGCGGTGCAGAAGTTAATATTACCCTCGACAGCGCGGGTGGTAAGCTCATGGCAGACGCTACGCGTAATTCTGTGGGCAAACGTATGGCGGTGTTGTTTATTGAAAATAAACAAAAGATCAGCTATGTCGCAGACCCGAAAACTGGGGCTCAAACGGAAGTCCGTACACCCTATACAGAATCTGTGGTCATTAATGCGGCGACCATTCAAGCCGTGTTGGGTTCTCAGTTCCGTATCACGGGCCTAGATTCACCACAAGAAGCGTCTGAACTTGCCCTCATGTTACGTGCGGGTGCATTAGCAGCGCCAATGTACTTTGTTGAAGAACGCGTGGTTGGTCCTAGCCTTGGTCAAGAAAACATTGATAAAGGCGTGTTATCCACCCAAATTGGCTTCTTACTCGTGGCGATCTGGATGGTGGTGTTCTTCCGCCTGTTCGGCTTAATCGCGAATTTTGCCCTAGTATTCAACTTAGCCATGATTTTAACCGTCATGTCTTGGATTGGAGCTTCCCTGACCTTGCCGGGTATTGCGGGTATCGTAATCACCATTGGTATGGCAGTCGATGCCAACGTTCTGATCTGTGAGCGAATACGAGAGGAAATCAAATGGGGAGCTTCTCCAAAGCAAGCCATTATTGCGGGTTATGACCGAGCCTATAACACCATTTTGGACTCGAACTTGACCACCTTCTTGGTTGCTTTCATTCTCTTTGCTATCGGTACAGGCCCAATTAAAGGCTTCGCTGTGACCTTGATGATCGGTATTATCTGCTCGATGTTTACTGCCATTACAGTGACTCGTGCAATTGTCCAGCTCATTTATGGCAAAAAACGCGACTTGAAAAAGTTGAGCATTTAAGGAGATCGATGATGACTGACATGACTCAACCCAATTCAAAACAATATGGTCGCCCGGATGATGAAAAAGTAATTCACTTTATGAAAATTGCCAAACCAGCGGCAATTTTCTCCATCATTCTGACCATTGCCAGTATTTTCTTTATTGTGACCCGTGGTCTGAACTTAGGTTTGGACTTTACAGGTGGTATTTCTGCCGAGTTGAACTATACACAGCCAGCCAATCAGGCTGCTGTGGTGCAAGCTTTGGAACAAGCAGGTTTCCAAGATGCTGTTGTGCAGACACTAGGCAGCAACAAAGACCTTCTGGTGCGTATGCCTCCGCAAGAACTGGCGGTAGACGATCTGAATAATGCAATCACCAAAGCTGCTCAGTTGCCGAATAATACCGTAACGGTACACAAAGTCGATGTGGTGGGTGGACAGGTCGGAAACGAGCTGTATCTGCGTTCTGCGGGTGCTGTGGCACTTGCTCTCATCCTGATGCTGATTTACGTCACCATTCGCTTTGAGATCAAGCTGGCGATGGGTGCGGTACTGTCTTTGTTCCATGACGTGGTAGTGACCATTGGTATTTTCGCCATGATGCAGTGGCCATTTGACCTAACCGTGTTGGCGGCTGTATTGGCACTTATCGGTTTCTCACTCAACGATAACATCGTGGTGTCAGACCGTATTCGTGAAAACTTCCGTAAGATTCGCGGTGCAGAGCCACTGGAAATCGTCAATATTGCCTTGACTGAAACCTTACGTCGTACCATCCATACCTCTATGACCCTATTACTGGTCGTCGTCGCAATGATGATTTTAGGTGGTGATGGGCTGAAGTGGTTCTCGGTAGCAATGTTTATTGGTGTATTTGTCGGAACATATTCTTCAATTTATATTGGTACTGCATTTGCTCTATGGCGTGGTCTAAACCGTCAAGACTTTATTGTTCAAGTCAAACCTGAGTTTGATGAGGAAGAAATTCCTTAATCCCTAAACAACAGACTCACACCTAAGCTCATCCTCGGATGGGCTTTTTTAATGCTGAATCAGTTGAATCTGTGGCCACTGGAAGCCTCGACACGACAGTTCTGCCTGCCAAGCCACTGTCAGCATCGTTTGACCTAAATGATAGTTCTGATAAGCAAAGCTTCCTAGCATCTCGTGCTGACACATCCCGCCATGCTGGATTGGATGCACACGTGTATTCAACTCATTCAAACTCAGCCGAATCCCCAAGCCCGAAGCTTTCAATACCGCTTCTTTGGTGGTCCAAACCCTAAACCAAAATTCTTCTGAATATTCCATTTCAGCCCAATGCCGAAGCTCATCAGGGTGAAATGCATGTTGTGCCAAGGCTTCAAATCGAACCTTCCGGTCCAAATCCTCAATATCTATACCGACCTGTTTAACCGTATCGCTGTAGGCTAAAGCGTAGTGTTTATGGCTATGGCTATGGTTAAATGTGACTTGCGGAAATTGTTCTAAATATGGCTTGCCATATTCCGTCTTAGAAAGATCTGTATTTTGAATCTCGCGTTGCATATGTTGCGAGAGCAACTGATTCCGAAATTGATAGATCGCCTGTTTTTGTTGCTGTATTTTGGCTTTACGGTCTAAATCCGCAGGCAAATGAATCATCTGCTCTAAGCGGCTGACATCTATATGAATCAGTTTCGTCACGCATATCTCCTTTTTATTCCTCATTCTAAAAGAAACTGTACATAAAAGAAAAAGCCCAAAGTTGTCTTTGGGCTTTTTCATCTTTTAAACGAACTAAAAATTAACGTTTAAATTTTTTCTCAGCTTTTTTGAACTTCTGAACATAACGGCGTTTACGTGCAGCAGTACGTTCATCCACTTGTGACTTACGCCCTTCAAATGGGTTTTCAGAGGTTTTAAACTCAATACGCACAGGCGTACCTTCCAGTTTATACACACGACGGAACACATTTTCCAAGTAACGACGGTAATCTGCTGGGGTCTTATCAACTTTGTTACCATGAATCACAATCGTCGGTGGATTTTGCCCACCCATATGCGCATAACGCATTTTAATACGACGACCACCCACCATTGGGGGTTGATGTGCATCCACGGCATCACTCAAAATTTGCGTGATTTTGGCAGGTGAAACTTTCAAATGTGAAGATTCATAAGCACGGTGGATCGATGGGTACATTTCCCCTACGCCCGTACCATGCAGTGCAGAAATTAAGTGGATTTTTGCCCAAGGAATAAAATCAAAACGACGTTCAACATCTAGCTTACATTGCTTACGATCATACTCAGACATGTTGTCCCATTTGTTGATCGCAATCACCATGGCACGCCCTGCTTCCAGTGCATAACCAATCAAGTGTAAATCTTGCTCTACAATGCCTTCACGAGCATCTACCACTACGACAACCACATGTGCATCTTTCATGGCTTGTAAGGTTTTCACAATCGAGAATTTCTCGATCATTTCATCGACCTTACCTTTACGACGTACACCCGCAGTATCAATCAGCGTATATTGACGACCATCACGCTCGAAAGGAATATAAATGGAGTCACGGGTTGTACCTGGTTGGTCAAACGCGACTACGCGCTCTTCACCCAATAAACGGTTGACTAGCGTTGACTTACCGACGTTCGGACGACCAATAATCGCTAAACGCAAGCCCGTGTTTTTGTCATGCTCTTCTGGATTCTCATCTTCAGGCACATCCTTCAACACGTCTTCCAGCATTTGCTGTACGCCACGACCATGACTTGCCGCCACTTGTAGTGGCTCACCCATACCGAGCTTATAAAATTCGACGAGCGCAGCTTCAGCATGTACGCCATCGACCTTATTCGCTACAAGGTAAACTTTTTTACCTAACGTACGGAGTTCACGGGCAATTTGCTCATCAGAAGCCAATAAGCCTGCGCGCGCATCTACCACAAATACAATGATATCCGCTTCATGAATCGCAGTTTTAGACTGCTCTGCCATGTAGGAGTCAATGCCACCTTCATTTTCGCCAATACCGCCTGTATCGACCACAATGAAAGATTTATTTTGATAAACAGCATCACCATATTTACGGTCGCGTGTCAGACCCGCAAAGTCAGCGACCAAAGCATCACGACTTTTGGTAATTTGGTTAAATAGGGTTGATTTTCCGACGTTCGGACGACCAATGAGCGCAATTACGGGTTTCATAGTTTAACCTTTATTCAAGATCAGCCAGTTCGACTGGTCTGAACATCAGAAAAATGGAAGATATTTAAGAATAATACTAAATAAAACACGGGGCATTGAAACTTCTCAAATACCCCGTGTTTAAAAATACGGATTTGGCTTAGTTTAACATAAGGCAGACGAAAATTAACGATTCTGCCAAACGCTAAATGTACCCTTACGTGTCGCGACTGTGAGTTGACCTTCAATTACACGCAATGTACGTACGGCACCACTGGTTTTGGCGCGACCAATTAACTGACCTGAATTCGGATCAATCAGATGTAACACACCATCTAAATCGCCAACAACCAAGTCTTGACCAAAGAGCACTGGATTACTCAGCTCTCGGTTTAAAAGTTGCTCATTTTGCCACAATTGCTGACCTGTCGCCAGATCATAGGCGACTAGCTTGCCATTGGCTTGGGCAACAAAGACTTTATTGTCTGCAACTTCTGGACGTTTGGTACTGCTGGCATCTTCACTCCAAATCACTTGTTGTGAAGCCAAGTCTGTTGCGGTCACTTGCCCCTGAAAACTGGTGGTCACTAAAAGCTGACCGACCACCACTGGGTCACCATCAACATCATTTAAACGCTGAATGTCAGAACGACCATCGCTGACTGCAACACGACGCTGCATACGAGGTACGCCACTGAGTACATCTAACGCATAAACATAAGCATTTGCTGAAGACACCAATACAGTACGTGCATCCAACGTTACAGGCGTTGAAGTGCCACGTAAGCTAAATTGTACGCTTGGTAAATCATAACTCCAGACTTGCTGCCCAGATTCTAAATCATGCGCGTAAACTGTACCATCATTGCTGACGGTCACCACACGACCAGATTGCACCAAAGAAGGTGCCAGAATGGCCCCTGTTAATTGAGCAGTCCACTTTTGTTCGCCTGTTGCTTGATCTAGAGCAAACAATTGACCTTTCTGGTTTCCAACAATGACCAGACCATCTTTGGCTTCTACACCTGAGCTGAGACCTTGTTTAGAGACTTTTTTGCTCCAAACTTTATCTTTACCACGATATGCCGTGACTTCACCTTTGGGGCTGGCAACAAAAATTACCCCATTATCGATATCCAATTGTAACCGTAGTGGATCTGCCTCTGAAGTCGAAGAAACACTTTCAGAAAAAACAGGTGCTAAACTTTTCGATTGTTCAAGCTTAGGTAATGGACTTGGTTTGGCATCTTCAACTTTAATTTTGTTACTCGAACAACCGACTAAAGCCAGCGTCAAAATTGTTAGTGCAAACGGTATTTTATATTTTCTATCCATTAAGACTCATCCACTTGTGTTTCTAAAATTGGGCGTTCAATTTCAGGATCATCTACTAAAACGCCAACACTTTCGAGTTTAATTTGTAAAATTTGACGCTCTTGTTTACGCTCAATTAACGTATCCCATGCACTTCGATACGCTTTTTTCGCATTTTCCACATCATTCTTAGCGACATATACATCACCACGCACTTCATCAGCCGTTGCTTTGAATGCAGGATCGGTAACCAGAGCTAAAGATTTGAGTGCATCATCATATTTATTTTGCGCCAACTGTGCATAAGCCAAACGTAGTTTCACGATTTGCGTTAAACCATTATCTTTGACTTTAGAGTTTTCCACCTTTTTCAAGGCTTTCTCTGCACCTGCGTAGTCACCATGATCATAAGCCAACTTCGCCATCACAAATTGAGTCTGAATTGCCTGTGCTGAATCAGGATCATCTTTCACAATTTTATCCGCAGCTTCAGTCAACTCAGTCATCGCATTCGGATTTCCTTGCACATTACGCGCATCATCCATCAATTGCTGGACTTTTGCAGTTTGCATTTGCGATTCTGCAAGGTTTTTCTTTTGCCAATATTCCCAACCGAAAAAGGCAATCAACGCAATTAAAATCCCACTAATAATGGCCGAACCATATTTCTTAGTGAAAGACTTTAAACCCTCAAGTTGTTCTTCTTCACTCAATGATGCGCTCATTTGATTACCCTTTTCCTAAATGTTATTTGACTCTTATTTTGAAGAAAATTTTTCGATGAAGAATGGTACGACATCAGCCATTGCGACTTCACACTGTTCTGCTGTCGCCAAAGTTTTGACCAATAGCTGCTGTGCTTCCCACTCGCGCTCACCCAAAATCAAGGCATACAGAGCACCTGACTGATCTGCCTTTTTCATTTGGCTTTTCATTGAACCTTGTGAGCCAACTTTTAAACGCAATGAGCTTTGCGCAGCGTCTAACTGATTACGGAATTGTTCTGCCAATACCAATGCCTTACCTTGAGAAGCAGGATCTGCCACCAAGAAAATCTCGCAATCACGAATTGGAGCCACTTCTTCAACTTGCTCAAGCAACAGTAATAAACGCTCCATACCCATAGCAAAACCAACCGCAGGTACAGACTGGTCAGCCTTTCCTTTTAACTGTCCAACCAAACCGTCATAGCGACCACCTGCACACACGGTACCTTGTGAGCCTAAATGAGTGGTGGTCCATTCAAATACCGTTTTGTTGTAATAATCTAAACCACGAACCAGTTTCTGATTAATCACAAACTCAACGCCTGCATCGCTTAAATACTGCTGCAAAGTTGCAAAGTGCTGTAAAGTTTCTTCACCCATAAAGTCATGCAACTTCGGTGCATTTTCTAAAATAGCTTGGGTTTTTGCATCTTTAGAATCAAGGATACGCAGCGGATTGGTGGTCAAACGGCGCTGTGAATCTTCATCTAAATCATTTTTATGCGATTCCAAAAACTCAACCAAAGCTGCTCGATAAGCGGCACGCTCATCAGACTCACCTAACGTATTCAATTCAAGTTGAACTTTATCCGCTACCCCCATGCGTTTCCATAGACGTGCCGTCATTAAAATCAGCTCAGCATCCATATCTGGAGTCGCTACACCAAAGGTTTCCACACCAAACTGGTGGAACTGACGATAACGCCCTTTTTGTGGTTTTTCATAACGGAACATTGGTCCGATATACCACACGCGCGGGGTCGCGCCACGGAGCAAATTATGCTCAAGCATGGCACGTACACAGCCTGCCGTTCCTTCAGGACGCAGCGTCAAAGACTCAGGTGGATTGCCTTTGTCCAAGAACGTGTACATTTCTTTTTCAACGATATCCGTTGCATCACCAATCGAACGTTTGAACAAATTGGTTTGTTCAACAATAGGCAAACGGATTTGTTGATAACCATAGGCATCCATTAACGATGCTAAATGTTGCTCTAGACGTCTCCATGCAGGTGTTTGCGTTGGAAGAGTGTCATTAAAACCTTTGATTGCGACAATTGAACTCATGATGAACTACGAATGATCTCTTTAGATTTAGCTTCTTCAAGCTCTAGAACACGTTGACGAACCATTGTTTCGATTTCATCAACTAACTGGTTGGTATCAATCAGATGGCTTTTCTCGCCATTACGATACACAAGCGAACGTGGACTTGCCCCCACCACGCCAATATCAGCCTCTTTGGCTTCGCCTGGTCCATTCACTTTACAACCAATGACCGATACGTCCATTGGGGTACGAATGTCTTCCAAACGCTCTTCTAAGGCTTGCATCACTGAAATCACGTTAAATTCTTGGCGTGAACAGCTTGGGCAAGCAATAAAGTTAATGCCATTTGAACGAAGGCTGAGTGATTTTAAAATATCAAAACCAATTTTAACTTCTTCTTCTGGTTCTGCTGCCAATGAAATACGCATGGTGTCACCAATGCCTTCCATCAGCAATCCACCCAATGCAATGGCCGATTTTACTGAACCTGTACGATAAATACCGGCTTCGGTAACACCTAAATGTAATGGATTATCAATTTGTTGAGATAGCAAACGGTAAGCATCCATGGTCAAAAACACATTCGATGCTTTCACAGAAACCTTAAACTCATGGAAATTCAAACGGTCTAAGATATCAATATGACGCATTGCCGATTCAAGTAGTGCTTGACCTTTCGGCTCACCATATTTCTTTTGAATGTCTTTTTCCAAAGAACCCGCATTCACGCCAATACGCATAGAAATATCATGATGACGCGCCGCAGCGACCACTTCACGAATTTTCGCTTCCGAGCCAATATTACCCGGATTAATACGCAAACAATCCGCGCCCATATCAGCCACTTTCAATGCGATTTTATAATCGAAGTGAATATCTGCCACTAAAGGCACTTGTACGCGTTTACGAATTTCACCAAAAGCTTCAGCAGCTTCCATCGACGGTACAGAAACACGCATAATGTCAGCACCCGCATCTGCACAGCGTTGAATCTGAGCAACAGTTGCTTCGACATCACACGTTTCAGTATTGGTCATGCTTTGAATACTGATCGGAGCATCACCTCCGACGTAAACAGAACCCACACGAATTTTGCGGGTAGTACGGCGTTGAATCGGGTTTACAATCATGATTATTTACTCTGGCACCATTAACGAGATAAACGGAATTCTGCTTTCCCATTTACCGTATATGGTGACAATGAAATCTGCTCATTGTTCAAACTTAATGACACTGCGGCTGCATCATCCAAACGAATTTGGAATGGCGCCTCACCACTTAAGGTTAACGTATTGGCTTGACGACCTGTGGCTAAAACTTTGCCCGCCGAATCCACAATATGAACTGAGGTCGGACGGTTAAAATTCAAGACCAATTGATCACCAGAAACTGCGGTCGCACCACCCATTGACAACACTTCAACTTCAGATTTATTTGCATCTACCGCGCTGCTTTCTGAGTTTGTACCCGATGAACCCCAGTTTTGAATCGTGCCAACAATTGCAGCCAAGATCACTAAGATGATGACTATAATGACAGATCGCTTTAACCACTTACGGTTACGCTCACTGTTTGAACCTGGCAATCTGCCCATAATCTTGATTGGCGAATTATCCAAGGCATGATTAGGCACCATCCCTGTATCATTGGCATAGATTTCATCAAAACGTTGAATCAGTGAGGTTGCATCGACATTTAAATATTTTGCATAAGTGCGATAGTAACCTTTAATAAAGGTCGCTTCTGGCAAAGACTTATATTCATCTTGCTCTAATGCAGTTAAAGTTTTTACAGGAATTTTTAAATCTGCAGCAACTTGACTTAATTCACGTTTTTGAGCAATACGTTTTTGGCGTAAGTATTCTCCAGGACGCTGGACATTTCCTAATCCATTAGGTACTACGCTTGAACCATTCGATTGCGGTGAATTAGGATTTACTTCCATACGGCCTCAGTACTGTACTGTAATTGCAAATAACGTGTGTATTCTTGGCTATCTGGGAACAATGCACGCAGTTGATTGACTAACACTTGCATACCCATCTGATCGCCATTGGCTCGCGCAATACGAATACCAATCCATAATGCACGCGCACTCTGATTTTTCTGCCCAACCAGACGAACAAACTGTTCATATAACTGTGTCGCAGCAGGAATTTGTTGTCTTAAATAAAATATTTCTGACAACTCTAACATTGAAACATAAGAATTCGGATTCACTTGTAATGCTTGCTTGAATGATTTTTCAGCATTTGCTATATCACCCAACTTTAAGTAAATACGTCCTAAATTTTCCAATGCCTTGAATCGCTGATCATAACCTAAGGTTGAACCAGCAATTGCTAATTGTTCAATCGCTTCATTATAACGCTCTACGACGTATAAATACGTACCATAGTTGTTACGAGCTTGCGCATTTTTAGGATCTGCGGAAATTGCACGTTTAAAATGTGTCTCCGCTTTTTCCATATTCGCAGGGCTACCTTCTTGCTGTAACAACACGCCCATCATCATATTCGCTGTGGAATCTCGTGGTTCCATTTCTAATGCTTGATCGAGCGCGCGTTTTGCCGCATCTAGGTCGCCTTTACGAATATATTCCGCTGCCAATTGAGTTCGCACTTCTACTGCTTTCTCGGGGTCTTTTTTAAACCCCGGTGCTGACGAAGTCGTTGTCGTAATACAACCCACTAATGACGCTGAAAGACAAAACATTGTTATACATGCAAATTTGTAGGTGGGTTTACTCAATTAATAGCCCCTTTATTATCCGTTTGAGCGCAAAATCTCATTCCGCTCAGCCACTTTTTTCTTCCACTGCTCTGCGCGACGTGTACGGTCGGCCACCTGACCCACCAACTGTCCACATGCAGCATCAATATCATCACCACGTGTCTGACGAATCGTACACACAAATCCAGCATCAGACAAAGTTTTTTGGAAAGAAATAATACGGTTACGACTTGAGCGCCCGTATGGTGCGTGTGGAAACGGATTAAAGGGAATTAAATTAATTTTACTTGGTAAATTCTTTAACAATTTCAATAGTTGTTGTGCATGTTCAGGGTGATCATTCACCCCATCCAACATCACATATTCAATGGTGACATGACGGCGTGCACTTTCATTACCATCTTTCGCCAAATAGCGCTGACATGCTGCAATCAACTGATCCAACGGATATTTCTTATTAATTGGTACCAATTCATTACGCAATTCATCATTTGGGGCATGTAGCGAAATCGCTAAAGCCACATCAATATCTTGTGCCAACTGATCGATTTTTGGCACGACACCTGACGTTGACAGGGTCACGCGACGTTTCGACATACCATAAGCAAAATCGTCCAGCATCAATCGCATAGCGCTTAAGACCGCATCATAATTGAGTAATGGTTCGCCCATTCCCATCATGACTACATTGGTCACGGTACGTTCACGCTCAGCAACAGGTACTTCTTCCATATAGGAGTAGTTTGCCATCCACAATTGGCCAATAATTTCCGCAGGTGTTAAATCACGTTGGAAACCTTGCTTACCCGTAGAACAGAATGAACAATCTAGGGCACAACCCACTTGTGAAGAAATACACAAAGTTTTACGCGCACCTGTTTTATCTTCGGCAGGAATAAGTACGGTTTCAACCAATGAACCAGCACCACCACCTACACGGAATACCCATTTACGCGTGCCATCTTTAGAATAATTACGGTGTACGACTTCTGGCGCTTTAATTTCACATACGCGCTCTAATTTTTCACGCAACTTGCCTGAAATGTTGGTCATTTCAGCAAAATCAGTCACAAAATATTGATGGATCCACTTCATCACCTGTCCTGCGCGGAATTTCTTTTCACCCATAGCTTCAAAGAATTGTTCCAGTTCAAGACGTGACATGCCCAGTAAATTCACTTTTTCCACAGAAGGTTGCTGTGTTGGAGTGGACAAAGATTGTTGCGATTCATCAGACGTTGCAGATGAAACGACCACTTCAGTACTCATGTGTAATTACCTAAACCATGTCGAAGATAGAAAGATATTGCTCAATATTCAAGCAAATAAATTTTAAGAGAATAAAAAAACCAGATAAGCAGTATAACACTTATCTGGTTCGAATACTGCGAATTAACGAGTACGCGGAGCAATCTCAGTTTGAGCGAAGAAGTAGTTAACTTCACGATCAGCAGATGCTACAGAGTCAGAACCGTGTGCAGCATTTTCGTCGATGCTTACAGCGAAGTCAGCGCGGATTGTACCTGGAGCAGCTTCTTTAGGGTTAGTTGCGCCAAGGATTTCGCGGTGAGCAAGAACTGCGTTTTCGCCTTCAAGAACTGAAACAACAACTGGACCAGAAGTCATAAACGCAACTAAGTCAGCAAAGAAACCGCGTTCTTTGTGTTCTGCGTAGAAACCTTCAGCTTCAGTTTGAGTCAAGTGTTTCATTTTAGTTGCAACGATTTGAAGACCAGCTTTTTCAAAACGAGCAAAGATGTCACCGATGTGGTTTTTAGCAACTGCGTCTGGTTTTACGATAGATAAAGTACGTTCAATAGCCATGATTGGCTCCTTAAGTCAAATTAGACGTGAAAATTTTGCCGCATTATACCGAATAATGTGCAGTTATCAGCTTTTGTAATGTAAAAAAACTGGATTTTTTCGATGTGCCGCTAGAAAAATGCTGGATTAGCTGGCTTCGTCAATCCACGCCATTTGAATTGCTTCAAGCAAACCTTCAGTCGACTTCGTTGGATCATCACTAAAGTCAGGCAAAGCACACACCCACGCGTGTAAGTCGGTAAAACGAATCCATTGCGGGTCCACATCTGGATGTGCTTCATATAGTTCAATCGCGATATCCATGGTATCTGTCCAACGTAAACCCATGACTGTTCCTAATTTATGCTATGAATCGGCTACTTTAACAAATTTCATCATGTCTGAAAAACGGCTCAGTATGATTTAATCTACAAGACCATGCTAAACATAGGTGCACAGGCAATAATCACTGCGGCAACACTCGCACCTATCACAGCACCAACAGCAACATCACTTGGATAATGTAAGCCTAGCACCATACGGGACAAGGCCACTAACACAGTAAAAGGCAACATTAAGACCAATAAGATGGGCTGAACATAACCAATCACCATACTCGCCATCACTGCATGCAAAGTATGTCCTGATGGAAAACTAAAATGATCCAAAGGACGCTCACAAAGACGAATCACTTGATGCACCTGATAAGGTCGTGGGCGCACCGTTTTAGTTTTTAGAATTTTATAAATGGCCGTACCCAATAAAGAACCCAAAATCAAATACAGCATTTGCAAGCTATAGGACAAACCTTGCAATATCCAAAGGCTCATCAACATGATGTACCAGAAAAAACCATCACCTAATCGGCTAATCAGTTTGAAAAAAAGTGCCACTCGCTCTGAATGGGAAAAATGGTTCAGATATAAACAACCTTTTAAGTCGAGATCGAGTATTTTTATTTTTGCATTCTTAAAATTCATAATTCCTCTCCTCAAGCTTTTGTTTTGCTTACGCGATCATTCGGGTTTCCTTTGCCACCTGATATAGGGCTTGTTCTAGTTGAGTCACGGGATGATGCCAGCCCATTTCCATTACATTCAGACGGGCACTTTGTCCCATACTATTCAGTTGTTGTCGTCTTGGTAAATTCTGCATGTGTCTCGAAAATGCATTGACATCATTTAATGGACTCAGCCATCCTGTTTTGCCCTGTTCAATATGTGCATGAGCACATGCGTAATTATATGCCACAACAGGTAAACCACTCGCCATTGCTTCTAAAACAACGTTACCAAAGGTTTCTACTTGGCTGGCAAATACAAAGACATCTGCACTTGCATAAACACTTGCAAGATTCTTACCAGTTAAACTTCCAGTAAAGATCACGCCATGTGATTCACCTAAAGTCTCTAGGCGTTGACGGTCAGGTCCATCGCCCGTAATCACCAATTTATAATATTTTTCGCCACGTTGCAGCATACATATATAGTTACGAATCAGTACATCGATTTCTTTTTCGGGTGACAAGCGTCCCACATAAAGCATCACTGTGGTATGACAGTCTGCCCCCCAAATGCACCGATATGCATCAGAGCGATGTACGGGAGAAAATTGCTGCGTGTCTACACCCCGCCCCACTATAACCAACGGGCAAGTAATTCCAAATTGTTTTAAGGCATTTTGCGTATCTTTACTCGGAACACAGGTCAGTTGGGTATTATTATGAAACCAACGTAAATAATGTTGTATCGGTTTCACCAAAAAAGCCAAATCAAAGAAACGACTGAAATCCTGAAAAGGTGAATGAAAACCACTAGATACAGGAATATTACGACTTTTAGCAGCATGCAAGGCTGTAAGCCCCAATGGCCCTTCCGTCACAATATGTACAACATTCGGCATAAACTCGTCTAAGGCATTTGCTACTTTTAGAAACTGAGGCCAACCAAATTGCAAGCTTGGATATTTAGGAATACTTTGTGCTGTAACCAAACATTCTTTATTTGGGGCAAACTCCACACTTTGTACGGTTTGATTCGGACGAATCAGCAAGATTTTATGCCCCTGCTTTTGCAGCCCTCTACAAAGATGCATCAATGACAAAGCCACTCCATTCACTTCTGGTGGCCATGTTTCTGTGACAATTGCGATTTTTAACCGTGGGCGAACCAGATCATTTAAAACATTTACTTCTTCTTTGCTGTTTTTGTTTTGGTGTAATTTAAAATAAAACTTAAAACTGTCTGGAAAATCTTGTTGTTTTAACAGGCTCGCAGTGGATATGTAAGACATATAACACCTATTGCTTGATTTTCTTTTAGCTTAGAGGTCTTTGTTTACAGTTTGATGATTGTTGTTTGACATTCCTGTGAAATACAAAAGGGAGATAACATTGACCTCCCTTTTGTTGATCATTTACAAAACCTAACGGCTTTACAACGAACTTAAAAATCCACATTGACATAGATTCGGTCACGATAAACTCCTGCAGGAACACTATATAAAGGATTCTCTTCGAGTTGGGCTGAAATTATATACTTTTGATTAGTTCCTGCTTTTTGTCTCATTTGAACCCCCCATAGATTTTCACTCGCACCTCGAATATTCATTTGGGTTTTGACTTTATAGGGTCCATTCGATACATAACTTGAACCACTCGCATTTAATAAATTCTGACTTCTGAATGAAATCGAATAACTGCGATCACAAGAAATGTTAAAAGATGTAGCTGTCTGACTATGATAGTAGTTGGCTAATTTCATTTCAGGGGCAGAAAAACCGCTGACTGAACATCCTGCTGCATAAGCAGCACTACAACTCATAGAGATTAAGCAAGCTAAAAAAATTGGTTTCATACCAACCTCCTATTACTTACAAACTAAATTGATGACTTGTGCATCATTGCTATTATCAATTTGAGTCTGCGAAATACTGAAAGATGTATTACAAGTTTTTCCCTCCTGCATTGCTAGTTTTAGATCATATTTTACTGGTTTTGAAAGATACAAATAAACTAAACCATTACTATCAATAAAGTAACTTTCATCCTCATTACTATTAATTTTTACAACTGTCCCAACAGGAAAATTATTATTGTTTGAATCTTTTAAATGAACTACAAATTTCTTGGTTTTTGCAACTTTGAAATCTAGAATATAACCCCTTTGATTTAATGCACTTAATTTCTGTACAGGCTGATCAAAGGTATAATCCAAAGGCAACTGATTTTGATCATAAGAAATATCATAATTAATATAAGGAATAATATCATGTACAAAAAGATACCCTTTATCATTCGTCTTACCAACAACTGACAATGACCTTAATACATCGACATCTTTCATACCATCAATATTAACTAAGGAAAAAGCATTATCCACATATTTTGTTGCTGAGAGCTTATTACCCAAAAGAACTGTTGCTCCACGATATTGAGCTTGAGTTACCTTATTATTCGTATATTCATCATAAGATGCTCTAAAATCACCAATATTAGTTTTATACAATCCATAACCATGATAATTAAATTCACTATCAACATTAGAAACAGCAACCGAATAATCTAAACCGTTTTGCAACAAGCTATTTTCAGAATAACTTAATACAGTTTCACCATTATCCGTACTATGCTCTAAATCAATACTCCCTCTATTACCCCAGTTGTAACTAAAGACGATATTAAAACTATCATCACCATCTTCAAAATTTTTAAAATAATTTAAACTTGTATACAAATTTTTAGTTAATAGTTTCTGAACACCCATATTTATAATTTTACTATCAACCGATTCAAAACCATCAACTTTATAGTTTTTATTATCAACATAACTCAAATTAAAACCATCAACAAATCTGAGATTAGAGAAGTTTATATAAGCCAGATTAGATATTTTAGTATTAAAATCATATTCATCAAAACCTAACTGTTGAAACTTTTCAGTATAATAATGACTATTTAAACCAAAAGACCAAGTTCCAAAATTTCTGCTCACTGAAGCAGAAGCTGCATGCCCAATATCTCCATTATAATCACTCACAGCATATGCAGTATCAAGTAAAACAAACTTACTTACACCTTGAGTCCACATAAAGCTTATATTACTCACATCTTTTGAGTAAGTTGCATCAAATCCCAAGGTTGTACTTGCAGCAACCCCTCGACGGAAAAATACTTTTGAAAAGAAATCACGATAATCACTATCATCTTCATCATAGTTATATCTTAACTTACCTAAAGAAATATCGTATTCATTTAAACCCACACGCAGTAATTGACTACTAATATAAATAGGGAAACTCTGTACGGTCTGATTTCCCAGAATATCTTGTACAACAACCCTCGCCTCACCTGCTTGGTCAATCGTTGCTCCACTTTGTAAAGAATAATTACCTGGTGTTATCGACTGTTTATATAAGTTTACGCCATTAATATATAAATCTACGGTTGATGGTAATGCAGCACTTCCTTGTAAAGTTGGCATATTCCAATATACAAAATCTGGACGATCTGTATAGTTTGTACCGAAACTGATCCCACCATATCGGAATGAATTTGTTAACGAGTTATAGACACTCGTATTATCCCCAATTCTTAATTTTAAATATTTTTCAGGAAATTCAAGTTCAAACAATGAACTGACACGTAAAAACTGCTTTTCCCCTACATCTGGTGAATCTTTATATAAAATTGCATTATTGAATAACCAGTAATCTTTAAATACCCCAATTTCTGAATAGGCATTAAAATCATTCGAAAAGTCATCTTTAGAATAAAAGAAATCATAATTAATGAACCCCCCAAAATTTGCTCTTGCCGGGGTAACAACTATACTCTCATAATTATTATCTTTAAAATAAGATGCAGGTAAGTCAATTTTAATTGCCTGAAGTGCATCATCTTTTTGAAATTTTATATCGGAACCACGCATTAAACAGAAACCATCTTGACCATGGTTCTTTACAAATTTGGAAGGATCAACACCTAATTCGTTTAATGTTTTACATTCTATATATTCACCATCCTTAGTGACTAATAGTACTGTTTCAATATTCCGATCTACGCCATTTAACCAAACATTTACAATTAGTGCCCCTGCATCCCTTTCTGCTAATGAATCAACATTTGCTTGCGCTATCCCGACTGCACTAAAAAAAACAAGAACAACTCTAAAACATTTCATAGAATCACCCTCAGAGATTTAATATTCTAATAAATCTCCATCTTTATCAGTTTTAATTTTCACTTTTATTTTATCATTTGGTTTCTTAGATAAATTACCCAAATCAAATGTATATTTTTGTCCAACAAGTAAATATCGATTAAAGCTTTTCTGCAACAATTCCTTGTTCTGGCTATCTACCAATCGAATATCTGTAATTTGTACATGTGATTTTGCAATATTTTGAATATCGACCATCATATTATTATTTATCGTTTTAAGTTTTACATCAAGATTAGTTTTATCTTGTTTACCTACAAATAAAGGTAATGAAAAGTTAAACTGAAAATTTATTGCCTCATCATCTGCTACTGGGGTAACTTCATTAAAAATAACGCGCCAAGTTTTTTCACGATCTAGCTCGTTCCCTGTAAAGGGTTGACTAAACCCAATACGAACAATTTGTTTACTTTCTGGTTTTAACTCAAAAATCTTAGGATTGAATAAAATGTTTTTTTCTTCTTCAAGGACATCCTCTCCTTTTTCATTTTGGCTCCATTTCACAGCAGACAACTCAAAAATTTTAGAACGATCAAAATCAGAACTTTCCACAATGACTGTGGTACTTCTCTGTTGCTTATTTTTATCACCTAAATAAAGTTGTACTGGTGTAAACTTAATTCCTGCAATTAAAAAATTACTTAAGCTACTTAAAATTAAGAATAAAATTATTTTTCTCATATTTATTCCCTTTTAAAATTATTATAGTGGTGCATGTTATGCACATACACCACTATTTCCTATTTTTATTTAGAATGCAACCGCTACTTTATAAGTTCCTTTATAGGTACCCCAATGTGCCATGTCAGACACCGCACTTACAGTTTCTGCTTTCACTGTAAATGTTCTAGTTGATGAGGTATAAGGAAGTACTGCCCCAGTGTAATTAAATAAACCAAGTTTAGTATCAACATTCACTGGAATTTTTTGCGAAGCATCTATTTCATTATCTAAAGTAGATGGTTTAGTGATGTTGAGGCTATATGGTGCATTTGCACGGACATCGAAACCAGATTGTCCACTCCATTTACCACCAATAAGATTTTTTTGCATTACGATTTTTGATTTATCGATATCTAAATCACAATGTTTTTCAACAAATAATTCAATATCAATTTTACCATCACATTTGGTCCCACATCCGTCGCGACCTGGATGATGATATCCACCATCACCACCTTTTGCAGCCTCCTCACCATCTGCTAAAACTACTGTCGAACACATACCTAAAATTAATGCTGCCAATGCAGTTTTCACTTGCAATTTCATGGCCCTATCTCCCAGTTCCTTTATTCTTTAAAAAAATAATACATTATTTAAAAACAGCAACTTACATAGGATCATTTGTTATTCTTGAGCCTTTTTCGTAAGTGCATAGTTATCATATTCAATTTCAAAAGGAGCAACTTATATCGTGTTAAATCACGTGAATATTATTATTTTAAGCCTAATTCCCAATACACATTAACACGGCTGTTTTTCAGTTAAATATATAAAAATAGTGATATTAACTTTTCTTATTAATTTTTAAATTTAAAGTTTGTTTTTCTAATATGAAAAAATAAGTGCATGATTAATAAAATTTTTATATAATTTTACAATTTACACAATATTACAATATATTACCTTAAATTTACAAAACAATTTATTTTTATGAATTTAATCACATTTTTTAAAAAAAACAACGATTAACAATCAAAATATACCCAAAAAAAGATAAATTGCGCAAATTCTAATATTTACAGACATTAAGAAAAATCACCAATTATTTAATTACTCATATAAATCAATTTATTATTTTTTAATCTTTTATGAACACATAATAAGCTTAATATTTCCCCTATAAATCAGACAAAAGTGAAATATCAGCTTAAGACTGCAAACTATTTACCTATTACATGTAATTTTCATTATTTATGAGCTTGTATGGTTCTTCTGGTTTAAATTATTAGAATGAATTTAATTCAGCTAAGCATTCAGATAAAAAAACCTACCAAAATACGGGTTATATTACCTATCGATCAGTCGATAGCAGAACATTGGCTTTTTATTTTTTATGTTTTTTCTATTTAAATTTGAGATAAAAGAGAGAAGAGCTCTGCTTTAAACAAACTACGTGGTAAACAATAACCACCCACAATAAAAAACCCCTGTAAAAACAAGGGTTTAAAAGATTAAACTAAATCTTAGTTTTTCTCTTTATCTACAATCTTGTTCGCTTGAATCCAAGGCATCATCGCACGTAACTTACCACCTGTTACTTCAATGCCATGCGCTGCATTTTGACGACGACGAGCAGTCATTGATGGGTAGTTCAACGCACCTTCGTTAATGAACATCTTCGCGTATTCACCAGATTGGATACGTTTAAGTGCATTACGCATCGCTTCACGAGACTGTTCGTTAATTACTTCAGTACCCGTTACATATTCACCATACTCAGCATTGTTTGATACTGAATAGTTCATGTCCGCGATACCGCCTTCAAACATCAAGTCAACGATTAACTTAAGTTCGTGCAAGCATTCGAAGTAAGCCATTTCAGGCGCATAACCCGCTTCAACCAAAGTTTCGAAGCCCATTTTAACCAATTCAACTGCACCACCACAAAGAACTGCTTGCTCACCGAATAAGTCAGTTTCAGTTTCTTCACGGAATGAAGTCTCGATAATACCCGTACGACCACCACCTACGCCTGAAGCATAAGAAAGTGCTAGGTTACGTGCATTACCAGAGGCATCTTGATGAATTGCGATTAAGTCAGGAACACCTGAACCACGTTGGTATTCAGAACGTACAGTATGACCTGGTGCTTTTGGAGCAACCATGATTACATCAAGGTCAGCACGTGGAACAACTTGGTTATAAAGTACAGAGAAACCATGAGCAAATGCTAATGTCGCGCCTTGTTTGATGTTTGGCTCAATCACGTCACGGTAAAGTTGTGATTGGAACTCATCTGGAGTCAAGATCATGACTACGTCAGCTTGTGCTACAGCAGCAGGAACTTCAGCAACTTTAAGACCCGAATTTTCAGCTTTTTTCCAAGAAGTAGAACCTGCGCGTAAACCAACAGTTACGTCTACACCAGAATCTTTAAGGTTAAGCGCGTGCGCGTGACCTTGTGAACCGTAACCAATGATCGCTACTTTCTTAGATTGGATGATAGATAAGTCGCAGTCTTTATCGTAAAAAATTTGCATTGCTGTCTCCGCTAAAATGCTTGATATTCTGTAATTCCATCAAGAGATTTGTTTTTGATGAAATCCTCCTCTTTTCTCAAAAGGAGGTTGAATCGTGTTAAATAATTAAATGGTTAAAACTTTTTCGCCACGCGCGATGCCTGAAACACCAGAGCGTACAACTTCAAGAATGGTATTCTCTGCTAGAGCATCAATAAAACCATCAATTTTTTCAGTCGTACCCGCGATTTGAATGGTATAAGTCGTTGGGGTGACATCAACAATTTGCGCACGGAAAATGTCCGCAGTTCGTTTAATTTCAGCACGCGCCGAACCGAGTGATTTGACTTTAATCAACATCAATTCACGCTCAATGTGCGCACCTTCAGACAAATCAACCACTTTCACCACTTCAACCAATTTGTTGAGTTGTTTGGTGATTTGTTCAATTTTATGGTCATCACCATAAGTCGTTAATGTCAAACGAGATAAGGTCGGGTCTTCAGTTGGCGCAACGTTTAAGGTCTCAATGTTATAATTACGTTGAGAAAATAAACCCACCAAACGAGAAAGCGCACCAGCTTCGTTTTCTACAAGGACAGAGATAATATGTCTCATGACGTGCGCTCCCCTTTACCTAACCACATATCTTTCATCGACTGACCCGCAATAAGCATTGGATAAACATGCTCGGTACGGTCAACCATGACATTAATAAATACGCATTTATCGTTAATCGCCATTGCTTCAGCAAGCTTCGACTCTAACTCATCCGCATGGTCAATTTGGATACCAACGTGACCATATGCTTCCATCAACTTAGAAAAATCAGGCAGCGACTCTACATAAGAACTTGAATGACGTCCTTCATAGTTCATGTCTTGCCACTGTTTTACCATACCCAAAGCACGGTTATTCAAGCAGAGAATTTTTACATTTAAGCCATATTGCTTACAGGTAGAAAGTTCTTGAATACACATCTGAATTGATGCTTCGCCCGTAATACACACCACTTGCTGGTCTGGGAAGGCTAATTTGGCTGCCATTGCATAAGGCAAGCCCACACCCATCGTCCCTAAACCACCCGAGTTAATCCATTGACGTGGACGTGTGTATTTATAGTAAAGCGCACCAAACATCTGATGCTGACCAACATCCGACGTAATAATCGCTTGGCTATTGGTAATTTTATCCAATGCTTCAACTACTTGCTGTGGCTTCATTGAACCATCGGTTGGTTTGTCATAATTCAAACCATGTACTTTGCGCCATTCATTGATTTGCGACCACCAAGCTGCAATCACTTCAGGATTTGGCTTAGACACATTCATTTGTTTTAGCTGTGCCAACATTTCCTGAAGAACAGGCTCTACCGCACCCACAATTGGAATATGCGCAATAATGGTTTTTGAAATCGTCGCTGGGTCGATATCAATATGAATGACTTTGGCATTTGGACAGAATTTTGCAGGATTATTGGTTACGCGGTCATCAAAGCGCGCGCCTACACACAAAATCACATCCGCATTGTGCATGGTCATATTCGCTTCATACGTACCATGCATGCCCAACATTCCGATGAACTGCTCATCATTGCCCGGGAAAGCACCTAAACCCATTAAAGTATTGGTCACTGGATAGCCCAATAAATGTGCCAATTCAGTTAATAAAGCAGAAGCATTACCTTGAACAACACCACCACCTGTATAAATGACAGGACGTTTCGCATTAATCAGTTCATCAATCGCTTTACGAATTTGACCAGAGTGACCACGATGCGGTGGTTGATAAGAACGCATCTTCACTTTTTCTGGATATTCGTAGGCAAACTTTTCTGCTGGGTTGGTTGCATCTTTCGGAATATCAACGACAACTGGGCCTGGACGACCAGAAGCTGCGATATAGAATGCTTTTTTGATAATTGCTGGAATTTCACTCGCATGACGCACTTGGAAACTGTGTTTCACGATTGGACGTGAAATACCGACCATGTCTGTTTCTTGGAATGCATCTTCCCCAATTAAATGCGAAGCCACCTGACCAGACAAAATCACCATTGGGATTGAGTCCATATAAGCGGTTGCAATTGGAGTAACGGTATTGGTTGCGCCTGGGCCTGAAGTGACCAGTACTACACCCGTTTTACCTGTAACGCGCGAATAGGCATCTGCCATATGACCAGCAGCTTGCTCATGGCGTACGAGATAATGATTAATTTTGTCTTGTTGAAAAAGCGCATCGTAAATGTGTAAAACTGCGCCGCCTGGGTATCCAAAAACATGTTCAACGCCTTCGTCCGCTAATGCGCGAACAAGCATTTCACCACCAGATAAAAGTTCCAACGTGATTCACCCTAATCTTTTATCACCGCTTGATGGGAGACATCAGCAGTGTTCATTCATTAATTGTCTGCACTGTTATAGCACACATATTTCATAGTTTTCATGGCAATAGGAAAAAAATCCGATCCGTTTGCTGTTTGAGCAATATGGGATCTAAAACATGTTGGGATAAACATATTTTTATTTGCTTTGTTCACCATCTCGGCTAGAGATGACGCCCATTGCATGACGTAACACTTCTTCGAAGGGTGATCGAGAGAAGGCACATAAAACTAAAGACAGCATTTTTCTTGTTTAATCCCGTATTGTCAAGTTGAAAAATCAGCTTTTTTTTGATTATTTACAGACCGCTTATTTTTTAAGCAAGATGTGATTTTTTGTGCACTCAATCAAGCATTCAATAAATTATGTAGAATCTTCACTAAATTTCACCTATCCCTATAATTTATCGACATTAAATGTATATATTTTTAAATGTTTAAACACTAGAATTGCTTGTTCATATAGAAAATCAACCTATACTATTTTGCACACGTCATCTTCTGTTCTGGAATCTATAAATTTACTTTTACGACGACTTTACAGACAAAACATCTTCACAGAGAAATAAAACAGGACAAAATCTTATGTCACTTCCATTTCATTTGATCAGCAGTGTAGCGCTTACTTGTGCCTTGTTATATTCGAGTACATCACTTTGGGCTAAAGATTATTACAAATGGGTTGATGCGAATGGCTCAACGCATTACACCACTACCCCCCCACCGAAAAGTGCGCAAAAAAAAGGGAAAATTCAAACTTATGGTTGGACAAATTCATCATCATCTCAATCAACAACTGAAGCTGAGCCAATAGCAAAAGAAGCTGCTAAAACCGCTCAAGAAGCTGTTGCAGAAAAAACTACACCAGCAGTCTCAACAACGCCATCTCTTCCATCAGCAGCGGCTCCAACTCCCCCACCAATGGTGCCTGAATCTAACAAGAGAACCCCTTTAAAAGACGACTAATTACCATTTTTTCTGATCTTCAAATGAGCGAATCAGATGATAACTTTAGTCATCATCTGATTCGCTCAAGCATGTATTCAATAGAATGATTGCCGTACACGTACAAAAAATAATGCATGAATACAAAAAGGAAAAACTAACATCTCTATACAGCGATAGATTCGGTGCCCGCCCCCAAATAAGGTTAAAGACCTACATTGAATCAGCCAATTCATAGAAGAAAGAGAAATTAGCCAATTCAAAAAACTCATCCTATTAAATAGATATTTGAGAAATTTTGGTTGTGCATATTGCAAGATAAAACCCCATCTAAAAACTGACATTGCACCCAATTTTGCGCTATGCTGTGCAGCAAACTTTTAACCGTTGTTCCTAAATACGTTTATGACTACTCATATTGACCCTGAATATCAAGCTAGTGCGATTGAACCCTCTGTCCAACAAGACTGGGAAAATCGTAAAGTCTTTAAAGTTGCCGACACTGTCGAAGGTCCTCATCGTTACATTCTGTCGATGTTCCCTTACCCAAGTGGCAAGCTGCATATGGGTCATGTGCGTAACTATACCATTGGTGACGTCATTAGCCGTTTCCACCGTTTAAAAGGCGAAACTGTATTACAACCAATGGGTTGGGATGCGTTTGGTTTACCTGCTGAAAATGCGGCGATTGCACACCAAGTTGCACCTGCAAAATGGACTTTTGAAAACATTGCTTATATGCGTGACCAATTAAAAAAATTGGGCTTGTCTGTAGACTGGGATCGTGAATTTGCAACCTGCACACCAGAATACTACCATTGGGAACAATGGTTATTTGTTCAGCTTTATAAAAAAGGCCTGATCTACCGTAAACTTTCAACCGTAAACTGGGATCCGGTTGACCAAACAGTTTTGGCAAACGAACAAGTTGAAAATGGCCGTGGCTGGCGTTCAGGTGCATTGGTTGAAAAACGTGATATTCCAATGTACTACTTCCGCATCACCGACTATGCGCAAGAATTGTTAGACGATTTAGATACCTTAAAAGATGGTTGGCCACAACAAGTCTTGACCATGCAACGTAACTGGATTGGTCGTTCTACAGGAATGGAAATTACTTTTCCTTCTGCGAACACTGAAATCTATGCTGATGGCTTAACTGTTTATACAACACGTGCTGACACGCTTATGGGTGTGACTTATGTTGCTGTTGCAGCAGAACACCCTCTTGCGCTTAAAGCGGCGGAAAACAACCCTGAATTGGCTGCATTCATCGAAGAATGTCGTATGGGTTCAGTTGCAGAAGCGGACTTGGCAACAGCCGAGAAAAAAGGCATGGCAACAGGCTTGTTTGTAAAACATCCTGTAACTGGTGAAGAGCTTCCTGTCTGGATTGCAAACTACGTATTAATGTCTTATGGCTCTGGCGCTGTTATGGCTGTGCCTGCACATGACGAACGTGATTTTGAATTTGCTAACAAGTTTAACTTACCAATTAAGCAAGTGATTGATGCTAAAGGCGCTGACGATGCAGACTATTCTGCAACTGAATGGCAAGAATGGTATGGCTCGAAAGAAGGTAAACTGGTTAACTCTGGTGAGTTCGACGGTTTAGCATTCCAAGCTGCTTTTGATGCTTTCCTTGCAAAATTAGAACCACAAGGTTTAGCAAATTCTAAAGTTCAATTCCGTTTACGTGACTGGGGTGTTTCTCGTCAACGTTACTGGGGTTGTCCAATTCCAATGATTAACTGTGATACTTGTGGTCAAGTCACAGTGCCTGAAGATCAACTTCCTGTTGTATTACCAACAGACGTTGTACCAGATGGTTCAGGCAACCCGCTTAATAAAATGCCTGAATTCTATGAAACTAAATGTCCTTGTTGTGGCGGCGATGCACGTCGTGAAACCGATACTTTAGATACTTTCGTAGAATCATCTTGGTATTATGCACGTTATGCTTCTCCAGACTTTACTGGCGGCTTGGTAAAACCAGAAGCAGCGCAATCTTGGTTACCAGTCAATCAATACATTGGTGGTGTTGAGCACGCGATTCTGCATTTATTGTATGCACGCTTCTTCCACAAATTAATGCGTGACGAAGGCGTTGTACAAGGTAATGAGCCATTTACCAACTTGCTCACTCAAGGCATGGTGCTTGCAGATACCTTCTACCGTGAAGCAGAAAATGGTAAGAAAACTTGGTTTAACCCGGCTGATATCGAATTAGAGCGCGATGAAAAAGGTCGTATTCTTTCTGCAAAATACTCAGGTGATGGTCAGGAAGTTGTCATCGGCGGACAAGAAAAAATGTCTAAGTCGAAAAACAACGGGATTGACCCACAAGCGATTATTGACCAGTACGGCGCTGATACAGCACGTGTCTTCATGATGTTCGCTGCTCCACCAGATCAATCTTTAGAATGGTCGGATGCAGGTGTGGAAGGTGCAAACCGTTTCTTGAAACGTGTTTGGCGTTTGACGACTGGTTTCCTTGAAAAAGGTCATCAAGCCACTGTAATTGATACAGCAACGCTGTCAAAAGATGCACAAGACTTACGTCGTAAAACGCATGAAACCATTCAAAAAGTGGGTGATGACATCGAACGTCGTCATGCGTTTAATACGGCAATTGCAGCATTGATGGAATTACTCAATGCCAGCAACAAGTTCGAAGCGAAAGATGATAACGATGTTGCGGTAGCACGTGAAGCCATCATCACCTTGTTGACTTTACTTGCACCATTTGCCCCACATTTAAGTCAAACTTTATTGACTCAGTTTGGTATTGAATTGACACAAAGCCTATTCCCTGTTGTCGATGAATCTGCATTAACGCGCAATACTCAAACGATTGTGGTACAAATCAATGGTAAATTACGTGGCAAATTAGAAGTGTCTGTGGATACATCAAAAGATGAATTATTGGCACTTGCGAAAGCCTTACCAGAAGTACAACAATTCTTAACAGGTCCAACCAAGAAAGAAATTGTGGTTCCAAATAAATTAGTGAATTTGGTGGTTTAACTTAATCTCCCTTACTCCCTCTTTATTAAAGAGGGAAACTCCTCCTTTTCAAAGGAAGGTTGGGAGGGATTTTATTAGAAAATCTCCCCTAACCCCTCTTTCAAAAAGAGGGGGAAACGAAAAGGAATAAACAAAACCCAAACAAAGCCCGTTTTAATTTAACGGGCTTTGCTACTAAAATCAGATCAGTCCAATCAATTTGTATTACCCTGCTGAGTCAGCATTTACAGAGGAAAACACATGCATTTAGGCAAACGTTTCGCAACTCTTATTTTAACTTGCGGTCTAGGTGCAGGTTTAATCGGCTGTGGTTTTCATTTGAAAGGAACCCAACCTTCTGCGAATCCAGTGGCATATGCACAGATGAGTTTATCTTTGCCTAAAGACACGGAAGAATTAGAAGAAAAATTATCTATTTATTTAGGTGCTGCCAATGTTCAACTCAGTAACAGCCCCAATGCTTACCGTTTACATGTGTATAGTTATACGCCTGTTCGCCAAGAGCTACGTGGTAAACTGATTGAAACCTTACTGCGCTTGAATGTCACCTTCCGTATTGAAGATGCTCAAGGCAATCCTGTGACTGAAATGCGTACCGTGACTGCATCACGTAGCTACCAATATAATTTGGCAACGGTCAACACCGATGACCAAGAAGAAAAATTCTTAAAAGATGTGCTTGTAGATGATGTTGCACAACAAATTGTGCGCCAAATTTCATCGAATCGGTTACCTAAAGTTACTACCACAACAACACAACCTTAATCGTTATGAAACTCGACTATTTGCAGGCCCTTAAACGCATTCCAGAAGCACGTGGCGCATGGGTGCTGCATGGTCAAGAACCGCTGCTCGAACAGAATCTACTCGATGCCTTTCGTAAAAGCTGGCATGAACAAAATATTGAACGTCAACGCTATGACATATCCAATGTGAGCGATTGGAAAACGGTTTTCAATGCCTTGAACAGTTTGTCTTTATTCTCTACGCAACTCGCAATTGAGGTGCATGGCAACATCAAACCTGATGCCAATGGCATTAAATTACTCACCCAATATCTGCAACACAATGAACAGAATTTATTGTTGATTGTGATGCCGAAGCAAGACAGCAGCAGTTTAAAATCTGGCTTCTTTAAAGTGATTGATGCCAATGGAGTAAATGTCAACTTAACTGCCCATTACCCACAAGATCGACAACGGATTTTGGCGGTTGAAGCGGAAAAACTTGGAATTGAATTGGCCAATAATGCATGGCAATGGCTTGAACAACATCACGAGCATAATTTACTGGCAGCAAAGAACAGCCTAATGCGGGTACGGGATACTTTTCCTGATTTAGCACAAATTGGTATAGAACAACTTTTTGCCTGCTTACAAGACCAATCACGGTATAGCACCTTTGATTTAAGTGATGCCTTACTCGAAGGTAACTTTGCTCAAGCCGTGAAAATTTACCAATATCTATTGGCTTCGGGCGAGCCAATGAGTTTATTGCTATGGAGCATTAGCAAAGAGATGCGCCTTTTGATGCAGCTTTTTGAGCAACCGCAAAATGCCTTGCAACTCGGGATATGGAAAACCAAAGTGAGTCTTTATCAACAAGCCTTACGCCGCCTCAACCCAAAACAATTCCTCACGTGGCCTACACTTTTATTAAGAATAGATGCATCAATTAAAGGTTTGAGTCAGGAAAACCCTGAACAACTGATTCTACAAGCAATTGCGATGCTCTGCGGACGGCAGCTTTTTCACTAATTTTGCTCTTTTTAGTATGCCGACCTGTTGAAATACCATCAGCAAATTGGGGTGGTTTACATAATACTGATGAAATGTCGGTTCATTGTGATTTGAAACCTATAAAAGAATAATTATCATTTATGAAATGATCAAAAATTCACGATTTATCCGCATTTAACTTTTATACTATATATATGATTGTTTTTTACTCCTTGACTCCTATGCCAAAAATAAAATCTTTTAAAATTATTATCGTACTGCTCTGTATTGCTTTACTCGCTTATTTGGCTTGGAGCTATTTCAAACCCAAACAAGAACAACCACAATATATTACCGAAAGCGTGACACGCGGTGATCTTGAAAATACTGTATTGGCAACAGGAACTTTAGACGCGACTAAACTGGTCAGTGTCGGTGCGCAGGTGTCAGGGCAAGTACAAAAAATGTATGTGCAGTTAGGTGATGAAGTCAAACAAGGTCAACTGATTGCGCAAATTGATTCCACCACACAAGAAAATAGCTTTAAAACGGCTGAAGCCAACATCAAAAATTTAGAAGCTCAACGCTTACAACAAGAAGCCAATCTCAATGAGGCACATCTGGCATATAAGCGTCAACAACAAATGTTTGCTCAAGATGCAACCTCTAAAGCGGAACTTGAGTCTGCGGAAGCAAGCTTTAAAACTGCACAAGCACAAATTAAAGCCATTGATGCACAGATTGAATCTGCAAAAGTCACCAAATCTACAGCGCAAACCAACATCGGTTATACCCGTATTCTGGCACCAACTGATGGAACAGTGGTTGCGATTGTGACCGAAGAAGGTCAAACCGTAAACGCCAATCAAAGTGCACCGACCATAGTCAAAATTGCCAAATTACAAAATATGACCATTAAGGCACAAGTCAGTGAAGCCGACATTATGAAAGTCGAAAAAGGCCAACAGGTTTACTTCACGACTTTGGGTGATGACAGCAAACGTTATGCCACCCTTCGTCAGATTGAACCTGCACCCGACTCGATTAGTAGTGACAGCAGTACCAGTACCTCAAGCTCATCAAGTACAGCCATTTACTACAATGCTTTATTTGATGTGCCAAACCATGATGGCAAACTGCGTATTGATATGACCGCACAAGTCTATATTGTGCTCGATTCTGCACAGAATGCACTTCTGCTTCCTTCTTCAGCTATTTCTAATCGCCCTGTAAACAATAAGCAAAATAGTGCTGCCAAGGCACAAGCAGCATCCGCTGTTGAAAGCAAACCTGACTCAGACCGTACACAAGCGCCTAAGCTTGAACGTCTGAATTTAACCGCTGCCCAGCAACAACTGATTAAACAAGGTAAAGCGAGCTTAAGTGTGGTCCGTGTATTACAAGCCGATGGTTCAGCACAACCCAAACAAGTCCTGATCGGGATTAATAACCGTGTGAATGCACAAGTTTTGGCAGGTCTAAAAGAAAATGATCAAGTGGTGATTGCAGACAGTTCTGATACCTCAGCAGCCTCAGCCAACAGCAGCAATAAACGTCGCAATGGTCCACCAATGGGAATGTAAGCATGACAAAAAAAGCCTTGCTTGAAGTCAGCAATTTGGTACGAGAATTCCCTGCTGGTGAAAGTACTGTCCAAATTCTCAAAGGGATTGATCTGACCATTTACGAAGGCGAACTGGTTGCGATTGTCGGTCAATCAGGTTCGGGTAAATCGACTTTAATGAATATTCTCGGTTGCCTAGATCGTCCTACCTCAGGCAGCTATCTGGTCAAAGGTAGAGAAACTGGGCAACTCGAACCCGATCAATTGGCTGAACTACGCCGAGAGTATTTCGGATTCATTTTCCAGCGCTACCATTTACTTGGCGATTTAACTGCTGAAGGCAATGTTGAAGTTCCTGCCATTTATGCGGGCATTACACCTTATGCACGTAAACAACGGGCAACCGCCTTACTCACGGAACTTGGACTGGGCAATAAAACCCAGAACCGTCCAAGTCAACTTTCAGGCGGACAGCAACAGCGGGTGTCTATTGCACGTGCACTCATGAATGGTGGCGATGTGATCCTTGCCGATGAACCAACAGGTGCTTTGGACTCACACAGCGGTGTTGAAGTCATGCGAATTCTGCGTGAATTAAATGCTGCTGGACACACGATTATTCTGGTCACACATGACATGCAGGTGGCTAAAAATGCCGGCCGCATTATTGAGATCAGTGATGGACAAATTATTGCCGATCGCGTCAATCAGCCTGAATATGATACCGAATTACATCATGCCCCCGATGCTGAAACTGCAATTTCAGCACAGCAAGAAAAAAATAAAAGTGTTTCGGCATGGCGTTCCCTACTTGATCGCTTAGGTGAAGCCTTTCGTATGGCTATCCTGTCCATGAATGCGCATCGTATGCGCACTTTTTTGACCATGCTCGGGATTATTATCGGGATTGCTTCGGTTGTCACCGTGGTGGCATTAGGCAATGGCTCACAACAGCAGATCCTTAGTAATATTAGCAGCTTAGGAACAAACACCATTACCGTGTTCCAAGGTCGGGGTTTTGGTGATAATTCAAAAACTGCCAACTTTAAGACGCTGGTGCCCAATGATGCCGAAGCGCTCGCCACCCAGCCGTATGTCAGTGCGGTCAGTCCCATGGTGAGTTCATCTAAAACTATTCGCTATCAACAAAACGAAGCCAATGCCACCATTAACGGGGTTGGGGGTGATTACTTCACCGTTAAAGGTCTTACTTTCAAAAATGGGCAAACCTTTGATCAACGGAGTGTGCGTGATCGTACTCAAGATGTCGTGATTGATACCAATACCCAAAAGCAATTTTTTAGTGATGGCACCAATCCGATTGGACAAGTGATCTTACTCGGCAGTGTGCCTGGGCGGATTATTGGTGTCGTGGAACCCCAAACCAGTGCCATGGGTTCCGATGACACCCTGAACGTATATATGCCCTACACCACGGTCATGAGCCGTATGCTGGGTCAGACGAATGTGCGTAATATCATTGTACAAATCAATGATCAATACTCCACCAGTGCGGCTGAAAATGCAATTGTGAACTTATTGACCTTACGCCATGGTCAACAAGATATCTTTACCATGAACAGTGACAGTATTCGTCAAACCATTGAAAAAACCACCAGTACCATGACCTTATTGGTTTCTGCAATTGCCGTGATTTCATTGGTGGTTGGCGGCATTGGCGTCATGAATATCATGTTGGTCTCGGTCACCGAACGGACGCAAGAGATTGGCGTACGTATGGCGGTGGGTGCACGTCAAAGCGATATTTTACAACAGTTTTTAATTGAAGCGATTTTAGTCTGCTTAATTGGCGGAGTCTTGGGGGTATTACTTTCCCTTGGCTTAGGTCAAATCATTCAGAAATTTGCCGGCGGAAATTTTGGCATTGCTTACTCAACAACTTCAATTATTGCAGCATTTGTCTGCTCGACGTTAATTGGTGTGGTATTTGGATTTTTACCTGCGAAAAATGCAGCCAAACTCGACCCTGTTGCAGCACTTGCTAGAGAATAAGGACAAATTATGCAGTTTTCATTTACACGTCTGTGTACGGCAATGCTACTCGGTAGTACTTTAGTGGGTTGTGCGGCTGTGGTTAAAACACCTTATCAAGCACCCAGTGTGCAAACACCTGCTCAGTTCCAATATGGTCATGCGGCTGCACAACAACGACAGCAAGCCATCTATGCCGATCAATGGTGGACCTTATTTGGTGATACGCAACTGAATCAATTAATTGATGAAGTCTTAGCAAAAAATACCGACTTGGCTGTTGCGGGTATCACCTTAAAACAAGCACGCTTACAAGCTGATTTAACGGCGAATCAGCAAAAACCGCGTGTTAGCTCCACACTATCTACTGGACATAGTTTTGATCTTAATGATGGAAGTGATGCATCAAGCGGACTCTCTACCAAAGTTGGACTCAGTTATGAATTAGATTTATTTGGTAAATTGGCACGTCAAACCGAAGCTAAAAAATGGGAAGCACTGGCGACTGAACAGGATTTGCAAGCTACAGCACAAAGCTTGGTTGGCACCACAGCCAAACTGTATTGGCAATTGGCGTATTATCATGAAAGTCTCAGCACCGCACAGCAAAGTCTTACAACGTCGCAAAAGCTGTATGATTTAGTCAAAGCACAGTATCAAGCAGGTTCAGTTTCTGGCCTAGAATTGACCCAAGCTGAACAATCAGTACAAAGCCAAAAAGCCAGCCTGAGTCAAATTCAGCAAAACTTAGTCGAAACACGAACTGCGCTGGCTATCCTGCTACATATGCCTATCCAACAGTTGAATATTCAAGAACCACAGCGTTTACCGCAATTGGTATTACCTACTATTGCTGCGGGCTTACCCGCAGATATCCTGTCACGTCGTCCAGATTTAAAAGCCGCTGAATTACGCCTACGGGAAAGCCTTGCCACTAAAGATGCCACCACAGCGAGCTATTACCCTTCCATCAGCCTAACTGGAAGTTTAGGCAGCAGCAGTACCTCTTTAACGCAACTTTTGCGTAATCCGGCTCTGACTTTAGGGGCAAGTTTAAGTCTGCCGTTTTTGCAATATAACGATATGAAAAAAGATATCGCGATTAGCCAATTGGACTATGAAAAAGCCATTGTGCAATATCGTCAGAGTTTATATCAGGCCTTTGGCGATGTTGAAAATGCCTTGTCTGCACGCAGTGAATTGGATCAGCAAGTCAAGCTACAACAGCGTAATTTAGAACTGGCAGAAAAAGCAGAGCGCTTAACCGATGTACGTTATCGTTATGGTGCAGTGGCCTTAAAGAATTTGCTGGATCAACAAGAAACTACGCGTAGTGCACGTTTGACTTTGGTTAACACCAAACAAAGTCAATACAACGCCTACGTCACGCTGATGCAGGCTTTAGGTGGTAGTCCCATTCAGCAATTGCCTGAATAAATGAAATTTAAAGACATAAAAAACGGCACTTTTAAGTGCCGTTTTTTTTGAAATGAAGCGAATGATCAGTCATCGCCCATCAAATCAGGACTCATACCAACTGTATTGAAACCTGCATCAACATACATGATTTCACCAGTAATCCCGTTTGCCCAAGGTGAGCAAAGGAACAACGCTGCATTACCCACATCTTCAATGGTTACATTGCGTTTAAGTGGTGAAATTTTTTCATTCGCGTCTAACATCTTACGGAATGATTTAATGCCTGAAGCCGCTAAAGTACGGATTGGACCTGCTGAAATTGCGTTAACTCGAATACCTTCAACACCCAAGCTAGACGCCAAGTAACGTACGCCTGCTTCTAAAGATGCTTTTGCCATACCCATCACGTTGTAGTTCGGCATAACACGCTCAGAACCTTGGTAAGTCAAAGTCAATAAGCAACCTTGACGAGCCAATAACAATGGTTTTGCTGCACGCGCCATTGCAATAAAGCTATATGCACTGATGTCATGTGCAACACGGAAACCTTCACGATCTGTAACATCGGTAAAGTCGCCATCTAAAGTATGCGCTGGCGCAAAACCGATAGAGTGAACTACACCATCTAGACCATCCCAGTGTTTTGCCAATTCAACGAACGCTTGGTCAATTTCTGCATCCACAGCAACATCACAAGGAAACACCAATGTTGAGCCAAATTGCGCAGCAAATTCATCAACACGCTTTTTAAGTTTCTCATTCGGATAAGTAAATGCCAATTCTGCACCTTCACGATGCAATGCTTGAGCAATACCAAATGCGATCGACAACTTACTTGCAATACCTGCAATCAGAAAGCGTTTTCCCGCTAGTAGTCCTTGTGACATGTGAATCTCACTTAAAATAATTTAGGATGAATAATGCCAAGTCTGGCATCAGAACAAAATTGCAAAATGCGCCTTTTTTTCAGCAAATCACAGATTCATAACAATTCACCCTGCAAAAAGCAGGGTGAATATGGATTATGCTGAAGAAATGTTAAAAAACATCAATCAGTCATCCCCTTGAATCAAGCTCAATAAGCGCATGAATGAGTAATACATCCAGACCAAAGTCGCCAATAATGCAATCGCAGATAACCATTCCATAGACTTTGGTGCATGTTGTGCTGCACTGCTTTCAATCAAGTCAAAATCGAGAATGAGATTTAAAGATGCAATCACCGCCACAAAAGCAGCAAAACCAATACCTAACCAGTTACTTTCAAAGATATACGGCACACTTGAACCAAAGGCTAAACGCATGATGAGTTGCACCACAAACACGATTGCAATGGCAATGCTGGCAGAAAGTACAACAGATTTAAATTTTTCTGTGGCACGCACAATTTGTAAACGATACAAAGTAAACATCACCAAGGTCGTTACAAAAGTTGCCAATAATGCCTGCAACGGTACACCTGGGAATTTCAATTGGAAAATAACCGAAATCCCCCCTAAAAAGGCACCTTCAAAAAACGCATAAGGAATAGCGAGAATTTTCGCGGTATCTGGTTTAAAAGTCGTAATGAGCGCCAAAATCAATCCACCAATCGCACCTACAATTGCAGCGCTATAGGCAATAGAAATATTTAAGGTCATAAAGCTGTAGAAGAAAATACCTAAACCCAGTACCGCGGCAATTAAAGTCAACAATACAGACTTTTGAATCGCACCTTGAACGGTCATCGGCTGGCTGTAATCCGCGTAAACTTCGACGCGATTGAGTATCGGATTATTACTTTGCATATTTAAACTCTTTTTATAATTTAAAATGAATAAAAACAAAAATTTGTACTTTGCTTTAGATCAACTTAAAGCCGTACACCCTCTAGTTTGATGTAGAAAATATAACCTAAAAATGTGACAGACTAAAATAAAAATGGGGTTAAACACCCCATTTTCAGCCAATATCGATTTAGTCTTTATTCATGATAAAGAAGTATTCACGGTAATATTTCAATTCTGCAATCGAATCACGAATATCATCCATGGCCAAATGCGAGGCATTTTTCTTCAACCCACTCATAATTTCTGGACGCCAGCGTTTCGCCAATTCTTTCACTGAAGATACGTCCAAGTTACGGTAATGGAAGTATTGTTCCATTTCAGGCATTAAACGATGTAAAAAACGGCGATCCTGACAAATCGAGTTACCACACATTGGCGAGCTCTTTGGATTAACCCATTTTTTTAAGAACTCAATGGTTTGCTGCTCAGCATCTCGCGCTGTCAATTTACTACGACGCACGCGTTCAATCAGACCCGACTGACCATGTTGACGGGTATTCCACTCATCCATGGCATTCAGGATTAAATCCGATTGATGCACAGCCAATACTGGACCTTCCGCCAAAATATTCAAATGATCATCGGTCACAATCGTTGCAACTTCAATAATTTGGTCGTTATCGGTATCGAGACCTGTCATTTCAAGGTCAATCCAGATGAGGCGTGTATCAGGCGTGCTGCTCATAAATGTGCAATCTTATTGGCTGTAAAAACATTTATAGTAGCAAATTAATACCCTGAATGCTGTAATTCATCCCCCGCTTCATGCTATTTTTGCCATCTTGAATTCATGGTTTTTAGGATATGAATGGCTTTAATTCGTAAACGTCGCTTAACTGAACAGCAGCAGCGTCGTATTCAGAAACAGCAGAAAACACGTCAAGAAGAAATTGACACCTCAAATGATCTGGAAGGGTTAGTGGTTCAACACTACGGTCGTCAGCTTGAGGTGCAAGCCTTGTCAGTGCCAGACATGCATCCTGAAAAACCAAATGTACAAGATGGTGAACCAGAACCGTTTTGGAAACCGATTGAATTGGATAGTATTTGGCGTTGTCATACCCGTACCAATCTTGAATTACTGGTGACGGGTGATCGGGTCAAATGGCAAGCCGATCCGAATACGGGTTTAGGTATTATTACCGCCATCCATCCGCGTCGTTCCTTACTGACCCGTCCTGACCGTTATCATAAAGTGAAGCCTGTCGCAGCCAATATCAGTTTGATTGTGATTGTGTTTTCACCTTTACCAGAACCTGCACCCACATTAATTGATCGTTATTTGGTGGCATGTGCCGATGCCGACATTCCTGCCTTATTGGTCCTGAATAAAACCGACTTACTCAAAGAAAATGATCCTATTCTAGACATGCTCAAGGAATATGAAGATTTGGGTTATGAAGTGATGCAATGCCAATCTACAGGTGATCTCAGTGCTTTAGCACAGCGCCTTGAAGGTGAAACGGTGGCTTTTGTTGGACAGTCTGGGGTGGGTAAAAGTTCATTAATTAATACCATGGTTCCAAATGCCGCACAAAAGACCAATATTATTTCTGAAAACTCGGCTTTAGGTCAGCACACCACCACCTCAACGCGTTTAATTTCTTTTGGACAAAGTGCATCACTGATCGACTCGCCAGGAATTCGTGAATTTGGTTTATGGCATCTGACCACTGAAAAAGTGCAACAAGGCTTCCCTGAAATTCAAAATCAGTTGGGCTATTGTCAGTTCCGTAACTGTACCCATAAACATGAAAAACAGTGTGCACTGCGTGTCGCTGCCAGTAATGGTGAAATTTTGCCCCGTCGTTTGGACAGTTTTTTACGTTTAATGGATGAAATTGCTGAAGCCCAGCAAAAAAATTAGACTTTCTGTCTGTCCTCCCCTTGAAGCGGTGATTTTGATCACCATATTTATGAGCTATACTCTAGGCAATTTTGAATTGTAATTAGGTGATTTGTGGAACGTTGGTTGGAATTTATGGGGAATCACCCCTTCTTATTTGGAACACTTGGGGCATTAGTGGTGTTGTTCTTCGTTTTAGAAGGTCAGCGCAACGGTCGCAAAATCTCTCCACAATCTTTAGGTATTTTAGTGAAAGCGAAAAATGCCATGTTGATTGATTTACGTGATGCAAAAGACTTCCGTGAAGGTCATATCAGTGGCAGCCGTAACATTCCCTACAGCCAAATTACAAGCCATGTTGAAGAGTTAAAAGCTGCGGAGCGTCCATTGGTGTTTATTTGTAACCTTGGTCAAATCGCAGGTACCGCTTTGCAACAAGTTGGTCATGTGGATAGCTATCGTTTAGACGGTGGTATTAGCAACTGGAAAGCGCAAGGCTTACCTTTGGTAAAAGCAAAATAATGGCTTAAGGAGACTCTAATGGCTGAAGTAACGATTTATTCTACAACTGTATGTCCTTACTGCGTTCGTGCGAAACAACTTCTTGAGCGCAAAGGTGTTGAATATAAAGAAATTAATTTATCCAATGAAGCGCCTGAAGTACGTGTAGAACTCATGCAACGCACGAACCACCGTACTGTTCCACAAATTTTTATTGGTGACCAATTTATTGGTGGGTTTGACCAGCTTTATGCTTTAGAGCGTGATGGTAAACTTGACGGATTATTGGCTTAACCATAAAGCATAGTTCAAATTTATATTAAGGATTTAAGAATGAGCGAAGAACAACAAGTTCAACCACAATTGGCACTCGAACGTATTTATACTAAAGACATTTCTTTCGAAGTTCCTGGCGCACAAGTCTTCACAAAAGAATGGCAGCCAGAACTCAATATCAACCTTTCTTCTTCTGCAGAAAAGATTGATCCAACCCATTTCGAAGTGTCTTTAAAAGTTGTTGTTCAAGCAAATAATGCGGGTGAGACAGCATTTATCGTTGATGTGACTCAAGCAGGTATCTTCCTGATTGATGCAGTTGAAGAAGAGCGTCTTCCATATATTTTAGGTGCATACTGCCCGAACATTTTGTTCCCATTCTTGCGTGAAGCAGTGAACGATATGGTTACCAAAGGCAGCTTCCCTCAATTGCTGTTAACGCCAATCAACTTTGATGCTGAGTTCGAAGCAAATATGCAACGCGCTCAAACAGCTATGGCTGAAGGTCAAGCATAATTCTAGACCTTTGCATTGCAAAATCATGGATTCAAAAAAGGCTGAATAGATTATATTCAGCCTTTTTTATTGCGCTTCATTCATCATTCTGAAGGTTAGATTTACCCTCACATCAAGCACCTTCTTGGTCGGAGGTAACCGATGCAACCAGTAGCTTTGGGTTTCATCTTTCATGACCAGTAAACTACCATGTGCCAGTACTAACTCCACTTTTTCTTGGGTCTGCTTATGCTTAAAAGCAAATTTTCGCTCTGCCCCCAAACTTAAAGAAGCAATTGCAGCATACTGTTTCAGTTCTCGTTCAGCATCGCTATGCCATGCCATCCCTTCTTCCCCTGAATGATATAAGTTTAATAAGCAGGCATTAAACTTCTCACCCGTTTTGGCTTCGACTAAGGCTTTCAATGCCAATAGTTCAGGCGTCCACGGCAACGCTTGTTTGGTGGTTTTAGAATAGGTATAAGAAAAAGCCTGATCGGCATACCAAGCCACTTTACGCTTAGTCATAATCGTCTTGCCAAAAATCACCGCCAGATCATTTTGCCAAGCGATACTCTCTAATAGTCGCTGTAAATAATGATCTGCCAAAACACTATCCATAATTTGACCGTAGTAATGCACACAGCCCTGATAAGGCAATAAATTCTGCTCAGAATCAAACTCGACGGGAAATAGTGACATTTAAAGCTCTTCTGAATGGGCATGAATTTGGGCACTTTCCCAACCGATCATCGCCGTCTTGCGGGTTGTTCCCCAATGATAATTACCGAGTACACCTGACGCTTGAATGACCCGATGACACGGAATTAAGAAAGCCACAGGATTATGTGCCACCGCACTCCCCACCGCACGTGCTGCTTTGGGTTGATCCATTTGTAATGCCACATCACGGTAACTCGCCAGTTGTCCCGCAGGAATTTTGAGCAAACTTTCCCAGACTTTTAATTGAAAGGCTGAACCTTTTAAATGCAGTTTTATGTGCTGTATGGAGTTGGGTTGCATCGTCAATACAGCCATAGCGCGTTGCTGCATTTCATCCCTCTGCTCAACATATTCAGCATGAGGAAACTTGGCACGTAATTCATTCAGGGCTTGCTCCTCCTGTTCAACAAAAGACAACGCACAAATCCCCTTATCTGTGGAAGCCACCAAAATGCGTCCAAATAATGTTTCAGCGAAACTATAAAAAATCTTTAATCCAGCTCCACCCTGTTTATATTCAGCAGGGGTCATGCCTTCAATTTGAATAAATAAATCATGTAAACGACTACCACTGGATAATCCTGTGTCATAGGTCGCATCTAAAAGTGAATGAGATACTGTTGAGGTTAAAATCGACTTGGCATGTTCCACACTGATGTATTGCAGAAATTTCTTAGGACTGGTGCCAGCCCATTCGCTGAATAAGCGCTGAAAATATGCAGGACTTAAATGTACATGTGCTGCTATATCTTCTAGCGTCGGCTGATGCTGAAAATGTCGCTGAATATATTCAATGGCTTGCGCCACACGCTGATAATGCTGTTGTGAGGACATACTTATTCATCCTTGCAGATTTCCTTTTCACTTTAGCAATTCTTGCTGTGGCTGAAAATCCAAATCATGCTCAATCCTAATAGCGACCCTAATGTATCAGACATAAAAAAACTGCACCGATGAAGGTACAGTTTTAGCAGTGAATAGACGCGCTGATTCTAAATCAACATCAGTGGTGCATATAAGCCTTATGCCCTTGATCACGTAACTCACCAATTTTTTTCCCTTGCTTTTTCGCTTCGTCTAACTTGCCTGCTTGTGCCAATGCTTTGGTTTTGTCAATTTCTACAATAATCTGGTCAAACAAAGCCGTCGAACTTGGTGTTTTTTCAGCCATATGTGCAGTCAATTTATATTGCTTGGCATGTACTGCGGCACCACGCATATTGTTCAAGGCACTTGTTGCAGCTTGTGGGGTTGAAGCTTGGTTGAAGGCTTTATAATTTTTCCCAAGGGTTTTCATATCATCGTCTAAACTTGCCGCCATTACGGTATTGCTTAATAGCAAAGATGACAACATTACAACGGTGGCTAACGTTTTTTTAATCATGAGGATGTCCTATCAAAAACTGTGGCTATGGTTTATTTATCTTGGGCAAATAGACAGAATTACATATCCTGTACTGCGGTTTGCATTGCCTGTTTAGCATACATAAAAAATGCAACGAATTCGTTGCATTTTGATAAAAATTTCACACAGTTATTTGGCTTTATGATGCTGTAAAGCATCGTGCATGGCTTCTACCAACTGTTGCGCAATCTCTTGTTTTGAGGCTTTCTCTAAGTCGCGCTTATCCATATGGTATTGATTGGCAAAAAACACGGTCATGGCATTTTCATCCGATGCAAAACCAATATCTGCACGTGACACATCATTACAAGCAATCATATCCAGCTTTTTAGCGACTAACTTGCCTGCTGCATATTCTTCCACATTACGCGTTTCTGCGGCAAAACCCACCATGAATGGGCGCTTTTGTTGCTGCGCGATGGTCGCCACAATATCTGGATTCTTGACTAAAGCGACATTCAGCTCATCGCCTGATTTTTTAATTTTATGCTCTGCCACTTCAGCAACGCGATAATCGGCTACCGCAGCCGTAGCGATGAAAATATCACAACCTTCTTCCAACATTTGCATGCTGGTATTCAACATTTGAATCGCAGAGGATACATTAATACGGCGTACCCCATTTGGAGTATCTAAGCTGACAGGACCTGCAATTAAGGTCACTTTCGCCCCAGCCGCATAACAGGCAGCCGCCAATGCAAAGCCCATTTTTCCTGTACTGTGATTAGAAATATAACGCACAGGGTCTATTGCTTCACGGGTTGGACCCGCAGTAATCACCACATGTTTACTCGCCAATAGACCAAATTTTTCAGCGATTGCACGTTGTGCTTTATGGAAGTATTGCGTGACTTGATAAGCCAAATCTTCTGGCTCAGGCATACGGCCTAAACCCACATCACCACACGCTTGTGAACCCGCTTCTGGCATAATGACATGCACACCATCTTCAATCAGCGTATTTAAATTACGCTGTGTGGCTTTGGCTGCCCACATCTGCTGATTCATGGCAGGTGCAACCCAAACTGGTGCTTTGGTCGCAAGATATAAAGTACTGAGCAAATCATCTGCCAAACCTGCCGCAAACTTGGCTAAGGTATCGCAGCTAGCAGGTGCCACCAACAATAAGTCTGCCCAACGGGCCAATTCGATATGCCCCATACCTGCCTCGGCTTCTGGATCGAGTAATTCGGTATGCACAGGATTACCAGACAGTGCCTGAAAGGTCAGCGGCGTAATAAAGGCCTGCGCACCATGCGTCATCACCACACGGACATTAAATCCCTGATCTTTAAGTCGACGAACGAGGATGGCGCTTTTATAGGCTGCAATTCCGCCTGTAACAGCCAAAATGATGTTTTTATTTGGAATTACACTTAAATCAAAGCTCACAAACAGTATACCTTTCTGTTGCAGTGGCGCTCACAATAGCATTAAATATCCGCATACCCAAGTGATTGACTGGGTTAAAACTTGATAATAAACATGAAAAAGCTCAACAAAAATGAATCTATCGATCAAACATTGGCCCGAACAAGAGCGTCCACGTGAACGCTTATTACAACAAGGGGCGGGTAGCCTTTCAGATGCCGAATTATTGGCCATTTTTCTGCGCTCTGGCTCCAAACAACATTCAGCCGTTGAATTAGCCCGACTGCTGATTCAGCATTTTGGTGGACTAGCCCCTATTCTGAATGCTGAACTCCCCCAACTCAGTCAATTTCATGGCATTGGTGCCACTAAATATTCACAACTGATGGCTGTGAAAGAACTGGGACGACGCTATGTGGCTCAGCAATTACAACAACACAGTTTAGAAATTCAAAACTCCTCACAATTACTTGACTATCTACGCTTTGAACTTTTGGGAGAAACGCAGGAAGTGTTTGCCGTTCTGTGCCTAGACAGTCAACTGCGCAAACTGCATTTTAAAAAACTCTTCTTTGGTTCACTGAATAGTTGTACGGTCTCTTTGAATCAATTACTGCGTTACGCCTTGCAACAGCAAGCCAGCTCTATTGTCATTGCACATAATCATCCTTTAGGACATGCCCTGCCTTCGGCGGCAGATATTGCCTTAACCCAACAAATTACACAGGCTTGTAAACTACTTGAAATACAATTATTGGATCATTGTGTCATCGCTGCGACAGGCAGTTTTTCGTTTGCTGAGCAGGGCTTGATCAAGTCCACTTAAAGCTTTTCAAGCAATATTGACAAAACCTAAACGACAGATGAAGATCAACCCAAAATAAATGATGAAAACCACCACATGATTGTGCGAGAACAACCCGACGTCTTTAAACTATTATTTTCATGGCGCGGTACAATCCTTCCGAAAGTTTTACCACCCTTAGGCGTGGTCATGCTCATTTCTACCATCGTGGGTGGCGTATCCCACATGGGATATTTTCATTTTCCTGAACTCCCCTTGGTTGGCTTCACCTTAATTGGCGTTGTACTGTCTATTTTCCTCGGGTTTAAAAATAGCGCTTGTTATGACCGCTGGTGGGAAGCACGTAAACTTTGGGGCATGTTGATTGCCAATGCGCGCCACTTTGACCGTAACTGTCGTATTCTTACGCAGGCACGGCGCGAGCGAGTCATTCAGCATGTGATTGTATTTGCCAATGTATTGCGTGACCGACTACGTCATCAAACGGAAAACCCAACCGAACTTACTGAAACCACAGGTTTAAGCCCGCAAGCTTTGGCGCAACTGTATCAACAGGTCAATGCTCCGCAATACACCCTCAGTCTCATTCAATGGGAACTGATGCAAGCCTTAAAAGAAGGTGAGATTTCCGACATTATTTATGCGCAAATGAATGAACATGTGGCGGAAATGAGTTTGGTACAAACAGGCTGTGACCGAATTGCCACAACGCCATTACCTTTTGCCTATTCTGTATTGCTGAACCGTACTGTGTACTTCTTCTGTTTCATGCTACCGTTTAGTTTGGGCGCAACGTTAGGACTGGCTACCCCTTTACTGGTCGGGATCTTGGCTTATACCTTTTTGGGTTTAGATGCCTTAAGTTCAGAAATTGAAGAACCATTTGGTACCCAAAGTAATGATTTACCGTTAGATGCAATGGTACGTACCATTGAAATTGAATTACTCGGCACCTTGGGTAAGCCAACTCCACCACCCATTCAAGCACAGGATAATAATCTGTTATAAAGCCAACAATTCAAAATTAGACGTCATCTCTCTAGAACAAAAAAGATTAGATTAAACAAATATTTAAAAATCAAGATCAGGAGTCAGGCTGTGATTAAACTTTTAGGACGAACAGATTCTATCAATGTCAGAAAAGTACTCTGGTTATGTGATGAACTAGATTTAGCTTATCAGCGTGAAGATTGGGGCCGTGGCTTTCGCTCCCCGAAAGAACAAGCATTTTTGCAATTAAATCCGAATGCCACAATTCCTGTACTCATCGATGAGGAGCTGACGCTATGGCAATCTAATTCGATTATTCGTTACTTGGCCAATGCTTATGGTGGTTCAGCACTTTATCCAACAGAGCCAAAAACACGTGCACTTATTGATCAATGGATTGACTGGCAAGGGATTGAACTCAATAACAGTTGGGTCTACGCCCTAATGCACCTTATTCGAAACTCCCCCGAGCACCAAGACTTGAAGGAAGTTGAAAAAAGTATTCAAGCATGGAACAGCATGATGCTGATTTTAGAAAACCAACTCGCAAACACTCAGGCGTATGTCGCGGGTCAGCAGTTTTCATTGGCAGATATTCCGATTGGGCTTTCTGTACAGCGTTGGTATTTAACACCATTTGAGAAACCTGACTGTCCAAATGTAAAACGCTATTACGACCGTCTCAGTCAAAGAGAGGCTTATTTAAAATGGGGCAATAATGGTCAAAACTAATTCAGCATGTTTGCTTATTCATTAAAACATGGGCATTACTGAAACTGCTCCCAAATCCCGACTTGTTCTGCTTTCATGACAGGAACACGTCCTAGTTGAATCCACGGCATATTTTCACCATGGAAATCACTGCCCACAGACACTTTTAAACCCTGTTCCGCAATCATACGATCCACCATTTGACGCGTCGCAGGTGGATCAATGTGCGGTGGCAATTCCACGGCATCCCCACCTGACTGCGCAAACAATTCGATTAAATAACGGACATTGGTTGCCGATAAATCATATCGGGTTGGATGTGCCAAAACTGCAAAGCCACTGCTGGCATGAATCGCTTGAATGGTTTCTGCAAGTCCCAATCCATCAAACTTTACATAAGCCTTCTTGCCTTCTTTAATATATTTATCAAAAGCTTGTTGTACACGACTTACAATCCCCTTTTCCACCAAGGTTTTCGCAATATGGGTACGCGTAACTCGATCTGCTTCACCCTCGACTTTGGCCAGTACATCTGCGTAAATATCCTGACCAATCAAAGGCGTTAGCAAACTACAAATCTGCGCACCACGTTCAGCTCGAATCTGTTTTTGCTGTTCCAAGACCGCCAATAAAGGCTCAGGATGCTGCATATTCAGTGCAACAATATGTACGCCATAACTTTTCTGAGTGGCTGGACGTGACCATTGACTGGAAATTTCCACCCCAGAGATTAATTTCATACCATAAGCATGTGCAGTTTGTTCTGCCAATGCTAAACCATCCATCGTATCGTGATCGGTCAACGCCAGCGTATGAATACCTTTTTCATGTGCGGCATGGACCAGTTGCTCTGGTGACAAAGTTCCATCAGAAATATTACTATGTGTATGTAAATCTACGCCAAGCATCACTTATACTATGCCATTTATTTAAACAGATTCAGATACTCTAACATGAAAGCACTTTTAGACTTTGTGCCACTCATTATTTTCTTTTATTTATATAAGACTGTAGATCCGAAAGATACCGAGCACCCTTTACTGCAATTGATCGGTTCTGCCGGTGGTGTAGACAATAATAATATTTTAGTGGCAACAACTGGCTTAATTCTTTCTATGCTGGTGGTTTATGGTGCATTGTTCATCATGCAAAAATTCCGTTTAGATAAACAACAGTGGATTGTGTTGTTTATGACGGTCATTTTTGGTGGCATTACCCTCATACTTAGTGATGACTTCTATATTCGTCTCAAGGCAGCTCTGTTAAATATAGTTTTCGCAGGTGCTTTCCTGCTCTCTCCATATTTTAGTAAAGACCGTAGCCCGCTCATCAAACGCTTATTTGCACCCATTTTTAATTTGGGTGAAGTTGGCTGGAAAAGACTCAATTATGCTTGGGCAGCCATGTTTGCTGTCATGTCTGGCTTACATGTCTTTTTTGCTTTCTTATTTATGAATGGAAAATATTGGGGCGAATTTACCGCTTTTGGTGACATGTTGGTGATGTTTTCCTTTATCATTATCCAGTTTATTGTTTTACGTAAACATTTTAAGTCTACCGAAAATTAATCTTCGTTTCGCTCGCAGAGAATCATCATGCCATTATTTGTTGTGACTTGTACTGATCAAGACGGTACAGTAGAAAAACGCCTTGCGGTACGTCCTCAACATCTCGCACGTTTAGAGCAATTAGATGCTGAAGGTCGCTTAATTGTTGCAGGTGCGATGCCTAAAGATCCGAGCAATCCACAAGCAGGTTTTTACGGCAGCACCATCATTGTTGATTTTGACAGCCGTGAAGCACTCGATGTTTGGCTACAAGATGAGCCTTTCTTAAAAGAAGGTGTCTATGCTCAAATTGAAGTTAAACCTTTTAACAAAGCGTTTCCTAAAGGATAAAGTTCATGCGCGCTGTTGTTCCTAGTTTACTGGGTCTTTCTTTATTGTGTTCTTCGGCTTGGGCGGTAGAACCTGCAACAACTTCTCCAGCTCCTGCTCTAGCCCCTGCTGCCCCTACTGCAACAGCACCGACAGCGCCACATACCCTTTCTGCGGATAAACCACGCGTGATTCCGGCAGTAGCAACTGTGAATCCAAATGGACAACCGCAAGAGGTTCAACCCCTTACGGCGGAACAAATTGCCAAAAATAAAGCCTTACAAGATTTAAAAATCAAAGCTTTGGTCAAAGATCAATCCGTACGCCTACAACAATTGGAAAAAGCCAATTTAGATGCATTGGCACAAAATCAAGAATTACAATTAAAAAATGATAGTTTAGGTGTTCAAGTTCAAGTGCTACAAAGTGAACGTAGTGCCCAGATGTTTATTTATGGTGCGGTCACACTAGCAGTTGGTGTACTACTGGGTTTCTTAATTGCCAGTTATGCACAATCTAAACGCCGCCGCCAATGGTAATTTTCTACGCTTCAATATAAAGGTTGCTGCTTGTGTCACATGCAATACAAACGGCCGATCTCGATTGGCATCTCGTTGATGGCATCGAGGTGCCCGTTTCTAAACAATTTGGCGATGTTTATTTTTCTAAAGACAATGGTTTATTAGAAACACGCCATGTCTTTTTACATGGCAACGATCTCAATCTCCGTTTGGCAAACCTAAGCGACTACCAATATTTTTCTGTCGGCGAAACTGGTTTTGGTACGGGTCTAAATATTTTGGCGCTGTGGCAAATGTGGCAACAATGTCGCCCCGATAACCATAGCCATTTACATGCCATAAGTGTGGAAAAATTTCCACTGACCAAAGCCGATTTGATTCGTGCCTTAAATGCTTGGCCTGAACTCAAGCCGTTGGCCGATCAACTGATTCAACAATATCCTTTACCACTTGCGGGTTGTCATCGCCTGAGTTTTCCTGAAGAACGCTTTAGCCTTGATCTCTGGCTTGGCGATGCGCATGATGTTTTCCCACAAATGGAAAAACTTCATCCCGTCAATGCGTGGTTCTTAGATGGTTTCGCTCCGTCCTGTAATCCAGATATGTGGCAAGAACAGGTGTTGAATCATATCGTGAGACTGTCCGACTACGGAACGACTTTTGCCTCATTTAGCGTTGCAGGGGTATTAAAACGTGGACTAAAACAGCATGGTATTCAGATCACTCGTCCACGTGGCTTTGGCCATAAACGGGAAATGCTCAAAGCCTGTTGGTTAAAACCAGAATCCACATCAGAAGATAATGCAGCTCATGCAACAGCACTCAATTCTGTTGACGTGATGTCCCCAAAGCAACGTCACATCGCCATTATCGGTGCTGGCATTGCAGGTTTAAGTTGTGCTTGGGCCTTTGCTCAACGTGGACATCAAGTCACCCTATATGATCAAAGTGCGCCATTGGCAGGCGGCTCTGGGAATCCTTTGGCGTTACTCAATCCTAAATTGTGCCCAATTGAGCAAAGCCATGAACACTTGATGACCTTGGCATGGCAACATGCACTGCGCCACTATGCCCAATTTCAGGCATTTCGCCCGATTCAAGTCAATCAGATGGCATTAAAAAATGCGGAAGATTTATTGGGCTTAGCCGCTGAATATCCAGAACAAGTGCTGAACACCTCAGCAGCACAAGACAGTGCCATTGCAACAGAGTTTCCGAGCTTAAATCTGCTGCAAGCAGGGGTAGTTTCTCCACATGCACTACGCGATCAGATTCTGCAACATCCTCTCATTCAGTTTCAGCAAGCCACCATCAAGAGCTTTATTTCTAAGCAAACTGTAGAAGTCGTTAATACTCAAGATCAGTGTCTGGGTGATTTTGATCATGTGATTGTGTGCTGCGCGCGCGACAGCCAAGCTTTTTTTGAACATTATCCCCTCCTCAAACCGATTCGTGGTCAGGTCAGTTGGATTCAAAATCAAACTCAACCTTTAGCTGCCGATCAAGCCTATAGCTATGGTGGCTATTGTATGCAACTCGATGCTGAACATTTAATTCTTGGGGCATCCTTTTATCCTAATCGGGATGATTGTGAAGTTCTCGCAGAAGACCATGTGCATAACTTTAATCTTATCCACAATGTGTTTCCAAGTTATGCACATTCCTTGCCTCCAACCTCAACTTGGCAAGGTCGCGCTTCCGTCCGCGCACAGACCAATGACTATTTCCCTGTACTGGGTCGCTTGGATCAAACCAAAGAAATTTATAGCTTGGCGGGGTTAGGTTCTAAAGGCTTTTTATTTGCACCATTATGTAGTGAATTACTGGTCGCACAGATTTTATCTGAAACTAGCCCAGTTCCTAGCAGCCTGATCCGCAAATTAGATATCAAACGTTTTGTAAAAAAGCAGAAAGTGAAGAAAGCTTATTATCAAGCTACGAATACAGTGCCATCTCAAGCTCAGTAAGCAGATGCGTCATGCTCTGTTGTTTTCTTTATGCCATAAAAAAGCGCCATAAGGCGCTTTTCTGAATCAGGCTCCTTGTTCTAAAGGTAAGCCCGCATCACGTGCCGCTCGGGTACCTCCCATCAGCACAACATACTCACGTGAATCATCTAAACCATCAAGAAGTTCAGCCGCACGTGGCGCCTTACTTCCGCCACCACATAAAATGTAAATGGTCTGATCCGCAGACACCTGAGTCAAACAATCTGCTGACAAGCCTGTAATTGGCTGATTTACCGCACCTTTAACATGGGCTTCAGCATAAGCACTTGCATCACGGACATCCCAGATAATCGCATCCTCTGGGAACTCAAATGTTGTAATTTCTTGTTTACGGATCATTGCGCACTCCTTTGATGTAAACAACACTTGGCAAATGAAGAAAACATCCCTAGCATCTCAGATATTCTTTCCCTTTGTAAAGGTCTATTCCATGCCATCTTTCGATATTGTTTCAGAATTAGAGATTTTTGAAGTAAATCATGCAGTTCAGAACACGCAAAAAGAAATTGCGACGCGTTTTGACTTCCGCGGACAAGATGTTTCTATTGAACTGAATGAAAAGTCTAAAGAAATTAAAATTAGTACCGAAAGTGATTTCCAATGTGAGCAAGTTTATAACATGCTGGAAAACCATTTTTATAAACGCAAAGTCGATGTGCAAGCTCTAGATCCACAAAAGGCCACAGCTTCAGGTAAAAATGTGATTCAAGTGATCAAACTGAAAGATGGTCTTGACTCTGATACTGCAAAAAAAATTAATAAAGCCATTAAAGAAAGCGGCATTAAAGCGCAATCTTCAATTCAAGGCGACAAAATTCGCGTGACTGATAAAAAGCGCGATACTTTACAGCAAGTCATGAATTTCTTGCGTGAACAACAATTTGGGCTTCCATTGCAATTTAATAATTTTAAAGACTAATGTGAAGCTATCCACCTAAGCTCTAAAGGTATGATATGACACAAAGTAATCGTTTATCCAAACTGGTCAAAGCTACAACGAAATTCCCACAGGGGATTCGAAGTACCCTTTGGAGCAAAGCCTTTGGTCGTATTGTACCAATGGTAGGCACAGCCAAGATTCGTTATCTGGAAGTCGATCAACACCATGTGGTGGTGCGTATAGAAAATCAACGCAATATGCAAAACCACATTAAAGGCGTACATGCAGCAGCCATGGCGTTGTTGGCAGAAACTGCCACAGGTTTTTTAACAGGCCTGCATGTACCAGATCATCGAATTTTGCTGATTAAAACCCTACATGTCGATTATTTAAAAGTCGCTCAAGGCGGGCTTACAGCCACCGCAAGCTTAAGCCCAGAACAGCAAAAGTTGATTGCTGAACAGGAAAAAGGTGAATTGCTGATTCCCGTAACGGTCATTGATGATACTGGCAATGAACCGATTCAATGCCAAATGCTGTGGGCTTGGTTACCTAAGCGCAAGTCGGCTTAAAATAGAGGTATAAAAAAAACCAGCAATGTGCTGGTTTTTTTATTTAAGCTTAGGCAGATTGAGTGTTCATAAACTTCTGCTTCACGTCTTCAGGAATTTGACGTTTATTGCCTTTTACATCCACAGCCACAAAAGTGAATACGCCTTCTGTGACACGTTTCGCTTCACGAGAACTGTCATGGCTGTCCCAGACTTCAATTTGCATTTGAATTGAAGTATTGCCGACTTTTAAAATTTTGGTATAACAACTAATCACATCGCCAACTTTGACTGGCACCAGAAAAGTCATTTGATTAATTGAAATTGTCGCACAGCGCCCTTTACTAAAGCGTTCTGCGTGGATTGCTCCCGCCAAGTCCATTTGTGACACAATCCAGCCACCAAATACATCGCCACTCCAGTTAGTATCTGCTGGCATCGCAATGGTTTGAAGAGATAAAGTCCCTTCTGGTTTCACATGAATATCTGACACGTTCTCTCCAAGCCTATTGTGCTTTGACTAGGCATTAGACATTTAAATGTTGATCCAGCCACTGTTGTAGTTCACTCGATCTAAGCGCACCACTTATTCTAGCAATTTCATTGGTTTTATTCATCAACACCAGTGTTGGAATACTGCGCACATGAAAAGCACTACTTAGACGAGGGGACTCTTCAGTATTAATCTTGGCAAAAATCACACGAGGGTTCTGTTTTGCCACGGCTGAGAAATGAGGAGCCATCATTTTACACGGTCCGCACCACTCTGCCCATAAATCAATCAAAATAGGTAAATCACTGTGTGTGATAAACTGACTAAAATTTTGTTCGTTCAAATCAATAGGAGCTAAGGGAATCAAAGGTTGATGGCACTGACCACAGCTAGGCTGCGCTTCTATTTTTTCTTCAGGGACACGATTTTTCGCTAAACAAGAGGGGCATACAATAATCATGAGCTGACTCCAATGTGTTGGTGTAAGAATTCTAATTGGGTCGAAATGGCTTTTTCAAACCATGGATGATGATAAATATCGAAATGTTTCATCTCCCATTCATAATATTGTACGAATGGTGCGATATTGGTGGCTGCTTCACGACTGGAAGCGATTGGAAATAAACTGTCTTCTTTGGCCGCAATAAATAATACTGGAATATTGATTTTACGGACTTCCTGAATTGGGCGATAACGGATCAACTTGAAAAAGACCCGAGCTGGAATTTTACCACTCCAGAAGTAGTCAGGATGAACAATCGACATATAACCTGGATAACTATCTTCTGTCGGCATAAAGCTGAGATCATCTGGACTCACAACAGACAAGGTTTTAGAGACCATCCCCACTTTGGCCCCCATATAATCCTGACTGGAAATTTTTAATGCTTTGGATAATTGAGGAAGAGGATAGAGTTTGGCAAGTTCACTGCCATCAACCATCGGAACTTGAACCATCACCGCTTGAATATTTTTCAGCTCGCTGGCCAAACTTAAAACATAGCCGCCACTGAGTGCCGTTCCCCACAAAATAATCCGTCGTGAATCAATCGACTTTCGTTCCTGAAGATGCGCAATCATCGTTCGCCAGTCTTCTAACTGTGAACTGATGGAGACTAATTCACGTGGTCGCCCCGTACTGCCGCCCCAGTAGCGATAATCAAATAACACCACCGCATAACCCGCTTGTGCAAATTGTTTTGCATATTGCACCAGTTTAAACTGGCGTAACCCTGCCAAGCCATGTGCCATCAATATAACAGCAGGTTTGTGTTCCATTCTTGGCCGATAAAAATCTGCTGCAAGGACTTCCTGACCACTTTTGACATATAAAGGCTCGACCGTGTAAGCGTGCATACGCGCTCCAGTACGTTATTTTATGGTTGTAATCATTTATAAAAATTTCAACAGATTCAACTGTCGAATCTGCTTAATGCTATCATAAAGCATATATTATTTAATTGGATGATGGAGTGACACAATGAGCGAAAATGTAGGCTTCGCAGGTCAAATTGGCCCTGAGCATGTAGAACAAGTTGTCGAAAAAGGATTCAAATCTATTATCAACAACCGCCCAGACATGGAAGGTGGACCAGAGCAACCCACTAGTGCTCAAATTGAAGAAGCAGCGCGTGTTGCAGGACTCGACTATGTCTATCAACCCGTGGTTGCTGGTCAAATTACCGAACTTGATGTGCGTACTTTTGCCAATCATTTTAATGAACTCCCAAAACCCGTTTTAATGTTTTGTCGTACGGGCAATCGTTCAAACAATCTATATCAACTGGCAAAACAAATGGATTTGCTGGATGATTAAGCAACTCTTTACTGCATGCATTTTGTGTAGTGTTTTGATGAATAGTGCATCTCTTTTCGCTCAGAAAACTCAAACACCTCGAGCACTGAGCGAAAACCTGACCGTCTCTGGTCAGCTTGATGACAAAACGTTTCAACTACTGTTAAAACAGGGGTTTAAGTCTGTTATTGTGAATCGACCTGATCAGGAAATGGGAAACAATATTTCCGTCAGTCAGTTACGGAATATTGCGGAGCAATCGCATGTAAGTGTCATTTACCAACCTATTGAAAATGGTAAAATTACGCAAACAGATATCATTGAATTTTCAAAGTATTATCACGAACTTCCAAAACCGATTTTGATGATTTGTAAGAGTGGCTATCGCTCTAGCGAATTATTTAATGAAGCACGTAAGCAAGGCTTATTACATGAATAAATTATTGATCGTTGTACTCTGTGCTTTAGCCCTACCCGCTTGTAGCTCGATGAATGTGCGTCCTACTGTTGGTGTGAGTGTTGGAACTTCAATTTAAATTTTCGCCCAAATAAAAAACAGCGCCGAAGCGCTGTTTTTTTATTCTGATAGATTATAAGCCATCATTACAATTTATTGAGGTTCCATATGGGCTGATTAAGTTTGGAGCAATACCATTTTCAACATCAACATCACTAATCAAATAACCCAAACCAAGACTGGTTGAACCACTAATTGCTTTACCACTTACAATTGAATCTGCTAACAACTGAATATTTAAATAGCCTGCATAAATTTTTGGATATTGAATCTTAAGATCAAATCGACCGTTTGAATCAGTTGTATATTTATTATTTGTTGCAGGTACTCCCTCAGCATTAATAAATGATACAACTTGAACAGAAGTTCCTGATTTAACTGGTGCCAACTGATCTATCTCTTTCCCACCGCTATTTACTTTTACTGTTGGTGAAACACATTGTGTAATCAATGCTGGCAAATATTTATCCACATTACCATCTGGAGGTGTATCAGTATCAAAGAAGTCATAATAGCCTTTATTGTATGTTAAAGCATTGACTCCCATTGTGACGTCTTGATTAGAAATTGGTTTTCCATCAACATCTGTCACTTGAACTGAGATATTTTTATAATAATATACGCCTGATGCAGAATCTTCAATTTTAGTAGGATTATATGATACTGAAATAGCCCCCACAGGTGTCGGAACCGTAGAATTCACTATGTCTAATTTGTAAGTGTAAACTTGTGTAGATTGACCAAAATTAGCCTCCAATACTAAATCATCCGCTACGAATTGCGTAGACGTATACGTAGAAGCTCGTTGAGACTCAGCAAATGATAATGTATAACTAATTTGGCCATTTACATCAGTTTGAGATGCATTTGGAGTGAATCTCACCCCATTTAGCGCTGAATTTTTAACCTTTAATGAAATAGCCTGATTTGCTAAAGTTGCACCATTGGCATCTACTGCTGTTAAGGTAATAGTCGTCTGATCACCGCGAACATTTAGTGTTGTTTTAGTTGCATCAAATAAAACAATACTTGTTGTATCTGCCCCATTATCTGTATCAGCGCCTGTTACAGTGACAGTTTGTTCTTGACTTAAAGCGCCATTATTTGCCTTTGCTATGATTTTAAAACCATTTTTGATTAAGTCAGTAAGTGAAGAAGAGGTCGCAGGCGTAGTAAGTACATATACCACATTTCCTGATTGATCAGTCGTCTGTTTTGCAATGCTCGTATTACTTACATTATTCGTAGAATCTACAATTGCCAGAGTAACTTCCGCATTCGCAACTCCTCCTTTATTTTCATCTAAAGCACGAACCGTAACAGTTAGCTGACCATTTGTAGCGGCCATCGATAATTTATCTAATTCAATTTTTAAAGCAGTTACAGAACTAGCTGTTGTAGTCCCACCTCCAGTACTACCTCCATTCGAAGTCCCTCCTGAATTATTATTTTCAAAATACCCATCACTTCCCCCTCCACCACAACTTGCCAGCAAAACACAAAGCGTAATAGTAGATAGTTTTAACCCAAGCTGTTTATTATTCATCAAAATTCCCCGAACATTATTTTGTTCAAAAGTCGTCGTTAAAATTGTTAATTTGCAGTATGAAACCATAGAAGTAGCTTTATGTAAACAAAGCCAAATCAAATGTTTTACTATGTTAAGCTAGAGAGCAATTATTCAAATAATATCTACTATGTACGACATCATTATTATTGGTGCGGGAACAGCTGGACAAGCTGCTTACAAAGAAGCAATCAAACACACATCAAATATTTTAATTGTGAATCATGGTCCGTGGGATACCACCTGTGCACGCGTTGGTTGTATGCCGAGTAAAGTGCTTATTTCTGTAGCAAATCAACTGCACGATGCTCAATCATTAGAGCAAATTGGCATAACAACCCATCTACATCTTGATTCCAAAAAAATCATGTTACACGTACAAAACTTAAGAAACAAATTTACACAAGCTGCTTTAAAAGATGTCGCTCGTTGGGATTCGGCCCATAAAATATCAGGTCAAGCTCACTTTATTGATGTTCAGACCATTGAAATTAATCAACAACGCTATCAAGCCCGAAGTTTTATTCTGGCTGTAGGATCAACGCCGAGTTTTGACCAGCAATGGAAGCAAGAATTAGGTCAAAAACTAATTACCTCAGATGAGGTATTTGAGTTAGAGCAATTACCGCAATCGATTGCAGTCATTGGAAGTGGTGTCATTGCACTTGAACTTGCTCAAGCATTACAACGCTTAGGTGTTAAAACCACTATATTTGCACGTAGTCGAAAAGTCGGAACATTAACCAGTCCCTTACTACAGAAAATGGCGCAAGAACTTTTAAGTCAAGAAATTGACATTAAGTTCGAAGTTTTACCCACGCAAGTTCGAAATTCAAAAGATGGTGTACAGATTGTCTACCAAGAGCATGGGCAAGAACACAATTTAGTAGCAGATTATTTATTGGTCGCAACAGGGCGTCGTACTTTATTAAATACTTTAAGATTAGAAAATATAGATGCTCAATTTACAGATCTTAAAAACTTACCTGTCCATCCAGAAACCAAACAGCTTGCACACTATCCTATTTTTATCGTTGGTGATGCTCATACCAAGACACCTATTCAGCACGAAGCAGCACATGAAGGTCGCAGTGCAGTTTTAAATTGCTTAAATTTAAAACAAATCAAAAACATTCGAAATCTAACCCCAATAGGCATTGTATTCTGTGAACCAGAAATGGCCATTGTCGGACTAAGTTTTAAGCAACTTGAAAGTGATAAAATTCCTTTTGTAACAGGCTATGTTTCTTATGCCCAACAAGGACGTGCGCAAGTTTTAGGAAAAAATTATGGTGCGTTGGAAGTCTATATTCATGCAGAAAGTCGAAAAATTTTAGGTGCAGAATTGCTCATGACTTCGGCTGAACATTTAGCACATTTATTGTGTTGGATGATTACGGAGGATTTAACGCTTGATCATCTCCTTGCCAAACCTTTTTATCATCCAACCTTAGAGGAAGGATTGCGTACCGCCCTTAAGCATGCTCGGCGTCAATTAAATGCTATTCAATAACTTCTTGATCTTGTTGCAATAAGACTGCGACTTTCTGAGTATGTGCAATGAGATGAACAATCCAGCGTTGTGCAGCCAATAACTCTAAAGTTTGAGAAGCAGTAAGTTGATGATTTACTGATGCATGAATAATTTTCTGACGTAGAAACTCCTGTTGCTCACTGCTAACTTGTTCTAATTGAGTTAAATCATTCACAAAATCTATCGGAAATTTTGAAAATGGTTGCATCTGTAAATATTCAATCTGCTTTTCCAACTGTGCAGCCAGTGCTAGAGGTAATTCTTGTAATATTTGTTGCTTTTTCAGTAACTCAACTTGTGCGACTTCTTGTAAATCATTTCTTAAAACTCTGATATACACCGCCAATCTTAATAAGAGAATTAGACGTTGTTGATCACTTAGAGATTGTGGAACCGACATATGCTCTAAGTAAGATTCCACTTTTTTGATGGTTGCATCCAACTCATTGGTATTAATCATTGGGGTAATAATTTCACCACGAATAAATTTAATAAATAAACGATAAATATCTGTTAATGTTTGCAGCAATACGCGTTCTGTCGCGGCTATAGCTAGTGCAGGCACACTATATAAACTATCATCTAAGTAGCGTGTTAATGAACTTTCTTGCTCTGGCAATAACTTCAGCAATACTTGCTCAAATTTACCGATAAAAGGCATAAAAATTAAAGCACCGAGCAAGCTAAAACAAGTATGAAATACAGCAACAATAAGAACTGGATCCATCTTATGTATGAAGGTAATATATTGATAAGCCCAAACAAATCCAGGGAATAAAAATAAAAAAGCAAAAATTGCAGTCACAATATTAAAAATGACATGTACAGCAGCGGTTCGTTTTGCACTGGTGGTCGCTCCTACTGCGGCCAAAACTGCTGTAACAACAGTCCCAACATTCTGACCTATGACCAAAACTAAAGTTTGCTCTAAATTAATCGCTTGACTCGCCAAAGCTGCTAAAGTTGCAGTAATCGCAGCACTAGATGATTGCAATAGAATCGTCATCACAAAACCAATCAATACTAAAAGCAATTTACTTAAAAGACTTTCTGTAGACCAACGACTTAAATCAACAGAGGCAGCGATACCGGCCATGGCTTGCTGTAAAACATCAATTCCAAAAAATAATAAACCAAATCCAGCAATGGTCATTCCAATTAAAGCTAGTCGATCCTTGGCAAGTAATTTCAAGATAGCCCCAAAAGCAATTAAAGGTAAGGCTAACTGCGAAATTGAAAACTTTAAACCCAGTAGTGCAACCATCCAACCCGTACTAGTTGTACCAATATTGGCACCAATAATTACACCAATCGCATTACTAAAGGTCAGAACTCCCGCACTCACAAATCCAATAGTCGCTAAAGTAGTTGCTGTAGATGATTGCACAGCGACAGTAATAGTGATACCTGAAAACATTGCTTTTAAAGAAGAATCTGTAAAACGGACTAACCATTGTCTTAAAGCTTCTCCTGCGAGAGCTTTGAGGCTATCAGTCATTAAACTCATTCCCAAAAGAAATAAGCCAATCCCACCAGACAGTTGCAATATGGTATTCAACATGATCAAGCTCAACTTATAGTTCTTATCATTTCACAGGTTTATTATAGAATAGATATAAATAAAATTTGATCTTATAATAAAAAAACACCCCCTAACATTGGTTAGGGGGTGTTTGAATAAATGAGCTGGCGATGACTTACTCTCACATGGGTAACCCCACACTACCATCAGCGCTAAGAGGTTTCACTTCTGAGTTCGGGAAGGGATCAGGTGGTTCACTCTTGCTATTGTCGCCAGCACAACTGTTTATGACTATTCGTTATGGTCTTATTTACACAGCGTGTATGCCTAACTTTCGTCAAATGAGTTATTAACAGGTATATTTGAGTTGGATATTGTATCTAGCTTTATAACTAAATCAAGTTATTTGCAGTGATTTGAACCACAACACCAACTGTTTGGGTGTTGTATAGTCAAGCCTCACGAGCAATTAGTATTGGTCAGCTTCACATATCACTATGCTTCCACATCCAACCTATCAACGTCGTAGTCTTCAACGGCTCTTTAGAGGACATAAAGTCCTAGGGAAATCTTATCTTGAGGTAGGCTTCCCGCTTAGATGCTTTCAGCGGTTATCCCTTCCGAACATAGCTACCCGGCGATGCGACTGGCGTCACAACCGGTACACCAGAGGTTCGTCCACTCTGGTCCTCTCGTACTAGGAGCAGATCCTCTCAAATTTCCAGCGCCCACGGTAGATAGGGACCGAACTGTCTCACGACGTTCTAAACCCAGCTCGCGTACCTCTTTAAATGGCGAACAGCCATACCCTTGGGACCTGCTTCAGCCCCAGGATGAGATGAGCCGACATCGAGGTGCCAAACACCGCCGTCGATATGAACTCTTGGGCGGTATCAGCCTGTTATCCCCAGAGTACCTTTTATCCGTTGAGCGATGGCCCTTCCATACAGAACCACCGGATCACTAAGACCTACTTTCGTACCTGCTCGACTTGTGGGTCTCGCAGTTAAGCGCGCTTTTGCCTTTATACTCTACGCGTGATTTCCGACCACGCTGAGCGCACCTTCGTACTCCTCCGTTACTCTTTAGGAGGAGACCGCCCCAGTCAAACTACCCACCAGACATGGTCCTCGTCCCGGATAACGGGACAGAGTTAGAACCTCAATATTACCAGGGTGGTATTTCAAGGACGGCTCCATTGGAACTAGCGTTCCAACTTCAAAGCCTCCCACCTATCCTACACAAGTAAGATCAAAGTTCAATGTCAAGCTGCAGTAAAGGTTCACGGGGTCTTTCCGTCTAGCCGCGGGTACACCGCATCTTCACGGCGAATTCGATTTCACTGAGTCTCTGCTGGAGACAGCGCCCCCATCATTATGCCATTCGTGCAGGTCGGAACTTACCCGACAAGGAATTTCGCTACCTTAGGACCGTTATAGTTACGGCCGCCGTTTACTGGGGCTTCGATCAAGAGCTTCGCTTACGCTAACCCCATCAATTAACCTTCCAGCACCGGGCAGGCATCACACCCTATACGTCCACTTTCGTGTTTGCAGAGTGCTATGTTTTTAATAAACAGTTGCAGGGGCCTGGTTTCTGTGGCTGCCAATAGCTCATCCCGCGAGGGGAATCACCGTCAGCAGCGTACCTTCTCCCGAAGTTACGGTACCATTTTGCCTAGTTCCTTCAGCAGAGTTCTCTCAAGCGCTTTGGTCTACTCGACCTGACCACCTGTGTCGGTTTCGGGTACGATTCCTGTGTAACTGAAGCTTAGAGACTTTTCCTGGAAGCATGGTATCAGCCACTTCACTGTACAAGTACAGCTTGCTATCAGTTCTCAGCATAGAGTACCCCGGATTTGCCTAAGATACATGCCTACAACCTTTCACCTGGACAACCAACGCCAGGCTGACTTAACCTTCTCCGTCCTCTCATCGCATTACACAGAAGTATTGGAATATTAACCAATTTCCCATCGACTACGCCTCTCGGCCTCGCCTTAGGGGTCGACTCACCCAGCCCCGATTAACGTTGGACTGGAACCCTTGGTCTTTCAGCGTGCGAGTTTTTCACTCGCATTGTCGTTACTCACGTCAGCATTCGCACTTCTGATACCTCCAGCATACTTCTCAATACACCTTCATCGGCTTACAGAACGCTCCCCTACCACTTGCAATAAATTGCAAATCCGCAGCTTCGGCATATAGTTTTAGCCCCGTTACATCTTCCGCGCAGGCCGACTCGACTAGTGAGCTATTACGCTTTCTTTAAAGGGTGGCTGCTTCTAAGCCAACCTCCTAGCTGTCTATGCCTTCCCACATCGTTTCCCACTTAACTATAATTTTGGGGCCTTAGCTGGCGGTCTGGATTGTTTTCCTCTTGACTACGGACGTTAGCACCCGCAGTCTGTCTCCCGGATAGTACTCATAGGTATTCGGAGTTTGCATCGGTTTGGTAAGTCGGGATGACCCCCTAGCCGAAACAGTGCTCTACCCCCTATGGTATTCGTCCGAGGCGCTACCTAAATAGCTTTCGGGGAGAACCAGCTATCACCAGGCTTGATTAGCCTTTCACCCCTATCCACAAGTCATCCCCTGGCTTTTCAACGACAGTGGGTTCGGTCCTCCAGTTAGTGTTACCCAACCTTCAACCTGCTCATGGATAGATCGCCTGGTTTCGGGTCTACACCCAGCAACTAAACGCCCTATTAAGACTCGATTTCTCTACGGCTCCCCTATTCGGTTAACCTTGCTACTGAATGTAAGTCGCTGACCCATTATACAAAAGGTACGCAGTCACCGAACTAGTCGGCTCCCACTGCTTGTATGCATGCGGTTTCAGGATCTATTTCACTCCCCTCACAGGGGTTCTTTTCGCCTTTCCCTCACGGTACTGGTTCACTATCGGTCAGTCAGGAGTATTTAGCCTTGGAGGATGGTCCCCCCATATTCAGACAAGGTTTCACGTGCCTCGCCCTACTCGACATCATCATATCAGCCCTTTCGTGTACAGGACTATCACCCACTATGGTTGCACTTCCCAGAGCATTCCACTAAAACTGATATGACTTAATGGGCTTTTCCCCGTTCGCTCGCCGCTACTAAGGGAATCTCAATTGATTTCTTTTCCTAAGGGTACTGAGATGTTTCACTTCCCCTCGTTCGCCTTGCAACACTATGTATTCATGTTGCAATACCTACCTTATAGTAGGTGGGTTTCCCCATTCAGAAATCTCCGGATCACAGGATATTTGCCGCCTCCCCGGAGCTTATCGCAGGCTATTACGTCTTTCATCGCCTCTGACTGCCAAGGCATCCACCACATGCACTTAATTACTTGACTATACAACCCCAAACAGTCGTAGCACCTACAAGTAGTACTAGGACAGATCGATTGCTCGATCATACAGTTTGTTGTTCTGTGTACTTAAACACGGTACAGCTTCAATTCAATTCACATACCAAAACGCTTGATTCAGTTAATTTCGCTAGTAACTCATTTAATCACTTCATAGTTGCCTATGTCGTTTTCAACGAGTATGAACAAATTATTTCAACTCAAATATATTCTGTTAATGATTTTTCCAGCCTTCGTCAGGTCAGGAAACTGTGATAAATCACAGAAGTTAATAAAACAAGATCTTCCAATCTCTATTCACTAATTTCTATAATCTAACTACTTAGCTTATATATTGATATTCAATATATGGTGGAGACTAGGAGAGTCGAACTCCTGACCTCCTGCGTGCAAAGCAGGCGCTCTACCAACTAAGCTAAGTCCCCAGCTTATCAATAAGTTAATGTCTCTGTTTTTCTGTATTCAGCATTTCTTCAAATGCTTCGTTAGTCAGATTTGGTGGGTCTGACAAGACTTGAACTTGTGACCCCACGCTTATCAAGCGTGTGCTCTAACCAACTGAGCTACAGACCCTCAGATACATCGTCATGAAGAACAACTTGTTGTGGATTCTTACCAATCGTCAATCTTTCGTTAAGGAGGTGATCCAGCCGCAGGTTCCCCTACGGCTACCTTGTTACGACTTCACCCCAGTCATCGGCCACACCGTGGTAAGCGTCCTCCTTACGGTTAGACTACCTACTTCTGGTGCAACAAACTCCCATGGTGTGACGGGCGGTGTGTACAAGGCCCGGGAACGTATTCACCGCGGCATTCTGATCCGCGATTACTAGCGATTCCGACTTCATGGAGTCGAGTTGCAGACTCCAATCCGGACTACGATCGGCTTTTTGAGATTAGCATCCTATCGCTAGGTAGCAACCCTTTGTACCGACCATTGTAGCACGTGTGTAGCCCTGGTCGTAAGGGCCATGATGACTTGACGTCGTCCCCGCCTTCCTCCAGTTTGTCACTGGCAGTATCCTTAAAGTTCCCACCCGAAGTGCTGGCAAATAAGGAAAAGGGTTGCGCTCGTTGCGGGACTTAACCCAACATCTCACGACACGAGCTGACGACAGCCATGCAGCACCTGTATGTAAGTTCCCGAAGGCACCAATCCATCTCTGGAAAGTTCTTACTATGTCAAGACCAGGTAAGGTTCTTCGCGTTGCATCGAATTAAACCACATGCTCCACCGCTTGTGCGGGCCCCCGTCAATTCATTTGAGTTTTAGTCTTGCGACCGTACTCCCCAGGCGGTCTACTTATCGCGTTAGCTGCGCCACTAAAGCCTCAAAGGCCCCAACGGCTAGTAGACATCGTTTACGGCATGGACTACCAGGGTATCTAATCCTGTTTGCTCCCCATGCTTTCGTACCTCAGCGTCAGTATTAGGCCAGATGGCTGCCTTCGCCATCGGTATTCCTCCAGATCTCTACGCATTTCACCGCTACACCTGGAATTCTACCATCCTCTCCCATACTCTAGCTGACCAGTATCGAATGCAATTCCTAAGTTAAGCTCAGGGATTTCACATCCGACTTAATCAGCCGCCTACGCACGCTTTACGCCCAGTAAATCCGATTAACGCTCGCACCCTCTGTATTACCGCGGCTGCTGGCACAGAGTTAGCCGGTGCTTATTCTGCGAGTAACGTCCACTATCCAGTAGTATTAGTACTAGTAGCCTCCTCCTCGCTTAAAGTGCTTTACAACCAAAAGGCCTTCTTCACACACGCGGCATGGCTGGATCAGGGTTCCCCCCATTGTCCAATATTCCCCACTGCTGCCTCCCGTAGGAGTCTGGGCCGTGTCTCAGTCCCAGTGTGGCGGATCATCCTCTCAGACCCGCTACAGATCGTCGCCTTGGTAGGCCTTTACCCCACCAACTAGCTAATCCGACTTAGGCTCATCTATTAGCGCAAGGTCCGAAGATCCCCTGCTTTCCCCCGTAGGGCGTATGCGGTATTAGCATTCCTTTCGGAATGTTGTCCCCCACTAATAGGCAGATTCCTAAGCATTACTCACCCGTCCGCCGCTAAGTGATTGTGCAAGCACAACCACTCCGCTCGACTTGCATGTGTTAAGCCTGCCGCCAGCGTTCAATCTGAGCCATGATCAAACTCTTCAGTTTAAAATCAGTAGTACCTATAAGGGTACCAATCTTGGCTCATCAATTTTCTGACAAATATTTCTCAAATAAACTTCGAGTAATTTCTACCATCAATCAATGAAAATAATTTCGATCAATCAATCAGTAAAAATCCACACAAGTTGTTCTTCATAATCTCTTAATGATCTTCTTGATGACTCGTCATCATCAAGCTAGGTCGGCTATGTTACTCTAATCTAAGTTAAAGTCAACAGGTTTTGTTAATTATTTTTAAACCTCTTCAAGACTTCCAGATTCTACCGCTTGGGCTAAATCCTTGTTTCTCAACAAGTTTTAATCAACATCACCGCCGATGGATGTGCATTCTACAGTATTCCCAACCCGTTGCAATACCCTTTTTAAAATTTATTCGAAAATAATGTTTATACGGTTAATTAATATTCAAAATCTGCTTTTTTCATCATTTTTTGAGCATAAAAGGTACAGTATTGACTAAATCATCCAGTATTTTTTCATCTTGATTTTTTTCTTGCCATTTTAATGCACGACAATCGACATACTCACAATAACCTGCTTCGCCATATTCTTCTCGGGCATTGATTTTAATTTGATATTTAAAACTCCCTACATAACCCGCAGCCAATCCAAATTTAAAATCTCCGCGGCTTTGCGCTTGTATTTGAATGGCATCGCCAGTTTTATTTTGATAGTTCCATTCAAACTCTCGAGGTAAATACATCGCTTGTCCATTTGGAGTCACTACTTTGGGATAGACTCGATGTACTTTGAACTGTACGTGCTCATCAAAAAGTTCTGTGCGTTCAACATTGGCATATTTAAGATAAATACGAGATTGCACAATACGATTAAAGTGATCTCGTGTTTGCGCCATCAACACTTGATCACCATTATTGAGTTGAATAATTTGGTAAGTAAAAAATGCCAAGGGTAGGTAAGGAAACCGGACTACACGTGCAAACTCAAATACACCATGCTGTGCAATCGGGAAAATTTGGTCTTTATAAGTAATACGTCCCTCACAAAAACATCGTGTAGACCAATGTTCTCCAAGTTCCAGACGCATTTTATTGAAGTAGCTGACTTGCGTCGTGGTCTGAATAGAAAGCTGACAACTTAATTCATCATCATCACGTTGAATTTGAAAGTTAGGTAAATTTCCTAAAATTTGCTCATGATTTGAAAACTGCCACAAGCTTTTGGAAAAATGACAATCTTGTTGCATCGCATAACTGTGCAATTGCCCCACCATGTGCGGACTGCTACTACACAAAATAGTTGCCGTATCTATTGCGGTGCTATGGATTGCACTTTCATTACGTAACATCGGTGCATGAGCTGCCCCCATTAATCCAATAAAATTAAAATAATGCAGAGGTGCAGGAAGATTGGGCAAAATAATGCCGAAATAGATGAATTTATAGTGATGTGTAAGGATATGAAAGTTTAAGCGTGACTTTTTCGGAGCCAGATTCAATTGTTTGGATCGATCTAAAAAATCTTGAAACAATTGCATAACCTAGCTCCTCATCACAACTATCTCATATTTAGCTTACCGTCTGTTTACGAGCTAGAAAGGTAGTGACAAAACCAGAAAGTGCATAAATGATTGAAATCACTAATATGCCTACAGGAATATTGTAAGTCATCGCAGCGAGGATAAAGACAGCAATAGGTAATACTGCAAATGGAACGCGCTTACGATCTACCGTTTTAAATGAATAATATTTGATATTAGAAATCATCAATAGCCCAACTGCCACAATAATGGCGGCATTGACAATCTGAATACCCAACTCATTTAAATCAAAGATGTTTGGAAAGTCACGACCAACCCACACCATTGAAATAATCATGATAGCGGCTAATGGACTGGCTACCCCAATGAAGTAACGCTTATCGACGACCCCAATTTGCACATTAAAACGTGCCAGACGAAATGCAGCACACGCAGTGTAAATAAAACAACAGGCTAAACCAATACGCCCCAAGTCATGCAGACTCCAGCTATACATGAGGATGGCAGGCGCAACACCGAAAGCCAACAAGTCGGAAAGTGAGTCAAATTGCTCTCCGAAAGCACTTTGTGCACCAATGGCACGTGCAACACGACCATCTAAACCATCAAACAAAGCTGCGATAAAAATGGCATAAATGGCTTGAGTAAACTCACCATTCATACTGGCAATAATGGAATAAAAACCTGACAGTAATGCTGCTGTGGTAATTAAATTCGGCCACAGATAGATACCACGACGTTTGATCTTTTGCCCTTCTTGAGTATGCTCCTCTTCAACAACTTCGAAGGTAATTCCATCGTAGTCATGATCTGGAGCATGTAACTCACCTTCAGGTTTAGAGCTATTTGTCATTATTTTATATCCTAATCTGCAACCTAATTTATTCTATCTACGGCAATTATTCGCCAACTAACCAACGTACCGCGGCATGACCACCATGTTCTTGCATGCGCAAATGTGGAAATAACCATTGTAATGCTTCATCAGCATCTTCAGAGAACTTCCAAGGTGGATTAATCACCAATAAACCACAACCATTTAAGCCCACTGGGGTGTCATCTGGCCAAACGCAGACTTCACAAACCAATTGACGACGAATACCGGTTTTAAACATTTTTTTCTCAAAACGTTCAATCATGGCGCGATCTTTAATTGGGTACCAGACCGCAAATACGCCTGTTGGCCATTTTTTATAAGCAGCGACTAAAAGTTCAACCAATTGCGGAAAATCTTTACGTTCCAGTTCATAAGGTGGATCAATCATGACCAAGCCACGCTTCTCTTTCGGTGGAATTACGCCCAATAGACCTTCATAAGCATCACGCTCATGCAAGCCTGCACGTTTGTCATGAATGTTATGACGTAATTGCTGAAAGACATCACGCTGCATTTCAAAAATGGTCGCTTTATCTATGTCACGCATGCCTTCTAGTGCAAACCACGGCGAACCAGGATATGCCCCTTTACCAAAATTACTACGCATTTTTTCAACAATTTTTAAATATTGCTGAACCCCTTCAGGCGCAGTACGTTTCACTGAATCATCCAGTTTAACTAAACGATGAATACCATTTAAAAATTCACCTGATTTTTGTGCTTCTGAAGTCGATAAGTCATATTTACCCGCACCACCATGCGTATCAACATAGCGATATGGTTTATCTTTTGCATTGAGTCGCGTCAAAAGCTGCAGCAATAAAACATGCTTCATGACATCGGCAAAGTTGCCTGCATGGAAATGGTGGCGGTAATTCATTTCTATTTAATTCCTAAAATCAATGGTTATTTTAGCATGAAAAATAGTTTCATTCCGACGGATATGTTGTTCTAGAATAAAGCAGTTCTGTTTTCTTGTTTTGAGTTGTGCTTCTATGCTTGTTTCCAAGCTTCCTGCATCATGGAATATCGATCAAGTTCTTAATGATCTTGACCAACATGGTTTTGCACTGATTGATCACGCCTATCCTAATGAATATGTAACTAATTTAGTCAATGAATGTACCTCACATTTAAATCAATTTCGTGAAGCAGCAATTCAAAATGGTGTGGTTAGTCAAATTCGTAGTGATCATATTTTATGGATTCATCCAGAATTACAAGTCGCACAACAACATGTCGAAACCTTATCGCTCTTGTCCGAACAACTGAATCAGGCGTTTTATTTAGGAATTCGTGAAGTTGAAGCGCATTTTGCTTGTTACCATGCAGGTGAATTTTATGCGTTACATCGAGACAATCCGCAACAGAAAAATGATCGCGTTATTTCAACGGTTTATTATTTGCATGAGCAATGGCAAGATGATTGGGGCGGCCAGCTTCGGCTTCAGGATAAAAATGGCGAGTGGCATATTATTCAACCACAACCCAATCGGATTGCCTTATTTCGCAGTGATTTACTACATGAAGTGATTAAAGCCAAACAACAGCGGCTTTCGATTACTGCATGGTTAAGAAGTGGCAATACCATCTGGTAAACCTTTAAATCTTCCCGAATGACCTTATATAGTAGGCTTAACTAGAGAGGACTGCACGAATGCTCAAAGATGCAAAGCAAATTATTGCGAGAATTGGCGAAACTGACCAAATGTATTTGGAAGGTAATACACCCGATTTAGCGCTTGAACGTGCAGACTTACGTTTGGCATTGGTGACGTTGAGTCGTGTTCGTCAGGAGCAGCTCCACTTTTTACAAGAAGCCATTGTGCTGCTTGAGCAAGGTCGCATCGAATTTGAAGAAATACCGCTACGTACTTATTTAGACTTGTCCTTACTTTTGGCCAAGGCCTACATGCTGTACTTTGAAATTACCAAAGAACAGCGTTTTGCTTTAATTACCCAGCAGATTCTAAAACCCTTAACTGTACATGAGCATGGTGATGTCTATTTCTTCCTTGCCTACGCCAGCGCATGTAAAAATGACACTGCCCTAAGTCGCCATTGGCTAAAGAAATATAGTCAAACCTCTGAATTTGATGCTTTCTTATTACAGCAACACTCTGCTTTTGCACCTTATCGTGAAATGCTATGGTTCGTTCAACTCACACAACCAAAACCACACTAAACATCGAAAATTTGTATTAAAAAAAGCGTCTTTCTGGACGCTTTTTTTTAGTATATAAATTGGGTCAACACAGCAACGGCTCAGGATGTTAAGCCGTTTGTAGTTTATAAGCATCCATATGCAGTTGTTGATTTAACTCATCAATCCAGATTGCCCAATCATCATCTTGTACCAAATGACTAATGAGAAAATCACGTTGTGAACGATTCCAAAACGGCGCTTCATGCAAAGATAAATGTGCAGGCAACTGATGTGTACGCACATACAGCTCTATAGCGGCCAGACTATTTGCCAGACCTAATTGTGAAAACAGTAGCTCTAAGGATGGATTATTTTTCATTGTTCCCCGCCCCTTATCAGTTCATCTGTGATTTATTATTTACTTAAGTTATAAGAAATATGTAGGCAAAAAAAGAGGCTATCGCAACTTTGTTGTAGCTTTTTGTGAACTACAGGAAAGTGCGACAGCCTACATTTTATTTGTTATTACCCTGAGAAATTCATGCCTCCAGCATCTTCATGCAATTGCTCATTTAAAATATCAATCACGATTGCCCATTCATCATCTTTGTCCCAGTGGCTATGTAAAAATTCACGCTGCGCATCTGTCCAAAAGCTTGCTTGATGCAGTTCAATATCTGCCGCCAGTTGATGGTGACGTATAAATTGCTCGATTGCACTTTCACTGGAATTTAAACCCAACTGGTCGAAAAGCAGTATTAGGGTTGGCTGTACATCAAACATATTACACCCCTATCTCGTTGTTCTCTTTTTAAGGTAACCGAATAGTACGATAAAATCATTCTGTATATTTTTTCAGCATGTTATTTTTTGTTGATTCTGTTCTGGAATAAAAAAAGCACCCTCTAAGAGGATGCTTTTTTTAACTTAATCGGTAAAGATTAAATTAGTTCACCATGTCAGCAATTGCTGCACGTTCTTCTTCTAGCTCATTAAGCGTGAAGTTAATACGCTCACGGCTGAATTCGTCGATTTCAAGACCTTGAACGATTTTGTATTCGCCATTTTCAGTTGTTACAGGGAAACCGAACATTACGCCTTCAGGAATACCATAAGAACCGTCAGAAGGAATACCCATTGTTACCCATTTGCCGTTTGTGCCAAGAGCCCAATCGCGCATGTGGTCGATTGCAGCATTCGCAGCAGACGCAGCAGAAGACAAACCACGTGCTTCGATGATCGCAGCACCACGTTTACCAACGGTAGGAAGGAATACATCTTTATTCCATACTGCATCGTTGATTTTGTCTTTTAAGCTTTCGCCGTTTACAGTTGCAAAGCGGTAGTCAGCATACATTGTTGGAGAGTGGTTACCCCAAACAGTCATGTCTTCGATGTCAGAAACTGCAACACCTGCTTTTTGCGCAAGTTGAGTTAACGCACGGTTGTGGTCAAGACGTAACATTGCAGTGAAGTTTTTCGCTGGAAGATCTGGAGCAGATTTCATTGCGATGTAAGCATTCGTGTTCGCAGGGTTACCTACAACAAGCACTTTAACGTCACGGCTAGCAACTTCATTCAGTGCTTGACCTTGACCAATAAAGATTTCGCCGTTCACTTTTAACAAGTCAGCACGTTCCATACCAGGACCACGTGGACGTGAACCAACCAATAACGCGTAGTCTGCATCTTTAAATGCAACTTTAGGATCATCAGTACCGATCATGCCAGCCAATAATGGGAAAGCACAGTCATCTAATTCCATCATTACGCCTTTAAGCGCAGCTTGAGCTTTCTCAAATGGAACTTCTAACAATTGCAAAATAACAGGTTGGTCTTTACCAAGCATTTCACCGCTAGCAATACGGAATAATAAGCTGTAACCGATTTGACCAGCTGCACCAGTAACGGCAACGCGAACAGGTTGCTTCATGTAAGTATCTCCAATTGAGGATCGTTAATATGATTAAACGGGTCTGTCCGTTTTCATCGAATTATCATAAACGGCAAAGATTGTACTCCAATACTTAAGGATATGCATAAAAAAGAGCATGAATTTCAACAAAAGTCTGATAGGAAATATAAATCAACCGTCACAAAAAACTTAGTATGACCCTTTAATCGTGATCTGACTTGGGCAATTCCCAACAACTGCGCTAGAGCATTGTTTATATTGCCCATTGGTTTTATAACAAACATTCACTTTGGTCAAAAAATTTTCACCGCGATAACTCTGGCACCCCAACTGAATTCCTGTACTTGGCAAGGTCGGGTTCAAACGCAAAAACTGTAATTTGATTTGACTTTGTGGCAAAGTTCGCGTTTCTGGGCTAGACAACTCTGCTGGAATCTTCAAACGTTCTGCATAATTAATAATGGTGCGAAAATACTGACTCGCCCCCATCGGCACACAGCCACCAATCGATTGCCAAAGCTGAACACGTGCATTTTCGTCTGGCATGACTCTAGCCACAACTTTGGCTTGCAAAGGAGACAATGTTGCAGAAGAGTTAATCTCGCAGTCTCGCCGCGTTGTTTCTGGCAATAATCCAACAATATTCAGCGAATACCCTTCCAAACATTTGCGTCGTTTACTGCGTTGACTATCCATCATACACGTTGCGGGTGTCATTTGGATTTCCATGACATAACCATGGAGCGCAACAGAAGAAGCGGCGTGGGTGAGTTGTGTACAAACAGCCAGACCCAAGCCACCTATCACTAGGCAGGTCACTTTAATCTGAGTGTTTTCAACTACATCAAACCACATGAATGCTCGACCTTCTCATGCTGCTTACACAATAAATTTATGGCGTACCACGATAAGGAATAATCTGCATACGATTCCCAATAGACTGAGCCCCTTGTCTCAACAAGACCCCATAATGCGTGGCATTGGTCATGACTTGTTTGACATAGTCTCGGGTTTCATTCAACGGGATGGTTTCCGTATATTGATCTGCGGCAAGGGGGCGATCATCAGGTTGCCAACGACGTGCCCGATTTGGCCCAGCATTATAGCCCGCAGTCGCCAACACAGGATTACTGCTTAATTGGCTATTAATCATTGACAGATAAAATGTTCCATAACGAATATTGGTATTCATATCTGATAACGCGGCAGGATTATAAGTTTCACCCATTTGCTTGGCAACTAATCGTGCGGTATCTGGCATGATCTGCATTAGACCACCTGCACCAACATGTGAACGAGCACTAGAAACAAAACGACTTTCCTGACGCATTAAACCATATGCCCATGCAGGGTCAATTCCTGCATTTTGACTATGGCTGACCACATAGCTTTGATGGGGCATCGCATAACGATACGCATAGTTATGCTTACTCTCGGTACGGTCTGCTGCATAAATGGCACGATCATACCAGCCCATATCGGTTGCGCGTTTTGCTGCTGCCAACAATAGACCATCATCATTTTTTAAATAGGCTTGGCGCACCGCCCAGTTCCATTCACGGTTTACATAGCTATCAGGTGCATTGACATTACGTAAAGCAAAAGCCCGATTAAAATGAATATCTTGACTCAAACGCTGCAAGTCACTGTTGGTTGGCTGTACATTATTCGGAATCGTGCTGTATCGCTGCCCCACATGGTCTTTAGCCAGTAAATTATGATACTGGTCGCCTTGAGCCAATTTACGGAAAATCTCCTGCGCACTACGTTTTGCACTGGCATCATTGCGTTGCTCATACGCACGGGCCAACCAATATTGCCAACGATCTTCTTGTTTTTGATTGACACTCATGGCATCAATAGCACGAATTAAACTTTCCCAAGCACTAAAACGAATGGCTTGGCGCGCATAGATTTCAGCTTCTTCTGGGCTAAATGGTAAGCCATAACTGGCATCCAAATTATTTAATACTTCACGCTTGAAGTTATTTTTCATTACGGTCGTACCACCAATATAACCGACCGCACGATACAAGGCTTTTTGTACCGTTTCCGGTGTTCCCTGCGCAGCACGTTGAACAGAGGACAACGCGGCATCTAGATCACTATCTGCCATACGCCCCATCGCAAAGATTAAATAAGCTTGCTCTTCTGCACTCGCTTTAGGTGCAGACCAGACATAATTTAATGGATCGGCCTGAATCTGATTCAACTGAGCTAGGCTTAAATTTAATCCCAACGACTGTGCTGTTGCTACAGCCTGCCCCGATTGACCTGCACGCAACAATCCCCATAGACGTTGTTGCCTATCTTGCTGAGTCATTAAAGGACTCGACAGCATTTGTCGTGCTAAACCTGTACAAGACTCTGGTTGCGAATTGGTCGTCAGCCAGACATCTTTATATTCTGCAAAAACCAATGCATCCCCAGTTTTTGCACGCACTTGGGCAACCGCACAACTTTCTGCCTGATCGGGATTGGTCACATAAGGTAAAACAGGCTGTGCAGTACTAAAATCGGCTTGCTTCACTTTTTCTTCGACATAATCTGCGGCTAATTTTTCCGCCATCGCCGATTGAGGATAACGACGCGCAAAATTAATAATATTGTTGGCTGGCTGAAAGCCCAAATTGGCGTTTAAAGCCCAATATTCTGGGTAGTAGCCCAAAGCATCATTTTGCATGGACATTTGGTATTGTTGTAATAACTCAGTGTTGCCAGAATTGGCTGCCTGCAAAGCATCATTAAATTGTTCATCTGCTGCATAGGCATGCCCTAATATGCCTATTGAAGCCACACTCCATGCAAGTACGTGATAATAATTTTTTTTATCTAACCACCGATTTAACATATGTGCGCCTTCATCCTTTATTTCAACCTATTCGACTCAATCTCAATGTAAACACTTCGTTCATGCGGCTAGTTTAGAATATTCTCTAGCAGCGCTGTTGTTGTGTTATGTAACCTTCTGATAAGGCAATATTAATTTTCAAGCATTTTTGCTTCATAAATCAATATTTTTGCTTCAATATTTAAAGCTGTCCGTTTTTCTATAAATCCTGCTAAAATACGCGCCTTTCTTATACTGCTATCGTGTTTAACCTTTGTTTCTATGCGTGTAAATGTTGGCTAGTTTTTTATTCCCAACCCACAACGCAGATACAGTTGTTACACGTTTCTCCGTTTTATCCTGTTAGGAGCCTACATGACGGTTCAAACCTTCATTCCAAATGGTGCCCAAGCTGCCTCAGAAAACACTGTTACCCAGCCACAGCACACCCCAGCCATCGATGGATCAGTTAAAAAACTGTATATCGAAACGCAAGGGTGTCAGATGAATGAGTATGACAGTCATCGTATGGCAGACTTACTTGGCGACTCGCACGGCTATGTGCTGACTCAAGACCCGAAAGAAGCCGATATTCTACTGATGAATACCTGCTCGATTCGTGAAAAAGCCCAAGAAAAAGTGTTCTCTGAGCTCGGTCGCTGGCGCAAGCTGAAAGACAAAAATCCTGATCTGATTATTGGGGTGGGTGGTTGTGTAGCCTCGCAAGAAGGTGACAATATTCAAAAACGTGCCAATTATGTCGACATGATTTTTGGTCCACAAACTTTGCACCGTTTGCCACAAATGCTTGATCAGCACTTTGATCAAATTGAAAAACCCAAGAAAGAAAAAATCAAACTGGTGGATATTTCTTTCCCTGACATTGAAAAATTCGACTTTTTACCTGAACCCCGTGTTGAAGGGTACAAGGCTTTTGTTTCAATTATGGAAGGTTGTTCAAAATATTGTTCATTCTGTGTGGTGCCCTACACCCGCGGTGAAGAAGTTTCTCGTCCACTCGATGACGTTTTAGCTGAAATTGCCACCTTAGCCGAAAAAGGCGTACGTGAAATTTCGCTATTGGGTCAAAACGTCAATGGCTACCGTGGTGAAACTTTCGAAGGCAATATCTGTACTTTTGCAGATTTATTGCGTTTGGTTGCAGAAATTCCAGGGATTGGGCGTTTGCGTTATACCACCTCGCACCCACTTGAATTTAATGATGATTTAATTGAATGTTACCGCGACCTTCCGCAAATGGTGTCGCATCTGCATTTGCCTGTACAAAGTGGCTCAAACGAGGTTCTGCAAGCCATGAAGCGTAACCACACGATTGATGTGTATATCGACAAAATTGCCAAATTACGCAAAGTTCGTCCTGACATGCATTTATCAAGTGACTTCATCATTGGCTTCCCGGGTGAAACTGATGCTCACTTTGAAGAAACCTATCAATTCATCAAAGATATGGACTTCGACCACTCCTACAGTTTTGTTTATTCAAAACGTCCGGGTACACCTGCATCTGACCTTGAAGACACTACACCTGAAGAGGTGAAAAAAGAACGTTTAGCCAAAGTTCAAAAGTGGATTAAACAATCCAGTATTAAAAAAACGGATGACATGCTCGGCAGCATACAACGGGTATTAATTGAGAAAGTTTCGGATAAAGATCCTAACTTACTGATTGGTACAGCAGACAACACCCGTTACGTGAGCTTTATCGGCGATGCAGCATGGGTTGGACGTTTCGCTGAGATCGAAATTACCGAGATTAAAACTTTGAATTTTGTTTATGGTGAACTCTTGAATCTTGAGCCTGACGTGGCGTAATGTAAGGGTATAGATTCAAGCTACCATAAAGGAACTCTCTTGACTGCAGCGATTCGACGTACAGTAACTTTTCCTGGTATTTCAATGGAGCGTTTAAAGAGCATGCTCGGTGCTTATAACGGTCACTTGAAACAAATTGAACAACGTCTAGATGTCCAAATTTCCCATCGAGGTGATTATTTCTACATCGATGGGGAGATTGATGCAGTCGAAAGAGCCGAGACACTCTTGCAACGTCTGCATGAAGAAGCTGAAACCTCTCAACAAATTACTGCCGACGTCATCCACATGATGATTCAAGGCAGCCAAACTGACCGTGAAATTCAAGAAGACTTTTCTGATAATGACCACACAGGTTTGGAGGATGTTTATCTACAAACCCGTAAAGGTCGGATTAATCCACGCGGTGCAAACCAACGACGCTATGTTCAGCGGATTCTGCAAAGCGATATTTCATTTGGTATTGGCCCTGCGGGGACAGGTAAGACTTATCTTGCCGTTGCAGCCGCAGTCGACATGTTAGAGCGCAACGAAATCCAACGTATTTTATTGGTGCGCCCTGCGGTGGAAGCAGGTGAAAAACTCGGTTTCCTACCGGGTGACTTAAGCCAGAAAATCGATCCCTACCTCCGCCCTTTATATGATGCCTTGTATGAAATGCTCGGTTTTGAAAAAGTGGCGAAACTGATTGAACGTCAAGTAATTGAAGTTGCTCCACTGGCCTACATGCGTGGTCGTACCTTAAATCATTCTTTCGTAATTCTGGACGAAGCACAAAATACCACACCTGAACAAATGAAAATGTTCCTGACTCGTTTAGGCTTTGGTTCACGTGCGGTGATTACTGGTGATGTCACGCAAGTCGATTTACCACGTGGTCAGCAGTCAGGTCTCGCACATGCACTACGTGTCATTGAAAATGTGAAAGAAATTCACATCACCCGCTTCCATTCACGTGATGTGGTCCGTCATCAACTGGTTCAAAAAATCGTAGAAGCTTACGAAGGTTGGGACAGTGAACAACAACGCCTGAGTGCCGAAGCACGTGCAGAACGTAAAGCGCGTCAAGAAGCCTTAATTGCTGAAAATGATGCTGCTGCGGATGCACAAGATTAACCGCTTTAAGGATTCATTTTGAAACTTAGTCTTTCTCTACAACAGTCGTTTCAGTCCCCAGCGTTGGTACTGAAACGCGCTTATCTCAAAAAAATCGTGGAAACCAGCTTACGCCATATCGATACACAAAGTGACTGTGAAATAGGTATTGCCTGTGTCGACAATGCGGAAAGTCATAAATTGAATTTGGAATACCGCGGCAAAGACAAACCCACCAATGTGTTGTCTTTTCCAAGTGACCTGCCAGATGAAATGGCACAAGTTCTTGATTCATTTCCGCTTGGTGATTTAGTGATTTGCATTCCTGTTGTGCTTTTAGAAGCGCAAGAGCAAAACAAAGCACCTTTGACGCATTTCACGCACATGCTGGTACATGGCACTTTGCACTTAATGGGCTACGACCATGAAACCTCTGAAGCAGATGCTGAGGAAATGGAAGCACTGGAAATTGAAATTTTAGCCAAACTGGGTTTTGACAATCCATATTTAGAACAAGACTAAATTTTAAAAATGCGAGCTTCGGCTCGCTTTTTAATGCACGTCACAATGACAAATCTCAAAGAGATACAACAGGACAACTATGAAGTACGTGGTTATTTTTAAAGCCAAAATTAAAGCCTTAGATGAACAATATTCTCAAACGGCGCAGTTATTACGTGAAAAAGCACTGAGTCAGTTTAATTGTCAAAAGTTTGAAGCCATTTCCGAGCAAGACTTTGAAATTGCATTGTCTTACTGGGACAGCTTGGCAGACATTCAGGCATGGCATCAAGATGCAGAACACCAAGTGGCGCAGCAATTAGGTAAAGAACAATGGTATCAATCGTTTAGTGTAGAAATTTGTAAGATTGAACGCCACTATTCCCACTCAGTCCATTCAATTTAATGCACTTCAAACTCTGCTTCAGCAGGGTCAAAACGCCACGTTCGGACAATGCGTAACTCAGAGATATCTTTCATTTTGCTATCAAATCCAGTAAATGGCGCTGCTTTACGTACCGATGCTTTCGCTGCTTCATCAAGTAAGTCGTGCCCAGAACTTTCAATTAAACGAATGGCCCGAATCCCGCCATTGCGGTTCAGAATGACCATCAAGCGAACTTCACCCGCTAAACGCTGCTGTTTTGCTTGCTCTGGATAATAACGGTTACCGTAAAATTCTACTTTCTGTCTAAATTTTTCTAAATATGCCGCTGTAATATCTTGTTTGGCTTGAATACCATCGACCGTTTTAATTTTCTGTTGGCGGCTGAAATTCTGTTGGCGCTGTAAATATTGTGCTTCCAGACTCGCCACCATGGCAGCTTTGGCTTGGAACTGACTATTTAATTCATCCATCGCCTTTTTCCGACGAGTTTGTTCTGCTTGCTTTTGCCAACTGAGCGTGGTCATCAAGACTTTTTCTTCAAAATTCAGTTCACGTTTTTGTTGGGTCTTTTGCAATGTTTCCATTTGCTTTTCACCCGCACTTTGTTCCAGCATAGGTGCTGGCATATCGCTCGACATTCGATGTGCTTCACGAAATGTTCCTGAACCGTTCTGATCTGCTTGCGCCAGAAAATCTGCATGTTCAACCTTTTGTTCACTTGGTCGTAACGTCACTGCAATTTCCTTCACTGTCGCATCTTGTTGCGTGGGTGCAGCAAATTCAATGGCTAAAACAGCAAGATGTAAAGCCAGCGCAAAGCCCACCGCAGTTGTAAAAATCGGGTCTTTCCACCACGCGCGCAATAAAGGCGTATAATTTATTTTATTCAGTATCATAACTAACCGACAAACTGCCTTCCCCACACTGCATATACAGTAAAATTTTGACTTGGTTGCTATTATGTTGATAAAAACCTGACGTTCATCAATACAACAGAATCACTGTCTTAAAATACTGAAAATGGTGCAATTAATTTTGCTAAACTGCAAGATTGAATTTTTGTATTTTAAATACAATTCGGCAAAATTAATCAAAAGCCAGTAGATTCACTTGCTAGGATGCCTTTATGCAAACGCTACTTTCCAATATTTCTAAACGGCTACATCAAGTGTACCAAAAAGCGGAAGGCTTTATTGAAGATGAACGTGAATTTCCACTCTCACAAGTCTTTTTAAATGCGACTTTCCAACGCTTTGTCACTGACAATGTGAAAATGCTGAAAGATTTGCATGCAGACCTACATGATGACTGGTTACGTCTCTATGCTACTTTAGAGTTCAAAGGGATTTATACCACCCTCTCTGTCGATCTAAAGCTGGTACAAATGGAAATGAACAAAGACATTCAACTGATTGTGTTCGAGCAAATTAGTGATACGCAGGTCATAGAAGCTAAATTTCAAAATGTATTCCATAAAATGGGTTTTAATGCTGCCATCTTTTTCTATCAAAAAATTTTGAATAAAGATCCTCTAGGCATGATTTTAGAAAAATTGAATGTGATTAAAGTGAAGGATGATTTATTACATTTAGATCTGAATCGTTGGCTGGGTAAAAAACGCTCAATCCTAGATACACTCAATAAAGTGCATGTCAATCATGCGGTTTTGCGCGAAGCTGAATTGGTGGTTTTAGGCAATGTCAATTTAGCCGCCTTATTTGGCAGAATGACCGAAGATGAAATTGAAGATTGGGCACATGAAGGCATTCCTGAAAACCACGTCACGCCCATTAAACAAAAGCGTAAGTAAGCACAGATTTCATCCCCAACTTGGCGTGAAATACCAAGAAAAAAGGCTACAGGAAAGATACACTTTGCACAAAAAAGCAGATTTTATCTTCATAATACATAGGCATAATAAACGGGTGTAATTTTACAATACACTTATTCTAAACTTCACAGGAACACTTTCACTAATGGCTAAAAATGTTTTAAAAACAATAGCAATAACAACAGGCATTGCCTCTACATTGTTATTTACTGGCTTTTCCAGCCAAGCATTCGCCATGAGTCCCTTCCAAGCAAGTTATCAATTTAACTACAATGGCAAGAACATGGGCTCGGCGACTCGTACCTTAAGCAAATCAGGAAATAACTGGACCTATGTTTTTGCAGCCAAAGCAGGTGCAGTGGCTTCTGCTTCTGAAACCAGCCGTTTCGGTTTCAATGGGGGCAAAATTAGTTCCAATAGTTTCAGCCGAACCAGCAAAATTTTGGTGCACAATAACACCATGAGTATCAACTTTAATCCAAGTAGCAAAACCATTAACACCAAAAAAGATGATAAAGCACGTTCATTTGCTTGGAAGGCTGGCGTACTGGATGAGCTGAATGCCGAATTGCAAATTCGTGAAGACTTGAAAGGTGTCGGCATGAAATCGACCTACCTGATTGCAGATGCAAAAGAAGTCGAAGCCCGCCAATTCATAAAACAAGGTTCTGAAAAAATTAAAACCTCTTATGGTACTTTCGATACCGTTAAAGTGGTGATGAAACATGATAAACCTGGTCGTGATACTATCTTCTGGTTAGCTCCTAAATTGGATTATCTCCCAGTAAAAGTGACCCATCAGGATGGAAAATCATCTTACGGTCTACTGTTAACTGGATATAAAGGCCCCACTAATTAGACCATTTAGTCAATTTTACTTGCATTTTTTCGGGTGCTTTTTAAAATACGCTTTTGCTTGAAAAAGCACCTGCCCCTGAGGATTCTCCCGTGCATGCACTAGAACAGAAAATCTTAGCAGAAGGTATCGTTCTCTCTGATCAAGTTCTGAAAGTCGATTCTTTCTTAAACCACCAAATTGACCCCGTTCTGATGCAACAGATTGGTCAAGAGTTTGCGCGTCTGTTTAAAGATGCTGGAATCACCAAAATCATCACAATTGAAGCATCAGGTATTGCACCTGCTGTTATGGCTGGTTTAGAACTCGGTGTGCCTGTCATTTTTGCACGTAAATATCAGTCTTTAACTTTAAAAGATGATTTATACCGTTCAAAAGTTTTCTCTTTCACCAAGCAAATTGAAAGTACGATTGCTATTTCAAACAAACACATCAGCGCAACAGATAAAGTATTGGTCATTGATGACTTTTTAGCCAATGGTCAAGCCGCTTTAGGTCTTGCTGATTTGATTCACCAAGCTCAAGCTGAAGTTGTGGGAATTGGCATTGTGATTGAGAAATCATTCCAGCCTGGTCGTGCATTGTTATTGGAAAAAGGTTACCGTGTTGAATCTTTGGCACGGGTAAAATCGTTAACCAATGGTACAGTTGAATTTGAACGCGACTAAGTTCAAATACTGTATTTAAAGAGCGCTTAAGCGCTCTTTTTTATTGGCCTATTCTCAATACGCTAAATACTCACAGCACTTTTATGCCGATCAGTTTCATCTTTTTTTAGAAAAACTCAGAAAAAATGCTGCAAACTTATTTAATTGAACATGATTCTCTTGCATGAATTGGGGGAGAATTTACCATTATCTTACCAACCTACTCTGCCAAAGATGCCATCAAGTACTTTAAACAGATACGTGCTGCTATTGAAGATCTGAAAATTTCGTATCTAGAAGAGGTTATCTGTTTTACCGTCAGTATTGGAGGCGCTACAGACTTGAGTGCGGAAACGGTATTGAAACGTGCCGATGCGTTGTACCAAGCCAAGCAAGCAGGACGTCCAGAATATCAACTTTAAGATGAAATCGAATACGCGTATCCATGCTTCATATTTACTTCATAATGACGTGTAGAAGGACACCCCGTTACAACTCAATTAAACACATGACTGTTCTTTTTCGCTAGAATTCACTCTAGATTTACGGACTTAGTGAATTCATACAAGTCATAGCAGCACATGGCGGTTCTGCTGACACGTAAATCTTGACAAAAATTGCTGTATCTCGTAATTGAGTTTATGGCACGCAAAGGCAAATCATCTATGGAAAATACGATTCTCTGTCCTAAATGTGGTTCAAGTGAAGTTGAAAAACGCGACCATGACCAACACCTGAAAAAAGCCAGTGGGATTTTACTGGGTTCTGCAGGCGTTGCAGCAGGAACTGTGGGTGGCGCTGCCACTGGAGCATCAACAGGTGCCGCTATTGGAGCTGTAGCTGGGCCACTGGGCGTTATTGTGGGCGGTACAGTAGGCACTTTTATTGGTGGAATTAGTGTTGGAATTACAGGGGGCTTTCTAGGCAACTATTTTGGCAAGAAGGCAGGTGTTGTGATTGATAAGAATATTTTTCTCGATTACAAATGTTCAAAATGTAATTATCGCTTTAAGCAAAAAATTGAGAAATCATAAGCCTGTACTGGCTTTGATTTAAAAACAAAAGGTCAACATCATCTTGATGCTGACCTTTCAAATTAAACTTACGTCGTCTGTAATTTTTGTACGACGGTGGCTAAACGGCGTCCTTGTTCCGTACAGAGCACTTTTTCATCTTGACTCAATTGCTGATCATGGCGTGGACCACTCACATGACTCGCACCATAAGGTGTTCCACCTGTTTTGGTATTCGACAATGCAGCCTGCGCATTGGTTAATCCCATCACCATCATGCCATGATGAAATAATGGAGGAAGCATCGTTAACAAGGTACTTTCCTGTCCGCCATGCATTGAACCTGATGCGGTAAAAACACAGGCTGGCTTATTATGCAAAGCACCATTTAACCAAAGACTGGTGGTCTGATCCCAAAAATATTTCATTTCTGATGCCATATTGCCAAAACGTGTAGGTGAACCTAGAGCCAAACCCGAACAATACTGCAAATCTTCTAAAGTACAATAAATATCCCCTTCAGCAGGAATACTTGCAGCCGCTTCCGTCACGACTGTAGCCAAATTGGGCACAGTACGAATCTTGACAGCCATCCCTGTCGACTCGACGCCATTGGCAATTAAATGCGCCATTTCTTTGGTAGAGCCATATTTGCTGTAATATAAAACAAGGACATAAGGTTGCATGGCATTTATGATCTAAGCTAAAAATGAAAACTATACGGTATTTTTCCGACTTTTTGGTTAAGCTTGTGCTTGAAAAGTATATAAAATGATTAAAAATTGAGACTAGAAACGCATGATAGAAAAGTATTTAACAAGACTGCCTTTTTACAGCAAAACTTGGTTTCAGTTTGTTTTATTTGTCCTTCGACGTTTTGAAGCAGACCGATGCCGCGAGCAAGCAGGTTCTTTAACCTATACCACACTGTTTGCGGTGGTTCCGATGTTAACCGTATTTTTAGTGATTATTTCTTCGATTAAAGCCCTAGAACCTGCTCGACAACAGCTACAGCAATTGATTTATAGTAATTTTTTACCCAAAACCACGATTGCTTTTGACAAAGTACTGACTGCATTTACCGATAAATCCAATAATTTGACGGTCATCGGGATACTGTTTCTGTTCGTTACCACCGTCATGATGCTCACCAGTATTGAAAATGTATTTAATCGTATTTGGCGTGTTCGGGAAAAACGTGGTGGTATAATTGGCTTCATGCGCTATTGGACGATTATTTCTTTAGGTCCAATTATATTAGGTAGTGCTTTTGTATTGTCTTCTACCGTGGCTTCCATGAATCTACTGAGTAGCCATTTGGCAGGCTATGAAGTCGATGGTGCCTTCCTCCTCAGGCTCATCTCTTTTACCCTCTCGATTCTGGGGTTTTTTATTTTATATTGGACCATTCCCAATCGCAGCGTTCCAATTAAAGCCGCCCTCTTTGCCGGCATATTCAGCGCCAGTATTTTTGAATTATTAAAAAACTTATTTGGTTACATCATGTCTAATTTCACCAGTTATGAAATTATCTATGGTGCATTTGCCGCGCTACCTATTTTCCTGTTATGGATTTTTCTGTCTTGGAATATTGTGCTTCTTGGCGTCGAAATTAGTTATGCACTGACCGCTTTTTACACAGGAAAAGAACAACGGCGCCATCCTGTGATTATGCTACTCGATATCCTACAACTTTTTCACATCAAGCAACAAAGTGGTGAAAGCATGTCCGACAAAGAAGCGCTGGATGTTTTAGGTCGAGAAGAAATTGGGCACTGGCCAACTTATGTTTTATTACTAGAACAGCAAAATTTAGTGAAGCGTACCGATAACAATGAATATGTGTTAGTCCGTAATTTAACGCAGGTTGATTTTTGGAGTTTTTATAAATCACTCCCCTATCCACTACCACGCCGTCCTGACGTTAAAAACATTCATGCCGATGACCATGAGTGGATGCAGCGGATTGGTCCAAGGTTTGAAGAAGCGGATGATTATCTCTCCGCCAAACTGGCAATGCCCTTGGCTAGCATTTTTGAGCAGCACTAAATCTATTTCAACAAAGGGAGATGGAATGTAGTCCATCTCCCTAGATGAAGACTATGCAGCCGTATTAATTGTTCATTTCGCAATAAGCCCAACAGCTAAAAGCGGTTGTTGGATCACTTTAATTATCTAAATTTCACGCTACAAAACGATTAAAAAAAAAGCTAAAATTAGCATTAGACTAAACAATAAAATCATCTAAAAGCATAATTTTACCAATAATATCCACAAGCAATGCTTTTGTTTGCGTGATTCAATCGAGAATTCGCCATGACAGACAAAAAACAAACACCCACCATCATTGTTGATGATAAACCCGAACAACAATGGTTTGAGAACCTCAAAGAAAAGCTACGCTATCAGCAAGCAGTGCGTGAAAATTCCAGAAAAATCGACCACAAACAGGTTCGCCTCAATATTCAGACCGATGCGCTTCCGAGTAAAACCTTTTTCATTATGAATGCGCTCGCTGCGATTATTGCGGCCTATGGCCTGCTAAGTGACTCCACTGCCGTGGTCATTGGTGCAATGCTGATTGCCATGATGTTAGGCCCAATTTCAGGAATTTCTTTAGCCTTAATTGATAGCCGCTGGATTTTATTCCGAACAGCCCTGCAAACCTTGGTTTTAGGTATGCTCATGATTTATGGGATTGGATTTCTACTAGGCATTCTACATCCCAATATCAGCATTACCAATGAAATTTTAGCACGTACACATCCCAACTCTTTGGACCTCATGATTGCCCTTGCAGGAGGTGCCGCAGGTGCATTTGCTTCAGTTTCTCCCCGCCTGTCTGTCGCTGTAGTTGGGGTCGCCGTTGCAACTGCTTTGGTGCCACCTTTAGTCGCAAGCGGTATTTTATTATCTCGCGCTGAATTTAGGCTATCTGCTAATGCATTCTTGCTCACTTTCACTAATATTATTGCCATTCAAGTCAGTTCTGCGATGGTACTTTGGATTGCAGGTTTTCGACGTGGCTCGAATGAAGAGGTTTCTAGCAAATACCTCGAGTTCATCAAACGTAATAGGGTCAGCCTCGTTATTCTTTTCATCCTCGCCATTTATCTCAGTTTCAATTTATTTTATACCGTTCATAATGAACTGTATAAATCTAAAATTACCGACCAACTCAGCCAAACGTTAAATAATGAAACCAATATTATTGATACTGTTGAGTTTGATCCACAGCCTAACTTTACGCTTGCGCGTGTCTTTATTCGTGGCGTTACACTTCCTTCAACCCAGCAAATTAATGAATTAAACCGTACACTCAACACAGACCAGAATGGTCATCCTACTTATGTACAAATTCGATTTATCCCCATTCAAATTCTTCAAACCCAACCCACAAAAATCGTCCCTTTAAATCCAATAGCGACTGAACAACCAACCATTAAAACACTCACACAGCAGGATCCATCATGACAAAAAAATTACTTTTTATTGCCACATTAACCAGTGGGCTTCTCATCCATTCCTCCATTCAAGCCTGCACCAGAGTGGTCTTTCATGGGGATAATCAAAACATCATGACAGCCCGCTCTATGGACTGGAAAGTCGATGTTGGTACCAATCTCTGGATTATGCCGCAAAACATCGCCCGTAATGGTTTGGCTGGGCCACAATCTATTCATTGGACGGCTAAATATGGCAGTGTAATTGCAACAGGTTATGACATTTCCACCACCGATGGGATCAATGAAAAAGGACTTACAACCAACTTACTCTGGCTGGTCGAATCTGAATATCCAGAAGTCAAAAACAATAAAAAGCCCACTTTAAGTATTTCACTTTGGGCACAATACGTTTTAGATAATTACGCAACCGTCAATGAAGCGATTCAAGCACTAGAGAAAGAGCCTTTTATTGTAGTCACAGAGAATGTGCCTGGGGAAAAGCGTCTTGCGACCTTACACCTGTCTCTTTCAGATGCCTCAGGAGATAGTGCGATTGTGGAATACATTAATGGTAAACAAGTGATTCATCACAATGCCAAATATCAAGTCATGACCAATTCTCCTATTTTTGATGAACAGTTGGCACTAAATGAATATTGGAAGAAAATTGGGGGAACAACTTTCTTACCTGGTACCAATCGTGCCTCAGACCGTTTTGCTCGTGCTTCGTTTTATGTCAATGCCATTCCTAAAAATGCCAACAGCAAACAGAGCCTTGCTAGCGTGTTTAGTGTGATTCGAAATGCTTCGGTTCCCTTCGGTCTAAATACAGAAGAAGAACCAAATATTTCATCAACACGTTGGCGTACGGTTGTTGACCATAAAAATTTGTTATATTTTTTTGAATCGGCAATTTCACCCAATACATTCTGGGTAGATTTAAAGAAAATTAATTTTAAAACTACGCCTTTCCAGAAACTTGACTTAGGTGCAGATCAAGCCAATGTCTATGCTGGAGATGCCACAACGCACTTTAAGACCACGAAAGCATTTCAATTTTTAGGAAAAGAATAAATACTGCATGGCACATAGCATTCATTTATGAAAAAGATGTGTCATTAGTTTTCTATCGATATCAACAAAGGTTAAACATGAATATTTTAAAAACCAGTCTATTCGGAATAGTAGCCACTATCGGGCTTGTAGGCTGTACAACTTCAAGCACACAACCTCAAAATATCGCTTCTACAGGGTTGTTGATCTGTGAACAAAATGAACTTTGCCCTGCGGTGAAAGTAGCGTGGAACGAACAAAATCGTAGCAATTTAAAAGTTACGGCCTATTTACCTAGTGCGAAAGATGATTATGATATTCAGCAGTTTGTGTTCTTAATTGATCAAAAAACCTATAGTTATGTTCCTGCGGCAGCAACCACACATGAATACATTGGCCGTATGGTTCCTCATCGTTCATCTAACTACATTGTGGTGCCTAGTTCCTTCTTAAGTACGTTTAAAAATGCCAAAGATATTGAATTAAAACTGGTGACAGATAAAGGCAATATTACCCGTCCTGTATATCGTAATGGACAACAATCCTCTGCTTATCATGCTTTTATCAACTTATACCATCCTTAATTTTTTGACTTAATTAAAAGCCTGTCTTCATGACAGGCTTTTTTGTAAATATTTAAAGAGGAATTAATCCGATTTTAAAGCTTTTGCAAAACTTCGTGATTGCACCCAGCCTTGTAGACTCACCACCATAATGCCCAACATCACCAATACAGTACCAACAATAAAGTTCAGTTCAATTTTTTCATTGAGCAAGACAACCCCACATAACACCCCAAACAATGGGGTTAAAAAGGAGAATACCCCCAAACGAGAAGCCAGATACTCTTTTAATAGCCAAAACCAAATCAGATAACTGGCAAAAGACACAATAATGGTATGGAACAGCAAACTACCAATCGCAAACGGCGTCCAATCAATACTGGCTTGTCCCATTGCAAATGCCAGTGGAAATAGCAATAGAAACGCAATCAAAAGTTGATAAAACAAGGTCTGCGTTGCAGGTGCTTCCGCCAACTTAGTTAAACGCACCGCAATCGTGGTTGCCGCCCATAAAATTCCCGCCAGTAATGCCAAGGCATCTCCCCACAAAACCGTGCTCGATGCCGCTGCTGAACCAGTTGGATGAAACAGAAAAGCAATGCTAATACCGAAGAATGCAAGTGCAATCCCACTCCACTGCAACATACTCAGCCGCTCAGAAGGGAGCTTCCAGTGCAACCCTAAAGCCACAAAGATTGGCGCGGTATACAGCAAAACCACGGTATGTGATGCCGAGGTAAAACGTAATGCTTGTGCCACCAAAAAAAATTCAGAAGCAAACAATACACCAACGAGAATACCTGCGGCTAAATAATCTCGGCTCCATAAAGAACCGCCATCTGCAAGCTTAATCATGGGATAAACCATCAGCGCGGAAAGACCTGAACGTAATGCAATTTGCATCACAGCAGAAATATCTGGCGCAGCCATTTTTAAAATCACTTGCTGCAAACCCCAAATAATACACAGCACAAACATAATGCCTGATGCTTTACTGTCTAATGCCCGACGCTCACTCACGGTCTACTCCAGCTCAATTCATAAATGACCACTATAGACCTGTCACTTTTAAAAGATATACTTCAAAACAGACAACCCATACCATTATTCAGGCAAAATGAGCAGCGGGAGAAATAGATGCATACACGTTTACAACATGACTATCATCCCATGCCGACCAACGATGATATTCCTGCACCGCTGTGGTTTCGCATTTCCGATGCACCCGCAGAATCTTGCCATCCCACACACGAACACGCTTGGGGAGAATTTGTCTATGCCCTCAACGGCGTGCTCGAAGTCCAAGTGGAACAGCATCATTTCTTGACGCCACCGCCTTATGGCATTTGGTTACCTCCACATTTAAAACATGCAGGCATTAACCGTACCGAAGTGACTCACTCCACTTTATACGTACATGAAAGCTTGTGCGCAGCCCTACCAAAACAGGCAGGTATTTTGCTGACCTCAGCCTTAGTCCCTGCGTTATTACATCATTTGCGCTATCATCCCCTACCTGATCATGACCCTGAACACTTGCGTTTGTTGCATGTGCTATTAGATCAACTGCGACATGCCAAATGGGTGGGCAGTTATTTACCTTCAAGTAAGCATTCTGCTCTACAGAATTTATTGGACTATCTACAACAACATCCAGCCGATCAAAGCACGCTGGCACAACTGGCACAGCGGATCAATATGACCGAGCGCACACTGGCACGTTATAGTCAGCAAGAACTGGGCATGTCCTTAAATGAATGGCGACAACGACTGAAAGTAATTAAAGCCATGTCGATGCTGAATGAAAACAAAACAGTAGAAAGCATCGCACTGGATTTAGGTTATGCCAATGCCTCTGCTTTTATTAACTTATTCAAACGTTGGATGCGTTGCACGCCTGATCAATTTCGCAAGAACTATGCCGCGGAAAAACAATCCAAATAAAAAAGGACTGTAAATACAGTCCTTTTTATCTTCAACTTGACTTAGGCATGAACAAAAGTATTCCAGACATAGTCTTGTTGCTGACCTTGCAAGGTCATTTTCAGTTGATCACCCGCTTGTAATGCTGCAACGCCTGCAGGTGTACCCGTCATGATCACATCGCCCACTTCTAAGGTAAAGAACTGACTCATATCTGCCAATAATGTACCAATATCAAAAATTAAATGCGATGTATTGCCTTGTTGACGAAGTTCGTCATTCACGTGCAAGGTGTAATGTACATCGTTCCAATCTTTAACTACGTCAGTAATATCGACCCAATCTGCCACCATGCATGAACCATCAAAAGCTTTGGCACGTTCCCACGGCTGACCTTTCTGTTTCAAATCATCCTGTACATCACGTAAGGTTAAATCTAAGCCCAAAGTCACAGCACCCACTGCTTGCAAGGCTTTCAATGGATCAGTTTCTGCTTTCAGTTCACGATCAATTCGCAAGGTTAGTTCACATTCATAATGACAACTGCCCCACGCCGAGTTCCACGAAATTCCATCTTCCAGTGCTTTTAGGCTGCTCGGTGGCTTAATAAACAATACAGGACGGTCGGGAATAGCATTTCCCAACTCTCTGGCATGGTCTGCATAGCTACGACCGACACAAACAATTTTAGATGGACGTGTATTCATGATCTTCCCTTCGACTTTTTTGTGACAATAAATCTTTTATTTAGAATGTTTGAATGTATTTTCAAATATGTTTTGATCTTCAGCCGTTGCAAAGGCACGTTTTGGCACAATCACCACAGTGCGATTTTTTAATTCAAGCATGTAGGTCAGCTTACCTACTGCAAAATTCTGTACTTCATGATAGTGCACGATTTTTTTACGCCCATTGGCATAAATATCAGCATGTTCCTGATACAAATCGATGCCTTGCTCGCTTTTCCCAAATTGATATTTTACAAACTGACGCTTAAACATCATCGGCAAGAACCAATAGCGCAAAACCAGTTGTAAAACCAAGAAAAATACGCCCAGTGCAACGTAATAGCGTCCTACCCCAGTAAAACCTAAATAAATACCCCATCCAATGATGGCAATACTAATTAAAGGGGTAATAAAACGTGTGAACAGCTTTTTACCAAAGGTGGCTAAAGCAAAGCCATCCTGAGATTCTTCAAGGTTTAAATAATAACGTAAAGATAAGGCAGGCTTGCTGTCTGACATAAATCCATCATCAATCTGAAAACGAGACCACAGCATAGTACACCAAATTTTAGCTTTTCTTTATGCTTTTCATTGTGACTTAGCAGCAACAGATTTTTATTTTTGTCACGAAATAGACATGCCTTTGCGTTATTTTAGGCACAAAAAAACCGCAAAAAATGCGGTTTCTTTTTTATGCGATAGATCAGATAAATGATCTAAGCTATCAAGTTGGTGCGCTCAGAGAGATTCGAACTCCCGACCCCTTAGTTCGTAGCCAAGTGCTCTATCCAGCTGAGCTATGAGCGCGACGTCTTGATGGTTGGGCATTATACGCACTTTTATCAAGATGCCTAGTCTTTTTTCAAAAAATGATTTTGAATGCTTAGTTATTAGGCAACCCTTCCTTAAACCGACAACTCATTCGAAACCTTTATTTCTTGTCCCTGATAAAATTTATGGTCGGCTAACGCCAACATTGCATGATCATTCGGGCTATCTCCATAGGCGTATACAGCATCAAAATCACCTAAACAATACTTCTGTTGTATACGCTTAGCTTTTTCCACATACCCACAATCACCCTGTTGTAACTCTCCTGTATAACAGCCCTCTCGTACTTCTAACTGATTACAGATCAGATCAATGCGCTGTTGCTGACACCAATGGCTTAAATAAACATCTAAAGAGGATGAGACCACCACAACTTGATCTCCTTTTTGTTGATGATTCGCGATTTGTTGGAGGGTATGTTCATTCATTAAATTGGGCAAAATTGTTTTCGAAAATTGCTGACCTTGTTGCTCAAGCATTATGGCAGGATAGTTTTTAAAAGCAGCACGACAAAGTCGGATTCTAATTTGTTGATCATTAACATATCCTAGCCGAAACCCAATGAGCCACGGCGCAACGCTTAAACCACCGAATAACTGTTTTCGATAGGGCAATGAATATTTTAAAAAATGACTAAAACTGTCGGAATGTGTAATGGTGTTATCGAAATCAAAAAGTGCAAGGTTCATATTATTTAATCTACTATTTTTATAAATTTCACGCACAAAAAAACCGCAACGTGTGCGGTTAATTGTTCAAGTTGGTGCGCTCAGAGAGATTCGAACTCCCGACCCCTTAGTTCGTAGCCAAGTGCTCTATCCAGCTGAGCTATGAGCGCATTACTTGTGTGCCAATTCAGGCGATACGTTACATACAGTTTACTTATTGGTGCGCTCAGAGAGATTCGAACTCCCGACCCCTTAGTTCGTAGCCAAGTGCTCTATCCAGCTGAGCTATGAGCGCGACATAAGTAAAGTTGGCGGTGAGAGAGGGATTCGAACCCTCGGTACAGTTACCCGTACGCATCCTTAGCAGGGATGTGGTTTCAGCCACTCACCCATCTCACCGTAACGTGCCGCCATAATACAAACTTCATGCTAGCACTGCAAGCAAAGACGATCAATTTTTTACTTTTTTTTGCTCATTTAAATACTTTTTAAGCAATTCATCCAAACTTGAACGGAATTTATACGGTATCTCAGCTTCTAGTATCCAAAACTCAACCAGCTAAGTTGAATTGCGCCGTGAAAAACACATTATTGCAATCATTTACGTGCAGTCTGACGCAGCATGTCTTATGCTAATCCTATCTTCTGACACAAAACCAAATCCATGATGAAAAATTGGGTCGATCCTGAAGCCAAAGCGGAAGCTGAACGCTACGAAAATCCTATTCCGAGCCGTACGCTCATTTTAGAAACCATAGAACAATTAAACTCGCCACAATCGCATGCTGATTTAGTGGAACATTTCCAAATTGCCGATCAAAAGAGCATTGATGCGCTAAGTCACCGCCTTATCGCTATGGTGCGTGATGGTCAACTGATGAAAGATGGTTTTAAATTTCAACGTATGGCCGATCAACCGAGCTATGAAGCTACGGTCTATATCAACAGTAAAGGCTTTGGTACAGCCAGTATTGCAGGTCATGATGATCTATTTTTACCTGAACGTGAACTCCGCCAAGTCTTTAATGGTGATCGGGTTAAAGTGCAACAAACTTCGGTTGATCGCAAAGGTAAAGCGTGGGGCTTTATTTCTGAAGTTTTGCAACGTCGCGTCAAGCAAATCATCGGAAAAGTCTCACAACATGAAGGTGAATACTTTATTCAACCTGCCAATCCGAATGCACATCAACCCATTACACTAGAAAAAGAGTTGATTGAGCACGCAAAACTCAAACTGGGTGATTCAGTCCGTATTGCGATTGACGACTATCCAACTCGTGAAGAATTCGCGACGGGACACGTGATCCAGTCCATGGCGGACAAAGCGGATACTGAAATCATTATTCCACAAACCATTTTAGAATTTGGTTTACCTTACGAGTTTCCAGAAGAAGTCATCAAAGAGGCCGAAAGCTTTAAAGAACCAACGGCCAAAGACCGTGAAGGTCGCATCGACCTACGTGACTTGCCTTTAGTCACCATTGATGGTGAAGATGCTCGTGACTTTGATGATGCCGTTTATGCCGAAAAACGTTCTGGCGGAGGCTATCGTGTAGTCGTGGCGATTGCCGATGTCAGTCATTATGTGCGTATTGGCAAACCGCTGGATGATGAAGCGCAAGAACGTGGCACGTCAGTTTATTTTCCACATTTTGTGCTGCCAATGTTACCCGAAGCCCTCTCGAATGGGTTATGTTCTTTAAATCCACATGTAGACCGTTTATGTATGGTCTGTGATTTAAAACTTTCCCGTGCGGGTCGCGTGACAGACTTTGAATTTTACCCTTCAGTCATGCATTCCAAAGCACGTCTGACCTACACACAAGTTGCCCAATATTTTGATGGCGATAGCGCTGCGGTTCCTGAAGACCGTGAAGTACGTAAATCACTGAATACTTTACTCCAACTGTATCAAGTCCTTAAAGACTTACGCGGCAAACGTCATGCCATGGAATTTGAAACCGTCGAAACCTACATGACCTTTGACGATTTGGGCGGCATTAATGAAATTCTGCCACGTACGCGTAACGATGCACATAAACTGATTGAAGAATGTATGTTGTTGGCGAACGTGGCTGCGGCTGAGTTTGCTCTCGAGCATGATATTCCAATGCTGTACCGTGTGCATGAACCACCTGAGTTCTCTCGCATTCAAAAAGTCCGTGATTTTGTCAAATTATTAGGATTGAAATTCTCTGACCAACCCACTCAAGCTGATTATCAGGCGGTTATTGAAGCGACCAAAGATCGTATCGATGCACCAAGTATTCATGCAGTGTTGTTACGCTCTATGATGCAAGCGTATTACGGCGCAAAAAATGCAGGACACTATGGTCTGGCTTATGAAGCGTATACCCACTTCACTTCGCCAATTCGCCGCTACCCAGATTTACTGCTGCATCGTGCCATTAAAGCAAAATTAGCCGGAAAACCATTCCCACTTTCAGGCGCAGCACTGGATGATGCAGGTGAACATTTCTCTCAGACTGAACGTCGTGCAGATGAAGCATCTCGCTCTGTGACCATGTGGTTAAAATGCCACTATATGCAACAGCATCTAGGGGATGAATTTGTCGGGGTGATTTCCGCTGTGGCAGAATTTGGTTTGTTCGTGACCCTGAAAGACCTGTATGTCGATGGTATGGTGCATGTCAGTAAACTAGGCGATGACTTTTTTGTGTTTGACCAAGTCAGCCAAAGTCTGGTGGGACAAAACCGTGGGCAAACTTTTGGTTTAGGCGATGAAGTTAAAATTAAAGTTGCAGCAGTCAACTTAGAAGAACGCAAGATTGATTTTGAACTGATTCAACAACTGAGCCATGCAGGACGTGCGATTCGTAGCCGTGCTCCACGTATTGCCAAAACAGCAACAGTTCAGGTAAAAGAAGAAACGTTCATCCCACGTGCAGCGAAAGCTTCAACGGAAGCCCGTGAATCTGGCGATCAGCCAGTCACGAAGAAGAAAGCCAAGTCTAATTCTTATGGTAAAAAAGCCGATAAGAAAGCATCCAGTAAAACCGATGCTAAAAACAAAGACAAAGCCAAGAAAAAAAATAAAGTGAAAAAGAAAAAAGCCAACGCAAAAGTGCGTAGTGAATAAACCTATAAGGTGTTAAGGCTTCTCGCCTTAACACCCTTTTTTATAAAAATATCATGAAATTCATTCGACGTTTTATCAATAAACCGATTAGCCAGTATCATCCACTGTTTTACTTTTTATCGACCCGTACCCGACGGGCGTTACGCTATTGGCAATGGAAAACTGATGGTCAAGATTATGCCCAACAGAAGTGCTCAACCCCCTTGCCTTATCGGGTTAAAAAACATCAATCGGTTTTAATCCGAAAATTAGGTGACAGTGAGCAGCACTGGCAACACAACAAAGTCATCAATCTAAAAATAGCCAGCCCTTGTATTTCAGGCATTCTCATTCATCCTAAGCAAACGTTTTCTTTCTGCCAACTGGTTGGACAACCTACACAAGCCAAAGGCTATGTTGAAGGAATGGAGCTGAGTTTTGGCCAAGCACGAGGCGGGATTGGCGGTGGAATTTGCCAAATTGCCAATCTGATTCATTGGTTGGTCCTCCATAGCCCACTACAGGTGGTACAACGCGCACAGCACTCATTTGATCCCTTCCCCGATCAAGGACGGGTTTTACCTTTTGGTAGCGGTGCCGCGATCTTTTATAACTATATTGATTATCAATTTTATAATCCGACGCCGCATACCTTTCAGATTCGCCTGTGGTTTAGTGATAAATGTCTGGAAGGAGAACTTCGCTGTTCGGCAGACTTGGGTTATGTCTATCATGTGTTTGAACAGCAGCATGCTTTCTTAAAAATTGGTCAAGACTATTATCGACAGAATGAAATCTGGCGCCATCGTAAAGAGAAATATAAAAGTGGCGAAATTCTGGAAACAGAGTGTATGACCCGTAACTTTGCCAAAGTCTTATATATTCCTCAGCGCATAGATCAATCCTTTAACTCTTGGGCTGAATTTAGGTCTGAATAGCAAACTCAATCAATTAAAACTTGATTTCCCGCGCAAGAGCCCCTACATCTAGATGAAGTTTAAAATGAAATGGCGAATGCACATGCACTTAGATCAAGCAACTCTACCTGTTCCTCAGTTTGATCAAATTCAACTTAGCGACTTAAAACAACAAATCGAACAAGCCATTCAACACGGTCAGCAATTTTTAGCTGAACTTACTGTCGTACCTGAACAACATGCAGCACAACTACACGTCTTGAGCCAAGTCGATGAACTTGAAAATAGCATGAGCGAATCTTGGGGAGTGTTATCCCATTTGAACGCTGTGATGAATAATACTGAAACCCGTGATGTCTATCAGTCTTTACTGCCTGCACTGAGTGAATATTACACAGCGCTCGGGCAACATACGGCGCTATACCAGACCTATCAACAGATCCAAGATTCGACAGAATTTAATCAACTGCCTGCGGCACAGCAAAGTGCCATCAAACTGGCATTACGTGATTTCAAACTCTCGGGCGTAGCCTTAGAAGGTGAAGCGAAAAAGCGTTATGCTGAAATCTCAGCACGTTTATCGCAGTTGTCTTCGGACTTCTCCAACCATGTGTTGGATGCCTCTCAAGCTTATTTCAAGCCTTTAAGCGAAGAGCAACTCAAAGGTCTACCTGCCAGCAGCATTGAATTATTAAAACAATATGGTCAACAACGTGAACTTGAACAAGCAGTTGCCACTTTAGATATTCCTGCTTATTTGGCAATTATGACCTATGCAGAAGATCGTACTGTGCGCGAAGAATTATATCGTGCTTATACCACTCGCGCTTCCGATCAGGCAGAACAAGCTGAATTTGATAATACGGCGGTGATGGAAGAAATTTTGAGCCTACGTCAGGAAATGGCGCAGTTGCTCGGTTTTAATAACTATGCAGAATTGTCCCTTGCAAGCAAAATGGCACCTGATGTTGACACCGTCGCCAACTTCTTAATCGAGCTGGCAGAACATGCACGTCAACCTGCTGAGCAGGAAATTGCCGAGCTGAAAGCGATTGCACAACAAGATGGGGTTCAAATCCTAGAACATTGGGATACAAGGTTTTACTCAGAAAAACTCAAAGTTCAGCAATTCAATCTGTCTCAGGAAGATTTAAAACCATATTTCCCAGCACCGAAAATCATACAAGGCTTATTCAGCATTGTTGAACGCTTATATGGCATTCAAGTTGTGCAACGTGAAGCCCCAGTTTGGCATCCAGATGCACAATATTTTGAACTGGAAGATCAAGGCAAAGTGGTCGGTGGATTCTATTTCGATCTCTATGCGCGGAGCGGCAAACGCGGTGGCGCATGGATGAGTGGCTTCCGTTCACGCATGCAAACCGCACAAGGTTTACAAAAACCAATCTGCTACATGGTATGTAACTTTACTCCACCTGTTGCAGGACAAGCGGCTTTGCTCACCCATGATGAAGTCACCACGCTATTCCACGAATTTGGGCACGGCTTGCATCACATGCTGACCGAAGTTGATCATATTTCTGTGGCAGGGACACATGGCGTTGCTTGGGATGCGGTAGAATTACCGAGCCAGTTTATGGAGTTCTGGACATGGGACAAAGAAAGTTTAGATTTGCTCAGCGAGCATATTGAAAGTAAAGCAGTTCTCCCTGAATCCTTACTCAAAGCATTACTCGATGCCCGTTTCTTCCAGTCTGGTATGCAAACCTTACGTCAAATCGAGTTTGCCTTATTTGATCTGAATATTCATCGTACTACACCTGCCCTAGAAGCAACAGGCATTCAAGCGACTTTGGATCAGATTCGCCAAAACTATGCCGTTGCCCCTACGGCTATCTATAACCGTTTCCAACATAGTTTTAGTCACATTTTCGCGGGAGGTTATGCTGCGGGCTATTATTCTTATAAATGGGCGGAAGTTCTAGCCAGTGATGCTTTTGATCGTTTCGAAAAAGAAGGAATTTTCAACACCCAGACTGGCAAAGAGTTTCGACAGTTTATTCTAGCAGTTGGCGGAAAAGATACGGCACTTGATGCATTTATCAATTTCCGCGGTCGCGAACCCAAAATAGATGCATTATTACGTCATCAGGGTTGGACGAACGCAGATAAAACCGCTTAAACTACGTCATTATTGTTCACAGGGTGTTATTAACTGACATGAAAAGACAGTTTATCGCAGGCGCAAAATGTCCTAAATGCGGAGCTTTGGATCGTGTGGTTAAAATCATCACTGTGGATGACGAGTGGATTGAATGTATAACGTGTGAATATACAGAAAAGCGCCCGACTCATGTCGAGTCTGCTGAACCTGAACATCCAGACGAAATTGGGGTCATTCAATTCAAACCTCGTCAGCCTGAATAACAACAAGGTTTAAGTCATGACGTTAGATCAAAGACAAAATTCAAAACTTTTAGTGGGGATTATTGCTGGACTGGTGGTATTGGTGGCTATTTTTTTAGCTTACCAATGGATGTCGAGCCCTCAACCCAAACATGAGGTCGAACAGCAAATTGTACGTACACCTGCAAAACCCGTGGTGAAAGAGGCTGCTCCTGTGGTGGACAATTCGGCTTCTACGGCGGTTGCAAATACGACTACTGAAGCACCGATTCAATTGGTCGATGAAGCCATTTTAAAACAAGATGTGCCGAAAAATGCCAGCTTGGCCAAAGAAGAGATTGCCAAACTGGATGACATTCAGACACAACTAGATGAACAAGAGAAAACGCTGAAAGCACAACATGCTGATGCAGATGACTTAATTGCTTTGAAAGAAGAACAGGTGAAATTACTCGAAGCTCAACTCGCCAAGGCTCAATAAAATATTCTGATCAAATTCGGCTAGAATAGATCAATTTATGATTATGCCGAATTTTCGCATGAACCTCTCTCCAACCAATCGCAATTTGGTCAAAGCGCTTGGTTTTCTTGCCCTCTCTGCTTTTTTATTTTCGCTGATGGGAGTCTGTATTCGTTACGCATCTCATAGCGTAGATAATCCCACCATCGTTTTTTTCCGAAATTTTATTGGCTTATTCGTCTTTCTGCCGATCATGTTCAATAAAGGATTGGGATTTTTTAAAACCACCAAAATTTGGATGCACACTTGGCGCGCGGTCGTTGGTCTAATTGCCATGTATGGCTTTTTCTATGCGATTGCCCACTTAAAACTCTCCAATGCGATGGTCTTTACCTATTCCTCCCCCATCTTTATTCCACTGATTGCATGGCTATTTTTAAAAGAAAAAATTACTCGCTCCATGTTATTGGCAGCGGCAATTGGGCTAGGTGGCGTTTTGTTTGTAGCAAAGCCAGATTCAGGGCTATTTAACCAAATTTCCCTAATTGGCTTAATCGCAAGCTTTTTAGCCGCAATGGCATTTGTCACCGTGCGTGCGCTGACCAGCACCGAACCACCAGAACGAATTGTGTTTTACTTCTGCTTCATCGGCACGCTCATTTCCATGCTGCCAATGTTTTGGTTATGGCGACCTTATACACTGTACGAACTTGGTTTTTTAATAACCGCAGGCCTATTAGCAAACATCAGTCAGATTTTTATGTCTAAAGCCTACCAATTGGCACCCGCTGGTCAGATTGGTCCCGTGAACTATATTGCCATTATTTTTGCAGGGGCTTGGGGTTATATTTTCTGGCAGGAAGTTCCTGATCATTACAGTTTAATTGGCTTCAGCTTAATCTTAGCTGGCATTCTGTTTTGTAGTCCCCTATTTCAACAACGCAAAAAAACATAAAGCACCCGAAGGTGCTTTATTCTGTTATTTGAATCGCTTAATGATACCAACCGAACAATTTAAACAAGTAAGGGATATAAGCAATAATCAGCATGGCAGGGAATAATACCAATAACGGTAAAATCCAACGTTCATATCGATAATAGAATGATTCATGTCGAACTTCTGCATCGGCTTCAGCCACTTCTGCATCACCAATCGACTGACGTGCCAGTAAATGATTGAGTGCCACTGGCGGAGTCACATAACCCAACTCGAAACCAATCAAGGTAATCATCCAGAAATGTACAGGATGGATACCATATTGATAGGCTACGGGAGCGACCGTTGCAGAAATCAAAATAACAGCACCAAACGGATCCATGATCATACCCACAACAATCATCAGAGCTACAATCATGGTAATGACCAAATAAATATTACCAATATCCGTTGGAAACAGGCTCATGACTTCCACCCGTTCAAGGAACCCCCCGATGCTGACTGACAACGCCATGAGAATGACCAACGCCCCAATATGCCCAACCGTTTCACTGGTCGAAATGTGCATCGCTTTCCAGAAACCCACTTGACGCATTGGGGTTAATTTTTCTGAATGCTGAACCGTATGATTGACAACAAGCTCATCTGCTGCATGTGCAGAATAAATCCCCTCTCGATATTCTGCTGTATTGAGTAAATCTGCGCCAGCCATTGCAGGTTGCGTAGACGATGTATAATTCAAATCCAGTGTTTCATCCCAATGCCCTACAGCTTGAATCGGGGCTGGTTCATGGTGTAATTTATCGAATAACACCATAATCAATAGAATAATTGGCATCATGACTGGGGCTGTGAATTCATTCAAATCTGTCGATAGCGCATATTTATAAAACAGCCAGATCAGTACAAAAATTAAAATATAAGGCATGACTGGTGCAATCGCACGCACCGACTTGGGTGCAGCAATATTTAAGGGTGCAATACGAAACTTCTGCTCTGCAAGGAACAAAGACACCACTAAAAACAACGTCGATGTGAGTAAAAAGGTATAACTGCCGTATTGATATAACCAGTCTGTGGTGACTTCTTTATTGAGTGATGCGACTACGACAATCAATAAACATGGTCTTAATACCACCCCTAAAGAACCTGACATGGCTGTTGCGGCCAAAGCAAATTGGCGACGTCCACCTGCATTCCAGACTTCTTTATAAATGATTGCCCCTGCGGCAATCACGAAAATTCCTGATGCCCCTGTGTAGGCCGTTGGTAATGCTGCTGCTATCAGAATGAGCCAAGTTAAAGTCTCAGGTGCCAGATTCCATGGACGTAAAATATTCAGGAATAAATCTACAATTCGAGTTTGCTTTAACAGCATCCCGGCCCAGATAAAGAGCGCAAGATTCAGGAAGATACTGGAAAACTCGACCAGTTGTCCTAAGTAAATCCCTTGCCCCATCGGGTAATCCATGAAGACGGTAAAGGCAACCCCTGTGATGACCGCCATGTAGGCATATAAAGGGACGCTCAGAAATGCCATGCTCAAACGCCCACCCTCTTGCGTCGGCTGGGGCTGTTTCACGACTTGGAATAAACTGATGACCGTCAACACACCAAATAAAATGATCCACATCCAATAAATACTGAACATTTCACCTGTCATTGGAACACCAGAGTTTTGGACAGAGTGATACTGACTTAAACTAGAAGCCACCAAAAAACCATTTGCCAGCAACATAAATAGACTATAAACCCGAAAATCAATTTTAGTTGTCGGGCTACGTAAGCCAATATGATGCGTTTTTAGCGTTGCACTGATTGCCGCAAATACCACCATCAATACCAATAAAATGGCGCGATTCTCACTACCAAATTTAAACACACCAAAGAAAGTTGTTTCCACGGTACGGTAGGTTCTTAAGGTTGGATGCGCCTGCATATGTTGCATTGCTTTATCATAAAACTGATATTTTTCTTCACATAGATTTCGTGCCGCAATAATCGAAGCCCTGACATCCGACTCAGATGCTGTACCAAAAATATCAGCAAATTCATCAGCGGCGTTGGTTTTCATTTGTGTTTGAACCAACACATCTACATTCGGATTTCGGTCACAATCAGGTTTACTTGGCTCAGCTCTCAAAAAAGAATATTGCATGCTCTTGGCAGGGTCACCATATAGACTTTCACCCATGCGCAATAATTGTCCATGAATCATTTCACCTGTGCCAATAATCAGTGTCAAAACCAGTAACACCAAAATCACAAAGGCAGATATCCATTCTGTCCAGATATATTTAAACAGGTCTAATCCAGACCGTTTCTGTCCTGCATCATACATATACGTTCCTATTTTTATTTTACTCATCATCAATGATGACGTAGAGATCCTCTATGAACAGAACATCTCCATATTCTGCTCTATCTTTATTTTTCAACTTCACTCTGCATGACTTTCAGATTGAAAAGAATGACTGTTTTTATTTTCTTTCTGCTTAAAATGTCAACTCTTTGGCTTAAGTAACTGTAAATGAAAAGGGAAATAGACGGCGGCTAATAGCATACCCCAAAGTGCGCCTAACAAATGGGCTTCAATCAGAACAGGACTTCCTATCAATTCTGCGGTGCTGGTGTTGCCTATTGTATTTTCCCAAATTAACTTCAACACAATCAGCCCCAACACGCCCGCAGCAAACTTACGTTCATGTGCATAACTTAAATGGACAAGTGCTACCGCAACATAAGCGCCATGTAATACACCTGAAAGTCCTGCATAAGCTTCAATATCAGGAAAAGCGTAATAGAAACTTAAGCTAATACACACTGGAAGCACTAGTAGTAATGCAGCCAATTGCCAAATTCGAACATGAGGAAAAATAAAAGGAAAACAAGCAAAGGCAAACATATTCAGCAGATAATGTATCCATCCGACATGCACCCAATGTGCCGTCCAAAGACGCCAGAATTGCTCCAACAAATCTGGGCGCCAATAGATAAAATAGTCTGCAAAAATCTGTAAACAAGCAGATATTGAGGCAACTCCTGCAATAAAGAGCACCTTTCGAACAAAATATGGGACATTCATCAGCATCTCCCTCAATTTCTCAGCAAATCCTTTGCTTCATGCTATTTCACACCACGGTCTATTCTTTTGCAGTACTTGCTGTACCTTCCGAGGCATTGAATAAATCATCCAGACCCGAACTATCTTCCTGTTCATCCCAGAATTTCTGCATACCATCATCGGCTGTACGTTTTCCTGTGTGTTCCGTCCAATAGCGGTCTGAAATACCTTGCACCATACTGGCCGCCATACTGTCAATCAACTTGAACTGGGGATTAACAGGCTTTTCATCTGAACGTGCCGCTGCAAACTGTTTTAAGGCATCACGAATTTTGGCATCATCACCACTGGCTTGGGCTGCTACCGCATATAAGGCATGAGATAAGCGTACACCTTTTTGCTCACCAATTTGCATGGATTGTTTTAGGGTTTGGTATGGATCTGGTTTACCATCTCCAGCACCTGGCAGCAAAGTCCAAATTGCCGCACGTGTTGCCTCAGGTGCCCCCCAGAACTTTTCATTGTTCAAACACACCATACCGCGCTCTACAATTGCGGCAATATCTTTCGGTACATTGACAGAACCACCTGCATTAATGTCATTGGTCATGGCTTGTACGCCACTGATCAAGCCCAGTAAATACACGGTCTGATCAATATCACTTTTCATTTTTGGGCAACTCTCACCCAGTTCTTGCTGATACTTGGCTTGCCAACGCTTCTCTAAAAGTTGATAACCGGCATATTGACGCTGTGCTGCTACAGCCGACCAACGCTTTTGCTCAATACGCGCATCTTGAGCTTCTGTGACCTGTCCTGCTTTAGACGCACGTAAATAACGGAGTTCAGCATCGAGTGCTCTATTTTCAGCACATGTACCCGCAGCAGAATAAAGTAAAATTGCTATACGCGTCGGGTCTGCCCCCATATCTTGGGTTGACATAATTGCAGGCGTTAACGCATTCCCCGAATTACACACCATATCCGCATCTTCCATGGCTAAAATGGGCGGAACAATATGCTTTTCGCTAAATCCTAAAGCGACATTCGCGCCAGATTTCACTACATGCGAACATCCTGTAAGTACAGTTGTTGTAATCATTAAAATCGCCATACCTTGGCCAATTTTCTGGACTTGCGACATCTTCCTGTCCTCTATATTTTTTGTTTGTGTCCTTCGCAGTAAACATAGCAGAAGCTATTTTCGAATAAAAGAGTATTTACTCTAATTCAAAGGATTACTTTGCCATGAAAAATAAAGATAAAAATTGACTCTAGCAGCAGGATTGTTAAATTTTGGGCAAAAAAAAGTAGCATTGCGACGGTTCAGCACATGCTACCTATTAAATGAACGCCCAATGGGCTTTATGTTTGTGCAAATCGATCCTTCAGCACAGTTCCTAAACGTCCTATAACAATTGCCAAAACAATCGCTACCATTAGAAACAACCACGTTGGAAAAATCATACTGATCTCCTCGTTCGCTGCTTGGTGCTTGGTGCTTGGTGCTTGGTGCTTGGTGCTTGGTGCTTGGTGCTTGGTGCTTGGTGCTTGGTGCTTGGTGCTTGGTGCTTGGTGCTTGGTGCTTGGTGCTTGGTGCTTGGTGCTTGGTGCTTGGTGCTTGGTGCTTGGTGCTTTTAATGTACAAAGAAAACACAGATGTATCTGCAAAAATTGTCTAACAATTTATACTTTATGCCAATAAATTAATTTTTTGTCAGACAAAGCATTAACGAATTAATATTAAATTATTGTTTTATATATTTTAATTAAATTAATAAAATTATTAACTGTCTAACAATCAGAACATTTTTGCCAACAATTTCAGTTTTTTCCAGTCTTTGAGTGTTAACTGGTCATACCAAATGACATAGCTACAAGATGATTGTTGTTGGAAATAAAGCACAATATAAAAATGATGATCAACCACTCGCGTAAGTCGCATGTGCTGCACACCTTGATCGGTTGGCCGAATAGACCACTCATCTATCGAAAATGCTTCAAAATAATGCAGTGTAGCGCGCTTCAATTGCATCCAAAATGAAAATAGCAGCATAGTCAAAATAAGCACTGCCAACCACACGGGCAATAAAACCGAAACTAAACATTGAATCAGAAACAATAGACCGATCTGAAACACAATCGCCACGCGACTGCGTTTCAAATAATATGCGGTGTTAGCCATGAACGTAATGCTTTAATTTAAGAATAAACGTCTTAATTTCAGCACGTGGCGGTTCGCCAACTTCCATAAACCAATCGAGTAAATCAGGGTCTTCTTGTTCAACTAATTCTGCAAATAACGCTTTTTCTTCAGGAGATGCCGCTAAATAATAAGTTCGAACATACGGGTCAAAATACACATCTATTTCTTTTAAACCACGACGTGCACGATAAATCACTTTGCGTTCTTCAAGCGTCATTTCTTCGCTCATTGTATTCCCCTAGACCAAACAGAAGTGCCTTAGTTTAACCGAATCATTGGCGAAGTTTCGAGACATTTCCCATGAATGACCAAATCTACCATTTTTTTTATGGAATTGAGCATTACTCACATTGCCCAAGTCACCACAGATCTTTTAAGTTCAACCTCACAATGATAATTAATGGACATCATAATCATGCAATCTGGAGCTATACGCCCACTGACCCACATGTTACCAAGACAACTGTTCAATTCGGAACACGAAGCCTTCCGTGACATGGTGCGCAAGTTTTATACTCAAGAGGTTGTACCAAATACTGAAAAATATGAACAACAACAACATGTTGATCGAGATTTATGGAATAAAGCCGGTCAACTGGGCCTACTCTGTGCCACCATGCCCGAAGCTTATGGTGGTTCTGGTGTTGATCGTCTATACAGCATGATCCTGATTGAAGAACAAGCCTATGCAATGGACTCCGCAACAGGATTCTCTCTGCATTCTGATATTGTTGCCAATTACGTAAACAACTTTGGTAATGAAGCACAAAAGCAGCACTGGTTACCCAAAATGGCATCAGGTGAAGTGATCACTGCCATTGCAATGACCGAACCCAGCACAGGTTCAGACCTACAAGCCATCAAGACGACTGCCGTCCTCGAGGGGGATGAATATGTTATTAATGGTTCCAAAATCTTTATCACCAATGGTTACTTGTGTGATATGGCCATTGTGGTCTGTAAAACGGGACACAGCGACAAAGGTTCTGCCAATCTCTCACTCATTATGGTCGAAGCCAACCGTGTCGGTTTCAGCAAAGGCAAGCCACTGAATAAAATCGGCATGAAAGGTCAAGACACCTGCGAGTTGTTCTTTGATGACGTGCGTGTACCCAAGCAAAATCTACTTGGAGCCGAGGGAATGGGCTTTATGATGCTGATGAAAGAATTGGCATGGGAACGCATGCTAGTGGCAATTATCTGCCAAGCTGGTGCCGAGGCAGCATTTGCACATACCGTACAATACACGAAAGAACGTCAAGCTTTTGGCAAGCGCATTTCTGATTTTCAAAATACTCGCTTTAAATTGGCTGAACTCCGCACCGAAATTGACTTTTGTCGTGTTTATCTTGATCGCTGTATGCAACTACAACTTGCAGAGCAATTAGCTGTCGATGCCGCAGCAGCAGCCAAATACAAAATCTCAGAAATGTTTTCTAAAGTGGTCGATGAATGCTTACAACTGCATGGTGGTTACGGCTACATGCTGGAGTATCCAATTGCGCGCGCATATATCGATAACCGTGCCAATCGCATTTATGCAGGCACCAATGAAATTATGAAAGAACTCATTTCACGTACCTTATAAAATCTAAGAATCATAAAAAAGGAGCTTAATGCTCCTTTTTCATTACTTCTTAGCTCAAGAAACCAATTTAGGCTTGCGTTGATCATGCGGTAATGCTTTCTTAAACTTTAATACAGCATCTTCAAAGGTTGCATGTTTCAATGCCTTACGATCAGCCAAATAATTATTGGTGACTTTCCATGGTGCATGCTTGCCTTGTTTTGGCATCACATTGGCAGCGCGGGCAATATAACCAGACGTTAAACTTCCCATCACCGTGTCTTCCAACAGTTCAGTTGGATCACTTTGCGGAATCACCTGCACATAACCTTTTTGATCCATATAGTTAATCAAACGACAAATATAGTCAGCCGCAATATCCACCTTTAATGTCCATGACGCATTAATATAACCAATAATCATCGCCATATTCGGAACATCACTCACCATCACACCTTGATAAAGCATATGCTTTGAGGTATCGATAGGCTGACCATCTAAAGTTGCCTTTAAGCCCCCTAAAATTTGAATATCTAGGCCTGTCGCTGAAACAATAATATCAGCGTCGAGATGTTTACCTGACTTTAACAAGACACCTGTTTCTGTGAATCGTTCAATTAAATCTGTCTCTACACTGGCTTGACCAGAGCGTAAAATTTTAAACAGATCACCATCAGGCACCACACATAAACGCTGATCCCAAGGATTATAACTTGGGGTAAAGTGTTTCATATCCACTTTACCTTTCAATTGCAACTCAATTGATTTTAATAGGAATTTACGTAGGAGTTTCGGTTGCTTTTGTGCCAAGGCATAGATACCACGTTGCATCCCGATATTACGTGCACGGGTCAGTTTATATGCAATATCTTCAGGTAAAATTTTACGCATTTTATCGTAAATAAAATCCATCGAAGGAACCGAAGCAATATAAGTCGGTGAACGTTGCAACATGGTCACATGTGCTGCCCCACCTTTTGCCATAGCGGGCACTAAAGTAATCGCGGTAGCGCCACTACCAATGATAAGCACCTTTTTCCCACGATAATCTAAATTTTCTGGCCACTGCTGCGGATGGATAAACTCACCTTTAAATTCTGGCTGATTTGGGAATTTAGGTTGATAACCATGATCATAATTATAATAACCCGTACAGCCTAGAATAAAGTTTGCTACCCAAGTCTGTTTCTTTTGCTTATGATCTTCAATTTCCACCACCCATTTTTGAATGGTCGAATCATAATTCGCAGAAACGACATTGTGTTTAAAATGAATTTTAGAAGCAAGTTGATATTCTTCTACAACTTCCGTTAAATAACCTTTGATTGCAGCGCCATCCGCCAATACACTTGATTGCTGCCATGGCTTGAAATTATAACCAAAGGTGGACATATCTGAATCCGAACGAATCCCAGGATATTTAAACAAATCCCATGTGCCACCAATACTCTCTCTACGCTCGATAATTTCATAAGAACGATTTGGATTATTCTTAGATAAATGTGCAGCTAAACCAATCCCTGAAATACCTGCTCCAATAATCAATATATCAATTTGCTTTTCCATATTGTTTTTATAACCTGACTGATAATTCTATTTTATTAAAACACAAATTTGACAATGATCAATGTCAAGTTGAGTAAATTCAGATAAAAATCATGTCATTTCAGGACAAAAGTAAATATTGTCAAACAAAAGACAATAAAAAAGGTCGGTTAAAAACCGACCTTTTTTTAAGAACAACTGAGTTATCCTGCGAAATTAGTTAACTTCGCGATCTACTAGTTCAACGTAAGCCATCGGTGCAGCATCACCCGCACGGAAGCCCGCTTTAAGAACACGTAGATAACCGCCGTTACGCTCTTTGTAACGAGGGCCAAGAATGGTAAATAATTTACCAACAGTTGCTGCTGAACGAGTACGAGCAAACGCCAAACGACGGTTTGCAACAGTATCGTTTTTAGCTAAAGTGATTAAAGGCTCAGCTACACGACGTAACTCTTTTGCTTTAGGCACAGTTGTTTTGATCAACTCGTGCTCAAACAAAGAGTTAGCCATGTTTTGAAACATCGCTTTACGATGACTGCTTGTACGGCCTAATTTCACACCACTATTACGATGACGCATGGTGATAGTCCTACTTAATTAACGGCTACGATAGGCGAAACGATCGTCCATACGGAGACTAGCTGGTGGCCAGTTCTCTAAACGCATGCCGAGCTGTAAGCCCTTAGAAGCCAGAACATCTTTGATCTCAGTAAGCGATTTCTTACCAAGGTTAGGAGTTTTGAGTAACTCAACCTCAGTACGCTGTACAAGATCACCAATGTAGTAAATATTTTCTGCTTTTAAACAATTCGCAGAACGAACAGTAAGCTCTAGATCATCTACTGGACGAAGCAAAATTGGATCAACTTCTTCACGAGGTTCTTGAGCAACAGGAGCTTGATCTTTCTGAAGGTCAACAAAAATTGCAATTTGTTGTTGCAAAATTGTCGCCGCTTTGCGGATTGCTTCTTCAGGATCAACTGTACCATTGGTTTCAAGATCAATGATCAGTTTATCAAGGTCAGTACGTTGTTCTACACGCGCATTTTCTACGATGTAAGACACACGTTTGATTGGGCTATAAGATGCATCTAACTGTAAACGACCCACCGGGCGAGTTTCGCCTTCTGGGAAACGTGAGTCAGAAGTCTCATAACCACGACCTTGAGCAACTTTCAGGCGCATTTTTAATGAGCCTGAAGCACTTAAAGTACCGATCAAATGTTCAGGGTTAACCACTTCAACATTATGAGGTAAACGAAGGTCAGCGGCAGTAACGTCACCAGGACCTTGTTTCTCTAATGTCAAATAAGCTTCATTTTGATCGAACAGCTTAATAGACAATCCTTTTAGGTTCAGCAAGAGCTCGACGATGTCCTGCTGCAAGCCTTCCAAAGTACTGTACTCGTGCTCAACACCTTCAATTTCAACTTCAACCACAGCAGCGCCAGGTAAAGAAGAAAGAAGGATGCGACGTAAAGCATTGCCCAGAGTATGACCAAAGCCACGCTCTAAGGGTTCTAGAATAACTTTTGCCGAGGTCCCGCTAACCGCTTCGACCTTGATCGCTTGCGGAGTTAGAAACTCATTTGCAGTACGCGTCATTATTGCTACCTCAAGGATTATTTAGAATACAATTCTACAATCAAGCTTTCGTTGATTTCAGCAGGTAAATCAGAACGATCTGGTGCAGCTTTAAATGTACCTTCCAACTTAGAATGATCAATTTCCATCCAAGAAGGAATACCACGTTGAGCAGCTAATTCAACTGCATTTTTAATACGCAATTGTTGCTTAGCACCTTCGTGAACTGCAATCACGTCACCAGCTTTAACTTGGATAGACGCAATGTTAACACGACGACCATTTAAAGTGATAGAACGGTGAGATACAAGCTGACGAGCTTCTGCACGTGTAGAACCAAAACCCATGCGATAAACAACGTTATCTAGACGGCTTTCAAGCAATTTCAACAAGTTTTCACCAGTTGCGCCTTTAACACGAGCAGCTTCTTTATAGTAGTTACTAAATTGACGCTCTAAAACACCGTACATACGACGTACTTTTTGTTTTTCACGTAATTGTAGTGAATACTCAGATTGTTTTGCACGGCTTTGACCATGTTGGCCAGGAGCTTTAGCATGTTTTTTAGTCTTAACGTCAAATGGTTTAACGCCAGATTTTAATTGCAGGTCTGTCCCTTCGCGGCGAGAGAGTTTGCATTTTGGACCAATATAACGAGCCATGAATGTTTCTCCTTACACGCGACGTTTTTTAGGTGGACGGCAACCGTTGTGCGGGATTGGCGTCACATCGGTAATGCTGTTAATTTTATAACCCACTGCACCTAAAGCACGAACCGCAGATTCACGACCAGGACCAGGACCTTTTACAAGGACGTCCAAGTTTTTCAAACCGTAATCTAAAGCAGCTTTACCAGCAACTTCAGCAGCTACCTGAGCAGCAAACGGAGTTGATTTACGTGATCCACGGAAGCCTTGTCCACCTGAAGTAGCCCAAGCCAATGCATTACCTTGACGATCAGTGATCGTTACAATGGTGTTATTAAAAGAAGCGTGAATGTGTGCAACACCTTCAGAGACGGTACGAGTGACCTTCTTGCGTGCGCGAGTATCTTTAGCCATCTTTTAGCTTCCAGAAATCTTATTTCTTAATAGGTTTGCGCGGACCTTTACGGGTACGTGCGTTAGTTTTGGTGCGTTGTCCGCGGACAGGCAAGCTGCGACGATGACGAAGACCGCGGTAGCAGCCTAAATCCATTAAACGTTTAATGTTCATGGAAATTTCGCGACGTAAATCACCTTCGGTCGGAACCTTAGTAACTTCTGCACGAATCGCATCAAGCTGAGCATCATCTAATTCACGAATCTTAGTCGTTGGAGCGATACCTACAGCAGCTAAGATGTTCTTAGCAGTGTGGCGACCAATACCAAAGATATACGTGAGAGAGATAACAGCATGCTTGTTATCCGGAATGTTTACACCGGCAATACGAGCCATTCAATTTTCTCCAAAAAGGCAGTAGAGATAATCAACCGCCCCACAAAAATCTTGAGGGGCGGATAATAACCTAATTAGCCTACTGAAATCAACAGGTCTTGATCAGATTAACCTTGACGCTGCTTATGACGAGGTTCTGCGCTGCAAATTACGCGAATAACCCCATTACGACGGATAACTTTACAGCTACCACAAATTTTCTTTACAGAAGCTTGTACTTTCATGATGAAACCTCTAAGTGCGCTTATCCCTTCGGATGAGCAGTCGTTTTTCTCATTAACGTTTGATTATCATATTGATGAGATGTGAGATGTGCTTGCAATTGCGCCATGAAATCCATAACAACAACGACTACGATCAGCAAAGATGTACCACCCAGATAGAATGGAATACCAAAAGAACTTTGCAAAATCATTGGCATTAAACACACGATCGTAATATAAATCGCACCAATAAACGTCAAACGATTGAGAATATGATCTAAATAACGAGCAGTTTGCTCACCTGGGCGAATACCAGGCACATAAGCTCCGCTGCGTTTTAAGTTTTCCGATACTTCTTTCGGGCTAAATACGAGCGCCGTATAAAAATAACAGAAAAAGATAATTAACGCACCAAAGAGCACCAAATACAACGGCTGTCCAGGCGACAATAAAAGAGCCAAATCTTGAAGACTACGTTTGATTATTCCTGCACTCGGATCTGAGCTTCCCACCCACTGCCCCAAACTCGCTGGGAACAAGAGTAAAGAGCTTGCAAAGATCGCTGGAATTACACCTGCCATATTAATTTTTAATGGCAAATGTGTCTGCTGTGCAGTAAATACACGACGACCTTGTTGTTTTTGAGCATAGTTTACTGGAATACGACGCTGCGCTTTCTCAATAAACACAATTGCTGCCAAAACACCTAGAGACAATAAGCCAAAAATAACCAAGCCAATCAGACTTGTTTGACCATTATCTACTGATGAGATTGATTGCATAATTAAATTAGGCAATCCAGCAACAATACCCGCGAAAATGATCATGGAAATACCATTACCCACTCCGCGTTCGGTAATTTGTTCACCCAACCACATTAAGAACATAGTACCTGCAACCAATGAGGTTACAGCAGGAACATAAAAGGCTAAACCAGCTGACAAGGTAATCCCTTGGCTGATCAAACCTGCACACATTCCAGTTGCTTGCACTAAAGCTAAAAGCAACGTACCTTGACGTGTATATTGATTAATCTTGCGCTTCCCTTGCTCTCCCTCTTTTTTCAAAGCTTCGAGTGATGGAATCACAGTCGACATTAACTGCACAATAATTGATGCAGAAATATACGGCATAATCCCCAAGGCAAGAATTGACATTCTTTCTAAGGCACCACCTGAAAACATATTAAACAAACCAAGGATTGTGCCCTGGTTTGCATTAAAAAGGTTTTCAAGTGCAGCATTATTAATGCCCGGTACTGGAATATGCGCTCCTAGTCGAAAAACCAACAATGCACCGAAGAGAAACATCATTCGGCGAATAATTTCACGATATTTCACGTAAAACGGTTGGCCTTTCATCATGTGAACATGACCTGAAGAACTAGGAGACATAGACACTCGCGATTACTCCTCGACTTTGCCGCCAGCAGCTTCAACAGCAGCTTTAGCGCCTTTAGTCAATGCAACACCTTGTACAGTGAATGCACGAGTAATTTCACCAGAAAGTACGATACGAGCACGAAGCATATCTTTACGTACAACATTCGCTGCTTTTAAAGTTTCAAGTGAAACAATATCACCTTCAACTTTAGCAAGCTCTGATAAACGTACTTCAGCAGTTTTTAAAGCGATTTGGCTAGTGAAACCGAATTTAGGTAAACGACGATATAACGCAGTTTGACCGCCTTCAAAGCCTGGACGAGTACCACCACTTTTACGTGAGTTTTGACCTTTGATACCACGACCACCAGTCTTACCAACGCCAGAGCCAATACCACGACCTAGACGAAGATTATCACGCTTCGCACCTTCTGCAGGTGCAAGTTCATTTAAACGCAGAGTCATGGCTTATTCCTCTACACTAACCATATAGTAGACTTTGTTGATCATACCGCGGTTAGAAGGCGTATCTTGCACTTCTACAGTATGACCAATACGACGCAGACCTAAACCTTGTAAACAAAGCTTGTGATTTTTCAAGCGATGAGAAGAGGATTTAGTCTGGGTAACTTTAATCGTTTTCATGATTGATTACCCTTGAATTTGTTCTACAGAAAGACCACGTTTAGCAGCTACTTTCTCTGGAGAAGTCATATCACGCAAACCTTTGAAAGTTGCGTTTACAACGTTCGCAGCATTTGTAGAACCGTAACATTTAGCAAGTACGTTATGTACGCCTGCAGCTTCAAGAACGGCACGCATAGCGCCACCAGCAATTACGCCAGTACCTTCAGAAGCAGGTTGCATGTACACACGGCTTGCACCATGACGTGCATTCACAGGGTGTTGTAAAGTAGTACCAGCAAGGTCTACAGTAATCATGTTACGACGTGCAGCTTCAAGTGCTTTAGAAATCGCAGCTGGAACTTCACGTGCTTTACCACGACCAAAACCTACACGACCGTTACCATCGCCCACAACAGTTAATGCTGTGAAAGAGAAGATACGACCACCCTTAACAACTTTGGCTACACGATCAACGGCAACCAGCTTTTCAACAAGACCTTCGTTTTGTTCAACTTTAGCCATGATTAGAACTCCAAGCCGTTTTCACGAGCAGCATCAGCCAAGGCTTTGATACGACCATGATATTTAAAACCAGAACGGTCAAATGCAACTTTAGTAATACCAGCTGCTTTAGCACGTTCTGCGATTAAAGCACCTACTTTAGTCGCTGCTTCAATATTACCAGTTGCACCAGCACGTAAAGTAGCATCTAAAGTTGAAGCTTGCGCTAAAACTTTGCCACCATCTGCTGAGATAACTTGAGCATAGATGTGACGCGGAGTGCGGTTTACACACAAACGAGTCGCACCCAATGCACGAATGTGCAAGCGTGTGCTTTTCGCACGACGCAAACGGGATTGTTTCTTTTCGTTCATAAGAACCTCGCGCCTTATTTCTTCTTAGCTTCTTTACGAAGTACAACTTCATCAGAATAACGAACACCTTTACCTTTATAAGGCTCTGGCGGACGGTAACCACGGATATCTGCAGCAACTTGACCTAAACGTGCTTTATCAGCAGATTTAAGGATAATTTCAGTTGCAGTAGGAGTTTCAGCAGTTACACCTTCAGGAAGCGTATAGTCAATCGGGTGAGAGAAACCAAGGTTAAGGTTAACAATGTTACCCTTAACCGCAGCTTTGTAACCAACACCGATAAGTTGCAACTTACGTTCAAAGCCTTCACTAACACCTTTAACAAGGTTGTTAAGAACAGCGCGAGCGGTACCAGCTTGCATCCAAGCGTCTTTCGACTCAGCTTTTGGAGCAACAGCTACAATACCGTCTTCCTGTTTAAGCTCGACCAGCGCATGCAGGTTGAAAGACAATGTACCTTTACTGCCTTTCACTTCGACCTGCCGGCCGTTCTGAGTAACTGTAACACCGTTAGGCACAGTTACTGGGGCTTTAGCCACACGAGACATGAGGAATCACCTATTAAGAAACAAAAGCAACAACTTCACCACCAACGCCTGCAGCACGTGCAGCGCGATCAGTCATGATGCCTTTGCTTGTAGAAACAATTGCAATACCTAAACCTTGCTTAACGCTCGGAAGTGCATCTTTACCGCGATACTGACGTAGACCAGGACGGCTTACGCGTTTCACAGTTTCGATAACTGGTTTGCCTTCGAAATATTTTAAAGTGATGGTCAAAGTAGCTTTGCCTTCAACTTCAGCAACTTCTACATTTGAAACATAACCTTCTTGTTGAAGTACGTTTGCAATTGCAACCTTCAACTTAGAATTAGGCATAGAAACAGATTGTTTCTTTGCCATTTGTGCGTTACGAACACGAGTTAACATGTCGGCAACGGTATCTTGCATACTCATTTCTAGTCGCTCCTTACCAGCTTGCCTTAACAACGCCCGGTACATCACCTTGCATTACTGTGTCACGTAATTTGTTACGGCTTAAACCGAACTTACGGAAGTAACCATGAGGACGACCAGTTAAACCACAACGGTTACGAAGACGTACTGGAGATGCATTACGTGGTAATGCTTGTAACTTCATCATCGCTTCGAAACGCTCTTCGTCACTTGCATTTACATTTGCAATCGTAGCTTTTAATTCAGCACGTTTTGCAGCAAATTTAGCAACTGTCTTTTCGCGTTTCAATTCGCGATTAATCATACCTTTCTTAGCCATATCGACCTCTTATTTGAACGGGAAGCCGAATGCACGCATAAGCGCACGGCCTTCGTCATCGGTGCGAGCAGTCGTAGTAACGGTAATATCCATACCACGAATACGATCAATCTTATCAAAATCGATCTCAGGGAACATGATTTGTTCTTTAAGACCCATAGAGTAGTTACCACGACCATCAAATGATTTCGCAGAGAAACCACGGAAGTCACGGATACGAGGGATCGCAATCGAGATCAAACGGTCTAAGAATTCGTACATACGTTCGCCGCGTAAAGTAACTTTACAGCCGATCGGCCAACCATCACGGATTTTGAAACCAGCGATTGATTTGCGAGCTAACGTAAGCACTGGTTTTTGACCAGCAATTGCTTGCATATCAGCAAGAGCACCATCAAGGAGTTTTTTGTCAGCAGCTGCTGCGCCAACACCCATATTGATCGTGATTTTAGTAATGCGAGGGATATCCATCACATTTTTAACGCCTAAAGTCTCTTGTAACTGAGCTTTAAGTTCGTCATTGTAACGCGTTTTAAGTCTGGCCATTGCCTTCTCAACCTATTACTTCGCTACCGCCACTGATTCACCATTTGATTTGTAAACGCGAGTTTTCACGCCTTCAGTCACTTGGTAACCAACACGGTCAGCCTTTTGGGTTGTAGCATTAAAAATTGCCACGTTAGAAATATGAAGCGAAGCTTCTTGTGTAACAATAGCGCCTTCAGCACCTGTTGCACGGTTCGGCTTTTGATGCTTCTTAACCAAGTTAAGGCCTTCAACCATAACACGGTCATTAGAAACAGACAGAACAGTACCCTGTTTGCCTTTTTCTTTACCTGCGATCACAATTACTTGATCGCCTTTTTTAATCTTAGCCATGAGTGCCTCTTATAGAACTTCAGGAGCCAATGAAATGATTTTCATGAACTGTTCAGTACGAAGTTCACGAGTCACTGGTCCGAAAATACGAGTTGCAATCGGCGCTTTGTTGTTGTTCAAAATAACAGCTGCGTTATCGTCGAAACGAATCACTGAACCATCTGGACGACGGATGCCGAATTTTGTACGTACAACCACAGCATTCATCACGTCACCTTTTTTAACACGTGCGCGAGGAATAGCTTCTTTTACAGTAACTTTAATAATATCGCCAACTGAAGCATAACGACGATGCGAACCACCAAGTACTTTAATACATTGTACGCGGCGAGCACCACTGTTGTCTGCTACGTCGAGCATAGTTTCGGTTTGAATCATTGCCCTACTCCAAAACCGTGCATCACCGGTCGCAATTTCGAAAGGCTCAAAGAGTACTCGAAATTGACCGATGATGCAAGAACGTTTAATTACTCAGCAGCAGCTTCAACAACTTCAACTAAAGTCCAAGACTTAGTTTTAGAAATTGGGCGGCTTTCTTTGATTGTCACAACGTCGCCTAATTTAGCAGTGTTGTTCTCATCATGAGCATGTAATTTAGTTGAACGGCGGATTGATTTGCCATACAACGGGTGTTGAACACGACGTTCGATAAGCACAACAATAGACTTGTCCATTTTGTCGCTTACTACTTTGCCAGTTAACGTGCGGACTGTTTTTTCACTCATTGTCCGTTCCCCTGTTTTTCGGTAAGGAGGGTCTTAATACGAGCAATAGTTTTACGAGTAAGCGCAACTTCGTGCGATTTACCCAATTGACCAGTTGCTTTAGCCATACGAAGACGGAATTGGTTAAGCTGTTGCTCATCAAGCAAAGCTGTCAACTCTTCTACCGATTTTTCACGTAGATCTTTAGTTTTCATTACATTACCGTCCGAGTCACGATAGTGGTTTTAAACGGAAGCTTAGCAGCAGCAAGCGTAAATGCTTCACGCGCCAATTCTTCGTTCACACCTTCCATTTCGTACAGGATCTTACCTGGTTTGATTTCACAAACCCAGTACTCCACATTACCTTTACCGTTACCCATACGAACTTCTAATGGCTTTTCAGTAATTGGTTTGTCTGGGAATACACGAATAAAGATCTTACCACCACGCTTAACACGACGGCTAATGGTACGACGCGCAGCTTCAATTTGACGTGAAGTCATACGACCACGTTCAGTTGCTTTAAGCGCGATTGAACCAAATGATACTGTACTACCACGGTGCGCTAGACCAGTGTTACGGCCTTTTTGCACTTTACGGAATTTGGTACGTTTAGGTAGCAACATGGATTATTCTCCCTTGTCAGCAGCACGGTCATTACGACGTCCACGACGTTGCTCTTGACCTTCACCACGACCACGACCGCGTTTAGCTGGACGTTCTTCAGCTGGAGCTGGGTTCATGACTTGTTTCATGCCACCCAAGATCTCACCACGGAAGATCCACACTTTAACACCAATCGTACCGTAAGTCGTTTCAGCACGCATAGTTGAGTAGTCGATGTCCGCACGAAGCGTATGCAAAGGTACACGACCTTCACGATACCATTCTGTACGAGCAATCTCTGCACCACCTAAACGGCCAGAAACTTCAACTTTGATACCTTTAGCACCAGCACGCATCGTGTTTTGAACCGCACGCTTCATAGCACGACGGAACATAACACGCTTTTCTAATTGAGAAGCAATTGCTTCAGCAACTAAACGAGCGTCTAAGTCTGGGCGATCGATTTCGTTGATGCTTACTTGCGCTGGAATACCCATAATTTGAGTAAGTTCACGCTGTAATTTCTCAATGTCTTCGCCTTTTTTACCGATCACGATACCAGGACGTGCAGTGCTAATCGTTACTTTAGCAGCGCCCGTAGGACGTTCGATAAGAATATTGCTGATCATTGCATTCTTAAGTTTTTTAGTTAAAAACTCACGAACTTGAAGATCTTTAAGCAAATATTCAGCGTATTGTTTCGGACTCGCATACCAGTTGGCGTTATGACGTTTTACAACACCAAGGCGGATACCGATTGGATGAACCTTCTGACCCATATCAAACCCCTACCTTAACGGTAATGTGACAAGTACGCTTAGTAATACGATCTGCACGACCTTTAGCACGTGGCATAATACGTTTAAGGCTAGTGCCTTCATCAACGTAAATCGTAGTTACCTTAAGGTCGTCTACATCTAAACTGTTATTGTGTTCAGCGTTTGCAATTGCAGATTCCAATGCTTTTTTAACCAAAACTGCAGCTTTTTTGTTGCTGAAGTTAAGAATATTAAGCGCGTGAGCAACAGATTTGCCACGGATTAGGTCTGCAACCAAACGAGTTTTTTGTGCCGAGATAGCGGCACCGCGTAATTTAGCAGTAACTTCCATCATAGCACCTTAACGTTTAGATTTCTTGTCAACACCGTGACCGCGATAGGTACGAGTTGGCGCGAATTCACCAAGTTTGTGACCAACCATGTGTTCAGATACGATTACTGGAACATGGTTACGGCCATTATGTACAGAGATTGTTAAACCAACAAAATCCGGGAGGATCATCGAACGACGTGACCAAGTCTTGATCGGCTTACGATTGTTAGCAGCAACAGCAGCTTCAACCTTAGCGAACAAGTGCGCATCGACGAATGGACCTTTTTTCAATGAACGAGGCATTAGTCAGATTCCTTTACTTGACGCGACGATCGCGAATAATCATCTTAGTCGTACGCTTGTTGGTACGTGTCTTGTACCCTTTAGCTTTTTGACCCCATGGGCTTACAGGTTGAATACCTTTGTTACGCCCTTCACCACCACCGTGTGGGTGATCTACTGGGTTCATCGCCATACCACGAACGGTAGGACGAACGCCACGCCAGCGTGCTGCACCTGCTTTACCAAGTGAGCGAAGGTTGCTTTCTTGGTTAGAAACTTCACCAAGAACTGCACGGCACTCAACGTGAATTTTACGCATTTCACCAGAACGTAAACGAACGATGGCGTAAGAACCGTCACGACCCAACAACTGAACTGAAGTACCAGCAGAACGAGCTAATTGCGCGCCTTTACCGATTTTAAGTTCGATGTTGTGAAGAGTAGAACCGATTGGCATGTTGCGAAGCGGTAAGCAGTTACCTGGACGAATTGGAGCATCGTTACCAGATTGAACTTTATCGCCAGCGCGAAGGCCTTTAGGCGCGATGATGTAGCGACGCTCACCATCAGCATACAATACAAGTGCAATGTGTGCTGTACGGTTAGGATCGTATTCAATACGCTCTACAGTCGCAGGAATGCCATCTTTGTTACGTTTAAAGTCAACAAGACGGTAGTGCTGCTTGTGACCGCCACCAACGTGACGAGTCGTGATGTGACCGTTGTTGTTACGACCACCAGTACGTTTTTTAGCTTCAACCAACGGAGCATAAGGCGCGCCTTTGTGAAGATGGTCGTGAACGACTTTCTCTACAAAGCGACGTCCAGGAGACGTTGGCTTACATTTTTGAATTGGCATAATTCTCGTCCTTATTCCGCTGCGCTTTCAGCGGTATCGCCCAAGTCAGCCATTTCAACATCTTGGCCAGCTTTCAGGGTGACGTATGCTTTTTTAACATCAGAACGGCGTCCTAATGTTTTACCAAAGCGTTTAGACTTACCTTTAGTGATCGTTGTGTTAACTTTAACAACCTGAACACCAAAGAGTTGTTCAACTGCTTTTTTGATTTCAAGTTTATTTGCATCAAGTGCAACTTTAAAAACTTGAACACCAGCAGTCTCACCTAAAACTTGTGCTTTTTCTGAGAATACAGGTCCTTGTAGGACTTGATAGATACGTTCGTTGTTCATCCGAGTTCTACCTCAATTTTCTTAGCAGCAGCAACAGACATAACAACTTTATCGAACGCAATCAAGCTAACAGGATCGATTGCAGTAGCATCAACCACATCAACGTGTGGAATGTTGCGCGCTGCTAAATATAGATTCTCATCTACAGCATCAGTAACGATCAATGCGCGAGTAGCATTCAAGTCGTTAAGTTTCGCAAGCAATTCTTTAGTTTTTGGAGCTGCAACAGCAATCTCTTCAACCAATACAAGACGATCTTGGCGAACGAGTTCAGCTAAGATACATTGCATTGCACCGCGATACATTTTGCGGTTAACTTTTTGAGACCAATCTTGTGGACGAGCAGCAAAAGTTTTACCACCACCAACCCAGATTGGGCTACGAATAGAACCGGCACGAGCGCGACCAGTACCTTTTTGACGGAATGGCTTTTTACCACCGCCAGATACGTCAGCACGTGATTTCTGAGCTTTCGAACCTTGACGACCACCAGCTAAGTAAGCTGTAACAACTTGGTGTACAAGTGCTTCGTTAAATTCACGACCGAAAGCAACTTCAGATAATTCAACAGCAGAGCCGGAAACAGTTTTTAAATTCACGTTATTTCCCCTCAGGCCTTGATCGTAGGACGAACGGTAACGTCGCCACCAGTAGCACCAGGAATCGCACCTTTAACAACTAGAACTGAACGTTCTGTGTCGATAGCAACGATCTCAAGACCCTGTGTAGTTACGCGTTCAGCACCTAAATGGCCAGCCATTTTTTTGCCTTTGAATACGCGACCAGGAGTCTGGTTTTGACCAGTAGAACCTAAAACACGGTGAGAAAGTGAGTTACCGTGAGTAGCATCTTGGGTACGGAAGTTCCAACGCTTAACACCACCTTGGAAACCTTTACCTTTAGACGTACCAGTAACGTCAACGATTTGACCAACTGTGAACAAATCAACAGTTAGAACACCACCAACTTCACGACCTTCAAGATCAGCTTCTGTAGCGCGGAATTCTTGAACTAGACGACCAGCAGCAACACCCGCTTTCGCAAAGTGACCTTTCTGAGCGTTAGTTACGCGAGATTCGCGACGTTCACCAGTAGTGATTTGAATCGCTTGATAACCATCAGTTTCAAGCGTTTTGATTTGAGTGATGCGGTTAGGATCAACCTCAATCACTGTTACAGGCACAGAAACACCAGCATCTGTAAAGATACGGGTCATACCGCACTTGCGACCGACTAAACCAATAGCCATGTGCATAACCTCTAAAAAAGCGGCCTAATTAACTTAAAAGCGTTAATTAACCGAAAGTCTTAACCCAAAGCGATCTGAACATCAACACCAGCAGCAAGATCTAACTTCATCAATGCATCAACAGTTTTATCTGTAGGTTGAACGATGTCGATCAAACGTTTGTAAGTGCGGATCTCATATTGGTCACGCGCATCTTTGTTAACGTGTGGTGATGTTAAAACGTTAAAACGTTCGATACGAGTAGGCATCGGGATTGGACCACAAACTTGTGCGCCAGTACGTTTTGCTGTTTCTACGATCTCTTGAGCAGATTGATCAATTAAACGGTGATCAAAAGACTTCAAACGGATACGAATTCTCTGGTTAGACATACCAGTTAACTCCAAGCCAAATATATAAAGAATCACCCTTGACGCATCTCACCCCACTAAATAAGGTAAGTGTCAAGAGCAGTGAAATATCACTAAGGTCATGATCGATGCCACGACTGTCACGATGTTAACTACTTTCTTCGCAGTTAACCCCCTTTCATTAAAGGGTCGCCCATTATAGCCATTGTTTAACGCTTAAGCAAATCCATTTTCCTTTTTTTTCAAATTCCCATGATTTTCCATTGTTTACTATTTAACCGTTACGCTGTTTTTTGCAAGACATACTCAATGGCTTGATTGAGCAACTGATTCCCTTGTAAAAAATGTGCTTTCTGCGAATGTTTCAATTCACTTTCAGTTTGCACAAAGGCACCTGAAAAGTGAGCCAGTTCATCATCATTTTCTAAAAATAAACTCAGTGTTTCTGGCGTGATTTCGGGATGAAACTGAAAGCCCAATACATTCTTTCCAATCTGGTACATTTGATTGCGACATACATCATTTTCTGCCAAATGAATCGCGCCTTTCGGAATTTCAAAGGTCTCACTGTGCCACTGCATGACATTAAAATGCTCAGGCAACTCAAAACAATCTTGGGGTACATGTTGTACTTTACGTACCGTCGTCCAACCCAGTTCCTGCATGCCACTCTTACTGACCGCAGCACCCAAAGCATTCGCGATCAATTGCCCACCCAAGCACAGACCAATAGCAGGTTTACCCAATGCCAAATAACGTCTGAGCCAGCGCTTTTCGATTTTTAACCATGGATAATTTACTTCATCATTTACACTCATGGTTCCTCCCATGATGATGAGAAGATCTACTTCTTCAATTTGCGGTAAAGCCTCAATTTCCAGAGGTAAATCCACAGGTAAGGCAAAAAATTCTGTGGCTGTAATTTGTGCCTGATGCGCTTTTAAAAACTCATAACAACTACCGAACCCTTCACCAGCAATATGCTGAAAATAATGTACTTTTAAATGCGACTTCATGCGCTGTAACCTATTGTTGTAGCTTTGCTTAGATTTAGCAAAATTGAAGCCAACTTTTGATTTGGTTGCTTGTTTTTACAGTTCTTCCTAATTCGGTAGCGAAAATTGACATATTCTCTTAATCTAGGTTCCATCCTACGCTTTACATGAGTCACATCTTGAACAAGAAACCTCAAACTGCGCTAATTCATGCACCAAGAAAAGCACCACAGTATATTTCCAGCGTTCAACCTCCCTTGTTTCGTGCATCCACCATTATCTTTGAGAATACCGATGCACTATTTAATCGCCACTGGACTGACCCGTATGACTATAGTTATGGTACACATGGCACACCAACGACATTTACCCTCGCAGACCAGATTGCTCAAATTGAAGGTGGGGAATATTGTTTATTGGCACCCAGTGGACTTTCTGCAATTAATTTAGTCAATTCCGCTTTACTCGCGCAAGGTGATGAAGTCTGGGTACCCGATAATGTCTATGGTCCTAATATGGAGCATCTGCGCAATCTGGAAAAACGCTACGGCATTCAAGTGCGAGTTTACAATCCTATAGATGTTACAAGTTTTACCCCATCCCACCATGCCAAACTTCTTTGGCTCGAAGCCGCAGGATCCGTCACCTTAGAATTCCCTGATTTAGTCGGCTTGGTTCAAAAAGCGCAAGCTCAACAGATTTTGACCGTATTGGATAATACTTGGGGGGCAGGCCTAGCCTTTAATCCTTTTGATTTTGCCGATGAGCACTTAGCCGTAGATGTCAGTGTACATGCCTTGACCAAATATCCGAGTGGTGGTGGTGATATTTTGATGGGCTCTGTGGTGACACGCAATCAGCAACTACATCATCAATTATTCCGTATGCATGCCATACAAGGTATTGCCGTTTCTGGCGATGACACCGCCCAGATTCAGCGTAGCTTGGCTCACATGTCCATACGTTACGAACAACAAGCGAAATCAGCCTTAAAACTACTCGAATGGTTAAAACAACAACCGCAATTTAGTCAAGTCTTACATCCGAGTGATCCTGATGCTGCAGGGCATGCACACTGGAAACAAGTCTGCCTAACAGGCAAAAGTGCAGGCTTGGTGAGTGTGATTTTTAAACCCGAATATGACTTAAAAGCAGTGCGTGAATTTTGTGATCATCTGAATTTATTTAAGCTCGGATTTAGCTGGGGTGGCCCAATCAGCTTGGTCATGCTGTATGAACTCAACCACATGCGTTCACTGAAAAATACACATTTACAACAAGGTTTATTGGTCCGTTTTTGTATAGGACTAGAAGATGCTGACGATTTAGTCCAAGATATTCAAAACGCATTAAAACAGCTCGAATAAATTCTAAAATAGGTGAAAAATGAGTACACCAATTGTCATTGCAAAAAAAACCACGGATACAACACAAGCTATTGTTTTACATTCTCAATTTGCCAATCGACATGGTTTAATTGCGGGTGCAACGGGAACTGGTAAAACTGTAACCCTAAAGGTATTGGCCGAAAGTTTTTCACGTATTGGTGTACCCGTTTTTCTTGCCGATGCCAAGGGCGATGTTTCTAGTCTAGCTCAAGCCGGCAGTAGCAATCCAAAACTTGATGAACGCATTAAAAACCTAGGAATTGATTCCATTCCCTTTGCTGCCTCACCTATGGTTTTCTGGGATTTATTTAGTGAGCAAGGACATCCAATTCGTAGCACGGTTTCCGAAATTGGACCACTTTTACTGGCACAAATGTTGAATTTAAACGACACACAGGAAGGGGTTTTATCGGCAGTTTTTCGGATTGCAGATGATCAGGGGCTACTGCTGATTGACTTTAAAGATTTAAAAGCCATGCTCGGTTATGTCAGCGAACATGCCGCAGACTTTAAAGCTGAATACGGCAATCTCTCCCCTGCCAGTCTAGGGGCCATTCAACGCAACTTACTGGCACTGGCCGATCAGGGAGGAGATCAGTTTTTTGGTGAACCTAGTTTGAATATTCTTGATTTTATTCAAACCGATGCCGATGGTCGAGGTTACATCAATTTACTTGCAGCAGATAAATTGATGAATACCCCGAAGCTGTATGCCACTTTTCTTCTCTGGATGCTCTCTGAGTTATTCGAGCAGTTACCTGAAGTTGGCGACATGGATAAACCGAAACTGGTGTTCTTCTTTGATGAAGCCCATTTACTTTTTGACAATGCCAGTGCTGCACTGCAAGAAAAAATTGAACAAGTGGTGCGCTTAATTCGATCCAAAGGCGTCGGGATTTATTTTGTGACCCAGAATCCACTGGATTTACCTGAAACCGTATTAGGACAACTAGGAAATCGGGTACAACATGCATTACGTGCCTTTACCCCTAAAGATCAAAAAGCAGTTAAATCCGCAGCCACAACTTTTCGTGCCAATCCTGAATTTGATGTCGAGCAAGCCATTACCGAACTGGGCGTTGGTGAAGCGCTAATCAGTTGCCTCGATGAACAAGGCATACCACAAATTGTCGAGCGTGGCTGGGTCATGCCTCCCTACTCTGCTTTTAGCCCAATTTCACCCGAAATCCGCAAAGCATTAATGAGCAAAAGTATCGTGGCAGGCATATATGAACAAAGTGTAGACCGCGACAGTGCTTACGAGCGCTTACAGCAAAAAGTGGTTGAACGCCAACAGCAAGCTCAAGCAGATATGCTTGCGAAAGAACAAGCTAAACAACAAGAAATCCTTGCCAAACAACAGGCCAAAGAACAAGAACGTATAGCGCGAGAACAACAAAAAGAAGCCGATCGTGCTGCCAAGCAGCGGGAAAAACTTACTGAAGATATTGTGGGAACTTTTGCCAAAAGTGCTGCCCGCAGTTTAGGCGGCTCTACAGGGCAAAAAATTGTGCGTGGTTTACTTGGCTCTTTATTTGGTGGGAAATAGCGTTCCAATGTGCAGCGCTATCGACATATCAAGATACCCATACCGACCTTAGATTTTCAATCATGTCTATCGTCTTTTTTTCGCCAAAAACCTTTCGACTATTTATTCCATAAAAATAATAGGGTTTTGTGTTAAAAATAGATTGCAATTAAAATACTAAATATGTATTTTAAATACATCTTATAAATAACAGCCAAGTGAGATCACATCATGACTCCGCAGCAAATTGAACTTGTAAAAGCCACTGTCCCTGTTCTTCGTGAAAATGGCGTTGCATTAACCGGCTATTTTTATAACCGCATGTTAGGGAACAACCCTGAATTAAAAGAAACCTTTAATATGGGACACCAACGTAGCGGCGCTCAAGCACAAGCACTTGCGGGTGCCGTATTGGCTTATGCAGAAAATATTGAAGACCCTTCTGTTCTTTTGCCTGTGGTTGAATTAATCGCACACAAACATGTCAGCCTGAATATTCAAGCCCCTGACTACAATATTGTGGGTGAAAACTTGCTCTATTCCATCAGTGAAGTCCTTAACATCTCAATGGAAGATCCATTAATTGATGCGTGGGCAGCGGCTTATGGGCAGTTGGCAGATCTATTTATTAGCACTGAAAAAGCCATTTATAATCTGCATCAACAAACACAAGGCAGTTGGTTAGGCTGGCGTAATTTTAAAATTGCCAAGAAAGTGGTAGAAAGTGATGAAATTACCTCTTTCTATCTCGCGCCTGTCGACGGTGGTGCATTACCAAAATATGAAGCAGGTCAATATATTTCAGTTCGCGTATTTGTCGAAGAGTTAGGTTTAAAACAACCTCGCCAATACACTTTATCGACCAGCCCGCAAGCCGACTATTTACGCATTTCGGTAAAACGTGAAGATGAGAAAGGTGATTTAGCGGGTGGTTGGGTATCAAGCACACTGCATGGTTTGGCTGAAGGTGCTGAAATTGAAGTCTCTGCACCAACAGGTAACTTCTATCTAATTGATAGCAGCAAACGCAATGTCTTTATCAGTGGTGGTGTCGGCTTAACCCCAATGATTGCCATGCTTAATCAATTAGTTACACTGGATATGCCACAACCGGTCAGCTTTATTCATGCTTGTCGCAGCAGCCAAGTCCATGCCATGAAACAACATATTCATGAGCAGAAATCAAAATTCCCTCGCCTAACAACGTTTACTGCCTACGAATTCCCACATGAAGGCGATGTATTAGGTGATGATTATGATGTGGCTGGGCGCTTAGACTTGGGCACAGTGGATGCAGCATTGTTACCAAAAAATGCCGATTACTACCTATGTGGTCCAATGCCATTTATGGCAGAACAGCATAAAGCCCTCGTCGCTCGCGGCATTAAACCTGAACAAATTCATAGTGAAGCATTTGGTACAGGTGGGGTTCGCATCTAAACCTGCTCTCGCATGCGTACCGTATAAGGCTAGTCTATGTTAGACTAGCCTTATCTATTCATCTCAAAAAAAGATGAGCACAATCATGCAACTAAACAAATTTACCGATTATGCCCTACGCATACTCATGTATATTTCACGACCACGAGACAATGCTTATACCATTGCTGAAATTGCAGCAGACCTTCAGGTATCACAAAACCATTTGGTTAAAATTGTGCACTTTATGGGCAAGCAAAACTGGTTGATCACCACCCGTGGTAAAGGCGGCGGTATACGGCTAAACCCCGATGCGGTCCACCTTAAAGTCGGTGACGCAGTCAGAACCCTACAAGGTGAAAATCAGATTGTGGAATGCAACAATCCTCCGTGTGTACTTAGAAGTCATTGCGGTCTAAAGAGTATTTTAGATCAAGCACTCGATCAGTTTTATCAGCATTTAAACCAATACACCTTAGGTGAAGTACTTGCGCACTCAAATGCTAAAAAGACCAAGACCATTACAAATGGCATTGAACTACTCAACCTATAACATTTTCAGGTTACAAGAGGAAAATTCGCGTGCGTGGGCGACTTCCTTTATACTAGGCACTTGAAAATAAGTGAATGAAGTTGAGTTATGCACCACAGCAGAGGAAAATCAAAAAACAGTAAAATCGCGCAGGCGCCTAAGCAAAAGATCAGCTACGAGAAAAAGCTTGATCCTGTGATTACTGAATATGCTGTACGCGCACTCAACTGGCTACGTAAAGCCGCTTTTTTAATGAGTGCACCCAAGCTCGATATCTGTGTAGAAGATACTGGTTACGAAATTGCTTTTGCTGGACGCTCCAATGCAGGTAAATCCAGTGCAATTAATGCGTTAACCAATCAAAAGCAGTTGGCACGCGCCTCGAAAAAACCAGGGCGTACCCAAATGATCAACTTCTTTAGTTTGGGTAATCCAGATCAACGTCTGGTCGATTTACCTGGCTATGGATATGCAGCCGTTCCTGAAGCCATGAAAATTGTGTGGCAAAAAGAGCTTGAAAATTATCTGATTCATCGTCAAAGCCTACAAGGCTTGGTATTGTTGATGGATATCCGTCATCCTTTACAACATTTTGATGTGATGATGCTGGAATGGGCTTACTCACGTAAACTGTTTGTGCATGTGTTGTTGACCAAATCAGATAAAATGAACCGTGGTCCTGCCAACCAAGCCTTATTAGACGTCAAACAACAATTGAAGAAAATGAAACTCGATTTCTCGATTCAATTGTTTTCTTCATTAAACAAACAAGGTTTAGAAGAGCTTGCCAGTGTTATGGGTGGTCGTCTGAATTTCACCCTTGAACAATCTGCCGAGTTTGACCTAGCGCTTATTCCTGAAGCGGAAGCAGATGATTTAGCCGAAGACAGCATTGAAGAAGATGATGAGAGCGAAGCTTTCGATGCCGAGGAAATTGAAGTAGATCCCCCTGAGCAAGCACCGAAACCAGATTAAGTGCGATTCAACCCAATCAATTCTTCATGAATTGACATTGAAATGTCCCGCATTGCTAAACATATTGCGGGACATTTTTTTCATACTGTTTTGAATGCATCAAAAAATGCTTGAGACCGTAGTATGAAACTGTTACAACGCCTGAAAAAAACAAAAAATGGCTCTTCAATTCAATATTGTATTCAACCGCGCAAAGTGAAGTTTGAATGGCAAAATACACCCGTGGACTGGGTGCCAGAACAACCTTTTGTCAGCTATTTTATTAATGAAATTAATATGATTTTACCGGCAGGCGAGTTCTGGTTTTGCCGTCTGTACAATAAAGTCCTATCGCAAATTCAAGATGAAAAACTTAAACAAGATGTACAAGCCTTTATTCGCCAAGAAGCCATGCATGCACAAGCACACAATTCTGCCAACAAAGAATATTTACGCGAACGTCAAATCGACATTCAACGTAATCTGGATCTGATGGATTTCCTGTTTGGAAAACTACTGGCAGACCAACCTCTGGGCTTAAATATTCCCAAACCGCTAGAACATCAATGGGACTTGTTCCGTTTAGGGATTGTTGCCACTGTTGAGCATATGACCTGTGTCTTGGGTAAATATGCACTCTACAATACCGAGTGGAAAAAACGTGGCGCAGATCCTGCCATGCTCGACTTAGTAAAATGGCATGGTGCTGAAGAAATTGAACACCGCACCGTGGCATTCGATTTGTACCACCATTTGGGTGGCAGCTATCTCGCACGTTATTACCTTAGTATTGTAGTGATCGCTGCGGTACTTGGACTGTGGGTGGATGGTACAGCACATATCATGCAGCAAGACCCACGCTTTAAATCGATCCGCCCTGCCATCTACAAACCGTGGATTTGGCGTGAATGGTATGCCATTTCTCAACGCAACAATGGTTTGTTGCCAAACCCACTCTGGCTCATCTCCCAACAACTGGGCTACTTAATGCCGTGGTACGACCCTGTACATGAAGCCAAAACTGAAGATGCAATTGCGTATCTGAATCAATCGCCTGCGGCCTTGCGTGCCATGCTCAAAATCGCCTAAAACCCGAAAATATCCAAACACTACAAAAAGCAGGCTGAATAGGCCTGCTTTTTTGCTCATTCTAAAACATCATGTTTAGATGTTGAGCTCTCGCCATGCACGCCCATCTTAGTGTACTCACCCTTGCGGTTCATGATTTACAAGCTTCGCTCAATTTTTACTGCCAAGGTCTAGGCTTTGAAAGTGAGGGAATTATCGGTCAAGAATTTGAAAACGGCGCGGTCGCCTTTATTGAACTGCAATCAGGTTTAAAACTGGCACTTTGGCCGCAACAGAGTTTAAGTGCAGATACAGGTTTGGCTTTAACACCAATCTGTCCGACTGGATTTTCGCTAGGACACAATGTCGGCTCAGCAGCCGAAGTCGATGCCATTATGACCCAAGCTGCACAGGCTGGCGCGACCATTACCAAAGCTGCACAAGCCACTTTTTACGGCGGCTACGCAGGCTATTTTCAAGACCCTAATGGACACCTCTGGGAAATTGTCTGGAATCCCTGCTGGGAAAACAGCTAGCTATTTAATTCCGTGACAGCTTCACGGGTATGGCGATCGACCACCACACTAATCATCATATCGCCTTGCACATTGACCACGGTTCGCACCGTATCCAGCAAGCGGTCGATCGGCAATAAAATTGCAATGGCTTCCGCGGGTAAACCCACCGATTGCAAAACCATAATCATAGTGACCATCCCAGCACTTGGAATACCTGGCGCTCCCAAAGATGCAATCATTGCGGTTAAGCAGACAATCAGTTGTTGACCTAAACTTAAATCCAAACCAATCAGATTGGCGACAAACAACGCAGCAGCAGCTTCATATAGCGCTGTGCCATCCATGTTTAATTGTGTACCCAACGGGATCACAAAGCCTGCGGTTGCGGGACTGACTTTGAGATTTTCTTGTGCACATTTCATGGATAGCGGCATGGTGGCTGAACTGGAACTGGTTGCAAATGCGGTAATCAGCGCAGCTCGCGTACCTTTAAAGAACGTCACGGGATCCATCTTGCCAAAAATCCATAACAACAACGGCAACACCACTGCGCCATGAAAAATGGTGGTTCCTGTCACCACCACAGCAAATTCGGCTAAACGGCTCAATACAGAAAGGTCTTCCGTGGCAATTAGCTTGGCGAGTAATGCAAAAATCCCCAATGGGGCCAGTTTCATGACCCAACGAATCATCAGCATCATGATTTCAAAGAACTGTCCTGCAAGCTGACGCACCGCTTTAAATCGCTCACCACCATGTACCAATGCCACACCAATGAAGAGCGCAAATACCACCACTGCCAAGACATTCCCTTCTGCAAAGGCTTTAAATGGATTGATTAACGTATTCTGAATAAAATTGGTAAAGAAAGAAGATGGCGTTAAAGTGTCAGGGGTTTGGTATTGATTCATATCATTCTGGAATAAGGCGATATCTACCCCTTTACCCACATCGAATAAATGTGCACAGCCAATCCCTAAAATTAAGGCTAAAGTGGTGGTCGTGACACAGCAGGCGACCGTGATTTTCCATACTTTTCCAAGTTGCCCACCTGCTTGTAAATTAGATACCCCAACCACGATCGAGCTAAAAATCAGAGGGATTAATAGCATTTTCAGTAGACCAATGAAAATACTACTGATAATGCCCAAGCCATATAAACTGGTGCTAAAGAAACTACTCTGTGGAAAGACACTGAGTAGAAAACCAAAAGCAATCCCCAGAATGGCAGCAATTAAAATCTGTGTGTTTAAATTCATTATGATTGATAAAGCATTTTAACTTAACACTACTATGTCATGCTGATGTTGAAGAATCGAGCAATTTTTTGTCACAACCTTATGATAAAAAAGCCAATAAATGATTCACTTACCCATCGCATTTTCAACGAAGATATTGTTGGAAGATCATTTGAGCTTTTTCTTCATTTGCTGGTACGCCATCAAAGCTAGCACCATTGACAACTAAGCCACAGGTAGAAGCATATAAAACATTTTGTGCTGAACTAAGTGCAATTACTCTATGCATAACATCAACCCAATCCTTAAATTGCCCACCATTTATACGTTCTTTCACAATTTTTTCGGCTGTTTCCTCACGGATACTACACACTTTTGCTAACTCAGCAGTTGATGCGGTATTAATTTCCACCAGACGCAATTCATAGCGCAAAGCACGTTTAGCGTCTTTCTCTGCTTGTCTTATTTGACGTTGTTGGGCATTTCTAGCATCGTGAGCTTCATCTTCAGCTTTTTTTTGTGCTAAAGCTTCTGGCGACCTTGCCGCCTCTCTTTGAGCTTGAGCTTCTTGCATGGCACGATAAGAGTTTAGATCAATACATTTATATTGTTGATTAATCGTATAGCCATCTTCTAATGCCTGATTGCGCTGCTCTATTGTAAGTAAGGGTTCACCATAACAGGCATTTTGGTATTCTTGTGAAGTCGATGCATCATTTGAACAACTCGAAATAGAGAAACATATACTGACGGTCATCATCGACGCCGTAAGGTGAGTTCGCAATAGTCTTACCATTGAATTTTTGAGCACAGCAAACTCACCTATCACTATTTTAATTATTTTTTCTTACTGCGTTTCAATTTCTCTGAGCCGAATCAAGCCTTCTTGGGTGGTACTACAGACCAACTCGCCATTTTGCCACATGCGTCCAAAATTCAGTCCACGCGAATTCGCACTTACTGTTGCATCCATGTCATACAACATCCAGTCATCCACACGGAAAGGTTTATGGAAATACATGGCATGGTCAATACTGGCACATTGCAAACTTGGAGATAACCAACTCAAACCATGTGGGCGTAATGCCGTGGTCATTAACGTAAAGTCTGAATAAAATGCGGCAATGGCTTGATGCAGTGAAACCTCATCAATTTCTGGCGTAATTGGGTCATGGGTACGAATGTAGTGCGCATAAGAAGGTGCAGCAGGTTGTGGCTGATACGGATTTGCTGGATCGATCGGGCGAATCTCGACATGACGATCACGCATAAAGCTGGCACGTACATTTTCAGGTACAAACTCGACCAACATTGTCTTCAATTCAGCTTCCGATTTCACTTGCAGCGGTGCTGGATAATCAGGTTCCTGAATCTGATAATTCAAGCCTTCTTCTGGCTCTGCAAAAGAAACCATCGCGGTAAAAATGGTACGTCCATGCTGGATGGCACGCACTTGACGGCTGACAAAACTTTTCCCATCTCTTAAACGATCCACTTCATAAATGATGGGTGCATTCACATCGCCCCCGAAGAGGAAATAAGCATGTAAGGAATGTGCGGGACGATCTGCCGTGTAGGAAGCGGCACGTAAAGCCTGCCCCAAAACTTGCCCACCAAAAACACGCTTACCTACCAAATTACGACTTTGACCGCGAAAAATATTCTCTTCGATTTTTTCAAGGCTAAGCAGTTCAACCAATTCTTGAGTTAAGGCATTCATAGCAGACCTGTTTTAAATTTTAGACACACCCATGTTGGTGTTGATTAGAAAGACCATAGAGCGCTCGCTCTAAAACTATATTACCTAAATGTTGACCATTCCCCTAGAGATTAATTGACTGTACTGTCACTGTAATTTTCAAATTTAATTGCTAAAAATATGTGGTTTAAGGCTAGAATCTTGGCATAAGCAGTGAATTTATCAGAAAATGACCTCTAGTTTTTGATTACAATTACGCAGAATAATTCCCCCTTCACATTTTGGGGCTTCGTACCGTATTAGGAGTATTTATGTCCAAGCGTGGCTTTGGTCAAATGTATCGCCAGCTTTCCAGCAAGCTGCTTGACCTTGTGGTAACCCCTCATATTTTGGGTGAAGTACCCAGCAACCCGACAACTCCAACAACCAGCGAAGACCCAAATGTTGCTAGTACACCGAGCAAAAAAGTGGTGTGTTACGTCTTACAAAACTATTCGCGTAGCAATGCCTTGGTGGTCGATGGCGAAACCCGTCGTTTACAATTACCAGCCGCATTAGACTCACTCTTGATTGGTGAACATAAAGAAAAAGCCTCGATCTTATTCTTGCAACATCATGATGAGCAGAACTTACTGAGCCCACCACCCAATACGCTTCCACCCCGTCTATTACGCTTCATCGACTTACTCGAAAAGCATCCAGACTTAGATATTGAACTGGTGCCTGTAACGGTACTGTGGGGTCGTTCACCAGATAAAGAAGACTCTTGGTTTAAACTGTTATTTACCGATACGTGGGCAACACCAAGCCGTGTGAAACAACTGGTGAATATTGGCTTGCATGGACGTGAATCTTATCTGGAATTCCACGAAGCCCAATCCTTACGTGACCTGATCCAGTATGCCAAAACCACCCATCCAAATTTATCGCCTGCGACGTATATTATTAGCAGCTTAAATAACTATATGGATGCGCAGCGTGAAGTGGTGCTTGGTCCTGATTTGTCAGACCGTCGTAACGTCATGCACAGCCTGATTAAGGCAAAAGATGTACAAGATGCCATTCGTCGGGAAAGTATTCGCAGCAAAATCAGTATGCTAGAAGCAGAGCGTCGTGCGATTAGTTATTTAAATGAAATTGTCTCGGACTATTCATCTTCTGCGGTACGCTTTGCTGATATGGCGCTGACGCGTTTATGGACGCAGCTCTATGATGGCGTTGAAGTGCATAACTTCAGCACGGTGCGTGAACTGGCGAAAGAATATGAAATTATTTATACCCCATGCCACCGTAGTCATATCGACTATCTGCTACTGTCTTATGTGATTTATAAACGTGGCTTGATGGTGCCGTACATTGCGGCGGGTGATAACCTGAATATGCCATTTGTGGGTCAATTATTACGTGGTGGCGGTGCGTTCTTTATTCGCCGAACTTTCCGTGGCAATGGCTTATATACCACAGTATTTAAAGAATATTTATACAGTATTCTGTCGCGTAACACGCCTTTGGAATATTTCATTGAAGGCGGACGTTCACGCACAGGCCGTCTATTGCCCGCAAAAACAGGTATGCTCGCCATGACGGTGCACAGCCATCTTCGTGGACGTGCAAAACCGATTGTGTTTGTTCCCACCTATATTGGCTATGAACGCCTAATGGAAGGCTCAACCTATGTTGGTGAAATGCAAGGCAAACCGAAAGAAGCAGAATCAGTCCTTGGGATTGTCAAAACCCTGCGCAAAATTGAACGTATCTTCGGTAAAGTACATGTGAACTTTGGTGAACCTGTATTCCTTGACGACAAACTTAAAGCCTTTGGTGCTGAAAATATTCGCATTGAGAAAAATGACGATCCAATTCCAAATGAAGTCTCCGATGCTGTGAGTAGTGCTGCGCATACCATTTTGGAAAACATCAACCGTGCCGTAGTGATTAACCCTGTATCTTTGTTGTCTTTAATTTTATTGGCGACACCAAAACATACACTGGATGAAGAACTGTGCATTAAACAGTTAGATGCTTACCGCAATTTGCTGACTGCATTGCCTTATGATGAACGCACGCAAGTTACACCACTTTCTGGCAAAGAAATTATTGCCTATGGTTTAAAACTCAAACTGATTAAGCGCGTGAAACACGTTCTGGGTGACATTATCGCAATTGAAGACAATCAAGCCGTATTACTCACCTACTTCCGTAACAACATTGTGCATGCCTTTGTCTTGCCATCTTTAATTGCAGCATTGGTGGAACATAACGGCATCATCAAGCGTCAAGATTTATGCAATGTGATTCGTACCCTGTATCCATTCTTGAAAGCTGAGTTGTTCCTGAAATGGGATGACGAAAGCTTAAAAGCGCAAATTTCCGCTTACGCAGATGCTTTACTCAGTACAAAACTGATTACTGAAGATGCCGATGGACACTTGATTTCTCCTGCACCAAATACTGAAGAACATAATCAATTGTTAGTGCTCGCGGGTCCTGTAATGCAAAGCCTAGAGCGCTATTACATGACCTTAGCGCTGATTACGCAGCGTGGTTCTGGCAACATCTCGACGCGTCAAGTGGAAGAGTTGAGCCACTTGGTGGGTCAGCGCTTATCCGTATTGTATGAGTTCAATTCACCAGAGTTCTTTGATAAAGCCCTATTCCAAAGTTTTATTCGTGTACTGACTCAACAAGGCTATATCAGTACCAATGCCGAAGGCTCGATTGTGTTTGACAGCAACTTTAGCAATATTGCTGCCAATGCCAATTTGGTCCTAGATGATGTGACTTTACAAATGTTGCAACACATTACCACTTTTAGCGATGAAGAGTTAAAACAGGTGTTAGATGCTGTTGCAGCACAGCAAGCGAAACGTCGTTTGAAGCGTAAGAAGAAGTAATTTTAAGAAGCATAGGTATCTGCGATTTTAGATACCTATGCTGTATGTATAACAAGAAAGTTTTTCAGATTCTGAATAATCGCCATTATGTTAAATAAAGCTCAGGTTAATAATTTAAGCTAGCTTAGTAAACTCAAAAGATTATAATAATTATCAAATACTTCTATTAATTTTAACTTAGGGTTTCCATGTTGGTCTTTAATATATTGATCATGGTACATAAGAACTATTTTCGGATTATTAACGTCAGGCCTATAGTCAAATCCGATATAATCACTACAACCATTTAGTCCAAAGACGACTATCCTATCATGGCCATATATATCTTGATCTTGATAGTTTTCAATATGATCACCTCCTATCTCCTTCCAAAACAACAGAACGCTATGCCTGACTCTCCTACTTCACTGTTAGAATCAGTATATTCAAAGCTATTCTCAATAAATTGCACCCCATTATGAGATGTAATCAGCTTTTTATAATTTAAAGGTAAGTTAATTTCATAAGCTTGCTCAAATTTTTCTATAACCTCTAAACTGATTGATCCGAAATCATACATAACATTTAAATTTTGATAAGGCATCTGATGTTTTTACCTAATTAAGAGAAACTCAATTTCCTATAACCGCCATTATTTTAAATGGAGAAAAAGAAAAAAGAATGAAATTTTCAAACTTTGTATCGTTTAATTCTTGTGTTTTAATAGATCTCTTTCATAAATCAAAAAACGACCATATTTTTGATTGATATTTATACCCTATATTTCAGAGCTATCGTGCATAATCTGTAGATGAAATACATCGATTCAAAGAAGCTTTCTGAAACACAGCTTAAGCGATATACGAGCATCTCATGGTCAACCTTCTATTTAATGGTTGAGCAATTAAAGAAGCATGTTGCAACTAAAGGCAGACGGCCCAAATTAAGCGTGGAGGATCAGGTTCTACTCTGCCTAAGCTATTGGCGTGAATACCGAACTTTATTTCACGTTGCGACGAGTTACGGAGTTTCAGAGCCAACAACCTCAAGAATTGTACGTCATGTTGAAGATTGCCTGATCAAGTCCAATCTATTTAATTTGCAGAAGAGTTTGCCAGAAGGTGAAGGCATAGACTGGAATGTGGTGATCGTTGATGCCACAGAAATTCCAATACAAAGGCCTAAAAAAACAGAAGAAAAGCTATAGTGGCAAGAAAAAGACACACACCTTTAAAGTACAGGCCATAATTCATTATAAAACTCAGCAAATTCTGAGCTTATGTACTGATCGCGGTGCGGTGCATGATTTTGAGTTATTCAAACGCAATTTAAGCAAGATTCCTTCAGGAGCTTTTATTCTTGCAGATAAAGGCTATCAAGGGATTTATACGTTGTATCCCAATAGCCTGTTGCCATTAAAAGCGAAAAGGCACTGTAAATTAGATCCTGAACTAAAAATCTATAATCATGAAATCAATAAAAGAAGAATAGGGATTGAGCATGTATTTGGTAGTTTGAAGACCTTTAAAATCCTTACTGAGCGTTATCGAAATAGAGGTAAGAGACTTGGTTTGAGATTCAATTTAATCGCTGGAATCTACAACTTGGAACTGAGTAAAAAATGATTTATGAAAGAGGTCTAATGGCGCTGTTATTAATTAAACATAAAATTATAAATGAAAGCATTAATTACCGTTGGTTGTAAAACGGATCATGGTGGAATCATTATTTTAGGTGATTCGTCTTTTTTAGTTGAAGGTAAAGCTGTCCATTTAGATGGTATGACGCATTATTGTCCTCTGTGTAAAGTTCAATCATGTGCAATAGCTTCGAATCAAGGCTTTATGATTGTTGGTGGAAAAAGCATTGTAGCTGCAGGTGATACTTCTACTTGTGGTTCAAGATATTTAAAAATTTCTGATCTTGCTGTTATGAGTAATGGATCAGGTAGATTCGAAACATCATCAAAAAATACTAATAACTTTATATCTAAACCTGAGTTTCAGTATGGTCAAAGATTTTTATTACAAGATGAGTTAACAGGTGAGCCACTGGCTGAAATTTGTTATGAAGTTCATAAAAATGGTGAAGTTATTCATGGAACTACGGATAAAGACGGTTTGACTGAACTTATAAAAGGAACTGAAGATGAGGAAGTTGAATTAAAAATTATTTCGAAGGAGCATAATCATGACTAATGTTATTGCAACATTTTCTGCAAAATTAAAAAAAATTGATGGAGATATGAAAGCAAAGGCTGCTGTTGCTATCAAAATAGGGACTAAACGTAAACTTACATCTGGTGAGATAGCAATGTCTCAATTGGTATTCAAGGACTCTATTGATTATTCTAAAGTTTGGATACATTTAGGTGGATTGATACACACAAGAACTGGCAATGCGATGACGCCTGCTGGAGAAATATATTTACCTAAAGATGATTATTTAAAAATAACAGACTTTAGTATTGCTAAACCAAATGTAAGACATTGGTTTATTCATGAAATGACTCATGTTTGGCAATATCAAATGGGTGCAACGAATGGTTGGCTTGGCATAAAGCAACTTTGTAATGGTGGATATACTTCCGAAGTAAATTCAGTTGATTCAGGTCAAAATGAGTTAAAAGCTTACGATACAGACTTAATGGGCAGAGATCTTAATAAAAAATTTCAAGATTTTAATTTTGAGCAGCAAGGTCGTATCATTGAGTTTTGGTTTGATGCAATATATTTACAAAAAATTAGCCCATCACGAGCGCACCATCAAAAAAGTCTAAAATTATTAGGGTATGTTGAAAAAATATTAAGAGATTTTTTGTTAAACCCTAAAGATAAATCTTTGTTACCTAAAGCTTAAATCATGAAAAAAAATCCTGTTTTATTAATGTCTTTACTTAGTTTACTTACTATAAACAGTTGTGCACAACCTATTAGTAGAAATCTTGAATCCACTATTAAAGATAATAATGTATGTATTTTCACAAATAATGAAAAAACCTATTCCGATGTTGAAAACTCATATCTAGTTTTTGTTGCAGAAATAACAGATAGTAAAGATTATAAAACTGTGTATGAAAAGACATACAGTAAAGGAAAATTTCCTATATTAGAGGATGATTGTGCCTTAATTCCGTTAAATATTTTTAAAATAAACAAACCATATGATGTGAATTTGGAATCAAATAAAAATTTTGCAACGCAAATATGTATTTCTGAAGCTGGAAAGATTCTGCCTGTAAGCTATCTTAGCCCAGGGGAAGCTGTGTGTTCTAAGTAATAGATATTTAGTCATGACTAAGTTTTTACCTATCGACTCATCCCATAACCACGACTTTTTGGCTGATCTTACTTAAGCTGATCTCGTTCCTGTTAATGGTTCTGCCCATATTTCAGGTAGATCTCGTTCATTTTTAGGAGGGATTACCGGATGAGGCCTAGAGCTTTTTTGTAGCACAAAAAACCAAGTTTTAATTCATAAAAAGGCAGTTCAATTTAGTTAATCCAAAAATTGCAGCACTTGTGTTCTTAATATCAGATGGATTTAGTTTTATGCTTAGTACTGAAATATTGGTTGATAGTGATGTGCTAGGATTCAGTTGCTCTAAATTAACATAATACACCTTATACCAACGTGAAAATTGAGGCTATGGCTTTAATTTTTATATATTTTTAAAATTTAAAAATCCTAGATCTCAATCTAGGATTTTTATTTCTTACAATAGCCATGATGTTAAATGGAAGAAGACTCTCTCAAAACAAGGGCTTTAATTTTTACGGCTTTTTCAAAATGATCTAATTTATGTTGCATGATCCACCAAGTCGCCGCTTCCATTAAAAGCTCAGGATTATCATTTTTATTTTTGAAAAAAGCATAGAAAGATAAACCTACGCTATCTCCCTTTTTTTGAATTTTCTCATTACACCCACTGATAAATAATTCTCTTAGCTCTTTTCTCATATTTTTAACTTTTCCTAAAATTAGCATAAACCACTTATGCAAAATACCTTCTTTTATTTTGTATAAATCATAATCTTAAATCAGATCACTCTAGTGATCAGTACACTAGAATGGCTTTTACATTATTTTTCACATTCCACGACTATTTTCCAGTCAATGTTCCACATCTTTCATTCAACAAAGTACAAAATATTCTTCACTGACTCTTCGCTAACAATGCCGAATAATCCTCAAAACAATCTGAATGTTGTAATTCAAAATCCGTCTGCTGCATGTTAGACGCATAAATTCGCTTACCTGAAAGCTGTTCACTCTCTAAGGTCAACTCAGGTAACCCAAGTTGCTGCTGAAACCACTGAATAATTTCATGTAAAGGAATCGGCTGATTATTTGTGACAATATAGGAACTTTCAGGATGTTCCACGTGAATCAAATGCGCCAGAAAACGAGCTAAATCTTCAATATGTATGCGATTGCTATAATGAATGTTCGGATAGGTCGAGGTCTGCTGCGCCATCTTCACCATACGTGCCACAGAAGCCCCGTAAATGCCTGTCGGGCGAATAATAATACTTTGCTCAGGATACGCAGTCTGCCACAACAATTCCATCTGCCGTAGAATCTCGCCTTGTGCATCGATCGGCTTAGGCACACTAGCATCATCAATTCGCTCCCCTGCTTGCTCACCATAAACTCGCGTTGAAGATACTACGATGACTTTTTTTACAGGATGAGCTTGTAAGGCCTTCTGCATCGCAGGAATCGCATCAACAAAAGTCGCTTGATAGCCTTCAGGTGTACTCGATGCAGGAGATAACAATACATAGACGATATCGACAGGGGCAATCTGACTCAAATCAAGTTGATGGATATCTTGAATCAAATGCGTAGCAAAATCCTGCGGTTTGGCAGTACGGCTAATTGTGGTAATTTGGTGGCCTTGTTGAAATAATTGTTTAGCAACCCGTTGAGATGTTTTACCATAACCTATAAATAAAATATGCATTTAGCACCTAATGAGCACTTTAGTTGAGGGGACATGGCCGCAGTCCAACAATTGCAAGGGGTTGGAAGTGCCTCTGCTGCATTACTTGAAAAACTGAATATTTTCACCACGGATGATTTACTGTTTCATCTGCCGCGGGATTATGAAGATCGTAGCACGATCATTCCAATGAACCAATTGGAGGTTGGGCGTAGCTATCTGCTCGAAGGTACGGTGAAATCAGTGGACTTTCCGCCAGGAAAGCGCAAATCCATGGCCATTTTACTGGATGATGAACTCGGTAAAGTTACATTACGTTTTTATCACCTATATAAAGCCTTGACCGATCGCGGTAAGGTGGGCAACCGTTTACGGGTTTTTGGTGAAGTCCGTGTCGGTGCGCGTGGCTTGGAAATGTATCATCCTGAAATTCAGTTAATTACTGAACATACGCCTCTACCGCAAACTCAGCTCACAGCCATTTATCCTGCAACCGATGGACTGACCCAAACCAAGCTGCGTGAATACGTTAAACATGCCTTAAAACAGCACAGTGATGATTTGCCAGAGTTGCTGCCACAGAAATTCACCAATGGCTATGCCTTAAAACAAGCCTTGCATTACATCCATGAACCGCCACTGGATGCCAATATGTTGCAGTTGAGCCAAGGCTCACACCCTGCGCAGCAACGCCTGATTTTTGAGGAATTGGTGGCTCATCAAGTCAGCCTACTGACCCGTCGCGCCTACATTCAGCAAATTGCAGCCCCCTCGTTTACTAATAGTAAAACCTTTGCCAAACAATTACTGACTGCGTTGCCCTTTAAAATGACCGCAGCACAGAAACGTGTGTCTAAAGAAATCTCCGATGATTTAAAGCAACACAAGCCAATGCTACGTCTGGTACAAGGCGATGTTGGTGCGGGTAAAACGCTTGTGGCAGCACTTGCTGCTTGTCATGCTTTAGAAGAAGGTTGGCAAGTTGCCTTAATGGCACCGACTGAAATTCTCGCAGAACAACATTATTTGAATTTTAAACGCTGGTTTGAACCTTTAGGCTTAAATGTGGCATGGCTATCAGGCAAGCAAAAAGGTAAAGCCCGTGCCTTGGCAGAGCAACAAATTCAACAAGGCTCGGCTCAACTGGTCATCGGTACCCATGCCTTGTTCCAAGACAGTGTTGCCTTTCACAAATTGGGTTTGGTGATTATTGATGAGCAGCACCGCTTTGGGGTTGATCAGCGTTTGGCACTTCGTAATAAAGGCGCACAGCAAACCACGCCCCATCAACTCGTAATGACTGCAACCCCTATTCCGCGTACTCTCGCCATGTCAGCATATGGGGACTTAGATACCTCAGTGATTGATGAATTGCCACCTGGTCGAACCCCGATTCAAACCGTGACCATTCCTTTGGATCGTCGTGAAGAAGTCTTACAACGGATTGCCAGTAATTGTGCCGAAGGCAAACAAGCCTATTGGGTTTGTACATTGGTCGAACAGTCGGAAACTTTAGATGCTCAAGCCGCGGAAGCCACCTATGCCGAAATTAAACACCGTTTTCCAACACTAAATATCGGACTGGTACATGGCAAAATGAAAGCCGATGACAAGCAAGCCGTCATGCAACAATTCAAGAACAATGAACTACAACTGCTCATTGCGACCACAGTGATTGAAGTCGGGGTGGATGTGCCGAATGCCTCTATTATGGTCATTGAAAATGCCGAGCGTCTAGGCTTATCACAACTGCATCAGTTGCGTGGTCGTGTCGGGCGTGGTGCCAAGGCCAGTTTTTGCGCCCTGCTGTATAAAAATCCACTGTCGCAAAATGGACAAGAAAGGCTACGCATCATGCGTGAAACCAATGATGGCTTTATCATTGCAGAGAAAGATCTAGAAATTCGTGGTCCTGGGGAATTACTCGGCACCAAACAAACGGGAGATATGGGCTTTCGCGTTGCCAAATTAGAACGGGATGATCATTTGCTCAATCAAGCACATTATGTCGCACAGCAAATCCTGAAAGACTATCCAGTTCAGGCAAATGCCTTACTCAAACGCTGGCTGCCTGAAGCCCCGCGCTATGCCTATGTTTAAACCTTTTTTATCTAGCGCTCAGCAATGGCTGCATTCAGTACTCCCATGTCAGTTTTGTGGTCTTGAGCGTGGTCGTCATGCCAGCCTCTGTCAAGATTGCTGGAACCATTTACCTTGGTTCAAACAATCCGTGCAACGTCAAGAAATTGAGGTTCAAGTCGCCTGCCATTATGCCTATCCCATTGATCGTGTGATTCAGCAATTTAAATACGAGCAACAACTACATTTCCAAATCTTGCTGACTGGACTACTGAAGCAGCTCGAATATCGACAAATTCAGGCGATTGTCCCTATGCCGATTTCGACTCAGCGCTTAGCCGAACGGGGTTATAACCAAAGTATCATTCTGGCACAACGTTTGGGACAACACTTAAACATTCCAGTCTGGCAACCCATTCAACGGCAGCATCAACATGCACAAAAAGGCTTAAGCCGTTTAGAACGGCTGGATCAAATCGAACAGCAATTTAAAATTGCCCCGACAAATCGACAGCGTTTTCGTCGCGTGTTAATGCTGGATGATGTAGTGACGACAGGTAGCTCGCTCAAAACCTTAGAACGAGCACTTGCCGAATTGGGCTGCCGAAAAATTGAAGCGGTCTGTATTGCAGCAGCTCAAGCCTGACCTTCGCCAAATTTTAAACGGCCACTCAGATCAAATGCACTATGCTTGAGTTTTGAATTGCTCACGCACCCACGGCAACACAATTTCTCGAGTCAACGGGGCCAATGGCGTCGTTTGTTCATCCCAATCAATCCATTTCAGTTCTGCAATTTCAGCCGCAATTTGTGGTGCAGTGTCTAGCTCCACATGGAATACATGGCTTATCAATAAATGATCGGATTCATTGGCCGCAGCGGTTTCAAAACGTCCAACGTACTGAATAATTTTCGCCTGACAACCAATTTCTTCCGCGATTTCACGCAAGATACAATCTTCAGGCGCTTCATCTGGTTCTAGCTTGCCACCCACCTGCATAAAAAAACGAGTGTTGTGCTTACGCACCAATAACAACTGCTGTTGTGTATTCAATACAATACCCGCAGCGACAGTAATTTTTTTCATTAGCCGTGTTTCACCAAGTCTTGCTGCTCGCTCATACCCCATTTCGGGGTAGGTGCAGTAAATACATCAAACTGCTGTAGAATCGCTTCAACTGAGTTTTCAGCAATTAAGGTCTCTGTGAAACGTGAATGCGTAAAGCCTTTTTCGGTCGTTAAGTTGATGAATTTAATCAGGTCATCATAAAAGCCGTGGACATTTAAAAAGGCACATGGTTTGAGATGAATGCCCAATTGCGCCCAAGTCCACTGCTCAAAAATCTCTTCTAAAGTTCCCGCTCCCCCTGGCAATGCAATAAATGCATCGGAAAGTTCGGACATTTTAGTTTTACGTTCATGCATGTTTTTCACCACATGCAGTTCCGTTAAATCAGGATGTGCCAACTCACGATCCACCAAGGCATGCGGAATAACCCCAATCACTCGTCCACCCGCCTGCAAGGCACTATCTGCAATGACCCCCATCAAACCCGAGCGCCCACCACCATAGACCAGTGTTTTACCCTGCTGAGCCAAAGTTTTGCCAACATGACGCGCTGTTTCTAAAAAAATTGTGTCTGTACCAACGGCTGAACCACAAAAAACTGCAATAGAATGTGTCATTATTTCACCATGTTATGATCTTGTCATACCGCGAACGTAAACTAGATGGAGATTTTTTCATAAATTAGCAATCCAAGCAGTGTTTTTCATGAAATCCTTGTCTAAAATACACCCATCGATTTAACCCATACTGCGTAAGGGAGAAAAGACATCCATGCTTGAAGCCTTTTACGCCACAGAGCGCGGTAGTTTAGAAGATGCCACCATTAATGGCGGTTTTGATTTACACCCAGAATTGGTCTGGGTCGACCTCATTGCACCTTCACAAGAAGAACAGCAATGGGTTTTAGATGCGTATGATCAAAACCTACCTACATTAAAGTCATTAGAAGACATCTCTTCATCTGCCCGATTCTACCGTGATGATGATGGTATTTTGCATATCAGCACGTATTTTTTAACGAAAAATAAAAATTATCAGGTGGATGGTGAGGCAGATGATAATTCTAGTATTTTAGCCACAGTACAAACTGTCGCTTTTATTTTGCATAGAGAACGTTTGTTTACTCTGCGTGGTGAAAAGCTGGTGGCTTTCCGTGCCTTTCGCGCACGTGCACGTCGCAATGACTACGAAATTGACTATAAAGACCCGACTTGGGTCCTGTTAGGTTTACTCGAAGCCAAACTGGATGAGCTTGCGGATATCTTAGAAGATATCCACAAGGACTTGGAAAAATACTCCACAGAGGTACTGAATAACCGTCATCGTGAACAAATTCTCGACCTTGATGACATGATTACCCGACTGGCACAGTTAGAAGATATGTTGGGTAAGGCACAACTCTGTTTGATTGACTTACGTCGTGTACTGACCTTTTTATCCCGTCCGCGTGCCCTAGGCAGTCATATCTATGATGCAGACATTCGAGAGTTGAGTGAAGATGTACGCTCACTGGTCGAACATGATGCCTTCTTGTTCCAGAAAGTGCGCTTCTTGCTAGATACCACATCAGGATTCATTAATACTGAACAGAATGACACCATTCGTCGCTTCTCGATTTTACCAAGTATGCTTGCACCCCCAATGTTGGTGGCAAGTATTTACGGCATGAATACGGATGTTTTACCTTTTGCCCATGGCACCACCAGCTTTATCGCCGTCAGCATGATTATTGTCGGCTTCTTTATCGGCCCGCTGATTTACTTCCGCTGGAAAAAATGGATCTGAATATTATTTTTTGAATGGTGTGATCAGCGATGTGCAACAGAATATCGTCTTTTTGAGCATAAGATTCAACATAAAAAAAGCACCGCAATTGCGGTGCTTTTTTTAGATGATCTGCAGATCATCTTGCAGATGACAAGCCTGAATAATCTTCATCATTTTCTCAGGCACAGCCTTAAACTGTAAACCTTGTGCATGTGGCGTTTGGCGCAACCAACGCACCAACACAGCTAAAGCCAAGGTACTTCCTTGTTGTAACTGTGCCAAATTTACCACCATAGGCAAGGGTTGTTTCTGAATCAATGCCAAACCCTGCTGATAATATTGTTCAGCATTGTCATAATCTATTTTTCCAGTGACCTGTAATTCCTGATTGACGAGACTAATCACCTTTCACCTATCTTATTTTTTCTTTACAGCTGCATCAGCATCTGGTTCAAAGTTAGCAATCGCTTTATCCAGATTACCACCATTACGTTTAACTGTCGCTGCGAACTGATTACGGAATTGTAGACCTAAATCAATACCAGAAACGTTGATGTTACGAATCTTCCATTGGCTACCTTTATCCGCCAACTGGAACGATACAGGAATCTTTTCACCGTTGTTATTAAAGTCAATGGTCACAACAGGGTTAGCGCTACCAGTCGCTTTATAAGGGCGAACAGTGTAGGTTTGGTTACTGAATTTCGCAAATGCAGTGCCATAATTTTCAATCAGTGTTTCGCGAAAGTTCTTTTCAAACTGTGCACGTTGTGCTGCTGTACTGTACTGATTGGTTGCATAAGTCCCCATGACAATACGAGTGAACGCTTGTGAATCCACATATGGGTCTAAGTTTTGACGTACAATGGCTTTTACTGCCGTTGGGTTATTTTGCAATTTTGCATGGTCTGCTTTTAAGCGACCAATTAAACCATCCGCCACACGCTTAATAAATGCAGGAGGAGCTTCAGTTGGCGCAGCAAATGCAGTACCTGCAATCATGGTTGATAAAATGCTTGCCGTTAATGTTTGTTTCAACAACATATTCACTTCTAAATTCCTCTTTCAATTATTCAACAAATGCTGGTTCAGCATCTGTTTTGTCAGTTGGTGCCTCAGCTTCTGCCGATGGAGTCGATGACTTACCTGCACCTGCTGTAATAAATTTACTAATCAAATCTTCAAGATCCATCGTACCTTGAGTATTGGCAATGGATGCACCGCGCTTAACATAATTCAAGCCACCACCCGGAACAACTTTCAAATACTTCTCACCCAACAAACCATTGGTTGCTACCATTATGTAAGCATCTTCATCAATACTGGTGATGGATTTCATGTTCGCAATAAGTTGCTGTTCCATTTCTTTTTGTTTCGCTGGTGTAGCTTCCGTATATTCTGTGCTATAGCGCAACTCATCCAACGCATTGTTTTCAACCGTCTTCAACTGCTCTGCATTAAAAGACGTTAACTTACCATCTAACTCAAAATGCACGGTTGCCAAACGCGTAACAGGATCTAAGGTAATATCCGTCACACGACCAATGGTCACACCACTCATGGTAACTTTAGCACGAGGCTTTAAGCCATTCACATTATCAAATTGTGCCGTCATGCTATACGCATCACGTAAGTTGGTGCCAACTAAGCCACTCACTTTCATTGCCAAGAAAAACAATGCAACACCGAAGACAATGACAAATAATCCTACGGCCAGCTCACTTGCACGTGATTTCATTAAACCCCTCCGAACATGACCGCAGTCAACACAAAATCAAAACCTAATACACAAAGCGATGAATACACCACGGTACGCGTTGTGGATGTCGCAATGCCTTCCGATGTCGGTACACAGGTATAACCTTGATAGACCGCAATCCAAGTACACAAAATGGCAAAAACAATACTCTTAATAATCGTGCCATTAAAGATATCTTTATAGAATTGCACATTACTTTGCATGCCACTCCAGAAAGAACCTTCATCTACGCCCAGAAAATCTACGCCGACCATTTTACCGCCAATAATACCAATCGCAGCAAACACCACACTCAACATCGGCAAGCTAAAAATCCCAGCCCATAAACGTGGTGAAACAATACGTTTTAAGGGATCAACCCCGATCATTTCCATACTGGACAATTGTTCAGTGGCTTTCATTAACCCAATTTCTGCGGTCAGTGCAGAGCCTGCACGCCCAGCAAACAATAATGCTGCAACCACAGGGGCCAATTCGCGCAATAGGGTTAACGACACCATGGTACCCAACATGGCTTCTGAACCAATGTTGACCAAAATGGAATAACCTTGTAGGCCTAAAACCAAACCGATGAACAAACCTGACACCGAAATAATCAGTAAGGACATCACCCCGACACGGTACATTTGGTAAACAAACAGTTTGACGCCTAACCATGTCGGCATGGAGCATAGAATTTGCAACAACATAATGGTTGCAACACCGACACCCTGAACACTTTGAATAACGCGTCTACCTAATGAGGCAATAGCATTCATGAACCAACCTCGCCTGCCAAATACGCTTGATGACTAAACTGATACTCTACAGGACCTTCAGCAGCCCCCGTAAGAAACTGACGTACAAATGGCGATGCATTGGCTTGCAACTCTGCTGGTGTGCCTTCACCTTGCACCTTCCCTTCTGCAACGACATAAATATAATCTGCAATGGAGAGGGTCTCTGACACATCATGCGATACAATAATTGTGGTTAGCTCTAATGCCTCACGCAAAGAACGAATTAATCGCGTGAGCACCCCTTTAACAATCGGGTCCTGACCAGCAAAAGGCTCATCATACATAATTAATTCTGGATCTAATGCAATGGCACGTGCCAATGCTACACGTCGGTTCATCCCACCCGAAAGCTCAGAAGGCATGAGTTGCTCTGTTCCACGCAACCCTACCGCTTCCAACTTTAGTGCGACCAATTCTGCAATCAAATGCTCAGGTAATTGGGTATGTGCACGTAAAGGAAATGCAACGTTTTCATAAACGCTCATATCGGTAAATAAAGCACCGCTTTGAAACAACATGCCCATACGCGCCCGTGCCGCAAACAACTCATGTCGCGACATCTGCCCAATATCTTTACCGTCAAGTAGCACTTGCCCATGATCTGGGGTCAATTGTCCCCCAATTAAACGTAGCAGTGTAGTTTTACCTGTTCCAGATGGCCCCATAATGGCGGTAATCTGACCACGTCGAATCTTCAGACTGACTTGTTCATAAATGATTCGTTCCCCTCGCTTAAAACTCAGATCTTTGACTTCAATCAAAGCTGAATTTTCAAGGGGTGCTTGATTATTCATAGCGGAGAAAGTTCCTGCAATTTTCCAGCACGCATACTATAAAGGATTGAACTATAAAATGTTACCTAGTTGCGTCGGGTAAACTGTGTGCAATTTGTTTTTTTGATTCTGTCATTTTAATTATATGAAACTACTCACACAGCATAAAAATTAGAACGCTGTGTTATATAAATTGAGCGTAAAAGAAATAGATCAGATTGCTCATAAAAAGAATAAAACTCAGATAAGGCATAACCACCTCTTTTAGCGAATACCCTAACATAGGTTGTTGTTCTATATTGTTGTTCATATTTGTCATATTTCAACATAAATTTGACTTAGTATACATTTTTTAAACAATAAACAAAATCGTTAAGCATAAAAAAACCAGCGCATTTGCGCTGGTTTTTTAGAAGGTATGACTTAGTCGTTGAACTTACGACGTGGGCGGTCAAAACCACCTTCAGTGCGTGGACGATCTGAATTAAATTCACGCTTTGGACGGTCTTCACCACCGAAAGTGCGCTTAGGACGATCTTCACCACCGAAAGTACGTTTTGGACGGTCATCACCAAACGAACGTTGTGGACGGTCGCCAAAACCACCTTCACGACGTGGTGCTGGACGATCACCAAAATCACGTTTTGGACGGTCACCAAAAGAACCTTCACGACGTGGTTTGTAGTCTACACGGTTACCGCGGTTGTCATCATTCGACTCAAAACGTGGCTTATCGTTGAAACCGCCTTCACGACGTGGCGCTGGACGATCACCAAAATCACGCTTTGGACGGTCATCAAAAGAACGTTGCGGACGATCACCGAAACCGCCTTCACGACGTGGCGCTGGACGATCACCAAAATCACGCTTTGGACGGTCATCAAAAGAACGTTGTGGACGATCACCGAAACCGCCTTCACGACGTGGACGATCATTATTAAACTCACGACGTGGACGCTCTTCACCGCCAAAAGCAGGACGTTCGCCACGTGGTTTGTCATCGTAGCTACGACGTGGACGATCATCACCGCCTTCACGACGTTTAAAATTGCTTTCGCCTTCAAAACGGCTACGACCACCGCCATCACGACCACGACCACCGCCGAAACCGCCACGACCACGACCACCGCCATCACGACCACGACCGCCGCCATCACGACTACCGCGTGCAGGAGGTGGAGATGGCTCAAGACCTTCAATCTCAGATACGTTTAAACGAGCATCTAAGAAGTCTTCTAAAGCACGGATCTTGCCGCGTTCACGGTAAGTTGCAAGTGTAATTGCTTTACCTGTACGACCCGCACGACCTGTACGACCAATACGGTGTACATAATCTTCGTTCTTCATAGGAAGACCAAAGTTAATTACGTGAGAAATTGTTGGTACATCAAGACCACGAGCAGCAACGTCTGTTGCAACTAAGATTTTTGCACGACCTTCACGAATGCTACGTAAACGACGGTTACGTACAGTTTGTGGCATAGCACCATGAAGCGCTACAACTGATAAACCTGCTTCAGCAAGTTCTTCAGCCAACATATCTGTGTCTTCTTGAGTAGAAGCAAATACTACAGCTTGATCAACGTCTTCAGCGTTTAACCAATGAGTAAGTAATTTTTTCTTGTGTTCAAAGCCATCAGTCCAATGCAAAGTTTGAGTGATGTCAGTGTTTGTAGAGTGACCAGTTTCGATTGCAATACGTTGTGGATCATTCATCATGCGTTCAGCAAGTGTAATGATACGACCAGCAAATGTTGCAGAGAACATTAAAGTCTGTTTACGGTTTGCAGCAAGATCGCTGATTGCTTCTAAGTCTTCAGAGAAACCTAAATCAAGCATACGGTCTGCTTCGTCAACAATAAGCGCATCAACTTGGTCTAATTTAATTTGACGACGGTTTACAAGGTCAAGTAAACGACCTGGTGTTGCAACAACAACTTGTGCACCTTTTAACTGTTGGATTTGCTTACCAAACGGCATACCACCCATGATCGCTGCAATACGTGCACCTTTCATGTGACGAACAAATCCAATCGCGTCTTGGCTTACTTGCTGCGCCAACTCACGAGTTGGGCAAAGAACCAAAATATTTGGTTGAGTAATTGCTTTCATACGTTCTTTGAACGGAACGAAAGTCTCTTGGGCTGCAAGTGCGTTTAACGTTGGAAGTAAGAACGCCGCAGTTTTACCTGAACCTGTTTGGCTAGATACTAAAAGGTCTTTACCTTCTAAAGCTGCAGGAATCGATTGTTCCTGTACAGGCGTAGGAGAAGTAAAACCTAGGCTTTGTAAAGCTTGTTGTAACGATTCATGTAAAGGAAAATCAGCAAAAGTTTTGCTCATAGAGTATTTCACCCGAAAAATGGGTGCTCCATTAAATATATGGTCTGATGGACATCGGCAAAAAGCGGCACAGCAATAATCGCTGAAAATATAGAATCAGCGGCGATCCGAGAACGACGATGCGTATAACGCACATTTGATTACAGCCGCAACCTGAAGGAATCGCTTAAGCGATTGGGTGGGGCGCGAAATAATGTCCTCTCTTTGGACCGGACGCGCATACACAATGATAGAAGAGAATGTTCAGGTAATGAACGAAATTTAGTGCGTGGCGAGATTATAACAGCATATTTTTAAAAGTCACCTATTTTAATCGACTTTTACTATTTTTTTACAAAATATTATTCAAAGATGCAATTAAGCCTTGGAATTCTATATAAAAAAAAGCCCTCAATTTTGAGAGCTTTTTTTTATCATCACTTGATCAGGTCATCATTCGACTACTTTGCAGCTTCGCCCCATGCTGGCACTACAGCCTGCATTAATGGCTTTAACATTTTCATTGAACATGCAAGTACTTGACCATTTTCCATAGAGTCGCTGCCACCACGCGCATCAACCACAGTACCGCCCGCTTCTTTCACAATCAACTCGCCTGCTGCGATATCCCAAGGCTTTAAGCCGAGTTCGAAATAAGCATCGAAACGACCTGCTGCTACATACGCCAAATCTAATGCTGCTGAACCTGTACGACGGTATTGCGCACCAGCTTCAGTTACATTTAACAATGAAGCAAAATGATTTTTTGCATAAGAAATCACTTCACCATTACGTTTTGCGCGGTAAGCATGTCCCACAGACATGAATGTATTTTCAAGGCTGTCTTTCACATTTACACGAATACGACGTTGGTTCATCATGGCACCACGACCACGACTTGCAGAGAACAATTCATCTTTCACAGGGTCGTAAATTACGCCGTGTTGAGTAATGCCTTTATGTTGAACTGCAATAGAGATACAGAAGTGAGGAACACCATTAATGAAGTTTAAGGTGCCATCAAGTGGGTCAATGATCCAACACCAATCTGCGTCGTGACCTTTGCCTTCTTGAAGACCAAACTCTTCACCAAGGAAACTGTGGTTTTTATAGCTTTTACGTAGCGTATCGATGGTCAATTGTTCCAAATAACGGTCTACACGCGTTACTGGTCCATCAATTCCTTTTTCTTCGACTTGTAGATCAAGTTTATGACGATTTTGATGCGCTTTTAAAAGCTCTTGACCGACTGTTTGAGCCGCACGCGCAGCCATCACCACCATAGGTTCCATTGAACACCCACTACAAATTTGAAGATATTGATTAAAGAATAATGCATAAAAGCCCTTATATCTTAACAAATATAAGTGCTTTTAGGGAAAAAATGTTTCGGAAATTTAGCTTTTGATCAGCTTATATTTTGCACAAGCTTTAACCATACAGATTCTATTGATTTAACAATACCTTGTGCATCCAAGCCTGCTTGCTGCAACATCTGATTGTGTGTTGCCTGATGCATAAAGTTATCTGCCAAACCTAAATTCAGCATCGGCTTAACAATCTGTGCTTGTGCCAAATATTCATTGACTGCACTACCCGCACCAGCCATCACCGCATGTTCTTCCACGGTGACAAACAATTGTGTTTGATCGGCCAAGTTTGACAACATCTGTTCATCTAAAGGTTTCACAAAGCGCATATTGACCACACGCACGCCAACATCCAGTTGCTGTGCCAGACGATGTGCGGCTTCTACAGATGCAGCAACACGACTACCAAAGGCCAAAATACTGATTTGTTCATCGGCAGTTTCATTCAATTGCAAAATGATTTCAGCGCGGCCAATTTCAAGCTCAGTCATGTGCTGTTGTATTTCTACCCCTAAGCCATTGCCTCGCGGATAACGTACCGCAGCGGGTCCTGGATATAAATAGGCGGTATGCAACATTTGACGACATTCATTTTCATCTTTCGGCGCCATAATCACCATATTCGGTACAGTACGCATAAAGGCATAGTCATAGGCACCTGCGTGGGTCGGGCCATCCTCGCCCACCAGACCTGCACGGTCAATACCGAACGTCACATCCAAATTTTGTAATGCCACGTCATGAATCAACTGATCATAACCGCGCTGCAAGAAAGTCGAATAAATCGCGACTACAGGTTTTAAACCTTCACAGGCCATGCCCGCAGCTAAAGTCACCGCATGCTGTTCCGCAATCGCCACATCAAAGAAACGTTCTGGATATTGCTGCGCAAACTTGACCATGCCAGAACCTTCACACATGGCAGGGGTAATTGCCAGTAAACGCGAATCTTGTGCCGCTTGGTCACACAACCATTGACCAAATACATCTGAATATTTAGGCGCGGTTTGCGGCGTTACCTTGGCATTTATTTTGCTAATGGCATGGTATTTAATTTGTTCTGCTTCGGCAGCTGCAAAGCCTTTGCCTTTTTTGGTATAAACGTGAATTAAACGTGGGCCACTACGCTTTTTCAAAGCTTCAAATACATGTGCCAATTCTTTGACATTATGACCATCAAAGGGTCCAAAATAATCAAAACCAATCGCTTTAAATAGATTGTCCGCAGCTTCCGTTGCGGATTGATGCAACCGTGAATTGTACGACCATTTTGGATGCGGCTGAACATAGGCTTCACCTTGTTCTGAAATATGTACCGACTGACCACTTTCCCAAATGGCAGCCAAATGTTTGGCAAAACCACCCGTACTACATGAAATCGACATATCGTTGTCGTTGAGCACCACCATCAAGTCAGCATTGTGAGCAACTGCATCATTCATGGCTTCAAAGGCCATTCCAGCAGTCATTGCACCATCACCCACAATCGCGACCACATCACAAGGATTTTGTTGATAGCGACGTGCTAAGGCCATTCCCAGACCCGCTGAAATTGCAGTAGATGAGTGGCCTACCCCAAAAGTATCAAAAATCGATTCTTCACGCGCAGGAAATGCCGCCAAACCATCTTTAGCCCGAATGGTCGTTAGTAGCTCACGACGACCTGTTAAAGCTTTATGCGGATAGGCTTGATGCCCCACATCCCAAATTAGGCGATCATCTGGCGTGTTAAAACAATAATGTAGGGCAACTGTTAGCTCAATGACACCCAAGTTTGCGCCAAAATGTCCGCCGCTTTGCCCAGCTGCATACAAAATAAATTGACGTAACTCATCCGCCACTTGTGGTAGTTGATCACGCGCGAGCAAACGCAGTTGTTGTGGATGATCGATCGTATCCAGCAACGGTGTTACAGGGCGTTGAGTTGGTATTTCTGTATACAACATATGTGGCAAAGCCTTCTAAAGCCTGGCAAATCCTAAGCTAGGTAAATGGGTTACTCGATCATCGTGGGATGATATCACCTTCAATCAGCCACATTTCTGGCGATGCGTACTTGAGTACAAAACTCAATTGGCGTTTTTTGGTGCCTAGATTATCCTGAATAATATAGCTATTTATCAACTATTATCGTTCGCTTTCTACAAAAAAGAAAATCTTGCACACATTTTCAACGTGACTATTCTACTAATGTCCAAGCATTACGCTATACTTTAGTCAATTTATAAACTATTTAACGGGTTAAACAGTGCCTATAGAATTTGTCGCAACGTCTCGCCTTCCCACTGCTTTTGGTGAATTTAAAATTACGGTCTTCCAAGACCCGAAAACGGGTGAAGAACATGTGGCGCTCTCTAAAGGACTCGATACACCACCAACGGGTCCAGTATTGGTTCGTATTCACTCGGAATGTTTGACTGGCGATGCTTTCGCCTCATTAAAATGTGACTGTGGCCCACAATTACAAGCCACCCAGAAACTGATTAATGAAGTAGGACAAGGCGTCATTCTCTACTTGCGTCAGGAAGGTCGTGGCATTGGTCTTACCAATAAAATACGTGCCTATGCCCTGCAAGATCAAGGACATGACACCGTTGATGCCAACCTCATGCTGAATTTACCTGCTGATGCACGTCGCTATGATATGTGTAGCATTATGTTGGATCATCTGAATATTAAAGAAGTCCGCTTAGTGACCAATAATCCACTCAAAATTAAAGCATTAACCGATCTTGGCATTAATGTGATTGATCGCGTGCCGTTAACGGTGGGTTTAAATCCGTTCAATGAAGATTATTTAAAAACTAAACACGAACGCATGGCACACATGTATAAAAAGGATGACTTTTAAGTCATCCTTACCTTATTTGTTTGCACACTTTCCAACCAACAACAACACTAAAATCAACTAGATGGTCATTGAGAAAATACGATTATTCGGCATTTTCCGACTTAAACGTAAATCAAACGCCATACAAATATTTCGAACAAAAGGTTTGCCTTGCTCGGTAATCTGTATGTGATCGGCCTCAATCGTTAACAAACCATCTTTTTGCATTTCTTCCAGTTGTTGTAACACCTGCGGTAATTCAGGAAATGTCTGAGCTTGACCCTGCCATGACGTCGTAAAGGTACACATTAAATTCAGAATATGTTGCCGAATGACCAAGTCTTCATTGCTTAAAATATGCCCACGATAGACAGGGATTTCATTCTGTTCTAAACGTGCGTAATAATCTTCTAAAGTCTTTTCATTTTGCGCAAAGCTGTACCAGCTATCACTGATGGATGAAAGTCCCAAGCCAATCATGACTTGGGTTTTCGATGAGGTATACCCCATAAAATTACGGTGCAAATTGGCTTGTTGAAAGGCTTGATACATTTTGTCGTGTGACAAAGCAAAATGATCCATCCCAATTTCATAATATCCCTGTGCCAGCAGTTTTTTCTTGCCCTCTTCATAGAGCTGACGCTTTAAGTCATCTTTCGGTACATCGTGATCTTTAAAACCGCGTTGTCCGTTGCCCTTAATCCAAGGCACATACGCATAACTATAAAATGCCAAGCGATCTGGACGTAACAGATTGGTTTGATCAATGGTGTGTAATACATCGGCTAAATCTTGAAAAGGCAAACCAAAAACCAAATCATGCGAGATAGAGGTATAACCTATTTCCCGCGCCCAATCCGTCACTTGTTGTACATGGGCAAAGGGTTGAATGCGATGAATAGCTTTTTGCACCTTTTCGTTATAATCCTGCACCCCATAACTAACACGGCGAAAGCCCAAGTCGTACAAAGCTTGTAAATGTTCTCGCGTGGTATTGTTCGGATGCCCTTCAAAACTAAATTCGTACTCTTCCGCGATTTCCGCTTGCACCAAAATGCCTTGAATCAGTTGGGTTAAATGTTCGACCGAAAAGAAAGTCGGTGTGCCACCGCCCAAATGAATTTCTTTGATGATGGGTTTTTCCACCAATAATTGACAGTACAGGTCCCATTCTTTTAACACCGCTTGGATGTAAGGCTGCTCCATCTCATGCTTTTTGGTGACGCGTTTATGGCATCCACAAAAGGTACATAGGCTTTCACAAAATGGCAGATGGATATACAAACTCATACCTTCACGGGCATTAGATTCATTAAATGCCCGTTTTAGGCTTTGCTTCCATTGCGCCAAACTAAAATCTTGCTCTTCCCAATACGGCACAGTTGGATAACTGGTATAGCGTGGACCTGCAACATTGTACTTTTGAATAAGGGAATTGGCTTGAGTCATGGATGCCCCATCAGAATCTCTGCCTGATACAACAGGCTTGAGCCTCCTATTGTGCGGAGCTTAAATTCAGAATTCAACCTAGCCTTTTAGTCGGGATAATTTCTATGAGATCAGATAGATACTCCCCTTTAAACACACAACTCCACTCACCCAAATAAGAAAAAATCCTTAAGTTTTTTATGATTTTATGTTACACGTTAAGACAACTTTTATTATTCTTTTTAGAGGGTTGAGATGCAGCATCCAACGTCCACAGATATTCAACGTGTTCGTGATTTTCTTCTCGATTTACAAGCCCGTATTTGCGCCAGTCTAGAACAACAAGAACGTGCTGGTGGTGGAACCGCTGAATTTGTGATTGATGATTGGCAACGCCCTGAAGGCGGTGGCGGACGTTCACGCGTATTACAAAATGGTACGGTGATTGAAAAAGGCGGCGTGATGTTCTCACACATCAACATTTCCAAACTGCCTGCTTCTGCCACCGAACGTCATCCTTCGATTGCAGGTGCAAAAGCGCAAGCCATGGGCGTGTCTTTAGTGATTCATCCTAAAAACCCGAATGTGCCGACTTCACATGCCAATGTCCGTTTATTTGTGGCAGAGCCTGAAGGACAAGACCCGATTTGGTGGTTCGGAGGGGGCTTTGATCTCACCCCATTTTATCCTAATGATGAAGATGTACTGTCTTGGCATCAAACGGCGTATGACTTATGTGCTCCATTTGGTGAGGGTGTCTATGCCGAGCATAAAAAATGGTGTGATGACTATTTCTATTTAAAGCATCGTGATGAACAACGCGGTGTTGGTGGATTATTCTTTGATGATTTAAATCAATGGGACTTTGAAACCTGTTTTAACTACATTCAAGCCGTGGGCAATGGTTACCTAAACGCGATCTTGCCAATTTTCCAAAAGAATCAAGATAAACCTTATACTGAAGCACAACGTGAATTTCAGCTTTACCGTCGTGGTCGTTATGTAGAATACAATCTGGTTTATGACCGCGGTACATTATTTGGGCTACAAACAGGTGGACGAATTGAATCGATTTTGGTCAGTTTGCCTAATTTAGCTGGTTGGTCATATCGCCCTGAATGGGAGGCAGACTCTGCCGAGAAAAAACTCACGGATTATTATTTAAAGCCACAAGATTGGCTCAATCTACGCAAATAGACACACGCACTTACAATTTTGACACCTTAAGTACGCCCTTTTTTACCAGATCAGGGCGACTTATAGGTTAGATTGGTATATTTCCCTACAGACTCCCCGTAGAATGTCTTCTACAAAAAAAGTCTATTCTTTGCATTTATCAAAAATACTGTCACCGCTTTAAAACAGCATTCGCACTCTTTACGGTTTAAAAATACGTAAACTAAAAGAAGGTATTTTTAATATATTCATTTTAATGACATGAAAATCTCGTATCGTTCTGTGCCGTCATCTAAGGTCTTTAACATGTTCACAAAAAGAGTTAGTTCAACCATCATGGTTTTTTTCTGCTTTACTATTGTCTTACTCAGCTCAATCAGTACGACTATTTTTTCTGAAAGTGCGTTCAATGATAATACTTCGATCAGTATTGCCGTACTTGCAGCGATTGGCTTAGCCCTGACCACTGCAAAACTCATCTTTGATACAATTCACAATATTTGTAATCCATAAGCACTTGATTTCCACCCCAGAAAAAATGGGTTAACGCTTTAGCCTGAGTGCAATTTGCCGTATATTGAACGGCATTTCTCACATGGATTTTGTGCGATGAGCAAACAATTCGCTGTCATCGGCAACCCGATTGAACAGTCTCGTTCTCCTGAACTTCATCATGCCTTTGCAGCAAAAACAGGTATCGATCTCCATTACAGCAAACGCCTAGCCCCTCTAGATGGCTTTGAAGCCAGTGTGCAAGATTTTTTCGCTAAAGGTGGCTGTGGTATGAATGTCACTGTTCCATTTAAAGAGCAAGCCTTTGCGCAATGTCAGGTACTGACCGAGCGAGCCAAAATTGCCAAAGCCGTCAATACGCTATGGATGCAAGATGGCATACTCTATGGCGACAATACCGATGGTCAAGGTCTGGTCGATGCCATCCATGCTTTGGGTTGGTCACTCACGCAAAGTCGCATCTTAATTTTAGGTGCAGGTGGAGCAACACGTGGTGTAATCTATCCTTTGGTACAAGCAGGCGCGAAAAAAATCGTGATTGCCAACCGTACCCTAGCTCGGGCAGAACAACTGGTGACAGATTTACAGCAGCATGTCCCGCAAGCTGAGCTCAGTGCGACAGCGCTCACCGCATTAACTGGAGAATTTGATTTGGTAATTAATGCCACTTCTGCCAGTTTGAGTGGTGAAGCCTTAATCCTTCCAGAACAACTGATCTTTCAGCATGCCTACGAAATGGCTTACGGCAAACCCTCCAGTTTTCTTGATCAAGCCAAAGCACGCGGTATTCCAAGTTCTGAAGGGTTTGGCATGTTAGTCGGACAAGCCATTGAAGCCTTTTCAATTTGGAATGGAGTGAAGCCTGAGTTAAAAGATTTCCTTTAATCACTCAATAACCAAAACAAATAAAAAAGCCAACCGACTGGGGTTGGCCTTTTTTTGATCTATCGCTTTATTTCAGGTGATTAACCACATCCACATAGGCTTTTTCATACAGATCATAATCCATGAAGCCATCGTGGTCTTTGCTTAACTTGGCAATGGATTTTTCCGAAAGTTTATTTTTACGATCATCAGCAAATGCTTGCCCCAGTACGGCTGCCGCACTTTTTAAATTTGTAGTTTGCTCAGCATTGAGCTCATAGTCATCCTTAAATAACTCAATATAATAATCTGCAAAGACAGCTTGCGGCGTTTTGTACTGCTGAATTCGCTTGTTCCATGCCTGATATTCTTTCGCACCTTCCGAAGCTTCCTGAACAATACGCGCAGCACTATAGCCCAACTCATCAAACTGGTCTGGCTCAAGCAATTTGTGCTTTTCTTTCAGGTTATTCAAACGAGTTAAAGCTTTGCCTTTCGGTTCTTCTAAACGGTCATTGAAACGGTAAGCATAAACTTCTGCAATTTCATTTAATTCACTATTGCTATAGTGCTTCACCACTTCAGGACGGTTTGCAGACAACATCAAGACAAAGACGGATTGGTAGGTCTTAATATAAGAACCTGTGCTTGCAAAGGTTTTTTCTGCCAAATCCGACAACTGCTGATCGAAGCTTAAACGATCTGTCTGCTCCCCATCCACAGCACTTTCAGACATGCCTAAAGACTTGGTAAAGCCAGTCACTATATTTTCTAACATTGAGCCTTTGGTGACTTCCTCAACCGATTTGGCATCGCGTAATGCTTTTTTATCAATCGGTGTGGCATGTCCATAATTCGAAACTTGCATATCGAGATTGATACCGAAGTTACCAATGGTCTCATCAGCAAATTGTAATTGATATGCCAAATCTACTGCACGACCTTGATTATCCAACGCCACATCAATAGTGACTGGCATAGCCTGCCCACTTTCCGCTAAAGCAGCCTGAATTTCAGGTTGATGCTTGATCCAAAGCGCTTTAAACGCCTGCACATCGGTTAATTGATCGCTGACATAAGGTTCAAAAATATGCTGTACTTCTTGCATCGCCAACACTTTTTGCTCCAGTGCAGAAGCGGAAGCTGTTGATTTCGCATTGCCTTGCGCTGGTTGTAGCAACTTGACGCCGTACATATCTTGACAGTAAGTCACATCACCAATTGCGAGATGCTTTTTACTGCCCAACAACGCTTCGCATGCCTGTTCCGATAAAAGTTGACTTGATGAGGCTGCAGCAACTGCACCCGTAGCAACATCTTCTGCATCCGCATCGACTGCACGGGCATCTACATCGGTTTCGACGGCATCCTCAGCATCAGTATACGCGGATTCAGCGATATCGCAGGTGGTCTGATCACCCCCACAACTTGCTTCTTCAGCCTCAACCACCTCATCTGCTGCATCTTGTCCTGAATAGAGCAACTCATCCAAACGATTGTTGATTAAGGTTGCTACACGCTCTGAAGATGCATAGGCTTGTGCACTCACTAATTCACTGCTTGCTACACCCGCCGCTTCCGCAGCTTTTGCGGCCTCTTCTGCTACAGTTGAAGCATCTTCACTGACGGTATCAGTTTCAACCAAACCCATGACTCGCTGAGTAAGGTATGGTTTATTAATCTGCTCAAACAAACTCATTTGCAGCATTAAATTGCCCAAATCACCTTGGTAGCGGATTTTGTTGCGGATGCCCTGCTGTTTTTCTGATGCTGAGACATGCACACGCTGTAACTGTTTAGTATCTGCCAGTGCGTAAGGCAACGCATTCATCTGTTTCAGGTAATCGACCAGTTTAGGCACATTGACACGATCAAGATCTTGTTTATATTTGGAAAAATCTAAATATGCATAAGATGCCTGACTGTCTTTATTGACCAAGTACGGCATGAAAGCGAAATAATTGGCATAGAACTTATAGTTTTGAAAATCCACCACCATTGGGAGCTTGGCTTCAACCAATAGCGTTGGTTTTTGATATTTGGCCACCAGATTTAACGAGGCCATTTTGTCTCGATAATGTACCGAACCATCATAGCTAATTTTTAAATCATTCATGAAATTCATGAGACCAGCAGCAACGCGCGCGGACGATGAATCCGAACCTTTACTGTAAGCATACGGGTTTTGTTCCGTAACAATGGCCTCATACAAGGCCTGCTTTTCTTGTTTACTCAACGACAACTTTTGTTGTTTTAAGTACTGATCTAACTGCTTTTGAATGGCAGGGTCTAAATTCTGTGTTGAGTTCGAGGCCGGTTGAGTGCTAGTAACTTTGCCTTTACTGGTATCGAACTGGAAACCCATGTTACCGCGATAATCGTAACTCGGATATTCATACATCGCATTGACGCCAGTGACCGCTTGTTGTTCCAAAGAGGTATTGTCCAAAGAAGATGCATTCGAATTGGATTTTATGACATGCTGAGAGCAACCGACCATGCTCAAACTTAAAAGACAGCAACTTAAATATTTTAAACGCATAGGTTTTTTTAAACCCCTTATTTATTTATACTTTAAGACATCAAGAAAATTGATTAAATGATCAAAAGACCGCAGATACTGTAGCAAAAAAATACAATATTTTGATAACAATTTTTACCTTAATTAGCCTTTCTGACATTTTTATTGGGCTACACTATCAATGTATTTTTATAACTAATGTGAATAATCAAATTATCGATTCAGATAATCCAAAACTATTTTTAAATTAGGATTAATATCATGCCAGCATATAAAGCTCCTTTACACGACATTCGCTTTTTAATGAATGAAGTGTTTGACTACCCTGCACATTACAAAACTTTATCCAACGGCGAACTTGCTGATGCTGACACTGTAGACATGATTCTAGAAGGTGCAGCGGATTTCTGTGAAAACGTACTCTCTCCAATTAACCAATCTGGTGATGAAGAAGGCTGTCATTTTGACAATGGTGAAGTAAAAACGCCAAAAGGTTTTAAAGAAGCCTATGACCAATTTGTTCAAGGTGGTTGGCAAGGATTGTCTTTCCCTGAAGAGTTTGGCGGTCAGAACCTACCGCAATCTTTAAACCTGATTAAATCAGAAATGATGGGGACGGCAAACTGGTCATTTCAAATGTACCCAGGCTTAAGTGTTGGCTGTATGAACACCATTTTACAGTTTGGTACAGATGAACAAAAAAATCTGTATATGCCGAATTTGGTTGCAGGAACATGGTCAGGCACCATGTGTTTAACTGAGCCACAATGTGGTACAGATTTGGGGCAAGTCAAAACCAAAGCAGAACCAAATGCCGATGGCACTTATAGTATTTCAGGCACCAAAATCTTTATCTCTGCGGGTGAGCAAGATTTAACTGAAAACATCATTCATATCGTGCTTGCGCGTCTTCCAGATGCACCTGCTGGTACCAAAGGAATTTCTCTGTTCATTGTGCCTAAATTCTTGGTGAATGAGGACAGCAGCCTCGGTGAACGCAACCCTGTGACTTGTGGTTCGATTGAACATAAGATGGGGATCCGTGCTTCTGCAACAGCCGTCTTGAACTTTGACAATGCTGTGGGTTATTTAATTGGAGAACCCAACAAAGGCTTACATGCCATGTTTACCTTTATGAATACCGCACGTATTGGTACAGCGATTCAAGGCATTGCACATGCCGAATTGTCTTTCCAAGGCGCACTGCCTTATGCCAAAGAACGCATGTCGATGCGTGCTCTTTCGGGCAAGAAAGATCCTGAAAAAGTCGCTGATGCAATTATTCACCATGCCGATGTCCGTCGCATGTTACTGACCCAAAAAGCCATTGCAGAAGGTGGTCGTGCCATGATTTATCATGCTGCACAAATTGCCGATAAAATGGCGGATGCTTTAACTCTGGGTGATACAGCCGCGTTTGAAGCAGCAGATGATCATTTAGGATTTTATACCCCAATTTTAAAAGGTTTTCTGACCGAACTAGGCTTAGAAGCAGCCAACCATGGTATGCAAGTTTATGGTGGTCACGGTTATATTAAAGAATGGGGCATGGAGCAAATTGCACGTGATGCACGTATTGCAACTTTGTATGAAGGTACCACGGGTGTGCAAGCGCTGGACTTGATTGGTCGTAAAGTTTTACTGACCTCTAAAGGTAAAGTGATTCGTGACTATACGGCTGAAATTTTAAAATTCTGTGGTCAACATGCACGAAATAAATATATGCGCCGTTTTGCGTGGGATTTAACCAAGCTTTGTGCACAGTGGAATACGTTGACTGTCCGCATTATGCTTGCAGCACGTAAAGACCGTGACATTGTATCAAGTGCTTCAGTAGACTTCTTAATGTTCTCGGGCTATGTGATGATGGCTTACTTCTGGGCACAACAAGCAGCGGTGGCTTCTGCCAAACTTGCAGCGGGTGAAGGTCAAGAAACGCCTGAATTCTATAAGGCCAAAATCAAAGTCGCTGACTTCTACTTTGAGCGTTTGTTACCTCGTACACAAGGTCATGCTGAAGCAATGGTCAATCCTTCACGTACCATGACTTCTTTGGCTGCGGAACACTTTAGTTTTGATTATTAAGTCATGAATTCAATAAAAAAGACCGCTAAGGCGGTCTTTTTTATTCTTTGCATCTCTTTTCATTTCTCTACTGAACTTCTGCCAATAAAGCCTGAGCTGCCATTTTACCCAAGGTATTTGATGCCAACGGGCTATCACCTGTAATTAACTTACGGTCTTGAATACATTGTCCTGACATCTCTTTATTAACCACATCAACACCCAATTGTTCGAGACGTTCCGCCAATAACCAAGGTAACTCCCCAGGCATATAGCCAATCTCTAGATTTGCCCCTTGATCAAGTGCATCAGGAAAAACACACATTTTATAACCTTTAAAAATATAATCTTCTGGTGTTTCATTCACAGCCGCTGCCAATAATCCTGCTGGTCCATGGCACAAAGAGATCACAAATTTATCTTTGGCTACTGCCCATTTCAGTAAAGTTTTTAAGTCTTCACTTTGAGGTAGACCAATTAAAGCGCCATGCCCACCGGGAATAAAGACAGCCAAATAGGGAGAGTCATCACCTAAACTATTTTTCAATACATCTGCAAGTTTTAAAGGCTTTTTAAACTGGGCTAAATATTTTTGGAATGTTGCTGGCACAACTGCATCTTCATGGGGCATCGCCCACATTTCAAGCTTGACGGGATTGCCCGATAAGGTCGCAATATCAATTTTGAAACCAGCTCGATCTAAATGATACATCGGCAACAAAGTTTCTACAGGATGATTGCCCGTAGAGAAGAATTTGCCATTTTTCATGAGCAAATAGCGTTCATCGCTTGCAATCATCAGAATTTTTTTATGCCCAGTATAAGGCATCGGATAGTCGGTGCCATCAAAATCAGTTTTACTGGCAGTGTATTGAGAAAGTGAGTAAGGTGAAGGGAAAAAGGCATTGTCTTCAGCTAAATCAGGGGTTGGATTACGTTCTTGGCTGGTCTGTGCCATACAAATTCTCCTTTATTATTGCGTGGTTATTTTCAATTTTTTGAAACCTAAAATCCTGCAATACAGCTCATTTATTCAGCATAACAAAGTTTCACAGTGGCACTGTTTTAAGATGTAATTCGAAGGTTTTCTTTACAACAAATAAAATTTAGCCAATAAAAAACCCCAACATCCTGTCGGGGTTTTTCATATTCAATGCTGAGGTATGACTCCTGTCGTACCTTCGTCCTTGTGCAGATCTTTATTGTTATTCTATTGGAGCATCCTGCTCTCTATGGCTCTATATTATGAAAATTATGATGAGGCGTATAGGCGCAAAAAGTGGGAATTGATGTAAGCCAATTCGTACAAAGTCAAAAAAATCGTCGCATAAGATATTTTACCAATACAATAAAAATTGGGATATTTAGAAAGTTTCTTTAAAAATATCCTCAAGTCGTGTCTTAAACGATTGAAAGGACATTGCACGTTTAAAAACTAGTTTAATTTAACCTTTGACGATCCTCAAAAAGTCCAGTTCATCTTGAATTGGACTGCTAGATAGAACCTTCAAACTTGACCAATCATTTTTAGTTTCAATAAGATGTGATGCCTGTCACTAAAAAAATAATGATTTATTCAAACTAAAGAAACTCTTCCAAGACTGAATTTAAAAACACATGTCCTTGCTCGGTACATGAAATTCGAGTTTGATCTTCAACCATCAACTTTCGTGCACGTAAAGAACTTAAAAGCTCATCCAAGCCAGTAAAACTCAAACCAGTCCGTTCTGCATACAGTTTCGCGTCAACGCCTTGGTTTAAACGGAGTGCATTCATCATAAACTCAAACGGCAATTCATCTGCTTCAATGCGCTTAAACTGTACATGCTCAGCAGGAACTTTGGCTAAATAATCCTTAGGTAACCGAGTTTTTTGGAAACGATATACACCATCAGGCTGTGTAACTTTGCCGTGCGCCCCTGCCCCAATCGCCAAATAATCGCCAAACTGCCAATAATTCAAATTATGTGCCGAAGGTAATTCCTTACTCCATGCCGAAACTTCATAGTTAATAAAGCCTTGTGCTTTTAAATACGCTTCACCCTGTGCTTGAATCTCTTCCAACACATCATCAACCGGCAAAACAGGTTGGGTTCTAAAGAACACCGTGTTCGGTTCAATGGTCAGTTGATACCATGAAATATGGGTTGCACCATTGTCCACCGCCAGTTTTAAATCCAGTAGAGCTTGCTCTAAAGTTTGCTCAGACAAACCATGCATGAGGTCGACATTAATTCGCTGAAAGCCTGCATCACGCGCAAGACCAATCGCTGAAATGGCATCGGCATTGCTGTGAATTCGTCCCAACTTGGTTAAATGTTCGGTATTAAAACTTTGAACCCCAATCGATAGACGATTAATGCCTGCCGCCAAATAATCAGCAAAAGGGTCATGCTCAACCGTACCCGGATTGGCTTCTAAGGTAATTTCACAACTGGCCTCAAAAGGCAGCAAGGCTTTTAATTGGCTAAATAACCATTGATAACCTTGCGCAGAAATCAGCGAGGGCGTTCCGCCGCCAATAAATACACTATGAATGGTTCGACCTTGAGCAAATTCAACTTGAGTCTTAAAGTCCTCCACCAAAGCCTGTAAATACTGTTGTTCCAAATCCAAAGATAGTTTGCCATCTGGCACCGCATGCGAATTAAAGTCGCAATAGGGGCACTTACGCACACACCACGGCATATGAATGTATAAAGACAAGGGAATATTTGCAGGATGTAAATCAGCCAAGGAAAAGACTCTAAAGCACAGCGGTAATCTTGCATATTTTAACATGACTGCATCAAGACACTTATGAAATCTGTGTGTATTTGGATTAGACTGATAAAAAGACAAGAAGAATGAATGGTTTAAAATGATGAAAATATCGAGCCAGTTGCTGTTTTTCTTACCACTTGCATTCGGTGTTGGCATTGCCATGACCTTTCAAACCGTAATTAACAGCCAATTAAGAGAACATTTGCATTCACCATTTCAAGCTGCTTTGTTGTCCTTTGCTGTGGGGACAATAGTCTTAGCACTGTTGGTGCTGTTGCAACCCGTGCCTAAACCCAATTTACAAGATTTTTCCAGTATTCCTGGATACCTATGGGTGGGTGGATGCTTAGGGGTTTATGCCATCAGTATAAGCATCTATACTGCCCCTAAATTAGGTTTTCTCACGTTCTCAGGTTTGGTTATTTTTGGTCAAATCCTGACATCGATGATTTTTGACCATTTCGGTCTACTTGGTACCGACAAAACGCCTGTGAATTGGCAGCGTTTACTTGGTGGCGTCGTAATTTTTATTGGTGTGCTTCTCACTTTACAACGCTAAATTTATTCTGACCAAGCACATAATGAAGATGAGTAATTTTTGTGTCGAATGTCATATCTACCCGTTATGAATTAAAACAACTTTTCCATTTGATGTTGCCTATTTTGATCACACAATTTGCCCAAGCTGGTTTGGGTCTGATTGATACCATTATGGCAGGTCATTTATCTGCTACAGATTTGGCCGCCATTGCAGTCGGTGTGGGATTATGGATTCCTATCATGCTGCTGTTTAGTGGCATCATGATTGCGACCACACCACTGGTGGCGGAAGCCAAAGGTGCTCGTACGCCTGAAAAAATTGCCACCATTGCCCGACAGTCCTTATGGGTCGCTTTTATTTTAGGAATGCTTGCAGGGCTAATTTTACAAGTCATGCCGTTTTTACTACCACTGTTTGGTGTGCCTGAAAGCCTGCAACCTAAAGCCAGCCTGTTTTTACATGCAATTGGTTTTGGCATGCCTGCCGTGACCATGTATGCGGCGCTGCGCGGTTATTCCGAGGCTTTAGGTTATCCACGACCTGTGACGGCAATTAGCCTTTTGGCTTTGGTCGCGCTCGTTCCACTAAACTTTGTGTTTATGTATGGCTTAGGGCCTGTGCCCGAATTGGGCAGTGCAGGCTGTGGTTTTGCAACAGCCATTTTACAATGGCTCATGTTCCTGACCCTTGCGACGTATATTTTTAAAAGCAACGCATATAAAACCACACAAGTCTTTGCTTTATGGGAAAAGATAGACCCTTACTGGGTCAAACGTATTGTAAAATTGGGCTTACCGATTGGCTTAGCGATTTTCTTTGAAGTCAGTATTTTCAGTACCGCAGCCATTATTCTGAGTCCACTGGGCGATACCATTGTCGCCGCCCATCAAATTGCGATCTCTATTACCTCACAATTGTTTATGATTCCAATGTCCTTAGCAATTGCACTCACCATCCGCGTGGGAACCTATTATGGTGAGAAAAACTGGGCAGCCATGCGCAAAGTACAAAAACTCGGACTGGCAACAGGAACTATTTTGGCGCTGATGACCATGCTGCTGCTCTGGGTGTTTCGCGCTGAAATTATTGCGATTTATACGTCGGACTATGATGTTGCACAAATTGCGATGTATTTGGTTTTGTTCGCAATTGCCTACCAACTCATGGATGCATGGCAAGTCAGTGCCGCGGGGTGCTTGCGTGGTATGCAAGACACCAAAGGTCCAATGTGGATCACCATGATTGCCTATTGGGTAGTGGCTTTCCCAGTAGGTATTTATTTGGCACGCTTTACCCCCATGCAAGCAGCAGGCGTATGGGTAGGCTTGATTGTCGGTTTAAGTATTGCTTGTGTGCTGTTGCTCAGCCGTTTATATCTCAATAACCACCGCCTCAAACAGTCAGCTTAATCAATGACTGTATTCCCTTGTAGCTCAAATGCAAGGGAATACTTCCTATTTTAAAACTATCAACCTATTGCTCCAATCAAACTCGTCACAGCTTTCAGCATTCTATTGATCTTTTTTTCATCTTGTACTGATCTCAATTGATGAAATGCTTTTTGGCATTTTTCACTCAACAATAACCATAAAAATTGCTGATTTAAACCCAATGTCTAAGCATCTTCACGCATTTTTAACAATTTAAAATAGGCAAACTGGGTTTTAACGCCTATGATCAAAAACACTCAAGACCGAGATCTTTCCGAGGAACACTGCATGGCCAAAACGACTCGTACACCTGGTCGTCGCTTTATGAAACTTGCCAGTATGACTGCAAGTATTGCCACCAAAACCGTGTCCAATTCGATTAGAAACTTTAATGCCGATGAAGAACAAAAAAATGCGGCACGTAGCCAATTGTTTCAGGATATAGGCATTCAAATTGCGGACACACTCGGTGAGATGAAAGGTGCCGTGATGAAAGTCGGTCAAATTGCCTCACAATATAAAGATATTTTCCCGCCTGAAGTGTCACGAGCGATTGCCAAACTGCAACGCCAAGCCCCAGCCATGCCTTTTGCCGAAATCAAAAAACAACTCGAAAAAGAACTGGGCAAACCTTTAGATCAAATCTTTAAACACTTTGATGAACAGCCTTTTGCCGCGGCCTCGATTGGTCAAGTGCATAAAGCCACCTTACCGCATGGTGAACAAGTGGTGGTAAAGGTGCAATATCCAGGGGTCGATGAAGCCTGTGAGAGTGATCTCAAGCAAGTGAGACTCGCCTTGCGTCTGATGGGGGTATTAAAGGTCGACCGCAAATTGCAGGATCGTTTATTTCAAGAAATTCAAACCAGCTTAGACAATGAACTGAATTACCAAATTGAAGCACAGAACTTGGAAGTCGCACGTACCTTCCATGAAAAACTCGACAGTAAAATTATTATTCCCAAAGTCTATCCAGACTATTCTTCTCGGCATATCCTGACCTTAAGCCTAGAAGCTGGTGACAGTATTGAAACTGCCAGCACTTGGCCACAACAAACCCGTAATGAATTGGGACGACGCTTACTACGTGCGATTGGGCAGGAAATTTTCTATCTGAAACGCTTTCACTGCGACCCACATCCGGGCAACTTCGCCTTCCGTGAAGATGGCTGCGTGATTATTTATGATTACGGCGGTGTGAAAGTACTGTCTAATGAAATCGTGCATCATTTCAAACAATTGATCCAAGCCTCACGTCGACAGGATATTTCCGAAATTGAACAGCAACTGAATGCCTTACACGCCATTGCTGAACAAGGAAAATTTCCTGAACCGCTCTATCAAGCGTGGTTAGAAGTACTGATGCGTCCACTGACGACACAGTATGATTTTGCAGAAAATTCAGCGCATCATGATGGCATGGAACTGGTGAAATCATCACTGAAATATTGGGATGTATTTAAACCTTCTCCTGACACCTTAATGGTCAATCGCACCATTTCTGGACATTATTGGAATCTGATTCATTTAAAAGTGAATGACAATTTAAATGATGTTTTTGAAGAACTTGTCCCTTCCCCGCATATCCAATAAAACGCCATAAAAGACTGATCACGATATCAGTCTTTTTATTTAGATTATTTATGTTATATTATAACATATCAATTCGAATTCAATAAGGAGTCTAAAAATGCGTCCAAACATTCATCCTGAATATCGTGAAGTCCTGTTCCATGATACCAATGCAGATGCTTACTTTATTATTGGAAGTACCATGCATACCGCGCAGCAAAAAGAATATCAGGGACAAGTATATCCTTATGTCAGCTTAGATATTTCTAGCGCCTCACATCCGTTTTATACAGGTGAAGTCCGTCAAGCCAGCAATGAAGGTCGCGTTGCCAGCTTCAACAAACGTTTTGCACGTTTTCAACGGAATCATTAAAAATTAATTTTGCTTTAAGTTTGATGTTCTAAACTACAACTATTCAGAAGTCTAAGTCTCTATCCTCCACTTAGGCTTCTTTTTTTACTTAAGTTTTTAAGGGTAATAGATGTGAAAAAATAACATAACCCACCGCCAGAAGAATCACCCCAAGAACTACACTCGAAACAGCATAGCCAATTGCCCACAGAGCTTGTCCTTCGCGCAATAAATTAAAGGTTTCTAAGCCGAAACTAGAAAATGTGGTGAAGCCCCCTAAAATACCCACCATTAAAAATAAACGTGCATTATTCTGTAAAGTTGGATATTGCTGACTAAAGGCAAAAAATACACCTGCCAAAAAACAACCCAGCAAGTTAATACACCATGTTGCCCACGGAAAGGTCGCACTGGACTTAATGAAATAACTGCCCAAACCATAACGAGAAACAGCACCGATTGCTCCACCCAGTGCCACTAATAGCCAATTCATGCCTTGATCATCTTCATTCAAATAAACCTTGTTATCCTCTTCCCGCCCCGTATTGTCAACGCTCGCTCTGATAAAATGATGGCAGAGCCCACATAAAAATCATCCGAATTTAGGCAAAACTTGCTATAGTCAGAACCCATTTTCTACTGTGTTTGAGGACATTATGGCTCAGGACCTACTGGCGCAATTACAATCAGGCGAAGCTAAATTTGCAGATGTATTGGCTTATATCGAAGCACGTTATACCCACACCCCAACTGCGTTTAAAAATGGACAACACAACAATGCGGCAAGCGAAAACCAAGGCAGTGCTAAAGTTTTTTCTTTTGCCAAGCTCAATGATTTAAACCCTGAGCAAACCTTGTCTTTATTCGCAGAGCACTATGCTGCGGTATTGGCAACACCTGAAGCAACAGATCATCAAAACATTCGCCAGTTCATGCAAAATGGCTGGGCAGGTATTGAGTTTGAAGGGCAAGCGTTAACTGCAAAATAATTGCGCATTCATCTGCAAAAGCACTGTTCAAATTTGTCTTTCACTTCACAATGAAATAAAGACAGAACAGTGCCCTAACCAATTCAATTATGCTTTGACTTTTTCAATCCAAACAATCGATTTCACCCGAAACAATTCACATGCACCATCGCCGGTATCCGTCGGCGTTAAAGATGAGCGCCAAACCAGATCTTTGTCTTTAATCTCGACCAAATCTCCCTGTAAGCGCACTAAATCCCCTCGTTTTACTTTTTGAATTTGCTGTGCAACCTGCGGATTGGCAGGAATAATATGCATATTCGACACCATTTGCATGGCTTGTACTGTCGACACAGGGACTTTATCCATTTTCCAATTTAGGTAACGGTCATATTGATTGACTGAAATATGACGGGCAATTTCAGGTTCGGCAAATAATCCCCAACTGACCGCATAATCAATCGGTGAAAACTTGGCTTGTTCATCATCGCTATAGGTTTTAGACCCCAAAATTCGGAAATCCCCCTTAAATGGCTGCAACACAGAAATCGATTGATCTTTAACAATCGGTGCCAAACCCTTGGCAATATTATATTCAATCGAAGATGCCATTGAGCCTGTACTTAACATACTCAAACCCAATAATGACAGTGCAATGAGTCGAATGTTCATGGCTACCTCTTGCAATACATTTAAACCTGTTCTAGTGTCAATCTTACGCCTGAACCCAAGCTTAAAATTTGCAGAATTGGTAACAATATAGAAGAGTTTGGTCACAACCACCCAATTCAACCGCTATTTAGAGTGAACAGATACCGCCATGCTTTATCAGTTTTATCAACAACAGATTTTCCCTCACTTGCTGAATCAGGTCATGCAAACGGCCAGTTTAATGGATAAGCGGCGCGAGCTTTTGCTGCCCGTTGCAGGCGAAGTACTCGAAATTGGCTTTGGGACAGGTATCAATTTACCGTTTTATCAAAATGTAGATTTACTCTACGCCCTCGAGCCGAATCAAGATATTTTTAAATTGGCATCAAGCCGAATTTTTGCAAGTGATATCGAAGTGCAGCATTTACAAGCCCGTGCGGAACATATTCCCTTAGCCGATCACTCTATCGACCATGTGGTGAGCACGTGGACCTTGTGTAGCGTAAAGCGACTGGATCAAGTCTTGCAAGAAATTCAACGCGTACTCAAACCCAATGGTACGCTGCATTTGGTCGAGCATGTGCTCAATACTGAGAAAAAAGGCATACGCCAATTACAACATCTCATCACGCCTATGCAAAAACGTTTAGCAGATGGTTGTCGCTTAAATCGTAATATTGAACTGGCATTGCTCAAAGCTGGTTTTAGCCTGACCCAATATGACTATTTTTATGCTGAAGGCATTCCCAAAATTGGGCAGCAAATGTTGTTGGCACATGCACAAAAAGCTTCGTCTTCTTAAATGCTATCAGTCTAGTATTATTTGAGGATGTCGAGTTTAGCTATCTTCAAAGTCAATCCGAATAGTCTCAAAACGAATTCGACCTTGCTGAATGGCTTGTGCAATCGCCTGCTGACCTTTGGTTAAGCGCGCACCGCCACTTTTAATATCAATCAGCACAATCTCAATATCATCGACTTTGCCTTGCCCATCGCGCAAATCGGTATAACCATCAAAGACCACATAATCTACAGGATCACCTAAAAACTTGGCATCACTGGGTAAGTATTGAAATTCGGGCAAAATGGGCGCAAATTGTTCCGCCATTTTGCCTTTTAACACCGCACGGCTGGTATTCACACTGCGTTTTTGTGCATTGATTAATGCTTGCTGATGCTCCAGTTGTAACTCTGCAATATAGCGCTCATATTCAGCTTTAATTTTACCGTTACGGGTTTGACTTAAAATTAATGTCGTCAGTACAACACCAATACATGCCCCTATCAGCATAGCCATCCAAATCGACATGCATTCTTCCTAACTTCAAATAAATTTTGACTTACAACTTTTGTCCTGTGCCCTAGTCTTCGCACAAAAGAATGATATGCTAGGACTGAACAAAATTAAATCTCTAGGGTCATGAAAACAATTTTAATTGCCAATCAGAAAGGGGGTTGTGGGAAAACTATCACAGCGATTAGTCTTGCCGCAGCATTAGCACAAAAAGGCTATAAAGTTGCTCTGGCCGATGCTGACAATCAGAAATCGGCGCGTCAGTGGCTGAAACAACGCCCTGAAACTGCTGCCAACATTCAAAGTCTGGATTGGCGTCAGGACAAATCCGTCGGTGAAAGTCCAAAACATATTGAGTATCTGGTGATTGATGCACCGGGTGCATTATCAGATAGTCAGGCTGAACAACTGATCAGTGAAGCCCATACGATTATCACACCATTGCAGCCTTCATTTTTCGACATTGACAGTACCCGTCGTTTCTTAAAACATTTACAAGAGATCAAGCGGATTCGTAAAGGTAAAGTGCAGATTTTACTGTTGGCAAACCGCGTTAAAGCCAATACATCGGGTTCAAAAGAAATTCAGGATTTTTTCAGCAAAATTGAGCAACAACCTGTCGCATGGATTTCAGAACGTACCGCTTATGGGCAACTGGCTATGCAAGGTTTAACCGTATTTGATAAATCTCAGAAAAACTATTTAACCCTGCAAAGTCAATGGCAGCCTGTATTGAACGCCATTATTGATGATCCAAGCGAGTGGTTCTGATTTTTCAGGATAATACGCGACCCCGTCGAGATTATGTGAAACTTACCGAGCACTCATTTTCGAGTGTGCTGTTTTCGGTTAAGATGAGTTTGACCCTTAATATTGATCAGTGAAGATAGTGCAACAATACGCGCCTACAATACAGAAAGTCTTGTTATTTGGATTGTTTTTTATCCTGATGTTTTTGGGCTTTCATGTGCTCAAATACTTTATTGTGCCTGTACTGTGGGCCACGATTATTGCCTATATGACTTGGCCCCTGTACCAGTCCATTTACCGTTCCTGTGGTCAACGCTCTACCCTCAGCGCAACACTGATGATCTTATTCATTATTTTGGTGATTGGTATTCCACTCACCTTTGCCATTTTTATTTTGCAGCATGAAGGACGTAATCTTTATTACGAACTACAAAAACAAGTTTTTTCTGGGCATTTTAATGTGCCTCAATTTATCCGTGACCTGCCTGTGATTGGCAAAGAAATTACACGGACTCTCAAAGAATTAAATCAAGACCCAAACAGTATTATTCAGAATATTTCCAATTGGATTCAAGGTCATCTGAATTATGGCAAATTTGTACTGAATGAAATTAGTAAAAATATTATTAAACTGTGTTTCGCCATCATGTCGCTGTTTTTCTTTTACCGTGATGGACAAACCATTTTAAATCAAGTCAGTAAAGCGCTGGAAATGGTCATTGGTCCACGCGTACACCATTATATTGACACCATTTCCGAAACCACACGTGCTGTGGTTTATGGTGTGGGTTTAACTGCCGTTGCACAGTCATTTTTAGCAGGTCTAAGCTATTTGGTTGCAGGTGTGCCAAATCCAATGGTACTGACCATTATTACCTTCTTATTGGCACTCATTCCCTTCGGTCCTCCTTTGGCCTATACCTCTGTTGCTCTATGGCTGTTTGCTCAGGGACAAACCATTGAAGCGATTGGTGTTATGGCGTGGGGGGTCTGTATTGTGAGTACTGCGGACAATGTCATTCGTCCTTTGGTCATTTCTGGTGCAACCCAAATTCCATTCTTACTCATTATGTTTGGGGTATTGGGTGGTATTGCCAGCTTCGGTTTGGTTGGACTCTTTATTGGCCCCGTAATTTTAGCGGTGTTGCTCGCCATTTGGCGTGAATGGCTACATGAAACCCATGAAGAAGTAGCACTCATGATGCCTAAAGCAAGTCTCGCTTACGATCTGGATAATGACTTTGATCCCCCCAAAGATCCTCCTCAATAAGATCTCATCTTAAAGCCAGTGATATACCAACTGGCTTTTTTATTGATAAAACTTATACATTCTCAAACGCAATCAATACCTTATTCAGGCTGAATCTCTGATTAAATAGTGATCATTTTCATATATCACAGAATAAGGAACATCGATGCGAACTTCTTACTTCAATACTGGGGTACTTTCACTATGTACTGCTCTGCTGATTGCGGGTTGTAGCACAACACCAACCCCATCCACATCCAATGTGCGTACTGTTCAGTTAAACAGTGTTTCTGCCCAAGGCATTGGTGCTTCGGTCGGAAGCGTGACCTTACAAGACAGCCCAGTCGGCTTAATCATTCAAACACAGTTAACCAACCTGCCTGCTGGCCCACATGGCTTCCATATCCATGAAAAAGGTTCATGCGAACCTGCTGAAAAAGACGGCAAAATGGTGGCTGCTTTAGCCGCGGGCGGACATTACAATCCAACTCAAGTTGCCCACCATGGAACCCCAATGACGGGGCATATGGGTGATTTACCGGTGTTACATGTTAATTCTGCGGGACAATCGCAACTTAAACTGATTGCACCACGCTTAAAACTGGCAGATGTTCAAGGGCATGCCCTGATGATTCATGCGGGTAGTGATAATTATGCCGATCAACCTAAACCTTTGGGCGGTGGTGGAGAACGCATTGCCTGTGGCGTCATTTAAGTCCCACTGTGGATAAGTTCAAGGTTATACACAATGCCGTACAAAGCATAAATGTACTGTTGATAAACCCAAACTTATCCACAATTCTGTCCTACACATACCTTAATCAATGAAAATTTTTGCTTTAACTGCTGCGTCTTCATACAGAACTGCCGTTTAAAGCAAAACTAAAAGATCAATCAAGAATTGACAGCTAGACCAAAAAAGATCAGGCTCATTGAAAACGATAACACTCTATAAAGAACAACATTGTGAATCCTTTACGTCAGTTTCTGCGTGCTTTTTTCTCCAATTCAATTTGGGTCTATTGCCTACAAATCTTGATTGTGTTGACAGGAACAACATTGGGTTTGTTCTATGCAGGCCATCAACTGCTTATCGTTCCCGTAACGCTAGGTGCAATTGCTGCCGCACTGACCGATTTTGATGATCGACTCAGTATTCGCCTGCGTAATCTGCTCTATGTCTGTATTTTATTTTTTAGTGTCAGCAGCATTCTCGAATTTCTTGCCCCATATAAACTGCTGTTTATTTTGTATTTGTCTTTGTCCAGTGCCTTCCTGATTTTGATGGGTGCACTGGGGCAACGCTATGCCGCCATTTCCTTTGGCACCATTTTACTGTCGATTTACACCATGTTCGGACTGGGTGAATATCAAGCATGGTATCAACAGCCCAGTTATTTTGTTTTAGGTGCGGTGTGGTACGGACTCAGTTCCATGTTGTTTTATTTACTCAAACCCACTCAGGCTGTCCAAGATAATTTAGCGCAAAGCTTTCAACAACTTTCGACATTACTTCAGGCGAAAGCGCGGTTGTTTGATCCCGATAATATTGATAATGTTGAAATGCTGCTGTTCGATGTTTCGCAACAAAATGCGCAAGTGGTGCAACGCTTAAATCATTGCAAAGCCTCGCTGCTGACCCGTTTAAAAGCCTCACGTGCCAATCAAAAAACGATTTATTGGCTCAATCTATATTTTCTGGCGCAAGACATTCACGAGCAAGCCACCTCAAATTATTTGCACTATGAAAACCTTCATCGCAACTTTAGTCGCACCGATTTAATCTTTCGGATTCAAAAGAATATTCGTTTGCAAGCCAACTCCTGTCAAAAATTGGCGGAATGTATATTGCAGCAAGAGGCTTTTGAAATGGACTCGACACATGCCTCGGCTTTGCAATACCTAGAAGATTCCATGCACCATTGGATTTTAGATCATCCATCCACACAATATTGAAGTGAAAAACTTGAGCTTGGTTCTGCGAAATTTACGCAATGTCCAAGAACAATTTTCCAATTTAGCCATTGAACAAGACCATTACCAACAACATTATTCTGTACATCAGGACAATTTAAATCTGCTGGATGATGACATTCATGGCATACCAGACTTGTGGCTTAAACTCCGTCAACATTTAACCCCACAATCTGCCCTGTTTCGTCATGCCGTGCGTATCGCCTTTGTCTTTGCAGTAGGCTATGCCATTTCTTTATTACCATTTGCCAAACATGGTTACTGGATTTTACTCACCAGTTTATTTGTCTGCCAAATCAGTTATTTTGCCACCAAAAGTCGTTTAAAGCTCAGAACCCTCGGTACACTGTTGGGAGTCATTTTAGGTGTTCCACTGTTATATTTTGTGCCCAGTATTGAAGGACAACTGATCCTGACCATTTTATCTGGGGTGGCATTTTTCTATTTACGCTCGCAAAAATATGCCATAGCCACCCTCATGGCAACCTTAATGGTGCTACTGATTTTCAATCTCAAAGGTGCAGGTTATGACATCATTTTGCCACGCATTATTGATACCTTGCTCGGCTGTTTCATTGCATGGTTTGCAGTCAACACCATTTGGCCAGACTGGAATTTTCGTAACATTTCTAAAAATATTCTCAACAGCAGCCAAGCGACTTTGGATTATTTCACCGCAATTGTGGAGCAGTATCAACAGGGTAAAAACAACAGTATGGCTTACCGCAAAGCACGCCGCTTAGCGCATGACGCGCAAATTGAACTGTCTAGCATGATTTCCAGTCTAAGTGCTGAACCACAGCCAAATCCTGAACTGATTCAACATGCCTTTCGCTATCTGGTCTATAGCCATAGCCAACTCAGTTATATTGCTGCTTTGGGCAGCCATCGTGAGCAGGTTCAAGATCCTAAAATTTTGGAGCTGATGCAATGGTGCTTGCAGACTTTAAATAGCAGCTTGATCCAACAGCAAGCTTTAGATCCTCAACTGATACAAAACAAACTGGATGAAATTCAGCAGATCAGCAACAAAACAGAGCTTTCGGAACATTGGCAATTGGTGCTCAAGCAAATGAGCCTGTTACTCGAAACCTTGCCTGAATTATTAAGGCTGAAACAACGCTTATTGGCATTAGAAATTAAATGAATATAAATTATGCAAAGCACCCAAACCTTGTGTGCCTATTGATAATGACCAGCCACTCATACCATGCAAAATTTTATCGATTGCACCCATTTTTTATGTATAAAGATTCACCTGTTTCCGCTAGAATCGAGATTCATTCTCAATTTTATTGTTTTGAATATGACTATTAAAACCTTGCGTGTTGTTGGTTTTCTGGAAGGCTTATCTTTTCTGCTTCTCCTATTTATTGCCATGCCTTTAAAATATATTTGGGGCAATCCAATCTTAGTGAAATTCGTTGGAATGGGACACGGTATTCTGTTTATTCTATTTTTGGCCGTGCTATTTGTTGTCTGCGAAAAACAGAAATGGTCGATTAAAATGTTTATTCTCGGTTTTATCGCCTCAATTTTACCCTTCGGTCCCTTTGTTTTTGATCACAAATTAAAGAAATTTGAATCTTAAGCAATGTCATTTTCACAGCATCCAAATGAATCAAACAGGCATCAATCTGCCTGTTTGAACAAAAAAAGTTTTAAGCGAATTAAAACTCGCCTTTGGCTTTACGCTCCAACAAGACTTGTTGCAACATGCGTCGTGGAAAACTAAACCATAGCGCAATCAAAACAAAACATGCCAAACCATAGGCCAGTAAATGGTACTGTTCATACAGAATGCGCACCCCTTCAATAATAAAAAAGAAACTAAACATCAACAGCATCGACACGGCAGCAGCCACAGTGCCTTTCGACACCTCAGAAGACATTAAAGCAAAACGGTACAGCACTGAAAAACTAATCCCCTCACCAAAGCTGATCAAGGTCATACCGATAATTAAACACAGCAGGAAATAATCCCGCCAGAAGATACCCGCCAGAATCAGCAACGTGCCCAACAGCATAATCGGTAAGCCCATCATCACCGTTTTGCCCAAAGCCAACCGATCGATGATTTTAATCAACACCAAATTGCCCGCAATCAACCCGCCCAATACAGGAAATTGCGCTAGACCGTATTGCAAACTGCTCAGTCCAAGCTCTTCTATCAACATGACTGGCGAAAGTGCAATCCATAACATCAAAGGCATACTGACCATAGGCAATGCCAAGGTTAAACCAAGAAAACGCTTATTTTGATAGACTCGTTTAAAGTCCGAAAAAATATAGCGTAATGGCTGTTTCACCACGGTTGGTTGTGTTGCAGGCATTTTTGCTTTTAAACCAAACCAACTCAAAAAGGCCAATAAAGCAATCCCGATAAAACCCCAATGCCATGACACATGGTCAATCAGGAATGCCCCTAAAACTGGGCCGAGCAAAGGTGCAAGTAAGGAAATATTGGCCATCAGTGCCATGACTTTAATGGCATCACGCTCTTCAAAAGTTTCCTGAATGGCAGCATAACCCACGGCTGAAATCACGGTTAATCCAATGCCTTGTAAAAAGCGTAGGGCAAGGAATTGCTCAATATTGTGAGTGAGTAAAATCAGTAAACAACAGACGCTAAAAAACAGTACGCCTGTTAACAGTACTTTTTTACGCCCAAGTCGATCCGATAAGGGACCCAAGAGCCAAGCGACACAGGCTCCACCCAACAGATAAAAAGACATGGATGATGGTGCCCAACTGCTGCTGACACCAAATTCTTTAGTGATGGCTAGCATGGCAGGTTGGACTAAATCATTTCCGATATAGACGGAAAATTCGAACAGCACCAAAGCTAAAGGAAACATCAGCGTGGCACGATTCAATGGGGTCGTTTGAACTTTTTGCATTTTTTCTACATATCATTATGGTCTGATCTAGGCTGGAAGCTATTTTTGGGAGATAAGCGTCAGCCCAATGACCAGCACTGAGAGATTTATTTAAATTACGTTTTTTTTGAATGCGCTAAGGTTTAGCAGCTTAATACACCGTATTCACAAGGTGTCTAAGACAGTTTAAGTAATTTCAGTTGTGAGATTTTTATCACTCAAGCTAGTACACCCACTAGGTCAAGTGGGTGTAGTTTAGCAGTTTATCGGTTGGGAATTGTAATTTTTTACATTAAGTAAAAGATCAAAATCTATATTAAGCAATTTTTTGATTTTCAGCTTCTATAAATTTAATTTCTGGATTTTCTTTAAATTGCAGCCACTTATTTTTCATCCATTTTTCAACTATATCTTTGCCTATAATTGCCAATAAATTATTTAATAATGCAAACTTTGCTGGCTTATTGAAATAGTAAACCGTAACTCGAACATTACGATCCATATCATCATTTAAACTAAACAGATCGATAATATAATCTTTATCTGAAACATCTAATGAATGCCCCCAAATTGTTATATCTAAGTTCAATTTACACTCATTCTGTTTTGACCTAATCTTATTATTTAAACTATCACGATAAGCTGCTCTATTTTCACCCTTCAATTCATTTTTTAAAACCAAAATATCTTCTTCATTTTTTGAAATATTATTTTTATATCCATCTAAAAATAAATAATCCGTATCTTTAAAAAGTTTCTGATGATATTTCGTAAATCCATACGCTTTAATTTTCTTTAAAGATTTATCTTCTAAATCAGATACACCTAAAACAATATTTTGTTTCTCTACTGATGAACCATGCAAATAGTCCACTTCAACATTTTTATGAATTCGTTGATATGTGTTTGTATAATTGAATGAATAAATTTTATCTGGATCCAACCAACTTTCAGACTTGATGATAAATTGATTTTTTTCTTTTAAATTCTTTATGATTGCTTCCAAATAAAGATTAAATAATTGTATAAAATCTTCTAACTGTTCAGCTAGATAATCAATAAAGTAGCTAGGGCTAAAACCATTAGACCTGTTGGCACCATTACAAAATTCCTTATGAATGTTAATAAAAATTCCCGTTGCAGTTTTAAATGGCTTTCCAGTTCGTAAATCTCTTGATAGAACTCTACTCATATGTTCTTTGACTGTTAGATGAAAGAAATTCAATGTGTTCAAATTTTTGTTATTAATTTTTGGTTTGGAATTATCGGTACCATTAAAATAATTTATTATTTCTTCTTCTGTTTCAATATGTTCAATCTCTTGAATTTTCTTCCCAACTAAAGTTAAAACATTTTCAATTTTTTGTTCGAAATCAATCCATGTTTTGATCTCCACGACATGATTTTTAAAATATTGATACCACGAATTAAGAGCTAATCTATATTGAATTTTAATAACATCTTGTGCCGGAAGAAAAATTTTCTCTGTTAAATAGTATTCTTTAGTTTTATCTATAAAATTTGGATCACGAGTTTGAGCATATAATTCATCAAACTTCATATGATAAGGTAGGGACTCCATTTTATTTCGCTTTTGGAAAATTTTGTCTAATTCTTCTAACCATTCGTTTATTTTTCTTTCAGACAAATTTGCAGGTAAACCACCTGTATCTTTTGCTTCTATTGCCCCCATCACATCCATAAAATGATCGTACTTAGTCGGCAAATAATGCGACAAATCGAAACCATTCCCCACAATTAAAATATTCATTTTTATAAAGTCCAAAATAAAAAAAACGCATCAATAGATACGCTTTTTATGAAGCAAAACAGCCTAATTTTCAACCATAAATCAAAGATTTATTAAGAACACTTCGCAGTTTGGAAATTCTTGGTATTTTTACCGCGCATACATTGATACGACTTTTCAGTTTCGATCAATTTCCAGTCATTATCCATATGTTTAAAACTATAGATGGTACGAATCGAACGGACTGAATCGTCCATTAAACCTGTTTCCGTCACTTTCACTTGTGCAGCCGTTGGTGCTTCTACACTGTTAAAAAATTGACGAATTTCTACGGTAGATAATTCTTTGACTAAATCAGGACGTTGTTTTAATACTTGCGCCAAAGGTGTGTCTGGACTGCTGACCTTATTGACTAAATTTTGTGTGGTGGCACAGCCTGCCAATAATCCTAAGCATAAGGCTGAAACCGAAACTAAACGCAACATGACAAATTCCCCATAGATATCATTACATACCCGTTATGATGCAATGCTTAGCCACATAACTCTATGGCAACAATGTAGCGTTTGTTTTTCTTGGTCAGAGATATGTATCCCTTTTTATTCAAGCAATAAAAAACACCACAATGTTGCCATTACGGTGCTTGACTTAAATTATCCGTTCAAAAGCTAGTGCCCGCATCCTGCGCCTCTACAGGTTCCATCATTCATGTTATAGAGTGTTGAATGAGATAACTCACCTATTGGATAGGCAACCCCTTGGGGCAAATAAAATGTCGCGGAATGTGCACCATACATATCCTCTGGGAACTTAAAAGGTTTCAAAATGACATAACTATGGTCTGAATAAAACTCATGTCTTAACTCGTCGTCACCCGCCCCCACTATTACTGTCAACTCTGGATTATCTCCATTGTTTTGTCTAATTTGAGCTAAATCAAATTGCTTAGCATCAGCATAAGTTGCTGGTCGAATTAAACCCAATTGCAACGCTTTTTGCATTCCTTCATCACTTTCGGGCAATTGCATATAATGTTCACTGGTGAGTACAGGTGCAGTTTTTGTACTATAGGCTTGCAAATGTTCTTTTAGCTTATTCTTTAATGGGGCAACCAAACTGTCATCCATATTAATGTATTGAGTGCCTCCCAATACATATAGTGCATCTACATTTCTTTTAAGGTGCGACTGACTATAGTGATTCAACTGATTAATCTCCTGCTCATCATAATAGCTTCCCTGACAGGCAGAACCTTTCCCTCCTAAAATTTTGGCTTTAATGTCATTTAAAATTACCTTCTGATCATAATATCCTGCAAGTAAGATGGCTTTTACTAAATTGGGCTGTGTTGCTTTAATATTCCAAACATTTTGTTCATAACCACTTAAAACAATCACGGTAGGCTGAGTAACTGTCACCATCACATCAATTGCTTTATAGCCATTATATTCTGCGGGGAAATTATGACTAGATGAACCTGCATAAACACTGGCTGCTAAAACTTGATACTCCTTAGGCAAGGAAACTTGAGAGCCACATATTTCGGTATCAATTGAATTCAATGCGCTGACCATGTCGGATAGTTTATCATTTCGATAAAAAACGAGGCATAAAACCACCAAAACTAGCCCAGCAATAATGAAATATAAAATTTTATTGTTCATATTATGTACTTTGTTTTTTTAATGTTTTCTATTATACAAATTCTTTTATTTTTAGCAATTTATAAAAAAAGCGCACGATAAAGTACGCTTTTTTTTACATGATTCAGATTAAAGATCGAATAATTTACCAGGGTTCATAATCCCGTTTGGATCGAATACTTTTTTCAAAGCTTTCATGTATTCAATTTCTTCAGCACTGCGTGAATACTCCAAATACGGCTTTTTGGTCATGCCCACACCATGCTCGGCAGAGATAGAACCATCATACTTTTTCACAGTATCGAATACGTATTTATTCACCACCTGACATTTCGCAAAGAATTCATCTTTGCTTAAATCGGCAGGCTTAAGAATATTTAAGTGCAAGTTACCGTCGCCAATATGACCAAACCAGCAGATTTCAAAGTCTGGATAGTTTTCTGACACAATGCTGTCAATTTCTTGAATAAATGCAGGCACATGAGTAATCAAAACTGAAATGTCATTTTTGTATGGAGTAAATGGCGCAATCGACTCAGAAATGTCTTCACGCAAACGCCATAAGCTTTCGACTTGCTCAAGGCTTTGGCTCAACACGCCATCCAGCACCCAACCTTGTTCCATGCAATGCTCAAAAATTTCCATCGCCTTGTCCATAATTGGCTCAAACGGCGCTTCAAATTCAAGTAATACGTAGAATGGGCATTGTGTTTCAAATGGACGTTGTACATGTCCATGATCTAAAACTTTCTGCATCGCCAATTCACCAAAGAATTCAAATGCAGTTAAATCAATTTTAGCTTGGAACGCATGTAATACAGGCATCACCGCATTAAAATCAGGCACACCCAACACCATCACTTGTAGGTCTTGCGGTTGACGCTCTAATTTAATTTCAGCTTCAGTCACTAAACCTAAAGTACCTTCACCACCAATAAATAAATGCTGTAGCGCATAACCTGTAGCATTTTTAATCATGCCTTTGTTTAAACGCAAAATGTCGCCTTTACCCGTCACCACGGTTAAGCCCAGCACCCAGTTACGCGTCATGCCATATTTAATGACTTTAATACCGCCCGCATTGGTGCCAATGTTACCGCCAATTTGTGAAGAACCCGCAGAAGCAAAATCTACTGGGTAGTACATACCTTGTTCTTCAGCATAATTTTGTAATTGTTCAGTCACTACACCCGCTTGTACACGTACCATACGGTCAGCAGGGAAAAATTCCAGAATCTGGTTCATTTTGTCCATGCTGACTACAATTTCACCATTGGCTGCCACAGCACCCGCAGATAAACCTGTACGACCACCCGATGGTGTCACCGCAACATTGTATTGATTTGCGAGTTTAACAATAGCTTGAACTTGTTCAGTGCTTGAAGGGAAAACGACAACGGAAGGATTTGGGTCAAAGTGTTTAGTATGATCTCGACCCCAATTTTGCAGGCTATCGGTATCCGTTTTAATACGGTTTTCGCCAACAATTTCGGTCAATTGGGTCAACAACTCTGGGGTTAAAGCGACTGGAGCATTCATCGTTTTCAGACCTTGCAATGAAGTAAACAAGTGGTGTCGAATCTAATGCATTATTCAACTGAAACAGCGGTAACAAAGGAACAATAACTAGACAGCGCGTGAAGTAACGGACAGTCCATCTGCACCGTATTTTTTCACGGAGCATTATTATATGCCATTTTTCGTCAAAACCCGCAGAAAATCGCGTTTTAACAAGGTTACCTTGTAAATTACAGGCTTAGTTAGACCAATAACGACAGGTTGTGACGTATATTTCGCCAAAATACCTGATCGTTGCGTCATAAAGGAAATGTATATCGACCTAAGTCCTATGTTATGATACCGCGACCAAATTTGGCCTTTGTAGCGGAGCCGTAATGAGCCAACATCTTTCCCTGCCTAAAGATAAAATTCGTTTCTTGTTGTTAGAAGGCGTTCACCAAAACGCAGTCGACACTTTAAATGCTGCTGGATACACCAACATCGATTATCGTAAAACTGCGCTTGAGGGTGAAGCGTTGAAAGAAGCGATCAAAGATGCACATTTCATTGGTATTCGTTCCCGTACTCAGTTGACTGAAGAAATTTTTGAAGCAGCAAACAAATTGATTGCTGTGGGCTGTTTCTGTATCGGGACCAACCAAGTGAACTTAAATGCTGCGATGGTTCGTGGTATTCCAGTTTTTAACGCACCATATTCAAATACTCGTTCAGTGGCTGAACTTGTACTTGCAGAAGCAATTCTTCTTCTTCGCCGTGTACCTGAAAAATCAACAGATACACATGCGGGCGGTTGGAACAAATCTGCTGTAGGTTCGTTTGAAACACGCGGTAAAACTTTAGGTATCGTGGGTTATGGTTCAATCGGTTCTCAACTTTCAGTTTTAGCTGAAAGCATGGGGATGAAAGTCATCTATTTTGACGCAGTCACTAAATTACCTTTAGGTAACGCACGTCAAGTCGGCAGTATGGCTGAACTTCTTGCCAATGCTGACGTGGTTTCTTTACACGTACCAGATGTTCCGTCTACACGTAACTTCTTCGGTAAAGACCAATTTGCACAAATGAAAGAAGGTTCTATCTTCATCAATGCTGCACGTGGTACATGTGTCATCATCGAAGACTTAGCAGATGCCTTAAAATCAGGTCATGTAGCTGGTGCTGCGATTGACGTGTTCCCGAAAGAACCAAAAGCCAATGGTGAAGAATTTGTTTCTCCACTACGTAACATTCCAAACGTGATCTTAACCCCACACGTGGGTGGTTCGACTATGGAAGCGCAAGCAAACATTGGTTTAGAAGTTGCTGAGAAATTCGTTTCTTACTCAGATAAAGGGATGACCCTCTCTGCTGTAAACTTCCCAGAAATTGCATTGCCATTAACTGAAGGTAAACACCGTCTACTTCACATTCACAAGAATGTGCCTGGCGTACTTTCAAAAATCAACAACTTGTTTGCTGAACACGGCATCAACATCTCTGGTCAGTCTTTAATGACCAAAGGTGATGTAGGCTATTTAGTCATGGATGTTGATGCAACTGCATCTCAAGAAGCACTTGATACATTACAAGACGTTGAAGGTACAATCCGCGTTCGCGTATTGTTCTAAGTTATTCGATGTGAGAAACCACAGACTTGTGTCTGTGGTTTTTTATTGATCCATCCTCCGCTTAATTGGGTCAATAAAGCGCATTTCACAGCTCAAAACCGATCTATTGCCTATGGGGAATAGATCGGTTTTTTTTCAATTCAGCATTCCAATACGCTCTAGTTTTGTTCTGCATCTATTGCACTAATTTAGTTCATCCCTTACAAGCTATTTCACCTGCACAGTGTTATGATTGAAAAAAATATACAAATTGATCATCTGATATAAAACAAAATGTCCTAACTCATGTTGAACTTTAAAACCCCCTCCTATTTACAAGCGGTTTTCCTGCTCTTTATTGCCATGCTCTGTGTGCAAAGTAGCGGTTCATTGGCCAAAATTCTGTTTCAGCAATTTCCAGTTCTTACCGTTTCTGCCATGCGTATGCTGCTCGGTGCGCTGATTCTGGCGGTTATTTTTCAAATCTGGAAAATTAATTTTAAAAGTGTGCGTTGGTCTTCTATTTTAAGTTATGGCATTGCACTGGCAGGCATGAATGGACTGTTTTATTTATCGATTGAACGACTCCCACTGGGTATTGCCGTCTCATTTGAGTTTATTGGACCCTTAAGCGTCGCCTTGTACTATGCGCGGCAAAAATACGATTTACTTTGGGTCAGTATGGCAATTTTAGGCTTAGTCCTGCTGTTTCCTTTTGACCAAGCCACACAATCGCTCGATTTAATAGGCATTGCCTTCGCGATTGGCGCAGGGGCATGTTGGGCAGTTTATATTATTGCAGGTCAACGTCCTTCGGGTATTTCAGGCAATCATACGGTGTGTTTGGGCATGTTTGTCGGCATGCTGTGTTTACTACCCGTCGCCTTATTTTCAGGCATGACCAGTCATGTTTTCCAGCCCCCCAATTTATTCTATTTTATCGGTTTGGCCGTTCTGGCAAGTGCTTTACCCTTTACCTTAGAAATGATTGCCTTACGTAATTTAACTGCATTGAGTTTTGGGACCTTAATGAGCCTTGAACCTGCAATTGCGGCACTGTCTGGCTTTGTATTCTTAAATGAGCAATTGCTTTGGACACAGTGGCTAGCACTTGGCACCATTATTACCGCTTCAATTGGCTGTACTTATACCACACAACAAGCCAAATGCCGTACCGAAGCCAACTTAAAATCATCTAGTGAATCAATATGATTCGCTAAAATATTCATCATAACTATGTTTTAACTTCACTTAATCTTCTTTTTGCTTTCTTTGTCATGGAGACCACAACTGATATGCTAAACAGTCAACTGAGTGCCGTATTTTTCATGGTGTTATCCATGTTGGCATATCAAGTCAGTGCCTCATTTGCCAAGCAGCTCATGCAAGCATTAGACCCTTTTACCGTAGTAACCTTACGTCTCAGTTTTGCCTCTATTTTGGTGGTATTGATGTTCCGTTCATGGAAAATCATCCAGCACCTATCGGATTTAAAATGGCGTGATTTACTGTTTTACAGCGCCGCTGTCTGCGTCATGAATGTTTTGTTCTATGCCTCTTTAGGTAAGTTGCCACAAGGCATTGCCGTTGGATTAGAGTTTTTAGGACCTTTGACCTTAGCGCTGCTCTCGATTAAACACAAAAGTGATTATATTTGGGTCGGACTCGCGATTGCAGGGATTGCCCTGATGGTGCCTTGGCAAGATGCACACGCCCACAATTTTTCTTATATTGGTGCAGCATATGCATTAGGTGCAGGTATTTGTTGGGCATTTTATATTTATTTTGGTCAAAGAGTTGCACGCCAGAATATAGGGATGCATGCGTTGAGTATCGCCATCGTACTGTCGACCCTCATTTTATTACCCATTAACAGTATTCGTAATCCTGAAGCGATGTTGCAATTTCAATACTGGCCACAAGCCTTAATGATTGCCCTCCTAGCCACTGCAATTCCTTATACACTTGATTTAATGGCACTCAAACGTCTGAGTAAACTCAGTTATGGCACACTGTCCAGTTTATCTCCTGCTTTAGCAGCGATTGCCGGTATGCTGTTATTAAAAGAACACATTACCCTTTGGCAAACTTTAGCCCTCATGTGCATTATGACCGCTTCGGTCGGCGTCACCTATCGTGCCAGTCGCACAGCACCAGAAGCGAATGCAGAAACATCGACCTCTTAAAATCCAGATTTAATCCATCAAAAGCAGTTGCTGTATTTAATATCAGCAACTGCTCTTTAAACGATAGAATTTTATCCAGCCAAGTATCCTCAACTAAAATAGCGCTTACTGGAATACCCTTGAATTCAATTTGCTGAAAAACTACTATAATCAAAAGAATTAAAGGGAACATAAGAACAACAATGCAACCACATATTCGCCTCAATATGATTGTCAAAAACGAATCCGCTGTGATTTTACGATGTTTAAAATCGGTCAAACCGTGGATTCATTCTTGGGTGATTGTCGATACGGGTTCAACCGATGGTACACAAAAACTGATTCAAGAGTTTATGCAGGATTTGCCTGGCAAGCTGTTTGAACGCCCTTGGCACAATTTTGGTTTCAATCGTACCGAAGCTTTACAATTGGCTCAGGATTCTTCCCTTCCCCATGCCGACTATTTAATGTTTATCGATGCCGATGAAAGCTTATTGGTAAAACCAGAATTTCAATGGGGCACATTATCGGGTACAGCGTATTATTTTGAATGCATCTATGATCATTTACGTTATCAACGTAATGCCATGATCTCGACCAAACTCCCTTGGGTTTGGAAAGGGGTATTACATGAATATCTTGATTCTACTTCGCCTCATCAATGGACATCTCTTGAAGGTCCTCAAATTTTTGTGCAGCATGACAGTGCCCGCGGACATGACCCACAAACCTATCTCAAAGATATTGACCTTTTAAAGCAAGGTATTCTGGATGAACCAGAAAATTTGCGTTATCAATTTTATCTTGCGCAAAGTTACCAAGATGCACACATGCCTCAACAGGCACTAGAAGCCTATCAACGACGTGCCAATGCGAATGGCTGGGAAGAAGAGCGTTGGATGGCACAATTTAGAGCAGCACAATTAACCGAACAATTAAAGCAATCTGCGGAAAGTATTCGCACTGCTTATTTACAAGCTTGGGTCAGCCGTCCACAACGTGCAGAGCCATTATATGAACTAGCACGCTACTATCGTGAACAAATGCAATTTGAAACAGCATGTCAATTTGCTTTACAAGCTTGCCAGATCAAACGTCCGAGCGATATTCTATTTGTTAATGACAGTGTCTACACATGGCGAGCGTTGGATGAACTGAGTGTTGCAGCATCTTATTGCCCACACTATAAAGAGGAAGGCAAAAAAGCCATCCTCAAATTATTGATGGAGCAAAAGTATGCAGTTTCTGAAGAAGCACGACTCATTACCAATCTACGCTTCTATAAATGAAAAACCCTTGCTGAGGCAAGGGTAAGCTTAGAAATTGGATTTAATTATTGATACAACATAGATGCGTTGAGCTATTAAGCAGGAAAGAGAATTTGGTAACTTAATCGGACAATTAAAATAGACACCAATATTAAAAAGATAATACGAATAAAACCACTACCATATTTTAAAGCGAGTTTAACCCCAACCAAAGAACCTGCAATATTGGCAGCGGCCATGGTTAAACCAATGCCAAATAACACATGACCTGCGGGCACAAAAAAACTCAATGCAGCAAAATTGGTCATGAAATTGGCAATTTTGGAGAGCGCCGAAGCATGAAGAAAATCGACTTTTAAGTAGCGAATAAAATAGAAAATAAAGAAACTGCCCGTTCCTGGTCCAAAAATTCCATCATAAAAGCCAATCAAGACACTCCCAATCGCTGCAAGTACCAGTATTTTAGTGGTGATTTCCTGTTGAAAATGTACCTGACCAAATTGTTTCTTCATGAATGTGTAAATTGCGATAATAATCAACATACACAGCACAAAGGGTTTCAGTACTTGGGTGGGAATCATGGAAACACAGGCTGCTCCCAAGTAGGAACTAATAAAAGCCCCTACCCCAATCACCAACAGCAATTTCCACGACAATGATACGCGACGCATAAATGAAAACGCCGCAGATGCCGTACCAAAAATAGAAGAAAGTTTATTGGTGCCAAAAACTGTGGCTGGTGCCAACTGTGGCATTGCCCCCATAATCGCAGGGATTTGAATGAGTCCACCACCACCCACAGCAGCATCAATGGCGCCTGCACAAAAAGCAAAGAAGACCAGACTCAGAATCAGATCGAGTTCCATCATTGTCAGCCACCTACAGATTCAAAACACGTTTAGGAATTAAACGCTTTCGATCATTAATTTCGGCTAATCCGAGGCACTTTTCACCATCAAACACCAGCACTTGGGCTTCCGCAGCATGATCAATATTACTTTCCATGCCACGACTAAAATATTCTGCCCGACCTTCAGGAACTTGAATTTGAGTAAAATGCTGAACAGGTGCATACACAGGCAACAACAGTGCTTCGCGCTCTTGTTCAGTTAAGCCTTCTAAGTAATCAATCGTGTAACTTGGAATCAGTTCAAAATGACCGGTCTGAATACGGTGCAAATAGGTCAAATGCCCTTGCGTCCCTAAAGCTTTGGCAATATCTTCCCCCAACACACGAATATAGGTGCCTTTAGAGCAAGTCACATCCAACGTAATACTGCTTTCGGTAAATGAAAGTAGCTGAATCGCCTCAATTGTAATAGGACGTGCTTCACGTTCCACTTCAATCCCTTTACGTGCCAATTCGTACAACGGGCGACCTTGCTTTTTGAGTGCAGAATACATCGGAGGAATTTGCTGAATTTCTCCAACAAACTCATTCAATACATTTTGAATACTCTCTTCAGTCAATACTGGCACCGCTTGTTCGAGCAGTACCTCACCTTCCACATCACCCGTGGTCGTACTGTGTCCAAGCTGGATCGTGGTTTGATAGCGTTTGGTCGAATCTAATAAGAAATGAGAAAACTTCGTGGCTTCACCAAAGCAAATTGGTAATAGGCCTGATGCCAGCGGATCTAAAGCACCTGTATGCCCTGCTTTCTCTGCCCTCAATAACCAGCGTACTTTTTGTAATGCCGCATTTGAACTAATACCCAAGGGTTTATTTAACAAAAATACCCCATGAACCGCGCGGCGCTGGATTTTTGCAGCAGATGATTTCATAACTCAGAACACGTATTTCAACTGCCGCAATACTAACAACCGCTCATCTAGTTTTACAACTTTTCTGTTGTTTATTTACGTTTGCATTGCACAATAAAACAAGTTCAGCAAATGAACTGCATAAAAATTAAAAATGGATATTAGGCATAGGATATGCAAAAAAAGAAATTATGGCTGATACTTGCCGTTGTAGTGATTATTCTACTCGGATTTCTGGTGTGGCTTGCACCGAGTGCAACCACAGGCTCCAACACGACCCCCCATCCACTCGTAGACGCGCAGCATTCAACTTCCTCACTTACAGGACATACGGCATCGCATGGCACCACACAGCCTTTTGTCAGTACAAGCCAACAAGATACTGAAGTGAATTGTCAGCTCAGTTTAAATCAAAGTCAGCATTTAATCGTGAATGAACAAACACGGAATTGCTTTGAATATTTCATTACCCAATATGGGGAAAAACAGATTGATCAAATTAAGCAAGACTTCACGCGTTACATGCAAAAAGGCTACAAAGAACCTGCATTAAGCCAAATTATTGATTTATGGAATCGTTATATCGACTATCGAGTTCAGCTAGGCAACTTAAAAGAACCCAACCTAGATAAACAAGACCCTGAATACTATCGAAAAGTTTTTGCACTGATGAACAACTTGCGCGCACAATTTTTTTCCTCTGCTGAAATCCAGGGATTATTTGGTGCAGAAAATACCTACCACGAATATACCTTAGACCGTATGTCGATCATAGCAGACCCATCTCTAAATGAAGTTCAAAAGGCACAAAAACTAAAAGAACTCTTTGCACAATTGCCTGAAGATTGGCGTGAGAATCTGGAACAATTGTCTAAATTGGAAGATCTACGCAAACTGACCAGTGATATTAAAGCTCGCGGCGGCTCTGCTGAAGAGCTTCGCCAAATGCGTATGAATTTAGTCGGTGCAGAAGCAACCACTAGACTGGAGCAATTGGATCAAGATCGAGGCCAATGGAAATCACGTGTGAATGAATATTTAACGCAGCGTGACCAGATTCTAAAGAGTCAGATGAGTGAATCTGCACAACAACAAGCCATTGCTCAATTGCGCCAACAACAATTTAAAAATCCACAAGAACAACTTCGACTTGGAACTTTTGAAACCACACATGACTCAGGAGGGAAACTTCCTTTCGCAGAATAATTCTGTCCAACCAAACCATTTTTCAGGATGAAAATATGTATAAAACGAAAAAAATAGCACATAGCCTTTCACTGCTGGGTTTAGCCGCATGCCTCGGATTTGCTACCAGTTCGGTAACAGCGGGTGTGCTGAGCGTAAACACCACCGCTCAAAGTACCTATGCCAAAACCAAATATCCGTTATTGTTTACCCATGGGATGTTTGGTTTTAGTCGCGTTGGTGTCGCTGAATTCGGCTTAGATTATTGGTATCAAATTCTGCCCGACTTAGCACGTAATGGTGCAACCACCTTTGCTGCACAAATCTCACCTTTAGAATCGACCGAAGTCCGTGGCGAACAACTGTTACAACAAGTCGAAGAAGTGATGGCCATTACAGGTAAACCCAAAGTCAATTTAATTGGACATAGTCATGGCGGACCGACCATTCGCTATGTCGAAGCAGTCAAACCTCAATATGTCGCTTCCCTCACAGGGGTGGGTGCTACCTTTAGAGGTTCCAAAGTCGCAGATGATTTACTGTCAAACCCAACGGGTTCACAGCTTTTGGGTATCGCCACAGATTATATTATTGGACCACTCATTACCTTTGCAGAAGGGAACCCATCGCTAAAAAGTGATCTTCAAGCCTCTCTAAGCTCGATCAGTGAAAAAGGCTCTCAAGTCTTCAATCAAAAATACCCAACCACAGCCTTAGCATCCGACTGTAGTAAAAGCGGCGCCAGCTCCAACAATGGGATCTATTATTATTCTTGGACTGGAACCTCTCAAGTGACCAACGTCATTGATGTTGCAGACAGTGCCATTTCACTACTGGCTCCAATCTCCTATCTCAGTACCGACAATGATGGATTGGTGGCACGTTGCAGCACCCATTTCGGCAAAGTCATTCGTGATAATTACGATTGGAATCACCTAGATGAGGTGAACCAAGTTTTAGGATTAAGAGGATTGTTCAGCCCAGATCCCGTCGATGTTTATCGCCAACATGCCAATCGTTTAAAACTTCAAGGTCTTTAATGCCAATACTCCCTCTAGGCACATGACTCTGAGGGATTTTTTAGAATTATAAAGTTACAAATTGTATTTAATTTAATCGGATTTGTCCGCCCAATCCACACTCCAACTTTATACTCATTTTGACAATTCTTTTTGTCGATAGAAAAATTAAAATAGAGGAAGATCAATGAAATATGGATTCTTGATAGCTGGACTGCTATCGACCTGTGTGCTGAGTACCAGCCAAACTCAAGCCAGTGCATCACAAATTCAAGCGAAATACGTCACCTCAAACTATGCAAAAACCAAATATCCATTGGTCTTTGCACATGGGATGGGCGGATGGATTCGTGCAGGCACAGATGAATTGGGTGTGGATTATTGGTATCAAATTTTACCTGATTTAGCACGTAATGGTGCCAATGCATGGGCAACTCGCGTTTCACCCTTTAATAGCTCGGAAGTTCGCGGTGAACAACTATTACAACAAGTCGATGAAATTTTAGCCATCACAGGTGCAAGCAAAGTCAATCTACTGGGACATAGTCACGGCGGACATAGCATTGCTTATGTTTCGAATGTTGCCCCATCTAAAGTCGCGTCTTCCACTGCAATTTCAAGCCCTTTAAAAGGCTCACCTGTGGCAGATTTGATTATTTCTGCTCAAGGCACACCGCTAGAACAACCCTTAGTTGGCCTGATTAACTTTGGCTCTAAAGCGATTGTATGGGCGCAACAACAGGATCCTAATTCACTCCCGCATGATGCCCTTGCTGCTGGAAAAAGCTTAAGTCAGGCAGGATCTAAATCATTTAGTCAAAAGTATGCTTTAGGTATGCCAAAAACAAATTGTGGTGAAGGTGCTGTAACAGAAAATGGCATTTACTTCTATTCGTTTTCGGGTAATTCAACTTTAACCAATATTCTTGATCCAGATTCATTATTGGCAGCTACAGGTTTATTGATGCAAGCGCCAAATGACAATGATGGTTTGGTTTCACGTTGTAGCGCAAAATATGGCAAGACCATTCGAGACAATTATAATTGGAACCATTTAGATGTAATTAATCAATTCTTTGCTTTGCGCTCAGTATTCTCGCCAGATCCAGTCGATGTCTATCGTCAACATGCCAACCGCTTAAAACTGCAAGGGCTTTAATCATCAAACATAAAAAATGCGCCAAATGGCGCATTTTTCAACTCGTGTAAAAACTTAAAATTAAGCTTTAACTTTACGAGCTGGTAATTTTTCACGAATACGTGCAGCTTTACCAGACAATTCACGTAGGTAGTAAAGTTTAGCACGACGAACGTCACCACGACGTTTCACTTCGATTTTAGCAACGATTGGAGAGTGAGTTTGGAATACACGCTCAACACCAACACCGCTAGAAATTTTACGTACTGTGAACGCAGAGTTCAAACCACGGTTTTTCTTCGCAATAACAACACCTTCAAATGCTTGAAGACGCTCGCGATCACCTTCTTTTACTTTTACCTGAACGATAACAGTATCACCTGGTGCAAAAGCTGGAATGTCTTGTTTAAGCTGTGCATTTTCAACAGCTTGTACTAAAGGATGCTTACCGCTCATGGGGTATCTCCAATATGTGTGGGTCAGAAGAGGTCTGATATCCACTGGGTATAGAGGCTAAAATCGCATAGACCCGATTGACTTTCCCTTTATACTTGACCGCTTCAAGACATAAAGAGCCTAATAAACAACACTTCAACACAACCGTTCAAGTATTGGATTTGGAAAATAACTTGACGTTATCTGCCTTATAAATCTTTAAGCCATTTTTTTTGCTGCTTGGTCAACTCCACCTTTTCCACCAACTCAGGTCGGCGTTCAAGAGTCCGCTGATAACGCTGCAAAAACCGCCATTTTTCAATGTTGGCATGATGTCCCGACTTCAATATATCGGGCACATCCAAACCTTCAAAATGGTCTGGCTTGGTATATTGTGGGCAATCTAACAGACCATCCACAAAAGAATCTTGCACAGCCGATTGCTCATCAGACATCGTATTCGGCAAACGTCGAATAATACTGTCCAACAACACCATCGCAGGAAGCTCTCCACCTGATAAAACGTAATCCCCAATTGACCATTCCTGATCAACATATTTTTGGATTAAACGTTCATCTACCCCTTCATAACGCCCACATAACACAATCAATCCATCATATTCGACAAACTGTTGTACCGCAGGCTCATTTAAGGTTTTCCCTTGTGGCGACATATACACCACTGGAACATGAACGGCTCCTGCTTGCTCTGCAAGCTGTTTGGCACGTTGAATGGCCTTTGCCAGAGGCTCCGCCATCATCACCATACCTGGACCACCACCAAAGGGACGTTCATCCACTCTTTTGTAGTTGCCCTCAGCAAATTCACGTGGATTAATACAATGGACTTGTACAATGTCACGCTTTGCTGCGCGCCCGCTAATACCGTAGGCTGTAATCGCTTCAAACATTTCAGGAAAAAGCGTAATGACTGCAAAAAACACCGCAGACTCCTCTATTTTCCTGCTGTGTGAATCCTAAACAGGATTAATAATCTACGCCCCAATTGACGTAGATACGACCAGCTTCGAGATCAACGCGTTGTATCACATCTTTATGCCATGGAATCATACGCTCTTCACTATCGATGCTTTCAGCAGTTGCGCGAACCACCATCACATCATTAGCGCCTGTTTCGAACAGTTCATGGATTTGACCGAGATTCACTTCTTGCTCTTCATCATTCAAACCTAACACAGTTAAGCCTTTTAAATCCGACCAATAATACTCGTCCACGCCTGCTTGAGGCAGTTGAGATTTTGAGATCCAGACATTTGCACCGACCAGATTATCTGCTGCTGTGCGATCACTCACACCTTTCAGCCAAACAACCAAACCTTTGCCATGTGGTTTCCAACGTTTTACATCTACAATTTGCCAACCTGCTTTGGTCTCAATGTACCAAGGCAGGTAGTCAAATATGTTGCTCATAGGTTCTGTATTGGAATAGACCCAGAGCCACCCATTTAATCCATATGCTGAACGTAACTGTCCAATCTGAATACGATCTTCGGGAACATTCTGTGTTGGTGTCATGGGCTTATACCTACTACTTAATCTAAAATTATGCAGTAGCTGCAGCTTTCTTAGCTTGAGCAGCTAAAGAAGCAACACGATCAGAAGGTTGAGCACCTTGTGCTACCCAATGAGCAAAACGGTCAGCATCTAAACGAAGTTTTTCTGCTTTACCTTGAGCTGTTGGGTTGAAGAAACCAATACGTTCGATGAAACGACCGTCACGTGCATTACGACTATCAGTCACAATGATTTGATAAAACGGACGTTTTTTAGCACCACCGCGTGCAAGACGAATAACTACCATGATACAACCTTATAGTTTTTACGGATTTTCCCTGTACCGACCATCGATACATTTCAAACCCCTTTGATAGAGGGCGACATTCTACGCTAAATTCAGCATGAGGGAAAGATCAAAAAATGATTTATCCACAGTTTTGAATTTAGCTTTTATTTGCCGCCCCAATTTGTGGTTGAGGATGGTACGCACGCTGAGCCTGTTTTGTCAGATCCTTTTTCCCAACAACGCTCACCTCTATGATTCAAAACTATGTGTCCATCACCATACTGGCCAGCACTCGTGACTGGTGTAGCCGTTAATGTCCAAGTCCCAGCTGTGACATTGGATAATGCTAAATTATACAAAACTGTACCTGACTGAGGACTTACGCTCTTATGTCCTATATCAGTTAAACCAATTGGATTACCATCTGTTTTCAGAAAAGTAAAGTTAGCAATTTTATAACGCTGAATTCTTGATGCAATTTCCATCATCTCCTTTTCAGTGTCCGCTCTCTTTGTTTTACGAACAAACTCTTGATAAGAAGGGTAAACTATCATCGCTAGAATCCCGATAATCGCTACGACAATCATAAGCTCAACAAGTGTGAAGCCTTTAATTTTCACTACCATGACTCGCCTCCAGTTCCACAAGTCGCATTTGTTACACTGGTGGCTGAAATATTCGCAGTTGTTTTAGTTTTACAACGAAACCCTAAACTTGTCATAAGATAACTAAAGTTTTTAGCATCGGTAGATTCTGCACGAATTACCCAACTTTGCCCAGCTGCAGAACTATCTGTTAAAGCTCTTGCAGTATTTGCACCATCTTGGACAGTGATAGAATACTTTATTGATGCTCCAGTCGCCCCAACAGGCAAAACTGTTGGATTTGGCGACAATGTAAAACCCAAATAGTTAAAATTTCGTGCTTTATTTTTCTCAAGCGAATTGGATATTTGCTGTATCTGCTGCTGAGCCTGCGAAGCAAGACTACGTCGTACATATTCCTGATAACTCGGGATCGCAATTGCTGCAATGATTGCAACAATTACGACAACTACCATCAACTCAATGAGGGTAAAACCAGCATTATTTGGTTTTTTTTTAAATCTAGTAGTCATTGAGCCCCCCCTATTGCTTAAGCCCAGAAAGCTCATACCAACGCTGTGGCACCAAACAAATTTTACTGCTGCCAGCGCTAATAATACCGCCTATTTTAGTCACACCACGGTTCCCCGTAGAAATACAGTAATTCAAATTATTCGTGACTCCACCGCCACCACAATTTTCCACGGATGGATCACAATTTGGATCTGGATCACACTTCTCCACAGATGGATCACATTTCGTACAATCTTCTATAGCAGGATTACATTCCTCATCTACAACAGCGGGTGTTTGAATCCCTGGACCCTCCGAGCAACCATCAGCAGATGTACATTCAATTGCTATTGCTTTCGCACACTGCCCATATGGCATACAGAATTGTTGTAGGAAGCTTTCACCTTTAACCCCAGCTCCACAATCACCAGATAAACCCGGTTTACTACCATCAAAAGTAGACACAAACATCCGAGAATTTAAAACAATAGGAGTCGCTAACACCTTGGCACTTTGTAGTTTGGCAGCAGAGCCTGAAGATTTAAAACGGTAGAACCAACCATAAGCTGTATATGGTGCAACTAAGGTCGTGTCATCATTCCGATTGTCTTGTGTGATTTCACCCAAGTCTGCTTTGACTAAAGTTTTAGTAAAGGTTGTAGTGGTATATAAGTCTTTACGTGTTACGTCTTTATCGTAAATATTATAGACCGCATCATAATCATAACCTGTTGTACCAACTGTATAGTCTTTTAAAGGCAGACTTCGGTTACCCGTTCCTATAGAGATTACGGCAAAGGCTTTTCCAGCATAATCATAAATTGAAAAACCTGGCATTTCATAGAATCTTGGGCTTTTCTCACTAGCATTAAGATTCAGTAAGCGGTGTGGTGTTTTCGCAAATGCACCTAAAGTCGCTGCACTATTATCTAAATCAATACGGAATAATTGCCCACCTAAATCACCAAAGTATAAGTGATCAACCAAACCATCACTATTTCGGTCTTCAGTACGAATTTCACTGGTCACACTGTATTTCAAATTATCGTCATTTAAACCAATCACACCAGTATTTGTTGTTGCTGAACTCGTTGTTGCATTCTTGCTCGCCCACCAGAGTAAATCCCCATTATCCGCATCGAACATATAAACGCCACCGCCTTTAGCATTGGTTTGATTATAAGTATCACTTTCATAACCCGCATATGCCCCCTTAACGCCATTGGTATGTGCATCACCATCATCACCACCGGCATCATAACCACCACCAACAAACATCACCCGTTTTCGGCTTTTACCCCATTTTACCCACGCGATTGCAGGTTTAGACCAACTCTGTCCCATGTATTGAAGTTGAGAAAAAGTTTTACTGCTACCGTTGTAATACACTTTTTGGTCGGATGGCGAAATTTGGAAAAGCAATTTAGGATCATTTATATTTGCTAAATCTAAAGCGTAATAGCTTCTTCCCCCCATACGTAAACCGCCATAGGCAATTTGTTTACCTTTCTGAGAGTTACGTCCGGTGCCAACGGTTAAATTACCATTGGCATCTACTACATATTCTGTATAAGTGGCCCATGGTGCATCTACACCATAAAATAATTTACTTAACCCACCACTCGTACTGTCGTATTTCAAGAATGCTTGTTTTTGATTTTCAACCATTTCATTTGGTACAAATGCAAATTTCTCCTTACCTGTCACAGCATCAACAACATGTAAAAGCCCTTGCGTTGTTCCAAATAAAACGTAGTCTTCACGATTTATGGAACCTAAAACATTGTCGGTATAGGTAATCTTACCTTTATTTGTTAATAATATAGGAGATGAGTGCATGACTGCCCCAACTTGACGAAGTTCAGGGGCGGTTGCTAAATTAATTGCACTCGGATTAGTAGCATCAATCCCATAACCCAGTAAACTAATTAAATAACCTCTGTTTGCATCATTCTGATAAGTACTATCCGTTAAATCGCTTATTTTAACCTGACGAAGGCTAGTACTATTCACAAATACAGCAGAAGCTCCTGTGCCTTCCGCTACACGATTGGTTAATAACTTACGGTTTTCAGTATTTGCATCTGTACGCAATTTAAGTTGAGATTTCATACCGCCCATCAAGGCATATTTAGTACTACCATAAATAGATTCATCGGAATCTTTAACAGCTGCATCAACTGCTGGTGCCCATAAATCATAATTATCAACAAGACGTCCATCACTATCAACAATGCTACTTCCACCCTTGTCTTTCAGCACCCCAGCAACTACGTTATATTTTTTTAGATTACCTGCCCATAATTGATAGGTTTTGTCTGGTGTCGGTTGAAATTGCGGATAATAAGCCACTTGCTGTAAAACAGATGGATTCAGACTATCTTTAGGTACAGTAGGAGAGCCTGTAGTTACAGCAGGGATCGTACTTCCCAAACTACTAATAAAATCATTAACGCTGTTCACAACATCTTCAGATTCACTGCCTGAATACCAGCCACCTTCACCAATAATACCCCAATAAGCTGCTTTTTTTACATCAGTATCAATTGTCCCTAAAGCAGCAATATTCTCCTCTTGTGTTTTATTCTTATCATAAGATGCCACACCATTAAAATCTTGCCCAAAACCGACCACTGCAGTTTTAATTTTTAAACCTAGTGGATTCTTAGTCGGCGTTAAAAGATTTTGGACAAAATTATGCATACACTCCCAACCTGAGTCAGAGTCTGTGCAACTTAGAGTTGAGCTATATGTTGAAGTTAAAGCTGTCTGCATTAGAAGTTTTGCAGAATCATTATTATTTGGCTGACCATCTGTTAAGACATAAATTCCCTGTCCACTACATTTTTTAATATCGTCAGCCTGAGTTAAAGATGCAGGTTTTGCATACAATGTTTTTGCTGCATTCTTGGTTTCATCATAGGAATAATAGAATCCACTCGAAGCTGAACTCGCAATATTGTTTTTATAATAATAATAGTAACCGTTATTTAGTGTGAGCGTATCATAAGCAGGAATTGTTGTCGTATAACTTGAAGAATAACCATTACATCCACCAGTTAGTGTTGGTGTAACGCATGAATAGAAACGATTAGGATATGTTGTTGTCGTATATCCGATAATTCCTTTTTCAGTTCCCCCAGTGGTCGTGCCAAATAAATATGCAGCCGTGTCCGCGTAAGCATCCGCAGTAGGTGTTCCTCCTCTAGCACCTAATTTTGCAATTTCATTAAGCAATATTTGTCGCTGAGTTACCCCGTTAACAACAGCATCTAATCGTCTTGCTGGAATTCGGACTTGTCCACTCACATTATCCGCTGCTGTAGGTTCACCACTACTGTTAAAACTTGTGGGTCTTGAAAATGTGCTTAATCCAATGACTTTATCATCATCAATTCGAGTAATACCTTTAGTCGTATTTCCATACAAAAGATCGAACATCCCATCTTTTAAACGCGTAATACGATCATAATACTTACGAGTCATCCCCTCATAATAATAAGTATAAGAACTCGAGGATTCATTATTCAACCCACTCAAAGACGGTGTTGACGTTGTTGCATTCCCCCATGAACAAGCTGATATACTTGTCGCAGCATTTGTACATGATTGATAATACGTAGTTTTATTGCTGCGGTAACTTCGATATCTATATGTCTTTGTCTCTATAACATTACAATAAGAGCGCTTATACGTTGGCGTACCATTAGTCGAGGTATCAGAACCATTACTCTCAATGGTAGCACCTGAAGGTACATCACATGCACTACGACTTCCCACTAATTGCGGATAACCCATACTGCCCGAAATATCTAGCATCATCATTAAGCTAATCGTCCCCGACTTCGCCTGTTGATAAATATCAATATCACTTGCCTGTACACTGCTGCTAATTACTAAGCCACTACATAGTGCAGAAAGACTGGTTGCCAATACTTTTTTACAATACTTTTGGAGCATTATTTTATTATTTAATCTAGTCATTTTCCTTACTCCCATTATGTAAAGTTCTGCGCAATGGTGTATTCACTCACCTGCGTTGTGAAAGGAACGCTTAAACTAGTTAAACACTCTGTAACACTCATTAAAGGATTGTCTTTCACAGCAGTCCCAGAAGAAATAGATGGTTTTGTCGTATCACTAGGAACCGTGACCTCATTCATATGGCTATTTAAACAAGTATTTATGTCAGTGGAGGAAGCACTACTCAAGCTTGGCATAAGAGAAACAGCAAATACCTTCACTCGCTTGGTCTCTTCAACTTGCCCTGTTTTGGTATCAGTCGCACGTGTACGATCATAAAATGGGTCTAGCTCTTCTACTGTTGAAAACTTAACAGAAACCTGTGTCATAACAGCTCGGCGCCCGCTGGTAAACCAGTTTGTACTTGACTGACTAGCATCACAATATCCATCAATACCAAACAAATCATTTGTTGGTTTTGCTTTTCCCGATTCCCATTGCATAATATTGGCTCTTGCAATATCAAAGAAATCAGCCTGATCACCTCGATAACAAAATACCAACTCCTTGTTTTTATCATTGGCATTGCTTACATAGCCGAACATCCCGCTACCACTTAAACTCTGAATTAAATTTTTAGTGTCTTCTGTGCTAAAAAAAGCTGAATCTGAGTTTTGAGATAGAAGCTGTTGAACTTGCCCATTCGTCGCCACACTTAATCCAACAAGACTCTGTCGAATAGCAATTGTTCCGATTACCGTAATCACGACCAGAAATATAAGTACAACTATAAGCGCTGCACCAGATTGAAACTTTTTCATTCTCCGCGCTCCCCTACTGAGTTTCTTAGAGCAACTGTTTGTGAAACAACTTGGCGAACATATTTAGTTGTAGCAACCGATGGTTTTTTAACTTTTACAGTTTGATCAAGTACCACAAACTCTTGATCATCTTTAGTAACTGTATCATTACCCACATTTTGAGCTGAACGTGTTAATAATCCCAGTTGAAGAGACACTATTCTCGGTCTCGGGGTTGCAAGTGTCATATAATCATTTACAGAAATATATCTTCGCTGGTTGTCATTTTGAACACCTAAAAGTACGCGAAAATAATCCACCCGCTTCATTACAATTTCACCAGCATCACCATAACGTGTTACTACAGTAGGATCACCCGTTGTGGCGTAATGCCCAGCATCACATGCAAGTGCCAATGGCTGATTAGGTTCAGTTTTCACATTATTATCATCTGCTCGTAAGAAATATCGCTGGACAACAACTTGAGGACCAAATGGCTTACCATCCAAAGGGTCATTCACAGGAAATTCTAATTTATTCCCTTCACAATCATACCCCCCCACCAACACATCATCACTTGTTGAAGCCGTTCCTTTATCATCTGTCAAATATTGAGGAACGTACTGAATAACCAGTTGGTCACTTGAAATATCACTGCCATTCACTTGAACATTCGATACACCAGACCATGCTGGCACTGTGCCAACTGTCATTCCGCTACTTCTAGAAACCAAATTGACATTTGCTGTTGTACCAATAATTGTATGCACTAAATTACTTAATGGTGTTGGAGGAGTTGTTTGTGTGTCTTTCGTTGCATTAATGGAGGATGTTAAAACTACTCCACCGTAAGCAGTCTCGTCATTTAAAATTGATTTAGGATTATTTAAGTTTGCCAACCGAATATCTTTCGTCAAATAATTCAACCCAAAATTGGCATTATCCTGAACATCAGATAATCCTTGTTGCAAGGATAAACTTCTTTGACTCGTAAGAAATAATAAGATTGCAGCAGCAGTAATAATTAAACCCAATGCCAATGAAAGCACAAGTTCAATCAGGGTAAAACCAGATTGTCTTATCATTTTAATATGCCTCCATAATCACACAGGTTGAATTTGGATTATATGCCGTCCCATTAGTACAATCCCCTGTGCCTGTACCATTAGTAGCACTTGAATCCCCCCAAGCCACATAAATACAACTACGACCATTATTATTATCCTGACAATCCATAATATTCATTGTCATTCCCAAAGAAGCTGCTTTATTTACAACCTGAGCAACATCAAAATCAGCCAAATCTGTTTCAGAACAATTAGATGTAAAACAATTTGTTTCATAAGTTTTTTGATTGGATGGTGTTTCTATTTGAGATTGATAAACATTGAATACTGAACGATTTACTCGAATTCTGTCCGACAAATCTCGCGCAATATTAATTGCCTGAATTCTAGAACCAGCTTCTGATGTTGCCTCAACTGCACGATACTGCAATCCAACAAAGCCCAGAATACCAATAGCAAGAATTAGAAGAGCCACCAGAATCTCGACTAGACCGAAACCTTTTTGATTAATAGCCAAGTTCATTAGCAAATCCCCTCTATTATTTGTTGAATTGTACCCATTCTTGAAATGCTAATGATTCTTGATTTTTTGCCACCTGATTTTTCACAAATTTCAAATTTAGTATCGGCATTTGCTCCTGACACAACACCCGTGATATCAAACGTAATAGAGCGAGGAGAGCCTGACTTCAATTGTGCACTCCCTGAAGGAATCCATATAAAAGCTGTTCTTTGGGACAATTTATCTTTTACTTTATCTACATCAGCATCAGAAGGTAATGCCTTGAAAATATCTTCTTCATATTTATCAGATACATCATCAGCAAAATAAACTTGTACAAGTGAACGCGTTGTAACAGCCTGAGAACGCGCTTCATTTAATGATATGGTTAAATCTCGAGTACTTTTATTAAGATTTTGCTCAGTCATCATGTCCCCAAAAGAAGGTGCCGCCATCATGGCAATAATTGCCAACACAGCAATTGTCACCATGAGCTCTATTAAGGTGAACCCTCGATTTGTTCGCATACGCCCTCCCCAAGGCAATTTCTCTTTACCCTATTTAAAATCATATTTCTTTTTTTTACAAAACGAACACACAAAAGGATAAATGGCATAAAAAAACAGATGATTGCCAAAAAGCAACCATCTGTCAAATCTTTAATAAAAATATAATGTTAAGTCTGCAACACTTTAAGCCTGTGTTACAGGAATACGTAACTCTTTCGGCAAACTAAACGTAATGTTTTCTTCACGCCCCGCAAGCTCTTCAGGAACTTTCGCACCCCAATCTTGCAGACGCTGAATGACTTGTTTAATCAGAATTTCAGGCGCAGAGGCACCAGCCGTCACACCAATTTTAGTATTCGTATCAAACCAATCTTGCTGCAGCTGTTCCGCATTATCGACCAAATAAGCCGCTTTACCCATACGCTCAGCCAGTTCGCGTAAACGGTTCGAATTTGATGAGTTTGGAGACCCGACGACCAAGACCACATCGCATTGCTCAGCCAAATCACGCACAGCATCTTGGCGGTTTTGCGTGGCATAACAAATATCATCTTTACGAGGACCCTGAATCTTCGGAAATTTTTTACGCAGTGCATCAATCACTTTAGCGGTGTCATCAATCGACAACGTCGTTTGTGTTACAAAAGCCACTTTATCAGGATGACGCACATCCAACTGAGCGACGTCTTCTTCATCTTCAACCAGATAAATATCACCACCATTTTTCTTGTCATATTGTCCCATCGTGCCTTCCACTTCAGGATGACCTTCATGACCAATCAAAATGGCTTCTACCCCTTCACGGGCATATTTAGTGACTTCAATATGTACTTTGGTGACCAAAGGACACGTTGCATCAAAAACTTTTAAACCGCGACGCTCTGCTTCTTGCTGTACCGCTTTAGATACACCATGCGCGCTAAAAATCACGATATTGTCATCAGGTACTTCATCTAACTCATCGACAAAAATCGCGCCACGCTGACGTAAATCATCCACCACAAATTTGTTGTGTACCACTTCATGGCGTACATAAATTGGTGGCTGAAAACACTCAAGTGCACGATTTACAATCGCAATGGCTCGATCGACCCCTGCACAAAAACCACGCGGATTAGCCAATACAATTTCCATAAGACCCTCATTGCTCACTTAAATGCACGTCATGCGAAACTAAATTTATGCAAACTAAAATTCGACTAGCTATTTAGTTTGCAACATATCTACTCTAAAATAGAGAGGATATTTTATCATATCAGGAAAAATATCATGTCGGGTCTCTTGTTTGTCGTTTCTGCTGCGTCAGGAACTGGCAAAACATCTCTCGTAAAAGCCCTACTTGAGCGTGTAAGTAATTTACATGTTTCTGTATCTCATACCACTCGTGGGCAGCGTCCTGGTGAACTTGATGGTGTACATTACCATTTCACTCAAAAAGAAAACTTTCTAAGGTTAGTGGATCAAGGCGGATTTATTGAGTATGCAGAAGTTTTTGGCAATTATTACGGCACTGCACAAGCAACTGTAAAAGAGCAACTCGCCAAAGGACATGATGTTTTACTGGAAATTGACTGGCAAGGTGCAGAACAAGTCCGCAAATTGTTCCCAGAATCAATACAGATTTTCATTTTACCGCCAAGCCAGTTTGATTTACGTCAACGTCTATCTAACCGTGGTACGGACAGTGTGGAAGTGATTGAACATCGTTTAAGTTGTGCAGTCGAAGACATGCAACAATTTGTCAATTTCGACTATGTCATTATTAATGATGACTTTAATAAAGCCTTGCATGATCTTGAATCTGTCATTACAGCAAACCGTTTGGTTCTGACGCAGCAAGCCAATCGTCATCAAGATTTAATTCAAAAGTTAATCACTCCAGTTGAATCGTGATTAAAACTTGAGTCTAAACTGAAAGCATTTTATACTGCACAGTCTGTTTCCGCATTTTAGCATTTATACGAGAGCACATATGGCACGCGTAACCGTTGAAGATTGTTTAGACCATGTAGACAACCGCTTTGAGCTTGTACTAGTGGCAAGCAAACGTGCGCGCCAACTCGCACGTCAAGGTATTGAACCAACTGTAGAATGGGACAACGACAAACCAACAGTTGTTGCTCTTCGTGAAATTGCAATTGGTCACGTTTCAAAAGATATTTTGAAACAACGTGAGCAAGACTACCAAACTTCAAGCCTTGATCTTGCACTTTCTGCAAACAATTTGAATTTAGATGGTTTCTCTTTCCAATAAGAAAGAAAAACTACATAAAAGCCTAGTTTTTAACTGGGCTTTTTTATGCTTGGAACTTTAATATTTCTTCAAGAACAGTTATAACATTAACTGAAATTACGCTATTTTTTTAAACTGCCAATTTGCGATTTTTGCATAAAAAATTTGACAAGTTTCGCACTTTGCTTTTTATTAAAAATTGAACCCATTAATCGATTCCTCATGGTATAGGTACAGGTGTTATATGCCAGGCGCAGAAGTCAGCCAAGCCAAACAACAACTCAAAGTGATTGTCGACGCTTATCTCAATGAAAGCGAAGTCGAGCGAGTGCTTGCGGCCTGCGATTATGCCGATATTGCGCATGATGGAATTACGCGGAAAAGTGGTGAGCCATACATCCTGCACCCGATTGCAGTCAGTTGTATTTTGGCACACATGCGCTTAGATGTAGAAACCCTGATGGCCGCATTGCTACATGATGTGATTGAAGACACCGATTTTAGCAAAGAAGATATTAAAGAGAAATTTGGTCTGACCGTGGCAGAACTGGTCGATGGTGTCACTAAACTGAGCCATTCCAGCGATAAAGAATACAACAAAGCCGCTTCATTCCGAAAAATTTTACAAGCTACTCTACAAGATCCACGTGTCATTATTATTAAATTAGCTGACCGCTATCATAACATGACCACACTGGAGTCTTTACGTCCAGATAAACGTGCACGCATTGCTCAAGAAACCTTTGATGTGTTTGTACCAATGGCACGTTTAGTGGGCATGAATGAAATGGCCGATAATCTTGAACATTTGTGCTATCAAAATCTTGATTTAGACATGTTCAATAATGTTCAGGAAGCCTTGCTTAAAACCAAGCCCAAACGCTGTGAATACCAAGCCTTATGGGAAAAAAATCTGACTGCACTCTTACAACAAAATCAAATCAGTGGTCGGATTAAAAAGAAAAATAACAATATTGAGCTACTCCGTCACTTCGTCAAAAACGATATCGATTTGCAAGAATTGACCCATAGTCATGCCTTTGAAATTATTCTGCAAAGCATTGCCGATTGTGACAATCTCGCTGAAACCTTAAAAGAACATTTTCAAGTTCTATCTTATCAAGACCATATTCGACGACCATTGCCTGGCGGCAACCAGTCGCTCATGCTGCGCCTAAAAGGTGAAAAAACGACTCTCTCCCTGACCTTACAAACCGAATTGATGCGTAAGGCTGCGCGTTATGGCGTTGTATTGGGTGAAAATGCGCCTCAAGCCTGCCGTTCTGCTATTCAAGCCTCCATGCAAAACTTAAATGTTTTAATTGATAGCAGTTGTGCAAAAACCACCTTTAACGATTTACTAGATTATTTACACCAAGAAAAAATTTGGGTGTATACCCCACACGGGCAATTACATGAATTACCACAAGGCGCAACTGCCGTGGATTTTGCCTATTCAGCGAGTCTTTTTTTAGGCAACCATGCGATCGGAGCGAAGATTAATGGCGAAACTAAGCCCTTATCTACCCCGCTTGTGAGTGGACAAGTGATTGAAATTATTACCGATGTACTCGCCACTCCAAATCCTGATTGGCTCAGCTTTATTAACACCCAAAAAGCCCGACGCGCCATTCAAAATATCCTCCGAGATCAAGATGTAGAAGAACAACAATTGGTTGGTGAACAAGCACTCAACCGTGCCCTAAGACTTTTCCATCGCTCAACATATGACCTGACTGAAGATGATTGGTTAGATCTTCTACAATGGCGTCATCTAGATTCCAAAAATCGTTTATTCCAACAAATTGCCGTGGGTGACTTGTTACCACAACTGGTTGCCAATCATTTATTTGCTCAAGATCAATCCATTGAAGATCATAACTCTGACCGCCTTATTCAAGGTACGGAGGGTGTGGATGTCAAATATGCACATTGCTGTAATCCCATGCTAGGCGATCCAATTCAAGGGCATCTTTCACGTCGTGGATTAATCGTGCATCGTGCCCGTTGCCACAACCTGCTGCATGAGCAACATTTACATCCTGAAAATATCATGCCACTGCAATGGTCTTCCGAAGACCTCGACGATGTCAGCTTTACAGCCTATCTTTGCATTGACATGGAGATGGACGATGAACAGATTTCAGATTTAATCTATCAATGCCGTAAAGCCAAAACAGGGGTAGAAATGGTGCGCAATTACGACCATAAAACCTATGTGAATATTGTGGTCAATAATCGCAAACAAATAGCCCAGATCATTCGTGACTTACGCATGCACTACGGTTTTCCACGCATTACCCGCCTAGCCGTACCACTGAATATGACTGAAGCTTCTATAGCAAGTTAATCATTTAAATCGATAGGGCTTCTGTATCTGAATACAATCCTTTAAGATGTATTCAGATATAAAAGGAGAAAACGATGTCCCGCCAAGTTATTCATACTGAAAATGCCCCTGCTGCGATTGGTACTTATTCTCAAGCAATTCTCGTTGGTGAAACACTTTATCTTTCAGGGCAAATCGGTTTAGATCCGTACAGTATGGAATTGGTAGAAGGCATTGAGGCACAAATTCGCCGAGTTTTTGATAACTTAAAAGCCGTGTGTGAAGCTGCAGGTGGTTCACTTGCCGACATCGCCAAACTCAATATCTTTTTAACTGATTTATCTAATTTCCAACTGGTCAACCAAATTATGGGTGAATATTTTGCTCAACCTTATCCAGCACGTGCTGCGCTAGGTGTGGCAAGTCTACCTAAAGGAGCGTTGGTCGAGATGGATGGTATTGTGATTATTCCACAATAATTTATAAAACCAATTCAATCACCACCTTCAATCTTTAGCTCTCAATTATATAAAGCTCTTGCGCAAAATCCGAGCAGAACTCGGATTTCCGCTCAGGTGGTATTTTTTTATTCAAATTCCCAATGATAATAATTCTCTTTTTAAATGAATGTTATTGACAAACGATAACAATTATCAATAATATTACTTATCGTATTTAACCTTATCTGGCTCGCAGTCATGTACGTATGTTTGTGTCGTGGTATTACAGATCAAGATATTAAAGATGCCGTTGCTAACGGTGCAGAAAGCTATCGTGAAATCCGCGAACTGCTTGATCTAGGCACATGCTGTGGTCGTTGTGCTCCTGAAGCGCGTGCCATCATCAGTGACGAAATTGCAGAAATTGCTGGACGTATTGCCGTCGCAGCTTAACAATACTTAGAAATAAAATGGTCTTGATTGATCATTCCTCCTCCCCCGCTTTTGACTCTAAGCGGGTTTTATTTTTCTAGTTTAATATCCAATTGTTTTTGATTGCGATTTTCATTTGCCGTTCAATAAAGCACTCGCCTTTCAGCATTTTCTTGTTTAAGATTTACAGAATAACAGGCTGCAATAGTCTAACTTAAAATTTTAAATCAGCATTGATTGATGGAGTTTATGCTATGAAAGGCAATCGCGATGTGATTAACCAGTTAAATCAGGTGCTCTATCATCATTTAACTGCTATTAACCAATATTTCCTACACTCAAGAATGTTTAATGACTGGGGCATTGAGCAATTGGGTTCTGCCGAATATAAAGAATCGATTCGTCAGATGAAACATGCCGATAAAATCATTGAACGGATTTTATTTTTAGAAGGCTTACCAAATTTACAACACCTCGGTAAACTTTATATCGGTCAACATACTGCTGAAGTTCTGAATTGCGATATTCGTAAAGTGAAAGAGAACATTGAAAGCATTAAAACAGCTGTGACTTTGGCTGAACAAACCTTAGACTATGTGACGCGTGATTTAGTTCAAGAGATCCTAGAAAAAGAAGAAGAATATTGGGATTGGCTCACCACTCAACTAGATTTAGTCGAAAGTATCGGTATTGAAAACTATATTCAAAGCCAACTCTAATGAATAAAAAAGCCAGCATCGCTGGCTTTTTTAGGTCTTTTATTGAGCTGGCTCTAACAAAGATTCATAGCTCACATCAACATGTTTCAACTCTTTTAATAACCATAATTGGTGACGTGCTCCCTGTTCATCCCCATTAAAAGCAAGAACACGGGCATATTTCAACAAATCATATTTGGTTGGATAGCACTGCACCATCTCATGAATTTGCTGTAATTCAGCTTTACTCAATACCGTGTTCGGGTTCAGTCGAATCCATGCAATTCTGCGACTCAGTTCATCTAAAACATAAATTCGGTCATGATTGGTAATTTTTTCAGGGGTATGCTCATAACGCATCGATTGATTCAGTTTTGGCACCGCCACCATATAATCACGATGAATTAAAACCAAAAGTAAGCCACCGACCACAAACATCATTTGCGTATATTTGGGCGCTAAATTCCAAACTTTAAGTTGAGTTTCCTGCGACAGCACCAAACCTACTATAAAACCCAATGGTAATAAGAAGTAAGCATAGTTCTGCGGATATTCCAATAAGGCATGCACCAATACCGCCACAATCATCAGAATACCGACGACCGACTCTGTGGAACTTACTCGACTAATTAAGCGATATGCCAGATAAATTAAATAACCCAGAAATGGTACACCAATCAGCAAGCCATTCCATACCAAGAAATCCAACACAAAATTATGTGAGCTTCGTACCCATTCAGAAATACGATAATATTCACTTACCGTAACCTGAGCGACACTGGTCTGATTCCAACCATAACCAAACCATGGTCGGTCTGAAATGGCATAAAACATTTGTTGCCAGATACCCAAACGCAAATGCCCTGAGCTTGCACGTTCAATCGCTGTTGGCGAGTCCGCAATTGCCAAATGTGATGCTTGTGCCAACCAATGGTCAACGATTGGCATGACTAAAATTAGCCCGATAAATAAGCCAACCCAAGTCAACATTGCATACCATTTGAGGCGCAAATACCCTTTATATTGCTGATAGAAGAAATAAGCGACAAATAAGATACAGACGACCCATGACGTTCTAGACTGGCTTAAAACCAACGCAATCAATATTGTCAATGAGCATAGACTTAAAATCCAAGCCTTAAGCTTACTTTTCTCGAATAAATACAGACTCGCCATTAACGAAAGAATAAGGAAAGTGGCCATATTATTCGGCTGAGCAAAATTCGCATAAGGACGATTACTGCGCAAATTGGCAATACCAGGAATATGATTTTCGATTGTGAGCCACTGACAGATTGCCATCAGCCCTGTGATTGTACCTACGACCAACAATACATAACTCAAATTCGTAAATACTTGCTCTCGATCTTTTAAGGTTAAAGCTAGGTTATAACCCAATACCATACTTAACCAAAAAGCAAAGACAAAAAGGCTGGCAATCAATGCCACACTGAAGAAAAACTCTAGCCCCAATACCCATTGCAGCAATGGAATAAATGCCATAGCGACTAATGGAAGTGTCAAAACTGGTACTTTTATTTTTTGCTGAAGAAAAATAGCGGTGAGTGCAAACAAGGATAGAAAAGCAAACAATTCACCTGTATAGGTCACCCACGGACGATAGTGAACGGGTAAAAGCCAAGCCAATGCTATAAGTACACTGGCAAGTAAAGAAAGAATAAATTTCATGGGGTGCTACAGTTGCAGAACTGCGCATAGTGTAATTCAAAATGTTGGTTTTTTCTTCTGCTTCAATTTATTTCCATGGACGCAGGTCAACAATTTTAATAATCTCAGCCGTATCTTTATTGATTAAAACAGTCATATCTAAGGCATTAGCTTTTAATGGTAAATAAGCATTCGCTTTGGGGTATTGGCCCAATAATGTTTCAACGCTTCTCTTATCATTAAATAACGTTAGTTGTCCTAAATTTTGCGCTCTCTGTTTAATTTGCTGTTTGGCTTTAAATAAAGAAACATAACGCTCAGGTCGCTGTGCTATAGAAATACCTGCGGTGATTTCAGCAAACATTTCTCGATTTCTCTGTTTTGAATCTTTTGCAAACTCAGTAGCAGCAAATCTAGGTTGAAACCAAGAAGCCTGTCTAAAATCTGATTTAATCTGATTATTTGATTCAATCACAATTTCATTATTCCGAATCAGCTCAAAACGATCAACATTATAGATAATCCATACAGGTCTCCCGTCAGCAATTTTAAATACCCCATAACTTAATGCAATAATTTGTATAAGAATAATCACACATAGATCAAATTTAAGACTTTTCTTCCCCTCCTTATAAACCAACCAAACCAAAAAAGGACCCAATATTATATCTATTGCTAACATCATTAAAAATAAATGCGTTACTCCTGTCGCTTTATTTAAAGGCAATAAATACCAGCAAAAAAATACTACATACATAGTCAATAGCGCTACACACAAAGAAACCGTTAAATGTGTAGCTATAAATTTAAATTTTGCTGTTTTCATACTTAACCAGAATACCACTCTTGAATTACTTTAACGGCAACTTGATGGAACAAATTTAGGTTGTATATTACCTAAAGTTGCCCCTAGCATATCCATTTTTTTTGCCATTTCTTGCGTTTTTGACGAACATGCCCAATCTACTACACCACTTTCTCCTGCAGCCAATGCATTTTTTAAAGGTTTTGTTGTAGCTCCATTAACTTGAACAAAAGGACTAAGAATCAAGAGATTTTCAGTTGAGGCAATACCAACTTTATCCCCCTTAAACAAAATACTTATTTCCCCACTCTGAGGATCAATTAATACACTTTCCACATATTTACTTGTAGCCCCCTTATTTGTAGCCTGCGTATTCCATGCAGTTGCGACGCGGTTAAGATCTCCAGCAGAAATAATTGCCTCTGACGCTACAGCAACTTTAGCACTACCCGCTAAGGTAATCCCCTCAACCACACGTGCTCTAATGGTATAGTCCTGATATGCTGGAAGTGCAATAGCAGCAAGCAGCGCAATAATTGCAACCACTATCATCAATTCAATTAATGTAAATCCTCGTTCCATCGCCATTCTCACCTGTTATTCTTAGTTAATTCCTATCAAGAACCATACCAAAATAAAAAACAATATATATCAATATCTTAAAAAAACACCCTCAAGAGAAAAAATAATATTTGTCACTTATTTACATTTTAATTCAAAATAGACTCCTTAAAATAAAAAAACAGCCCGAAGGCTGTTTTTAAACTCAACTAAATCTTAACGGCATTGAGATGGCGCGTATTTAGCTTGCAATGTGCCTTTGGTAGCACCTTTCAAACCTTGTGCATCAGCAGTTGCATCAGTTTTTGAAACACAAGCCCAATCCACATTACCTGTTTGACCTGCAGCTAAAGCCGCAGCTAAAGTAGGTACAGCAGCAGCACCAGTTTGTACATATGGGCTTAAAACCAGAGTATTTTCTGCAGCTGCAACACCTACTGTTGCATCATTATATGTAACAGTAATTACACCAGTATCAGGCAAAGCTTGCACTGAGTTTACATATTTAGATTTGGCACCATCACCAAGTGCTTGAGCATTCCAAGTATCTACTGCAACTTTTAAGTCTACTAATGTTGGTGCACTAGCGATTTGTTTTTGAATATCGCCAGCAACAGTTAAACCTTCAGTAATACGGGTACGAATCGTGTAGTCTTGGTATGCAGGAAGTGCAATTGCAGCCAAAATACCGATAATCGCAACAACGATCATTAATTCAATAAGAGTGAAACCCTTTTGAGCGTTCATAACATTCTCCACAAATGTTTTGTTTAGTTTTTTTTAAGCTTTGTAAAGCAAGAAGCGCTTTTGTATGCTTTGTTTATAATGAGCACATAATGTGCCAAGATTTATTATAGTTAAATCCAACAAAAAAACAGCACCTTAGCCATGTTTTTTTTAAATATATTTCACTCATTATTCTTCCAAACTTGACAAAATACACACATAAGTGACAAAAATTGACAGTTCATGATTTAATAATGATCATATTCATGCTTTTGTTCTCATGCTTAATCTAGAATAATTGGCTCATTGGGTAATTCATTAATTTGCTCAATTTCTTTTTCAGCATAAAATTTTTGCAATAATTTGCCGATACTAGAAATTGCGTGTATGACCGCCTCATTATACTGATGTTGGCCAAATTGCTGCACCAAGTTCTGACAAATTGAATTCCATACTTCTTGCTCCGTCATTTGCTGCAATCCACGATCAAAAACCAACTCCACCTTTCGCTCACATAAATTTAAGTAAAATAATACTCCACTATTGTGTTCGGTATCCCACACACCCAATTCTGCAAACAACTGCTCTGCACGTTTTCGTGTATTTTGCCGATAGGCTTGTAAACATGGTAAATGCCCTTCAATTACTACTTGAATCTCACCGACATGCCCTTGTTCTGCATCCTGTACAGCCGCTGCGATTTGCTGCAAATCAACAGATTTAAAATAGCGTCGCGTATTTGAAAAATAAAAACAATGCTTTAACCAACGTTTAAAACTGGGTTGAACATACTCTTGCACATTCGGTGTTGTGACTATTTGAGTTGAATCTGTTTTTGTTACCATGAGCCTGAAGCACCTCCTCCACCAAAACCGCCGCCACCGCCTCGATAGCCGCCCCCTCCACCAAAGCCGCCTCCACCTGAACCCCGCCCAGAGCCTGAAGCCAGTATTTGCAAGATCAACTGCGCCAAAGAGGTAACGAGCAGTAAGAAAATACCTGCACCTACCAATAGACTGGTCAATACACCTACACCACTGACCAAGCCTGCAACCACACCTGCCACACCCGCAGTCGCTGCACTGAGGCGTTTACCAACCATCATCGATGCAAAGGCGCCAACCACAATAATAATTAAGGCAGAGGTCCAAAATTGTGATCGTGCTTTTTGTTCATGTAATGCCTGAGCTTGTTGCTCTTGTAATTCTTGTGCTGCTTGTTGTGCAATTTCAGGGTCTAAATTTAAGATTCGCTCAATTTCATTGAGTCCCGATTGAATGCCTTGTGCATATTCAGCTTTTTTAAAATAAGGGGTGATCTCGTTACGAATAATGCGCCCAGCCACGATATCGGGCAGCACCCCTTCTAAACCGTAACCCGTTAAGATCTGAATTTTACGATCATTGATCGCAATAACCATGAGTAAGCCATTATCACGCTTAGCCGTTCCCAACTGCCATTGTTCAGCCACTCGCATGGCATAATCAAAAATGGCTTCCTGCCCTGTAGTCGACACAATCACCACACCAATTTGCGCCTTACCTTGCTCATACAATTTTAAAATATGTTGGTTCAAGGCCTGTTTATCTGAATCAGACAAAATATTGGCTTGATCAATCACAGGCGTATTTAGACTTGGCAATTGGCGGATGTTCCCATCAGCCAAATCATTTGCAACTTGTGCTGAGGATGCTGCCTGTTGTTCAGGGGCTAAAGATTGAGCGCCTTTTTTCGCCTGCTGAATAACCTGACCAATCACCACAGCATCTTCTGAATTATCGATAGTCGGAGATGTCTCAGCCCAGCAAATTGAACAGAAAATTAAAGACAGCAAAGCACCGAACAGGAACCGTGTCGCCTGTTGGATGGGGTACTTTAAGCGATACATTCACTGATTCCAGTTAAGTTAAATACTTAATCAAAGGAGACTTTAGGTGCAGTTTGGGCGCTTTGTTCTGCACTAAAGTTTGGCTTGGTGTGCATCCCAATGACTTTTGCGGTCATCACCTGCGGGAATTGCCGTACATAGGCATTGTAATCTTGCACCGTAGTAATATAGCGATTGCGTGCCACAGCAATTCGGTTTTCCGTGCCTTCCAGTTGCACTTGCAAATCACGGAATTGCTCATTGGCTTTTAAATCTGGGTAATTTTCAGACACCGCAATTAAACGTGATAATGCACCCGTCAACTGACCTTGTGCTTCTTGATACTTTTGAAAAAGTGCAGGATCTTCTAGCACTTCTTTATCGACTTTTAAACCCGCCACATTGGCTCTGGCTTGTGTGACTTCTGTAAGGACTTGCTCTTCGTGTTTGGCATAGCCTTTTACCACATTAACCAAATTCGGCACCAAGTCCGCACGACGTTGATACTGGTTTTGTACTTCTGACCAAGATGCGGTCACGGCTTCATCTTTGACTTGTAACGTGTTATAGCCACAGCCTGTCAACATCAAACTGCCACTCAACAATACAATCAACGCACTATTTTTAATCCACGGCATCGTTCAATCCTCATCTTTTTTTGGCATGTCATTTCTTATTGAATGCAAATATTGTAGACCGAATTGATTTCCGTTGTGTTTGATTTATTTAATCGTCAATCAGTATCAAAAGACGGAAAAATTCCCAACTTTGGTCTTTGATGATGATGTAGATACTGCTTCTACCCCGAATTCTTGCATCTGATAATCCTCCGCCAAGCGTTGTTTCCAGTAATTCACAATTTGACTGTAGTCGTGTGCCGCAGGATGAAACTCCTTTTGGTAATAGCTTAAATATTCAGGTGCCAATTGAATCATCATTTTCAGCAACAAATAGCCGCCAAAAATATTCCCTCGTACCTTCAATACACTTTTTTTACGATCTTGCCAAAACAAACGACTAGCCGAATAAAAAGTTAAACTGGCAAAACCTGTAGTGACACTGCGCATAATCATGCGACGGATTGCATCATCCCCATAGACATGCTGATAAACATCAAACGCCACAGCTCGATGTTCGATTTCTTCTATGGCATGCCATACCCATAATTTTTGCGCATCCTCCTCCAAAGTACTGAGCACTTCAGGATGACGTAAAATATAGCCGCCCAATAAAGCCGTAAAATGTTCAAAGGCACAGGTAATTGCCAACTGGATTTTAGGATGCAAGTTTTTGACATGATGGTCTTTGCGTGCCAACCAATCTTGAAAACGATCTAAATTATAGTCTTCACGTCGCCACGCCTGATTAAACTCCATGTGTGCTTTGGAATGCATGGCTTCCTGTCCAATAAATGCAGCAATTTGGGCTTGCAACTGTGCATCCGTTACCTGATCCCTTACATTACGCACGCTATGTACAAAAAATTGCTCGCCTATTGGAAAGGTGGAAGATAACGCGGTCAGTAAATGTGACATGACGGGTGAGTTGGCAAAATAATGGCGACGAATGGCTTTGGGGTTAAACTGCAATTTCCGAACAGTAATTCCATGCGCTTTAGGACGATTTAAATATGATTCTTCTGTCGTCTGTTTCAGCATGATGACTTCTCAACATTAGCAAAGTACAGATACCCAGTATCTAAAGGTCATGTCCTTCACTAAATGGCAAAAATGCTTAGCCGATTAACCAAAAGAGTCAACCCGACCATTGGTAAGCAATCTATAAACCATTAAAAAACCCACCGAAGTGGGTTTTTTATAAATCTAGAATGTTGAACGATGAAAATCCATCTTACACATCAAGATAATCCAAAATACCTTCTGCAGCTTGACGACCTTCCCAGATTGCGGTCACAACCAAGTCAGAACCACGCACCATGTCGCCACCCGCAAAGATTTTTGGATTCGACGTTTGGAATTTATATTCCTGTTTCTCTGCTGCAAGCACACGACCCGAGCCATCTAAACCAATATTGGCACCCGCGAACCAGTCTGCTGGACTCGGACGGAAACCAAAGGCAAGTAATACTGCATCTGCAGGTAAAATTTCTTCAGAACCCGGTACTGGCTCAGGGCTACGACGACCACGACTATCAGGTTGACCCATTTGTGTGGTTACGAATTTAACGCCAGTAACTTTGCCATTTTCACCGACAACCTCAATTGGCTGACGGTTAAAGAGGAACTTCACCCCTTCTTCATAGGCATTTTTTACTTCACGTGCAGAACCCGGCATGTTGCTTTCGTCACGACGATACGCGCAGGTCACATCATGCGCGCCTTGGCGTAATGAAGTACGGTTACAGTCCATTGCTGTATCACCGCCACCGAGTACAATAACCTTCTTGCCATCAACATTGATGTATTCGCTTGGATCTTTTTCCCAGCCTTGGCAACGGTTCACATTGGCAATCAAGAAATCTAAAGCATCGTAAACGCCATCGAGATCTTCACCCGGGAAACCACCTTTCATATAGGTATAAGTTCCCATGCCCATGAACACCGCATCATAGTCTGCAAGCAATTGTTCAATGGTCACATCGGTACCAATTTCAGTATTTAAACGGAATTCAACGCCCATCCCCGTGAAAATTTCACGACGACGTTTCATCACGTCTTTTTCCATTTTAAATTCTGGAATACCAAAGGTTAATAAGCCACCAATTTCAGGACGCTTATCAAATACCACTGGCTTAACCCCACTGCGTACCAAAATATCAGCACAACCTAAACCCGCAGGCCCCGCACCAATAATCGCAACTTTTTTGTTGGTCCATTTCACATGAGACATGTCTGGACGCCAGCCTAGTGCGAATGCCGTATCATTAATATACTTTTCGGCATTACCAATGGTTACTGCACCAAAGCCGTCGTTTAAGGTACATGCCCCTTCACATAAACGGTCTTGTGGACAAACGCGACCACACACTTCTGGCAAAGTATTGGTTTGATGGCAAAGTTCTGCTGCTTGGAAAATACGACCTTCAGCAATCAGTTTTAACCAGTTTGGAATGTAGTTATGGACTGGACATTTCCATTCACAATACGGGTTACCACAACCTAAACAGCGGTGGGTCTGATTAGCAGCCACTTCCGCAGTAAACGGTTTATAAATTTCCACAAACTCTGCTTTGCGGACAGTAATATCTTTTTTCTCTGGATCTTGGCGCGCAACATCCAGAAATTGAAAGTCATTATTTAGGCGCTCTGCCATGTCTCTCTCCGTGGGTAGGTGCAGTCATGGTTATTTGCTGCACCTGCCTATATATCTGCAGTAGTGGAATTATTGAGGATCAGCTTTGGTCGTTTTTAAAAGCGTAAGCAAATTAGCAGCTTTTGGTTTTACAAGCCAGAATTTACGGCTGTAAAAATCGAACTCGTTGCGGATCTTATAGGCCCAAGCACTACCCGTTTCAGCAATATGCTCATCGAGAATACGCAGTAAGAACTCTTTATGTTCTTCCATTGATTCAGTTGAGATACGGTTCAACTCAATTAACTCATGGTTGTAGTAGTCGACAAAGTCATTGTCCAAGTCAAGCACGTAGGCAAAACCACCGGTCATACCTGCACCGAAGTTGTGACCGACTTTACCCAGTACAGTGACCACACCACCTGTCATATATTCACAGCAATGGTCGCCCGCACCTTCAATTACCGCAAAGGCACCTGAGTTACGTACTGCGAAACGCTCACCCGCAGTACCCGCAGCAAATAACTTACCGCCTGTCGCACCGTATAAACAAGTATTACCAATAATCGCAGTTTCTTGCGTTTGGAACGGTGAACCTTTTGGTGGGAAGATCGAAACGCGACCACCCGCCATACCTTTACCAACATAGTCGTTCGCATCACCTTCAAGCTTGATATGCAAACCACCTGCATTCCACACCCCTAAAGACTGACCCGCAGTACCTTTCAGATTCATCACAACAGGATGCGCTTCCATATCCAAATTGCCATAACGACGTGCAATTTCACCAGAGATACGCGCACCAATTGAACGGTCACAGTTACCGACCGTGAAGCTATATTCACCGCCAGTACCAGCTTCAATTGCTGGCAACATTTCTGCCACCATTTGCTCTGCCAATAAGCCTTTGTCGAAAGGTGCATTGCCTTCAACTTGGCAATATTGTGCTTTACCGTTAGCCGCAGGATGTGATTCAAGCAATGCGCTTAAATCAAGGTGAGCATGTTTTTCAGTTTCACCTGGCAATACTTCAAGCAAGTCGGTACGGCCAATCAAGTCTTTCAAGCTCGCCACACCTAAGGCAGCCAACCATTCACGTGTTTCTTCTGCAATAAAGTGGAAGAAATTGATCAACATTTCAGGTTCACCAATATAGTGTTCCTGACGAAGATGATCTTGCTGCGTTGCAACACCAGTCGCACAGTTGTTCAAGTGACAAATACGCAGGTATTTACAACCTAAGGCGATCATTGGCGTAGAACCAAAACCAAAGCTTTCTGCACCTAAAATTGCAGCTTTAACCACGTCAAGACCTGTTTTTAAACCACCATCGGTTTGTACACGAACTTTGCCACGCAAGTCATTCACACGAAGTGCTTGATGCGCTTCACTTAAACCCAACTCCCATGGCGAACCTGCATGATGAATCGATGAAAGTGGAGAAGCGGCTGTACCACCGTCATAACCCGAAATGGTAATGAAATCGGCATAGGCTTTCGCAACACCTGCGGCAATTGTCCCTACGCCTGGCTCAGACACCAGTTTTACAGAGACCATCGCTTTTGGGTTGACTTGTTTCAAGTCAAAGATCAATTGCGACAAATCTTCAATCGAATAAATATCATGATGTGGCGGTGGAGAAATCAATGTCACACCTGGTACTGAATAACGTAAACGTGCAATTAAGCCATTCACTTTACCACCTGGTAACTGACCGCCTTCTCCTGGTTTTGCACCTTGCGCGACTTTAATCTGCAACACTTCAGCAGAAGTTAAGTAGGCTGGTGTTACACCAAAACGACCAGATGCAATCTGTTTGATTTTTGAGTTACGAATCGTGCCGTAACGTGCAGGATCTTCACCGCCCTCACCTGAGTTCGAGCGACCACCAATCGTATTCATAGCAATTGCAATCGCTTCATGCGCTTCAGGAGACAATGCACCCAAAGACATACCCGCAGAGTCAAAACGTGGCAAAATTGACTCAACTGACTCAACTTGCTCTAAAGCAATCGAGTTATCTGTTTTTAACTTAAATAAGTCACGGATGGTTGCAATTGGACGATGATTCACCAACTCGGCATATTCTTTAAAGTCAGCATAATTGCCTGAACGTACCGCTTTGTGTAAAGCATTAATCACGTCAGGGTTAAATGCATGGTATTCCTTGTCGAATACAAATTTTAGCAAGCCACCTTGGTCGATTGGCTTACGTGATTTCCACGCAATATCTGCCAATTTTTTCTGATCATTTTCAAGGTCAACAAAAGTTGCACCTTTAATACGGCTTGGTACACCTGTAAAGCATTTACCCACAACTTCTTCAGATAAACCTACCGCCTCAAACAACTGACCACCGCGGTAAGATGCCACCGTTGAAATACCCATTTTAGACAGGACTTTCAACAAGCCTTTTTCAATCCCTTTACGGAAGTTGGCTTGTGCATGAATTGGATCACCCAATAACTCACCTTTGGCAACCAAATCATTGATCACGTCATAAGCCAAGTATGGGTAAATCGCAGTTGCACCAAAACCAAGAATCACTGCAAATTGATGTGGATCACGTGCAAAACCAGTTTCCACAATGATATTGGCATCGGTACGTAAACCGACATTAATCAAGTGGTGATGTACTGCACCTGTTGCCATTAGAGCATTTGCAGGTAAATAGCCTTCGCGAATTTTCTTATCGGAAAGTAACAGGAGGGTTTTGCCATCACGAATCGCCTGTGCAGACTCTTCACAGATACGTGCAATTGCTGCCTCTAAGCCTTCACTTGCTGTGTAGTTCAAATCGATATCTGCAATTTCATAGCCCGCACGACCTAAAGTACGGATTTGATGCATTTTCGAATTTGAAAGTACAGGGCTTGAAATGATCAAGCGATCCGCATGCTCAGGGCTTTGCTCAAAGACGTTTTGCTCACGACCCAAGCAAGTTTCCAACGACATGACAATCGATTCACGCAATGGATCAATTGGCGGATTCGTCACCTGTGCAAACTGTTGACGGAAGTAATCCGACACATGACGCACTTGACGTGACAAGACTGCCATAGGCGTATCATCACCCATTGAGCCGACTGCTTCCTGACCGCTTTCCGCGATTGGACGAAGCAATTGATCACGCTCTTCAAAGGTCACCATAAACATTTTCTGTGCTGCTTTTAGGGCATCGCCTTTTAAGCCTTGATCACATAAATATTCTTCAAGTTCTGGGCTACCCTGAACACGAATTGAGTTTTCACGCAACCATTCACGGTATGGACGCATTTTTTTCAAGTGGTTGCTAACATCTTTGGTGTCAAGCAATTTACCAGTAAAGGTATCTACCACAAGAATTTGACCAGGGCCAACACGACCTTTAGAAATCACATCTTCAGGCTGATAATCCCAAACACCAATTTCAGAGGCTAAAGTGATGTAACCATTTTTCGTAATCACCCAACGCGCTGGACGTAAACCATTACGGTCTAGCATACAGATTGCATGACGACCATCCTGAATCACGAGACCAGCAGGACCATCCCATGCTTCCATGTGCTTCGAGTTAAACTCGTAGAATGCACGTAAGTCAGCATCTAAAGTTTCAACGTTCTGCCAAGCTGGTGGAACCAACATCCGTAGTGCACGGAACAGATCCATACCGCCACCGACAAGAATCTCAAGCATGTTATCTAAGCTTGAAGAGTCCGAACCAGTACGGTTCACAATCGGCTTAAGCTCAGTTAAACCTGGTAATAATGGATTTTCAAACTTCGGAGTACGCGCCATTGCCCAGTTACGGTTCGCGGTAATGGTATTGATCTCACCATTGTGTGCAAGGTAACGGAATGGTTGGGCCAAAGGCCAACGCGGTAAAGTATTGGTTGAGAAACGTTGATGGAACACCACGATATGTGATGCTAAACGCTCATCTGCAAGGTCTGTATAGAAGTCTGCAATTGCAGCAGGCATCATTAAGCCTTTATAGCTGATGACTGTTGAACACAATGTTGTTACATAGAATGATGGATCATTGCTAAGTTGCTGCTCTGCACGACGACGTGCCAAGAATAACTTACGGTTAAATTCAACCTCAGTAACTCCCATAGGGCAGTTCACAATAATTTGTTCAAAGGCTGGTAAAGATTGCATCGCAATTTCACCCAGTGCCGCATTGTTGGTTGGCACTACTCGCCAAGCCAAAACACGTAAGCCTTCTTCTTCAATTTCTTTACTTAGAATTTGTTTTGAATGTGCAGCGATTGCAGGATCCAAGTTAAGAAAAATCGTACCCACTGCAAAAATTTCACTGAGAGTAGTATCGCTCAGTTTTTTCGCTTCTTCACGGAAGAACTGTTTCGGCATCGCCAATAATAAACCACACCCATCTCCGGTCTTACCATCGGCGGCAATACCACCACGGTGGGTCATACAGCTCAAGCTATGAATAGCGGTCTTGACCAGATCATGACTTTCGTTCCCTTGCATATGTGCAATAAGGCCGAAACCACAGTTATCTTTAAACTCATCCGGTTGGTATAAACCTTGAGCGGGAGCTACAGTATTAGGCGATGGCATGTGCATAGCGTACCCTTCTTTCTACTTGGCCCTGAATCGGGCGCTGACTATCTAACTTCTTTGCGACTTAGTCTAACTTTCTCACACTAAGATCAATTTAATGCAATGATCTTGCACTCTCATGTCAAAGATAGACTGAATTTATCTTTTGTACATGACCGAAATGCAAGAAACTATTGCGACTTTTGCGCACTCTTTTAAAGCAAGCAATCTTGATGTTTTCGCACACTCTTTGAATCTTTTCGCGCCAAAATAGTGACATCAACTCAAATCATGCACCATTTAAGCAAAAAATATGCCAACTTAGTGTTATTAGATTAAATTCTTTTAAATACAGAAATATCAAGTGTTCGACCTGAATCAGAGCATTTGAAGACCCATCTTAGTTGCACCATTTTTGCGCATTTAATCATTGGTATAGCACAATGTGCTCTATTTTAGAACGATTAATTAAATGGATCTGCAATTTCTTGGCGCACAGGCGAATTTGAATTGGCTGGCGAAGGAGTTGTTTTTGTGCCAGTTTCAGCATGCGATTGAGATTTTTGCACATCAATCACATTGCCTTCAGCATCTCTACGGGTTACTGTCGTGTTGGTAGATGCATTGCCCATATCTGAGCTATTCACTGTTGTATCCACAGTTTTCGGTTTGTTTAAATTCAGCATAGCTGCGTCTGGTTTTGGCAAAGCCACAGGATTTAATTTAACTTCATACACTGGCGTGGAACCCTGCAACTCTTCCATCCCCATATCATTCACTTGCGCCTGATAATCTTCCAAAGCTCTTACTATAGGATGGACGGATGCTGGTAATTTTAAATCAAGCTGCTCTCGTGCTTGGTTTGCTTCTCTTTCATTCGAATATAAGCCATAAAATAAAACATATCGCTCTTGTTGTTGATCTCCAGCCAAACGGAGATAAAAATAATGTTGTCGACTACTTTGTTTATTCAAAAAGCTTTTAATAATGTCTTCTTCAGTAACACTAAACAGTTCTAGCGTTGATTTATTTTTCTGTTCCTCAATAAATTTACTTCCTCGGAATTCATTCGCATGATTTCCCGTCGCAACAACTCTGGTGGTCAGTGCAATAGGGCGAACTTCTTCTTGTAAGGTGCCTAAATTGGTTGTCGCCGTGACACGTGCAGGTTGAATTTGCAACTCAGCATCAGACTCCATGGCTTTATTCACTTCGACCAACTCTTCACTACTGTCTGATCCCGCCCAAAATATCAATGCTACGAAAAGACACAGCACTCCACCCACAAGCCAAATATAACGTTGTGTATTTTGCCAATATTTGTGGAGTGCTGTCATAATTTCACCTTTATATTGTTTGATTGGCAATAATCGCCTGCTGCATCAGCTCAACATCAAACTCTTTGGTAATGATTGCTTGACCCAACTGTTTTAGTAGCACCAATCTAAGCTGACCATTTAATACTTTCTTATCATGCGCCATATAGCCCAAGAAATCTTGCAATGGAATTTCGGGACATACTATCGGCAAACCAGCGCGCTGTATGATTTTTTTTGTACGTTCCAAGTCTGCTACCGAAATCCACCCCATGCGTTGTGATAAATCTGCAGCCATCACCATACCCGTCGCAACAGCTTCACCATGTAACCATACGCCATAGCCCAAATAAGACTCTATTGCATGACCAAAAGTATGGCCCAAATTCAACAAGGCACGCTCGCCTTGTTCTTTTTCATCATTTGCCACTATACGTGCTTTATGTGCACATGAACGATAGACCGCTTCAGCCAGCAAATCAGGATCTCTTGCGACCAAGCCATCCATATTCGCTTCTAACCATAGCAAAAAGCTTTCATCGCCCAATAAGGCATACTTGATGACTTCAGCCAAACCTGCAGAGAGTTCACGATCAGGCAGACTTTTTAATTGTGCCATATCTGCCATTACCACTTGCGGTTGCTGGAAGGCCCCAATCATGTTTTTACCTAGTGGATGATTAATCCCCGTCTTGCCGCCAACACTAGAATCTACTTGTGACAACAACGTCGTTGGGACTTGAATAAAATACACACCACGCTGAAAACAAGCGGATGCAAAGCCCGCCATATCGCCAATCACACCACCACCCAAAGCCAATACCGTACAATCACGGTTAAAGCTAGCTTCAAGAAGGGCATCAAAAATCAGATTCAGATGCTGAATATCTTTATATTTTTCACCATCAGGCAAAACACAGGTAGCAACTTTTTTACCTAAAGCCTCAACAGCTTTAACATAATGTTCTAAATACAAAGGCTGAATGGTGGTATTGGTCACAATCATGACTTGCTGCCCGAAAATATACGGTGCCAATAAATCTTGAGGATTTAAATCACTGCCAATGAAGATAGGGTAACGGCGTTCACCGAGTTCTACATGTAAAGTTTGCATGGGTTCAACTTCTTTCGTATTCAATCAATAGGTTGTGTGGTAATCATCGTTAAGATTTTATGCGCAAGATCTCGTGCAGCACCTTGATTGGTCTCAATAATATAATGAGCCACATCCCGATATAAAGGATCCCGAATCGCAAGTAAATCACGTAATTTTTGCTCTGGGTTCTCAACCTGTAGGAGAGGACGATTTTTATCGCGATAAGTACGCTGAAGCTGAATTTCAACAGGAGTATAGAGATAAACAACGATACCACGTTGCTTTAAAAAATCACGATTAGGGGCTTGAGTCACTGCACCACCACCAGTCGCCAAGACCAAATCGGGTCGAGCAGTCAACTCATCAATCACTGTAGTTTCACGGGTACGAAATCCCGTCTCACCTTCTTTTTCAAAAATCCACGGAATTGTCGCACCAGTTTTTCGTTCAATTTCATGATCACTGTCTAGAAATTCACGACCCAACAATTCTGCCAAATGCCGTCCGACTGTTGTTTTTCCTGCCCCCATTGGCCCTACCAAATAGATATTTGGTAGGGAACTAAACTCTTTGCTTGGCAAGGAGTCACCTATTAATTTTGTTTAAATTAAAAATATATTAATGATTTCTTGAAACACTGTCATTAACAATTCGTGGCGTCACAAAAATCAATAGCTCTTGCTTAGCATCCGACTTGGTATCCTTCCTGAATAATGCACCAATATAAGGAATATCCCCCAAGAACGGTACCTTGGTTTGTGAATTCGTGGTCGTCTGCTCAAACACACCACCTAAAATCACTGTTTCACCATTGTTGACCAAGACATTGGTCGTAATTGTGTTTTTGTTTAAGATCAACTCACCATTCGGTGCTTCATCCGCAACCGAGTCTTTCGCAATATCAAGCTGCATTTGTACTTTACCATCTGGGGTAATACTTGGCGTGACTTCCAAACTGAGTAAAGCCTCTTTAAATGAGGTTGTTGCTGTTGAGCCTGAAGCAGAGTTGGTCGTAGTTTGATAAGGTACTTCTTGACCTGTAGCCACCTTGGCCTTTTGCTTATCTCCAGTCAAGACTTTTGGTGTTGAAATCACCTCACCATAGCCATCTGCCTGTAAAGCAGAGAGTTCTAAATCCAACATAAAGTCAGACAAACTAATCAAGCTAAAGGCAATTTGACCTGCAGGATTGGTCACTCCCAAATCTACGTTTAAGTTGTCTGGACGCTGAATGGTGTATTTCCCCTCATCATCAGGGGTTTTTAAATCCCATAAAGTTTGATCACTCCCGCCCACCAAGAGATCATTATTGCTATTAACCCCTTGTGAAAGAATCCCCCACTTCACCCCCATCTCTTTGGTGAACGAAGTTGATGCTCGAACAATTCGCGCCTCGACCATGACTTGCTTGACTTCAACATCCAATAAATCGACCATTTTTCTAATTTTATCAATATTTAGCGCTGTATCATTAATAATTAAAGTATTCGTACGATCATCTGAAACTACACTCCCTCTTGTGCTTAATAAACTTTCTAATGCTAAAGAATTCTGGTTATTTCCCCCTCCTGAACCACTAGCCTCCTTACGTGAATCAGTAATTAGCTTAAAAACATCCGCAGCTTTTGCATAACTTAAACGCAAATATTCAGTTTGAATTGGGGCTAATTTTGCACTCTGCGCTATCGCTTTGGCTTCGTCTTCTTCAGACTTAATCAATTCAGCGACTGGTGCAATCCAAATCACATTACCATTACGACGCTTGTCTAAATTTTTTGTTTTTAAAATAATATCAAGCGCTTGATCCCATGGCACATCTTTTAAGCGCAAGGTGATATTGCCTTGTACCGTATCGGCAGCCACCATGTTAATGCCAGTAAAATCTGCCAATAATTGTAATACGCGGCGTACTTCAATATCTTGGAAATCCAGTGAAATTTTCTTGCCCGTATAACTATTTGCCGCACGCGGCTTCATTGGATTCTTATCCACAGGACGCTTTAAGCTGATCGTTAACTTATTCTCAGCTTGGTAAGCCATGTATTCATAGCTGCCTGAAGACTGAATAGTAATCACACCACTATTGCCATCATTATAAGCATCTATGGTCGCCACAGGCGTTGCAAAATCATTGACATTGAGACGGCGAGTCAGATGTGTAGGGATTTTATTTCCCAACATGCGCACCACAATTTTACTACCTTGTTGCTGTACATCTGCTGGCGTATTACTACCGAGCAAATCAATAACAACCTGACCTTCACCCTCTGAACCGCGTTGAAAACCGATATTAGAAACACCTTGCGATGACGCTTTAACTGATGTTGCCACAGGAGTCGCAAAACTATTATCTGTCGCATTTATTTTCAGAATAAAGGTATTACCTTCAACTCGGGTGGTAAAAGCGCCTGCATCCGCAAGATTAACGGTCAATCGAGAACGCTGTGCATCTGAGGATACATCAACCGAACTGGCTTCTTTTGTCGCAACCTTAATATTATTTTGCTTTAGTGTTTGTTCTGCCTTATCAAAATCTAAAATAAGTCTTGATGGCTGTTCAAGTTGGTAAGCTTGAGGTTGTGGTGGTATTCCGTTGAACATCACACGAATTTCAGTCCCTTGTCCAGGTACTTGCATAGGTACAACATTCGTGATGCTAACTTGCGCACTGGCAGCTTGCATGACAGCCATAGCAACTGCACCCATAGAGAATTGACGGAAAATATGATTCATTGTATTACCATCCCCAAATATAAAATCTTGAATACTGTTTTTCATTTTTATTCCTTTAATTAAGGCGCGGGTCCAATTAAGACAAGGCTACGCGGACGCTCTACATACCCCTCTCGACCATCGGGAATAATTTCCACAAGATCAATCTGTGTAGGCGTAATTTTCACAATTCGCCCTTGACTCATCCCCATGTAATTTCCGACTTGCACACGCTCAATTTCACCATCAGGTGTCTGGATTAACCCCAAAATTTGCCCAGACTGATTACGCATACTCCCCTTCATATTCAAGGATTCTAAAGCATAACTTTCCAATGGCTGCGACTGACGCGAGAAATTCGGATACACTCGCTTACCCGACATAATTTTTAATTCTGCTGCCAAGGAACTCGGCATAAACGGACTTTTCAATTGATGCGCTGCATAATTGAATGTGGGTACAGGTGGGAAAACAGGTGCTGGATCAATCGGCAAAGGTTGCTGATTACGAATATTCACCATTTCCATGTTCACCGCATCAATACGCGAATCGCACCCCGCCAAAACCAGCCCAAACATCAAAGCAAATGCTATTTTCTCAAATTTCATTACTTCGCTCCTTCTGGAGTAACTTGAGCAGGAGGAGTTGTAGCATTCGCACCTGCTGCCGCATTTTGATTCTCTGTATTACCTATATAGCGATAGGTACGTGCCTTCGCGACATAAGTCACTTGCGGAATTTCAGATTTTTTATCCGTACTAATAGAAGAACTGATATCAAAATCATGTAAGGTCACAATTCGAGGTAATGCTGCAATACCACTCGTAAAAGAACCAAAGGCATGATAATCACCTGTTGCTTCAATACTAATCGGCTGCTCAACAAAAAATTCTTGTTTTACTTCAGGCTCTAAACGAATATTTTTAAATTTCAGTCCAGAGTTGACACCTGTCACGTTAATATCTTCAACCAGACCAGGAATTTCAGTTTCCTTCGGCAATTGCTCCAGTTGTTGATTAAAGTTCGCTTCCATCTCCTGCAACTGAGCTTGATATTGTTGCAAATTACGTAGCTTTGAATCTTTCTCTCTAAATTCATTCAGTAAGTTTTGCTCTTGTGCATGTGCACCAGAAATTGCATCTAACTGCGGCTTGATCACAACAAAATAGCCAACAGCACAAATTAAAAAGACAATAAAAATCCAACAGGTAATTTTGACCGATAATGGCCAACTGCCATAATTATTCGGGTCCAACGTGTTAAATTGTTGAAAAAATTTATCCACTGTCATTTTTTTCTTAGGTTTAACAACAGCCTCTTGATTTAGATCATCAAACTCATCACGACTCATTGTGCTGCCCCCGCTGTTGAACTAGCTGCATCATTTGCCGCTACCGCCATAGAACCCGCAGCTTCATTCGCTGCATTCGTAGGCATAGCGATCTCATCCAGATCTGCAGTCACCACAAAGCTGCCATAACTATCCTCAACACGAGGAACAATCGAACTCGGCGCTTTATTTTTATCTTCTTCCACAGCCAAGAAGGAATTCATAAAGGCATTACGATACCAAGGCGAAGCCTCTAAATTACGTAAAAATTCAGCCACTGCATTTGGACTTTCCGCCTTACCTTCAATGGTAAATTTATCGCCAACACGACTGAACTTGGTAATATATAAATTCGCAGGGACGACACGCGCCATTTCATCAATTAAACGCACGGCAATTGGACGTTGACTTTGCAGCCCTTGAATCAACTTCATACGTTCTACAATCGCATTACGCTGCTCTTGCAAACCTTCTAAAGATTTTAGCTGCACATCCAAGTTTTGATTGGTACTGATAATAAGCTGATTTGCTTGTTCTTGGTCTTCAAGCTTATAGTTGTAATAGAACCATGCCCCTACAACCAATAACACTCCAATTAAAGCAGCCCCAATACAAATCGCAATAAATTCTTTTTTTCGTCTCTCTCTCAGCTCATCACGCCAAGGGAGCAGGTTAATTTTTGCCATTAATCAAAACTCCTCAATGCTAGACCACACGCCACCAAGAGAGAGGAAGCATCATTTTCAATTTTTTTAATATCAATTTTTGGCGAAAAACCCATTTGCAAAAATGGGTTCGCAATCGTGACGCGGTATCCGAGTTTTTGTTGCAATAACTTGGCCAAACCTGGAATATTGGCATTTCCGCCCGCCAATAAAATATGATCAATTTCATTAAACTGCGAAGATGAGAAGAAGAACTGCAAAGAACGGGCAGCCTGTTGTACCACAGCTTCAAGAAATGGCTCTAAGACTTCTACGTCATAATCATCGGGCAAAGTACGGCTTTTCTTCGCACGTCCCGCTTCTTCAAATGACAGTCCATAACGATTCTGGATTTCTTGGGTCAGTTGCTTCCCACCAAAAACCTGCTCGCGGGTATAGATAATTTTGTCATTCTGCATAACCGATAGCGTGGTCATGGTATGCCCAATATCTAAAATACCGACGGTATTTACCCCCATCGGCATGGTATCAGAGAATACTTTATAGACATTTTCCATTGCGAAGCTTTCTACATCCGCAATTTTAGGCGTAATTCCAGCCAGTTCCAGTACTTCTGAACGCGCTTCAACGTTTTCGAGACGTGTTGCCACCAAAAGCACATTGACCCGATTTGGATTAGCTAAACGATCAGACAAAACTTCAAAATCAAGGCTGACTTCATCTAAAGGGAACGGAATATATTGTTCAGCATCCATACGGATTTGAACTTCACGTTCATCATCCGTCATATCCGCATCCATCTCGATGATTTTGCTGATCACCATAGACGTTGGAATGGCAATTGCTGCTGCATGCGATTGAACATTTGCTAAATTTAAAGCGCGCTCCAAAGCCTCCCCAATAGCTTCAGGATTCAAAATGTTCTTTTCAACAACGCTACCTTCTGGTAATGGGACCAAAGCATAGCTTTCTACCCAATAGCGACCGTTTTTTACAGACAACTCTAATAACTTAACAGAAGTGGAACTAATATCTACCCCTATTAACCCCTTATTTGGCTTACGATATAACCTGAGCACAATACTATTCCTATTATTTTTTTATCCCCAATAGAAGTAACTAACTAACTGGCTGCGGTCTATAATTTTATACGGATACAATAACTCATTAACAATCCGTATCTGTAAACGGCTATACTGACCACCAATTAGTTTGCCATTAGCTCCTATTAAAACTTACTTGTTATGAAAAAGCTATCTTGTTCAGGCCGTGTTCATCCATTTTTTTTGATCATAATTATAGTTTTGGTCGCAATTCCTATGGGGTTTTATGGCATGTATCTCTATATTGCCCCCTCTTTGCCTGAAATGAGCATCTTAAAAAAGGCTCCTTTATTAAAACCATTACAAGTTTATAGTGCGGATCAGCAACTTATTGCAGAATACGGTGGCAAACTTTCTGTTCCAGTTGAATATGATCAAATCCCAACTACCTTTATTCATGCTTTTTTAGCTGCTGAAGATTCAGCTTTTTTTGAACATAGTGGGATTAGTTTTAAAGGCTTAGGACGAGCAGTAAGTGAGAGCATTACAGGCTCGAATGTGCAAACGGGTGGCTCGACCATTACCATGCAAGTGGCAAAAAACTATTATCTGAGTCCTGAACGTACACTCAAACGCAAACTAACCGAAGTTTTCCTCGCTCGAAAGATTGAACAAAATCTGAGTAAAGAGGAAATTCTGACGCTGTATGTGAACAAGATTTTTTTGGGTAAAAATGCCTACGGCATTGCTGCTGCCGCCAAAATTTACTACAACAAAAATTTAGAAGATTTAAGCATCGCCCAAATGGCCATGATTGCCGGTCTTCCTAAAGCCCCTTCAAAATATAATCCCGTTGCCAATCCTGAGCGCGCTCTTGAACGTCGCAACTGGATTCTGGGGCGTATGCTGCAATTGGGTTATATCAATCAAGAACAATATCAAAATGCCATTGCTGAACCCATCAATCTAGATATGCCTGAACGTGGTATCAGCAATCAATTTCCCTATGTGGGTGAAATGGTACGCGCAGAACTGGTCAGTAAATTTGGCGAACAAGCGATTGATTCTGGCTATAAGGTCTACACCACGATTAATAGCCAGCGCCAATTATTTGCTGAACAATCCGTACAAGACGGTTTAGAAGCCTATGATCGACGACATGGTTGGCGTGGTGCCGAAGCACATGATAAAGATTTAAAACAATTTACCGCTTATGCAAACACTTACCCTGCCAAAGTCAGCAAAGTGAATGACAACTCCTTTGAAGCCTTCATGCAAGATGGTTCTAGTGTGACTGTACCTTGGTCAGGGATGTCTTGGGCACGCCCTTATCGCAATGCCAACAGCGTAGGCCCCGCACCCAGTCGTGCCTCTCAAATTGTACAAATCAAAGATATTGTTCGTTTAAGACCAAATGCAGACAAAACCTCATGGTCCCTGGTACAAATCCCGAAAGCCCAAGGACAACTGATTGCACTAAATCCGAATAATGGTGCGATTGAAGCGGTAGTCGGGGGATATAATTTCTATCAATCTAAATTTAACCGAGCTTTACAAGGCTGGCGTCAACCTGGTTCGACCATTAAACCCTTTGTCTATGCTTTGGCTTTAGAACGTGGTATGACGCCATTTACCATGGTTAATGATAGTCCTATTACCATTGGCAAATGGTCACCCCGAAATTCAGATGGGCGTTATCTGGGCATGATTCCATTGCGTCGTGCTTTATATTTATCACGAAATACCGTCTCAGTACGTTTACTTCAAGCTGTCGGTATTGAGCGTACTCGCCAATTGTTCATGGATTTTGGTTTACAAGAAGATCAAATTCCAAATAACTACACCATTGCCTTAGGTACACCACAAGTATTGCCTATTCAAATGGCGACAGGCTATGCCACATTTGCGAACGGCGGTTACCGTATTCAACCGCATTTTATTGACCGTATTGAAGATGCCTATGGCAAGGTGATTTATCAAGCCAATCCAGAATATGCTTGTATTGAATGCATCAATGAGACTGCAAAAGAGCCATCTGAAACAACACCTGTCACACCTGATGATGAAGTGATTGAAGTTACCAATCAAAACATCGAAGCGAACATAACAGAACCCCATGCTGCCAATGCGGAATACCGTCAAGCACAACGAATTTTAAAATCTAGCTCTGCCTTTGATATGGCGAACATCCTCAAAGATGTTATCCAACATGGTACAGGGCGCGCTGCACTTAAAATTGGCCGCGATGATTTAGGGGGTAAAACAGGAACCACCAATGATGCCAAAGATGCATGGTTTGCAGGCTTTAATGGTAAATTGGTCACGGTGGCATGGGTCGGCTTTGACCAACCAACCACCTTAGGTCGACGTGAATACGGTGGCGTTGCAGCATTACCCATTTGGACCAACTTTATGGACAACGCTTTAAAAGGCACACCATCGGCGTGGGTACATTTTGACAAAGATGCTAAGGCACCTACATTGCATAACGACACCCAATTTATTGAGGGAGAGACCAAAAAAGATTACCGCTCTTCACCACCATTGGCTCAGCCATTATATCGCCCTAAACCAGCCGCTCCTACGCGTGCACCTGAGCGAGATTTTGATGATTTGCCGGATGAAGAAAACTTGGTTCCAAGTAATCAAGCTCCTCCGACAATGCAACCGAATGCCCCAAGTAAGAAATCAGATGCCATTGAACATCTCATTGATCAATTTCAATAGCAAATCTTAGTTGCCTAATAAAAAGCCCTCATTATTTAAGAGGGCTTTTTATATATTTATTTCTTTTGAAATAAATAGAGCTGGAATTGCGCAGTCACTTTAAATTCAGCTAAAGCCTCTAAAGCACTTCTTCGATCTACTTTCGCTTTGTAAGCATACGGTGTCATTGCAATCAGATTTTTGAGCTGTTGCTGTGGCAGCGTTAAATCTGCACTCACGACTTGCGACTCAATAAGTTCAAAATCCTGTGCCAACTGCTGCACAAACTTATTCGGCTCATGTGGCTTCACCTCTTCAAATAAAGCCTCTCGAATAGCAAATAGGTGTTCAGGCGCCGGTGTCACCACCAATAAATAACCCTTGTCCTTCAGTACACGTAATATTTCTTGCTGAGGAATCGGACTAAATAAACTGCTGCACAAATCAATAGACTGATCTAATACAGGCAAGGTCGCCCCTGTACCCACCACCCATGTCACTTCCGAATTCAATTTAGCCGCAACTTGCACTGCATTTTTCGCAATATCCACACCGACACATTGCAACACCTCTGCCTGCATCGCATCAGTGTAATAGCCTTCACCACAACCAATATCCAAAAGATTTTCAATGCGAAGCTGACGCAGTTTTTCAACCACGGCTTGCTGTAAAGGTGCATAAAATCCTGCGCTTAAAAATACACGTCGTGCTTGTACCGACTCAGGTGTATCACCCGGGGTTTTGCTGTGTTTATGCTGCACCACGTGCAAATTCACATAACCCTGCTTGGCAATATCATAGCTATGACGATGCTCACATTGCCACGTCTTTTCGACTAAACTTAATTTCTCACGACATACAGGGCACATGAGCAGATTCATTATTTTCTCCAATAATCGATCAACGAAAATAAAAAGGTCGGCATATGCCGACCTCATTCTCGCGGATTTTGCTTAACGCAATTTTAAAGTCATCAGACCCAAAACCACCAGCATAATTGTGATAATCCAGAAACGAATTACCACTTGGGTTTCTCGCCAACCCTTTTTCTCATAATGATGGTGTAACGGCGCCATCAAGAAGACACGTTTATTCCGCATTCTTAACGAGCCAATTTGTAGGAACACTGAAATAGCTTCCACCACAAAGACACCCCCCATAATCGCAAACACGATTTCTTGGCGAACCATGACCGCAATGGTTCCGAGCATGGCGCCCAGTGATAAAGCACCGACATCTCCCATAAAGACTTGGGCTGGATGCGCGTTATACCAAAGGAAGGCCAAGCCTGCGCCAATCATCGCAGCACAAATCACCACCAATTCAGACGAATATTTAACATAAGGAATATGCAGATAATTGGCAAAACGAACATCACCCGCCAAGTAAGCAAATACACCTAAACCTGCGGCAACCAAGACAATTGGCATAATCGCCAAACCATCCAGACCATCGGTCAGGTTGACTGCGTTAGAAGCTCCGTTAATCACCAAATAGGTAAAGAGAATAAATCCAATTCCTAAAGGAATAATTGACAATGGAATGCTGAGATTTTTAAAGAATGGGATCAGCAAATCCAGCATATTTGCCGTATGAATTGGATTCTCTTGTTGCTTGGCAATCACATACAACGCAATCCCTGCACCTAAAGATGCGACCGAGGTCCAGAAAAATTTCTTCCTTGCTGGCAAACCCGCATTGTCTTTATAACGAATTTTAATCCAGTCATCCGCCCAACCCACAGCACCAAAAATGACCATAACAGCCAAAACAATCCACACATAAGGGTTGGATAAGTCTGCCCAGAGTAGGGTCGAAATTCCAATCGAAAGCAGGATCAGGACACCCCCCATGGTCGGGGTACCCATTTTTTTAGCGTGGCTTTCAGGAGCAAACGTACTGACGGCCTGACCATATTTTAGGGCTTGTAATTTACGAATCATTACTGGACCAAGCACCAATCCAATGGACAGTGCGGTCAAAACACTCAGTAGTGAGCGCAATGTTAAATAGCGTACGACTTGGAATGAGCTGTGATAGCCCGCAAGCTGTTCAAATAACCATAACAGCATTTTAGAGTTTCTCCATCAAGTCAGTCATCAAGGTTTCCATATGGGTATAACGAGAACCTTTAAACAGGAAACTCATCGACTGGGGTTGATGTGTTTCGACTAAACTAATTAAAAAAGGTAAGGCTTGTTCTTGACTCAAGAAGGCCTGTAATTTCTTACCATATTGGGTACTGCGTGCCCCTTCTTGCGTAGCTGGCGAGAACTCACCCACCGCTACGACAAAATTAATGCCTTTGATCGAGACCAAATCACGCCCCAACATATAGTGTTGTTGCGCAGCGCTTTGACCTAACTCACCAATATCTCCAATGACCATGACCCGCACACCTTCTTGTTGCGCAAGCACTTCGCCCGCTGCACGCATTGAAGTTGGATTAGCATTGTAAGTATCATCAATGAATAGATAAGGGGCTTTCTGAATAAAATTCAGACGACCTTTGGCACCTTGCGCTTGCTCGAGACCTAATACAATATCATCCAAAGCAATACCAATGGCTAAGGCCAAAGCCACCGCAGCAGTTGCATTCTGGACATTATGCTCACCAGCAAACGGTAAATTCACAACTCGCTCACCCTGTGGTGTGTGCAAGTTGAAACGCGCTGATTGCGGTTCTAGCTGTATATCAGAGGCATACACATCACCCCCTTGACCAAAACTCAACACCTGCTCAGTTTGCACGACTTGGCGAATTTGATCAGTAAAATCATCTGCCGCAGGCACAATCGCGGTACCAGATGAGGCAATGTGTGCATAAATTTCAGATTTGGCACGGCAAATGCCTTCTCGTCCACCAAACTCACCCAAGTGCGCTGTGCCGATATTCAGAATACCGGCCACCTGTGGCTGAACCAATTGTGAGGTGTAATCAATCTCACCTTGATGGCTAGCACCCAGCTCCATGACCGCATAGCGATGCTCCGCACGTAACTCCAACAACATCATGGGCACACCCAAATCATTGTTCAAATTACCGCGCGTGATTAAGGTCGGAGCAAGACGCGATAAAATACTACCGAGCATTTCTTTGGTGGTGGTTTTGCCACTACTGCCTGTCAAGGCAATCACTTTTAAGTCTGGATACTGCGCACGACGATAAGCACCCAAATGCCCTAAAGCCAAACGTGTATCAGCAACAACCAACTGACAAATATCTGCGTCTACAGGATAGCTGACGATTGCCACTTCACAGCCCTGCTCTACGACTTTTGCGACAAAATCATGCGCATCAAAACGCTCACCTTTCAGCGCTAAAAAAGCATCACTCTGTTCCGCATGGCGGGAATCAGTCAAAATTCTTTTAATTTCACCGCTTGGCTGTCGGTCATGTAGCCAATAACCTTGTGTTGCTTCCAGTAATTCTGCTGCAGTCCACGGTTGTAAAGGAACTGTACTGGTCGTTGAAGTATGCATCTTAGTTTCCTACTATTGCGCGGGATATGCTGAGTCTGTAGCGAGATGTTGTGCATCAATCGCCGCCTGTACTTCAACCACATCATCAAACCAGTGACGAACACCCTCAATTTCTTGATAGTTCTCGTGCCCTTTGCCCGCAATCACTACAATGTCACCTGCTTGCGCAGTTTTTACCGCAAATTTAATTGCTTCACGGCGGTCATGAATCTCGTGTACCTCATGGCCAGAGAAATCAATGCCCGCTTTCATATCTGTGAAAATCTGTTCAGGATTTTCTGTCCGTGGGTTATCTGAGGTTAACAGCACCACATCGGCACCATTTAAAGCCGCTTGAGTCATCAAGGGTCGTTTCCCCCGATCTCGATCACCACCACAGCCAAACACCGCCCATAAATTCCGTTCAACATGGCGCTTTAAGGTGGTTAAGACTTGTACTAAGGCATCTGGTGTATGTGCATAATCCACCACAAACAAGCGTGCATCATCACGAATCACCTGCATACGCCCTGGGGCACCTTGCAACTGAGGTACTGTTGCAATCAACTGTGCCAAATCAAAACCAGCGTGCTGTGCCACAATTAAACTCGCCACCAGATTCTCAATATTAAAATGTCCAAGTAACGGACTTTGCACCTCAAACTGGCCTTGTGCTGTTACTAAGCTAAAGTTTGCGCCAGATAAGCTGTACTGAATATTCTTAACTTGATAATCCGCAGTTTGGGTCATGGAGTAAGTCAATATTTTTGGCTGTGCTGGATTCTCACGTGCTGCCGCCAACATGATGGATGCATATTCATCATCAAGATTAATCACCGCGACCTTCAACGACTCAAATTTAAACAACAGCGATTTAGCTGCTGCATAAGCTTCGAGCGTGCCGTGATAATCCAAATGATCACGGCTTAAATTACTATAAGCCGCAATTTCAATGGCACAGCCCGTTAAACGCCCCTGTTCTAGACCATGCGAACTTGCTTCAATCGAAGCAAATTTTGCCCCTTGTTGCGCATAACCATGCAAAGCATTTTGCAGTTGTAAGGCATCTAAAGTTGTATGCGAAGAGTTTTCTAAATATGGAAGAATGCCATTACCTGTGGTGCCCATCACTGCACAGGATTGTCCTTGCAACATCAATAGCTCTGCGACCAGTCTAGAAATCGTGGTTTTACCATTGGTTCCTGTCACCGCCAAAATCTGCACAGCTTGCATTGGAGATACGGCTTGCAAATATTGTTTTTGCCATGCACCCATTAAATGGCGAATTTCGGGCACCACTAAACTCGGAGAAACGCCCAGCTCAGTTTCACTAATAATAGCCAGAGCACCTTTATCCAAGGCTGCCTGTGCAAATTGCACGGTTTTTTCTGGTTGGCTCAAACTGTTCAGGGCAATAAAGATTTGTCCCGCTTGCACATAGCGACTATCCAAACAAAAACCTTGGAAAGGTTGACTCATCCATCCAGTGATTTGATCAGCAGGATGCAGTTCTTGAAATGTAATTGACATTCAGCACCTATTACTGGATTTGGGGTGTGTCTAAAGGCTTATCTAAAGGCACATTCATTAAACGGAGTGACTCTTGCATCACTCGAGCAAATACAGGCGCAGCAACTAAGCCACCATAATATTGGCCTTGTGGATTTTCCACGACCACAAAAATCGCCAGTCGAGGATCACTCACAGGTGCAACCCCTGAAAATAGTGCACGATATTCTTTTTCCGAATAACCTTTACGGTCAGCACGTAATTTATGCGCAGTTCCTGTTTTACCCGCTACACGATAACCTGGAATATTGGCTTGACGTGCTGTACCGCCCGGTAGCGTCACGGCTTCCATCATCAACAACACTTGATCGGCAATTTTCGGATCAATCATTTGCTGGCCTTTAGGCGGTTCTTCTAGCTTATATAGACTCAGAGGAACTTTTACCCCATGATTCGCCAACATGGCATAAGCATCGACCATTTGCAGTACAGTTGCATTAATCCCATAACCATACGCCATGGTCGCAACCTCAGACACATTCCACTTGCTTGGTGGCAGCACCATACCCGAACTTTCCCCTGGAAATTTGACAGCTGAACGCTGCCCAAAACCCACACGCTTTAAAAAGGTCGGTAAAGTTACATAAGGTAAAGATAAAGCAATTTTCGCCACACCCACGTTAGACGATTTCTGAATAATCCCTGCTAAGGTCAGTTGCCCGTAGTTATGCGTATCACGAATGGTATGGTTACCGACACGCATAGACCCTGGAGATGTATTCACCACCGTCGTTGGCATGTATTTCCCTGTTTCCAATGCCATAGCAACCGTTAAAGGTTTCATGGTCGAACCCGGTTCAAACATGTCCGTTGCACCACGGTTACGCATGGCATCTTTATTGGCCAAACCATTTTTATCATTTGGGTTATACGACGGCCAACTGGTCATCGCCAAAATTTCACCCGTTTTTACATCTACCGCAATGGCCGATGCTGAACGTGCATTGTTCGCTACACCTGCCGCAGTAAGTTCACGGTATAAAATATATTGCAGGCGCGAATCGATACTCAGGGTAATATTTTCCCCTGACTCTACCTCTTTCACGATCTCTGGGTCTTTTACACGGTTGCCTTTCTTATCACGTACCACTTGCTGCTCGCCATCAACACCTGCAAGACGCTTGTTGAGCTGCATTTCCAAACCTTCAATCCCGACCCCTTCACTATTGGTCAGACCGATAATTTGTGCATTGGGCTGTGGTTGCGGGTAATAACGCTTATAGTTTTTCTCGGTATACACCGCTTGAAACTCGCGCTTTTCAATTAATTCTGCCTGCTGTGGCGGAATCTCTTTTTGCAGTACTAAATAGCGAGAACGAGGGCGCTCATTCATTTTTTTCTTAAGTTCTGCCCGATCCATCCCAACAGCATCAGCCAACTCATCCAGATTGAGGTTCTTTTCTGGCAATTGGCGCTTTAATTTTCGGTTATGCGGATCTTTCGCCAATTCAGCGGTAATTTCATCAAATAATTTTTTATTATCAAAATAGTCACGTGGATCAATCACCACCTTCATGACAGGTGTACTGATTGCCAAAGGTACGCCATGGCGATCATAAATCACCCCGCGCATCGCTTTTAGTTTTTCGGTACGTAAAATATTGGCATTGGCTTTATTTTGTAAAAAGTCACGGTTAATCACTTGCACATAAAATGCACGACCAACCAATGCCAAAAAGCATAATAACACCACGGCCCACATCAGATAAAAACGCCACATTTCTACACTAATGGCATTTTTACCCGTAATCGACTGCTGCTTCTTACGTGGTTGCTTGGTCTGCTTGTCTACCATATACAGCTAGCCTTATTTATTGTCATCTGAAGTCATAGGTAAAGAAATTACAACCGTTTGCACGGCAGGCGGAGAATACATACGTAACTGAGTCACTGCACGAGTCCCGATTTGCGCAGTTGCACCAAAGGTTTGTTGCTCAATCAGCAACCGTCCCCACTCTGCATTCAAGTCATCGCGATCACGCATAAATGAGCTCAGCTCACGATAATCATGTCGATATTCAAACACCTGAAAGACCACCATAATTGCGCTGATGAAAACCAAAATTAACATACAGGCATAAGTGATATATTTTTTCGTCCGCAATTTTTCTGCTTTCTTTTCAACTGCTTCAGTTTTCATAGTTCGCCTTTTAAACTAAGCGTTCCGCAACACGAAGCCAAGCACTGCGTGAACGTGGATTGGCCTTAACTTCTTCTTCACTTGCACGCACACGTGCAATTTTTTTCAAACGACGGGTATCTTGCTGTTGTTGTGGTGGTAGTCCCCATCCTGTGTCTTCCGCCAAAGTCGATTCTTTTTGAATAAATTGCTTAATCAGTCGATCTTCCAATGAATGGAAACTAATCACGGCCAAACGACCTTCTGGTTTTAACACCTCAACCGCTTGAGGCAAGAAAGCTTCAATATCTTCTAATTCTTTATTAATCGCAATACGTATTGCCTGAAATGTACGCGTTGCAGCATGTTTATTTTTTTCCCATTTCGGATGCGCAACTTTCACAATTTCTGCCAACTGACGCGTAGTGTCAATCTGCCCTGCCGCTTTAATTGCTTTGGCAATGCGGCGGCTATAACGCTCTTCTCCATACTTGAAAATTACATTGGCCAAGGCTTCTTCTTCAATCTGCATCAACCACTCTGCTGCGGTCGGACCTTGTGAATTATCCATACGCATGTCCAAGGGACCATCCTGCATGAAGCTAAACCCACGTTCCGCCTGATCCAACTGCGGTGAAGAAACGCCTAAATCTGCCATGACACCATCGACTTGGCCTAAATCTAATGCAGCAAGCGCTTGCTGTAGATCTGCAAAACTGGCATGAATAATGTGAAAGCGAGAATCTTCAGCGGCTAACGCAGCAGCAACTGCAAGGGCTTGTGGATCTTTGTCGAAAGCATAAACTTTAGAATTTTCATCGAGTTTTGAAAGCAGCAAACGGGTATGTCCACCTCGACCAAAAGTGCCATCGACATAAATCCCTGTATTCCGACCTGCCAACAAGGCATCCACAGTTTCATGAAGTAATACAGAAATATGAGACATAACAGTGCAATCAAAGTACCAAAAATTTAACTGCACATTATTACCTTGTTTTAGTAAAGCTCCAAACGTCTTTTTGTAGGGAAATATTACTTTCTATAGAGAAAACCGTTTCTATTATACGAGCTAAGCAAAAAAGCCCCCTTTAGAGACTTTTTTTGTATTATTTTAAGCCAGTTTAATTGGCTTGATTATAAATCTGATCAAAAATCGCACCATTTGCAAAGTGCGTTTGTTGCGCTTTTGCCCAGCCACCAAACACATCACCTATCGTGAACAATTTAATTTTTGGAAATTGGGCTGCATACTTGGCTGCTGCCTGTGCATTACGTGGGCGGAAATAGTATTTTGCAGCTAAATCTTGCCCCTTTGGTGAATACAAATAATTTAAATACCCTTTGGCTAAGTTGCGATTACCATTTTTATCAACGGTTCTGTCGACGATGGCTACAGAAGGTTCTGCCAAAATAGAAACTGAAGGATAAACAATTTCAAACTCGCCTTTGCCCAAACCTTTGGTTGCCAACAAAGCTTCGTTTTCCCAAGACAACAACACATCACCTATGCCACGTTCAGCAAAGGTGGTTAAAGAACCTCGCGCGCCCGAATCCAGCACTTTGACATTGTGATACAGGTTTTTGACCAACTCACGTGCTTTAGCATCATTGCCCCCGGGTTGTTTTAGGGCATACCCCCATGCCGCCAGATAAATCCAACGTGGTGCTCCACCTGTTTTTGGGTTAGGCGTAATAATTTCAACGCCCGGTTTAACCAAATCATTCCAGTCTTTAATGTGTTTTGGATTGCCCTTGCGCACCAAAAAAACCACGGTTGAAGTATAAGGTGCCGAATTATTTGGAAATTCTTTTTGCCAATTTTTATCGATATAACCAGCTTTGACAATTTCATCAATATCATTGGCCAAAGCTAAAGTCACCACATCGGCTTCTAACCCTGTTGCGACTGCGCGTGCCTGCTTACCAGAACCACCATGGGATTGTTTGAATTCAATCTCCTGACCTGTGCGCTGCTTCCAGTACAGGCCAAATTCTTTATTATATTCTTGATAAAATTCGCGGGTTGGATCATAAGACACATTCAAGAAACTTTTTGCTGCAAAGACTTGCCCCGAAACCCCAGCTAAAAATGCAATTCCGAATGCAAAGAAAGATTTATTCATTGTTGGACTCTAATGACTATTTTTTGCACTATATTTTTAATCAATAGTTTTCACAATCATGTGGCTATAATCATTTATTCATAGTTTTTCTAATTTTAAGATATATAAAATGTTGCAATATAAGCCAAGAAATATGCTGAAATGATGTCATGAAATGGTCTAAAATTTGTCACAATATTACAATCTTCATGATGTCTCCATATTTATTTGCTACAACAACAATAGATCGATATTACTGTAATTATTAAGCGTAAAATCACTTAGATTTTCTTATCTTTTTGTAAAAAGTGTGACGTAAGTCTACTTTTTTGTTTCTGAAGATGTTTAAATTGTAGCTATAGTATGTAGAACAGTATTTTATAAAAAAGTTCTCAACGTGTTGAGTTAAAGGGGGAATTCGCGATGAACGTACACTTTTTTCAAGCCATTTTTTTGAGTATAGGCTTGGGTTTAATGGCTCAATCAGGTCACACTGCTGCAATTAAAGCCACTCTGAACAAAAGTGCAGCACCAGAAAAAGTCTCTTTGATTGAAAAAGCACTCAATCAGCAAAAGCAAGGTGACAATTATTTACAAGCAGATAACAATTTAAAGGTGCTGACCGCAATTAAAGTTGCACCGACCCAAAGTTTCTTTGCAACGCAAAATGAGCGCTTCTCACGTTTCTTACAATCAATTTTCCCGCAAAATAATTCTTGATTCAAACGCCCAATTTTTTCCCCTTAAAAATTGGTCATAAGCCCAGTCACAAATGTTGAATTAAGCATTAAGTGATTGGGCTTTTTCGTTATAATAGCCCCAGTTTATTTTCTGAAAATATTGTTATGACTGTTCGTACCCGTATTGCTCCCTCACCTACAGGGTTTCCTCATGTAGGAACTGCCTATATCGCGTTATTTAACATGTGTTTTGCAAAAAAACATGGCGGCGAATTTATCCTACGTATTGAAGATACCGACCAGCTACGCTCAACGCCTGAATCTGAAAAAATGATTTTAGATTCTTTACGCTGGTTAGGTTTGAACTGGTCTGAGGGACCAGACGTGGGCGGACCACATGCCCCTTACCGCCAATCTGAGCGTATGCATATCTACAAACAATATGCTTTAGATTTAGTGGAAAAAGGACATGCATTCTATTGCTTCGCAACGGCTGAAGAACTGGATCAAATGCGTGAAGAACAACAAGCACGTGGCGAAACACAAAAATACGATGGCCGCGGCTTAAAACTCACCCAAGAAGAAGTGCAACGCCGCCTTGCAGCGGGTGAGCCACACGTGATTCGTATGAAAGTACCAGAAGAAGGTGTGTGTAAAGTTAATGACTTGTTACGTGGTGAGGTTGAAATTCCTTGGGCGCAAGTCGACATGCAAGTGTTATTAAAAACCGATGGTTTGCCAACTTATCACTTGGCAAACGTGGTTGATGACCACTTAATGGAAATCACCCATGTGCTTCGTGGTGAAGAATGGTTGCCATCTGCGCCAAAACACCAGTTACTTTACCAATATTTTGGTTGGGAAATGCCAACTCTGTGCCACATGCCATTGTTGCGTAACCCAGACAAATCAAAACTGTCTAAACGTAAAAACCCGACCTCGATCAACTACTACCGTGACATCGGTGTATTGCCTGAAGCATTATTAAACTACTTGGGTCGTATGGGCTGGTCAATGCCTGACGAACGCGAAGTCTTTACCTTAAATGACATGGTTGAACACTTTGATGTGCAACGTGTGTCTTTGGGTGGTCCAATTTTTGATGTGGAAAAACTCAATTGGCTCAATGGTCAATGGATTAAATCCCTCACTCCTGGTCAGTTGCTAGATCGCCTGTTGAGCTGGAAAAGTGACCGCAATACCTTAGAAGATATTGCTGCTGCGATTCAACCGCGTATTCACTTACTCTCTGAAGCAGTGAATTGGGCAGGTTTCTATTTCAACCACATGCCACAAATTAGCAAAGAACAGTTTGAAAGCAAGAAATTAACCGAAGAGCAAGTGCGTCAAAGCTTGCAATTTGCCATTTGGCGTTTAGAAAGCCAGTTTGCTTGGAACAATGACACGGTGAGTCAAATCCTGATGGATTTAGCCAACCAGATGAACATTAAACTGCGTGACTTCATGCCCGCTTTCTTTATTGCGATTGCAGGTTCGACGTCTTCGACCCCAGTCATGCAATCAATGGTGACTTTAGGCCCAGACTTAACCTTCGCTCGTTTACGTCATGCACTGGAAATTGTGGGTGCACCGAGCAAAAAAGAAGCAAAAGTATGGGAAAAACTGAATGAAAGCCTGAAATTGCCGAAAAATGATGCAATTGAACAAGCCTAATTAAATTAGCTGTTGACGTGTGAGCAGAATATCCCTAATATTGCGCTCACACAGACTGGGGTCATAGCTCAGTTGGTAGAGCGCTACAATGGCATTGTAGAGGTCAGCGGTTCGATCCCGCTTGACTCCACCAAAAATCGTTTTACCTGTGTTGCCTCATAAGTCCCTATCGTCTAGAGGCCTAGGACATCGCCCTTTCACGGCGGTAACCGGGGTTCGAATCCCCGTAGGGACGCCAAATTCAAAAAAGCCACTGTTGAACAGTGGCTTTTTTATTGCCTCAACAAAACATAAATTTGCCTGAATTATTTTAGCTCTGTTCAACATTCCGCTAGAATAAACCCAGATAAAAAATGATGGAGCTGAAATGCAATACCGTTGCCCAAAATGCCAAAGTCCGAAGATTATGCCTGTTGCTCAAGCCAATGCACCTGCAGCACGTCCAGTTGTGCCAAAAAGTTTGGTGTTCCTTGTGCCATCAATTTTTGTCTTGCTGCTTTTGGTGTTAATTAGCATCGCCATGTGGTTATTCGGTGATGGCGCAGGCTCAACCCTGCAAATTGCAACGGTTGTGGTGTTTGTAATCTGTGCTGTTGCAGGTTTCTTGTTCTACCGAGATTTACCTGATTTTAAAATTTCAATGCAAGCTTTTATGCAGTCCCAAAAGAAATGGAAATGCCGTGAATGCGAGCACGAGTGGGAAATTTAATCCAATCTAACTTCACATCAGCTTCATGCTGATGTGAATGGTCATGAGTCGGTGTCTTGCTCTGAGTGAACATGCGCAGGGGCTTCGTGTTGATGAACACCTCGCTGACTATGCGTATGTGCCATACATTCATCATCTTCAATCTGTAAGGTCATTTCCGCAATACCATGTTGCTGATGTAGCATGGCTGCTGCCATCTGATACAACTTTTTTTGATCAGCATGTGGTGCATACAGATGTACCGTGAGATGAATGTTTTTAGAACTGATGGCCCAAACCTTCAATTGATGAATACTTTCTACATCTTGTAACTGCAGTAGATCTTGACGTAATTGCTCTATATCAATTTCTTCAGGTACCCCTTCCAATAAAATATTAATACTCTGTTTGAGTAGAATCCAGGTTCGTGGCAACACCCAAAAGCCAATCAAAACAGCAATTACCGTATCCACCCAATACCAGTGGGTAAAATAAATCACAATGGCGCCTAAAATTACCCCCACCGAGCCTAAGGCATCACTTAAAACCTCCAAATATGCCCCTTTCACATTCAGACTTTCTTGTGCACTAGAAAACAGAATGCGCATGGAAATTAAGTTAATGATTAAGCCAATCACGGCAACACCCAACATCCCTAAACTTTGAATTTCTGGTGGATGACTAAAACGCTGATACGCTTCGTACAGAATGTATATGGCAACCAAAAACAACATCAGCGCATTAAACAATGCCGCTAAAATTTCGAAACGCTGATAACCAAAGGTTCGCTTATTATCTGCAGGCAATTTGCCAATTTTAATGGCGACCAAAGCAATCGCCAGCGCTGCTGCATCGGTAAACATATGTGCTGCATCCGAAAGCAATGCCAGACTCTGCGTGATAAAACCCGCAATGACTTCAATAATTAAAAAAATACTGGTCAGCACTAAAGCAAAACTTAACTTCTTTGCATTTTTTTCAGTCACGGTTGCATGTGTATGCTCATGCCCCTTCGATCCACTCATGTTGTCGCCTCTATTCATTCTTATTACATTCAATTTGGCCAGATTCGACCTACACCCTATATTTTACTTTGCAAAACACATGAAAATAATTATCATTTGCATATTTGATTTATTGGCTAAGTCTTCACTCATCTTCTCGCATCATTTTTGAAATTGGAATTCTGTTATGAAAAAAATTGTTATTCTTTCTGGGGTACTGCTGAGCAGCTATGGCTTTGCACATGAACCTTATGTCGCACCATTGGCCTTTACCACGGACAACACCCAAATTCCTGTTATTGCAGCTTATGCAGAGCAAGCCTTACAAGCAGAATATGCACTCCAAGATCCGCAATTTACCATTATTCAACCCGACCAAAAACAAGCCACCGTACAGCCCTCTACAACCTTAAAATCGGCCACCACCTTTGATTTACCTCTCCCAGAAAAAGGCACCTATACGGTTTTTGCTAAGACCAGTTACCCGATCCAATATGTTCAGCATAATAAACAATGGAAAATTTTAGCCGATGCTACAGCAGATCAAGTCCCGCCTTTAAGTGAACGGGATTATGTGATTGCCAGTGACTTTAACGGCAAACTGCCCAAAAAAGTAGACACCGTTCGTGAATGGACCTTGCAGACTTATATCAGCAAACAATCGACTTCTACGATTGCTGCGAGTTCAGCACCGATTCAAGTCAATTTTTCTACCCATCCAAATGCACTGATCGCGCAGCAAGCGGTTCAGCTCCAAATTCATAAAGCCAACAAACCTTTAGCTCAGGCTGAGTTAGTGGTTCGTGCTCAAGGTGCGACTGAAGCTCAAGCACTCAATATTCCTGTACAAAATAATGGCAGTGCCAATATTACTTTTCCACATGCAGGAAATTACTTGATTGAAGTGTCTGAAAAATTCGGTAGCAAGGCGACTCCGAAAAATCAGTACGCCACCATGATCAGTGTCCATGTTGCTCAAGCAAATTCTTAAGATTCCACAATGCCTTGATTCAAAGCGAATCAAGGCATATTTCATTTAAGGTGCTTTGGTTTCATGCATCCAACGATACAAAATTGGCAAGAGCACCAAGGTCAGCATCGTTGAAGATAAAATCCCGCCAATCACGACTGTTGCTAAAGGCCGTTGTACTTCCGCCCCTGTTCCTGTCGCCAAAGCCATGGGGATGAACCCCAATGAAGCAACACAAGCCGTCATCAACACGGGGCGTAAACGCAAAATTGCACCTTGCCATGTGGCATGGTAAATATCTAAATGCTGTCTTAGCTCTTTGATAAAAGTCAGCATGACCAGACCATTCAAGACCGCAACACCTGATAAAGCAATAAAACCTACACCTGCTGACATTGAAAGTGGAATATCACGCAACCATAAAGCAATCAAACCGCCACACAGCGCAAATGGCACCCCAGTAAACACCAGCAAGCTCTCTTTGACGTTGTGAAACACGGCCATCAGTAGAATAAAAATTGCAATTAAGGCCAAAGGCACCACCCAGAGCATCCGGTTTTTAGCCGAGATTAAATTTTCGAACTGTCCACCATAATCCAACCAATAACCTTCGGGTAAAGGCTGCTCTGCCAGCGTCGTTTGTAGCTCCTGTACAAATGAACCCAAATCACGCCCTTCGACATTGGCGGTCACCACCATACGGCGTTTACCATCTTCACGGCTCACTTGATTTATGCCCAAAATGGTTTCAACTTTAGCCACGTCTTGTAGTTGAATGAGTCCTCCATTTGCGGTTTGTAGCGGTAATACGGCTAAATGTTCAGGCGTTCGCTGTGGGTCGTCTAAACGAATGACAAAATCAAAGCGTCGATCACCTTGTAAAATTTGTCCAATGTTTTGACCACCCACGCTGGTTACCACCAAATCTTGAATCGCTTTGACCGACAAACCATATTGCGCAGCTAAGGCTGGGTTCACCTCTACATTCAATAAAGGAAGACCGCCAGTTTGCTCAACATTGACCGCCGTTGCGCCTGAAATGCGCTGAATTTTTTCTGCAATCTGTGTCGCCTGCTGATTCAACACCTGCATATCATCGCCAAAAATCTTGACCCCAACATCACTGCGTACACCCGAAATCAGCTCATTAAAACGTAGTTCAATCGGTTGAGAAAACTCACTGTTATTGCCCGGTAAAGTCGCCAGAAAAGCGATCATGCGTTGACGTAGCTCATCGAGGCTTTGTTTGGCGTCTGGCCATTGCTCACGTGGCTTTAACAATACAATCGCATCGGAAATATTGGGGGGCATCACATCTGTTGCGACCTCTGCGGTTCCTGTGCGCGCAAAAATTGCTTTGATTTCAGGGAATTTTTTTAACAATAGCTTTTCAGTATTTTCCTGCATACGCAAAGACTGTTCTAAGCCTGTACTGGGTGAACGCATTTGTTGTACCGCAAAATCCCCTTCGCTCAATTGCGGTGCGAACTCACTCCCCACCTGTGTGGCAAGCACACCTGTAAAAAATAAAATACACAAGGCAAGGGTCAGTACCAAAGCTTTGAATTCATACGCCCAATTCAGTAATCGTGTGTACTGCTGCTTGAGCCAGAGCATCCAGCGACTTTCCTTTTCCTTGATCTCTCCTGTGACCCATAATGCTACCGCGGCAGGGACAAAACTGATCGAGAGAAGAATGGCACCGATCAGGGCTAACACAACCGTCATGGCCATGGGGTGAAACAGTTTGGCTTCTACCCCAGACAGGGCAAAAATCGGGAAATACACCACCAAAATAATCAGTTGCCCAAAAATTAATGGTCGTCGTGCCTGTTTCGCTGCTAAAAATACTTCTCGGAAACGTTCGGAGCGAGTAAGTAAACGTCGATGTCGATGCTGGGCTTCTGCTAATCTGCGAATACAGTTTTCCACAATCACCACAGCACCATCTACGATGATGCCAAAATCCAGTGCACCCAAACTCATCAAATTGGCACTAATGTTCTGTTGCGCCATTCCTGTTAAGGTAAATAGCATCGAAAGTGGAATCACACAGGCGGTGATCAGTGCAGCGCGGAAATTCCCCAGAAATAAAAACAGAATCACAATAACCAGAATTGCACCTTCGACCAGATTTTTCTGTACGGTTTGTATCGCACGATCGACCAGACTGGTACGGTCATATACGGTTTCAATGACCACACCTTGAGGTAAAGACTGTTGTACTTGTTTCAATTTGGCATCTACGGCTTGGGCGACGGTGCGGCTGTTTTCGCCCATCATCATCATCGCGATGCCCAATACCGTTTCTTCTCCGTTATAGGTTGCCGCGCCTGTACGTAAATCATGACCTATGGACACTGTGGCAACATCAGCCACCCGAATCGGAAAACCATTTTTATTGGCAATGCTGACATTTTGAATCGCTTTGATATCCGTGAGTGTACCTGGCACCCGTACCGTCAGTTGCTGCCCATTCTGTTCAATAAAGCCCGCACCACGGTTTTCATTATTTTCCGTCAGCGCAGTTTGTAACTCGCTGAGTGGAATTTGCAATTGCTGTAAGCGCTGTAAATCTGGAGTAACCACATAGGTTTTGTTATACCCACCAATTGAGTTGACCTCCGCAACACCTGCGACACGTTGCAGTTGTGGGCGGACAATCCAGTCCTGAATTTCACGTAAATCCATGGCGCTATACGCCGTACCATCTGCCTTACGTGCATTTGGTTCTGCTTTAATCACCCATTGATAAATTTCACCCAGCCCCGTAGAAATAGGCGACATGGTCGGAATAATGGCTTCGGGAAGTTCCGCCTGTGCTTCTTGTAGACGCTGATTGATCAACTGCCTTGCCCAATAAATATCGGTGCCATCCTGAAAAATAATGGTGACCTGAGACAAACCATAACGCGAAATAGAACGAGTTTGCTGTAACTCAGGTAACCCTGCCATGGCATTTTCTATGGGATAGGTAATTCGTTGCTCGACCTCTAAGGCAGTAAAACCTGTGGCTTGGGTATTAATTTGCACCTGCGTATTGGTAATGTCAGGCACAGCATCAATTGGCAATTGTTGATAGCTGTAAATCCCTACCCCAATCCACGTCAGCACAAAGAGCATGACCCAAATAGCATTGCGAATAGAAAACTGGATGATGTGATCAAACCATCCTTCTGGCGCTGGCAAACCATCTGGAGCAAGTTGAGTAGGATCAACCTCTTGCGGAAGCGGCTGTTTAGTGTGCATGGCTCGCCTCCCCTTTTTCTAATTCAGACTTGAGTAAGAAGCTGCCTTGTGCTGCGTATCGTTGCCCCTTATTTAAACCAGATTGCACCTCTATCCATTGACCATCACTAGAACGAGCGCCCAAAGTTACAGCTTGAGGCATAAATTCCAGCTTTTGTTGATGCTGCGTTGCCACAAACACCGCATCTTTCCCTTCCACTTGCTGTACCGCACTGGCAAGAATACGCAGTCCCTGTTGGGCTTGTTGCTGTTGCAACTGCACATTCACCATTAAATTTGGACGTAATTCTGCTGCATTGGATAAGACTTTTGCACGGACTTGTAGACGCCCCGTTTGCGCATCGGCTTGACTATTTAAGCTTTGAATCTGTGCCTTAAATACATGCCCTGTTTGTAAGGATTTAAACTCAATATTTTGATTTGGCACAATTGTGGCAAATTCACTGCTCGGCGCAATAAATTCCAGCCACAATTGATCCAACTGATCAATCACAAACAATTGATCAGCCAGTTGTACATTCTCGCCCACCACCAAATCTTTCTGACTGATCACACCTGCGATGGGTGCCTTTAACACATAACGCCCTTGGCTGTTCGCTTGAGCACCAAATGCAGATAAACGTGAGCGTGTTGCTCTGACCTGAATCTGCGCTTGCTGATAGGCGTTATAGGCACGTTGATAATCCTGCTTGGCAGAAATACCTTCTGACCATAACTTTTTCTCGCGCTCATAATCTTGTCGTGCCAATTCCAAATTGGCTTGTTCCACTTGTAAACTGGCTTGTTGATCCACCAGATCTGGCACCAATAAACTGGCAAGTGCTTGTCCTTTCGCGACCTGCTGCCCCAATTCGACATAGACGGTTTCGACATGCCCTGCAAATGCAGGCGCTACATGCGCTTGGCGGTCAGTATTCACCACCAGTTTGGCAGGATAAGCTGCCGATTTCATGACAGGACCCAACTCTGCAACAGCCAGTCGAATACCTTGTTCGGTCACCTGTTTAGCCGTTAAGGCAATTGCAACATCATGTTCCTCCGTATCCTGACGCCCTTCTTCATCGGCATGTTCTTCTGCTTCAGCGTGTCCGTGCTCATCTTCCTTCGTCGATGACTTTTGCGTCAAGAACAACACCGCTATAGACACCACTGCCGTAACCACGATCGCCAATATCATTAACAGTTTTTGGGAGATTTTCCCCTGTTGATTTAATCTCTTATTGCTCAAATTCAACATGTTAATTTCCCCCACCAATATCTGATAATGCCTGTGTGTCTTGCCACAGGCTTTGATTTAATTGTGCAATCGCATCTTTGTTCATGACCAGATTCGGATCAATGCCTAAACTGAGGCTTTCCGCTTCAAGTGCGCGCTGCCAAGCATCTTTTAATAGTTGTACTTTACGCAGGCGTACCTCTTGCAATTGCAAGGTGGCTTGCTGTACATCCAAAAGTGCAAATTTACCGACCTTAAAGCCTTGTAGCGTCTTTTGCTGAACGGTTTGTGCTAAAGGCAGTTGCGTCCGTTGCAACACATTAAACTGCACTTCTAGACCTTGTAATTCCGTCAGTAAAGTCCCCACCTGCAAGGCATTTTGCTTCAGATAAAATTCCTGTTGCTGCTCTAGCTGAACTTGCTGTGCCTGCGCGATTTCCTTGCCATATTGCTGACGGTCAAATAGATTTAAAGGAATGGAAACACCGACCACTAAGGCATTGTCCGCATTCGTTTCTACCGATCGACTGCGATTCACACCCACATTCACAGTAGGGCTGGGACGTGCTTGAGCTTTCAATTGCTCAATTTTGGCATGTGAATCAAGCAACAATAATTGCCGATTTTTTTCCATTAAATTGGCGGTTAAATGCTGCTGGACTTGCTGAGCTGTCGTTGTAGGCCATACGTGCTGTGGGCTAAGTGCAACAGCCACTGACTGATCTCGTTCTCCCCAAGCACTCGACAAATACTGTTTTGCCAACTGGACTTGTAAATCAGCTTGTCGGAACAAACGCAAACTTTCGGCATGACTCAAGCGAGCACGATCAACATCGACCTGTGCCACACTGCCTGCCTGATAACGCTTTTGAATGGCATCTAGATTTTCTTCACTAACCCGTAATTGCTCTTGTACCACCTGACGTTCCAATTCATAGATCGCCAATTGTGACCACAAGTATTTGACGGCCAATTCCAATTCGGCTTGATAGATCTGTTGTTTCAGCCCAATCTGCTGTTGGGCAATTTGCGCACGTTTTTGCTTGGTCTTGCGTTCACCAAAAATATCCAGACGCTGAGAAAGACCCAATGCCAGTTCCCGATCTTGATCAGAATTAAAGCCGGTTTGCTCTATGGACAACTCTGGATTTATCCACAGCTTTGCCTGTTTTATATGCGCAGTGGCAATTTGCTGTTGCGTTTTCCATACGCCTTGGGTCTGTTGATACTCTGCTGAACGTTGTATGGCTTGCGACAACGTGAGTGGCGACTGCTGACCCGCCCATACAGGCAAACTGCAAAACGCTACGCTCAGTGCCAAGCCTATTGCACGCATAGACACGCGCACAGGATCGAAATCTGGAACTTTCGAAGTTTTAAAAGACATGTTGATGCCCCACTAAAGTTAAAAATTAGTGGTGGGCCATATTTTCGGCTACCCCACCTATAGCGGGGTTAAAACAGGAGGTGGATTGGTGAGGAATAAATGGGGCGATTGATACAGATTTTGCCAGTTAAACTGAACCTGAACCAATTGGGGAATAAAAACGGGAGATAAAGCCGACTGCTGAGCTTCGGTCAGAATCACATGTGCAAAAGAAGGTAAATGATCGCTATGATCGTCTTGTGCAAAGGCCGCCAAATCAAAGGAAGATGTGTCTTGAGTTGTACTTTTTTGTAGTACTCCATGCGCTATAGACTCGCAACTGGCTGTTGCATGATGTCCAAAATGCGGCATCGTACTCACGCGCTTGGGCTCTTCATGCACACAAAATGCCGCTGCCACGTTCCAAAGACTTTGAAACATGAACAAACTGAACAATACGGTGACAAAAAGACGAGAACGTTTCACTGCATAAAATACGGTCAACACAATTTGCGGACACTATAACAGCTTCGTGGATGTAATAAAATTACACGCCAAAATTGACTGGAAGTTTTAACAGAACATACAGAGAAAACCTATTTTGTTACAATAATTTAATACATCTAAGTGCCAAAACGTTTAAATTAAATAATGACCACAGATGTTGTCAGCAACAAGGAGGCGAAGATGAATATGGAATACCTCAAAACAGTATGGACACTGTTATTTCACACTCCCTATCACGACTTGGTAACACCTATATTTGATCATGCAGGTGAACACGAATATCAACGTGGATTGCATTTCGAGCAACTGGCATTATGTGAACATTACCATGTATTCATGCAAAAGAATGTCTTGCAAACGGCAGCCCCGATACAGATCGACCACAGCCCAATGTCGTCCAGTAACAGCCGTAATGCGATGTGGTATTTTCTCCGTTCTGCTTTACGCGGTCACCCCGAAGCAGAATTTAAAATGGGCATTGGCTACTTAAATGGGCAATTAGGTTTAGATCGTAATTATGATAAAGCCGAGAAGTGGTTAAAAAAAGCCGCACGAGATGGTCATCCAGATGCGAAGCGCTGTCTGTATGATGCCTATAGTGAATTGGCTTTTTCTTAAATCATTCCCATAAAAAAACCAGCCCGAAGGCTGGTTTTTTTATGCAGTGAGATTAACCACCGATTTTTTTGTATTTGGTACGCTTTTGTACCGCATCGTCGCCTAAACGAGCCAAACGGTATGCTTCATACTCAGCATAGTTGCCTTCGTAGAACTCAGGCTGCTCGTTTTCAAATGACAAAATGTGCGTTGCAATACGGTCAAGGAACCAACGGTCATGCGATACCACCATCACTGTACCTGGGAATACCAAAATGGCATCTTCAAGCGCACGTAAAGTTTCGATATCCAAGTCGTTCGATGGCTCATCCAGTAAGATCACGTTTGCGCCCATTTGCAGGATTTTCGCCAGTTGTAAACGGTTACGCTCACCCCCTGACAATTCGCCTACACGTTTTTGCTGATCTTGGCCTTTAAAGTTAAAACGACCGATATAAGCACGTGATGCAATTTCATAATCGCCAATTCTTAAGATATCCAAACCGCCAGAAACTTCTTCCCAAACCGTTTTGTTGTTATCTAAAGTGTCACGAATCTGACCCACATACGCCACTTTAACCGACTCACCCAAAGTCACCGTACCAGTGTCTGGCTGTTGTTCACCCGTCATCATACGGAATAAAGTGGTTTTACCTGCACCGTTTGGACCCACGATACCCACAATTGCGGTAGGCGGTACGGTAAAGCTAAGGTTTTCGTACAGTAGGCGACCATCAAATGATTTGCTGATGCCTTCCACTTCTACCACTTTATTGCCTAGACGTGGACCAGGTGGAATATAGATTTCAGAGGTTTCGTTACGCTGTTGGAATTCGCGTGAGTTAAGCTCTTCAAAACGCTCCATACGCGCTTTGTTTTTCTTTTGTTGACCTTTGGCATTTGAACGAACCCATTCAAGTTCTTTCTTCAATGCTTTAGCAAAAGACTCTTCTTGCTTATTCTCTTGTTCTAGACGCGCATTCTTTTGCTCTAACCAAGAAGAATAGTTACCTTGATACGGAATACCCATACCACGGTCAAGCTCAAGAATCCATTCCGCTACGTTATCCAAGAAATAACGGTCATGCGTAATCGCCACAATGGTGCCCGCAAAGTCTTTCAAGAAACGCTCTAACCAAGACACAGACTCTGCATCCAAATGGTTCGTCGGTTCGTCTAGAAGCAACATGTCTGGCTTAGATAAAAGCAAACGACACAGTGCAACACGACGACGCTCACCACCTGACAGTAAAGTCACGTCAGCATCCCAAGCTGGAAGGTTCAACGCAGCTGCGGCTTGATCCATTTGGTTGCTGAGGTTATGCGCATCCCATGAATGGATAATCGCTTCTAATTTTTCTTGTTCTTTCGCTAACTTATCAAAGTCTGCATCTTCAGCCGCATATTCTGCAAACACTTCGTCCAAACGCGCCAAAGCATCTAATGGTTCACGTAAACCATCTTCTACGTTGCCACGAACGTCTTTATTTGGATCGAGCGGTGGTTCTTGCTCTAGATAACCAATTTTGATACCTGGTTGCGCACGCGCTTCACCAGAGAAATCTTTGTCTACGCCCGCCATAATACGAAGCAAGGTCGATTTACCTGCACCGTTTAAACCAAGTACACCAATTTTTGCACCCGGGAAAAATGACAAAGAGATGTCTTTTAAGATTTCGCGCTTAGGCGGAACCATCTTAGACACTCGGTTCATCGTATAAATATATTGGGCCACGTAGGACTCCTCAATAGAAAAACCAAAAAATCGCAAGAAGCGAAAAAATATTTGCGGGCATTATACGATGAATACGTTGAAAAAATAAGGCATCAAACCGATCTTCAATGCAATGTTACAACTTTCATCTCGGTCATTTTTTAAACACACCCTTTATCACCCTCTTCTGTGGACAAAGTACTCCCCACAGCTCATCTTTATGAATTTTTTAGATAAATATTCATTATTTTCACAGTTTGCATCATATTCATTAATGATAGACTGTGCAAAATTTAACTCACGTAGATGAAGTTCATGACCTATAAAGACGAAACTTTAGCCATTCATGCAGGTTACAGCCCTGAAGCCACCACCAAAGCAGTGGCCGTACCGATTTATCAAACCACCTCTTATGCCTTTGATAATACGCAACATGGTGCGGATTTATTTGACCTTAAAGTCCAAGGCAATATTTATACCCGAATTATGAACCCGACCACTGCGGTGCTAGAACAACGTTTGGCCGCACTCGAAGGGGGTATTGGTGCGTTAGCCTTAGCATCTGGCATGGCAGCCATTACTTACGCCATTCAAACCATTACCGAAGCAGGTGACAACATTGCTTCAGTGTCGACCTTGTACGGTGGTACGTATAACCTGTTTGCGCATACCTTGCCGAAACAAGGTATTGAAGTTCGTTTCTTTGATTATCAAGATCCAGAAGCCTTACGCGGTTTAATTGATGAAAAAACTAAATTGGTCTTTGTTGAATCGATTGGTAATCCACTGGGCAATATTATTGACCTAGAAGCCATTGCCAAAATTGCGCATGAATATGGTGTGCCTGTGGTGGTTGATAATACCGTTGCGACTCCTGCACTGCTCAAACCATTTGAATATGGTGCAGATATTGTGATTCATTCACTCACCAAATATATTGGCGGGCATGGTAACTCGATTGGCGGTGCAATTGTCGATAGCGGCAAGTTCCCTTGGGGCAAATATCCTGAACGCTTTAAAGTGTTGAATACGCCTGACCCGAGTTATCACGGCGTGAACTATGTCGAAGCTTTAGGTGAAGCCGCTTATATCGCACGTGCCCGTGTGGTGCCATTACGTAATACGGGTGCTGCAATTAGCCCTTTAAGCGTGTTCTTGATTCTACAAGGCTTAGAAACTTTAAACTTGCGTATGGAACGTCATACCTACAATGCCCAAAAAGTGGCGGAATATTTGCAAGCCCATCCTAAAGTAAAATGGGTCAACTATGCCGGACTGAAAGACCATCCTCAACATGGTTTGGCACAAAAATATGTCAAAGGTCAGCCCTCTGCGATTTTATCCTTTGGGGTACAAGATGGTCGTGAAGGTGGGACGCGCTTTATTGATGCGCTACAACTGTTTACACGCTTAGTCAATATCGGTGATGCAAAAAGTCTGGCGTGCCACCCTGCCACCACCACTCATCGCCAATTGAATGAAGTGGAATTAAAATCTGCTGGAGTGAGTATTGATATGGTTCGTCTTTCTGTCGGCATTGAACATATTGATGATCTGCTTGCTGATTTAGAACAAGCTTTAGCCAAGGTCTAAGCAACCGATCAAGACCTCAAAAGAGGTCTTGATTTTTCAGTATTATCTCTTGGAATTTAAATGAAAACGTGTTAGAAATTAACAAAATATATCCTAAAAATAGAGCAATTACTCTATTTTTATTTATAAATTCAAAGACTTATTTATAGCTTTTTTCATTATATCCGCTATCATTATCCGTGTGAGTTTTAGTCAACTCATGGAATAATGTGAACTAAGTTCTCCAATAAAATAAAGACAATTTAGAATTTAAGTGAACTAAATTCTAATCAGGGAAACACAGCGTGAAAGCAAAATTAGAGAAACTCTTTCAGGACCGTATCCACGGCAAAACCGTACTTATTACAGGTGCATCCAGCGGAATTGGATTGACCACAGCACATCGCCTAGCTGATGCAGGTGCACATGTGCTGCTCGTCTCGCGCACCAAAGAAACTTTAGATGAAGTCAAGGCGGAAATTGAAGCTAAAGGCGGTAAGGCCTCTGTATTTCCATGTGACCTTAATGATATGGAAGCCATTGATGCGGTCTCTAAAGACATCTTAGCGTCTGTAGAACATATTGATATTTTAATTAACAATGCGGGCCGTTCAATTCGTCGTGCCGTCCATGAATCACTTGATCGCTTTCACGATTTTGAACGTACCATGCAACTGAATTATTTTGGGGCTGTACGTTTAGTCCTGAACCTATTGCCACACATGATGGATCGTAAAGGCGGTCAAATCATTAATATCAGCTCGATTGGTGTTTTGGCCAATGCGACTCGCTTCTCTGCTTATGTCGCCTCTAAAGCAGCCCTAGATGCATTTAGCCGCTGTCTGTCTGCAGAAGCACATGCGCATAAAATTGCCATCACCTCAATTTATATGCCGCTGGTGCGCACGCCAATGATCGCGCCAACCAAAATGTATAAATACGTCCCTACGCTGTCTCCTGAACAAGCAGCCGACTTAATTGCTTATGCCATTGTGAAGCGTCCAAAGAAAATTGCCACCAATCTTGGTCGTTTAGCATCCATTACCTATGCGATTGCTCCTGATATTAACAATATGCTGATGTCGATTGGCTATAACCTGTTTCCAAGTTCTTCTGCATCGATTGGAAAACAAGAACGCCTCAATTGGGTACAGAAGGCGTATGTCCGTCTGTTCCCAGGTGAACATTGGTAAGATCCAAATATTCAAAAAGCCTGTCAAAAGACAGGCTTTTTTATATCTTTATTTTTTATTTCAGTCTCAACATATTTCTGCATAAGGCTCAGGATTTCATCACTATTTAAGATGCTATCAACCTTTAGGTTTCCAGAAAATTGACTCGACCTGTTTGCACATCGTAAATCGCACCCACAATTGCAATTTGTCCCTGCTGTAGCATCTCTGCTAATACCGCACTGTGTTGCTGAATATATTGAATGTTATACAACACATTCAGCGCTGTAACTTGATCCAAGAAGGCTTTACTCAGTTCACGCGGCTGCATAATTTGATACACGCTGTTTACCGATTGCATTAATGGCCCCAACACATATTGAATATGCGGCATCTCCTTCACCTCCGCAATCTGTTTCTGCTGTAAGCGTAATTGGCATGCACTACTGACTGCACCACAGTCGGTATGTCCTAGCACCACAATCACTTTAGAGCCTTTGGCTTGACAGGCGAACTCAAGCGAACCTAACACCTTTTGTCCTGCAATATTCCCTGCAATCCGTAAACTAAACAGATCTCCAATCCCGACATCAAACAACATTTCTGTTGGCGCACGCGAATCCATACACCCCAATACTGCTGCAATCGGGTGCTGACCTTGATCAGCCGTGACGCGAATCTGACGGTAGATATCCCGTTGCAAACGATCATTTTGAACGAAACGCTCATTACCTGCTTTAAGTAAATCAATCACTTGTGATGGACTCAATTGACGCTGTAATTCGGCTGTGCTGATATCAATATCTAAGACTGCATCATCCAGTTCTTGATAATGTTGTTTAAAGCCCATCAATTTCACATCAACCTGACGTTTCAGTGCTGTTTCAGCTTGATAATCCTGAATGACCTGATAAATATCCGCATCAATCGTTTCCGATTGTGTGGCGTCAATAATTAACTGTTCACCTGCATGAATATGCTCCAGTGCTGAAATGAGGGCTGAACGATTCAAAAAAGTGACTTGTGACGGTAGTTCAATACGGGTGACGATACCATGCAAATGATGCTCTTTATAAATTCTGACGCCTTTATAAAAGTTGCCGTACAGAATAAAAGCCGCACTGCAAAATAACCCCACCAAAATACCCATTAGCAAATCGGTCAGTAAAATCGCTATCAGGGTAATAATAAATGGCACAAACTGTTTCCAGCCCTTTTGATACAACTGCTGAAACAACTTAGGATGCGTGAGTTTAAAGCCCGTCACCAATAAAATGGCAGCCAATGCAGATAAGGGAATCATATTCATCAACGGCACAAAACACAGTACAGCCAACAACAGCAATAGCCCATGAATCACACTGGAATACTTACTCCGTGCTCCTGAATTGGCATTGACTGAACTGCGCACAATCACCGAAGTGAGTGGCATACCCCCGACAGCACCCGAAACCACATTGCCAATGCCCTGCGCCCACAATTCACGGTTTGGAGGTGATGAGCGTTTATAAGGGTCTAACTTGTCAGCCGCTTCCAGATTCAGCAAAGTTTCCAAAGAAGCAACCACAGCTAGGGTCAGTGCTCCTGTATAAATTAAGGGTTCGGTTAAATAACGCCAGTCAGGTCCCATTAATACTTGCTCAGGTGCCTGCCAAATGTTGGGTAATTGGATTAAATTTGACGTACTCACTGCCCAAGGAGATTGAGTGGCGACTAGCAGATAATTGATTCCTGCTGCTAAAACGACGGCCACCAAAGCTGAGGGAATATTGTATTTTTTGAGCGGGCTACAATCCCACATCAAGATCAGCAATAAGCTGAATAGGCCAATCAGTGCAGCACCAGTATCGACTGTGGCAAACACAGTGTGAATTTGACCGCCCCAGAGCTGTTCCCATGAAAAATTGGAAAAACCCAAAAGATATGGCAATTGGCTGAGAATTAGAATAATTCCAATAGCTGCCAAAAGCCCCAAAATGACATTGTTAGGGATAAAATTGGCAAAGAACCCTAGCTTGAGTAAACCAAAGCCAATTTGCAGTAGACCTGCAAAAATAATACACAATAAAAAAGCGGCATAATTGCCGCCTAATTGATCCAATTGTACCAGAATTACAGCCGTTAGCCCTGCTGCTGGACCCGCAACGCTAATATGTGAGCCACTCAATAGTCCAACCAATATACCGCCAATAATTCCAGAGATAATCCCTGAAATAATTGGAGCGCCTGATGCAAGAGCAATACCTAGACACAGCGGTAATGCCACCAAAAACACCACTAAACCTGACAAAGCATCCCTGATATGGAATCGGTTTTTTCTTTCTAAAGTCAACATAGTTAAACCGTTTATAATGATCAAATAGCAAAAAATTTACGTCTGTATATTAATATCCAGACGCCCTCAATCTTGTCGGACAATCTACTGGGTGAAAAGTGAAGTTATGCTGTGCTGTTGTGAAGGTTTAACAGCTTTTAATGTTATTTTTGTTGATCTTCAGATTCGGCTCATCTTTACGACTTCGATTTTTATTAAATACGCATGATTAACCATTCATAAATATAGGTGGTACAAAATTTTATAGATTTGGAAAGTTGGATAAGATACGAAAATGCTTAAGTACTTTGATCTTTATTAGATAATTTTCATCTTAAATTTATAAAATATAGCCTATCCAAACATTATCGGTTTCAACAACATAATAGTCAGAACTATTAAATTTTTTTATCTCTCGGTATTTAGTGATCACATTACTCGTAAACCATCTTGTTGAATCTTCATACTCTTTATTTGATACATAGTCAGTTAAGCTACCAATCCAATCCATTTCGTACAGTGTTATCTCTTTTTTCTTTTCCCAGTTAAATTTATTTATAATATCTTGCACATCCTGCCATTCATCTACACTTAATATTGAGTCGCCTAAATGGGTATCTTCAAAAACATTATGATAATTTTCAAGCTTTTCACCAATTGCACAAACAATTTGTGACCGCTTTAAATCATTTTCAAATAACCATATCCTTAAATAATAAGGCTGACCTAAGAAATCTAATTGCTCTTTCCATGACATGTATATTTGTAGCAACCCACCAAAAAATAATTCCTTATATATACCTTGAGGTTGTGGATACTGACTATTTGTTAGAGATAACCTATCCCATGGGCTAACCCAAAACTTTACATATTCACACTGATATTGCTTTAAATATGCAATATCAAGGACAAGATGATCACCAATCCACTCTTTAATTTTTCTAATTCGTCTTTTTTCTCCACGGATTTTTTTATATTTAATCATTACTTATCCTATTATTTCTACATAAAAAAGAAGCCTATCGAGATAGACTTCTTTAATCAATTTTTTAATTTAGCAGTTTATTTAGAGCCTTTAATCCCTGCTTGTAATAACAATGCACCCAAACCACCAATCTTGTTCTCTTGTGGTTTATGGGCTTGCGGCTTTTGACCACCTTGACGCTGTGGACGCTCACCTTGTGGACGCACCTGCTGTGGGCGTTTACCTTGTGGCTTACGCTCACCACGCTGCTCTTGATTTTGCTCACGACGTGGTGGACGCGGTGCTTTCGCTGGAGCTTCAGAACCTTCTGGACGCATCGACAAGTTCACACGGTTACGCTCTGCATCGACTTGTAATACACGCACCTGAACAATTTGACCAGGTTTCACTACTTTGTGCGGATCAGAAACAAACTCATTCGCCAATTCAGAAATGTGTACCAAACCGTCTTGATGTACACCCACATCAACGAAAGCGCCGAAGTTGGTCACATTGGTCACGACACCTTCAAGCTGCATTCCTTCAGTGAGTTGCGCAACTTCTGTAATGTCTTCACGGAATTTAGCGGTACGGAATTCTGGACGTGGGTCACGGCCTGGTTTTTCCAATTCGCTTAAAACGTCTTGAATGGTTGGCAAACCAAACTGTTCATCAGCAAAATCTTCTGCCTTAATTTGACGAATAATTTCGCTGTTGCCAATTAAGTCTTTCACAGTGGTCGCTTTGGCAGTCACCATTTTTTCGACCAAGCCATAGCTTTCAGGGTGCACCGCAGAGGCATCTAGTGGTTCGCTACCATTTTGAATACGTAAGAAACCTGCCGCTTGTTCAAAAGTACGATCGCCTAAACGAGGCACTTTTTTCAGGTCTTGACGGTTGTCGAAACGACCATTTTCTTTACGGAATTCCACGATTTGCTGTGCAATCGCTTTATTCAAACCTGCGATATAACCCAAAATTGCAGCAGAAGCGGTGTTTACATCAACACCAACGGCGTTCACACAGTCTTCAACCACAGCATCTAGGGTTTTGGCTAAACCTGTTTGGTTTACGTCATGTTGGTATTGACCGACGCCAATCGATTTTGGATCAATTTTGACTAATTCAGCCAATGGATCTTGTAAGCGACGCGCAATTGAAACCGCACCACGAATCGACACATCCAACTCTGGCAATTCAGCCGAAGCCAATTCAGATGCAGAATAAACCGATGCGCCTGCTTCACTCACCGTCACACGGGTAACCTTAAGTTCAGGGTGTTGCGCCATCATTTCTGCAACGACAGCTTCTGTTTCACGGCTTGCTGTACCATTGCCAATCGCGATTAAATCGACATTGAACTCTTGGCACAAACGCGCTAATTCAGCGATTGAACCCGCTTTATCTTCTTTCGGTGCAAATGGGTAAATGGTGCTATGTGCAACCACATCACCAGATTCATTCACCACAGCCAATTTCACCCCTGTACGAATACCAGGATCTACCCCAAGGGTACAACGGCTGCCTGCTGGTGCAGAAAGCAATAAGTGACGTAGGTTTTCAGCAAATACTTGCATCGCTTCAGCTTCGGCATTCAAACGCTTTTCAGTCAATAATGAATGTTCGATGCTTGGACGCACTTTACCTAACCAAAACAGTTTCGCAGTTTGCTTTAAAAAGTCTTGACGTGCTTGTGGCTGAACCTGATCTAAATTGTATTCAACTTCAATACGAGCCAAAGGTGCAGCATCTTCGCCATCGATCTTTAAGCCCAAAACATTTTCTTGGCGACCACGTAACATCGCCAATAAACGATGTGAAGGGACTTTGTTTAGGTTTTCAGAGAAATCAAAATAATCGCGGAATTTCTTACCGACTTCTTTTTTCTCTTCACTTGCCACCAAGCTTTTCAGTACTGCTGTTTTAGCAAAAGTGGTTTTTAACTCTGTAGTTAAAGCAATATTTTGTGCCCAGTCATCAATCAGAATGTGCTGGATCGCGTCAAGTTGGCTTTCCAAATCTGGGTATTCTTCATGACTAAAACCAGCCAAAGCTTCACTTGGTTCAACTGCATCTTGAAAGATTTTTTCTGCAATTGGACCCAAGCCCGCTTCTTTCGCTTTAAATGATTTACTGGTGCGCTTTGGACGGTAGGGCGCGTAAATTTCTTCTAAAGCATTTTTGGTTTCAGCAGCTTTTACACGTGCCAATAAATCATCTGACAATTTATTTTGTTCTTTCAATGATTCAATGACTTTTTCGCGACGCTCGTATAAATCTCTTAAATAAGCTAAACGTGTATCAAGCTGACGTAATTGAATGTCGTCTAAACCTTGCGTCACTTCTTTACGGTAACGTGCGATAAATGGAACGCTTGCGCCTTCATCGATTAGTTTAATCGCAGCTTCAACCTGATTTGAACGTACGGCAAGCTCTGTTGCCAACTGCTGAACTAAGTCAGTCATCGTGTTTGATCCCACAAGGATAAGTTCTAAAAGCCATGATTATAAAGACCAAGACCATAAAATCCACAACTGTTTTATTAAATTTCATTCTGATTGAATTTGCCAATTTTCGATTTTTTCACCATTCGCACACTTTTTTTGCATATTCAGGCAAAGAACTACAGTAAATCAGGCGTTAATCCGCTATTTTAGATGTATATATTTGGTATCTATGTCTTGATTTTATCTGCGATATTTGTTGCTTTAGAACATAGCAAATCGATATAAATGAATCGTATACTCCTAATGATCTCTCGACCCCGTATACGATGACAATAAAGAATAAGGAGCACACATCATGAGTTTAGTTGTACCTGCAGAACATGGCGATGTTGTACATGCAGAAACTGATCGCGTTGAACGCATTCTCGTCGTAGATGATGATGTGCGTTTACGGACACTGTTACAGCGCTTCTTGGAAGATAAAGGTTTCGTGGTGAAAACAGCGCACGATGCCACCCAAATGGATCGCTTACTCCAACGCGAACTATTTTCCCTCATCGTGCTCGATTTTATGCTTCCTGTGGAAGATGGCTTAAGTATTTGTCGTCGTTTGCGCCACTCAAATATTGATACGCCGATTATTATGCTGACCGCTCGAGGTAGCGATTCAGACCGTATTGCGGGTTTAGAAGCGGGTGCCGATGATTATTTACCTAAGCCATTTAATCCGAATGAATTGTTAGCCCGTATTCGTGCGGTATTACGTCGTCAAGTGCGTGAAGTGCCTGGCGCACCAAGTCAGCAAATGGAAGTGGTGAGTTTTGGTCCATGGTCTTTAGACCTCTCCACACGCACCCTCACTCGTGAAGGTCAAGTGGTCACACTGACTACGGGTGAATTTGCTGTACTTAAGGCCCTCGTACAACATCCGCGCGAACCTCTCACTCGTGACAAATTAATGAATTTAGCGCGTGGACGTGAATGGGGTGCCATGGAACGTTCAATTGACGTACAAGTCTCACGTTTACGTCGTCTAATTGAAGAAAACCCAGCCCGTGCCCGTTATATCCAAACGGTTTGGGGCGTCGGTTATGTTTTTGTTCCAGATGGCGCTGAATAATTAAAACTCAACGAAATTCTTAAACCATGTTTAAGATATTTCGTGACATCACCATTCGCAAGCTCGAGGCAGGAGATTTTAAATAAAAATGTTTCTGCGAGAATTCAGGTGAATGCTTGTATCTGTCGAGTTTTGCGAATGGAAATGATTTTGCCTACTTTTGCCAAAACAAAAGTAGGTCGAACCGAAGGTTAAAACTGGAATTTAAATTAATCACAGTAAGACCCTGCAAAAACTTCACCCTGTTCTTAAATTATGGGGAATTACCGTGAAATTAGATCCGATCAACCCACAAGAATTTACCGATTTTGTTAGCTACTCAGAAAAGAAGCGCACTTCTTCGGAACGTTTTTTCGATAAAATTAAGCCACGTTCGGCCGCCATGCGCACCACAGTACTGGTGTTGTTTATAGTGTTCTTTAGCTTATTCATGTCGTTATGGTTCTTCTGGAAAACCCTGTATTTACCTGAAATTCAACAACATGCAAGATTTCTTGCCGTTGAACTGGAAATGATCAATAACCCGCGCTTAAAGATTTATCATGACGATGTGCAACTGGATATTGATGAATGGCTCAAACAGCGCGTTGGTGTGGAATATGTCACCGATCCTAATGAATATCCAAGTGTCAAAGATAAGCTAATAGCCGATTTCTTTACCAATCGGATTGAACATCAGCTCGCCAAAGAGTTGAAAATTAAAGACGTCACCGTTTATTTCCAGTTTAAGCCCAGCCCCAGAATTTGGGTGCAAACCCCAGAAATGAATGGACACTGGGTTCGTGAACCGCTGAAAACCTATGCCAACTATAGCCCTGAATTAATTCTTGGTTGGTTACTGGGCATCCCACTCATTTCCGCTGTCATTATTTTAACGCTGGTTCGTCAGTTGAACCGTCCATTGCGTCGTTTGCAAAATGCTGCCAACAGCTACAGTAAAACAGGCACTGCACCGTACTTAGAAACCAATCATGGTCCACAAGAAATTCGTGAGGTGAATCAGGCATTTAATCATATGATTTACACGCTAGATCAGACAGAACGAGATCGTCGTATTATGCTGGCGGGTATTTCACATGACTTACGCACACCTCTCACACGTATTCGCCTCAGTGCAGAAATGATGCCAGATGATGACTTCCTGAAAGAAGGTCTGATTTATGATGTGGAAGATATGGATGCCATTTTGAATCAGTTTATTTCCTTTATGCGCGATGGCTCAGATGAAGTCCTACAAGCCACGGATATCAATAATTTATTGCAGGAATTGGTCATTCAATTTAAACCTCTTGATGTTCGCTTTAGCCCGCAAGAGCTGCCCTTAATTCAAGCGCGTAGTCTGTCACTGAAACGCTTAATTGGTAATTTAATTAATAACTCCAAACGGTACGGCGCCGAGCCTGTCGAGTTATCTGCACGGGTGGAAGGCGAGCATATTTTAATTAGTGTTGCCGATCATGGTGAAGGCATTCCAGAAGATCAAATTGAAGACCTCATGCAACCATTCGTGCGAGGCAATGCCGCACGCACAGTTCAAGGCAGTGGCTTAGGACTGGCGATTGTGAAACGTATTGTAGATATTCATCAAGGCAAACTCCTGATTCACAATCGAGAGCAAGGTGGGCTCGAAGCCATTATCTTACTGCCGTTACCGAAAGAAGAACCTGAAGAGCAGGTCATCATCAATCCAATTGAAAAATTAAAACAAAGTATTAGCGAACACTTCTAATTTCTTCGCTTATCCTGCAATGGTGAAAGCCGTATTTCTAAACTATGGACTTTCACCTTTTAGCAATTGATAGCTTTACCCATCCCCTTCTGATCAATCCTTCAACAAGAATTGAGTGAAATTTCTAGCTTATTTAAAATGATTTGCTCCACTTTTTAATCTAAATTTTTCTGTATCGTGATGATTGTGCTCCTTAAAACATGCCATTTGTAACAAATTTTGCGCCAATTTTGATCAATAACCGTACAGTCAGTATTAAAAACAACCGAATAGTTATGACATATCCCTCATAAAATCAATTGATTAAAAATTATCAAAATTTGTTATACCCGCATTTTTCTAAAAAATTAGACCTTAGCCTAACAGGTATGCAAAATGCGTTTTCTGATGGGTACAATCCCTATCAGTTTCAAAATTCCAACGAGAGTAAACCATGTCATTAGATCGCATTCGTTTAGCTTCACTACACGACAAAGTCATCAGCGCAGAACAAGCTGCGGAATTCATCCAAGACGGTATGACCGTAGGTATGAGTGGCTTTACCCGTGCTGGCGAAGCAAAAGCTGTTCCATTGGCTTTAGTAAAACGTGCTCACACGAACCCATTAAAAATCACGTTAATTACGGGTGCGAGTCTAGGGAATGACCTTGACAAACAATTGACAGAAGCGGGTGTTTTAGCACGTCGCCTTCCATTCCAAGTCGACAACACTTTACGTAAAGCCATCAACAATGGTGAAGTCATGTTCATTGACCAACACTTGTCTGAAACTGTTGAACAAATGCGTAACCTTCAGTTGAAAAAGCCAGATGTAGCGATCATTGAAGCAGTTGCGATCACTGAAGATGGTGGCATTATTCCAACAACATCTGTGGGTAACTCTGCAAGCTTTGCAATTTTTGCTGAAAAAGTAATTATTGAAATTAACACCAATTTAAGCCCAGCATTTGAAGGCTTACACGACATTTATATTCCAACGTATCGCCCAACACGCCAACCAATTCCATTGACTCAAGTGGATGAGCGTATTGGTACAACTGCGATCAACATCGATCCATCTAAAATTGTCGGTATCGTATTTAACAGCGAACTACACGACTCTCCGTCAACAGTAACTGCTCCAGACGATGAGACACAATCAATCGCGAACCACTTAATCGCATTCTTCGAAAAAGAAGTGGCTGAAGAACGTTTACCGAAGAACTTAGGCCCGCTTCAAGCAGGTATCGGTTCAATCGCAAACGCAGTATTGACAGGTTTGAAAGATTCAAACTTCGAAGACTTGATCATGTATTCAGAAGTTCTTCAAGATTGTACGTTTGAATTGATCGATGCAGGTAAAATGATTTTTGCATCAGGTTCTTCAATTACCCTTTCTGCAAAATATGGCGAGAAAGTATTTAACAACCTTGAAGCGTATAAAGATAAATTGGTGCTTCGTCCGCAAGAAATTTCGAATCATCCAGAACTTGTACGTCGTTTAGGTATTATCGGCATCAACACTGCACTTGAGTTTGATATTTACGGTAACGTGAACTCAACGCATGTTTGCGGTACGAAAATGATGAACGGTATCGGTGGTTCAGGTGACTTCGCACGTAATGCACACTTGGCAATCTTCGTGACCAAATCAATTGCAAAAGGTGGCGACATTTCTTCAATTGTTCCATTTGCATCACACGTTGACCATGCAGAACACGACGTAGACATCCTTGTAACTGAACAAGGTCTGGCAGATCTTCGTGGTTTAGCGCCACGTGAGCGTGCTCGTGCGATTATCGACAACTGTGCACACCCACTTTACCGCGATGCACTAAACGACTACTTTGATCGTTCATGTGCAAAAGGTGGTCATACTCCTCACTTACTTCGTGAAGCGTTGTCTTGGCACTCTAACTTCGAAGAAACAGGTCACATGCTTGCACCTCAAGCACAAGCAAAATCTGCTTAATTTGATCTGTCATTAAAAACGCCCCAATCGGGGCGTTTTTTATATGGGTTGCATCTAAAATTTAAGCCATGACAGTTTAATGTGGCGTCAATAAAAACATTTTTATTAACCCATCGACATTCATCTGTTGCTCGATTGTCCCAATTGAAACCACGCCCAAATTCAACTGAATTTGAGGCACTGGCTGTAGGTGTTGGATAGGGCTATTCGGATTTACGACAGGATCAATCATGCGATATAAGCCCAGTCTAGGATCCTCCGACTGTAATCCATCGGCAATTGAATAGACCTGCAATAAAATGGGTAAAGGTAAATCAAAAGTTGGAATGCGTTCAGGAGGTAAAATTTCTTGTGAAACTCGTGCCGTGTCCATCAATGCCCATTGCTGCGGTGCAGCTTCAAGTTTCATCAGATAATGTTCAAAAATTTGTTGTCTCACATCATCAGGTTGGGATTGAATATCCCCAGTTTGAAGACGTAAATCTTGCTCTGTCAGCACGGAAAGATCAGATAGGCCATTGGCATAGCCATGACTCATCAACAATACACTCAAAGCCAGTGCATTGAATATTTTGGGAGAGAAATACATGGCAAAATATCCATTTAAATTTCTACTTCTCTTATTTTAAAACTCGGCGAATAATTAAACAGTTGTTTCCACGTAAAACGCTCATTCAGGCAAGTTCAGCAGCAGATTGACACCCTACCCGTAACAAGACAGGAAAAATCAACTTCACACGTGGATTTCCCTGTGCTGCCAAGCACTGTCGTATATTCTGCAATGGATCTTGCTGGTGTTGTCGCTGATAGTGCTGTACGCCTGACCATGTCGCTAAATACTGCAACAGTTGCATACTGCTCCATGTGTAGCCTAAGGCTAAGGCAGGAACAGCCAACTCCTGAAAAGGAAAGGGAATGGTTTGGTAATGCTCATCAATATAACGCCGCTCTGGATCCCAATAACCTTGTAGCGTTTTGAAATAGAGCTGCTGTAACACATGCTGTAATTCGACATCCTGCAATTGAATCAGACCATAGCCAATCACGGCAAGCACGCCTTTTGGTTTCAGTACACGCTTTACCTCGGCATAGAAGGTCGTAAAATCGAACCAGTGAATGGCTTGCGCCACACAAACCAAATCAACTGATGCAGATGCACAAGGGCTGTGTTCCGCTGTGGCTTGTAAATAACGCACATTCGCAAATACAGGAGCCTGCTGGAGTTGCTGCTCGCTCAAGTCTGTCGCGAGCACCTGCGCAAAATGAGGCGCAAGTAACTGGGTGAATTGCCCCGAACCTGCCCCACAATCCCAAGCCAATGCTCGTTCGGGCACATAAGCCAAAATAGCATCAAGAATTTCTGTCGAATATTGAGGACGTGCTTGTTGATACAATTCACTATTTGCAGAAAATAAATCCTTGACCATGCCCCCTCACTCCCTGCCATTTTTATTTTAAACTTAGTCATGATTGTACAGAGCACAACTTTTCTTTGCGCATAAAAAAACCCTCAAACAATGTTTGAGGGTTTTTGAATATGGTGGCGAGACCCAGGATCGAACTGGGGACACACGGATTTTCAATCCGTTGCTCTACCTACTGAGCTATCACGCCGATGCCGTGTATTAAGCCTCATCTCAGTTGATTAGTCAATCCTAATCCATAATTTTTTGATCAATCGGATATTTTTCAGCCAAAAAAAATCCCTGATGGGATCAGGGATTGAAAACACAAATTCGGTTTTAAAATATATGGTGGCGAGACCCAGGATCGAACTGGGGACACACGGATTTTCAATCCGTTGCTCTACCTACTGAGCTATCACGCCGATGGGGCGTATTAAAGCGTTTTAAGATAAAAGCGTCAAGCACATTTTTACAAATTTTGTGTCAAATGATGGGTTTTTCAGCAAATTTTGAGTTGTTGCCATAAAACACCCCATTCTCATGCATAATTTAGGCTTGCATATAAAAAGGCAGCACTAATGCTGCCTTTTTATTCAATTCATACAGGTGCAATGCCATTACTGCTCCATGATTAATTCTGTTTAGCCAGGTAATTTATTTAAATGAGCCAAACAACGGTGAATGGCTCCACAGCCCGGTTCAAATATTTTCACCCCTTTGGCTTCTTCCATTCGGCATACTTCCGCCACCAAGCGTTCTGCAACGCCACGACCACGATTCGCAGGATGCACCACAATATACTCCAGCGTCTTACTTTCACCCTGCCCTGTACACCAAATCGCACCTATCACTTTAGTATTAAATTCTGCGGTGTAAACTAGGGTATACTGAGCTAAGTTTTGTTCAAGTTGTTCAATGGCATCTTGCCCATCGCCAAATTCTGGGCTGGTGTCATACAGTCGCTCAAGCTGGCTGCGCATTTCTTCATTTTCTAGTGAAGTATAAGCATGTACGGTAATAGGCATTGATAAACCCTCCTGAGCAATCTAATATGCGGTGATTTCGTCACGGCGAAAAACATTTTACATCAATCATTTTTGACGTTTTTGAGGAACGTGTCTATGACAGAACGTATCAGTGAAGTGGTAAGAAATACCAACGAAACCAAAATTCGAGTACGCTTAAATCTCGATGGTACAGGTCAAGGCACTTTAAACACTGGAGTTCCTTTTTTAGACCATATGATTGATCAAATCAAGCGCCATGGACTATTTGATATTGATATTCATTGTGATGGCGACTTAGAAATTGATGATCACCACACGGTAGAAGACTGTGGTATCACGCTTGGACAAGCATTTGCTAAAGCATTGGGCGATAAAAAAGGCCTGCGTCGTTATGGACATTTTTATGCGCCACTGGATGAATCTTTAAGCCGTGCTGTAGTCGACCTGTCTGGTCGTCCGGGTTTATTTATGGATATTCCATTCACTCGTGCCATGATTGGTCGTTTTGATGTCGATTTATTTTCTGAATTCTTCCAAGGTTTCGTCAATCATGCCCTTGTAACTGTGCACATTGACAACCTCAAAGGCAAAAATAGCCACCATCAAATTGAAAGTGTGTTCAAAGCCTTTGCTCGTGCATTACGTATGGCATGTGAGGTTGATCCTCGCGCTGCCAATACTATTGCGTCAACCAAAGGTAGTTTGTAATGACCCGTATTGCACTTCTTGATTATGGCATGGGCAATTTGCACTCGGCGGCAAAAGCGTTAGAACATGTCGGAGCGACTGTTGATGTCACCAATGATCCGAAACTGATTGCTCAAGCAGATAAAATTGTATTCCCGGGTGTCGGTGCGATGCGTGACTGTATACAAGGCATGCATGAAGCAGGGATTGATGAAGTGGTGCGTCAAGCCGCATTTAACAAACCTGTTTTAGCCATTTGCGTAGGTATGCAGGCACTGATGCAGCACTCTGAAGAAAATGATGGCACGGATGCGCTGGGTATTTTTGAAGGTGCCGTCAAACACTTCCCAGACATGGATGGCTTAAAAGTGCCACACATGGGCTGGAATCAAGTGCATCAGGCCGATCCAAGCCATCCAATGTGGAACAACATTGAACAAGATGCGCGTTTCTACTTCGTACATAGCTTCTATGTCGAACCCAAAGACAGCAAGATTGTGGCTGCGACCTGTGATTATGGCATTCAATTCTGCTCGGCCATTCATCAAGAAAATCTATTCGCGACACAGTTCCATCCAGAAAAGAGTCATACGGCTGGACTACAATTACTGAAAAACTTTGTGGAATGGGATATTTAACCCCCTATTCAGCATCTACACTTAAAGCCTAGTTGACCTAGGCTTTATTTTTACCAGATGATAGTGCCTAGCTCCTTGCCGAATTACATGGCTATCGCCTATGACCTTGCATTCACTTTCCCCCCTCCCAAGCAAAGAACAAATTCAACAATTGCCTGTTTTTCAAAATTTGGCACCCGAGCAGATTCAACTGATTTCCAAGCTAGAACAATGTCACGCCCTGCAAGATGAACTCTTTTCCGCCCCTTTATTTGGCTTTGATTCCGAATCTAAACCCACCTTTCGTAAAGGTGAAGTTGCAACAGGACCGCATGTAATTCAATTGGCAACCGCCGATCAGGCGTATGTTTTCCAAATTAGCCCCGCCATTTTGGACTTTTTAACCCCAATTTTTGAAAATCCTGAACAACTTAAAGTTGGCTTTGGTTTAAAAAATGATGCGCATCTGTTTCGTAAAAAAGGCATTCATTTCAATCAGGTGCTTGATCTTGCCAAAGCTTTTACTGCATTTGGCATCACCACTCCCGTAGGCGTTAAAAATGCGATGGCATTACTGTTTCAGGTCAATTTTCCAAAAAGTAAAAGTGTCAGCACCTCGAACTGGAGTAAATTTCCTTTAAGCGCGGCACAAATCCAATATGCGGCTGCCGATGCCTATGCCCCTGTGCTGATTTATCAAGAATTACAACGTTTAGGCATTAGTTTGCCTGCTGCACAACATAGAACGAAATAAAAGCAACATCTTGCTTAGATATTTGCCAATACTTTGCTAAGATTGCGGCGAATAAATTCTATAAGATCGGGTAAGGAGCGAAAGCATGCTGATCATCCCTGCAATTGACCTGAAAGATGGCAAATGTGTCCGTTTAAAACAAGGCCGTATGGAAGACGATACCGTATTTTCTGATGACCCTGTGGCAACTGCACAGCATTGGGTTAATGAAGGCGCACGTCGCTTGCATTTGGTCGATTTAAACGGTGCTTTTGCGGGTACCCCGATTCATAAACCTGTGGTTGAAGCGATTGCCAAAGCACAACCGGAGCTGCCAATTCAAATTGGTGGTGGTATTCGTTCACTGGAAACCATTGAACACTACCTTGATGCAGGCGTGTCATTTGTGATTATTGGCACCAAAGCGGTGCAAGAGCCTGAATTTGTCGAAGAAGCCTGTAAGAAATTTGCGGGTCATATCATTGTTGGTATTGATGCCATCAATGGCATGGTCGCAACCGATGGTTGGGCTAATGTCACAGATGTGAAAGCCACTGATCTGGCAAAACGTTTTGCAGATGCTGGCGTATCGAGCATTGTGTATACCGATATTGCCCGTGATGGCATGATGCAAGGTGTAAACGTGGAGCAAACCGTTCATTTGGCACAATACTCAGGCTTGCCTGTGATTGCGTCTGGTGGTGTGACCAATTTAGATGACGTACGTAACTTAAAAGGTCAACCAGGTATTCTGGGTGCCATTACAGGTCGTGCCATTTACGAAGGTTCATTGAACTTACGTGAAGCACAGCTATTATTGGATCAGCAAGCGCTTTAAATCCAAGCACTAAAAAAGAGGTCAAATGACCTCTTTTTTAGTGCTGAAGATTAAATTCAGCCTATGTGCTTACTTTAGTAAATCGCATTACGAATAAATTTAAGCGGAACTGAAGCATGATTGATATAACGGTAATCAATAGTACTGGCATACACGATTGATTCGCCTGCATGCAACACTTTCACCTCACCTGCCAAATCTAAGGTGAGCTCTCCTTCAATCACATACAACATCTCACGATAGCCTTCTGGGTCGGGTTCGGCACAATATTGTTCATTGGGTGCCAAAGTCCACGTCCAGAGCTCTACCTTTTTGCTGGCAGATGCGGAAGCCAAAAGTATTGCTTCACTTTGGGCTTGTGTTCCTTGCCATGCTAACGCATTCACAACCGCTTGGCCGTGTTGTTCAGGCGCAGCAATCATCTGGGCAAAATCCACCTCAAGTACATCAGCAATTAAGCTCAGTTTTGCCAGACTAATATTGTCTTGTCCAGTTTCCACCCCTGCCACCATGCGCCGACTTAAACCTGCCAAATCTGCCAATTGCTGTTGACTTAAGCCTTTTAGATTACGGTAATGGCGAACATTTTGACTCACATATTGTAAAACCGCAGGATGCTTCATATTGGCATTTCAAGAAAAATTTGAGCAATATATTGCACAAAAAATAAAAGCATGACAAGCTATGTGCAATATACTGCACACAACTCCAATGATCGCTATGTTCAATGCACGTTTTGGCTCCAATGCTCCTGTGATTGCCCTGATACTTATTACTTTTATTTGGGGCGGTACATTTTTGACCGTGAAATATGCCCTTAATTTTAGTTCACCAATGTTTTTTGTGGGTTGCCGTTTTGCCTGTGCAGCAACCATTATTGGTTTGCTCTCTTTTAGGCAACTCAAACACATTACCGCGCAAGACTTATTCGCAGGTTGTATTATCGGCTGTATGCTCACCATCGGTTATGGTACGCAAACTGTGGGTTTACAAACCATTAGTAGCAGTGAATCGGCATTTTTAACCGCATTGTATGTGCCTTTAGTCCCTGTATTGTTGTGGTTAATTTTCCGTAAAGCCCCACATTTTATGATCTGGATTGGCGCATTTTGTGCGTTTATAGGCTTGGTTTTATTGACGGGGAATGGTTTCCATGCAATTACTTTAAATTTTGGTCAGGTGGTGACTTTACTCGGTGCAATTGGAATCGCATTGGAAATTATTCTGATTGGTTATTTTGCCCCAAAAGTAAATTTAGGTCGGGTAACAGTCATTCAACTGGCGGTGGCTTCTTTACTGGCCTTTGCCTCAATGCCGTTGGTAGGTGAACATAGCATTCCCAGCTTTTCATGGCCTTTGCTCAGTATCGCGATGGGTTTGGGTCTCGCCAGTGCCTTGATTCAGTACGTCATGAATTGGGCACAACGTTCGGTAGATCCATCGCAAGCGGCCATTATTTATGCAGGCGAACCCGTTTGGGCAGCACTTTTTGGACGCCTTGCAGGTGAACGCTTGGCACCATTGGCTTTATTGGGCGGTGTATTGGTGGTTTTTGGTATCCTCATCAGTGAATGGAAACCCAAACGCTTGAAAGCCAAAAAAGAAATTGAGCAGCTCTAATGACATAAAAGAATGAAGTCGACTGCTGCCCTCAATCGACTTCATCATCACGCGATCTATTTAGAATGACACCATTTTTCCTGGATTCATCATGGCGCCAATGCCATACATACTTTTCGCAATCGGAATTACAATCGGTGCCAATGCACGCCCCATGGGAATATTCATGTGTTGAATTTTGGTCAGCATTTCAAAATCATCTGACAGCCCCAAGAAATCATCGGCAATGGCTTTCCCAATTCGTACCGTTTGCGCGACGCCATGCCCACTCCAACCCTGTACCGCGTAAATCGGAAATTGATTGCCAAATTTACGACTGTCAGTAGCCCCATTCACGGTTAAATCGGTGGTTCCACTCCAAACAAAATCAAGCTCGACCTGTTTAAGTTGCGGAAATACATGTTGAATACGCCCTAACAAATAATCATGTGTTTGCTGTGCATCCCAACATGAGCCTGTGCCTTCTCCCCCAAACAATAAGCGGTTTTTTGATACACCACGGTAATAGTCAATCTGGAACTGTGTGTCATAGACAGGGAGATCCGTCGGGAGCAATGCTTTTAAATCAAGCTCTAGTGGCGCTGTGGTACACACATAGGTATAAAACGGAATAGTGGTTTGTTTGTCTTCTTCTAGTAACTTAAACGACGCATGATGTACCGCCATGACCACACTTTTCCGCGCTTTAATGACCCCATTGGCGGTGGTGACATAAATACCATCGGCACGTTCTTGTATGCATTGCACTTCAGTTTGCTCATAAATTTTGCCACCATTTTGACAAAAGCCATACGCCAAACCACGAGTCAAGGCTAAGGGATGAATATGCCCCCCGAGGTGATCCAATAAACCACCGAAATAATGTTCGGAAGCGACATGTTCACGCAATTCATCCTGATTTAAGAGCGACGTATGGGTTTCTTGCAAATACTCACGTGCTTGCATTCCTGCGCGCAAAGCATCTAAATGCCCCGGATGTACCGCAGCCGTAATGTGACCGCGTTTGCGTTGCAATTCCAACTCATATTTGTCACAAATACCGTCAATTAAGGACATGGCTTCTGTGGACGTGAAATGCCATAACCTTTTAGCATCTTCAAAACTAAAGTGCTCCACCATGGTTTCAGCTTCCCAACGTGCCAAACCGGGAGTCAGTTGTCCCCCATTACGTCCAGATGCAGCACTGCCGATACGGTTTTTTTCGACCAGTACAGTGTCTACACCTTGCTCTGCCAAATGCAAAGCTGTGGATGTTCCCAATAATCCCCCACCAATAACTAAAACATCACAGACCATATCGGCATCTAAAGGCGCAAATTCATGCCATACTTTTAATGAACTTTCATAGTAATTTGCAGGATGACTAAACTCGCCCCGCTTCGGATTAAGCCAATTCCACTCTTTACCACTGTGTAAAGCATGACTGGCCTTATACTCCACGTCATTTTCAAATATTGGTTTATTTATCTTCATGTCATTCACACTCTCATTTACTTTATTTTCATGTCAGGCCTAATAGGCATTTTCAATCACAATGTTTTGTCTTTTCAGTCTTTTATAGATAAATAATGCGATACCAACAGCCAACCAAGAACATCCAAACATCAAGGCATTACGCTCTAGATTCACCCAAAGTCCAATCATGACCGTCACCGATAAAAGCGGCAGAATCAGGTTGAAAAATTTGTTCTTCAACCCTTGTGTTTGTTTGTCGCGCAAATAGAATTTTGCAAAGACCGAGAAATTCACTGCGGTAAAGGCAATTAAAGCGCCAAAACTAATCATGCTCACCACTGTCGCCAACTCTAGGAAAATGGCCGCCAGTGAAATCAATCCAATGGTCAATACGGCATACAACGGTGTGCCTAATTTAGTATGTAACTGCCCAAATGTTGCTTTAGGGAAAATACCATCCTTCGCCATGATATGAATTAAGCGTGAAGCACTGGCATGGGTCGCCAAACCTGAAGCAAAAGTATTCATGATTTGAGCGCATAAGAAGACTGCTTGAAATAAGGCTCCACCGACATACAGTACGATTTCAGGCAAGGCTTCATCTGGCTTGTTAAAGCGAACATTGCTTGGGAAATACAATTGAATAAACCATGAAGCTGTGAAGAAGATGGCACCTCCCACCAATGTGGTGAGCAACACCGCACGTGGAATATTCTTTTTCGGATCTTTGGTTTCATGTGCCAATGTAGTCACGGCGTCGAAACCCAAAAATGAAAAACACAGAATAGATGCACCTGCAATCAAAGGCAGAACCGTGGTATCTCCGTTAAATAAAGGAGCCAAGGTCAATACATGGGCATAACCTTGTTCTGAACCCACGCCCTGAATAACCAAATAAATAAACACCACCATGAGCAACAGCGGCATCAATACAAAAAGCAGACTTAAATTTGCCAAGAAATTAATGCGGAAGCAGTTAATCAGCGTCACGATGCCAGTGAACAAAGCGACCCAAACCCAATACGGCACACTTGGAATCACAGCTTCTAAATAAATGCCTGCCAGTAAAGCATTCACCAAAGGCAGCAAAATATAATCCAGCAATGAACACCAACCCACAAAGAAACCTGCTTTTGCTCCGCATGACTGGGCAGTGTAATTATAAGCTGAACCCGAATCTTCACTGATTCGACTGAAACGTGCGTAACTAAACGCAGTTAAAAGCATCGCAAATAGCGCCAAAATATAGGCGAGTGGCACTCGACCTTCGGTCACCTCCGAGACGATACCAAAAGTATCGAATACCACCATAGGGGTCATGTACGCTACACCAATCATAATGACTTGCCACAAGGACAACGATTTTAAAGAAACTTCTGTTCTTTTCATTTAAATGCCATTTACATATTTTATTTAACTTAATTATTTTTTTGCAACAACTATGCCATATAATATAAAAAATCTTATTTTAAAATGAGACAAGTTAATGCCTAGATACTCTATTGAACTACGTAAAGCTGCAATTCAAGCCTACAAGATAACCGACTACAAAGTAGCGGTATGCAAACAATTCAACATTTCCCGTGTCACCCTTGATGCTTGGATCAAGCTTGAAGAAGAAACCGGAGATCTTGCACCCAAGCCGAGTGAAAAGCGTGGCGCACCAAGTCATATTAAGGATTGGGATAGCTTTCAAGTGTTTGTTAAGAAAACAAAATTTCAGAATATTAGTGACCTAGTTCCGCTTTTTGAACAAGAGTTTGGCTATGCAGTTTCATATGCGGTTTTGGTTCGCGCGATTCATGTTTTGGGCTTACGTCGACGTCGTGGTCGGTTTTATTCTTAATCATTTTTTAAATAAATTAAACTTACTTATTTAATTAAATAAATATACATATATGTAAAGTTAATTTATTAAAAATGTAAATTACAATTATTAAAAATTTAAATCTTAAAATAAAAAAAGTAACTCTTAATTATTAAAAACGTAAATTTATTAATAGAAAAATGTAAATTATTTACTAAAAATTTTAAACTTTAAAACCATCATGTAAAGTTTACGCCCCAAAAAATCCCAGCTTGGGGCACAATACTGCCAAGCAGTGGTGCACTAGGTCTCAGGATCGGGCAAAAAAAAGAGTGGCAAAAGCCACTCTTTTCATTTGAGATGTCATCTCACTGCAAACCAAATCTAAAGCTCTCGACTTATCATTTGCTAGAAGTTTTTTTAAATAGGTTGATTATCATTTAAAGTGATAATTCCACGAATAGCACGATAGACAATCCAAATCCATGACAGTGCAATCACGCTAATACAAAAGATGGTACTGCCCAAAGCAACACCAGCAAACAAATCTGGGTTATTTCCAGTAAAGAATAAGAAAAAGAACGGCACAAATGCAATCACGTTCCAGAATAAATACCACCAGAAACTTCGGATTTGCCAGATAAAGTGGCTTTCGAAGATTGAGCCACGAACATCATTGAGTTTGACATAATTAATAATCAAGGCGATGAGTGCCAATAAGCCACCTGTAAAAATCGCAATGATGTAAAGGACGTATAACACCAGCGTTAAGCTACGATTAGGATCCTGATCAATGGGTTTATTCATTTTTCTCCCCGTATTGTTAAAACTCCCTCTCTAGATTGGCAAGCTATTTAGAGGAGAGATCAGCCATAAAATAAGTAATAGATTTAAGGCTATAGTACAGAAATACACCTTCCTGAAAGGTTGTTTTTGTGTTTTATGTCGCAACTTTTGTTGGGCTAACCATGCCGCTGGCCACCCACCCAAGAAGGCCAAAACATGCAGTGTTTGTTCGGGCACACGACGCCCACCCAATTGTGCGGCTTCTTTATCTTGTGCATAGAACCAATAACTTGCTGCATTCATCAAGCAAATCAATAACAACACTAAACCACTCAGTAGTCCCGCAATCACTAAAACGGCCAAAACCACAAAGTAAGCCATACCTGCCAATTGCATGACGGAATGCTTTTGTGGCGGAGTCGGCTTGGCTTTGGGCTTCTGACCTGTTTGTGAGGCTTTTAAATACGTGACCTGTTGTGCGCGAAAGCGCCCCTGACCATCCAACAAGACCATATATTCCAAGGCACAGCCAACAATTGGACGCGGACCAGGTCGCGCGAAGTCCTTAATATGTAAGAACACCCGCTCTTTATTGGTCTCATTGGGTTGAATAAAGCCGTAGCCTTTATCATCAAACCATTCTACCAAGCGTCCCTGATCTCGCATGTGATCTTCCTTGTTTAACCATTTACAAATTTTAAGCGTTCAATCAGCATATTACGCATTTCTAAAGGATTTTTCTGCAAAATGTCGTCACCCGTGCGTCCTTCAGCGGCATTTTTTTGTGCCACTTGCAAACGCATCATCCAGAAACGACCTGCTGCCATCGCCAAATAAAGCTCCAAACAGGCTTTCTCATCTTCAGTAAGAGGACGAACCGTTTGATAGGCGGTGAGGAAGGCCAAGGCTTTTTCTTCATCTAAATGCACCTCTGGATATTCAGTACAGAAGTCATTCAGGGTAATTGCGATGTCAAACAACAACTCATCTTTGTTCAATTCATAAAAATCGAGAATGCCCTTGAGTTGCTCCCCTTCAAATAAGGTGTTGTCACGGAACAAATCTGAGTGGATAAAGCCTTTTGGTCGATCTGGATAAATCGCGGTCATGGCATCATACAAACCGAGCAATTCATTCAACAACACTGTATCTGCCGCGTTTAGCGTGGGTTTAATTTCGCGTGACACCTGACGCCAGTATTGATGGTTACGGTACTGGGCACGTTCAAGTGGAAAATCCTGCAAGGCCACATGCATTTTGGCTTGTGCTACAGCAATCGCTTCCACCTGTGCCACAGAAGCTGGCATCGGATGTTTACCCATTAAACGCGGTGCAATTTGGGCAGGCTTTTGTTTAATAAAGTGAATGGCTTGTCCTGCATGTTTTAACGGTACAGGCACAGCTAGACCTTGCTGTCCTAAATGTTCCAATACAGGCACAATTTCACCCGCACCATGTTCATCCATCTCTTCAAATACGGTTAATACATATTGGCTTTGGTCTTCACAGACCAGAAAATAGTTTGTATTTTGGATACCTCCTTGAATGGGAATCAGGTCAATCACCTCTAATCCATAAGGTGCTGCGAAGTCCTGAACTTCCTTTAAAGTCAAAGTGGTATAAACCGACATAGAAAACCTGCGAAAAATCTTACATAAGTTTGATAGAATACCTTTTCAATCTACCAAGGTGTAGCGCTTGTGTAGGTGAGTTTCATAATCGGCTGTAATTATTGGAAAAAATTATGCTAGCTAAACGTATTATTCCTTGTCTCGACGTCGACAACGGTCGTGTGGTGAAAGGTGTACAGTTCCTTGATATTCGTGATGCAGGTGACCCTGTTGAAGTTGCCCGTCGCTATAACGAACAAGGTGCCGATGAAATTACCTTCCTTGATATTACTGCTACACATCATGGACGCGACACCACTTACCGTACGGTAGAACGTATGGCAGAAAGCGTGTTTGTTCCGCTTACAGTCGGTGGTGGTGTCCGTAAAGTCGAAGATATTCGCTTATTATTAAATGCGGGCGCAGATAAAGTGAGCATTAACTCCGCAGCCATTTATAACCCAGAGTTTGTCCAAGAAGCATCTCAACGCTTTGGGGCACAATGTATTGTAGTTGCGATTGATGCGAAAAAAACTGCAGAAAACAAATGGGAAATTTTCACCCACGGCGGTCGTAAAGAAACAGGCATTGATGCGATTGAATGGGCAGTGAAAATGGCCAACTTCGGTGCGGGTGAGCTTTTAATCACTTCGATGGATGCCGATGGAACCAAAGCAGGTTATGACCTTGGGCTGATGCGTGCCATTAATGACCGCGTCACTATTCCGACCATCGCTTCTGGTGGTGTAGGAACATTGCAACATTTGGCAGATGGCATCTTAAAAGGTGGTGCTGATGCCGTACTGGCAGCATCCATTTTCCACTTTGGACAGCATACTATTCCTGAAGCGAAGCAATATTTGGCAGCGCAAGGCATTGAAATGCGTCTTTAAGCAGGTATTTAATGATCTAAAAGAGCGCCTGGAGCGCTCTTTTTTTATATGCCGATCCTGCAATAAAAACGACTATTAACGGCTCCTAACAAATCAAGCAACCAATAAAACGATTTTAAACATCATCAAGCAGGATTATTGCTGCCAGTATCATTGAACCATTGCGACAGCGTCTTGCTGCTGCACAGCTTCATTTGCCTCAGTTTTTAACGCTAACCCAGTCACCATATTGTTTTTCTCTACCCATTTGGCAGGGAAATAACGTAGCGCCACTTGATTCAATCGCTTCGCAAGCACTTGTGGCAAGGCAATACCCAATGGATTCTGCTCTTGCAAATTCGCAGCCGAAATCACCCGTGTTCCCAATAAATAATCAAACCATGGCTTGGTCACACACCAGTTGGCATCCTGATTGGCATTCATATGATGATCATAATGCCACGGTATTTTCTTCATGGCCCATTCAGGTTCTAAATGTGCTCGACGATGGATGTAAAAATAATTACAGGCACTATATACCGCTGCGGCTGCCATCCCTTTTGAGATGGGATAAAACAAGGCACTGCTCACCCCTGCAACAACCACTAATGACATCACTTCATTTTTGGTGCGCCAATGTGGCAAACCTTCCACATAGCTATCATCATAAAATTGCTGTTTGCGCACCTCTCGATGATGCTCCCAATGTGATTTCATGCTTAAAGGCACTGGGCTATAACGAGGTTGACCTGCACGATGAGTACCATGTAACAGATATTTATGCGCCACCCATTCAAAACCATTTGCAACGACCAATCCTGCTAAAAATCCTTTCCACATAATTTATTTCTCCATTCATAACTTGAATATAGAAAACTGAATGTGATAAATATTGACCATCTACACCCTTAATATTGACAAATCACGACAACAAAAATACATGATGCTTACTCTGAATGATTATACAGGCTCCGTCTATGGTGGACTGGGACACCTGCTGTATGCCTATAGTCAAGCTCAAGGTCTTGTCATTCAGCCTCAATTGCTGAAAGTGCAAAACCTCGAACGCTTTGATTATCGTATTTGGCATGAGTTATTGAATGAATTACAGCAACAAGTGCCTCATCCCGCTCTCGGTTTAGAAATTTCAACCTATGTACAAACAAAACATTTGGGCATTCTGGCTTATCTCGCCCTCGCCTGTGACACTTTAGGCGAAGCCCTCAGCCGTTATCATGATTTTCATCGTCTGATTTATGATGGTAGTCCACTGCAAATTGATCTATCTACCGATTACCTTGCCATTCGCTGGGGTGAATTACCACAGCATCTGACCACGCAACTCACCGACGAAATTGCGATTGCCTTGATGGTGCAGTTCTTAAATCAGAATATGACGACACATCCTATTCAACTGCATGAAGTGCATTTCCGTCATGCTGCTCCGAAAAATAGTCGGCTATATGAACAGTTTTTCCATTGTAAAGTGCGCTTTTCTCAACCTGTTACGCAGGTCTTGCTCCCCGTTGCCGAATTAAATACACCCTTGCAACAAGGCGACCACACCTTACAGCAGTTATTAATGCAGCAAGCACAGGCACTATTAAAGCAATTGCCACATTCAACCCAGTTAGATCAACGTCTCCAACAAGCCATCCTCACGGGTCTACAGAAAAACCAATACCAAATTGAGCTGATTGCCCAACAGCTCAATATTTCAGTGCGACAACTGCAACGTTATTTACAGGCTCAAGGCAGTAATTATCAACAACGTACTCAACAAGTCCGCCAAATGCTCGCAGAGCAATACTTACAAGACCCTCATCTCAGCTTACAAGAGATTGCCCTACTTTTGAGTTATTCCGAGCAAAGTGCTTTTCAACGTGCGTTTAAACTCTGGACTGGAAAAACGCCTCAACAATTCCGTAAACAATATCTACAATCCATATAAGAATTGACAAAAATAAGTATGCTTTTTAATCATTTTTACATTGAGTCATCTTATATTTTTCGTTAAAGATAGACTGTCGTGCTTTAGAACAAAAAATCATCATAACGAATAATACTGGAGATGAAGATGAATAAATATCTCGCCGAACTGCTCGGCACCTTTTGGTTGGTCTTTGGTGGCTGTGGTAGTGCCATCTTTGCCGCAGCGTTTCCTGAACTTGGTATCGGTTTTGCGGGGGTTGCCCTCGCCTTTGGTTTAACCGTCTTAACCGGTGCTTATGCCTTTGGGCATATCTCTGGCGGACATTTCAATCCCGCCGTCAGTATTGGCTTATGGGCGGGTCAACGCTTCGATGGTAAAGACCTGTTGCCCTATCTTGCCGCTCAAGTGATTGGCGCGATTTTGGCGGCTTTTGTGCTGTTCCTGATTGCACAAGGACAAACTGGTTTTATGGGGACAGGTGCTTTCGCCAGCAATGGTTATGCCGAACTTTCCCCTGGAAAATATGGCTTACTTTCAGCACTGATGATTGAAGTGGTACTGACGGCATTTTTCCTGATCGTGATTATGGGGGCTACTGATAAACGTGCGCCAGCAGGTTTCGCACCCATTGCCATCGGTCTCGCGCTAACGCTCATCCACTTAATCAGTATCCCTGTCACCAATACCTCGGTGAATCCGGCCCGCAGCACAGGCGTCGCCCTGTTCGCAGAAACGGAAGCATTGCGACAATTATGGTTATTCTGGCTTGCTCCAATTGCAGGCGCGGTCATCGGCAGTTTAATTTATAAATTTGTTGCACAAAGTAAAACGACTTCTTAAAAAAAAGCCAGTCGATCTAACGCTCGACTGGCTTCCCTCAGGTTTGAGTATTTATAAGAATGGGTTTTCAACGTCCTGAGTCGCAGCATGAATGATTTGTTCTGGTAAGTCTGGTTCTACTTCCAGTGTTGCCACAATCGCATTTAAATAGGCCTGCAAGGCTTTTGCTGCGGCTAACCCTGCCTGATCTTTGCCTATTTGCAAATTGCCATAAATATTGACCCGATCTAATTGATTTTCTAAGGTTAAATCATGAATTGCATGTGATTCTGTGTCATTTTCAAAAGGTTTAAACATAATCACCTCAGAGCCAATACTTCAAATAGATGGGTATTTTTCTACTTCACCAATTGCAACATATACTGCAATAACGCTTCAATCAACTGTTTCACAATCGCATCTTGCGTGTCTGCATCCAGACTAGGGGTCGAACTTGAGGTGGATTTACTGCTGCCAGAACTAAAGCTTTTTTGGGCTGCACTAATCTTTTCCGCAGAAATATCTTCTGCACACTGGCTTTCTGCATCCCAATGCGAATAGGCAATCTCTTGTTTGGCTTTCACCGCAGTCGCGGTCAGCGGCAACTGATAGGTATTACGCTTTTGCTCTTCGGTCAGTTGCGGGAATAAATTGACCCCTATTTGTTCTTCCAAATAACATACACTGACAATTTTCACTTCTTGCGAATTATTGTTTGGTGCGTAATACACCCCAATGGCTCCCGTTTTTGGAATATAAACTGCCTTATACACGGCAGTTGGTACCATAACACCTTGTCCAATCACTTTTAATTTTTTGCTGGTAAACGTTGGGCCCGATACCACATACACAGCAGTCTGATGTTTGGTCACAATGGCACGTGTCGCTTCTTCCAGTTTACGCCACACTTCCTGATTGTTTTTAGGTGCTTGCGGCACCATATTCGCCAAAGAGAAACTGTCAAACTGCGAAGTTTTATTCGGCATGTCGGCATTCGGTGCCATATGACCTCGGTCATAGCCAGAACCACGATAATCTGACAAAGTCGCACGATATTGCGCTGGAATCCGCTCCTCTTCATGGAAGCTGTCTTCACGTGGAATTTTTTGACTTAACCGCTGTGGTGTTAAGGCTTCTGCCACCCAGAGTGGCGTTTTGGACACTCCAGAATACATTACATTAAAGCCGTTAAAACACAAAGCATAGCTCTGTTTTTGTAAGCTTTCTTTGTTTAAATAAGGAGGAACATCTCGATAAAACTGATCGAGACAGGCCGAGTTTGATGCACTCGGTAAAGACAAAAACTGGCTAATTCGCTCTTGTCCAAAGGCAATGGCAAAACTCCCTACGGCAACCACTCCCAACACCACTTTTGAACTGTGCTGATTAAAAAACCAAGGAAAGGATTGCTTTGAACTACGTTTTTTACTGGCCATTACTTTATCAAACGACTGATTTTGCAGGAGCTTAACAAAGCCCTTCTGTAGAAGTATATCTAGATGTGACTGATCGTTTAACAATTCAACAAAATCGTGACAAGCAAGTGAAGGTTGTAACAAATTGTCTGATTTCATCAGGTGTTTAAGTAGCTTATCGATGCAATTGGGTAGATTCCATTGTCAGCCCAATTTTGAATGTGCCAAGGTAATGGCACAACGAACAGTCACAATAAATCACGGAGCCATGATGTCGTCACATAATTTAATTTCAGCAACAGTTTTAGCCTCTGGATTATTACTCGGCTTCAGCAGCGTCAGTGCGTTTGCAGAACCCACAGTACAGGCAGGTGAAACGCTAGAAAGTTTGTCACAAGCCAAAGTGAGCACCAGTATTAATGGACAACCAGGATCCATTCAGGAATTGATTCAATCTGGACAAGTACGTTTGGTCAATACCGAAAATCATCCTACAGCATCCAGTATGAGCGCAGCTCCGAATAGTCTCGAGGATGCATCCGCAGTTGTACCCAATCAAGCCATTCCCCCAGCACCACAATTAAGCTCTTCCGCGAGCCAGCCAATCAATAGTCCAGATACAGAAATCACAAGTCTGCCAGAATCAGAACAAAACCTTGAAGCACAGCCAATACAAGCCCATCCAGAACAGATGCCTGCCGATGCTCAATCCAAAGTCGCACAATAACTAACGCTACTGCAAAACATTTCAATCCGCATAAAAAAACCAAGGACGATGCCTTGGTTTTTTAGCGCTTATGTTTAAGCAAGAGCGAAATGATCAGATTTCAATTTGACTTCCCAATTCCACCACACGATTCGGTGGAATTTGGTAAAAGTCGCTGACGGGACTGGTATTGCGCTGCATCGAAATAAACAGCTTTTCACGCCACGGCGCCAAGCCATCACCCACAGTACTAATAATACGTTCACGCGAAACAAAGAAGCTGATTTGCATTAAGTTATATTCGAGTTCTATCGCTTGATAGACCGCTTCCAACGCCATTGGAATATTCATTTCATCTTTAAAGCCGTAGAACAATTCAACGCGATAAAAATGCTGATTCATGATTTCCACGTGGAATCGATCTTGATCGGTAACATAAGGTACATCCTGAATTTTTACCGTCAAAATGATGTTCTTTTGATGCAAGACCTTATTGTGCTTCATGTTATGTAACATGGCATGTGGCACAACCGTTGGAGTCCCAGTGAGGAAGACTGCTTCCCCTTCGACCCAGTTTGCCTGTTCACCAATACTCTGCACAAATAAATCGAGCGGAAGCGTATCTTGTTGCAGCTTGGAAAAAGTCAGTTCACGACCATCTTTCCACGTCATTAACAACATAAATGCAATTCCGCCAATCAATAACGGCACCCAACCACCTGACAGAACTTTTAGTGACGTAGCACTCACCAAGACCAAATCCAGCAATAAAAATGGTGTAATCAGTAATGCGAGTTTTGGCTTACTCCATTTCCATGCGTAACGTATGAAAACGGCAATCAATAAGGTATCGCAGAGCATGGTCATGGTCACAGCCAAACCGTAAGCATGGGATAAACGCGAACTGGTTTGGAAGATTAGAATTAAAACAATAATCGCTGCGAGCAAAATCCAGTTCAGTAAAGGCACATAAATCTGCCCTTGTTCTGAATCCGACGTGTGCTTAATGCTTAGACGTGGCAAATAACCCAATTGAATGGCTTGGCGTGCCAAGGAGAACACCCCTGAAATGACCGCTTGAGAGGCAATAACTGCTGCCATAGTTGCCAAGAAAATCATTGGGTACAATGCCCATTCTGGTACCAATAAATAGAATGGGTTTTCAATGGCATTTGGGTCACGCAGTAATAATGCGCCTTGCCCTGCATAGTTGAGCAATAAACAAGGTAAAACCACAACAAACCATGCCAAACGGATGGGAACAGGACCAAAATGTCCCATATCGGCATATAAAGCTTCACCACCCGTTACGGTTAACACCACCGCGCCCATGATAAAGAATGCCATCATCGGGTTAGTAATAATAAACTGGATGGCCCAATGCGGACTGAACATCCCCAAAACCAAAGGCGTTTGAATAATGCTGGAGATGCCTAATAGTCCAAGGGCAAAAAACCATAATAAGGTTAAAGGGCCAAAAAACTTACCGACAAAAGCTGTGCCATATTTTTGCATCACAAACAAAGCGGTCACGATACTAATGGCAATGGGCACAATATAAGGATCAAGTGCATCAGTCGCGATGGACAAGCCCTCTACTGCTGACAACACTGAAATGGCAGGGGTAATAATCCCATCACCAAAAAACAGCGAGGCTCCAATAAAGCCAATGGCAATCAACAATAACTTTTTGCGATCACTAAAATTGGTATTGCGTAGATTAAGGGCAAGCAAGGCCATAATGCCACCCTCACCATTGTTGTCTGCACGCATGACGATTGCGACATATTTGATGGTAATGACCAATGTCATTGTCCAAAAGATAATCGACAAAATACCCAAGACATTCTCAGGGTTAATCACTAATCCATGTGCAGCATGGAAAGATTCTTTTAATGCGTAGAGTGGACTGGTTCCGATATCCCCAAACACAACCCCTAATGCTGCCAAGGTAATCGCAGGCAATGCGGCTTTTTTTGCAGAACTTTGCATAAGCTTGTCTTCAATTATCGACACTATTTTTGCAAATCATATCATTGAGCTAAAACTTTTGCTCGAATTCAATTGTTTCACCTTGTCGATGGCTATATTTTTCGATATTATCCTCCGCCATGGTGAAGTGTCCGAGTGGCTGAAGGAGCACGCCTGGAAAGTGTGTAAACGTTTATAGCGTTTCGAGGGTTCGAATCCCTCTTTCACCGCCAAATTCAATTCTTATGCAGTCCCATAAGGTCTAAAAAAGCTTAAATCTAAAGGGTTTAAGCTTTTTTACGTCTCATACAATCCACTTGATCTATTGCAAGCTTGCTATAGCTGGAGGTATAACTGAGGGTAAGTATTTATCCCCCTATTTTTATACCCCTCAACAATAGAAGACATATTTTAGAACGACGATATATTTCTATCTTAGAGCTACTTTAAAATTTGAACTTAATCATCCACTTTCCGAGTTTTTTCTACAATAATGTACTCATTTGGAATAACAATCTGTTTTTCAATATTTCCCACTTTGTAAGACACCAAAGTATTTTTACCAATGCCCTGAAATAACACTTTTACATCCTTAAATATAAAGGTTTGGTCTTGGCTAAGCGCTGAAGTCGTAGTTTTAGGTCGATCAATTAAATTGGCATACGGTGCTTTAATATACAGTGTCGTTTTTTCTATACTAACACCTGTTTTTTGCATCGTATAATTTAAAAATACTTGACCAATATCCCCAATAAAAAACATAGGTGCAAGTGGAATCAGAATAAGAAAACACGCAATTTGTATACTGTCTTTAATATGTATTTCTAATCTCTTTAATTTAGTTTTTGCAAATATTTTAAGATTTTCACTCGCTTCAGGATCGTCAATAATATCTTTTAAGTTTTCGAACTTGTTGCTAAATTCTTTGATCTTAAGTCGATTAATATAAAAAGCATAAGAAAATAAGGCGATAAAGCTGGCCGTAATCACTACATAAAGACTGATTTTCCAATGCAACACCAATAAACCACGAATAAGATATAAAACATAAATGGAGATTGCTAAAGTGCTTATGCTGATCTTTGGGAAAGGCAACTTTTTTCCAATTCTTATATGAGCAGGTAAATACTGATCTACTGTATTAAAAATGAGGTACACCACAGGCATTAAAGAAACGCCAAAGATAAATAGCACCATGCTTAATCCAGCATAGACAATTGAACAAGCAACAAAGATCAATAAAAAAATGAGCGTATCACCAAAGCTGATGTCGGAAGGGATATAACCAATGGTGAGAAGATAAGCGACTAAGCATAATACCCCAATTGCTATAGTCGCTTTGATGATGGTCAGTCCTACTTCATGCCACTGGGTAAAATTATTTAAAAATCTTGTTGTTAAGTCATTCATTCGTGATTTATCCAATTTCTGAGAATGAAATATTAAAATAAATAATTCAAAATTTAAGCAATTTATTCAGATCAAAAGCTATAAAAAAATCCCCCAATACTTTGGAGGATTTTCTGTACGGATTGAAAGCAAACTTACACTTGCACACTCGCCTGACGCTGTTGTCGTGAAGGTGGTAAAAGCTCTTCAAACATCTGCATCAGTTTAGGGTTTTCAGTTTGCCATTTCGGCTGTTTATCCTTATCAATCAACAAAGCCCGTACGCCTTCAATCATGTCACCCTGCTCAAACCAGATATCTTGTAAATCCCGTTCTAACTGCATGCATTGCTCTAAAGATAGCCCCCGCCCAACATGCTGTAGCTTTAGACTGATTTGCTTGGCCAACAAAGAACGTTGCTGCAAATTTGCCAAGATTTTTTCAGCCCAATCCATATAGTCAGTTTCTAATGTATGGGCTAGGCTTTCTTCAATGTGAGCCAATTCAGTATGTGAGAAATGCTGTCGAATCGCATCTTCATACTGTTTTAATTCACTGGGCACAGGTTCTTTTAAATAACGCACGATCATCTGCTCAATTAACTGTTGATTCAACTGGGGTGCCTGTGCCAACTCCGTTTGCAACTGCGCCAAGTGATCACTCGGTACCAAATAGTCAATTAAATCTAAATGCAAGGCATCGCTACTGCTGATTTGTTCACCCGTCACCGCCATATACACGCCAATATCGTCTAAACGAGACAGGAAATGGGTTGCGCCCACATCTGGGAAAAAGCCAATCGCGGTTTCTGGCATGGCAAAACGTGATTTTTCACTGCTGACAATAATCTGGCAAGCTTGTGCCAAACCAAAACCACCACCCAAGACATAGCCATCTAAAAACACCATGACAGGTTTCGCATATTGGCGTAGGCTCTTCAGCATGTGATATTCATCTGCAAAATAGCGCTGATAATTGGCGGTTCCATTTTGATAGCTGTCATAGAGGAAACGAATATCGCCACCTGCACAAAAGGCTTTCGGGCTATTGGAATTAATCAAGACGGCTTGAACCTGATCGTCCTCACGCCACAGTTCTAACTGCTGGCTAATGCCATGAATCATGCTTAAGGACAGTGCATTCAAATGACTCGCTCGATCTAGCGTAATCACGCCTAAATGCCCTTGGACACTAATCTGTAAATTATTTTCCATGCGCAGACTCCTTATTTATTGATTTTTAAATTCGGCTGGTCGCTTTTCCACAAAGGCTTTCATGCCTTCTTTCTGGTCTACAGTTGCAAAAATGGAATGGAAAGTACGACGTTCAAAGCGTAATCCTTCACTCAAACTCACCTCAAAGGCGCGATTAATGCTTTCTTTAATCATCATGGTGGCAGTGAGGGATCGCTGTGCAATTTTTTCCGCAGCCTCTAAGGTATAGGCCAATAACTCCTCTTTCGGTAGGATGCGCGCCACTAAACCACTTTGTTCTGCCTCAACCGCGCCCATTTGCCGTGCGGTTAAACACATTTCCATGGCTTTGGCTTTACCCAAGGCCAAGGTTAAACGCTGCGTTCCGCCAATCCCCGGAATCACCCCAAGAGTTACTTCAGGCAAACCAAATTTGGCATTATCCGCACAATAAATAAAATCGCACATCAAAGCTAACTCGCAGCCACCACCCAGTGCATAGCCACTCACCGCAGCAATCAACGGTTTACGACGCTGCGCAATCCGATCTGCCAAATGGAAAAAATCATCAAAATAGATATTCGGGAAATTCAGCTCGGCCATTTCTTTAATATCAGCCCCCGCGGCAAAGGCTTTTTCCGAACCCGCCAACACCATACAGCCAATTTCAGCATCGCGTTCAAACTGGTCTAAGGCTTGGTTAATTTCGGCAATCAGTTGACTGTTCAAAGCATTCAACGCTTGAGGACGGTTCAAGGTAATAACTCCGACACCCTTGCGCTTTTCAACTAAAATGGTGTCCCACTGTAAATCTTCAATGAATGTTTCTTCCCACTGCATGTTGCGATCCTTTCTCTATAGACCAATACACATGTAACGTTAAAATCTCGTGATCACTCACATGTGCAAGGGTCAGTTTTTTCGATATTGGGTTTATAAACTACGGGCTATCACCAAGCGTTGAATATCGCTGGTGCCTTCGTAAATCTGACAAATCCGAGCATCACGATAAATTCGCTCAATTGGGAAATCTTTCAGATAGCCATAACCCCCAAAGATTTGTAAGGCATTTGAACAGACCCGCTCGGTCATTTCAGAGGCAAACAGCTTCGCCATCGACGCTTCGGTTAAACACGGTTGACCCGCTTCTTTTAAACGCGCCGCCTGATGTACCAACTGACGTGCTGCGGCAATTTCTGTTGCCATACTGGCCAGTCGGAATGAAACTGCTTGCTGCTCAAAAATTGGCTTCCCAAAAGCTACACGCTCCTTGGCATAACGGGTGGCTTCCTCCAAAGCAGCGCGGGCCAATCCAACGGCTTGAGCGGCAATGCCAATGCGTCCGCCCTCCAAATTAGACAAGGCAATTTTTAAACCTTCGCCTTCTTTACCCAACAACATACTTTTGTGCACGCGCACATCGGTCAAAGCAATTTGGCAAGTGTCAGAGGCATGTAAACCCAATTTTTCTTCGACCCGAATGACTTCGTAGCCAGGTGTATTACGCGGGACTAAAAAGGCACTCATGCCTTTTTTCCCAGCGCTCGGATCGGTCACGGCAAACACGATAATCACGCCTGCGTTATGTCCTGAAGTAATAAATTGCTTGGCACCATTGATAATATAATGGTCACCATCTTTCACAGCGCGGGTTTTAATGGCTGCAGCATCGGAACCGGTATGTGGTTCAGTCAGTGCAAAAGCGCCAATCATTTCCCCTTTGGCTAAAGGCACCAGAAATTGCTGCTTTTGTTCTTCGGTACCAAATTTCAAAATCGGCACGCAACCCACCGAATTATGCACACTCATGATGGCCGATGTTGCGCCATCCGCAGCGGCAATTTCTTCCAGCGCCAGTACATAAGCCAAGTTGCCTGTTGCCGAACCACCCCATTCTTCAGGCACCAACATCCCCATAAAACCCAATTGCCCCATTTGCTGTAAGGCTTGCGCAGGGAAAGTCCCCTGTCGATCCCACTCACTGGCATAGGGTTTAATTTGTTCTTGAGCAAAACTTTTTGCCATGTCCTGAATCAGGACTTGTTCTTCAAAAAACATACCTTGTCGATCCCACTCACTGGTATTCGGTTTCATCTGTTCTTGGGCAAAACTTTTCGCCTTGTCCTGACTCAGGACGTGTTCCTCAGTGAATTGCATAAATCCTTTCCTTACAATCTTTTCAATTTAAACAGTAGCCGCAGTTTGTTGTTTAGCAATTTCCTGATTGCGCAGTAAAAAGCGCTGAATTTTTCCACTTGGTGTTTTTGGCAGCTCAGTCACAAACTCAATCAAACGCGGATAAGCATGGGCAGATAAGCGTTTTTTCACAAATTGGCTCAGTTCATTTTCGAGTTCAGTACTGGCTGCACTTTCACCGGATAAAATCACAAAAGCTTTAATCACTTCGGTTCGCTCAGGGTCAGGCACACCAATCACGGCGGCTTCAATCACTGCATCATGCTCTAGCAATGCACTTTCAACATCGAATGGCCCCACACGATAGCCTGACGTGGTAATGACATCATCACTGCGTCCGACAAAACTCATGCTGCCATCGGCATGTATTTCAGCGGTATCACCCGTTAAATAATAATGTCCAATAAAGGGTGATTTACGGCTTTCTTGATAGCCGCCAAACCACATCATCGGAGACTGGCTTATGTCTACAGCTAAAATTCCTGGGGTATCTGCACCCAGTTCATTGCCCTGTTCATCTAGTGCCACAACACGATAGCCGGGACTGGCAAAACCTGCCGAGCCTGCGCGAACCTCATGTTCTAGCGCATGGTGGTTACACACCACCATTCCCACTTCGGTTTGGCCATAATGGTCATAGATTGGCGCATCTAATACTTGTTTGAACCAGCGAAACACTTCAGGATTCAATGGCTCACCTGCACTGCTGACCACACGGAATTTGCCATGTAATTTCGCCATTTGCTGCGGATCAGCCGCCATCATCATACGGTAGGCTGTGGGTGCTCCTGCCAAGTTATTCACGCCATAGTCATTTACAATTTGGCATAGACTGTCGGCAGTAAATGCGCCTTCATAAAAAATGGTCGGATGACCCAATAAGAGCGGGCCAGTAATGCCGTAATACAATCCATACGCCCACCCCGGATCGGCAATATTCCAAAACGAATCTTCAGCTCTTAAACCAATCGCATCTTGCATATAGCCACCAAATGCAATCAGCGCTTTGAGTGGCACTTGTAAGGGTTTAGCAGGGCCTGTCGTGCCTGATGTAAACATCAACAAGAATGGATCTTGGATGTTCATCATCTCCAATTCGCACTGATCAGACTGACGATTAACTTCTGCCCAAAAGCTATAATCCCCTTGATACAGCCCTGTGCCTTTGGCTCCCGTGACCGTCACAATTGCAGGGCAACCCTCTACGTCGTGCAATTTTTCACGATTGCCCACATCGGTCACCACCAGTTTGCTTTGTGCCAACTGTAAGCGGTGCTCAATGGCTTTCGGACCAAATGCTGTAAATAAAGGTTGATAGACTGCGCCAATCCGCCATACCGCTAAAATGGTAATAATCAGCTCTGGTGTCCGCGGCAATAAACCAGAAACGCGGTCACCTTTAGACACGCCTTGTGACTTTAAAAAGTTGGCAAATTGGCTAGCACGTTGCTGTAACTCTCGAAAGGTATATTGCTCTTTACGACCATCTTTACCCTGCCAAAACAAGGCAATTCGCCCTGGCAAAGCATGTCGATCGCAACATTCATAACATGCATTCAGTGCATCGATTGAACCTGATAGAAACCGTTGCGCAGCCTGTTGCAAATCAAAATTTTGCTGCGCTTGTAGATAATTTGAAGCCATCCTTTCACCTCAGTCACATTTTTGTTATTCACGACAAGGGTTTTCTTATAGGGTGCATTCATTGCACCCTTTCATTTCTTTTAAATCAATTTTCTCGGGGTAAATACTGCTGGATAATGCTAGAAAAATCTAAATGCGCATTGCCTTGCAAACACAGTTGTTGATACAACTGCTGTGCCAAACCCCCGAGTAATACAGGTTGCTTGACTTGGCCTGCCGCTTCGATGGCCAAACCTAAATCTTTTAACATGAGTTGCGAGGCAAAACCGTCGGTATAACCACGTCCTGCGGGTGCATTCGGGCTAATGTCTGGCCAAGGATTACAGATTTCCGAACTCCAGCAACGACCACTTGAACTATTGATCACGCCTGCCAATGCATGGGTATCAATGCCCAATCGACTGCCCAAAGCCATGCCTTCTGCCACGGCCGCCATAGAAATTCCGAGAATCATGTTATTGCAAATTTTAGCAATTTGCCCTGCACCCACCGCACCACAGTGCACCGTGTTTTTGCCCATAAAGCTTAAAATCGGCTGCACGCGCTCATAGGTCACATCATCAGCGCCGACCATAAAGGTCAAGGTGCCCGCTTTGGCGCCAATGGTGCCACCAGACACAGGCGCGTCACAGACTTGAACCTGATGCTTCAAGCCCTCAGCAGCAACATCTTTAATGGTTTGCGGGTCAATGGTACTCGAGTCAATACAGAGGCTACCTGCCCGCATCACCGCCAGAATCCCCATTTCCCCCAAATACACGTCACGTACATGCTTGGCTGCGGGCAACATACTAATCACCACATCTGCCTGCTCAGCCGCAGCTTGCGGACTGTCACAAACAATTCCACCACTTTCGGCAAACTGTTGTAAGGCTTTTTCACTCAGATCATAGCCCAACACTGTTTGCCCTGCTTTGAGCAGGTTCTGTGCCATCGAACCGCCCATATTCCCTAAACCAATGAAAGCTATCTTCATCTCGCTACTCCTTAGCGTAAACTGATGGTGGTATTGACTTCCCCTGCCTCTTGACTGTCTTCAAACCAACGACTGGTAATGGTTTTGGTTTGGGTATAGAACTGAACTGCTTGTTTGCCATAAGGGCCTAAGTCACCGAGCTTTGAGCCACGCGAACCTGTGAAACTAAAGAATGGGACAGGGACTGGAATTGGAATATTGATGCCCACTTGACCAATATCAATACGGTTTTGGAAACTACGTGCCACTGCACCACTTTGAGTAAATAAGCCTACGCCATTCCCAAATGGATTGGCATTGACCAGTTCAATCGCCTCATCCAAAGTCTCCACACAGAGAATGGTCAGTACAGGGCCAAAAATTTCTTCTTTATAAATACGCATAGCCGTGGTGACATTGCTAAACACCGTTGCCCCAACAAAGTTGCCATTTTCATAGCCTTTGACTTGAATATCACGACCATCCAATAACAATTCAGCGCCTTGTTCTACACCACTGTTAATTAAATCAATCACACGGGCTTTGGCACGCGGTGAAATCACTGGACCAATATCCGTATTCGGCTCATGTCCCGCATTCACGCTCAAAGTTTTGGCTTTTGCAACCAATTCATTGATCCAGTGTTTACTGTCACCGACCATGACTGCAACTGAAAGCGCCATGCAACGTTGCCCTGCCGCACCAAAGGCTGCACCGACCATGGCATTTAGGGTTTGTTCTTTATTGGCATCAGGCATCACGACCACATGGTTTTTCGCGCCCATCATCGATTGCACGCGCTTGCCATGTTGACCCGCCAAGTTGTAGACATGCGTACCGACAGCAGTTGAGCCGACAAAAGAAATGGCTTTAATGTCTTGATGCGTACACAGTGCATCGACCACATCTTTGCCGCCATGCACCACATTCAGTACGCCTGCGGGAATACCGGCTTCGATTGCCAACTCGACCAACATCATGGTGGAGAGCGGATCTTGTTCAGATGGCTTCAAAACAAAGGTATTGCCGCAGACGATTGCCATGGGGAACATCCACAAAGGAATCATCGCAGGGAAGTTAAATGGCGTAATGCCCGCACAGACACCCAAAGGTTGCTGTAAAGTATAGGTATCTACGCCACGTGCCACCCCTTCGGTATATTCGCCCATTTGCAACGTGCCAATTGAACAGGCATGTTCCACCACTTCTAAACCACGCTGAATATCACCTTCAGCATCGGCCAAGGTTTTGCCCTGTTCCGCAGTGAGTACTTGTGCAATTTTCTTGGCATTGGCCCGAATGAGTTCCTGCAATTTCAGCATAATACGCATTCGGGCTTGAATCGGGGTTTCTCGCCAACTCGCAAATGCCGCTTTTGCCGAAGCAATCGCAGCTTGTACTTCTTCAGGCGTTGCAAAAGGGACTAAACCAATCACTTCTTGAGTTGCTGGATTAACAATGTCTTGCCATTGCTGGGTTTTAGACTCGATAAACTCACCGTTAATCAATAATTTAGCTGTGGCAACTTGGATTTTAGAAACCGTATTCATAACCTCTCCATAGGCATTCATTTTTATTGTGTTGCGGCTGAACCCTACGACTTAAACCGTATGTTCAATTTGTGATTTTCAACTCAGACTAGCAAAGAAAACTTTGACCACCAATGCAAATTGGTGCACGATGGTTGTGCAATTTTGCACAGGATGTGGAAAATAAAAAATGAAAGTAGATTGGGATCATCTGCAATTTTTTTTGGTCTTGGCACGTGCCAAAACTCTGACCAATGCAGCACGGATTATTGGGGTTGAACACAGTACTGTGGCACGACGGATACAATCCTTAGAAGTCGCGTTAGGTACACCCTTATTTAAACGTGAAGCCACAGGATATGAACTCACTGTCGATGGCATGGCACTGGTGCCGCGCGTAGAGCAAATGGAACAGGCTTTTTTGCAAATTCAAAAACCGCAACAGCCACTTGAAGGTCGCGTGCGAATTGGTGCACCCGAAGGTTTTGGCACAGCATTTTTGACCCAATTATTGGCAGAACTGTCGCAGCAATTTCCGCTGCTCACGATTGACCTGATTCCTGTTCCCAAGATGATTAAGCTGTCACATCGCGAAGCCGATATTGTCATTTCGATTGACCGACCTAAATCAGGTCCTTACATCATTACCCGACTGACCGATTATTGTTTAAAAATTTACGGCAGCAAAAGCTATCTGGCACAACATCCACCCATTCAAAATATGGAAGATTTAGCCCGCCATCGTTTTGTCAATTATATTGATGATCTGATTTATAGTTCGGAGCTGTATTGCTTGGAACGGCTACCCATTCCACTGACCGCCAATTTTCGTAGTAGCAGTATTTTAGCGCAGCAAATTGCGGTCAATGCAGGCGCAGGCTTGGCCATCTTGCCGCAATTTCTGGCCCATGATCAGCCCAATTTAGAACAAGTTTTGCCCGAGCAGGTACGCTTCACGCATACCTTTTGGATGCTGACGTTTGTCGACCTACAACACGAACCACGGATTAAATTGGTCTGGGATTATCTGCGCAAACAGGCCGACCTCAAACAACGCATTCTAATGAATTAAGACAAACTAGGCAGATAGCTTGGTTAGTATTCCCCCATCGCAATACGTCGAGTAAGCTGCTCCAAACGGTCTACTTTTTGGCGCTGTGGTAAAACATTGCAGACCATTTCTGCCGTGTAATCCAGTGCTGTATTCGGAATAATTGCTCGAGTCTGACTAGTGGTGTAATTTTGGCTACTGATCAAGGAACCATTTTTTTTAAAGTTCGCCGATGAGCGAATACTATATTGTGCGCTGTCACAGCCGACACGGTACAAGGCCAATGAATAATCACCGAGTTCCAAGCCATCTTTTTCTTTATCAGTTTTAATCAGATATTTCACCCAGTACTCAACTTCGTTACTTTTTACATCCGTCACTTTCACTCGATTAAAATCAATATACATATATTGTGAACGGTCATAATTGGCATTGACGTAAGTCCACTCGGCAAATGCAGATACGCCCCAAAACAAGCTTAGAAAACTGATCAACACACGATTTAACACAACACTATCCCCCAGATAGACGCAGGGATTATAACAACTTCAACCTATAAATCACACAATAAAAAATAACTAACACACTGAAATAATTAGATTTATACCAATTAAAATTCAATATTTCTAGCACAAATTAAGCGACATTTGCATGACTGGTTGGCACTCTAGATCGACTCTGAGGAATATTCAGCATCCTGATGGCAGACCATTTGCAAGATGCTGGCAAAATTAATGGCCAGTTGAGTGGCTAAATGCTGTTTATAAATGACCGCCAACCCGACCGTAGGTGCTGGTTCTGCAAAAGCTCGATAGACCACGCCCTGAATTTGTAATTGCTGCGAAGATTCGGGCACCATCGACACCCCCAAATTCGCCGCCACCAAAGATAAAATTGAGACAATCTGTGGTGCACTCTGACCCAGTTTGGGTTCAAAGCCTGCTTGCTGACAAGCATCAGTCACCGCATCATATAAGCCTGCACTGACGCTGCGGGGGGACAAAATCATTTCATGCTCACGTAAGCATGTGACCTGTAAAGGTTGCTCATCATGTGCTAAATCCCGACGTACAGAAACCGCCGCAATTAATGCTTCATTCAACAGTTGTTGCATGGCTAAACTGCTATGAATTTGTCGCGGTGGGCGAATAATGGCAACATCCAGTCGGTCTTCCAGCACATAGTCAATTAATTTGAGGGAATTGGCTTCTTCTAGTTTTAGCCCAACTTTGGGGTACTGCTGCTGATAACGGCGAATGCTTTCTGGAATTAAAGGGTTCAGCATTGAAGTACCTGTAAAACCTAAACGCAACTGCCCCACCTCACCATTAGAAACATGGCGTGCCAACTGAATGGCATCGTCCAATTGATGTTGCAGAGGTTCAACCGCAGTGAGAAAAGCTTGTCCAACTTCGGTCAGCACCACTCCTTGCGAGGTTCGCAGAAACAATTCTGCACCAATACTCTCTTCCAAATCACGGATTTGCATACTCAAGGGGGGCTGACTCATACACAGGCGTTGTGCCGCGCGGGTAAAGTTTTTTTCTTCTGCCACGGTTAAGAAATAGCGAATATGACGCAGCTCAATATTCATATATAAAACATATATTGCTATAGACTTAAATATATTAGAAAGATAACGATCGCACTGCTAGGCTTATTCTGTAAATGATCATGCAAGCCAAACACGTTGGCTGTTGGAAATTCAGATGCTTAGCCCCGCTTCTTCAAGTCCAGAACTTGCCCCCATCTCCCCTTTATCCGAATCATGGATTGAATCGGGTACGAGCACATATTACCGTGCAGGGCTGGCCCTGTTCTTGGTGGGATTTGCCAGTTTCTCGCTAATTTATTGTGTACAACCTTTACTGCCTGCGTTTACCCAAACCTTTGCGGTCAGTCCTGCCAATAGTGCATTGGCATTGTCCCTGACTACTGCTTTCTTGGCCGTTTCGATTGTACTCTCCAGTGCTTTTTCACAAGCTTTAGGTCGTCGCAATGTCATTTTCATGTCTATGGCTTGTGCGGCTGGACTGAATATCTTGGCGATGTTTATTCCTCAGTGGCACACCTTTCTTGCCACACGGGCTTTGGAAGGTTTTGTACTCGGTGGGGTTCCTGCCGTGACCATGGCATGGATTGCAGAAGAAATGGACCCCAAAGCCTTGGCACAAACCATGGGGCTGTATATTGCGGGAACGGCTTTTGGTGGCATGATGGGGCGAGTTGGCATGGGCATGCTGATTGAATGGGTCAACTGGCAAACGGCATTGGGTTTACTGGGTCTATTGTGCTTGTTCTGCGCCTTCGGTTTCTTATATTTACTGCCCCCTTCTCGGCATTTTATCGCCCAAAAAGGACTAAATTTAAATTTCCATGTTCAAGCATGGTGCTCTCATCTTCGCAATCGTTCTTTATTACGTCTCTATGCACTGGGCTTTGTGTTGACCAGTATTTTTGTGACCCTGTTTAACTACATTACTTTCCGACTCGATGCAGCTCCGTACTTTCTGAGTCAAACCCAAATCAGTCTCATTTTTCTCTCTTATAGTTTGGGTATGCTGTCTTCGTCACTGGCAGGTCGTTTGGCGCAGCGTTATGGTCGACAAAGTATGGTGATTCTGGGCTTTGTGATTATGGGATTAGGCATTGCTTGCACCTTAGCGCAAAACCTCTGGGTCATTATTTTAGGCGTGGCATTGATTACCACGGGCTTTTTTATTGCACATGCCCTCTGTAGTGGCTTGGTCGGTGCCACAGCTCACGAAAACAAAGGACATGCGACTTCGTTATATTTACTGTTTTACTACCTCGGTTCCAGCATCGTCGGTTCGGCAGGAGGATGGTTCTGGTTACATGCAGGATGGTTGGGCGTTGTTCTCTTGGCGATGCTCTTCGTACTGGCTGGTATTGGTCTCTGTTTAGTTAAAGTTCATCCACAACACTCTGCTTAAGCATTCTGAATTCATCGTACAAGCAACAACAGGTGATCATGTTGAGTTTATTTGTTTATGGCACCTTAGGACCAAATCGTCCGAATGCACATATTTTAGAAAATATTGGCGGTACATGGGCAACAGCCTTTGTACATGGTAAATTACATGCCAAAGGTTGGGGCGCAGACTTAGGTTTTCCAGGTATTGTGCTCAGTGAAGATGCTCCAACCGTACAAGGCTTTATATTTTTCTCGGACAATTTAGCCCAACATTGGACGGTTTTAGATGAGTTTGAAGGTGAAGGCTATGTCCGTAGCCCCGTACAAGCCACTTTGGTCGAAACAGGTGAGCGTATCAACAGTTGGGTATACAGCCTAAAATAGCCTGTGTTTTAGACAAAACAATGGGGTAAGTAGAGACTTAGATTTAATTCATCGTACCAAGCATTCAATCGTTCATTTTTTGGCTTGCATTCAAAACAACTTAATGTAAAATGCACAGCACAAGATGCCGGCATAGCTCAGTTGGTAGAGCAACTGACTTGTAATCAGTAGGTCCACAGTTCGAATCCGTGTGCCGGCACCATTCACTTAAGCTCACTATTTATTAGTGGGCTTTTGTTGTTTTTAAGCCTACATTTTTATTTCTTTTGTGCGGTCACTTGCACATACTGCACCACGCCCTGCTCAAATAAACGCTGACACAATTTTGCTGTCAACTGAATCTTCATGAGATCAAAAGTTGTATATGGCGCGACTGCAAGTGGCGTTTCTGTCTGCTGCTGAATATATCGGGCAAAGCCACCGAATACAGGTTCAGAGCAATCCTCAATTTGAATCTGTTCAAAACCTGCTTGTACCAACTGTTGCTGTACAGCAACGTCATCAGGCAAGTCTTTTAAATTCACATCGGCAGCTTTGAGCAGCAAGGCCAACTGCATTTTTTCCACTGCATTTAAATTCAAAAACTTCGGGCTGAACATTAAGTAATGAAATGCCAAACGCCCTTTTGAATTTAAAACGGGCGCAACTGAATTTAAAAATGAATTCAAACTACTGTGATAGGCCGCATCGATACACAGCACCACATCAAAAGCTTGCTGAAAGGAAATTTGTTTTAAATTTAAAAAAGAGTGGCAATGAATAGCCTTTAACTGGGGAATTGCTGTTTGAATTTGTTGTACACATTTGGGTTGTAATTCAACCGCTTCAATATGTTTGACCTGATAATGCTGCTGCCAATGCAGTACGCTTGCCCCCTGCCCACAGCCCAAATCTAGAAGATGATCGGACGCAGTTAACTGCACACTGTGTGCCAGATGATCGGCAAGGTTACGGCAAGCTTCGGGATAGGTCTGATGTGTTTCAGACCAATATCCCAAATTGCTCCAAGCCAGTTCGCTGCTGTCCCCTAATAATTTTGCATTGATGGCATATTTATGTTGGGAAACCTCTGTGCGAAGCTGTTGGAGCCATTTCATGAAATTAGTAGCCGAGTTGCGGAGCAACCTCTACTTTAGGCTTTAAGCCAACGAACGGCAATGGTGCACCAAAAATCTCAGCGATATTCATGGCAGAGGTCACCGCCGATTCCAAGATTGGCAAACCATCACACGACCAAGAACCACAGTAGAACACTTTACGGTTTAATTGCTTATGACGCTCTTGCAGTTGTTTATTCAATGCTACAGTTTCTGAGTTCACTACCGCACGGGTTAACGTTACGCTCGAAATGATCTTTTTCGGATCAATTTCAGTCACAGGACGCCAAGTTTGGAACACAGGATTTTTGCCCACGAGGCTTGGCTCAACTGCGTTTAACCAGACTGTGAATTGCTGACGGGTAAACTTACGATCCATCATATAGCTCAACACTGCCCAGTCTTTACGCTTCGGTGGCATAACAGACGTGTCAGTATGAATAACCAACTGACCTTGTTCAAATTTAAATTGCTTTAATAAATCAATATCGTCTTTAAATTGTGCTTGATCAAGGAAGGTATCAATTTTATTGGTCGGGGTTGCAATCACCACACGGTCAAATTGATAACTTTCCCCAGCAGAATTTTCCACCAGCACTTTATCACCTTGCTCTTTCACATGGCTAATGGCTGAACCACTGCGGATTTCAATGCCTTGAATGAGCTTATCGACCAAGGCTGGCGTACCGCCTTGCATACGCAATAAAGCATCACCATCGGTGAGTTGACGTAAGAAGGTCAACAACGGTTTTGCCGGCCAGTCACCAATGGTTTTCGGGTTACAGGTACAAATGGTGTACAACACTGGCATCACTGCACCATGCCAGAAGACTTCTTCAATATCATTCTGATTAATGAATTCTGCCAAGGTAATCTCTTGATTCTCAGATTTAAAAAATTGAGAAATCGCGGTTTTTAACTGCAACATACCTTTGACCAAGCGCCAACCATATTGTTTGATGCCTTTACGGTTATTGATAATTGGGAAATTACCAATACGGGTACGTGTGGTGGTGAGCCATGTTTCGGTTTTATCTTCAAATAACCAGCTACATGCCATATAGGTTCGTACTGGGTAAGTTTGAATACCTAAATACGTTGCTAAACTTAAGGTGTTTTTCCACAAGTGTGGATTCATGACACGCAAAGGTGCATCAATCAGACCGCCTTCAAATTCAGTACTGTGACTATCCATTCCACGGCCTGGTAAGGCTTCAAAAATTGTAATGTTATGTCCAGCATCTTTAAGAATTCTCGCGGTAGCCAGCCCAGCCATGCCACTACCAATAACTGCAATATCCAAAGTTATTATCCGTCAGTTACACATTAAGGAAATTATGTACCACAGGGCCACAAAACAGACTATTAAAAAATGCCAGAATCCATGCTTTTAAAATTCGTTAACAATTTAATTTTAGCCCGCCAAATCGGTGACATGTTTATGCTCGCCTTTTAAACAAAGTCGTTTTTTAAATCATATTTTTTGTTTAAAATTAGTAAATTATATACATTTATCTTTCACTTCCAATTTTACAAGCAAGCCAAAAGTGAGGATCATACATCGCATAAAATGCTAACTTCATCACACTAACTAGAATATGACACTATGCAAATCTAATTGATAACATCTGTGTCATCCACAACAAAGCTTAAAGCGCAAAAAGCCCCGAATGACGTCGGGGCTTCTTCTTTTTTTCTACGATTTACAAGATTCAGACTGGCTAAATGGTTTAGCGATGATGTTCCTGAACTGGAATCTCACCAAATTTCCCTTGATTGAAATCTTCAAAGGCCTGAATGATTTCCTGTTTGGTATTCATCACAAATGGTCCATAACCCTGAATTGGCTCATTCAAAGGTTTGCCAGTCAAAATTAAGAATTTCGCATCAGCACTAAGCGCTTCCAACTGAATGTGCGGATCAGCATCATGTGCAAATAACACAATCGAGTTATCCAACACTTTTTGATGACCGTTCAGCAGCATTTCACCTTGTAACACCACCACAAAGGTGTTGTGATCGACTGGCACAAATACATCTTGGCGGTGACCCGCTTTCAGCACGCCATCCCAGACATTGACTGGACTAAAGGTCGATGCTGCACCTTGCTGCTCTGCATACGTACCCGCAATCACGCGTAAATGCCCAGCTTCATCATCAAAGTGAATTACAGGAATCTCTTGAGCTTGAATGGCCTGATATTGCGGGGCTGTCATTTTATCGGCTGCGGGTAAATTCACCCACAACTGAACCATTTCAAACAAACCGCCTTGCTCCGCAAATTCAGTCGAGTGAAATTCCTCATGCACCAAGCCTGAACCCGCAGTCATCCACTGCACATCGCCCGTTTGGATCGTACCACCACCGCCACTAGAATCTTTATGCGTCACCGCACCTTGGTAAGCAATGGTCACAGTTTCAAAACCGCGATGCGGATGTGAACCCACACCATGCTGTTCTTTGGTAGGTGTAAATGGATACGGCGCAGCATAATCTAACAACAAAAATGGGCTAATCGCTTGTCCTAAACGGTCATAAGAAAATAGGTTTCTCACTGGAAAACCATCACCGACCCAATGCATATTTTGGTTACGGTACACACCTGTAATTTTTTTCATTTCAAAACTCCTATCTCTAGGATCTAACATGCCGCCATGTTAAGCATTTTAAAGTGCAGGACATAGTGAGCTTATGCGATACACCATCCTATTTTTACAACAATCACGCCAAGATATTGAATTGATCTATTTTTATTTCCGTGTTGAGTGCCACAACAAAACTATCTCAAAAATAAGACAATCTTTCCCAAAATCATCCTTTAAGCTCAATCGGGTCTCTGCTTAATATAACAACAACGCAACCATGCACTAAACATAATTATGCGCATGGCTGACGTCTCTATTCATCCACTGAAGGAATAAGAAAATGGGTAAACCTTACACTCGCTTAGATAAAAATAATGCTGCCGTGTTACTCGTCGATCATCAAACTGGGCTGTTGTCTTTGGTACGTGACATCGATCCCGATAAATTCAAAAACAATGTCTTGGCTTTGGCCGATGCCGCCAAATATTTTAATTTGCCTACCATTCTGACCACCAGTTTTGAAAATGGTCCAAACGGTCCTCTGGTTCCAGAGTTAAAAGAAATGTTCCCCGATGCACCGTATATTGCCCGCCCGGGACAAATTAATGCATGGGACAATGAGGACTTTGTCAAAGCCATTAAAGCTACAGGTAAAAAGCAACTGATTATTGCAGGTGTCGTGACCGAGGTCTGTGTGGCATTTCCAGCCCTTTCCGCACTGGAAGAAGATTTTGAAGTGTTTGTCATTACCGATGCTTCAGGCACGTTTAATGCCTTGACCCGTGACGCCGCATGGGAGCGTATGTCACAAGCTGGTGCACAACTCATGACATGGTTTGGCATGGCGTGTGAACTACATCGTGACTGGCGAAATGATATTGAAGGCTTGGGTACACTCTTCTCCAATCATATTCCAGATTATCGCAACCTCATCAATAGCTACAATCAAAATACGGGTCAAAAATAAACCAGAATAAAATACGTTACAGCCTAGCATTCGTGCTGTAACGTACTTAAAAACATCACATAACATGACCAGCAGAGGTGGCAAATGCGTTCATTTGATGACTACTATTATTTTTATTTAGTGGTAAAGCATGGTGGATTCAGTGCAGCCAGCGAAGCCAGTCAAATGACCAAGTCTAAGCTCAGTCGACGGATTCTTGATTTAGAGCACCAATTTAACATTACACTGATTCAACGTTCGACCCGACATTTTAAAGTGACCGCGTTGGGGCAAGCATTTTATGAAGAATGCTGCAAAGTAATTGCACAAGTCGAATGTGCTGAAAATGTCCTGCTTCAACAGAAAAATGAACCCCAAGGTTTGGTCAAAATCAGTTGTCCCTCCGTGATGTTGCAATACCAAGTCCGTCATCTACTCAGCCAATTTCTAAAAGATTACCCACGGGTTGAGGTGGAACTCGAATTAACCAGCCGTCGAGTTGATGTCTTACATGATGATATTGATCTTGCGCTACGGACCAACTTTTCGGTCAATGAAGATGCCAACATTGTCGTACGTGATGTGATGCAAACCACTCATTGCTTGGTCGCTAGCCCGTCTTTATTACAAGGTCATCACATTCAGCTGATTACCGAACTTGGTGATTATCCAAGCGTTGTACTGGGGACACAAAAAAGTCAGTATGCTTGGCATTTACATCATCGGGGTCGTAATGAAAGCATTGAAATACCCTTACAGCCACGCCTGAAATGTAATGACTTGGCGGGGGTTTATTTTGCTGCACTGGATGGTTTAGGCATTGCAGATCTACCTTATTTAACGGTTGAACACGATATCGCTTCAGGAAAACTGATTCATATTTTACCTGAGTGGTGTTCCAACCTTGGTACGGTGCAATTGGTTTATGCTTCTCGTAAAGGACAACATCTGGTTGTAGAGAAATTAATTCAGGTACTCATGACAGGTTTGCGTGCATTGGCACAGGAGCAACCGGGCTATCTATCTCCAATGAATCACCCTGTGCCATTTAGTAGACCTTAAATGGTAAGCTCAATTTGAATTGAATTATCTTTGAATTTAAAAAAAATCCAGAACCAAAATTCTGGATTTTTTAAATTCAAAGTATTTTGGCTTAGATTTTACCAATCAGATCAATCGATGGTGCCAAAGTCGCATCACCTTCTTTCCATTTTGCTGGGCAAACTTCACCTGGGTGAGCATGCACATACTGGGCTGCTTTAACTTTACGCAACAACTCCTGCGCATCACGCCCCACACCGCCCGCATTAATTTCAATAATCTGAATTTTCCCCTCAGGGTCAATCACAAATGTGCCTCGATCTGCCAAACCTTCTGCTTCAATCAGCACTTCAAAGTTTTTCGCCAAGACCCAAGTCGGATCGCCAATCATACTATACTGAATTTTCTTAATTTCTTCTGAACTGTCATGCCATGCTTTATGCGTGAAATGGGTATCAGTCGAAACTGAATAGATCTCTACCCCCATCTTTTGAAATTCAGCATAATGATCGGCTAAATCACCTAATTCGGTTGGACAGACAAAAGTAAAATCGGCAGGATAGAAAAACACAACCGACCATTTGCCATAAAAATTCTGTTCAGATACTTGAACAAATTCGCCATTTTTATAAGCCGTTGCGTTGAAGGGTTTGACTTCAGTATTGATTAAACTCATGTGCTTTTCCTCAGTATTGGTTACAGTATTTGCTTAACTTGAAACCAAGGATAAGGAATTTCATTTCACAGGTAAAACCGTAGTTTTTTATCATTTTAATCGGTTTTATAGATTTAAAATTTAGATGCTATTTTCCTTTTTAATGATTTTGTCCGATACAAATAAAAATGCTGGTGAGCGCCGAAGCCATCACCAGCATTTTCAATCAACAGCAAAAATTATGCTGAAGGGTCGGTCACATCGATACACATGTACTTCATTTCTAAGTACTCTTCGATGCCCCACTCTGAACCTTCACGGCCTAAGCCTGACTGTTTCACACCACCAAACGGAGCCACTTCATTCGAAATCGCACCTGTGTTTACACCCACCATGCCATATTCTAACGCTTCGCCGACACGCCATTGACGTGCAGCACTTTGGGTAAAGATATAGCTGGCTAAGCCAAACTCAGTGTCATTTGCCAGTGCAATCGCTTCAGCTTCAGTTTCAAAGCGGAATAAAGGTGCCAATGGGCCAAAGGTTTCTTCTTTCGCAACACGCATGTCTTGCGTTACATCACGCAGAACCGTTGGTTCAAAGAAGGTTTTACCCAAGGCATGTAATTGACCACCGATTAGCACTTTCGCACCTTTTGCTTGCGCATCATCAATATGTGATTGCACTTTAGCCACGGCTTTCGCATCAATTAATGGACCTTGGGTCGAGCCTTCGACACGACCATCACCCACTTTTAATTTTGCAACTTCAGCCACTAAGCGCTCGCAAAGCGCATCATAAATGCCTGCTTGCACATAGATACGGTTGGCACAAACACAAGTTTGACCGCTGTTACGGAATTTGCTCATCATGATGCCTTGCACAGCTTGATCAAGATTCGCATCATCAAAGACGATCACAGGTGCATTACCACCCAACTCTAAAGAGAGTTTTTTGATGGTTGGTGCACATTGCTGCATCAAAATACGACCCACTGGGGTTGAACCTGTGAAGCTCAGTTTGCGTACCACATCGCTGTTACACAATGTTTGCCCCACTTCAACTGCATCACCGGTAATGTTCAACAGAAGGTCTTGTGGCAAGCCCGCTTGCAAGGCCAACACTTCTAATGCATAAGCCGATAACGGGGTTTGTTCCGCGGGTTTCACCAACATTGAACAACCCGCTGCAAGTGCAGGTGCTGCTTTACGCGTAATCATGGCTGCTGGGAAGTTCCACGGCGTAATGGCCGCAGTCACACCAATCGCTTGCTTAATCACCACCAAACGCTGATGCGCTTGTGTTGGGGGAAGAATCGCACCATCAATACGACGGGCTTGTTCTGCAAACCAACGAATAAACGAGGCTGCATAGGCAATTTCACCACGTGCTTCAAGCAAAGGTTTACCTTGTTCCGCAGTCAACAACTGCGCCAAGTTTTCCTTATGCTCGAGCATCAACTCATACCATGCCCACAAGATGTCGGCACGATGTAAAGCGGTTTGCTTTTTCCAAAGTGCTTGTGCTTGTTCAGAACGAGTAATGGCTGCTTCAACGCCCGCTTGGTCATAGGTTTTTACCCATGCCAGACTTTCGCCAGTCGCTGCATCTTGAACTTCAATAAAGCCACTTGAAGCAGGCGCTTCAAGGGCAATATCAGGATGTGCCAATAAATATTGCAATCCTTGTTGAATCATGCTGATTGCTCCGCAGTTTGCGCCCCAACAGTTGCTGGCAATGCTAAAGAATCAAAACCTTGTTTTAAAATGTCTAAAGCTTGACGGAATTGTTCTGTTGGAATAGTCAGTGGATATAAGAAACGAATCACGTTGCCATTTTTACCACAAGTTAACAACAACAAACCTTTCTGCATTGCAAAAGTTTGTACAGCTTTTGCGATATCCGCATTTTCGACTTCAACAGCAACCATTGAACCTAATGCACGAATATCATTCACGATGGTCGTTTCAGCTTGAATTTGCTTCAACGCAGTGACTAATTCTGCACCTAAAACATTGGCACGTTCACACAGCTTTTCTTCTTCAATCGCATCAATCACTGCGTGTGCTGCTGCAACTGCAATTGGGTTACCTGCGTAAGTACCACCTAAACCGCCTGGGTTTGGTGCATCCATCACGTCGATACGACCCACAACACCTGAAATTGGGAAACCACCGCCAAGGCTTTTCGCCATAGTGATCAAGTCAGCTTTAGTTTCGTAATGATCCATTGCGAACAATTTACCTGTACGCGCAAAACCAGTTTGAACTTCGTCTGCAATTAACAAAATACCGTGTTGGTCGCAAATAGCACGTAAACGCTTTAAGAACTCAGCAGGAACAACGTTAAAACCGCCTTCCCCTTGTACTGGCTCAAGCACAATGGCAGCTACGTCATGTGCAGATACATCTTCACTGAAAATATTTTCAACGCTTTCAATGGCAGCATCAACAGAAATACCTTTAGATGCCACTGGGTAACGCGCATGGAATACGCCACCAGGCATTACACCAAAATCACGTTTGTACGGTGCAGTTTTACCTGTCATTGCCATGGTCATGAATGAACGACCGTGGAAACCGTTACCAAAGGTAATAATCCCGTGACGACCTGTGTAAGAACGTGCGATTTTTACCGCATTTTCAACCGCTTCAGCACCTGTCGTGAAAAATGCAGTTTTTGCTTGACCCGCAATTGGTGCGCGTTCATTGATACGTTCAGCCAAAGATACATAGCTTTCGTATGGTGTTACTTGGTAAGCCGTATGGGTGAACTTGGTTAACTGTTCAGTCACAGCCGCGATCACTTTTGGATGACGGTGACCTGTATTCAATACCGCAATACCACCTGCAAAGTCGATGTATTCGTTGCCATCTTTATCCCAAATTGTGGCATTTTCTGCTTTTTCCGCATACCACTGACACATCACGCCTACGCCGCGTGGGGTTGCTTGCTGTTTACGCGCATTGAGTGCAGAATGATTAGCATCCATTATTTTTTCCTCATTTTTTCATCGTCAATTACAGCTTTGGTCTTGCATCCGTTCGCCTAATTTCAGGATGCTTTACAATGACTGCCTATGACTGTAATTTCGCGCTTCTTGGGTCAACTGACCAGAGCCACTTTTTAACTGTAGGAGAGAGCCAATTGCGCAGTTTGTTAGGTGATCATTTATTACAACGTCTCCAGCAAGATACGGAGGGTAAGCTACATCAACGCCTATTCCGTTGCTTGAGAGGTGCGATTACCGAAGGTGTGATTCAGCCCAAAACGCGCTTACCTGCATCTCGTGATTTGGCCAGTGAAGTCAAGGTATCGCGCAATACCGTGCTGTCTGCTTATGAGCAACTGCAAGCCGAAGGTTATTTGGAAGCACGTACGGGTCACGGTACTTGGGTTGCGGAACACTTACCTGAAGTATTTTTAAATACCATTCATGGCAAGAAAGTTGAAGGGATTGCCAAAGCCAAAAAAAATGCATCTTTATCACAACGTGGCGCACAAGTGATGGGACATGCCGCAGCTTCACCCCATCAATGGGGGGCTTTTGTACCCGGTGCACCGGATGTGACTGAATTTCCGCATCATGTTTTTAGTCGGATTCAAGCACGTTTAAACCGTGAACCCGATATTGAACAATTAATTTACAGCAATGCTGGCGGCTGCTTAGAGCTACGTAGCGCACTGGCCGATTACTTACGTGTCGCCCGCTCAGTCCAATGTGATACCGACCAAATTATTATTACCGAAGGCATCCATCAAGCCATTGATCTGGTTTCACGTGCCCTGTGTGATATTGGCGATCAGGTCTGGATTGAAGATCCTGCCTATTGGGGAATGCGTAATACTTTACGTATTAATGGCCTAGACATTCATCCTATGCCCGTAGATGCGGATGGAATTATTCCAGAACAAAATCCGAAAAAGCCACCCAAACTGATTTTTGTGACACCGTCACATCAATACCCATTAGGCTCCCACCTAAGCCTAGAACGACGTAAACAGCTCTTGAGTATTGCCAAGCAAAATAATAGCTGGATTGTGGAAGATGACTATGACAGTGAATTTCGCTTCTCGGGCCAACCCTATCCATCGCTGCAAGGTTTGGAGTCCGATGCTCCTGTGATTTACATGGGGACATTCAGTAAAACCATTTACCCTGCACTACGTATTGGCTACTTGGTGGTACCACGTTCGCTCTTTTCACCGTTACGGATTTTGGCAGCAGAATTGTATCGTGGTGGGCATTTGCTTGAACAAAAAGCCTTAGCGGTGTTTATTCGTGAAGGGCATTATGAAGCACATATTCGACGCATGCGCCTGCTGTATGGTAAGCGTCGTGCTTATCTGGTCGATCTGATTCATCGCTATTTAGGCCTCGAATTTGTCCACGAATACAGTCATGATTCAGGGCTACATTTGGTCATGAGACTGCCTGAACAGTGCGATGATGTTGCGATTGCGTCTAAAGCGTTAGAACGCGGCATTAAAGTTCGTCCATTGTCGCAATATTATATGCACTCGCACGCACGTGCACAGCGTGGACTGCTGATGGGCTTTGCTTGTGTGAATGAGCGCGATATGGTGATGTCCTTTGGTGTGCTATTACAATGTTTACGTGAAGCCGGCGTACCCACCGTGAATTAATTATCTAAGTTATAAAAAAAGAGTCTCCTATTGGGGACTCTTTTTTTTCAATTCAGATTAACGCAAATTAAACCAGTTTTTCTGTATTGCTATGCGATAAATGAGATGCTCTACGCTCTTTGCCCCAACCTAGTTTTTCCGACAATACGCCAAAGAACACAATCGTACCAAACAACACTGTGGTGTAGATCACTTCTTTAAAATAGGTGCCTTCAATTAACATGGTCAGAATTGCCCCAATAATGGCGATGATTACGCCATAAGTCACATAAGGGAACATCCACATTTTAAAGTCGATTTGAACCCCTTCTGCTTCAAGCTTTTTACGCATCCGCAATTGCGAATAGGCAATTGCCAAGTACACATATAATGTCGCTGCACCTGTAGTGAGCATGAATACATCATAAACATCCATACTCTTGCTTGCTGTTAAAATCACCGCAATGACAGAGAAGAAACAAGAGACAATCACGCCTACCGCTGGACTACCATGGCGGTTCACTGTACCAAAACTCTTCGGTGCATCTCCACGTTTGCCTAAAGAGAACAACATACGTGAACAGGTATACAGTGCCGAGTTAAAGCAGCTACAAACTGAAGTGAGTACAACAAAGTTGACAATATGACGTGCGCCAGGAATCCCTAATGCGGTCAAGGTTACACTATACGTACCCCAAGTCGAATCTTTCAGAAGTTCATTGTTGTGTGGAATCAAACACACTGCCACAAACATTGAACCCACATAGAACAAAATAATACGCCAAACGACTGAGTTAGAAGCCTTACGAATTTCTTGAGAAGGATTTGCCGATTCTGCTGCGGCAACGGTCACAATCTCAGCCCCAATATAGGCAAACATTACCCCCAGTAAGGCGGTAATGACCGAGGATGCCCCATTTGGCATAAAGCCTTGTGAAGTCAAATTACTGATACCCGATGCAGCAGGATTACCCCACGGCCATAAGTGCATAATCGCTAAACTACCCAACACAAGGAAAATGACAATCGCAATCACTTTGATGAGCGCAAACCAGAATTCAAATTCACCGTAGTTTTTCACGTTTTGTAAATTGACCGCGACCAAGGCAACAATGACGACCATCATATAGGCCCAGATCGGGATAAATGGAAACCAATTATTTAAAATTTTACCCGCAACATAAGCTTCCCAGCCCATGAGCATGGCGAGCGTACACCAATATAACCAACCAATCGAAAACCCCGCCCAACGACCAATCGCTCGGTCAGCATAAGTAGAAAAAGAACCGCTATCAGGGTTTAAAACAGCCATTTCACCGAGCATTCGCATGATGAACCAAACCAATAAACCGCCTAAAGCATAAGTGAGAAAAACCACTGGTCCAGTGTTATAAATAATACTGCCTGAACCGACAAATAAAGAACCACCAATGACACCCGCAATTGAGATCATGGTCAAATGGCGAGATTTAAGCCCGTTATGTAAGCCTTGAGAGCCGTTGGCTCCTGACGTTTGATGTCCAGCCATACAATTTTCCTTAACATGATAGAAATATAGCTGTCCCAAAGTCGGTTTACCCTAGGTCATCAATATTCCTAATTTTTTGGTGAATCTGCCCAATCTCCTAAAAACAAAGGATTGAATGGGCAAATCTGACGTTTCCGTATGCATACTTCGATATAGGCTTAATTTGTCGTTTTGGCACTCAAGAAACGAGAGCCATTTTTCTTATGAAGGAAAGAGCCAATTGCTTTTCCAATGCACCATTACTGTGCATTTTTGTAATTTATATTCATATTTATAGGTTTAATTTAATTAAATTTAAAATAATAAATATATAAAAATAAATAACTTAGTATAAATAAACCAATTTAAATTAATCTACTTTTACAGGAGCCAATTTATAACTGTGCTATCTGCTTGTACTCTAGAACTTTAGTATAGCGCGCAATTATTTAGCTCATCTAAATAAAAAAACCTTCCTAGTTAGACTAAGAAGGTTTTGCTTGTTTGAAGCAGTGGGATGAAAGTACTTCCGCCCATTTAAAGAAGACCTTTAAAGTGCCTCTATATATGATCTAGAACGGTAAATCGTCATCCAAATCTGCTGGTGTTGGTGCAGAAGGTGCTGCTTTAGGTGTATTGCTATAGCCACCTTGGGTATTGCCACCTGCTGGATTATTATTAAAGCCGCCAGTGTTGCCATAACCTTGGTTGTTATTGTTGTTATAACCTGTGTTATTGCCATAACCACTGTTTTGGTTATTGTTAAAACGTGGTTGGTTAAACCCTGCGTTATCACTCGGCACACCTTCACCTTGCTGACGGTTTGAATCGAGCATTTGCATTTGTTCACCACGAATTTCAGTGGTGTAACGTTCTTGGCCATTTTGGTCTGTCCATTGGCGCGTACGCAAAGAACCTTCAATATAAACCTTCGAACCTTTACGTAAATATTGCTGAGCAATTTCACCTAAACGATTGTGCAACACAATACGGTGCCATTCAGTTTGTTCTTTACGTTCACCTGTGCTTTTGTCAGTCCAAGAATCGCTAGTTGCGATTGAAAACTGAGTCAACGAACCCCCATTTGGAAAAGTTTTCGTCTCTGGATCTCGGCCTAATGTGCCCACTAAAATAACTTTATTTACACCGCGCATCTGATGTTTACTTCCTATCTATTTCTATTATTTACTTTATAAGAGTTATGCTTAAATGGCTACCTCTTTCCCCAACAAGTGCGTTAAATGTTGTCGCGCAGCTTCATCAATTCGCTGCTTGTCCACTTTCACATACGCCACTTGCTGGTCTGACATCACCACAACTTCTTCAATACCACGAATCGCTAAAAGTTGAGAAGTCCACTCATCTGTTTGTTTATTCTCAGGTAAGCGCAACACCAACGATGAAAGATAACGTGGTTGAGCCAAACCAAAACTGATGAATAGCCAAATTATAGCAATTGCAGTGAGGATACTCCAACCCAATGCGGTGTTATTCAGCATCAATAATTGACCGCCCAACGTACCGCCAAAAAATGCCCCTAAAAACTGACTGCTGGCATTTACACCCATCGCTGTGGCTTTAGACTGAATCGGTGCAACTTTAGATAGCCACGATGGCAATAAAGCTTCCATGACATTAAAGGCAATAAAAAATAAACCCAACCCGATCAATAAGATATATTTGGACTCATAGCCAAAAATTAAGGTTATTAAGCCTAAAATGATGCCTGCAATGGCAGTGAGGAAAATACTGCGCATTTTGCGATATTTTTCCGCCACAATAATACTAGGAAAGGCAAAAAACAGGCTAATCACCAACAGAGGTAAATAAATTAAACCGTGTTTTGCCAAGGGAATTTGCGCAAATTCAATCAACTGCGAAGGCACATAAATAAACATCGCTGTCAGCAATAAATGCAAAGTAAATACGGACACATGTAGCCGATTTAGATCTGGCATTTTCAAGACTTGCTTCAGTTGGGCCAGATAACCTTGCTGGAAGTTTTTATGATGTCGGGTTACTTTGGGTACCAAGAGCAACATAGCAATTGCCGCCAAACCCATAATGGTTGTCACCCAAAACAGCCCTGAGATTCCCACCAGACTGGTGAGCCATGGTCCCAGACTAAATGCCACCACAAAAGACAATCCAATACTCATGCCCATGGCAGCCATGGCTTTGGTGCGCTGTTCTTCGCGTGTTACATCGGCCAGTAAGGCCATGACCACCGCAGAAACCGCCCCCGCGCCCGCAATGGCACGACCAATAATCACGCCATAAATGCTGTCGGACATCGCCGCGACTGCACCACCAATGGCGAACAACAATAAACCCAGTACCACCAAAGGTTTACGGCTAAAACGGTCTGCAATTAAGCTAAACGGAATTTGTAAAATGGCTTGGCTGAGCCCGTACACGCCTACCGCCAAACCAATCAACGCAGGTGTCGCATGTTGATACGACTGACCAGCCACGGAAAAGACTGGGATAATCATGAACAGCCCCAACATGCGCAATGCAAAAATACTGCTTAAAGCAAAGGTCGAGCGGCGTTCTAAGGAATTCATCATATCAATAGACTTAAATGCGTTGAATTTGGAGGTTATGCTACAACATTCAGATACGAATGCGTGGCGATTCTGGAATTATCTCAAGAAAAAAGGGCGCAATACAATGCACCCTTGATTCTACTCTGTGGACATTTCGTTCAGATTCACGGTTTAACCATGTTGTCCTTGGCGTTTGCGGTATTGAATCGAGGCGATGATAGCCCAAACAATAAATGCCACACCAATTAAACCCGTCACCACTTCTGGAACGTGTACGCCTGTACCACTCGCCAACATAATGAAGGCCAAGGCACCAATCGCATAATGCGCACCATGCTCAAGGAAGATATAGGCGTCTAAGGTACCCTTCTCAACCAAATAAATGGTCATTGAACGCACGAACATTGCACCAATCGCCAACCCCAGCATAATGATGACCACATCCGAAGTAATGGCAAATGCACCAATCACGCCATCAAAACTGAATGAGGCATCTAATACTTCTAGATAAATAAAGCCACCTAAACCGGCTTTAATCACGCCTGTAGATGCACCACTGGCATCATGTGCCACGGCATTGCCTTCTTCATCAATTTCAGGTTCACCACCTAACAAATGACTGAGCACTTGCACACCGATATACACCACGATGCCCCAAATACCCGCCATCGTCACCAACAAACGTTCAGCATCTGCAACATTGGCTGCCATAATCAATAACGCAATCAGTGAAATAAAGACGGACATTGCAGGGACGTTGGCTAAATTGGCTAAACGGTGCTCTAACCATCTGAACCAATGGGTGTCTTTACCTTCATCAAAGAAGAAATTCAAGAACACCAATAACAAGAATGCACCACCAAAGGCAGCAATTTCAGCATGATGGGCCATCAATTTTTCTGAATATTGCTGTGGCTCATTCAATGCCATTTTCACCACTTCCAGCATACCCATATCGGCAGTTACTGCCACAATCACAATAGGGAACACCAGACGCATACCAAATACAGCAATAATGATACCCACGGTTAAAAAAATCATTTTCCAAAAATGATCCCATCCGCGGAGTACTGAAGCATTTACGACTGCATTATCAAACGACAAAGAAACTTCCATCACAGCCAAAATGGCGGTAATGGTCAACGCAGTAAACATGGTCTTCAAGCCTGCTTCTGGACCATGCGTAAAGCCCCAATAAGCAGAAATTGCAAGACACACAATCGTAAATAAAATAGAGAAACCAAAATGTTTCATCATAACGAAGTGACCTTTGGATAATAAGAGTGCTATAGCTTGACTACAGCAGAAAAATTCATGCGCGATATTATGACGCTTTTATACACCAAACCAAAATTGTTCTGCGATTTTTTCTGTGAAGAACTCCGCTCTGTAAAAAATGGGTCGTCTATTGGGCATGCTTGCGTTAGTCTAGTCGCCATAATTTGTAAAGATAGACCAGGAAACCCGCATGCTTTTTTCTGAACAATTGTGGCAGCGTAATCTCGACCTCTACCAAGAAACTTTAGCGCTGCCCTTCAATCAAGAGCTTGCGCGAGGCACACTCAGCCGTGAAGCCTTTTCTCATTATGTCATTCAAGATGCACATTATTTATTGGCTTATGGCCGCGCATTAGCGGTATGTGCAGCAAAAGCGTATGAAGCCGATGATGTCATGCAATTTTCGGAAGCCGCCAAAATTGCGATTGTGGTTGAACGTAGTCTGCATGACAGCTTTATGCAAGAATTCGATGTCTCTAAACACCAGTTTGAAACCACACCACTGACCTTGGCTTGTCATCATTACACGTCATTTTTAACTGCGACCGCATGGGCGGAAAGTTATCCTGTGGTACTGGCGGCCTTGCTCCCTTGCTTTTGGATTTATGCCGAAGTCGGTCAAGACATTGTGCAGCAATCTGTACCGAATAATCCGTACCAAGCTTGGATCGATACCTACGCAGGTGAAGAATTCCATACTGCCGTGCGCAATGTCATTGCCACTGTAAATAAAGTTGCTGCACGTTGCGATGCTGACACTTTAGAAAAAATGCATGCGGCCTATCGTATGGGGGCAACACTGGAATGGTTATTCTGGGATAGTGCTTATCATCAAAGACAATGGTTGGGTTTAGACAACCGATAATTTGACCATATACTAAACTGATCATGGGTCATTTGGCTCATGATCATCTTTAAAACAATTGAGAAAAATATGTATATTGGAGAATTGGCTGCTTTAACAGGCACCACCCCGAAAGCCATTCGGCATTATGAAAAACTCGGTTTATTGCCCGTTGCGAAGAGAAAAGGAAATTATCGTATTTATGCAGCGATTGATGTCCAATCAGTCAAAATGATCCGTCTTGCCCAAGCGGTTGGATTTAGTCTTGCTGAGCTGTATGACCTTGCTGTTTTAAAATATCAACAGAACCGATTTCCTGTAGAAGTAGCGAAGGCTTTAATCGCCAACAAGCATCAGCAAATTTTAGAACACCAACACGCCTTAAACCGTTTACAAGAAAACTTAAAGCAATTGGAGGATGAAATTACCCAAACCTATATGACCGACAACAGCGCTGTATAGCACGGTCAATCAACAAATCTGAAAATTAAAGCTTGACTCTGCCCTTAGGGGAAAGGTTTATGGTCATAACTCCTTTTATTATGGATTTATAAAATGAGTTCTCATCTTTCGACATTTAAAAATTCAACAGCATTAATTACAGGCGCATCTTCAGGAATCGGCAAAGCTTATGCGCAAAAGCTTGCCTCCCTAGGCATCCACTTAATTTTGACCGCACGCTCTGAGCAAAAACTGAATGAGTTAGCCAATGAACTTCAAAAAAAATATAACATTCAGGTTGAAGTCATTGGTTTAGATTTGGCTCAACCCCATGCAGCGCAAAAGCTGTTTGATGAGGTGCAAGCACGAAAATTATCGGTCGAGATTTTAATTAACAACGCTGGATTTGGAAAATGGAGCAAATTTCTAGATCAATCTGCCGCGACCTACAATGAAATGATGCTGCTCAACATGAATAGTGTAACGTCTTTATGTTACTTATTTTTGCCACAAATGCTGGCGAGCAAAAAAGGCATCATGATCAATATCGCATCGACAGCGGCGTTTCAACCCTTGCCGTATATTGCGGTCTATGGCGCAAGCAAATCTTACGTGCTTAATTTTACTGAAGCACTTGCAGGAGAATATGCATCTTCAGGGGTTAAATTCTTGGCAGTTTGTCCTGGCAATACCGAAACCAACTTTACACAAGTAGCAAATGCCGATACTCGCGGCATGAAAAGCTCTTCAGTCGAAGACGTCGTTTCCGCTACATTAGTAGCCCTAGATCAAAACAAAACATCAATTATTGTCGGGTGTAGCAACTATCTCACCGCTCAATTGCCACGTATTTTGTCTCGCAAGAAAATGCTTCATATGGTTGAACGTATTCTCAGAGACCGCGTTCTGAAAGCATCATAAGTACATCCTGCTTGAAAAGATTAAGAACCGTTGCTTGATCTTTTCAATGTTGAAATATTTGCCACGCATAAATTAAACCTGCCGCAGCCACGGCCCAACTGAGTGTCGCTACGCCCAAACATGACCACATCGACATGCGCGTCGCCAACACATAAACGGCAGCTAAATAAATGGCATAAGGAATCAGAGACCATAGGCCAAATAACGCGGTTTTTTGTAAGGCTTCCGCCCCTTTTTGTTGGTACACAATCACATGTGCAATCAGGGCAAAAGTGGGAAATAGCGGAACCAAACCTGCAATATAAAAAGCCTTACTTTTGGATAAAATTGAAATCAGCAGTACGACTGCTGCACCCAACATACATTTTAAAAATAATGCCCACATACTTCGGTTCTATCCAATACTTTCACTATCTAACCCACTCCCATATTCTGCGCTCTAAAAGGCAGCTTTGCATGTGAATTTAGTGGAAATATCTAGGATAAAATATCGAATCTGAAACCGTTTTGCTCATCAACCTACGTTCAGATAAACATGACGATGTTCTGTTGGTGTAAAATTTTGAACAACACTACAATGACTTTCTACAAATTCTAGAAAAAGACATCAATGTTTATGCACGCCAATAGGATGCTATTTCAAGGCAACATGCTTTCGAATCGGTTGCGTCTATTTTTGAACGTCCACTTGCCTTGGCTTGCTAAATCATCCCAAGCAAAGGTGTTATGCACAGGCTGCTAACACCTCGATGGGGTTTCAGGTCTAAAGTAAATTGACTGCCAATAACGCCAATAGCGCAGGCACCGCCTGAATATAAATAATCTTTTTATTGGCGGTCATCCCCCCATAAATCCCTGCCACCAATACACAGCCTAAAAAGAAATTGGCCAGAGCCAAGGCATAGCTTTCAGGTGCGTACAACGACCAGAATAGACCTGCTGCCAAGAAGCCGTTATACAGTCCCTGATTTTGTGCCATGACCTTGGTCAATTGGGCTTTTTCAGGAGTGTTGCCAAAGGCTTTCAAGCCGTAGGGCTTATCCCATAAAAACATTTCTAGCACTAAAATATAGACATGCAAAACGGCAATAAGACCCACTAAAATTTGTCCAAACATTTTTATTTTCCTTCTTTGTTGTTTTATCTGCGATAGCGAAAGTGAGCCTTTCGGCCCACTTCAACCTTCAAAATTAAGCTTTAAATAACACTTTACCTTGGCGTGCGGCTTGGGTGGCTTTTTCCGCTGCTTGCGACACCTGATCAAAGGTATAAATTCCTTCGACAGGTAGGGTCAGTTTCTGCTGTGCCGCAAGCGTTAATAATTCAACTACCAACGCTTTTTTACGTTCCGCAGGCATGTGCTGATTCACTACACTCGCCCAAAATCCTTTGATTGTGGCTTGTTTAAAGATTAAATCGCCCGACTCAATCTGCATGGTTTCACCCGTCATGCTACCGAAGGAAACCAATAAGGAATTTTCACCCAATAAGCTTAACAACTCACCGCTGGCTTTACCTCCAATCGAATCGACACCGACCATCAACGCTTGATCGCCCTGAATGGCTTGGACTTGGGCTTTCCAATCGGCTTGATCAGTTGCCACCACATTTTGAATGCCTAAAGCAGTCATTTCGGCAACAGCTTCCTGACGACGCACCAAGTTAATCACATGAATGCCACGTGCTTGGGCCACCATCGCTACAGTTTTACCCACTGCACCATTGGCAGTGTTTTGAATCATCCACTGACCTGACTCTAAGTTGGCAAAATCCAATAACATTAAAGAACTGAGAGGCATGGCAATCAACTGTGCTGCCAATTCATCGGGAATCGCATCGGGTAAAGGAATGAGGGCTGCTGCTGGCGCGAGACAATATTCTGCCCAACTGCCATGAATGCCCGCTACCGAAACACGTTGTCCCAATTCAAAACCTGTTACGCCTTCACCCAATGCATCAATTACTCCAACCGCTTCACTGCCCCCAATGGCAGGTAATTCAGGCTTATAACCATAACTACCACGGACGGTCCATACATCATGGTTATGAATCGGGGATAAAATCACTTTTAAACGGACTTGCCCTGCTTTTGGCTCAGGCTGTGGCATGTTTGCTTGTTCTAATACATCAACTGGTTCGCCAAAACGACGATGAATAATACTGCGCATGGGTTAATCCTTGATGGGTTGTAAGAGGTTTTGTGTGGTTTCGAGTGCCAAATGCAAAGGGGCTTTGTCTTGTGCCAGTTTGGCCAGCAAGGCTGCACCCAACCACAGTTGATACATCACTTGTGCCATTTTGAAAGGTTGGATATGTGCAGGAATGGAACCTTCCTGCTGTCCTTCCTCAAGCAAAGCCGCAACGCGTTCGGTTAATTTATTGACCCCGAAATTCAGGATTTGACGCATATCTTCAGACAAGTCAGACACTTCGGCTGCCAATTTCACAATCAGACAGTTTTCCGCCCAACCACCCCGAATCGGGTCTTCAATCCATGCCTGCCATAACGCCATCAAACGTGCATAAGCACTGCCGTCCGTCAGTTGCCACAACTGCTCCACCTGATCTTTATAATAGGTGATGTACTGCTCTAACAGCGCACAGCCAAAAGCCTCTTTCGACGCAAAATAATGGTAGAACGAGCCTTTCGGCACGTCACAGGCTTTTAAGATTTCTTGTAGCCCTACCCCGACAAAGCCTTTCTGTAATACCAGCGGAAAACTGGTTTCCAGAATGTGTTGGCGGGTGGCTTCACTTTTACTTGATCGTTTCATGAGCTGACTATATTTCAATATTAGACCAGTCGCCTAGTAAATTTATGTAACTTGGACGGTTAAATTTCTACAGGAGTAGCCACTACGGCAAATGAATGTTAATAATAGCGACTTAAAATACGCGAGATTGTTCAGGGATAATTCATCCGTCATGATTTGTCGTTTAAAAACCCAGATCACTGACTTGAACAATTTTAAAGCGCTATCATATAAGTTTCTATTTGCACAATAATTGAGATGTTTTCATGAGCCAAAGTCATATCCGTATTCGAGGTGCACGTACCCACAATTTAAAAAATGTGAGCCTCGATATTCCCCGCGACAAGTTTGTGGTGATTACGGGACTTTCAGGTTCAGGTAAATCCTCTCTCGCTTTCGATACCTTGTATGCTGAAGGTCAGCGCCGCTATGTAGAATCGCTGTCTGCCTATGCACGGCAGTTTTTATCGCAAATGGAAAAACCTGAAGTCGATTCGATTGAAGGTTTAAGCCCTGCGATTGCCATTGAACAGAAGTCCACCAGCCATAACCCACGTTCGACTGTGGGTACTATTACTGAAATTTACGACTATTTACGTCTGCTCTATGCGCGAGTCGGCACGCCTTTTTGCCCTGAACATGACCTACCGATGGTGGCACAAACCATTTCGGAAATGGTTGATGCAGTCAAAACCCTCGAAGAAGGCACTGCATTAATGTTGCTTGCACCTGTGGTGCGTGAGCGAAAAGGCGAATACAGCAATCTGTTTGAACAACTGCAAAGTCAAGGTTTTGTTCGTGCCCGTGTGGATGGGGAAATTATTGATATTGATTCACCGCCTGAACTGGACAAAAAGAAAAAGCACACCATTGAAGTAGTGGTGGACCGTTTTAAAGTCCGTGATGACTTGGGTAACCGTATTGCAGAAAGTTTTGAAACCGCCCTACGTTTAGGCGGTGATATTGCAGTACTGTCATGGATGAAAGGTGAACATCCTGACCGTGTTTTTTCAGCCAAACACTCTTGTCCTAAATGTGACCGTGCTGTAGCAGAACTAGAACCCCGCCTATTTTCCTTTAACAACCCCTTTGGTGCCTGCCCTGTCTGTGATGGTTTAGGCACACGCAGCCATTTCAGTGCCGACAAACTCATTCCAAATTCAGAACTCTCGATTAGTCAGGGTGCCATTCGTGGTTGGGACAGACAACGCCCGTATTACTACAGCATGATTCAAAAAGTTGCGGATCATTTTGAATTGTCACTCGATACCCCGTGGAACGAGCTGGATAAAGACACCCAGAAGAAGTTTTTATACGGCACAGGCAAAGAAAAGGTCGATCTCAGTTATATCGATGAGCGTGGACGCAAGCACAATCGCGTACAACCTTTTGAAGGGATTTTGCCGCATCTTGAGCGTCGTTACCGTGAAACCGAGAGTAACTATGTACGCGATGATTTGGCACAGTATTTATCCAATGCAGCTTGTGATGCCTGCGGTGGTTCACGTTTAAACGAAATTTCCCGCAATGTACGTGTCAAAGACAAAACCATTGCCGAGATTACCCAAATGGCGATTGGCGATGCTGAGACCTATTACCAAAGCCTAAATTTAACCGGTGCCAAAGGCGAAATTGCCGACAAGATTTTTAAAGAAATTCGTGAACGCTTACATTTCCTCGTGTCTGTCGGGTTGAACTATCTGAGCCTGTCGCGTTCGGCCGAAACCCTGTCGGGCGGTGAAGCACAGCGTATTCGTTTAGCTTCGCAAATTGGTGCAGGCTTGATGGGTGTCATGTACGTGTTGGATGAACCCTCGATTGGTCTGCATCAACGTGACAATGACCGTCTACTGGAAACCTTAGTGCGCTTGCGTGACCTCGGCAATACCGTGTTGGTGGTCGAACATGATGAAGATGCTATTCGCGCTGCCGATCATATTATTGATATTGGCCCAGGTGCGGGCGTGCATGGTGGTGAGATTATTGCCGAAGGTACGGCAGATGAATTGGCACGTCATGAAGATTCACTCACAGGGCAATATCTGTCGGGTAAACTCAAAATTGCTGTGCCTAAACAGCGCACGCAACCGCCACGTCCTGACGAACAGATTAAGCTCATGGGTGCTGCTGGTCACAACCTGAAAGATGTTGACCTCACCATTCCACTGGGTGTGATGACCTGCGTCACAGGCGTGTCTGGTTCAGGTAAATCGACCCTGATTAACCGTACCTTATTACCATTGGCAGCGACCCAACTCAACGGAGCAACCACTCTTACAGCCGAGAAGTTCGACTCGATTGATGGCTTGCAATTCCTCGATAAAGTCGTGGATATTGACCAAAGTCCGATTGGACGTACTCCGCGTTCCAACCCTGCCACCTATACAGGTTTATTTACCCCAATTCGTGAGTTGTTTGCGCAAACGCCAGAAGCCAAAGCACGCGGTTATGCGGCAGGTCGTTTCTCCTTTAACGTGAAAGGCGGACGCTGTGAAGCCTGCGAAGGCGACGGCATGATTAAAGTTGCCATGCACTTCTTGCCAGATATGTATGTGCCCTGCGATAACTGTCATGGTAAACGTTATAACCGTGAAACTTTGGAAGTCGGCTACAAAGGCAAAAACATTTCTGATGTGTTGGACATGACGGTTGAAGATGCCATGCATTTCTTCGATGCCATTCCAGTCATTCACCGTCGTTTAGAAACGTTGAACCAAGTTGGCTTGGGTTATATCCGTTTGGGGCAATCTGCAACCACACTGTCTGGCGGTGAAGCTCAACGGGTAAAACTGGCACGTGAGTTGGCAAAACGCGATACGGGTAAAACGTTGTATGTACTGGATGAACCGACCACAGGTCTGCATTTTCATGACATTGCCAAGTTGCTCGACATCCTGCATGAGCTACGCAACAAAGGGAACACCATTGTGGTGATTGAGCATAATTTGGATGTGGTGAAAACCGCAGACTGGATTATTGACTTAGGTCCTGAAGGTGGCGCAGGTGGTGGGATGATTATTGCTGAAGGTACACCTGAAGAAGTGGTGAAAAATAAAATTTCACATACAGCAAGGTTCTTAAAACCGTTGTTGAAATAAGACTCTATTTCATGTAAAAGAGTCAGGAGAATTAATAATTTAGGCTCTTTTACATGGCTACACCTAGAGTGTTCGTTAGTTCAACTTGTTATGATTTAAAATATATTCGTGACAATTTAAGATATTTCATTACAACTCTAGGTTATGAACCAATTCTAAGCGAAGACGGTGCAGTATTTTTTGATCCTTCTTCTCATACCCATGATTCGTGTTTAACTGAAATTCCTAATTGCCAGCTCTTTGTTCTAATTATTGGTGGACGTTATGGTGGAAAATTTCAAGGCACTGAAGACTCTATTACAAATATGGAATATAGAGAAGCAATTAAACATAAAATACCTGTATTCACTTTAGTGGAGTCAGGGGTACTTCATGATCATCACACTTATTTAACTAATAAAAAAAATAAGGATATAGATCTTACAAAATTTAATTTCCCATCATCCGACTCTATCAAAATATTTGAATTTATTGATGAAGTTCGTAAAGCATCATCTAACAATGCTCTAGTGCCATTTAGAGATTTCAACGACATTGAATGTTATTTAAGAAAGCAATGGGCTGGAATGATTTATGACTTTTTAACAAAAAAAAGTGCTAGTGAAAAAATTACAGACTATTTAGAAGTTATTAGTCAAATGAATTCCCGAATAGAATTATTATCCCACGAAATTTTAAATTCAGTAGGAACCAAAAAAGCAAAACTAAATGCAATTTTTTATGAAGAAATGCTTAGTAATAAAGCTATACAAGATTTAACCTTCCTCGGTCTAAAACCAAAACCAGTAGATATTTTAAATAATCCAGATTTTACTTCTTACTGTAATCACTTTAATAAAGAACTTACTGTAGATAAAAAAGAAGGCTTTTCAATTACTGATAATGGAAGTATTTCAGAATCACGTCTCAAAAGTAATGAAAATAAATATTCTGAAATTCGAAACCTTATTCTTGAAACTCTGAAAAAAGAAAATATGAGTCTAGATGAATATTTAAATGATGAAGCCTAAATTTATTTAAATATTTTTTACTAGCCACTTAGACCAACTTTATTAATTATTTAATTGAAAAAACCAAAGCCCAAAACTAAAAGTAAATCACATGACAGGCGACATGGAGGTCACTCGTTTGACTGCGCTCAAGGGACTGAGCATCCGTCAAACACATGGGTTTTGTCACTTTTTCCCAGTCAAAAGTGAGGCAATTCCTACACAACAACAAAAAGCAACCACAGACTCAATATCAGGACGTGCTAAAAATAAGAAACATCAATACTCCTTTCTCAGACTCTACCTTCTGCAAATCTTGTCTACGATCAGAATCCTAAATTATTTTTCTCAATTTAAATCCAAATCACGTAAAATCCAACTCGGCTTTTATCAAAACAGAAGCCCTATGACTTTTCAATAACTCAATTACATTATCAAAATCATGAAAGCATTCCTTCTCAGCATGTCTTTGGGACTTGTTTCCCTATACACCTTCGCCGATGGCTATATCAATGAAAATATGATTGTTTTCACTTCAGAATCCGATGGCAGCGATGACCCGTGGCAAGCGCATCCCCAATGCACACCCAGTATTCAAGCAGGCGGCTCTTCAAAATCATGGCTAGTGCAATATTTTTATGCCGACCAAAGCCCCTTAACCTCAGGATTTATCACCACACAAAAACCGTCCAGCAAAGCCAGCGAATGCGAACATCTGGTGCATTTTCCAGATCAAGTGCAAGGTTCAGGAACATTTGAAAGTTATTATCCCAATGGCAAAATGCGCAGCCAAATTGAATACGAAGATGGAAGTTATCATGGCAAACTCACCTTCTGGCATGCCAATGGTTTAAAAGAGCAAGAGTCGACGATGAACCACGGCATTCTTGATGGGGAATATCGCATTTGGCACTCGAATGGACAATTGGCACTGTCCATGAAATATAAAGATGAGCTACAAAATGGCATGAAACAACGTTGGTATACTAACGGCAAGCCATGGACCTATGTACGCTTTGAACATGGTGAGATGCGTGGCGAACTCAAACAATGGTTTCACAACGGAAAATTGGAACGCCGAGGAGAATATCGCAACGGCCTCAGACAAAACCGCTATGAAATTTGGTACGAAGATGGCACACCCGAAGCTGTCTTAACTTACGATGCAGGAAGTATTGTCCAAGCCCAGTGCTGGAACGAAGCCGGCAAACCTCGCGCTCGCAATAGTTGTCTTAGCAGCTATCAAGATGAAGAATAATTCTGAATAAACACTGATTGATGCGGTGATAGGTCTAACCTTGCACCGCATTTTTCCCTTTCGCCTTCGCCTTAAATAAAGACTGATCGGCTTTATGAAATAATTCCAACCAACTTGCACCACCGATGGCATAGCCCGCACTGACAGACACATATAAATCGGGGACAAGCCCCACCTGCATATTTGCCCTGCCCACATCACGCCGAATCTGATCGGCAATGTTCAGCGCTTCTATCTCACTCATCTGCTCAAGCAAGACCAGAAATTCATCACCTCCGTAACGTACAATTAAATCTGTAGTACGTACATTGGCTTTTAAAATGTTTGCCACCATCTGAATAACTTTGTCTCCGATCATATGCCCATATTGATCATTTACTTGCTTAAAATCATCAATATCAATCACAATCAAACACAATTTTTCGAGTTTCTTAGGCTGCTTTTCTAAATGCCGAATATAACTCTCTAAAGCCAAACGATTTGCCACCCCAGTTAAAGCATCAGAATTGGCAATATTTTTTAATTGAAACTCCAAAGCATCTCGTTGCTGCAACATGCTTTCTAATTTACGTATCGCCGTAAACAATGAATCCACCCCTGAACCATGCTGTAATGCTTCTGTTGTCTCAAGTTTTGAGCCTTGAGATAAATTCAAAATTGTTTCGCGCGCCTGAATTAATGGTTCAAAAACCTTACGACGTGCATAGATCATGGTAAATAAAGCAGCAAACAAAGAAATAGTGGTCACAAAAAGGGTGAGATAAAATTGACGTTTGGCCTGTAATTTCTCTCGTTCTGCCACTTGCAAACTATAATCTAAAATATAGGTTTGCAAATTCACGACGGAACTGAATTTATCGACGATTTTTTGAGTTAACTCAGTACCCGATAATTCATAAGGTCGCCCTGAAATGCTGTCTTGTATCAAATGTTGTACCGTGCTTATACCCTGCTCAAGAAAATCCGTCTTTACTTTTTCATGTAATTGCATAAATTCAACAGTTTTATCTTGTTCAGGCAAAATGGTATTCACCAAATCCCATAAATAATGTGCCTGATGCTGAGTTTGTAAGGAACGTGCCAAATTGCTATCAGGCATTTTCTGTTTAAAGGTCACAGGGGCAATCACATTCGAAGCAACACGTCCTGCTTGATCACGCAAATCGGCTAAAATTAAAATCAAGGTATAATAATTTGAGGTGTGTTCATCTAGACTCTGCGAATGAATCACCATATTTTTCAATACATTATGGCTTACATCCCATGCTGCAAACATCTGTAATATGGCAGCATCCAATTGTTCCATATTGCGTTGTGTGCGGGGCAAAGTGGCATAAGCATCAACAGCATCACGCCCTTGTTGTAGCTGCGGTTGTAATTGCGTCACAATTTCGGCCGCTTCAGTATTAAATCCTGCCTCATTCAAGCGTAAAATTGTGCTTTGAATATGCTGATCGACCCCTTGTCGATATTCAGCTAATTCTTGTTGGTTTTGTGCATATTCTTCAGGGGTACTCGACATGACTTTATTGCTGGGTGCGCGTTCACGTGAAATTTTATTGGATAATTCGGCAACTGCACGCAGACTCTGAATTTCTGTTAAAGATAGCTGCGCCTGTTGGTAATTTTGGTGGCTTTTTAAAATAAGAGGTACGGAAATAAACAGTAACGACAGTACAATGACCAACATTGCACCCAATAATCGTTTACTTATATTTTCTGCCCGTAATGTTGCCATGAATATTATTAAATTTCGCTAAGTTGCTTCTTTATAGTTAAACCATAACATTGATAAAAGATGCAACGCTGAAAACGATATTTTAATTTGTTATTTTTGCTTTGCTTTGAGACATTTAAATTTAGCATAACAGATTGAATACCCAAAGGCAGCCTTAGACTGCTTTCATCTCATCTGCCCTGAAGCCTATTATAAATAGGGAAAAACACCAAGTTTATCTAAAGCATCTAGTGTGAGTTGTTTACGCATTGCCAATTGCTGCTCATTCTGCATCTGCATATTTAAGGCAAATGCCAAAATTTTACCATTGGGCTGTTGCACCCATCCCACATACCAACCCACCTGAGGTTGTACATCGGCTCCCCATCCTGACTTGGCATATAACTTAGCAACACCGCGACGCTCCACATATAACATTTCTTTCACCTCTTGTTGAACTTGTACATCAAAAGGTAAAGTCTGAGTCGCAAGTCTGTAAGCAAATTCAGCTTCTTGTTGTGGTGTAATTTTTAAGGGTCCATCTAACCAAAAACGATCGACCTGAGTCCCGATTTGAGCATTTCCATAACCGACACGATAAAGCTCTTTTTGCATCAACGGTAGACCAATACGTCGTGCTAAGGTTTGATAGACAGGAACGGCTGACGCTTGCATCGCCTGTGCCAAAGTCATGTCCTTTTCCCAACTTTCCAATGCACGTGCTTTGCCATCCCATGCAAATACTTCAGTGGTCGTGGTTTTATCCTGCTGCAAACCAATTAAAGCATTTAACATTTTAAAAGTTGAAGCTGGTATATAGGCAGTTTCGGCACGTTGGAAATCATTGCCAAAACGCTGCAATTTTTCCCCATCATAAGTCACAAAGACCACTGCGCTATCCACTGCTTGAAACATATGATTCAACTCAACCAATCGTGGTTGTTGCATCATCGACTGTTGCTGAATTTGATCCTTGACGGGTTGCTGGCTGCATGCGCTTAACAGCATCCAAGTTAAAACCGAACAAGATAGACCTTTTAGCATCCGCATTCTGACTTGCTCCATCACTTTTAGACCTATCATAGCCAGATTTTGACCAAACGGAATAAATTCCATTGAATTTGTTTACTTTTGATCCATTATGGTGCATAATGCACAACATTAGGGCGTTTTTAATTTCATCCTCAGCAGATATTTTTAAATTTCCCTGTTTTTTGGCGAAAAAATCCCAGTTTATTTACTTAAACTGGGATTTTTTTATTATACGATTAAATCGCTATATTAATTTCAACTCAATTTTACAGCATAAAAGCACTATATTAGTGCAATAAATCAGTTTCATGCTTCCCTGATTTACCTATTTAAGACACATCTACCATAACTAAAATGTATTTAGACAAGTTCACTGACTCCCTATAAGCCCAGTCTCTTGCAAATATGCACCACCTTAGCTCCTCTAGTTCTATGTGTTATTTTTAAGTCACATTTCATGTTTTAAAAAGCAAAAAAAAAGCCCAACCTTGGGGAAAGTTGGGCGATAAACTAAAACTTTTTGTGGAGAATCAGGCAGCTATCACACTATTTGCATGAAACATGATCTGATTACTCAATTATTATGTCTCTCTTTTCTTCAGATGTAAAGCCGATTAAATTACTTTGTTTTATACAAAAACACATTTAATACAGATTAAGAGAAGCAAGTCACATTAATAGTAAAAAATAGCTTATTAAAAGTACAATTGTTACATTTTTCGTAATATTTAATTAAATTTTGAACAATTATTCAGAATGAATCACAAATGATTGCTGCAATTTGATGAAACTTATCATTGTTTTTGACAATTACTTTTAAATAATTAATTTCTTTTTACAATTAAAAAGCTATCTTGTTTTGCCGCATTCTTGTGCCGAAAAATAAGAAAAGAATGAACTTATTCAATTGTAATCCCTGTCTTTTTTTAAAGGTTGACATAAATTTTTCTATCTGTCTACTTTATGTACATCACTTATTTCAAGTAAATGCGCACTGCAATCTGTAACACGCGTTTAATTGACTAAATAAATTGTTACAATACAATGCTAGTTGTTTAATTCATTCTAACAAACTGGTAACACTCATGAAAAAACTCGGTTTAGCCACTGCATTATTATTAGCCATGACCGGTGCTCAAGCATACCAATTCGAAGTACAAGGTCAGTCTGAATACATCGATGCATCTGCAGCAAACGACAAAGACTTTACTGGTGGTGTGCAAGGTACTTACTACTTTAAAGATGTAGATTCTTCTAAAGGTCCTTTAGCAGAAGCAGCTTTCTTAAACCAAGCTTCTAATGTTTCTTTGGCATACAACTATGCTGAATTAGGTTCGAACGGTTTTGATGTTACTGCACACAACTATGGCGCTAAAGCTGAAGCTTATATCCCAACTAAATTCGTTCCTGCTTATGCAAGCGCGTCTTACAGCCATACAATTCTTGACAGCAAAAACAACAATGCTTCTGACGATCAAGGCGACCGTTATGCATTAGAACTTGGTGCTTTAGCTGCGCCAAACTTTTTGGTTGCTGTAGGTTATACCAACGTTGCTGACCAATTTGCTCTTGATGCATTCAACGTAATGAGCAATGGTGTGGTTAAAGCTGTTGGTGAAACTGCAACGATTGGTGAAGACCAAGATGCAATCACTGCGCGTACTAAATATGTTGGTGCGATCTCTGATACAAATATGTCAATCGGTTTTGAATCTGGCCTTGTTTACGGTGATGCAACTGCATACCAATTGAAAACTGACCTTTATTTAAACCCTAAATTAAGTGTTGGCGCTTCTTATGCTGAATCTAGCTACGAAGGTACACCTGACTCAGCTTGGGGTGCAAACGTGAACTACTTCATCACTCCTGCAGTTGCTGTAGGTGCAAGCTATGTTAATGCGAATGCAAAAGATGTTGATCTTGACACGCAAACTGTTGGCTTAAATGCTAAATTCCGTTTCTAATTAATTAGATGCTGAATCAAAAAAGGACGCTACATGCGTCCTTTTTTATTGCTTATATGTTCGGGCTACGCACCAAACTCAAGAAATGAAGATGACGTTCATACTGATCAATAATATCTTGCAGTAAATCTTCCATGGTCCAGTCCATCACATCATAATTTTGTCCACCTTCCCGCAAAAAAACTTCGGCTTGATAAAACGGCTGATCTTGCACTCGTGCATCTGCCATAAAACTCGGTGGCTGAGTTTCACGTGAAACGACTTGATAAATAAAATTGATTTCATTGTGATGATCGACGCGCAATTGTAATCCCTGTTCAATCGGTCGAATGGTCACTTCAAGTTGACGACGCTGAAATTCCTTTTGTACTTGCAGAAAAGCGTGTTGCACATCGTGTTGTATAAACTGTTCCACCTCTTGTTGGGTATGCGGGTAATGCATGATCAGCCCCAAACGCTGCTGCCAACTACGTGGATTTTGAATGGCTCGTGGGGTAATCCGCGCTTCTTGCAGTGCTTGCATTTTGGTTAAATCCAAACTGAGTGCTTTGATTAAACCCCAACACATCAACAACATAATTAAGGTAAAGGGCAAAGCACTCATAATGGTGGCCGATTGCAATGCCGCTAAGCCCCCTGCCATCAAGAGAATAATCGAGAGCAGTGCAATTAAAACCGTCCAAAATAATCGCTGCCATAAAGGTGAGTTTTCACTTTCTGCGGTTAAGTAATCAATCACGAGTGAGCCTGAATCGGCAGAAGTGACAAAGAATAGCACCACCAGTACCGTCGCAATCAGGCAAGAAATTTGTGCAAATGGAAGATGCGTCAGAAACTCAAATAGTGCCACGGATGAATCGTGCTGTACCGCTGCAATCAAGGAGCTTTGCCCATCGTGAATAATACTGAACAGTGCTGCATTCCCCATAAAGCCCATCCAGATTAAAGTAAAACCCGTCGGGATAAATAACACGCCAACAATAAACTCTCGAATACTACGTCCACGGGATACTCGGGCAATAAACATCCCGACAAATGGTGACCATGAAATCCACCACGCCCAATACATAATGGTCCAACCGCCAATCCAGCCATTGGGTTGATAGGCATACAAGTTGAAGGTCATTGTGAACAAGTTGGAGATATATTGCCCTGCATTTTGAATGCTGGTTTGTAGGATATAAATTGAGGAACTCGCGAAAAAAACGAATAAAAGTAAAACCAGAGCAAGTATCAGATTCAACTCAGACAGGCGTTTAATCCCTTTATCCAAACCAAAGCCAACCGACAAAGCCGCTAAAAAGCTGACAAAGATAATCAGCCCCACTTGAATAAAAACACTTTGCTGAATACCAAATAAATAATTCAAGCCAGAATTAATTTGGGTCACCCCAAAACCGAGTGTGGTGGCCACCCCGAAAATGGTGCCCAAAGTAGCAAAGGTGTCGACTGCATCACCCACAGGACCATATATTTTTTTGCCGACCAGCGGATACAGTGCTGAGCGGACTTTAAGCGGCAAATTATGCCGAAAGGAAAAGTAAGCCAGTGATAATCCCACTAGTGCGTAGATGGCCCATGCATGTAAGCCCCAATGGAAAAAAGTAATCCGCATTGCTTGTTGAGCCGAAGCTAACGTTTCCCCTTCTCCAGTCGGTGGATTAACATAATGCATGACGGGTTCAGCCACGCCAAAAAACATCAGTCCAATTCCCATACCAGCAGTAAAGAGCATCGCAAACCAAGAGCTTTTACTGTATTCGGGGCTACTATGATCGGGTCCTAATTTAATTTTACCCATATCCGACATAGCGATAAAAATAAGTAAAATAAGAAAGAACGCAACTGCTAAGACATAAAACCAGCTAAAAGAATCAATAATCCATTGATTTAAACGCTTGGTTAAGTTTTCAAAACCACTTGGGTCAAATAAAATTAAAGCCAAAAAGAGCACGATAATGGCAACAGTACTGAAAAATACATTCCGTTTGACATTGGCAAATGGAGACGTCTTGATGGAAGGCATAATTTCCCCCAGAAGATTTTTATAAATGTAAAAAAATGAAACCAATCAGGTTAATTTCGCGAGTCTTATTAAGAAGTGAATATGTTAAATTTTAACAATTCTTGATGATGATAATAAATACTGTGAGCCGAGGCAGTTCAATTCCTGTAACGATTTACTGCGTTGCATTAGTCATTATTTTGCCGAGGATCATGCCGAATATATTGTAGCGCAATGAGTCTGGACACAATTAAGGCCAAATACATGACGCCACAAAACATTTGTAACATCGCCAAAATACGCGCTGCTGAAGTCATTGGCATAATATCGGATAGCCCTGTGGCCGACTGTAAACTAAAGCTTAGAAATAACAGGTTTAACCAAGATTGCAGACCCGCAGTTGGACTTTGGAAACTATTGGGCATCAGGAGTTGGCAAATATTGTATAAGAATGCAAACCCCCAAGCCATCAGGGTGAATACAGCGCCTGCTGCAAACATTTCATCTTTGGTCAAATAACGGTCTGCAAACATATAACGAACCAAACCATAGGCTGCCAAAAAATAAGCCAAACTTTCAAAACTGTGTGCAATCACCTGTATCGCTACGGTGTCGAAGCCCAACAAAATAAGAAAAGAAAAAATAAAAGCCCCACCGACAAAGCTTAAACCCAAAAAAGTATAAACTGGCGTTTGTCGAATTACTTTGGCAATGATGAGTAAGGCCAATACCCCCAGACACCACATAAATGCCCGATATGACAAACCCCGATGACCCATTATCGACAGCCACAACATACAGAATTGAACCAACAATAACCATGCCGATGGCAATAAGCGAAATCCTTTCCAGAAGTCGATCATCACTTGCATATTGGTCTGCCTTATCAATAAATGGAGTTATCTCAAATATTTGTTTCTACTTGTTTTGAGGAATCTTTTCTTTTGCTTATTCTTTTTTAGCGTATTTAGTGGGTTGGGTCTAGCAGATATTTGGTGTTCATTATTATGTGACGTTGAATACACAATAAAAAAGCCCCTAACGGAGCTTTTTTATTGCTAGATACAGAATTAGTGATCAGATGCGCCTGAAATACCAACGCCTGTCATCGAACGTACATACTGTGCGTCAAATGCTTTACGTTCTGCTTGGGCACGTGCAGAATTATCTGTCACAGAGAACAACCAGCAGCAGAAGAACGCCAATGGCATTGCAAAGATTGCAGGACCATTGAATGGGTTGATTGGAGTATCAGAAATACCCAAAGTGTCTACCCAAACTGCTTTCGCTAAGATAATGAGTACCACCGCAGTTACTAGACCCACCAAACCGCCAATCACTGCACCACGTGTAGTTAAGCCTTTCCAGAACATTGATAATACAAGCACTGGGAAGTTCGCACATGCAGCTACAGAGAATGCTAAACCTACCATGAAGGCAACGTTTTGTTTTTCGAACAAAATACCCAAAATCATTGCAAAAATAGCTAAACCTAAAGTTGCAATTTTAGACATACGAAGTTCAGATTCAGGTGTAGTTTGACCTTTCTTGAATACGTTTGCATACAAGTCATGCGAGATTGCAGAAGCACCAGACAATGTCAAACCTGCAACTACTGCAAGAATGGTTGCAAATGCTACTGCTGAAATGAAGCCCATGAACAAGTCACCGCCCAATGCATCAGACAAGTGAACCGCAGCCATGTTGTTACCACCAACAAGCTCAAGCTTGCCAGTCAGTGCCATTTTCGCAACATCAAGGAACTGTGGGTTGTTCGATACATAAAGGATCGCACCAAAGCCAATGATGAAAGTTAAAAGGTAGAAATAACCAATGAAACCTGTTGCCACAACTACGGACTTACGTGCTTCTTTTGCATCTTTAACGGTAAAGAAACGCATTAAAATGTGTGGAAGACCTGCTGTACCGAACATCAATGCAAGACCTAAAGAAATCGCATCAATTGGGTTCGCAGCCAGTTTACCAGGGCCCATGATATTGCCTGCTTCCGCTACAGTAATTTCATGTACTTTTGCAAAAACATCAATTGATTGAGAGAACATTTCAGAGAAACTGAAGCCCACGCCTTTCATGACCATAAATGCCATAAACGAAGCACCAGATAAAAGCATCACCGCTTTAATAATCTGTACCCAAGTCGTTGCCAACATTCCACCGAAGATTACGTAAGCCATCATCAGAAGACCAACAATCACCACAGCAAGGTTGTAGTTCAAACCAAATAGAAGTTTGATCAACTGACCTGCACCTACCATCTGAGCAATCAGATAGAATGCAACTACAACTAAAGAGCTGACTGCGGCAAGTGTACGTACTGGTTTTTCCGCCAAACGGAATGACACCACGTCAGATAAGTTGAACTTACCTAAGTTACGTAGACGTTCAGCCACCAAGAACAATACAACTGGCCAACCCACCATGAAACCCAATGAATACAGCAAGCCGTCAAAACCTGAGCTGAAAACCATTGCAGAAATACCCAAGAATGACGCTGCGGACATATAGTCACCCGCAATCGCTAAACCATTTTGGAAACCTGAAATTCCGCCACCTGCTGTATAGAAGTCTGTGGTACTCGTGGTTTGTTTTGCCGCCCATTTGGTAATAAACAAGGTAAAGCCGACAAAAATGGCAAACATGATGATGGCATGCCAGTTAGTCGCTTGCTGTTCAGCTGCACCTAAGTCTGGACCTGCAAGTGCGACACCTGAAGCCATTAGGGTTGTTGCAGCAACTGTAAGTGCTTTCAATGAATTCCATTTCATTAGTGCTGTCCTTTCTCGTGCGCAATTGCTTCAACTTCGCGGATTGCTTCTTCATTTAATGCATCAAGTTTGTTATTCGCGATATACGAATACACACCACATAAAACAAAAGACAATACAATAATGCTTAAACCCAATGGCATACCAATCGTGGTTACACCACCACTAAAGGAAGTCATTAAAAACTCTTTGTTATAGCCAACCAACAGCATAAAACCAACGTACACAACCAACATAATGATCGTCAGTGTCCAGCTAAGTTTACTTTTACGACTGACCATTTCCTTAAATTTGGGATTTTGTAGAATCTGGTTTACGTGAACCTCATCCATAATATTGCTCCTGTGAAGCGTCCAGCCATAGACGCATTTTTAATTTGAATTATTTCGTATACAAACTTAACAATGTTGTAGGGTTCTTGTAATTTAGACTTTGGTCTTTAAATTTTAATCAAATCAAACTGCCATGAACTTGAATAGGCTATGATAAGCCCGTAACTCGGGACAATTCGGCACTATGAACAGTTGGCTTATTATTGGCGTTCTCGCCCTTTACATCGTATTACTTTTTATTTGCGCCTTCTATGGGGAAAAACATGCAACTCGTCTAAGCACACGCGGACGGATGCTGTTATTCAGCTTAACTTTAGGGGTGTATTGTTCTTCATGGACCTTTTACGGTGCAACAGGTGCCGCAGTTCGGGAAGGCATTATCTTCCTGCCAATTTATTTAGGTCCATTACTGTTCGTTGCTTTGGGCTATGACATTTGGCGCAGACTCGGTCGTGTCCGCCAACACCATGCTATTTCTTCAATTGCCGACTTTATGGCTGCACGCTATGGTAAAAGTGGACCTTTGGCGTCACTGGTCACCATTTTGGCTGTGATTGCCATTATTCCTTATCTCGCACTGCAACTGCGCGCGATTGCGTTGAGTGCGACCGTTATCTTGCAACAAAACACAGGGTTGGAAAGCACCACCAACAGTGTGCTTTTTCTGACGGGGATTCTGGCTATTTTGGCCATGATTTTCGGGACAAGGCAGATCGCCAATACCGAACAGCATGGTGGATTAATGCTTGCTGTGGCGTTTGAATCTTTTGTCAAATTATTCGCCTTGCTGTGTGTGGCCATTTTCTTTGTTTTCGCCGAGCCTGAAAATCTCGGGCAAATTTCGCATGATGTGGCCAAAACCTTCAAAGATGTCCAACTCTTTGGTGTTCCTGAAACCTTCTGGATTCAAACCCTCTTAGCCGCTTTAGCCATCATCTGTCTACCCCGCCAATTCCATGTGGCCGTGGTCGAACTACGTGATGAAAAACATATTCGTGGTGCACGTCGCTGGTTTGCCATTTATCTGATTCTCACCACACTGGCGATTATTCCGATTGCCAGTTGGGCATTACATGCTGCACCTGAATATTTAGCGATTCCCGATGTTGCCGTACTCTCACTTCCGATTAGTTATCAGCAGGATTGGCTCACCATCTTGGCATTTTTGGGTGGATTTTCTGCCTCGACAGGCATGTTGTTGGTTTCTTCGGTTGCCTTATCCATCATGCTCAGTAATGACTTGATCATGCCTGCTCTATGGCGCTTTAATTTCCTTTCTCGACATGATAAACGCATGCCTTTGGTACTGAAGTTTACTCGTCGGGTCTGTATTTTAGCGGTCATGTTACTGGGCTTTTTATTCTTTCATTTCTTTAATGATATTGATCAGCTCTCCGTATTTGGCTTATTGGCTTTTAGTGCAGTGGCACAATTTGCCCCAGCCCTGATTGGAGGCCTGTACTGGCGTGGCGGGAGTAAACAAGGGGTTTACGCTGGGTTAAGTGTTGGTTTTATGATGTGGGCTTACACCCTACTGCTCCCCACCATATTACGCAGCTTCCCCGAAGATTACACCGCCTTCACCATGCAGTTTTTACTCCATGGCCCATTCGGCATGAGCTGGTTACGCCCAGAAGCCCTGCTGGGTTTTGAATCTTTTGCGCCATTAACCCACGGTGTGATTTGGGCTTTGGGACTCAACATTCTGCTGTATATTTGGATTTCTCGTATTTTCAGACCAAGTATTGCCGAACAGATTCAAGCCGAAAGCTTCTTCTATTATGAAACCAAGCCCTTGCCTGCACAAAATACATCTTCTGAAATCAACTATTTACATCATGATGTCGCACGTTTAAAAGTTGAAGACTTAATTACCTTAGCCAAACGCATTACTGGAGATGGACCTACAACCCGAGCTTTTGAACAATTCTGTCAGCAAAACAATGTGGTTTTAAATGCCAACAGCAGCGCCAATGGCATGTGGTGGCGCTTTACGGAACAGTATTTGGCAGGCACCATTGGTGCAGCATCTGCACGTACCTTATTGACGACTGCAATGGTCAATAATGGCTTAGCTTTGGGGCAAGTGGCCAATATTTTAGACCAAGCCTCTCAATGGCAACGCTTTAATCAAAACCTGATTATGACCATGATTGATCACATGACCCAAGGCGTGAGTGTGGTCGATGAAAACATGTGCTTGGTGGCATGGAACAATCAATATCTTAAATTATTCGATTATCCTAAAGACCTGGCTTATGTCGGTTGCCCGATTGCCGATTTAATTCGTTATAACGCAGAGCGCGGTGAATGTGGACCAGGTTCAGTTGAAGAACATGTACGTAAACGTATCCACTGGATGAAAGTCGGCAGTGCGCACGAGTTTGAACGGATTCGTAAAGATGGTCGTGTCATTCAAATGCGTGGCAATCCGATTGAAGGCGGGGGGTTTGTGACCACCTTTGCCGACATTACCGCATTCCGAGAAAATGAAGCGATGTTAGAGGCACGGGTGCAAGATCGGACCCAACAGCTCGCCGATGCTTTGACAGAACAGCAATTGGCACGTGAACAGGCAGATAAAGCCAATATGTCGAAAAGCCGATTTATTGCCGCAGCCAGTCATGACCTGTTACAACCCATGCATGCTGCACGTTTGTTCAGTACGGCTTTGGAACAAAGTGTTCAATCCGAAGAAGACCGTAAAACCTTACAACAACTGGATCGTGCGTTGCATGGTGCAGAAAGTATGTTATCGGCATTATTGGATATTGCCCGCTTAGAAGGCGGTACGATTCAACCGAAACGTCAAGCCTATCCGCTACATGACTTGTTGAGCGACTTAGAATTACAGTTTAAATCGATTGCAGCACAACGCGGTATTCAACTGCATGTGCACGATGCTCAGTTCTGGATTGATACCGACCCGCAATGGATTCGCCGTATTATTCAGAACTTTGTCAGCAATGCACTGCGCTATACCGCCAAAGGACGTGTCGTTGTTGGTGTTCTGCGTGGTTCAGAACGTCCACAGCATATTCGGATTGGGGTTTGGGACACAGGGCCTGGCATTGCCGAAGAACAACGAATCAAGCTGTTTCAAGAGTTTGAGCGTTGCGGACACACCTCCCCTTGGGGTGAACAGGGGTTAGGGCTAGGTTTGGCAATCGTACAACGCATGACGGGACTGTTAGATTATCCAGTACATGTCTATTCCGAGTTAGGCAAAGGCTCTTGCTTCATGATTGAAGTGCCCGTAGTCGCAGCACCCAAAATCACCACTACACCTGTGCAGGCTATTCCATTGAAAACCAAAGCCTATCGGATTTTATGCTTGGATAATGATGAAACCATTTTAGAAGGAATGAGTACCCTACTAACCAAATGGGGCTATCAAGTCTTTAAAGCCACAGAACCTGAGCAAGCCCTTGCCTTGATTCAACAAGAAAACATTCAGGTGTGGTTGGTCGACCAACATTTAAATGATGAAAAAATAGGACTGGACTTTATTTTGCAAAATCGTCAAGAAAAAGTACCCGTCGCACTCATTACGGCAGACTCTGATCCTGAATTGCCACAGACTTTAAAAGAACTGAACATTGTCCTGTTAAGGAAACCTTTAAAGCCTGCATCGCTCAGATCATGGTTATCTGGATTGAAAATTTCCAGCGATTAAGCTCCGATTGTGCAAATCTACGGTGTATTCAGCGTGTTCTGAATGCACCGTTTTGCTTTAAAATGCCAAATATGACCTCAACAACGGCAAAAGTTTTTAGTCCACGCCATTTGCAATCGCTTTATATAAAATTAAATGATTGAAAATAAAAAAATTACAAAAAATTAGGGAGTCATTCTCGCATTTTGTTTTTTTGGCTATGGCAGATTCATTCAGGTTACATTAATGTACAGTTGTACACTTAGTTACAAAATTTCAACCTCATCATTTTATTGATATTTATTACTTATTTTTCACCATATACGACTTTAGTCTTATACATTTTTCAGGACAGAAATTCCATAAATGAGGTCATTCCCCGAGCAAAAAATTCACAAGACGAATGGCTCAATTGTCAATGCTCGCCCACATTGCACAAGCTTTCAGGAGACCTCCATGAACATCTCTGACATGGTTCCACATGATTTACATCAAGCACAACAGTTTCATCGACTTTATGGTGTAAATGCACTATTGCCCGATATTGATTGGAACCATATATTTGAACAAAGTAAAATTACCCCCACTCATGTTGAAGCGCTGAATACCCTCTATCAGAGTGCTGTCCCGCTTGCACTGCAAGTTTTTGACGAACTCAATTTTGATGTGTTTACCCCTGCCGAATATAAACCACAAGGGCTAGGCCTGTTTGAAAAACTCACGCTACAAGAAGAAAAACTGTTACAAGTGCTCCAAGCCGAAACACGCAGTTTAAGTCCTGCAATTCGTCACCAAATTTGGAGCATGTTACTTCGTGGTGGTGCCGTACTGGTATTCAAAGCATGGTTGGGTAAAGTGAAAACCAATTTAGACCAGTTGGACACCAGCCAATTTGATGAACTGTCTGAACTACTCTTTATTAAAACGCCACCGATGGAATTGGCAAATTGGTTGATGGTCGATGTAAATGCCCCATACGATCACATCTTCCTCATGTATGACAATCAAATCTATCTTGACCGCTTTAACAGTCTAGAAACCGCTGCATTGTTTGTAGATTTGGGCGTCTATGACGCTGCATTCTTGAGTTTAAGAGATGATCGCGTCGCAGAATATTTAAAATCGAAAGGTTATATTAGCCAAGATCAAATTGATGAATTGGAATGTGCACTCAATCCACTGTATTGTGACAACACCATGTACAAACAAGACTGTTTGGCTTAATACCGTTTTATATAGACAAAAATAAAGACCTCTAATAGGTCTTTATTTTTTGTGCTTCACAGCATTACATTTTCTTTTCATCAATATTCAAAGCATTAATGGCCAGTACCGCCTGAGTACGATTTTGCACCCCTAATTTACGGAAAATGGCCGTCACGTGCGCTTTAATCGTGGCTTCTGATACATCCAGTTCATAGGCAATCTGCTTATTGAGCAAACCTTCTGCAACCATCATTAACACACGGAACTGTTGTGGGGTCAGCGATTGAATGCGCTCTGCCAATTCAGTTTCATCTGCTGCACGCGGATCAAAAGTCATATTGCTTGGTAAATTTGGTGGTAACCAAATTTCACCTTCTAAGACTTGGCGAATCGCTTCACCAATATGACTCGGATGCGCTGACTTCGGAATATAGCCCATGGCACCATGTGCAATGGCGCGCTGAATAATAGACACTTCTTCATGCGCAGAAACCACAATGATGGGCAGTGAAGGATGTTGTGCACGAACATGAACCAATGCAGAAAAACCTGATGCACCAGGCAAATTCAGATCCAACAAGACCAAATCAGGTTCAGGACCTTTTTCTAAACGTTCATAAAATTCATTTACTGCGGCTGTCTCATTAATTTGGGCTTGCGGTAAGCTATAGCGAACGGCTTGAATCAAAGCATGACGAAACAACGGATGATCATCAACGATTAAAATATTCATAAGCAGCGTAAGAGATCTAGTGCACAGTAATTCTTATTCTAACCATACATGTGCCCTTAAGGATATGCAAATATTAACTATTTTTTAAATAACTACAAAAAATAGGGAAATCGTCGGCATGCGGTTTTTCAAAAAAGTCGAAAAACAAATCTGAATTTACTATAAATCTAATTCTCAAATTAAAAATCCTTATTCATTTGCAATATAAATTGATAATTCAACCAATTAATTCGAATTGTCGCTACAAACATCAGCATTTTTAGATATATCTTAAAATCAGATAATGAATCTGTTTTTCCTTATTTTACAGCCGCTTTGCGCCTGTTGATAAATAGCAAATATTCTAAAACTGCTTTTAGGTTATTTACTATGTCATCTTCTCATCAACTCAAACCTCTCAATATTGTTGCGGTGTCAGGTGGTTTAAATACACCGTCTAAAACCGAAGCCTTGGTTCAAGAAATTCTGAATGAACTGAGTGAAGCTACTCCAATCAATGTACATTTTATTAAGTTTAGCGAAATTGGACATTTATTGGGGGGCGCTATTTATCGCCATCAGTTACCGCAACGTATCCAAGATGATTTAGCCGCGGTAGAAGCGGCCGATGCATTGATTGTGGGGACTCCCGTTTATCGTGCTTCATTTACAGGACTTTTCAAACATTTTTTTGACTTTATCGAGCAAACCGCATTGGTGGATGTGCCTGTATTACTGGCTGCATCTGGGGGAAGTGACCGTCATGCCTTGGTGCTGGAGCACCAACTACGTCCACTGTTTAGCTTTTTCCAAGCACAAACGCTCCCAATAGGCGTGTATGCCACAGACCGTGATTTCACTCCAGAATATACCATTCATAGTGAACTGCTGCGTGACCGGATTACTCTGGCTGTTGCACGTGCCTTACCAATTTTGGAATGGGCGCCAGCCAAAGGACAGCGTGCCGATGTCATCAAAGAAAAATCACAACATGCCAATCAAACTTTGGGCATTAACAGGCAAATTGAGCAAGCCGAAGTTTTACCTTCTGCCGCAGTGCCAAGTTTAGATGCTGCTGAATCTCGGCTGCATGCGAAAAAACCACCACACAGCCATGTTGCATAAAAATTAAAACCTTCTGAGGGTCTCCGCATGACACAACATAATGACGTTCTTTTTGCCTATTGGGTGCCCAATGTCAGTGGTGGCTTGGTCGTTAGTGACATTGAACAGCGTACTGACTGGAGTTATGACTACAATGTCCGTTTGGCACAAACGGCTGAACAAAATGGCTTTGCTTATGCGCTGACCCAAATTCGCTTTACCGCAGGTTATGGCGCAGAAAATCAACATGAATCGGTCAGTTTTAGTCAGGGTCTATTGGCGAAAACAGAAAAGCTCAAAGTGATTGCTGCGATTTTTCCCGGCCCTTGGAAACCAGTTTTGGCTGCAAAACAATTGGCCACCATTGATCACTTATCGCAAGGACGTATTGCAATTAATGTGGTCAGTGGTTGGTTTAAAGGCGAGTTTGATGCGATTGGCGAGGAATGGCCTGAACATGATCAGCGTTACGCCCGTTCAGAAGAATTCATTCGGAGCCTCAAAGGGATTTGGACGCAGGATCATTTTAGTTTCCAAGGCCGTTATTACCAATTTAGTGACTACACCTTAAAACCAAAGCCTGTGCAGCACCCTCATATTGAAATCTTTCAGGGCGGCAGTTCTCGTGCCGCACGTGATATGGCTGCCCGCGTTTCGGACTGGTATTTCACCAATGGTAATACCGTCGAAGAACTGAAAAAACAAATCGATGATATTCGCGAGAAAGCCAAAGCCCATCAACGTCAGGTCCAAATTGGGGTAAATGCTTTCATCATTGCCCGTGATACAGAACAAGAGGCTCAAGCGGTATTACAGGAAATTATTGCCAAGGCCAATATTCCTGCTGTACATGCCTTTGGCGATGCCACACGTGAAGCAGGTGCCTCAACCACTGAAGGCGAAGGCAACTGGGCAAAATCGACTTTTGAAGATTTGGTGCAATACAACGATGGTTTTAAAACCAATCTAATTGGCACACCTGAACAAATTGCTCAACGCATTATTGAATTAAAACAAGTGGGGGTAGATCTGATTTTATCTGGCTTCTTACATTTTATTGAAGAAGTCGAATACTTCGGCGCAAAGGTGTTGCCCTTGGTTCGTGAACTTGAAACACAACAGCGTGTACAAGCAAAGTCTGCTTAATTGTTGCATTACACTTTAAGCAGACTGATTTCATAAACCGATAACAACCATAACATGGCAACACCAAATTTCCCCTAAGGCTCGGCTTAGGGGATTTTTTTTGGATAAAATAAGATTTAAATCGTCGAAATACCCGTGATATCCGTTTGAATACTCAGCCTTAAAATACTCTAGAACTTTGCATATAATCGGCGGTTACCTGATTCAAACTGTCCAAAATCTGGTCTTTTTGACCCGTCTGAATTGTACCGTCCAGTTGCAACATATAATTCAATAACTGCTGTTTGGCAGCTTGGGCAAACTCAGAGGTAACAGCTTGATCTTCGTAGAGTAAAACGTAATTTTTAGCAAAGCCGTAAATTAAAAATAAAGCGGTTTGTTCAGATGAATCTGTAGCAAGCGGAATATTTTGCTCACAGAGCTGTTTGAGTTGTTTGAAGGCATCTGTGCCAGAAGAGAGCGTTTGGAATTGCGTCAAAATAGATTGAAAAATCATTTTAAAAGATCCTCACAAAAAGAAAATCTACAGATTTCAATCTGACTCGTCAACTTAAAAAAAATTAATTTACATCATTTTTTCAAGATCTTAAAAATGATTAATTTTAACCAGATGTTAAATTATTTTTTATCATGCTCGGCAAGAAGCAGCGTATTACACGACTTCTTGCCTTAGATTTGTTATAAATTTAGAACCCAATCCAAGCTGACTTAAGAGGGAGCTTTCGAGTAAACATTGGCGATCAGAACCTCTACCACCTGTGGGTCGGCTAAGGTTGAAGTATCCCCTAAACTATCCAACTCATTCGCGGCAATTTTCCTTAGAATTCGACGCATGATTTTACCTGAACGGGTTTTGGGTAAAGCAGGTGCCCAATGTAAAGCATCGGGTGTGGCAACCGGACCGAGCACTTTGCGCACCCACGCCACCAACTCGGCTCTCAATTCTTCCGACTCAGCAACATCGGCTTGTAAGGTCACAAATGTACAAATACCCTGCCCTTTAATTTCATGCGGCATACCCACCACGGCGGCTTCGGCAACCGCTTCATGTGCCACCAAGGCACTTTCAATTTCAGCCGTACCTAAACGATGCCCTGCAACATTCAGCACATCATCCACACGGCCGGTAATCCAGTAATAACCATCTTTATCGCGTCTTGCGCCATCGCCCGTAAAATAACTGCCCGGATAAGTCGAGAAATAGGCTTCAATAAAGCGAGCAGGATCGCCCCAAATGGTTCGCATTTGTCCCGGCCAAGAATCTTTAATAATCAGATTCCCCTCTGCCTCGCCTGCTAATTCTTTGCCATCTGCATCGACCAAAGCGGGTTGAATCCCAAACATGGGACGTGTAGCAGAGCCCGGTTTTAAATCCATTGCACCAGGTAATGGGGAAATTAAAATACCGCCTGTTTCGGTTTGCCACCACGTATCTACAATTGGACAGCGACTTTCGCCGACAACGGTGTAATACCAGTTCCATGCTTCAGGATTAATCGGTTCACCCACCGAACCCAATAAACGTAAACTGCTCCGATCACTCTCTCGCACAAAAGCATCACCCTCACGCATCATGGAACGAATAGCCGTAGGTGCAGTATATAAAATGGTGACATTATGCTTATCGACAATATGCCCCGTACGTGCCCAACTCGGATATTGCGGTACACCTTCAAACATGACCGTGGTTGTACCATTCGAAAGTGGTCCATAAATCACATAGGAATGTCCTGTAATCCAACCCACATCGGCAGTACACCAAAAAATATCATCTTGTTTTAAATCGAATACTTCACGAAACGTACTGTTCACATAGGTCAAGTAACCGCCTGTGGTGTGCAATACCCCTTTCGGTTTCCCCGTCGAACCCGAGGTATATAAAATAAATAACGGGTCTTCAGCTTTCATGGGCTCTGGCGGGCAAATATCATTCACCGACATAATTTCCATGTGATACCATAAATCACGCTGTGGTTTCATCTCAATCGGATTGCCTGTACGGTGTACCACTATGACATTTTGCACCGACTCCGTGCCCGCCAAACTCAAAGCAGCATCGACATTCTCTTTCAGAAAAATCGGTTTGCCACCTCGCATGCCAGAGTCAGCAGTAATCACGACTTTGGCCTGACTGTCTTCAATTCGACTTGCTAAAGAATCAGGAGAAAAACCGCCAAAGACCACACAATGTACGGCACCAATACGCGCACAAGCCAACATCGAAATTGCTGCTTCAGAGACCATAGGCATATACAGCACCACGCGGTCGCCTTTTTTTACCCCATTTTTCTTTAAGACATTGGCAAAACGGCACACTTCATCGTGCAATTCCAGATAAGAAATTATTTTGTGCCGTGAAGGATGATCTCCCTCCCAAATAATGGCAGGTTTATACGGATGTTCTTTTAAGTGTCGATCTAAGCAGTTGGCACAGACATTCAATTCACCATCGGCAAACCATTCAATTTTAAAGTTCTCTTTATCAAAATTGGTATTTTTGACTTGGGTGAATGGGGTGATCCACTCCAGTTTGTGAGCTTGCTCTGCCCAAAAATCTTCAGGATGCTCAATGGAATGCTGATAACGTTCAAAATATTGGGCTTCATTGGTCCGTGCAGTTTTTTTAAATTCTTCTGGAACAGGATAGACTTCTTTCATATTCATACTTCCTTGATCTTTTTCATCTCATCACGAGATGCATGCCACGTTATAGATTTTTTATTGCTGCATCTGGGCAGTATTACGGCTCTTTTTTAGACACTGCAATCATGCTTTGGTCGTATATTATTTATACAGATTAAATTCACAAGATGAAATCTAAGTTCTAGAAAAACTTTCGATGAATCAGTGTCTGGCACTTAAATTCATCTTATAATTTTCCTGAAATGCCCTGTATTTGCTTTTACAAAATGCACCATTTCATTACCGAATCCACACTGGGAAAGCCTATGAGCACTCCGCAAACATCCCCTTTTTTCTCACGCAATGTCTCACCTCAAAATGAGAATCCCTTGTCTATGCAAGGGCGCTTTGGTCGACTGAGCTTGATTGCTTGGAGTGGTTTTCTCAATCTAATCACCTTTTTTGCCACATTGGCCTTAAGCCTATTCCTCGGAATTTTTAATTTCAGTACCTATTCTTTAGAAAGTAATCTGTTACAAACCTTTTTAAGCGTGGCTGGATTTGGTTTTTGGGTCATTTTCATCCTGTATTTTTATTTTAGTTGGGTGATTATGATCCGTCGCCTTCATGACCTGAATAAATCAGGCTGGATGCTGTTGTTGTTCTTCATTCCTCTGATTAATTTTTTTATGGCACTTTATGTATTATTCGCTTCAGGTACAGCAGGTTTAAATCAATACGGTACCCCACGCACGACGCCTGTTTGGGAAAAAATTCTAGCATGGCTGATGATCATTTTATTTGTGTTAAGTTTCATGGCTTCTGGAAGTTTCATTTCTTATATGATGGGAGCTGGTGAACTGGAAACCCCGCAAGAAGTGATTCAAAAAGGCACTGAGTATTTTTAACGACTATCCACATAGTTAAAGCTGTATAACTTCAGTTGCATTCAGTTATCTTTCTGGCACTTTTCAGGCAAAATAGCGACAAATTTAAATTGTTTCGGATCTCCTGTGGCAGAACAACAACACAACCTGAGTGACGTGGCTCAGGGAACCTCTCAAATGATACAAGAAGCAGGTGCAAAAACGGCTGAAACCGTAATTGCGCATACTGCGAAATATAATGACGCCTACACCACCATTGATAAAATCATGGCCAGTTTTTGGGAGCGCGTACCTTATTTCTGTATTGCCTTAGTTGTTCTTGTTATTTTCTGGTTGCTCTCTAAAGTCTTTAAGTTCTTTGTCCGTAAAACTTTAGAAAATCGCTCGTATACGCGTCAAAATTTGGTGTTGGTACTCAATCGTGTTGGAACCAGTATCATTATTTTCTTTGGCTTCCTGATTGCCATGGTCATTGCCATTCCGGGCTTTACACCAGGGCAACTCATGAGTGCCTTGGGGATTGGTTCGGTAGCAATCGGTTTTGCTTTCAAAGATATTTTTCAGAATATGCTGTCAGGTATTCTAATTTTACTGGGTGAACCGTTCCGCATAGGCGATGATATTATTGTCAATAATATGGAAGGGACCGTCGAAGATATTCAGATTCGCGCGACCTTCTTACGCTCCAATGATGGACGCCGTATTGTGATTCCAAATGCAACCGTCTATACCAGTCCTGTTACAGTGAATACCGCCTACCAACGTCGTCGTTGCGAGTTTATGGTGGGTATTGGCTATGATGACGATGAACAAAAAGCCAAAAATATTATTACTGCAATTTTAGATAAAAATCGTAATGTACTGAGCCAACCGGGTTTTACGGTCAATGTCAGTGCGTTGGCTGATTTTTCGGTGAATCTCACCGTACGTTGGTGGATTGATACCACAGAAACCAATATTGCAGCATCAATCAGTGAAATTCAGGCCGAAGTCAAACGTGCCTTTAATGAACACGACATTAACATTCCTTATCCAGTACAGGAAGTGAAAGTCCATCGTGACCAGAACCTGCCTTACATGAAATCAGAAACTTCAGGTAAACAAACGCCCTAAAATGTAGGAAATTGCGGTTTCCGTTCTTAAAATTCGGTTGCCTAAGCTCACCGCTTGGCAGCCGTTTTTTTCGAGTAGCTCAATCTCATAAGGAATAAATCCGCCTTCTGGACCAATCAGCAAGGTACACGCATGTGTAATCGCATTTGGCATACTTATGTCCGCATATGGGTGCGCCACATAGGCAGGTCTTTCAGCCGTAATCCATGTGGGTAATACATCTTCCACAAAAGGTTTAAAACGCTTATAAATTTCAATTTTCGGTGCAACAGTATCGCCCGCTTGCTCTAATCCCAAAGTCACGTATTGATCAATCTGCTGTAAAAAAGGGGTTTGCCAATAGCTTTTATCTACTCGATAACTGTGTAGCAATACTATTTTTTCCACCCCTATCGTCACGCTATCCATGATTAAACGTCGCAATACTTTCGGACGTGGCATCGCCACAATTAAAGTGACAGGCAATTTCGCAGGGACAGGTTCTGTCTGAATGGGTTTCACTTGAATGACACTATCACTGACCATCAGGACTTCGGTTAAATAACGTTGCCCTTCACGGATCCCGACTTTCAAGCGATCACCCACCTGTACATTCAGATGGGTACGTAAGTGCGCTAACTGGCGAGTGGATGTAATTGACCAGACTTCAGATAGAGTTTGGCGAGGGTCTAACAAAACGATATTCATAAGATGATGCAGCTAATTTAAATTGAAATAACTCGTAATATTCAAAAACTTCATTCATAGCCGCAAAAATCACTCTATAAATTTAGAGCCATTGTGTAGGCATTACCCTACTTTTGAAAGAGCAAAAGTAGGCAAAACTCTCTGTTAGGCTAATGGTATGTCCCTATACCACAGCCTAACGGTGGCATCCATGCCACCTCCACTTTTCAAATTACGAGAGCTTATAAATAGCCATCAATTGCTTGAATATGCTTTGCTAAAGAGCCAGTATTCAATTGCATAATCTGTTGTGCTGCTTGATTCAACTGTTGGGCTTGCCCAGCATCTTCTAATAACTGCATCAACGTGACTGCTGCCTGCTCCGCAGTTTCAACCACTTTCACTGCATTGGCTTGTACAAATTCATCAACGATGGTTTGGAAATTAAAATAGTTTTTCCCCAATATAGTCGGAACATCTAAGGCAATCGGCTCTAAAATATTATGTCCACCGCCCGGTTCATTTAGCGAACCACCGACAAAACATGCATCCGATAAGGCATACCACAACCACAGTTCACCCATTGAGTCAGCTAAGTAGACTTGGTTATCCGCCACTATTTCTTGCTTTAAACTTCGACGCGTGGTGTTTAAATTTAAACTTTGTGCAACTGCAAAGACCTCATCGAAGCGTTCAGGGTGCCGTGGAACTACAATGCACAACAGTTCAGGCTGCGCATCTAAATATGGTTTTAAAGCACTTAATAATTTCTGTTCTTCGGGTGCATGGGTACTGGCAATAGTTATAATTTTTCGCCCAGCAAGTGACCATTCTTGTTTTAGTTGAGCCGCCTGTTTGACAAACAATTCAGGTGCATGAATATCAAATTTAATACTGCCCACGACCTGTGTTACTGACTGCGCTGCACCTAACTGGATAAAGCGTTCCGCTGTTGCTCGGTCTTGTGCCAAGAGCTGGTCTAGCCCGTGTAACATCGCGCGAGTTAAACCCGATACTTTGGCATAACCTTGTGCTGATTTTTCCGAGAGACGTGCATTGACCAAAATCGAGGGAACCTTAAAGAGCTGTGCCTGATCCAGTAAATTTGGCCATAATTCGGTTTCAACTAAAATTAAAATCTTCGGTTGGTATTTTTGAAAAAAAGCCTGTACCAAACCCTTTTGATCGGCAGGAAGATACACCGCTTGAAACAAAGCATCATACGGTGCTTTATTAAATAGCGACTTAGAGCGTGCCTGTCCTGTTTTAGTCGTATTGGTCACCAAGACAGGATGACCTTGATTTAAATAGTGTTCAATTAAAGGCTGTGCTGCATTGGTTTCACCGACGGAAACGGCATGAAACCATAGCGCATTGCGGTTTTTCGGCGTTTGAAATGGACCAAAACGTTCAAGACATTCCTGTTGGTAAGCGTCTTCATCTTGCGCCCGTTTTTTGATTCGCCATTGATACAGCGGTTTAATCATAGCGAGTGCTGCGTTATACCAAAAAGGAGTAGCCAAATATGTGCTCCGAAAAAACGATTACAAATAAAACAGCGCAATTTATCACATTGGGTAAATTGCGCTGTTATCTTGTCGTGAATTTAGCCGAAAAGCAATTTAAACCACTGCTGTTTCAGTTTCAGCTAAAGTTGGATAATCAATATATCCTGCTGCTACATCTGTCCCAATCATATTTTCTAATTTGAGTTCATTCAACGGCGCATCTTGAACCAAACGCTCAAACAAATCTGGATTGGCAATATAATCTTTACCCCAAGACACTGCATCTGCCTGTCCTGTTGCCAATAAGTCAATCGCATCTTCACGGCTTAAACGCATGTTAGCAATCAATGGTACGCCACCTGAACGTTGTTTCAAGTAAGTACTGATACTGTCATCAGCCAAATATTCTCGGGTAAAGAAAAAGGCAATGTTACGTTTACCTAATTCTTCAAGTGCATAACCGAATGTTTCACGTGGATTGGCATCACCCATGTCATGTTCATCGCCACGAGGTGCCAAATGTACCCCAACACGACCTGCACCCCAAACTTCAATCAGCGCATCAACCACTTCTAATAACAAACGTGCGCGGTTTTCAACACTGCCACCATATTGATCTTCACGTAAATTGGTTGAGCTTTGCAAGAACTGGTCAATCAGATAGCCATTGGCTGCATGTAATTCAACGCCATCAAAACCCGCTGCTTTGGCATGAATCGCAGCTTGTTTATATTGCTCAATAATGGCTTGGATTTCTGCGATCTCTAAAGCACGTGGCACCACATATTCACGTTTTGGACGCAATAAGCTCACATAACCTTTCTGTTGTACATTACTTGCCGAAACAGGCGTTTCACCATTGAGTAAATCAGGATGCGATACACGCCCTACATGCCACAACTGCGCCACAATTAAGCCATCTTTGGCATGTACCGCCTGAGTGACCTGTTTCCAGCCTTCAACTTGGGCTTCATTAAACAGCCCCGGTGTATTCAAGTAACCATTGGCTTCTTCCGAAATCACGGTTGCTTCAGAAATAATCAAACCTGCACTCGCACGCTGCGCATAATATTCCGCCATCATGGCAGTTGGTACGCGGTCTGCTGTTGCACGACTACGCGTTAACGGTGCCATAATCACGCGGTTTTTTAAGTGTAGATCACCCAAAGTTAAAGGAGTATTCAGTTCAGCCATAGTCGCCTCGATCGCCACTTTTTCAATTAAAGTGAACGTTGCAAATGTTCGATATATTGCTGAATCAAGGCTTCATTGCGGGAAAAATAAGACCATTGCCCATATTTTTCGACTTGAATTAAACCTGCTTGCTGGAGCACCGATAGGTGATTGGACATGGTCGATTGCGAGACTTTACCTAAACGTTCAATGTGCCCCGCACATACGCCTCGTCTAAAGTCACCACATTCGTCACTCGACAAAAATTGTTCAGGATGTTTTAACCATTCCAAAATTTGTCGACGGGTCGGATTCGCCAATGCTTTAAAAATTAAATCAATATCCATAATTCAGACAGGTTCAATCATGTGCAAGCTTGATTCAGCTTTTCTTTAATATATCGTATTTTTTCGATTTTTATATCGAATATTTTAGATATATTGTAAAAAACTGCATCAAACTTGTCTAAGTTATTGATGATACTTGACTTATAAGCCTTGCTTTAAGCTGGCTTCGATAAATTTATCTAAGTCACCATCCAATACTGCACCCGTATTCGAGTTTTCAACACCGGTACGTAAATCTTTAATGCGTGAGTCATCCAAAACGTATGAGCGAATCTGACTGCCCCAACCAATATCCGACTTGGAGTCTTCCAATGCTTGCGCAGCTTCATTACGTTTGCTCATTTCCAGCTCATACAACTTTGCACGTAACTGTTTCCATGCATGGTCGCGGTTGGCATGTTGTGAACGCTGGTTCTGACACGCCACCACAATGCCTGTTGGCGCGTGGGTTAAACGTACCGCAGAATCGGTTTTGTTAATGTGCTGACCACCTGCACCCGAAGCACGGTAGGTATCGGTACGTACATCCGCAGGATTGATGTCAATTTCAATATTGTCATCCACTTCTGGCGAGACAAATACCGCTGAGAATGAGGTATGACGGCGGTTACCTGAGTCAAATGGCGATTTACGCACTAAGCGATGCACACCTGATTCAGTACGTAACCAACCATAAGCATACTCACCTTCTACACGAATCGTTGCCGACTTAATCCCCGCCACGTCACCGCCAGACTCTTCCATCAATTCAGCTTTGAAACCATGGCGTTCAATCCAGCGCATATACATACGCAACAGCATTGAAGCCCAATCTTGTGCCTCTGTACCGCCTGAACCTGCCTGAATTTCCACATAGCATGGATTCGGGTCCATTGGGTTACTGAACATACGACGGAATTCAAGTTTTGCCAGTTCTTCTTCAGCAGAAGATAATTCAGCTTGTACATCTGCCAACAAACTTTCATCATCGGCTTCTACCGCCAAATCTAGCATGGCTTGCGCATCTTCAAGTTGTGTAGTCAAACCATCCAACACATTTAAAACGTTTTCAAGTTCGCCTTTTTCTTTGGCCATGGCCTGTGCACGGCTCTGGTCATTCCAAATTGCAGGATCTTCTAATTCACGTAGAACTTCTTCTAAACGTTCTTTCTTTAGATCGTAGTCAAAGATACCCCCGTAATGTTTGACCACGGTCGTTTAAATCTTTTAATTGGTTTAAATACGGATTAATTTCCACGGGAGCTACTCTCAAATCAATAATTAGCTTAAATAGCCCTCAATTATAGCACAGAGCATTTAGAGATTTTTAGCCACTGCCTGCAATTAGGAATTGACGGCACTGATGGATTTATCAACAATAGCTCCACTTAAAAAAACATAACACTTTTATAACGACAACCACTTTAGGGGTTTATTACATGAAACAAGTTCTTGCGAGTTTAGCTTTGGCACTCATAGCATCCTCAAGTTTTGCCTATGATGCTCAAATAGATACAGGCTTTAGTTATTTTGACCGCGATGATGATATTACTGATGCTGAGGGACAATTCGACCTGAAAGGAACCTTTTATTTTAATCCTGTTATAGTAAAAAATGCACCGCTAAATGAAGCGGCGTTCTTAGGTCACAATAGCAATGCTTCTTTGAGCTATAGCTATAATTACTGGGACAGCAAAACGCTATCCGATGACTTAGGGAATAATGTTTCTCAAGAAAGTAAAGCGCATCATATTGGTGCTGGCATAGAATATTTTGTCGAACAATTTTATTTGAACGGTCAAGTGGGTTTTGGGCAAGCAAAAGATGAAACTAAAATTCAATCGGTGCTTGGTAGCGCTAAATATAAAGAAGATTATGATGCCACGACCTACCGCGCCTTAGTCGGTTATATGCCAATCTCTAACTTACTCCTTGCTACAGGAATTGATGGCTACCAAGGAGATGAAGACAATGACGATAACCGTTTTGCACTAGCTGCCAAATATGTTACTCCTGTTGGTCAAGGACAGTTTATAAATCTTGAAGCGGATGCTGCTTGGGGAGATGTCGACAATATCAACTTAGCGGCCGATTATTATTTTGATCCTGCTTTTAGCTTTGGATTGGCTTATAACATAGAAGATGATGGTAGCGAGGATATCGACTTCTTCTCAGTGCGCTCTAAATATTTCCTCAATCCAAACTTTGCTGTCGGTGGTGCAGTGGGTTTTGGTGATGATGTGCAAGGCTTTAATTTAAATGCAACACTGCGTTTTTAAGATTTTCTGACGTTTAAAGTTTTCAAAAAAACACGCCAAAGGGCGTGTTTTTTAGTATTTTCTACTTACAATTTCGTCGATTATTTCACCATTTTGTATGCTATTCATAGAAAATACACAATTTTAATAAATCACTACAATTATTAAATTAAATATATATCAGGTTCTTAAAGAAAAGTAATTACATGATATTACGCTCGAAACAATTCCGTAACCTTCGCGCTGTTGACGCAATTCAGTTTTGCCCTAGACTAAAAGTGTAACAAAAAATTAATTTATTTTTTAGCCAAGTTTCAGAGGGGTCTCTTCCATGAAAAAATTAGCAATTGCCTCAGCATTGTTCTCTGTCATTGCCATGACTGGAACAGCTCATGCATACCAAGCCGAAGTAGGTGCTTCTGCTGGACTAATCGATCCTGATAACGGCAGCTCAAGCGGTTCTTTTGGTGTAGATGGCACGTATTACTTCAATCCAGTTCAAACCCGTAATGCACCACTTGCAGAAGCAGCATTCTTAGACCGTGCAAGTAACGTTAACGCAAAATATCAGTATGACGAAGTAGGTGATGACGAAGTCAACAATTATGGCGTGGGTGCTGAATACTTTGTTCCAAACTCAGATTTCTACTTGAGCGGTAATATTGGCCGTCAAGATGTGAAATTCAAGAATAGTCCTGACTTTGACACCACACTTTACAGTGCTGAAGTGGGTTACTTACCAGCACCTGGTTTCTTAGTTGCTGCTGGTCTGAAAGGTTATGACAATGACCATGATGACGGTGTAGACCCTACAATCCGTGCGAAATATGTCACTCAACTCAGCAATGGTAAAGACATCAACCTTGAAGCAGGCGCTGCTTTTGGTGACTTAGACGAATACAACCTTGCTGCCGACTATTTCATTGATAAAAGCTTCAGTGTAGGTGCAGACTACTACAGCAATGACTTAAACGATGTCAATGAATTCGGTGTAAATGCACGTAAATTCTTTACTCCGCAAGTGAGCTTTGAAGGTCGTGTAGGTTTTGGTGAAGTTGGTAACAATGACTACAACAAATTTGGTGTAGCAGCAAAATACCGCTTCTAATTGCCAAAGTTATTATCATTTTAGATGAGTATTAAAAAAACCGCTGAATTCAGCGGTTTTTTTTAATTATTGCAAATGCAAAACTCGCAATTGCAAACTGACTTGCCCATTAAAACTATTCTGCTCTAACTCATACACCAAATGTACCGCAGACTGCATTGGATCAAAGCTAAATTTATCTGCCGCATTAAATGCAATCGCATCCACCACTTGCCCATTCCCCAAAGCCAGACGAAGTTTCAAGTGAACCTCCTTTAACCAGCGATAATCCAACACCTGAAACTGTCCTTCAAAGATGGGAGATGGAAACTTTTGTCCCCAAGGAGTCAAATGTTGCAGCAGATGAACCGTATCTAAATTCAATGCCTCGGTCGGTAATACGCCATCCGTCCATAAAGTGGCTTGAAACAGTGCCTCATCCATACTTTGGATGAGCTGAACAAACTGCTGCTTAAATTCATCGAAATGCTGTTTCTTGATGGTTAAGCCTGCGGCTGCGGCATGCCCACCAAAATGGCTGACCAAATGTGGAAACTGCTCTGCCACAGTTTCTATGGCATCACGAATATGAATGCCTTCAATCGATCGGGCGGAACCTTTAATATGCTCACCATCTTCATCAGCAGCAAACACAATCGAAGGACGGTGGAACTGTTCTTTTAAGCGCCCCGCCACAATCCCAATCACCCCTTGATGCCAATGCGGTTCGAACAGAATCAACGCGGCAGGCGTTTCGCTCAGCTCAAGTTTGAATTGTGCCAAAGCAGTTAAAGCATCCTGCTTCATTTGGGTTTCGACCTGACGTCGTTCCACATTCAGCTGATTCAATTGCTGAGCCAAAGGATATGCTGTGCTGTAATCCTCTGCCAACAAACATTCAATGCCAATGTCCATGGTTTCCATGCGTCCCGCAGCATTAATCCGTGGCCCCAAGACAAAGCCTAAATCCTGTGCTTTAAGTTGTGCAACATCGCGCCCCGCAAGTTCCAATAAAACCGAAATCCCAATGCGACACTGTTGTTGCTGAATCCGTTTAATGCCTGCATCTACTAAAATACGGTTGTTATAGTCCAGTGCAGCAACATCCGCATAAGTCCCCAAAGCCACCAAATCCAGATATTGTGCAATCTTGGCACTGGATTTACCTTGCTGAGCACGGCCACTACTTAAATTTGCCAACAGATAGAATGCAACCCCGACCCCTGCCAAGGCTTTACTTGGAAATTCACAATCCAATTGATTTGGATTCACCACAGCCTCAGCAGCAGGGATCTCTTTGGTGGTGAGATGATGATCGGTAATCACCACCTGCATCCCGTGCGCTTGTGCCTGAGCGACACCCGCATGACTAGAAATCCCATTGTCCACCGTGACCAAAACATCAGGCTGAAACTTGGCAAAAGCTAAATCTGCAATCGCAGGAGTTAAGCCATAACCATATTTAAAACGGTCAGGCACCAGATAATTCACTTGTGCGCCCATTTCTCGCAATGCTAAAACCATTAATGCCGTACTGGTAGCACCATCTGCATCATAGTCTCCGACAATCACGATCTTTTTTTGCTGATCTAGAGCTTGATCGAGCAATTCAATTGCCTGAGGCAATCCTTTTAAATTCGGTGCCAAGAGATGTTTCAGCTTTAATTCAAGTTCTTGTTCCGATTGCACCCCACGGCGCGCCAAAATTTGTGCAATAAAAGGCGACACGCCCTGAATATTTTCAGGGCGTGTTAAATAAGGTCGTTGTTTAATTTGTATCTGTGTCATTTAAGGCATCAGTCGTTGTAATGTCCATATACCATCGATTCTTTCATAACTCAGACGGTCATGTAAACGATTTGGTCGTCCTTGCCAAAACTCATAATAATCTGGCTGTAAACGATAGCCGCCCCAAAAAGTAGGCTTATCCAATTCAGGCTGATCCATCACCTGATCTTGCAAATTCTGAAACCGTTGCTGAAGCTCATCACGGCTGGCAATGACACCACTTTGTGGAGTACTTATATGTGCCGCAATCTGGCTGTCACGTGGGCGCTTACGATAATATGCGGTTGCTTCATCTTCCGTAATTTTTTCCACACGACCACTGACACGAATTTGGCGCTCCAATTCTGGCCAGTAAAACAACAGCTCAGCATAAGGATTCTCAACCAAATCTAAGCCTTTTTGGCTGTCATAGTTGGTATAAAAGTCATAACCTGCTTCCGTTGCACCGCGTAACAGTACTGTACGGACATGTGGACGTCCTTGGCGATTTGCTGTCGCCAAATACATCGCATAAGGTTCGTGTAAACGCGCCTCTAGGGCAATATTAAACCAATTGAGAAATTGCTCATGCGGATGCTGTTCAACCTCCGACTCAAGCAATTCCCCTTTTTGATAACTCAACCGCAATTCACTTAAATCTTTAATTAAATCGCTCATTACATTATTCCTTAAGCGGCTTGGGTACGAACCACATCAGCAAGATGATTTGCCAAAGCAGTGACTTCTTCCAGTTGATCACCTTCTACCATGACCCGAATCACAGGTTCTGTACCTGATTTACGGATCAATAGACGGCCACGACCTGCGAGCTGTGCCTCAGCTTTTTCAAATTCAGCCACCATTGCTGGGTTTGCATATGGGTCTATCATGTGCTCTAAACGCACATTGACCAACACTTGCGGGAACAGCTTAAAGTCTGCAACCAGTTCATGCAGTGCCTTTTTCTGCTCAACCATCACTGTCAGTACTTGTAATGCCGCAATAATGGCATCCCCTGTCGTGCTCTTATCCAGCGTTAAAATATGACCTGATGGCTCACCACCTGTGACCCACTGATTTTCTTCAAGGGCTTGGAGTACATAACGGTCACCGACTTTGGCACGTACAAATGGCACTTGAGCTTGTTCTAACGCCAATTCCAGCGCCATATTGCTCATCACTGTACCAACAATACCTTCTGGTTTTTTGCTGGCTTGTGTCGCCAAAATATACAGAATATGGTCGCCTGTAATTTGTTCGCCATTGCGATCCACCATAATCACGCGATCCGCATCGCCATCGAAAGCAATACCTACATCGGCTTTGTGCTCAATAACCGCTTTTTGTAAGTTTTCAGGATGGGTTGAGCCACAGCCTTTATTAATGTTTAGACCATTGGGTTCATTATAGAGTGCAATTACTTTGGCACCGAGCTCTATAAATACGGCAGGTCCTACGTTATAAGCCGCACCATTGGCACAGTCCACCACTATTTTTAAACTCGATAAATCATAATGATACGGGAAAGTCGATTTACAAAATTCAATATAACGACCATTGGCATCTTTTACACGGACACTTTTACCCAAGTTCGCAGTATCTTCAATCAACAAGTCATTTTCTAATTCTTGGTTAATTGCTTCTTGCAAGGCATCCGGAAGTTTTTTACCTTCACCAGAAAAGAATTTAATACCGTTATCAAAATAAGGGTTATGCGATGCAGAAATCACAATACCCAAACTGGCATGTAAGGCACGTGTTAAATGGGCAATTGCAGGGGTAGGCAGTGGACCCAATAAATGCACATAGACACCCGCAGCATTCAGTCCCGCCTGCAAAGCTGCCTCTAAAATATACCCTGATAATCGCGTATCTTTACCTAACACAACAATGGGTTTGTCTTTCTGCGAAATTTTTTTTAAGACTTTCCCAGCTGCAAATCCTAGTTTTAGTGCAAATTCAGGCGTAATTGGTAATTCTCCAAATTTCCCACGAATACCATCTGTGCCAAAATAACTCATGTTTTACTCACTTCTTATAGCTAGGTGCTGTTATCCACCTTTTGTCATAGTGAAATACTTTACACCAAAACAAAAAAGACCGTCATAGTGTTGACGGTCTCTTTGGATCTAAATTACTAAAAATCAACCAACACGATAGTTAGGTGCTTCTTTGGTAATGGTGACATCATGTACGTGAGATTCCGACATACCTGCGGCCGTAATCTTCACAAATTTTGCATTTTGACGTAGATCTTCGATGGTTGAAGAACCCGTATAGCCCATTGAAGAACGTAAGCCGCCCATCATTTGATGTACGATATTGCCCATTGGTCCTTTGTACGGTACACGGCCTTCAATTCCTTCTGGAACCAACTTTTCAGCGCCCGCTTTAGAGTCTTGGAAATAACGGTCAGCCGAACCTGTAGCACCTGCCATTGCACCCAATGAACCCATACCACGGTATGCTTTGTAGTAACGACCTTGGAAGAATTCTACTTCACCCGGTGCTTCTTCAGTACCCGCAAGCAGTGAACCCACCATAATCGTACTTGCACCCGCACCAATCGCTTTCGCCATATCGCCAGAGAAACGAATACCACCGTCAGCAATTAAAGGAATTTGGTCTTTTAATGCATTGGCAACGCTATCAATCGCAGAGATTTGTGGCATACCAATACCCGCAACAATACGTGTGGTACAGATTGAACCAGGACCGATACCAACTTTTACCGCATCTGCACCAGCATCAAGGAGTGCTAATGCTGCATCACCTGTTGCAATATTGCCGCCAATCACCTGGACTTGTGGATAGTTTTGTTTAACCCAACGTACACGTTCGATTACACCCGCAGAGTGACCATGTGCGGTATCTACCACAATCACGTCTACACCCGCATCAACCAATGCTTCTACGCGGCTTGGTGTTTCCACACCTGTACCGACTGCAGCGCCTACGCGTAAACGACCGAGGTCATCTTTACAACTGTTTGGATAAAGTTCTGCTTTACGGAAATCAGTGACCGTAATGAGACCTTTTAATTCGTTGTTCTCGCCAACCACCAATACTTTTTCAATACGGTGTCTCTGTAATAGCGCTTGAATCTGTTCTTTAGATTCACCTTCGCGTACAGTCACTAAACGGTCTTGACCCGTCATAATGCTGCTTACAGGTTGCTCAAGATTGGTTTCAAAACGTGTATCACGTCCTGTCACTATACCAACCACTTTCCCATCTTTCACTACAGGCACACCACTGATGTTGTTGGCTTGCGTAATCGCAATCAACTCACGCACCGTGGTTTCTGGTGTTACTGTAATTGGGTCTTTGACCATACCTGCTTCAAATTTTTTCACACGGCGTACTTCTGCCGCTTGGGCAGCAATATCCATGTTTTTATGCAAAATACCAATACCACCGTTTTGTGACATCGCAATTGCCATACGTGATTCAGTCACGGTATCCATTGCTGCTGAAACGAGAGGGATATTTAAGTTAATGCCACGAGTCAGGCGTGTCTTTAGAGAGACATCTTTTGGGAGGACAGTAGAATAGGCAGGGAGTAATAAGACATCATCGAAGGTTAACGCTTCTTGAACGATGGTCAACATAACAGTCTCACTGGTAATTTCCGTGCGCTATTATAAACAAATTTAGCTTTAAATTTCATTTTTTATTAAAAAAATATCATTTAAAAAAATATAGGCACACGGAAAAGCATTTTCAGCCCCAGTTTCACTGCTAGAGACTGACTTTGATCTATAAGCCAATCTCATTTTCAATTGAGTACAAAGTTAGGTTGGGCAGGTAAAAACACTTTCATCCATTAAGTCAATGCCACATTCCAAGGTTTCAATCCAGTCCAAGAACTGGTTGATCATCTCTTTGCCGATAAACGGCGTACCATGTTGTGGCACAATCATTTCAATATCCATGCTACGCACCATCTTCACCCATAAGCGAATGACTTTATTGGAACACATATAGCGTTGATGAAACCCTTTCATTTTCGGAATATGTGAAGAAAAATTTTCCAATGGCTTATTGGCATCATCCACCATCGAAGCGCCCATATCACCTGAAAATAAAATTTTTGCAATTGGATCGTAAAATTGAAAATTCCCGACTGAATGCAGAAAATGAGCAGGAACAACGACAATACTTGATTCGCCCAAAGGAATGATTCCACCGTGGTCTGGCAATTCGATCAAGCGTTCCAACCAGCCACCTTTCATGCGGTCACTCATAAAGGCAGAGTTTAAATGGGGTAAAAAGCGTGCCCAAAGCTTTGAAGCAACCACTTTGGCATCGCTATACACCAACCAGCGTGGCATTGAGGTAATAATGTCAGGATCTTGGTGTGAAGCCATCACATAATCCAGATTAGTTAAACGGGTGTATTTATTCAGCTCCATCGTTAAAGGGACATAGGTCAAATCACCCCCCGGATCTAATACCGCAGCGCGCTCATGATCTAAAATCAGAAACTGGTTTGCCTGTACGCCTTCACCTTTAACCAAACTGGTAAAACTGATGCACTTATGTGTGCCATTATCAAATAACACTTGTGATGTGGTGCGATCAAAAGCCATAGCAAAACCCCAATAATTCTATTCTATTAAGTACAATTTTTAATTCCCTATAACATAAAGGGAAATAGTTGAACTTACAATAAATATACAGAGCTAGTTTTCACTTTTTGGCACTTATTTGTCTGATTTATCTGATAAAAAACCCAACTGTTTTGCTGGGTTTTCTAAAAAAGCTCGCTTAGAAGAAATAATGCTGCACTAAGGTCGAGACCCCGATAATCAAGAAGATGACTGCGCCAATTTTATGAATTAATGAAATTGGTAACTTATCTGCCAACTTATTCCCAACAAAAACTGCGGGTGCGTTTGCCAACATCATACCTACAGTGGTGCCTGCCATCACCCAGAAAATGCTGTCATAACGCGCAGCCAAGGCCACAGTTGCAATTTGGGTTTTATCACCAATTTCTGCCAAAAAGAACAAGACGAAGGTTGCGCCGAATACGCCAAATCTCTGCCACTTATTGATGCTATCGGTCTCATCATCCAGCTCATCTGGAATTAACATCCAAGCTGCCATACCGATAAAGCCAAGGGATAACACCCAAATCAACACTTCAGGACTTAAAACCGTGGTGATCCACTGCCCCAATACCGCAGATAAGCCATGGTTAATCAGCGTTGCAACTAAAATTGCAATCAGAATAGGGATAGGTTTACGGAAACGTGCAGCCAATAATAAGGCAAGAAGTTGGGTTTTATCACCCATTTCAGCGAGTGCGACAATTGCTGTCGAAATGAGGAACTCATGCATAACATCTTTTCTCTGGCTAGCAAAATTTGCCTATGACTTACCCCTCCTGCTAGCCAAAATCAAATCGATTGATGCAGAGTGGTAAATCAAAGGTCTTGCCAACAAAAAAAGCTGTTTGATAAGCTTATTTGGTTCTTTGCTATGATGACCATGTTCTGTGGAACAATTATGTTGATCATCACCTTTTTACATAGCGTAAAAAGCGGCTACTCCCCAATGAATCGCAACTATTATACAAAATTTACTCAAGTTTTCCACTCTTTCGTTTTTATTTTATCATTACGCAGATTGGTTCTCTTTTGGGTTAAAACTGGAATTCTAAGCGTTGGCATAACCAGATGGCGATTCGACACAATCCCAACAACATCGCCAAACCGACATTAAAACCAAGCCAAGCGACACTTCCCCAGCCGCTGGCACCACCAATATGCTGTGCCTGATATTCCATCGAGAACACGATCGTGGCGGTGAAAATTTCCAGCCCCATCACCAAATAGGTAATCCATTGCCATGGAAAATGCAACACACTCAGCCAAAGTCCCATTAACACCAAAACCAGCAACAATAACGGCAGCATAGACTTAAAAATACAAACACTTGTATGCGACTCCCTGCATTCACTTCTACTTTTCCCTTCATTTTAACCAAATCAAACCAGTTCTTTAAACTTCACAACAGATTTTGACGATTTTTCCAATTCCATCACAATAAAAAACCCCGCCGAAGCGAGGTTTGAAGTACTGATTGAAACAATGACTAGATCAGTAAACTACGGATATCTGCCAGCAGCTTAGTTAACTTGTTGGTGAAACGCGCTGCATCCGCCCCATTAATCACACGGTGATCGTAGGACAATGACAGTGGAAGCATCAATTTCGGATCAAAACCTTGCCCGTTCCATACTGGCTGCATGGTCGCTGGCGAAATACCGAGAATCGCAACTTGTGGCCAGTTCACCAACGGTGTGAATGCTGTACCACCAATTGAACCTAAGCTGGTAATGGTAAAGTTCGCACCTTGCAAGTCTTTCGGAGAAAGTTTTTTATCACGCGCTTTTTGACCCAGCACACCTAGTTCAACCGCAATTTGCTTAATTGATTTTTGGTCAGGATGACGTAATACAGGTACGGTTAAGCCATCTGGTGTCGCAACGGCAATCCCCATATGGATTTCGTTACGCAACAAGACTGACTTACCATCATCTGCTAAGTGACTTGCAAAATCACGCTCTTCTTTCAATAGATGCGCAACAGCTTTAATAATGAATGCCATAATGGTCAGGCTAATGCCATCTTTCTTAAAGTTACCTTTAAGATCATTACGCCAAGCTTCAAGTTCAGTAATATCAGCCAAATCAAACTGCGTAACTTGAGGAATAAAGTTGTTCAATGACAATTGCGGAATTGATACTTGCTGCAAACGCGTCAGCACTTTTTCTTCCACACCACCAAAAGCAGTGAAGTCAGGAAGCTTTGGCAAACCTGAAACAGCAGGTGCTGCCGCAGCAACTGGAGCTGCTTGCGGTGCTGTCAAACGTGCTTTCACATAGGCAAACACATCTTCTTTCATTAAGCGACCATGTGGACCAGAGTTTTGCACCTGTGCAAGTACAACACCTAATTCACGCGCCAATTTACGTACCGCAGGACCTGCATATACTTTTGCATTTTCTGCACTTTGCTCTTTGGTTAGTTTATCTACCCCAGTTGTTTCTGGTGTAGCTTCAACTTTAGCAGCAGACACAGCAGGAGTCGTAGACGCTTGTGGTTGAGCTTTTGCAGGAACTGTAGCAGGCGTTTGTACGGCTGGCGCTGCCGATTCACCCTCAATGGTCACCAAAGGCATACCTTGCGCGACACTTTGTCCAGCAGAAACATGAATGGCTTTAATCACACCCGCAGTCGTGCTTGGTACTTCTACCGTCGCTTTGTCAGACTCCACCACAATAATGCTTTGATCGTTCTCAACACGATCGCCGACGCTCACCAGAATCTCAGCGACAGTGGCTTTGTCGACACCTAAGTCGGGTACTGTAATTTCGACTGCACCTGTTGCAACAGGTGCTGCGGTAACAACGGCTGCCTGTTGTACAGATTCAACTGCTGGTGCTGATGATGCAACACTTGCTGGTGTTGTTTCTGTTGGAGCTGTAGCACCTGCCACTTTCACTTTTAACAGCACTACACCTTCTTTAACCGTATCGCCTGTTTGAATTTCAACACTTTCAACCGTGCCAGCAACCGTACTCGGTACTTCAACCGTGGCTTTATCCGATTCAACCACCACGATACTTTGATCAACTTCAATTGTATCGCCAGCTTTGACCAGGATTTCACCCACAACCGCTTTTTCAACACCAATGTCTGGTACTTGCACATCAACTACAGCACTTGTCGCTGGTTGAGTCGCGACAGCAGGAGCTGCAACTTCTGGTGTGGCAACCACTGGAGCAGGTTCAGCCACTTTTTCTTCCACTTTTGCTGCGACAGGAGTGGCAGCAACATCTGATTCAAGCTCAATCAGTACAGCGCCTTCAGACACTTCATCGCCCACTGCGACACTGATGCTTTTAACCACACCTGTTGAAGTGCTAGGCACTTCAACAGAGGCTTTGTCAGACTCAAGTAAAACGAGACTGTCATCAACAGCAATCTGATCGCCAACTTTTACTAAAATTTCTGCAACCGTGGCTTTATCCACGCCAATATCAGGTGTTGTGATTTGCATGCTTAGTTCTCCTCACCTGATTGTTCTTTGTAGTCCGCAACTGGGTGAACTTCAGGGTGCGCCTGAGGAGCCCATGCCACTGGACGGTCAGTGTCTAACTCAAAGTTAGAAATTGCATCTTTCACTAAACGTGCATCGACTTCACCTTCGTCAGCTAATTTTTTCAAAGTAGCAACAACGATGTGTGCAGCATCAACACCAAAGAAACTACGCAAGTTCGCACGTGTATCTGAGCGACCATAACCATCTGTACCCAATGCAACAAATGGGCGGCCATCTGGAAGATATGCACGGATTTGTTCGCTATACGCACGCATATGGTCTGTTGCTGAAACAACAATACCTTCTGTACCGCGTAATTGTTTAGACACCCAAGACTCTTTCACTTCTTCAGTAAGTGGGTGTAAACGGTTGTATTCTTCACACGCCATACCATCACGAGACAATTCATTGAAGCTTGTTACACTCCAAACGTTCGAATGGATTTGGTATTCGTCACGTAAAATTTTCGCAGCTTTAATCACTTCACGTAGAATCACGCCTGAACCCATGAGCTGAACCGTAGCTTTTTCATCTTCCTGCAACAAGTACATGCCGCGTTTGATGCCTTCCTCAGCGCCTACTGGCATTTCAGGATGCTCGTAGTTTTCATTCATTACCGTTAAGTAATAGAACACACGCTCTTGGTTCACATACATACGCTGTAAACCGTCATGCACAATTACTGCTAACTCATAACCGAAACATGGGTCATAAGACACACAGTTTGGAATCGTATTCGCCAAGATATGTGAATGACCATCTTGGTGCTGTAAACCTTCACCGTTCAATGTGGTACGACCAGCAGTAGCCCCTAACAAGAAACCTTGTGCTTGTGCGTCGCCTGCTGCCCATGCAATGTCGCCAATACGTTGGAAACCAAACATTGAGTAGTACATGTACATTGGAATCATTGGCAAGTTATTGGTTGAATAACTGGTTGCCAACGCTGCCCATGCGCTCATCGCACCTGCTTCGTTGATCCCTTCTTGTAGCATGTGACCGTCTTTGGCTTCACGGTAATGCATCAATTGTTCTTGGTCTTCTGGTGTATATTTTTGACCGTGAGCGGCATAAATACCCAACTGACGGAACATACCTTCTAAACCAAACGTACGCGCTTCATCTGGAACGATGGGTACTACGCGGTCTTTAATTGCTTTTTCTTTAAGTAAAGAAGCAATTAAACGAACCATCACCATGGTGGTGGATTGTTCTTTGCCCGCAGAACCTTTTAATACTGCATCAAATACCGACAATTCAGGAATGGCTAATTGCTCACTCTCTTTACGACGTGCAGGTAAATAGCCACCTAAAGCTTCACGACGCGCCTTCATATACTTCATTTCTGGCGAGTTTTCACTTGGGCGATAGAATGGAAGCTCTTCTAATTTATCATCTGTAAATGGCAGGTTAAAACGGTCACGTACATATTTCAAAGAGTCGATCTGCATTTTTTTGATTTGGTGAGTCTTATTCACCGCTTCAATTTCTTCAGACAAACCGTAACCTTTAACCGTTTTCGCAAGAATAACGGTTGGTTGACCTTTAGCTTTCATTGCTTCTGCATAGGCAGCAAAAACTTTGTACGGGTCATGACCACCACGGTTAAGATTATCGATGTCTTCATCGCTTAAATCTTTTACAAGTTCCGCAGCTTCTGGGTACTTGCCAAAGAATTTCTCACGCGTGTATGCACCACCTTTCACTTGATAGCGTTGGTATTCACCATCAACAGTTTCTTCCATGACTGCTTTTAAAGCGCCTGTACTGTCTTTTGCAAGTAGCGGATCCCAATGACGGCCCCATACCACTTTAATGACACGCCAGCCCGCACCACGGAATAAAGATTCTAATTCTTGAATGATTTTACCGTTACCACGTACAGGACCATCGAGACGCTGTAAGTTACAGTTCACCACCCAAATGAGGTTATCAAGTTTTTCACGACCAGCAAGTGAAATTGCACCAGTACTTTCTGGCTCATCCATCTCACCATCGCCAAGATAAGCCCAGACTTTACGATCTTCTTCTTTGATCAAGCCACGGTTCATCAAATATTTTTGAATGTGCGCTTGATAAATGGACATGATTGGACCAAGACCCATTGATACCGTTGGGAATTGCCAATAGTCCGGCATTAAGTATGGATGTGGATAGCTTGGTAAACCATTACCGCCAACTTCACGGCGGAAATTACTTAACTGTTCTTCAGTCAAACGTCCTTCAAGGAATGAACGTGCATAAATACCAGGAGCACAGTGTCCTTGGTAATAAATCATATCTCCGCCAAAGTTATTGCTGTTTGCGCGGAAGAAATGGTTAAAACCTACATCATATAATGTTGCAGAAGAGGCAAAACTTGCCAAGTGACCACCTAGGTCATCACCTGTTTTATTTGCACGTAATACCATTGCCAAGGCATTCCAACGGATCAGCGCACGAATACGGCGCTCCATATCCTGATCACCTGGCATGGCTGGGGTTTCTTCAACAGAAACGGTATTTAAATAAGGAGTGTTTAAGCGCTGAATAGGAACATGTTTCGCGATCGCACGTTGATATAATTTTTCTAATAAAAATGCAGCGCGCTCTGTTCCCATGTGTTTTAGAACCGAATCGAAAGCATCTTGCCATTCTTGGGTTTCTTGCGCATCTGTATCGCCATAAAACGCCATAATCCACCTATTCCTTAAGCTTAATCTATTATGTATATGTACCATACTTTGGTATTAGAAGTTATCGCTCTAGCTGAATACGGGCAGGTACCACTATTTATAAAATAAATAATTGCTGACGATTTAACACTCAAATTAACAAAAAATCGCCAATAATGTTGTTTTTTTATACAAATAAAACTCTTCTGCCTGATAGTATGAAAAAAGATACAGAAAACGTCACTACTTTGGTGCAAATATTGGAAACAATAAAAAGGCAGCGTATGGGAAAGAGGTAAGACCCAATACACTGCCTTTCGAAGAATTCTAAGCTTAAATAGTCAGGTGCGATTACGGCAACATGGCTAAATAAGTCGATGGATTTTTACGCTGACCATCTTTTACAACTTCATAATGTAAATGTGGGCCAGTACAACGACCTGTACAACCAACATTGGCAATATGTTCACCCGCATCTACGCGGTCACCGACACGCGCAATTAAACGTGAAGCATGTGCATAACGCGTGATGTAACCATCGCCGTGGTTAATTTCAACATATTGACCATAGCCAGAACCCCAACCCGATTTGGTTACAACACCAGAACCCGTTGCATAAATTGGTGTACCACTTGGCGCTGACAAATCTAAACCTGAATGATGTTCAGCACGTCCACCCATAGTACGACCACCAAAATTTGAGCTGATGCGTTTCATGTCTGGCAATGGATGAGTCACTAACCATGAATAAGGACTATTTGAAGATGCAGAATACGAAGTTTTTGTGCCGTATTTTTTAGCAATTGATTCGTTGTTTAGTTCAATAGTTTTTTCACGCAATTTGACGGACATTTGCGTACTTGCAGGAATATCGATGTCTTCAGGTTCAGCATATGAACCTTGCGCTAAAGTTTGAGTCAATTGTTCAATACGATCTGGTGAAGCCGTGGTATTAGAATTTAATTGAACTAAATCAGCGAAAGCGACCGATGCGGTCGAAGCCGCTAAAGAAAACGCCAATAAAATACGTCTTGTGTGCATAAAAAACCTCTTTAAACTGTTCTTACAAAAGTTCCTTGCGTGATCTCTTCCTTGATATCTACTGAAAGGAGCGCATAAGCTTAAGACACAAATATGAAGGTAATATGTATGTCTGAACCAGAGAATCTCTTTCAACAAACAAGAAAACGCATAAAAACAGGAAACTTATCGTTTCTCTCAACGCAAGTTGCTGCATGGCAGAAACTTAGCAAACTCATTCAACCGTTATTGCCTCAACCAGAGCAATGGCAGGTTGCTTGTTATCAATATGGTGTTTTGACCGTAACGGGTGAAAATCAAGCGATGGTGAGTCAACTAGGTTACTTACAAAAGCAATATATTGTTCAATTGGCTCAACTAGAAGAACTCAAAGATTTACAAAAAATACAGGTTCGTTTAAGAGTTTCCTCAACAACCACACCTGCTCCTGAACCATCTTCACGATCTCTTAGCCCAGAAACCCAAGATTTATTAAAAGGGGCTGCTGACTTTGTGAGCGACCCTAAGCTTAGCCAAGCAATGCTACGTTTGGCAAGCAATAAAAAGTAAGCTAGGGCTGGGTTTAGAAAATGCTTCGATCAAAAAAGCGACTTAATTCTCATTTTTATTTGTTATATTATAACGTAGCCCATATAAGACAATGACTTATGTCACACTTACATAAGGGATTGGACATTGATCTATGTCATCAAATGTTACAATTTCATAGCTGGTTGGATCACTTTGAACATTGCGTAACAATTGGTTATTCAGGGCATGACCTGACTTATATCCATCAAATTTCGCAATAATTTGATGTCCTAATAAATATAAATCGCCTACGGCATCTAATATTTTGTGACGAACAAATTCATCAGAGAAGCGCAAACCTTCTTCATTGACCACGCCAGTATCATCTACACCAATGGCATTGTCTAAACTTGCTCCTAAAGCCAAATTGTTGGCTTTTAAGTAATCCAAGTCCTTCATGAAGCCAAATGTACGTGCCTCACTGACTTCGTACACAAAAGTTTCAGTTGAGAAATCAATGGTGGCAGACTGATATTCTTTTTTAAAGGCAGGATGATCAAAATCGATGGTGAAATTCAGTTGAAAACCTGAATGCGGCGTGAAAATTGCACGCTTATCATCAATTAATGCTTCTACAGGCTTTAAGATTCGGATAAATTTTTTGGGTGCATTTTGCTCAATCAACCCACCTTGCATTAACAGGTAGATAAATGGGCCAGCACTGCCATCCATAATCGGCACTTCTGAAGCAGAGACCTCGATAATTAAATTATCAATACCCAAACCTGCAATCGCACTCATGACGTGCTCAATGGTACCTACTTTGGCATCATCCTGAACCAAGTTAGAGCACATAAATGCTTCTTGAATCAGCATCGCATCGGCTTGAATATCCACAGGTGGATCTAAATCAATACGACGGAACACAATACCCCCATCCACATGGTGCGGCACAAAGTTCATTAATACCTTTTGCCCACTATGAAGACCAATACCGCTCGCTTTCACGACACGTTGCAGGGTACGCTGTTTCAACATGCTTTTTCTATCATCTGCCCATAAATCCGCTATACGTTAGCATATTTAGCCATTGATAAAAAACAAAAAGGTAGCGATAACGCTACCTTTTATAGTGTTTTAAAAGCAAGTTATTGAAAAATAATTACTTACGTTGCTGATTTTTCAAATAATCTTGAATACTCATTGGTGTTGGACGTGACGCACCAGCAGATGAAGCCGCATTAATTGCAGAAGCATCCGCCTGCTGACGCTGAATTGCAGGAACGTCATCTTCTTCAACCACAGCATGTGTCGTTGCAGAACGTGAAACCTGCGTAGTTGCACGCTTCACAGGTTCAATCGCATCTGCCGAATTGCGGGTTAAACCAGTTGCAATCACAGTCACGCTAATTTCATCACGCGCATCTGGATCAAATACCGTACCGTAGAAAACTTGACCTTCATCCAAGTCCACAATTTGGTTCACAACATCGGTGATTTCTTCAATTTCACCAAAGGTGACATCATCACCACCTGTCACATTAATCAAAATACCCTTCGCATTCATAATGGTCACGTTATCTAATAACGGACTACGAATCGCTTGTTCTGCAGCTTGACGCGCACGATGTTCACCACGACCTGAGCCTGCACCCATCATGGCATAACCACGGGTACTCATTGCGGTTTTCAAGTCAGCAAAGTCAAGGTTAATGTGACCAGGGCGAACCACTAAATCGAAGATACTGCGTACTGCATTGAGTAACACGTCATCCGCCTTTTTATAAGCATCCTTCATCGAGATATCGCGGAATACTTTTAACAGGCGCTGGTTTGGAATAATAATGAGCGAGTCGACATGCGCTTCTAAAGCCTCAATGCCTTTTTCAGCAGACTGTTGACGACGCTTACCTTCAAAATTAAACGGCGTAGTCACTACACCCACCGTTAAAATACCCATTTCTTTGGCAATTTCTGCAACGACTGGAGCAGCACCTGTACCCGTACCACCACCCATTCCTGCGGTCACAAACACCATGTCAGTGCCTTCTAAATGCTGGCGGATCAACTCACGGCTTTCTTCGGCCGCCGTTTGACCCACTTGAGGATTCGCACCTGCACCTAAACCACGAGTACTTTGTTCGCCTAACTGGATTTTAAATTGTGCATTCATACGATCTAAAGCTTGCTTGTCCGTATTGGCACAAACAAATTTCACACCTTGAATATCTGATTCCAACATGTGTTGAACAGCATTACCGCCTGCACCACCTACACCAAATACAGTGAAACGGGCTTGACCGTTGCTATCGTTCTGATCATCTTCTAAAAATTCAAATGAGGCCATGACCTTTAAATTTCCTAATTCGTAATTGGCAGTCACTTAAGCCCGTATACTGCCTTGATCTGCATAAATAAAATTGATTTTAGAATGCTGTTCAATGTTTAGCTTGTCAAGTATTGACCGCTTAACGTACAACTTCCAAACAATATTCCTTAAAAATACCACTAAAAAATAGATTTCAACTTATCATTTAGTCCTGACCATGCGCGTCCAGCACGTTTCCAAAACGAAAGTGTTTCAGGATCTACGGTTTCTACCAAGGTCTCTTGCGGATCCCCTTGACTGAACATCAACAAGCCTGCCGCCGTTGCGTATTGGGAACGACGTAGTGAAGCCAAATAAGGTTCATCGGCATAAACTTGTACAGGTGGATTGCCCAAATGCGCTGAAATACCCAACATCCGGCGCACTAGACTGACCATCCCTTCAATCTGACAAGCATCACCCGTCAAGACCACACCATGATATAAGCCATGAATTGCCCCGCTACGCTCAAGTGCTTCTCGAACTTGGGTCAAAATTTCTTCATAGCGTGCAATCATAATGTCGGATAATTCAATTCGGCTGATAGTTTGCGGACCATCAATGCCTTGAATTTGAATCATATGATCAGGTTTCACCACTTTTAAGTCGACACAACCATAAAGCAACTTAATTCTTTCTGCTTCTTCTGTCGTGGTCTGTAAGACAGCAGCAATATCACGTGTTACATGTTCACCGCCACGCTGTAAGGTTTCCGCCATCGCCAGACGCCCATCTAAATAGACCGCAAGATTGGTGGTTCCAGCGCCCATATCGAGCAAACAAACCCCATATTCTTTTTCGTCTTTCAGCAAACTGGCTTCTGCCGTTGCCAAGCAGGACACCACCATTTTTTCTACGGTGATGTTTGCGCCTTTCATGGCACGATCCAAATTTTGCATGGTACTGATGGGTAACATCATCAACTGATAATGCCCTTTCATCGTGTGCGCGGACATCCGAATTGGATTCTGTACCCATTCTGGAGAATCATCCAATTCGAAACCAAGCGGAACTGCACTCACCAAATAATGATCTGAAGTGACATGGCTGGCTTTGGCCAACTCTAATGCTCTGACCACTTCATTGGTGCTAATACTATGTTCAGCGTTTTCAATTGGGGTACGCCCCGAAGCATAAAAACTTTTTAATTCTGCACTTGGAATAGAAACCCAAGCCGAATGCACACGGCACTCAGCCATATCTTCCGCTTCCTGAACGGCATTTTTTATCGCCGTGATGACTTTATCCAAGCTCACGATTTTGCCTTTGTTCATACCGCGGTTACGTGCAGTCGCCATCCCAATGACTTGAATCTTATCTGGGGCATGCACCTTACCAATCAAAACTGAAACTTTATGTGTCCCAATGTCAATCGCAACAACTGAGGGAACAGCTTCACTCATTATTTACTACCATTACATGTTTGTTTAATTTATGGCTTTACGCCTCTATTTATAAAGCCAACCATTATGGCTTTGCATTTATCCCATCCGCAATGCTTGTGTCATTAATCGTTACAACAAAGTGACCATTTACAGTTTTGGGTGGGGCTGCGCTTTTCCATTGAATCGCTAGGCCGTTCCTATAGCGTAAATCGATTGCTGAGATTTGTGACCACACAGGTTTCAAATCACTTTGTGCGAGATGACTCAAGCGTTGTAGCTTACTCATGGTTTGATCTTGATCAACAATAACACGTAATCCAGAATCAAACTGCATAAACCAAGTCATACGCTCCGTTAAATATAATTCTTTTAGCCGAAGGTTGACTGGAAGGAATAATTGATTAATTTCATTATAGCGACGCATCATGGTTTTGGATTGGCTAATTGGCCCATGAAGCAACGGCAATTGTTGATAATTTTTGGGTGTCACTTCAGCAAAAACATCACCGCTATCGCTCAGCAAGCGCCCAGTTCCCCAACGGGCAATCGCATGGCGAGGCATTACTCGAACGCGAATTGCATTCGGCCATGCCCGAGAAACCACAACTCGATCTACCCATGACAACTCTAAAGCGCGGTCACGGATTTGTTCTAAATCAGAAGTAAAATAATTATTTTGTAAAGTTGGTGCCACGTGCAACATCACTTGACGATGCTCAGCATCGGAACGCGTTCCAACCACATCCAAATCCGCGACACGTGCATCGGTCATGACTTTGTATAAGCCAAATATTCCAGCAGCCAAGACCACAAAAGCAATGACCAAGAGCAACCAACCACCCACGTTAGTCAACTGTTCTTTTCGCGTGGGTGGTTTGTCGTGAATCGAGGTAATTGCAGCGCGTTTGCGCCGCATCGATGCTGGAAGTTGAGCCATAACTTAGTGTGCTGCACCTGTAAGTGTTTGTTCTAAAATTGCAACACATAACGCATCAAAACTATAGCCTACCGCATTGGCAGCTTTGGGCACCAATGAGTGACTGGTCATGCCGGGTACTGTATTCACTTCAAGTAACCAGAAGTTGCCTTGTTCGTCCTGCATGGCATCAATACGCCCCCAACCACTTGCCCCAACCGCTTGGAATGCGCGTAAACACAATGCTTGTAGACGTTGTTCTTCCGCTTCCGTTAAACCACACGGAATACCATATTGCACATCATTACGTTGATATTTCGCTTCATAATCATAAAAAGCCACATCCGCAGGAGGTTGCAAACGAATCACAGGTAAAGGCTGACCATTTAAAAATGAAATGGTGAATTCACGTCCTGTAATCCATTTTTCCGCCATCACCACCGCATCGTGCTGAGTTGCTTTAGCAATTGCAGCAGCCAAATCTTCAGCTTTTTCAACCTTACTCATGCCTACACTAGAGCCTTCGTGTACAGGCTTAATAATGAGCGGCAAGCCTAAGCTTTCAACCACTTCAGCTAAATCACTGTCTTTATCAATAATGCGGTACGGTGCAGTTGGTAAGTCTGACCCTTGCCAAATTTGCTTGGTTTTAACTTTGTCCATACCAATGGCAGAACCTTGAACACCAGTTCCTGTATAAGGAATGTTTAACCACTCCAATACACCTTGAATCTGACCATCTTCACCGCCACGACCATGCAAGACAATAAAGGCCCGATCATAATTGACCAATTCTGTCACACTACGATTCTGAGGATCAAATGCCTCAGCATTTACCCCAGAACGAATCAATGCTTCAAGTACAGCCTGACCACTATCGAGAGAAACCTCACGCTCAGCTGATTTACCACCAAGCAACACGGCAACTTTGCCGAACTTTGAAGCATTTGACACGTTTTTATCCTTAAACTGTTATAACTTTTAATTGAAACCGAAGACGGCAATTAATCTACATATAATTGATGCTGCGCCAGCTCAACTGAGATAGCTCCAACATTACCTGCGCCTTGTGTTAATAACAAGTCATTCGCTTGTAACACTTTACGCATTACATTCGGCAAGTTCCCTTCTACTGGATCGACCAAGATGGGCTCAACTTCACCACGTAAACGAATACTACGGGCCAATGCACGACTGTCCGCACCCACAATTGGTTTTTCCCCAGCAGGATAAACTTCTAATAACAGCAATTGATCCACTTGTGACAACACATCAACAAAATCATCAAAACAATCACGGGTACGACTAAAGCGGTGTGGCTGGAACAACATCACCAAACGACGGTCTGGATGGCTGGCACGTGCTGCTTTAATGGTCGCTTCTACTTCTTTCGGGTGATGTCCATAGTCATCCACCAATTTTACATTGCCTTCGCCCAGCTCAAACTCACCTTGAACTTGGAAACGACGCCCCACACCACTGAAACCTTCTAGTGCACGTGCAATCGCAGCATCGGATACCCCTTCATCGGTGGCAATACCAATCGCAGCAAGGGCATTTAAAATGTTATGCAAGCCAGGCAGGTTAATGGTCAGGCGTAAAGGCTCACGATCTTTACGTAATACGGTAAAGTGTGACTGCATGCCTTCTTGTGCAATGTCTACCGCACGAATGTCATTGTCTTCGTTAAATCCGTAAGTCACCAATGGACGACCAATGCGCGGCATAATTTCACGGATGTTGGCATCATCACCACACACCACGGCCAAACCGTAAAATGGCATTTTTTGTAAAAACTGTATAAAAGTGTCTTTCAGCACATCAAAGCTGCCACCATAGGTGTCCATATGATCAGCATCGATATTGGTCACAATGGTTGCCATGGGCTGTAAATGCAGGAAAGATGCATCTGACTCGTCCGCTTCAGCCACAATAAAACGACTTGCACCCAGCGCCGCATTAACGCCAGTACGATTTAACAAACCACCAATCACATACGTTGGATCGAGGTTTTCTTCAGCCAACATACAAGTCACAAGACTAGTGGTTGTTGTTTTACCGTGTGTTCCTGCGACGGCAATCCCATGACGGTAACGCATTAATTCACCCAACATTTCAGCACGGCGGACTACAGGTGTGCGGTGTTCAATTGCTTCTTTAATTTCAGGGTTTTCTGGATCAATGGCTGTTGAAACCACCAAAACATTCGCGCCTTGAATATTTTCAGCAGCATGCCCGATATAAACTTTAATGCCGTTTTCTTCGAGCTGTAGCGTGGTTTTTGATGCCTTGATATCTGAACCAGACACTTTATAGCCTTGGTTTTTCAATACTTCCGCAATGCCGCACATCCCAGCACCACCAATACCCACGAAATGGATGTGCTTAATACGACGCATTTCAGGGATTTTAATTAATTTCTTTGCTTGATCAGCAGGTGTAGATGGAGACATAGCTTACTCTAATCACAATTCTTGAATTAGCTCAACGACATGTTGAGTTGCATCGGGTTGAGCCTGTTGACGCGCTTTGACTGCCATTTCGGACAATAGTGAACGGTTCATTAACGGCACTAACAATTCTTTTAAACTTTCAGGGCTCATATTGGCTTGCGGACAAATTTTCGCAGCCCCAATATTCGCTAAGAACTTGGCATTGGCAGTTTGGTGGTCATCCACAGCACTGGGCAACGGTACAAATATAGCCGCGACGCCGGCTGTGGCAATTTCAGTCACAGTCAAAGCACCCGCACGACAGATAATGAGGTCTGCATTTGAATACGCTTGAGCCATATCCTCGATAAAAGGATGCACTTCAACGTCCAAATTCGCAGGTGCATTGGCATAACGTGCCTGTGTTGCTTCTGTATGGTTTTGACCACATTGATGATAGACACGAAGTGGCACATTTAATAGTTTTAACGCTTCGGGTACACATTCATTCAGTGCTTTCGCACCCAAAGAACCACCCACAATTAAAATGCGAAGCGGTTGATGGGCTTTTTCACGCTCTTGATAACGCCAAGATGGATTTAAAATTTCGGTAATTTCTTTACGTACAGGATTACCTGTGGTGACAATTTTGGCTTGTTCAGAAAATGTCTGCGGAAAAGCCTGACACACCGTGGTCGCAACACGCGATAGTTGCGTATTGGTAAACCCTGCGATGGCATTTTGCTCATGAATAAGTACAGGAATGCCCAAAACCCGTGCGGCCAAACCACCAGGCCCCGCGACGTAACCACCAAAACCAGCGACAGCATCAATATTCAACTGTTTCATATAGCGCATGGCGCTTAAGGTTGCTTTTAAAATTTTAAAAGGTGCCAATAATTTGCGTACCACACCATTGCCACGTACGCCTTGAATATCAATTTGGTAAATTGGAATATTTTGATTTTTTAATAAGCGATTTTCCATGCCTGTAGGTGTTGCCAACCAAGACACTTGTGTTCCTTGTTGTTGCAATTGTTTTGCAACGGCAAGTGCTGGAAAAACATGTCCACCAGTACCAGCGGCCATCATCATTACGCGTTTGGGCTTTGTTTGCTGTACATCAGTCACGGTCTAATTCTTCAGTTCAAAAAAATAGGCAAAAAATTCATTTAAGTTAACAATTGTAATCACAAACGCAGGGGCGCGAAAGTTTATTTACTTTGTTTCACCCAGCGTTTCATTGTTTTTTTCTTCAGTTTTGTAAGTTTAAACAAGTTTTATTATTAATCTAGTATAAAAAACCGCTATCTTTGTTAAAAACCGCAAATCGCTTGTATTTTTGGAAAGATCTTTCGCTTAGATTTTGAGCCTATAGCGTACTGCACAATCCTCAACCACACGCATGTGATTGAGGTATTGAGTATATTCAAATTTACTTAAACGCTTGGGCGACCTGCCTCTAATACGGCAAATAAATCATCCGCAATTTGAGTCCCAAATTGGTTATCAATTTCACGAATACAGGTTGGGCTAGTCACATTAATTTCCGTCACATAATTGCCAATGACATCTAGACCGACAAAAATCAGACCTTTCTCACGTAAGAAAGGACCCACTTTTTCTGCAATGCTACGGTCATTTTCGGTCAATGGACGGGCTTCACCCAAGCCACCTGCAGCCAAGTTACCTCGAACTTCACCATTTTGTGGAATTCGCGCCAAGCAATACGGTACAGGCTCACCATTGATCATCAAAATACGCTTATCTCCTTCGACAATTTCAGGAATATAACGCTGTGCCATAATCGGCTGAGTACCATGGTTGGTTAAGATTTCAATGGTTGAGCCAATATTTACCCCGTCTTGATAGAGGCGGAAAATTCCCATGCCGCCCATACCATCAAGCGGTTTTACAATCACATCGCCTTGTTCTTTAATAAATTCACGAATTAAACCTTGCTGCGAAGTGACCAATGTCGGGACTTGCAGTTCTGGAAACTGGGTGGCAAATAGTTTCTCATTACAGTCACGCAGGCTTTGTGGTTTGTTAATAATCCACGCCCCTTCTCGTTCTGCTTGCTCTAAAATATAGGTGGTATAGACAAAGTTCATATCAAATGGCGGGTCTTTACGCATCAACACCACGTCATACGCCGCGATGGATTCTTTCTGCTTTTCACCCAATTCATAATAATGATTGTAATCTTCAAACACCTTTAAAGGCGCAATTAAACCAAACGCTTTACCCTGCTCGATATATAAATCCTGTTGTAATGCATAACCCAGTTCATGCCCGCGGCGGCTTGCCGCCCACAACATGGCCATAGTTGAGTCTTTTTTCAAATTGACACTTTCAATGGGGTCCATCACAACAAGTACGCGCATAATCAAAACTCTTGTTTAAAGATATAATCAGCTAGGAGTATAACGGAGATTATTCGGTTCTATTTCTGAATTTCAATTTTCGCTTATGGATAATTTTGTATAACTTCATTTAGGTTTCCGCTATGCAACAAGCCATTATGGGTTTTCATTTAGATGATGAACAGCATTGGGTAGCAGATTTAGCCTGCGGACATACTCAACATGTCCGCCACACTCCGCCTTGGCAAAATCGACCTTGGGTGATGACTGAACAAGGACGGAAAGAGAAATTAGGCGTGATGCTGGAGTGTAAAAAATGTGATGAGAAAGATTTCGTAGATGAGATTTTATGTTAAATAAAAAAAGCCAATCTTATAAAGATTGGCTTTTTAATATCTGGATTGGTAGCGGGAGCTGGATTTGAACCAACGACCTTCGGGTTATGAGCCCGACGAGCTACCAGACTGCTCCATCCCGCATCAATGGAAGCCGTTATACGTTACTTATATGAACCAAGTCAAAGAAAACTGAATATTTATCGTTTAATAGCTTATTAAGTAAACTAATTAGGTTAATTCAAAAGCTGTTGGGTCATTCAAGCTTACGGATTGGCCTTGGAGAACATTTTCATAGGTTTCTTTTAGATATTCTACTGTTGAAGAGTCTGGTAAAAAACGCAATGTTGATGCTGCAACATACTCATTTGATAATTCAAAAGATTTCCAACGTCTATTTAATTGTTCTGCAACATATCCAGTCGTATTTGAACCGCCGAATATATCAACAACTAAATCACCCTCATCCGTTAGCATTTTAATAAAGAATTCAGGAAGCTTACTTGGGAATCTTGCTGGGTGTGCTTTTATACCGATTTGTTTACAACGTCTTAGATAAAGTGATGTAGCCTCAGAATTTGGTATTTGTAAGAGGTTTGGTGGAATCGAGCCGCCATTATCTTTACCAAAGCTTTTACCAATATTATGCCCAGAAGGTCTTTCTTTTGCTTCATAAAATTTTTCTGGATCTTCAATCAGCTTCTTCATTCTATCGCTATATGGTGCGAGAACTTTTGTAATATCGGATTTAGGAAACTCAGTTTTACTAAACCACCAAACAGTATTTACAGAATCTTTTACACGTAACTTTCGTTTATTGACCCATTCAATAGGGCTAGGAAGTTTAGAAGGATTAAACCAATAAAAATCCTCTGCTAAATGGAAACCTACTTCATCAACTAATTTAATTAAAACTCGGAAGTTATAAAGGCTGCGAACGGGGACACCTTTCATGTAGGCACCACCAAAATCTACAACAAAGCTTCCATCTTGCTTTAATTTCTTTTTTACAAGTACAGCAAATTGAGTAAACCAATCAATATATTCGGCTTGATCTTCATTACCATAAGCTTTTTTACGTTGTAGGGCAAAAGGAGGGCTAGTCATGACTAAATTAATACTTTCATCTTCTAAAGTTTCAAGAAGTTCAAGTGAATTACCTATATAACTTTCACCAAGCTCGGTGATATATGCAGGTTTTTGAAATTCAGCCATTAAGTAGTCCTGAAAAAATAAAGTGAGTATGTTAGCACATGGGTACTTTAAATTTAGCAAAACATAAATAAAAAAAGATGACTTTAGTCATCCTTACTAAAGATAGCATTTCAAAATATATTTTATTATAAATGCTATCTTTAGTCGGTCGAAATATATTGATCTAACGATGATTATTTATTCCACAAATATCAGTTAATTAATGTGGATTTAAGTAATGATTGAAGAGATTTTTGCTAGAAATTTAAAGAAAATAAGAGATCACAAGAATCTATCTCAAGAAGAATTAGCTGAGAAATGTGGTTTAGATAGAACATACATTGGAATATTGGAAAGAAGAGAAAAAATTCCAACACTTACCACAGTTGAAAAGTGTGCAAATGCGCTAGGTGTTTCAGTTTGCGATTTATTATCAGATGAAGTGTATTTGAATAGTTTTGATGATGATAAAGCTGTTTTGAATGCCATTTGGCCTTTTATTCGTAAATATCAAGATCTCGCAACGAAAAATGGTATCAATGACATTTTTCAAGATAATGGAGGGAAACTCCTACAAGTGCTTTTAGAGCTGGATTTAACAGTTCTTGAAGGACGTGAGGGTAATGATGCAAAAGATGCAACTGGTCAAGAATATGAACTGAAATCTTTAAATGTGGAGTTGGTGAAAGGGTTTTCTACTCACCATCATATGAACCCAACAATTATTGCAAAATATCGTCAAGTACCTTGGATTTTTGCAATTTATAGAAATATTGAATTGCAGGCAATTTATCGTTTAGAGCCAGATGATCTGGAAGAAATGTATGTAAAATGGGAAGAAAAATGGCATAGAGATGGCGGAAAAGACATTAATAATCCGAAGATTCCATTAAAGTATGTAATGGAAAAAGGAACTCAAGTTAGTGGCAATGCTCCAGTTATTCCTTCCAAAATGAAGAAAAAACAAACTTTAGAGAATGAGTCATTGGTTGATGGTGGATTTAGCCCAGATAATGATTAGATTGAGGCAATAAAAAAGCCCGACATCCTGTCGGGCTTTTTCGTATTGGGTGTTTAGGTATAACACCTGTCGTACCTCACGTCCTGGTGTCGCACTTATCATTATTGTTTTATGTGTTGGAACATCCTGTTCTCTATGTCCCCATCATATGAAAAATCCCCATAGTGGCCTAGACGCAATGGTCCCTAATTCATGTCAGCCTGAGCGTACAGGATTGCTCAAAACTTACCCCAAGGTTTATCCGCAGAAATTGCGGATAGTTTCGGGACTGGATCTATTGAGTTATCAGGGAAAAAGCGAAATATGAGCGTTTTTTGATCGATTTTATTGGCTGAAAGTGACAAATTCGTTCAATAAAAAGCCGATTTGTTTCAAAATCGGCTTTTTGTGCATTTTTTGGTTAGGGTGAAATTTTTAAGTACTTGATATTTATATTCATATACAAGTGTACTTCGTATAACGGCCATTATGTTAAATAGACTAATCAAGCTGCCCTTGGAAGATGCTAAATAAGACTACACTTTCATTGAAAATAGTGTGCAACAAAAACAAAAGAATCTTCATTTTATTAAAAATTATTTGTCAAAAATAAGAGAGATAAATAAAAATTTACGCACCCCAAAATAAAAATAAAAATGGACAATTTCATTGTAAATCTTTTTTTTCTTAGAAAAATATATACTAAGAAAATAGACAAAATTAAAGTGCTAAGACTTAAATATAAAAACCAGTTTGACAAAGGCTCCTCCAAATTTAAAAATCTGTTCTCCAAACAACAGCATATGGAATTATAATACTTAATAAAAAGTATAAACCGATATGAAAACTTATTAATGGGAGAAGGAGAATAAGAAGAATGTTACCCACTAAAAATAGTAGGAACATCACAAAGAATGGGGCTTGTGTAGTGTTAAAATTATTAATAGCTACATTATATGAAACGACGTTTAAACCAATCCCAATTAAAAAATAAAAAAAATAAACATAAATTGGCAAATTTGTCATATAGATATAATTAAGTACCACAGCTTTAGCCTCTCTAATCATCTCAGGTAACCATATTTTATAGTTTTTAAAGTTTTCCTAAAATTAACATAATACACGTTATACGCAATTTTTGAAGTTTTATTATAAATATCAATATCTTAGTTAAATCCGTTCTTGGGTTCAGCACACTAGAGCGGCTTTTTCATGATTATTCACGTTCCACGACTATGATTCAACCCATGTTTTACAAATTTAATTAGATCTACTCAACAATTTAATCCACTGATAAATAAAAAAGGAAGCCATCGCTTCCTTTTTTCAATTCAATATAGACTTAGATGCCATATTTCATACGGTAGGCTTCCATTTTCGCCAAGGCTTCACTTTCACCTTTGGCATCTAAATAATTCATTAAATCTTTCATGGTAATTAAGGCATGTACAGGAATTTCCAATTCTTTTTGCACTTCCTGAATCGCAGATAATTCACCCTGACCTTTTTCTTGACGGTCTAAAGCCACCAATACACCTGCGATTTGTGCACCCGCATTTTTTAGAATCGTGACCACTTCACGAATCGCTGTTCCTGCGGTAATCACATCATCAATGATCCAGACTTTTTTGCCTGCAACCGATGCACCGACCAACACACCACCTTCACCGTGGTCTTTCGCTTCTTTACGGTTAAAGCCCCATGGCACGCTCACGCCATGATTTTGCGACAATGCTACAGCCGTTGCTGCGACAAAAGGAATCCCTTTATATGCAGGACCAAACACCACTTCAACGTGATCACACTGGGTTAATTTATCTGCATAACCTGAAGCCAACAAAGATAAGGCCTCACCATCATTCAATAAACCTGCATTAAAAAAATAAGGACTCACTCGGCCTGATTTTAAAGTAAACTCACCAAATTTAAGCACACCACGTGATAAAGCGAGTTCGATAAATGCTTGTGGGTTAAATTGAGCTGGCGTTGACATGAGGTGCTCCGAAATTCATACATTGAGGTTATGACTGCGCATGATACCAAAGAGTAGCTACCCAAGTGATCAAAAAATTTTACGAGTGGTTTCAATTAACGTAAATGGCTTACGTTCATCAGTGACCAAAGGCTTATTGGAATGGTTAGAAAAGTCCGATGCCGATGTGGTGTGCATGCAAGAAAGTCGCATCACCCATGCACAATGGACAGATAAATTTAAACCTGAAGGCTGGTACACACATTTATTCCCTGCGGAACGCGCGGGTTATGCAGGCACGGCCATTTATAGCCGTTTACCCTTTGTGTCTGTAACAGATGGTTTAGGTTTTGAACTGGCCGACTCTCAAGGGCGCTTTATCAGTGCGGAATTCGATTTAGGTTTAGATCACCCCGTACATATTTGCTCTTTGTATTTACCTTCAGGTTCGTCAGGTGACGAAGCACAAGCACGCAAAGATCATTTTTTAGAAAATTATCAACAGATTCTCAAACAATGGCGTGCTGAAAATAAATCGATCATCGTGTGTGGTGACTACAATATTGTGCATAAGCGCATTGATATTAAAAACTGGTCAGGCAATCAAAAATCTTCAGGTTGCTTACCGCATGAACGTGCTTGGCTCGATCATATTTATGATGAACTGGGTTATGTCGATACTTTCCGCGAAGTACGCAAAGAAGCTGAACTTTATTCTTGGTGGTCGAATCGTGGACAGGCCCGCGCCAAGAACGTGGGTTGGCGTATTGATTACCAAGCCTGCTCACCTGACTGGAAGTCACGCACAGTCAATGCTTGGGTCTATAAAGATGAATGGTTTAGTGACCATGCACCCGTCATTATTGACTATCAAATTTAAGTAATTTTCGTATTTGAGTGAACAAATGTTCACTCAATATTATCTTTTTGCTCACAACACATGACGTATTTGTGGTCTTTTTATCCTAGGTCAGAAACGGCATCATAGCGGCACGGCACAGGGACATGTCAGGATGACAGCAAAGGGATAGGAAGCCGTAGGATGGAATAAAACACAACTCATTTTGAGTTTGTTTTCAAGGATGTGACAATGGACGTTGTAATGAGACCCGCATAATCAGGATGATTAAATGCGGGTTTTCTCTTTTTTATTGCTTATTTTTATTTAAGCGCTGATGTTCTGATTGTTTTAACATTCTTGTTCTTCATGAACATAGCATGCCAAGTTTAGATTGCAATTCGATGACAATCCTCATGGCATTAGTATCTTTCGCCTAATTTTCCTGCACTGCTAGAGAAAGCGGATTTTTTTGTTTACCCTATGCTCAATCATTATCTTCAGGAATATATTCTGCATGCTTAAAATTTATGGCATTAAAAACTGTAGCTCTATGAAAAAAGCTTTTGATCTATTGAATGAACTGGGCTTGGCCTATGAATTTCATGATTATAAAAAACAAGGGATTGATGCCGAAACGCTTAAAGTCTGGTTGGAACACGTCGGGCAAGCGCTTATCTTAAATAAGAAAGGGACTACTTGGCGTAAACTCACTGAAGCGGAACAACAGTTTGCTCTGGCTTCACAAGACCAATTAATCGAAATGCTGATGGCACAGCCTAGTTTAATCAAGCGCCCTGTTTTACAGACTGCTCAAGGATATATGGTCGGTTTTGATGAAGCCGCCTATCGAGAAATTTCGGCTTAAAGCACCAATTTTGATTATAAAAAAAGCCTGATTATCTATCAGGCTTTTTCACATCTCGTTAGTGTTTTAGTTGACGCGAACCCAAGTTTGGTTACGCCCTAATACAGCTACACCCAAATAACCACGAAGCTCAAGCTTTTTGCCACCTGAAGTCAATTCACCTTTCAAGCTATAGGTTTTGCCATTTTTCGGGTCTAAAATCGTACCCTCATCATATTTCGTGCCACCGGCATTTTTCAGACCACGAACAATGGTTAGACCTTTCAGTGATTTGTTGTGATATGGACCTTCACATTTACTGCAGGCATTTTCTTCGCCCGGCGTTAAAATGCTTTGAATACTGGCAGTCAAAACACCATTTTTTTGCTCAGTAAATTTCACAACCGCACGCGGTTGTTTGGTTTTATCATCAATGGTTTTCCAAACTGTACCATTTAACGGATCAGCCGCATTGGCAAGTACTGTGAATCCTAGCAATCCTAATGCAAGTGCAATCTTTTTCATTTTTTTTGATTTCCCTAGTCTGTTCTGTAGACGTCTTTCAGTATTGTAAAGCCACAACAAATTTGCAATTCTTGAATGTGACTGTTTAGTGTACCCTTCTCATTATTGTGGGTAAATAGACCACTATTTAGGCATAATTTATAACAAAATGGAACAACCATGAAGATTTCAGCACCGTGGAAACAATTCATTACAGAAAGCCTTTTAAAAACGACCATCCGCACGCCTAGCCAATACAATCTTCCCCCGAATATACTGCGACATGGCTTAGAACAACTCTGTAAACTTTTTCCGACTCAGGCAGATGTCCAAGTTCGCACTTTACGTTTAGGGCAATTTCATGCTGAAGAGCTTAAACCACAAAAGGAATCTACCCAGCTCATTTTTCATATTCATGGTGGCGTTTTTTTTCTCGGCTCACTTAAAACGCATCGTGCATTTTTAAGTCAGATTGCAGCACGAACACAAATGCAGGTTTTGCATGTCGATTATCCGCTCTCACCAGAACATCCTTTCCCAGAAGCAATTGATGCTTTATTTGAGATGTATTTAAATTTGCTGGATCAAGGCATTCTAGCCAAAGATATTATTTTATCGGGTGATTCTTGTGGCGCAAACCTTGCAGTTGCTTTAGCGATTAAAATCCGCCAAGCACAACTCGAACAGGTCAGTGGCTTAATTTTACTTTCGCCATTTTTAGATTTAACGCTAACCAGTGAATCACTGCGCTTTAACCAAAAACATGATGCTTTGCTCTCTATAGAAGCCTTAGAAGCAGGGATTGATTACTACTTACCGGCAGACATCGATCGTGGTGATCCACGCGTCTCGCCTTTATTCGATGATTTGACGGGTTTACCTCCGACACTGATTCAGGTCGGTTCTAAAGAAATTTTAATGGATGATGGACAACGCTTTCAGCAACAAGCCGAAGCGGCTGGTGTTAAAGTCGAATTTAAAATTTATACGGGAATGTGGCACAATTTCCAAATGTTCAGCGCTTGGTTTGCAGAAGCACAGCAAGCTTTAGCCGATTTAGCCGCATTCGCGCACCGCCTAGATAAAAATTAAATTGCCATAAAAAAGGTCAGCACATGCTGACCTTTTCGTTTCTAAATCTTCAAGCTTAGATGAGTTTAACCTGTGCCAAAGCGGCTTCAATGGCTTTATTTTTCAGTTCTTCACCCATGTTGACACCTTCAGCACGCACGACATCTACCTGCTCGACACCTGTAAAGTTAAACACAGTTTTCAAAAAGCCTTCTTGGAAATCTGCTGGACTATTGTCACCATAGACACCGCCACGACTGCTAGCAATATAGACCTGTTTATTGCCAGCCAAACCTACAGGGCCATTTTCAGTGTATTTAAAGGTTTTACCTGCAACACTAATACGATCAATCCATGCTTTTAAGGTTGAAGCCAAACCAAAGTTGTACATGGCTGCACCAACAACGACCACATCTGCTGCTAAATACTGCTGGATGATCTGTTCGCCTAAAGCCGCTTGCTCAGCATTTTGCCCCATTAAGATTTCCGCAGTTAAATGTGGAATCGGCTGTGCTGCCAAATCCAAATACTCAACCTGTACATTGTCATGCTTCGCTTGTAATTGCTCAACAATCGCTTGGCTCAACTGGCGAGAAACAGATGCTGTACCTAAAATACTTGAATCGATATGTAAAACTTTCATGATGCTGCCCTAATTTTTGCTCTCTTGGAATGGAATCAAGTTTACATCATCTATAAAAATAGAATAATCACATATATCAATACACTACATTCTATTTTTAGAACAAGCTTAAATCTCCCTGAAAAAAGGAAATGTAAAGCAATCAAAATATTGTTTAAAATTCATGCTATTGTTAGCAAAAACAATTCTCGCTTTAAAACAACAAAGGAACTGTTGATGTCGAGGGAATAAAAATCAATGACGACAAAATCACCTTCCCCATTTACTGCATCGCCTCAACATAGGCTCAAGGAAATTTTGCTTGAATATGGGGTAATCATGAACTGGAATACATTGAATAAATGTATTCTGATGTTAATTTTAGGCTGTGTGATCCATCTGGTTTGGATACTCTGGAAAATTTTTATTTGGTTGAACCCCAGCCTATGGAGTATGACCAATTTAGGACTAGTTAAACAACAAATTGTACTGAATCTAATTTTTATCGTCGTGCTCAGTAGCCTGATTTATCCTTGTGTTTACTGGCAACACAAAGCTTGGGTCAAACGTTTTTTGCCTTATATCACCGTGTGGTGTTTTATTACCTCTTTATGCCGAGATGCCTATTTAATTGGTACACTCAGCCCTGCAACCTTAAGCTCCTTTGTCAGTTTACTCACGGTAGGTTTGGTATTATTACCGCGCTCAATTGTCTATAGCGCATTAATTCCTTCAACCTTATATTTATTTGTCTGTGGTTATTTAAGTTTACATGGCATCTTGCCTTATGCCCCCATTTTTAATTTACCCAATGATGCCTACGCCAATTCATTTTGGGTCGGCAGCATGCTGTATTTCATTACCCCTGTGGTGATGATTTGTCTGATCTTATTTGAAATTCTACTCAGTCAATGGCGCAATCGTGAACAGCTCATTCAACAACTCAGCAGAATTGATCCGCTGACCAATACTTATAATCGACGTAGTCTGAATCAATATTTAGAGCACATACAGCGTAAGAAAAATCAAAATTATGCCTTGGTCTTGCTTGATCTGGATCATTTTAAGTCTATTAATGACTGCCATGGGCATCATAAAGGCGATGAAGCCTTGATTCTGGTCGGACAACTGCTCAAACAGCATTTACGTGAGAGTGATGTCGTGGGACGTTTTGGAGGAGAAGAATTTTTATTGCTGTTGTATCACACCACACTTGAACAGGCGCAACACACGGCGGAACGCTGTCGCGCCGCAATTGAACATTTAGAATTGAAGGACGATCATGGCAGCCGTATTGCGCTGACTGCCAGTTTCGGGATTTCAACTGCTCCATCGCCTTTAACACCCTTTCAGTTACTGACCCAAGCCGATAAAGCCTTATACTCAGCCAAAGCATCAGGGCGTAATCAGGTGCATATTTTCCAAGCGCAAACGGAAAATGTGGCGTCGATCAGCTAGCTTTCTTTGTTCTCACTTACTCAGCTTCGGTTTGATACGCTTCTAAATAATTCACCCAACGCCCTTCCAACATGGCCGCTTCAACCCAAGCGTGTACCGCTGGATGTTGTAATATGTTTTGCATATAACGCTGACTCGATGCAGACACAGGTAAAGCATAGGTTTGAAATCGCATCACGACAGGCGCATAAAATGCATCGGCAATACTGAACGCTCCACATAGGAAAGCATCGGGATCGGGACGTTCTGCCCAAATTTGCTCAATGCGTGCTACATCCTGTCTTAACTCGCTATCTTCAGCCCAAAGCCGCTGACCCACGTCTGCCAATTGTGCCCGAATATTCATGCCACATAGCGTTCTTAATTGGGTAAAGCCACTGTGCATTTCTGCACTGATACTTCTGGCTCTGGCACGTTGCGCTTTATCCTTGGGCCAAAGCGCATACTCAGGATATTGCTCTGCCAAATATTCACAAATGGCCAAAGAATCCCAAATTTTTAACTCTTGATCATACAAAATCGGGACTTTGGCATTGGCTGAAATGGCCAATAATTTTTGCTTAAATACTCCAATCGAGCGTTCCCGATCAAAATAAATCATGTGCTCTTGAAAGGGAATTTCAAAGGCCTTGAGCACCAACCAAGGACGCATCGACCAACTGGAATAGTTTTTATTGGCAATATAAAGTTCTAACATGATTAAGGTCCTAGATCTTGTCCGAATTGTTTTAATTGTTGCAACAGCTCAGCTTCGCTAAATGCCCCTGTTAAACGGAGTCCACGAACTTCCTGTTGTTGAGCATTTAAAAATAAATAGGTCGGCGGACCTAAAATATCCCATTGATTTAATAATTGTTGATGACTGGCATCATAATGACTTAAATCCAGCTTAATCAGCGTGTATGGACTGAGTGCTTGCTGTACTTGAGCTGACTTTAAAATGCGATGTTCAATTGGTTGACATGCCACGCACCAATCCGCATAAACATCAATCACAATAGCGCGATCTTTCGGAGCTTGTGCCAAAATTTGCTGAAACTCTGCGGCAGTTTGCGCTACATGCCACTGCATCTGTTGCTGCCCTTGTTTCACGAAGAAACGTTGACTTTGCTGATACTGGCTATACAGCACATAAGGAACCACCAACAGCAAAATCACGAGATACAATGGGCGTAAAGGCGATTGTTGCCATAGGGCACGATACAGCGCATAACCGATAAAGCTGAGACCCAATAACAGACTTAAACCCTGCATCCAGCCTTCTGAGAGCAAGGGGCGAATGAAATAAAGTGCTAAGGCCAACATCAGAAAGGCAAATAACACCTTAATCTGGTTCATCCATAAACCTGCTTTTGGCAAGGCTTTAGCCCCGAGAATACTGGCCAACAATAAAGGTAGGCCCATACCAAAACCCAGAGTGAATAACAGCAAAGCACCTTGCCACTGATTCTGAGTTTGAGAAATAAATAGCAAAGCGCCTGCCAGTGGTGCTGTCATACAAGGACCGACCAGCAAAGCTGAAATCATCCCCATAACTGCCGCGCCAATCAGACTCCCGCCTTTCTGCATCGACTGCCAATGGTCTAAACGATGCACCATCGCTTGGGGCAAACGTAATTCAAACAGTCCAAATAAATTGAGCGCAAACACCACGAACAATAAGCTAAATGCAATTAAGGTTGAGGGCTGTTGTAACCAACGCTGAAAGTTCAAACCTGCCGAAGAGGCGACCAAGCCCAACACCGCATAGACCATGGCCATACTGCACACAAACACCAAAGCAATCATCCATGCTTTAACTCCGCGCCGATCACGTACAATCAAGGAGCTGAGAATCGGGATCATGGGTAAAGAACAAGGGGTAAATGCCAACAAAATACCCAAGCCTAAAAACAGCAATAAGCCATAAATCGGTGAGCGTTCTGCCAATTGTGTAGACCAATGTTGATCCTGTGCCGTTTGTTGTGTAGGCGCTGAAAGTTTCTGATCCAAGGCATCTGGATTTTCAGCAGAAAGAGTATTGCTATTCGCGCTTAAATCTAACAACCTTTTGGGAGCGACCGTTTGGTTCTGTAAGGCCACCAAACCATCTGCGTCTGTTTTAAATTCAATGACTTGTGGGGGATAACAAATACGGTCTTTGGCACAACCTTGCCAAGTCACTTGATACGTTTGCGAAGCCTGCGTTGGCACCTTAAATTGCACTTGCTGATAATAGACTTGCGTTTGACCATAGTTATCATCATGCAAGTCCTCTGCCTTTGGCAGTTTTAAGGGCAAAATATGTTGCCCCTGACGCACCTCAAATTTGTGCTGATACAGATAATAATGTTCAGGGATATTCCAATGTAACTGCACTTCCTGTGCAGAAACCGATTCTATTTGAATTGGAAAAGCCTCTTCAGCGGATAGCAATGACGACTGTGCATGCAATAGTGTTGAACAAAAGAACAAAAGACTACTACATAGTAAGAGCATACTGCGTGCATAAGATTTTGAAAGCAGCAGAGACTTTTCCATAAACAAGAGTGGCACCGCCTTAGAATAAGTATGAAACGCCTAGACCTGATTGATAACTTTTATCTGCACCACTGAGTACGACACCAACACTGGCATCGAACTGGGTACGGTCATTCAATGCATACATGACCCCCGAACCCAGTGAGTACTCATAATCTTGGCTTTCCGCCTTGCGGTATACAAATTCAGAAAAACCAGACCATTTATCGGAAAGCTTATAACCAATGGTAGGTACAGCCGTCACAGCCCAGTCCCCATCTTGAACTTCATAACGCATGGTAATGGACGTGTCGACCAAATCACTTTGCTTATACGAAACGACAGTCGCCAAGGCATAAATATCATCATGCGCGGTAAAGCCATCATTGCCAGTTGCTAACACTGCTTCCAAAAGCACAGCCATGGCCAAGTTGTCATCATTCAGATCAATTGCACTTTTTAAACCAATGCTAACATCACCTAAACCGTCTTCATCAACCGTTTTACCCGCTTGCTTAACCTGACTCCATGACGGGCCTTGCCAACCCAGTTGTAATTCTAAGTTATGTGCAATCCCCGTACGAAGTAGCATGTCGGCATTCAGCGTGGTCGTTTTTTGCTGCACACCATTGACCGTACTTTCTTCATAGTTTGCGCTCGGTAAACCTTGTTCCCAAGCCAGTTGCCCAACAGGGGTAATACCTGTGCCAATGCCTGAACCTGGACGTTCAAACGAAAATTCCGTGGCAAAAACTGGCGATGCCACAGCAAGCGTCAGTACTAAGACACCATATTGTTGTAAATTTTTCATAATTTGCCTCAGTGATTAAGCCAATTCTTTCGACATTTTTGCACCCTGACTACGCAATAGCTCTAGGGTTTGACGTTCTTCAGGCAAAGCTTCGCCCCAATTAATTTCATCAAAGTCGCAATCAAAAAATAAATCACTAATTGAAGATAAAATCGTCAGCCCTTGCTCATCACGGGTATTGGGGTCAACCTTGATTGCCAACAAACGCTGCACAGCAGGTACACACGCTGAACTTGCTGCATCCCAAAGTGGGCCATACAACTCTTCGCTATCCCATAAATGAAAATTAGCTTTGGCTTGAATTAAGGCTTCCAAAATATCCAAATGAACGGCTAATTCTTGCTGTTTTTGTTCTTCGCTGAGCCCTTGACCTGCTTCATAGGCTTCGCTGACATGTTCCCACCATTGAAATAAACCATCCGACCACACTGAAACTGCAGGTCCTTTTTCAGCATCAATAAAGTTTGGATCTAAACCACCAGCCAAAAGATGTTGTACTTGTGGCAGGTCTAATTCTTCTATCGCCTGCACAAAGACTTGTTGTTGTGCTGTTAACATGGAACATTCTCTTTCATCAATTTTAGAATATTATGCCGAATTCTCGGTGTTTTGTTTTATGTAAATGTATATCTAAAGTTTTTAATTCATATAAAAAAAGCCCCGCAGGGCTTTTTTTCGATTATAGGCTCAATCAGAGCACTTCATCTTCTTCATCATCAATCACATCTTTGTCTCCATCAGCATATTCTAATGGCCCACCTCGGGGATTTTCTCTTTTTTCAAACACATGCTCAAGACTGCGTTTCAAACGCTCCATAGCGCCATGAAAGGCGGTATCCACGTTATGAGCTTTATGATTCACAACCACAGGTTTTAATCCTGCTGGACGTGCTTCAATCATACACTTAATGTCATCATCGCCGCCTTTTACGCCATTTTCATCACTTAAATGCACTGAAAAATGGGTAATACGTTCACTATGACGTTGAAATTCTTGATTCAGTTCTGCACGCACATAACTAATTAAACGATCATTATTTTGAATGTTTTTATCTGTACGGATTTCAATGTTCATAATCTCATCCTCTTTATTTATCTGAATCTTTTTTGTGCAAAACTTTTCTATCTTGGCACGCTTGTAACTTGCTGTTTACACAGCTTTCGAACATCTTTAATCAATTTTGGAACCAATCTCCTCATTGAAATGATGAACACTTTTGAGTCTGCAGAATCGTGTCCTTGTCCTTTGAATATCGGGCTTAACTCAAAAATATGCAAGTGCTATTTTAAAAAAATTATCAAAAGGATAACCAATTGTGACAACTCCTTACTTGCATGGTCAAGAACTCATCAACTCGATACGTACCGCACCCTATTCCCATGATTTAATTGGCTGTCATGGTCAAATTCCTGATGCTGCATGGCCAAATCAGGCCCGTATTGCAGTGAGTTTGTCCTGAATTATGAAGAAGGTGGAGAAAACCACATCGAGCATGGAGATGCAGGTTCGGAACAGTTGTTATCAGAAATTTTTGGCGCTGTGAGCTTCCCTGATAAACAGATGTCGATGGACTCGGTGTATGAATATGGTTCTCGGGTGGGATTCTGGCGTATTCATGAAGAATTCCAGTGTCGTCAGCTTCCCATAAGCATTTTGGGTATGGGCATGGCATTAATTCGCAATCCTTATATCGTTGAGGTCATTCAAGCAGCGTAGTAGTGGTCTTGTCTGGGCAACGCTGGATAGCCATGATATGAAATTCAGTGCTGCCAATGGTTTTAGTACCAGTGAGCAATTTTCCAAGATTTAAAAGATTCTTTTGCTGTTTTATATGCTGAAGGGGAACATCGTCCTAAAATGCTCTCGATGGGTATGCATTGTTGCTTGCTTGGTCGTCTAGGGCGCTTTAAAGCCTGACAAAAATTTTTAGATTATATTCAATCACATGAACAAGTCTGAATCTGCTGGCGTGACGATATTGCGCAACATCGGTATCAACAACATCCACCGACGACATAAATACAGCAAGCCTATTGGTAATGTTGAACCTGCCCTACACCAAAGCATATGAACTGAGCGTAAATTCATTGGGATATAGGCATTTGCGTCAACTACACTGTATTCATAAGTTTTATTGCATAATCGTGCCTTAAAGATTGTTCACCTCAGTGAACAATAGAATACCGCCCGACTTCCCTCCTTATATATGTTCTCACTCGACTCAAAGCTCCCCATAATTGACCATTCAGTTAATTATTTTTCACAGAGTTGGTGCAAATCTTTGTCTTATAAAACTTTTATGTTGCTGAATAAACACCAAATAAATTTAAATTATGTTTTTGCACTCTCAAAAAACCAATAAAACATATACCATTTGATAAAAATATGAATATTTTCAATGACATTGGTTAGCGTTTTTTCACCTACTTTTCAATGGCTGTTTTTTTAAATTATTGGTCAAATTTGGCTTTATTTTTGCTAAAGAATCTGTATCCTTTATACGCTTTCTCGGGGGAGATATTTTTAATGAAACTGACTCAAATTGCGGCAACCTGTGCATTGGCTACTGCAGCGACTTTTACTCAAGCAGCGCCAATCTGGCAAGATTTTAGTATCACGGGTTTATATGGTGAAGATTACCAACTGATTGCACGTGAAGACAAGCAAAGTACGGTAACTTTTGAATATGCAGCAAAATTGCAATACGGTGATTTTTTCGCTTTTGCTGACCGTACCAATAACGATGTGAGTGGCAACGAAACTTATTTCGAAGTTTCACCGCGTTTGAGCCTTGGTGCAGTCTCTGGTCAAAAACTTGAGCTTGGACCCATTAAAGATGTATTGGTTGCAACCACTTGGGAAGGTGGCGAAGGCTTCAATAACTACTTATATGGTATTGGTGTCGATTTGGCGATTCCATATTTCCAATATGCGCAAGTTAACCTTTACAAAGTAGACAACTACAAAAACACACCTGACGATTACCAAATGACTTTGGTTTACGGTGTGCCATTTAAAGTCGGTTCAGAAGACTTCTTGGTTGATGGCTTCTTAGACTGGTCTACTGCTGAAGAAGATGGTCATGCGAGCGAAATGAACTGGACCACACAGTGGAAATGGAATGTAGGTAAACACATTTCTCCAAATACACGCTTATACCTTGGTACCGAATGGTCTGTGTGGAACAACAAATACAGTATTAAAGGTAAAGACGAAAATAACGTCAGCGCTTTAATTAAATACCATTTCTAAGGATTTAATTAACGCTAAAAAAGCAAGACACTGGTCTTGCTTTTTTTATGGCTAAATGAAAAGTTCCATAGTTTAAATTAAGCGTTTTGGACGTAAATTCTCTGCAATGAGACTGATCACCGCATGATTTTGTTGCATGGCATTTCGATAAAAGCTTTTTAATTGGGTTAACAATAAGGTCAATTCAGCTTGATCCAACTCAGCCGTGTTATTCCCTAATAACTGAGCAATATCGGAAGTAGGACGGTGTTGCCGACAGTACTTTTGCAAATCTTCTGTGCTGATTTGTTCGAGTGCCTGTGTTAATTCCATGACATGAACCGCAGGGTTATAACGTGCAACAGGTTTTAATTTTGGATGTTCTGAAAGGGGATATTCTGCATAAATTAAATCATGCAAACTCAAACTTGCTGAACTATGTTGGCTCAAGACCTGATCTAACACAGGCCACAGTTTCCCCAAATCAATTTGCTGCTGTAAGTTTGGTGCATGTTCTATATCCTTCATGTTGTAGGCATCAAGCATCAAGTTTTCTAAATCATTCGGGGCAATGCTAAAAAGAAACGCGTCCATGATGAGCACCTTCTTATATTTATTGAAATTAGCTTAGCTCGATTTACACGGCAAAACACTCGGTAAAATGTGTCAATTCAACAGTAGTTTGTAACCTAAGAAGCCAACAATTTTATTTCTGTTTGTCTTATTCAAAACTCGCTGTATCGACACAGGCCATTTCGCTACAACTATTTGGAGATTTCAATTCCTACGGTTTGCCGTAGAATAATCCTGACTCTATTCTTCTATTTGAATAACAATGAATATTTTTAAAATTTTAGCACTTGGCTGCACAATGAGCGTCTTTCTATCATTTTCCAGCACTCAGGCTGCGGAATGGAACTATGAACAAGAATTACAGCAAGGCTGTGGCAAACTGAAACAATACGCCCGATTGGGTAAGCAATATTATGACCAAAAACAATATGCCAAAGCCTTAACCCAATTTGAAGATCAGGCGGCTTGGTCACATTTTTGCCAAATCAATGCCGAAGAGAGTGGTGTCAATGTCACAGATCGTGAGATCGAAATCGCCAACAATAATGTCGGGCTGACCTATGCCAAACTGGGCAAACCCCTTTGGGCACGGGCATGGTTTCTACGTAACCCCGATTCGAAAATGAGCCAGTTTAATTTGTCCCAATTGCCCAAACTGCAACAATCAACATCATTGGCAGGAACTTATGTGGCAAAAAATGGGTTCGGACAATGGGACACCATCACCGTAAAGAAACTAAAAAATGCTTATCAAATTGAATTTGAAGGCTACTACTTCGGTTTACGCGGTCTAATTTATGGACCAAACCTCGGCAGTTTTGATGTAGAAATGCCTTTAAATCAGAAACATGCTGTATACCATTATGAAGATTGTCAGATTGATTTAACGTTTGCCATGCACCCGCAGCAGGGACAGCAAATTGTGGTGGAAGAACAGCAAAATACATCAGGCTGTGGCTTTGGGCATAATGTTTCGGCCAGTGGTACGTATCTGAAAGTGGAAGCTAAATAACCTATATCTTTTTCTCTATAATTTTTTTGAGGGTAATAAAATGGCGAAATTCTTAAATACCAGTGCAACTAATTTTTTTCTAGAAGAATTAATAAAAAATGCCAAAGAACGTTTGATTCTGATTAGTCCCTATTTGAGGCTCAATGATCGTATTAAAGAATTACTCGAAGATAAGAACCGCTTAAAAATTGATATTCGTATTATTTATGGCAAAAGTGATTTGCATCCTGATGAAATTAAATGGATGCAACAACTGGATTATGTTCGAATTAGTTTTTGTAAAAATTTACATGCTAAATGCTATCTCAATGAAGAGACCTGTATTGTTTCAAGCTTAAACCTTTATGAGTTTAGCCAAGTCAATAATAATGAGATGGGCATTTTAATTTCGAAAAATGATGATATCCAAGTTTTTAAAGATGCTTATGAAGAAGCGCAAAGAATTATTCGAATTAGCGATGAAGTTCGAATTTCTTTAGATGAAGTAAAATCCGAACAAACCAAAGCTGAGACTAGCCAAGAAGATTCAGATCACTTGACTAAACTTACCTCTTCTAAATTAGCTGCAAAACATAAAATCAAGACAGGTGATCTTTTAGAAATTTTTGTCGAGAAAGGGCTATTGCAATTAAATGAAAATGGTAAACATTATTTAACTGAACAAGGTAAAGCTGTAGGTGGAGAATTCAGACCAAGCCAATATGGCGGTTATTTTTTATGGTCGGAAAATATGAGTATTTAATTAGAATTAAAACCTCTTAAACTACCCAAATAGCTTAAGAGGTTATTTTTTAAATCGCCAATTGCTGTTGCTGTCCACCCGATCAATCCCCTCCACGGCGATGCTTCCTTTCATTCAGTATAGGAAAAATGTCATACGGATATTCAGGTACTTTTTGGGTTTTCGCACCAGAGAACTTCGCCATGCCAATTAAAATATTTTCTTCTACGGTTAAGGTCGAAAAAATATCACGTCCTTGTGGGACATAAGCCAAACCCGCACGTCCTCGATGTTCAGGACTCAATTGAGAAATGTCTTTGCCATCCAATAAAATTTGTCCCGACTTGATGGGTAATATCCCCACTTTAATGGTATCGCCACTGGCTGAGGGTGCTTTGGCTTCGAATGCGGCTGTTTCGGATTTTTCTGCAGGTTTTGAACAACCTGTTAATGCCATACTCCCTACTATCGCTGCGGCCAAAAGGGTTTGGCTCAATAATTTTGTTGGAACATCTTCAATGCTCCAAGCATTTTATGTTTTTGGTTACGTCCGCCCTGAGTATTCAATCCCCATTGATAGTTGCTTAATGTATTGTTTTTATGATATTAATTTTTAAAATTTAATTTATTAATCTTGTATACATCATTGCATACAAAAATGCTTGCCGACCTAAAATGATGAAAATTTATCCATCTTTCCATCATAGGATTTGTTGATAAAGAAATGATTTTGATTTTTAAAATAGGTTCACTTTTCTTGCCAATATTGTTCTAAAGCTTCCAAGATATCTGGATAGTGATAAACCTCATCGGGTTCATCCAGTAAGAACAAAAGATAAGATCTGACAGCAGAGCGCTGTTTAGCATTGAATAAGCTGAATTTTCTGTCCGTATGAGGACCTAGTCGTGTTAGCGTAAAAATTAAGTCAAATCTATACTCATCATTTAAACTTGCCAATAAAAAGGCAGGCAAATGAAACAACATGCCCTGAGCATCAAAAAAAGATAGGCTGCTGTGACAGTGATTCAAATCATCAATCGAGATATTTTTCCAATTCAATTTTTCATCTTTAGCACGATAAGCCAAGCACTCTGCTTGGCTGGCATAATCATCTATCCCTTGTGCCTCATACAAGCCAATACCCTCTTGTAAGGTGACTCCAGCAAAAGCACTACAAATCTTTTGTTTCACTTGGTCTAACTCTTGCCAGCGTGGCAAGAGTTCTTCAGCTTCTACAATTGTGACCAGATCATAGCCCTTGTTACGCATTTGCTGAATATCATCGGGTGAAGTACTTTCTCATCAGACTGCAATATCCGCCAGATTGCCCTTTTGTTCTAACCACTGCTTACGGTCACCCGAACGCTTCTTGGCCAACAACTTATCCAACAAACTCGTGGTTAAATGACTATCGTCCAAATCTAATTGCACCAGACGACGGGTGTTCGGGTCCATTGTCGTTTCACGCAATTGGCTGGCATTCATCTCACCCAAGCCTTTAAAGCGAGTAATTTGCGGATTTTTGGTTTTGGCTTTTTTCAGAATTGACTCGAGTTCTTCTTCATCCAAGGCATAATGCACGTCTTTGCCGTCATCGATACGGAACAAAGGTGGCATCGCCACATATAAATGTCCTTCTTCAACCAAGGTGAGGAAATGTTTCACAAACAGCGCACACAACAGTGTGGCAATGTGCAGACCATCTGAATCGGCATCCGCCAAGATACAAATCTTGCCGTAACGCAATTCGGATAAATCATCGCTGCCTGGATCAACCCCGATCGCAATCGCGATATCATGCACTTCTTGGGAAGCAAGCACCTCATCGGAAGAGACCTCCCAAGTATTTAAAATCTTGCCGCGAATTGGCATGATGGCTTGGAAATTTTTATCCCGTGCCTGTTTGGCTGAACCGCCCGCAGAATCTCCTTCCACAATAAACAGTTCTGAATCTTCTCGGGTTTGCCCGACGCAATCCGCCAATTTACCCGGCAAAGCAGGTCCCGATACGATTCTCTTACGTTCCACTTTTTTCGCAGCTTTTAAACGACGACCGGCTTTGGAAATCGCCATTTCTGCCAGTTGCATAGCAATTTCAGAATGCTGGTTCAACCACAATGCAAAAGCATCCTTAGCAATATTTTGTACAATACCCGCAGCTTCACGACTGGAAAGTCGCTCTTTGGTTTGTCCTGAAAATTGCGGTTCTTGGAATTTCAGCGACAAAATATAGTTCACGCCATCCCAAACATCTTCTGCAGACAGTTTCAAGTTACGCGGCAATAGGTTACGTAGCTCACAGAACTCACGTAAAGCATCGGTGACCCCTGAACGCAAGCCGTTGACATGCGTTCCGCCTTGCGCCGTTGGAATCAAGTTGACATAGCTTTCCTGAATTTGCTCACCACCTTCTGCATTCCAGCAAATGGCAAATTCTGCACTGGCACGTTCAGCATCCCCAGTAGCGACAAATGCAGGTGCAGGCACAATTTCACGGTCTTCCAGTTCGTCCATTAAATAATCGACCAAACCATTTTCAAATTGCCATTCGATTTTTTCGTCGTTGATTTCATCGACATAAATAATCTGTAGCCCTGCCGCTAAAACCGCCTTGGCTTTTAAATTATGTTTCAGCGCTTTAAGGGCAAATTTAGGAGAATCAAAATATTTCGTTTCTGGCCAAAAATGCACCAAGGTCCCTGTGGCCCGTTTCGGGGCTTTGCCCTCTAACACCGTCAAAGGTGCAACAGGTTCACCCTGCTCGAATGCCATTTGGTAGAGGTTACCTTGACGCTGAACTTCCACTTCGACACGGGTCGATAAAGCGTTCACGACAGAAATGCCTACACCATGTAACCCTCCAGAAAACTGGTAGTTATCGGTACTGAATTTTCCGCCTGCATGCAATTTGGTTAAAATAATTTCAATCCCGCTTTGCCCATATTCAGGATGAATATCCACGGGCATTCCACGGCCATTGTCCGCAACAGCCAAGGAGCCATCTTTATATACCGTCACCGTAATTTTATTGGCATGCCCCGCCAGTGCTTCGTCCACCGCATTATCAATGACTTCCTGAGCCAAATGGTTCGGACGAGACGTATCGGTATACATTCCGGGACGACGACGGACAGGGTCCAAACCAGATAAAACTTCAAGCGATTGAGCGGTATATTGAGACACGTTGTACGATTTCCTTATAATCTGGAAGACGAAAAAAATTGTAAAATCATGGGGATTTTAGCAGCAAAATCATCCATGGCATGGTTGCCATGCGCTTCGGTCATGACCAAAGCTCGCGGTTGCTGCGACGCATAATAACGTTCCGCTTCACGATAATCTAAAACATCGTCGCCTTGTTGTAATAACACCAGCACTTTGTCTGCTTGCTGAACATTTGGCACTGCAATCTGCTCTAAATAGTCCAATTGTGCCTCATCCAAGGTCCATGCAGGATTAACCTGATAGGGAAGTTGCTGTTGCCCAAATAACTCACGAAACAATTGCCATGGTCGCATAGCTGGATTAATCAAAACAGCAGGCAGCGCATGCCTTGCGACCAATTGTGTCGCATAGAAGCCTCCCAGACTACTGCCTACCAAAGCGACATCCTGATGGGCAAGTACCAAATCTTGTAACACTTGTAGGGCTTGCTCAGGTGGCATATTTAAGTCGGGCACATGGATAGCCAATGTATCATCTTGTGCACAATACTGTTGTAGCTGCTGTGCTTTGATTGATTTTGGACCACTTTGAAAGCCGTGGATATAAACAATATTCATATTTTCTGGTTACGTAGCTTATCCCTTCATCCATTTTTCATCATTCTGACGCAGGATTATTCTAAATTCGTCGAAAGGCTCAAATTGTTAGACAAAATAAGCCCTATTTCATGATCTTCATCGGTATTTTAAAATTATTCGAGTTGTTCTCGATATGATGAAAACTGAAAAAAGTTATACCTCTATCTTAATCAAAATGAAAGCGTTGAGATGAGACAAACAAAGCATCAAGGATAACAACAAATGCCGAGTTTAACACCGCTGCATGAAACTTATTGTAAATGGGATCGGACACCTCCCAGCCAAGCAGATTTACTGGAAGGTCTGGCCCAATTACTCAGTACGCCACTCAATAATGTGGTGCAAGATTTTATGCGTACCATTCAGCGGGAAATTTTCTCAAGTATTTTTGGTCTTGATGAGCAAGAATTCAAAAATTTGCAAAATCACCCACAAATTGCTCGATTTAACCGCTTAAGCATGAGTGTATTAGAAAATTATGGACATTATCTTTTAGCGCCAGGCCTACGCCAAATTATAGAAAAATACCCAAAACTGCATGAAAAACCGCTTACTCCGACTCTGCATTTTTTAGTCGGTGCGGTGAATGGCGTATTGGGTGACTATTTGCTGAAATATCACAATCCAATGGCACTGCCGATGGTGCTCTATGATCACTACGGTGAAATCCAACGTGGCGATTTATCGGGTCGGGTGGTAATTTTTGTGCATGGTCTGTGTATGAACCATCTTGACTGGACCAACCGTAATAATGGGGGTTTTGGCGAAAAACTGCTGGCGCAACGGGACCACAACACCATGTTGTACTTAAACTACAACACAGGACGTCGTATTTCAGCCAATGGACGCAGCCTCGCCAATACCTTAGAAGATCTGATTCAGCGTAACCCACGCATTACCAGTATTGATATTATTGGGCATAGTATGGGCGGACTGGTTGCACGCAGTGCCTTGTTCTATGGTAAACAAAATCTGCATCAATGGCTGCACATGGTCGAAAACTTGGTCTGTCTAGGTTCACCACATCATGGTGCAGCACTGGAACGATTTGGTTTTGCGGTTCAAGAAAAACTGGGGCGCTTTCCGATTGTGAAATTGGTCGGGCATCTGGTCAATATTCGCAGTAATGGCATTTTAGATTTACGTTACGGCAGTGTCCGTGATGACGATTGGGAGCATAACGAAGCACGGATTGGTTTCTTTGACGATAACCGAAAACCTGCTCCCCTACCTTCGCATATCAATACTTATTTGGTCGCAGGCACACTCGAATTTGAGCACCGTAAAAACAAAACCTTAAAAGTAATTGGCGATTATTTGGTCAGTGTAAAAAGTGCTTTAGGCGAACATCCCAATCCACGTTTTCAATTGAAATTACCCGAATCACATAAAGCCATTTTTTACGGTCTGAATCATTTAGAAATTCAATACCACTCCAGCGTAGCTGAACAAATTGTGCATTGGTTCTATCCTGAAAAAGCACAACATCATCAACTGCATGCGCATGAATATATGATTGGTTTAGATGATTTGGAAGGTATTGCCCTGACCTGATGCCACATGAAAAAAGCCAACAACTGTTGGCTTTTTGATCCCTATTGAACAAAGTCGCTATTATTTTTTAGCTTTCGCTGCAGTTGGATAACGGCGCACCAATTGCCACAGGCTCACCACAGCCAAGACCACGAAAAATAACAATGACCATACAGGCAAAGACTGTCCCAAGAATGTCCAGTCAATTACTGCACACTCGCCTGAACCTGTGAGCACTTGTGCCAACACGCTTTTTAACGGCAAAGCATCAATCAGATAATTTAATCCTGGACCACAGCTCGGCACCTGATCGGGCGGCAAATTCTGTAACCAAACATGGCGTGCTGCAACACCTGCCGACCATAAGATAGACAAGCTACCCAGTAAGGCATAAATGCGTTTTCCTACCGTAGACTTTGGATTATGAATCAACGCAATCAGGGAAATAAAGCCCAACCCCATTAAACCCACACGCTGAAAGACGCACAATGGGCATGGAGACAAACCTTGGACATGTTCGAGATACAGCGCAAACGCCATACCCACAATACTGGCAATCACTAAAAACCCGCTCACGAAGCGAAAACTCCATTGCATGGTCAAACCTCTTAATTTTTATCGATAATGTGCAAGATATTCGTCAAAACTGATGTCAGTATCTTGTTCAAGTTGTTGTTGCTGTTGTAGCGATGTTTGTGCCAGTTCATCAAAATAGGCCTGTGTTTCAGGGTTTAATTGATGCTGTTCATACACTGCCGCATGTTGTTGAGCCATCACGCTACCAAAATTCCACGTTCCACCATGTGTCAGGGTATCTGCGATCACTTGTGCTGAGAGCGTATGATCGACCTCATCAATACGTTGTTGCATCAGTTGTAAAGCTTGGACATACAACTGCGTGGTATTGGCTTGATCCAGCAATTCTGCGAAGGGCTGCATCGCATCAAGATGTTTTTGACACCAAGCTTCAATCTGGTAATCCTGTCCATCTTCCACAATATGTGCATTCGGTGCACGCCCCCGATTGACCACTTCAGCCTGATTCTGTTCAATCTGCTCTTGCTCAGCATCTAACAGCGCAGGACTGTCTTGTAATAGACAATACAATGCCAAGACTTCCAGAAAACCTGCGCTGCTTTCATCAATCCCAATCGGACTATACGGATTCACATCCACCGCACGTAGCTCGACATAGCCCACGCCACGATTCGCTAAAGCGTCTGAAGGCGTTTCACCCGCTTGAGGCACCTGCTTTGGTCGCACCAGACTGTAGTACTCATTTTCAATTTGCAGGACATGGTCATTAATTTGGGTTGGCTCACCTTGCGCATCATTTAACCCTAAACGGCTAAAGTCTGCATACGGAGTTTTGACCGCTTTTTGTAAACCGTCTAAATAGCCCTGAATGTCATTATAGTGAATGCCGAGTTGCTTCTGCGCTGAATTCTGATAACCAAAACGTCCCATGCGCAAAGCAGTGGCATAAGGCAAATATAACGTCCCTTTTAACAACGGCAGCAAATGATGCTCACGCCCCGTCATAAAACACTTACACACTGACGGGCTCGCACCCAACAAAAACATCACCAACGGCGTTAAACGAATAAAATTGCGAATTAAGCCAAAATAGCGATGGCTACGGTAATCTTGTGCAGACAGTTGGCGTAAATGAGCATCGGTTTCTTGTTGTTGTAATGCACTAAATAAGCTGTCGGGGAAGGATAAATTATAATGTACCCCAGAAATGGTCTGCATACGGCGACCATAACGAATGCCTAAACCGTGACGGTATAAGGTCTTGAAACGGCCAATATTAGAACTGCCATATTGTGCCAAACGAATATTGTCTTCCTCACTGTCTAACATACAGGGCATCGACAAAGGCCAAAGTTTTTCTTCGTTCTCTAAGTGACGATGCACCACAGCATGAATATCGGTCAAATAAGACAAGGTTTTGGCAATACTGTCTTGTGGAGGGGTAATAAACTCCATCAAGGCTTCTGAATAATCGGTGGTGATATGCGGATGGGTCAATGCCGATCCCAACGCTTTAGGATGATCGGCCTGCGATAAAAAACCATTGCTTTGCATCCGCAAACTTTCACGTTCTACACCACGCAACATCCCTTGTAACAGCGAAGAATCCACCCAAGTCGGAAGTACAGCTTGAGAGGTCGATTCGGGTTGATTCATTATCATCTCGCTTTTTGGAAGAACTACTAAAATAAAATCATCAGTTTATATCAGTCTACTGTGATTTGATGCCGCCACATAATATGCTGTCTATTTTTTAAACAGATTCACAGCATTTGCTGCTTCTGTCGAAAAGATCCAATAAATCAGATCAGTAGCATTAATATGGGTAACATCGCTTATGTTCAACGGGTCAATATAAAAATTTCTTAAAAAGTATACCTATTGCGGCAATTTTTTATCACAAAGTTACTCTATAAGACACCCAAAAAATATGATTTTATGGAAGAATAAGTGCTAAGGATCTGTAATAAAAATGAATTATCAGGATATTTTAAGCTTTTGGTTTGCCCCTGAAACTCAACCAAACTGGTTTGCCAAAAGTAGCGAATTTGATCAAATGTTAGCAGAAAAGTTTGCTCAGATACATCAGCAAGCTGCTTTAGCTGAACTGTGGGAATGGCGCCAGCAGCCTGAAGGGCGTCTTGCCGAAGTGATTATTCTGGATCAATTTTCCCGTAATTTATTTCGTGATCAAGCACAGGCCTTTGCACACGATGGACTTGCGCTCGGGTTGGCACAAGAAGCCATTTTAGGTCAACATGACTTAGAACTTAGCCCAGAACATCGTTATTTCTTATATATGCCTTTTATGCACAGTGAGTCGCAACGTGTACATGAATTTGGGTTAAAATTATTTGAACAACTGGGACATCCGATTGCCTTAGAATTTGAACGACAACATAAAGCTATTATTGACCGATTTGGACGCTATCCACACCGAAATCAGATTCTAGGACGATCATCTAGCGCTGAAGAATTAGAATTTTTGACACAACCCAATAGCCATTTTTAACCCTGAGCGATGTGTCTTCTTTCTCCCCTATTTCATCAGCAGTCTGCGGAGTATAAACATGAAAACTAAGCTTATTGCCCTGACTCTTCTCACACTCGCGCTGGTGGGCTGTGCCTCTACGCCTTCTAAACCTCGAACCTTCGATCAATTGGGACGGTTTAATACCTACCCCATGAACACGCAAACCTATCGGATTAGTTTTGAAGCTGACCCGAATATGAACTATGGCGTTGCGGAAGAAATTACCTTGGTCAAAGCAGCACAAACGACGCTTAAAAATGGCTTTCGCTATTTTAAAGTGCTAGATGACCCCAGTAATTTGACCAATAAACCACCCCGTCAGGCTATCGTGTATCGCTCACCGTCTTTCTACCCTTATGGTTACTATCCACGTGGCAATTACCGCCGCTATCCAGGCTATTGGCCAGACCCATTTTACGACACACCACAGGTGGTAAATATTGACCCTGTACAAGTCTCGTATACGATTGAGTGCTATAAAGAAAAGGATAAAGTGCCAAGCGATGCTTTTGATGCGATGCTTATTCTAAAATCTTTAGGGCAAAAATACGGACTGACCTCTACAGGTGAGGTCATTCAACCACAACCCGAAGTATCTGCTCCAACCCAAAAATAAAATTAGGACCATTCTATGCCTGTAGCGACCACCAGTTCTGAAAGCTTGCAACGGAGTAAACGCTTCGCAAATATCGCTTTATTGCTGGCGGTCATGACATGGATTGTCCTTATGGTACTCGCCAAATTCATGCCCGAATACGCTTGGCTGATTCATATTCTCATGTTGTCCGCAGAAGCAGGTATGGTCGGTGGATTAGCAGACTGGTATGCCATTACGGTACTGTTTCGCAATCCTTTTGGCAAAATGCCAATTCCCAAGTTCTTACTTGACCATACCGAAATTATTCCCCGCAACAAAGCCCGCATTGCCGAGTCCATGGGGCGTTTTGTACAGGAAAATTTTCTCTCTCCCCAAGTGGTCGAACGTAGTCTTCAAAATATCGACTTGAGTCTGGCCGTCGGTCAATGGTTAGCCAATCCGCATAACAACACGCAAGTGACGCAAGTGATTCAGCAAACCGTCCCGAAAATCTTTGACTTTGTTGGGCAAGAACAGATTGGACGCTTTATTCAAAACAATAGCGTGCAATGGGTGCGCAACACCAATATCAACATGCTGGCCAGTGAAATGCTGCGTGCCGTGATTGAAAATGACTTCCACCAAGATGTATTGCAACGTGGTCTAGATGTCGTGCATGACTGGATGATCCACCATCCAGAGCAAACCCGTGAACTCACACAAAAACTGTTTAAAGAACTGGGAGTCTCTAAATTGGCCAAAGGCGCCAGTTGGATTGGGATTGATGTGCAACAACGCACCATTGACTCACTGATTGAACGGGTAGAATCCATGCTCGCCAATCCAGAGCATCCTTGGCGACAACAGATTGAAGAAACTGCCCAAGAACTGATGCTGCAATTAACCGATCGGAACAGTGCAGCAAGCCAACGCCTGAATCAGGGTAAAGATGCCTTACTGGATAGCCCTCAAGTGCTGAATTTTATTCGCGGTGCGGTGGTCATTTTATGTGATGCCATCAAAGCCGATTTAATGCAGCCTGATTCAGGTATTGCAGCCAATCTACGCGTGGCGATTCAACAGGTTGGAGAGAACATCATTGCCAATCAGGCTGTCCGCCAGTTATTGAATGATCGCATGAGTGGTTTGGCGGTGAATTTGAGTGATCAATACAGTGAAAAAGTGATTCGTTTTATTAGCGAACGCATTCATGAATGGGACTCACGCGAGATGATTGGTAAAATTGAAAATGAAGTCGGTGGCGACCTGCACATGATTCGTGTCAACGGCGTGGTGGTGGGGGCCTTTATTGGTCTCGCACTGGGGATTATTCGTGCTGTGGTCGATTATTTGCTCTAGTTCACGATACGACTCAGACAGAGAAATAAATAGATTTAAACTTGTACAAACCCTGCAACATGCTAAATTAAATCGGTTTATTCTTCCTTGAGTCTGCGGTCATGCTTGAAATTCATTCCAAACTCCCTGCACAAGGGGTCACGATTTTTAGCCAGATGACTGCCATGGCACAACGGCTGAATGCACTCAATTTATCACAAGGCTTTCCCGACTTTGCTCCCCCGCAAGCCTTGGTTGAAGCCTTGAGCCATGCAACCTTACACGGATCTAATCAATATGCAGCAGGCGATGGTTTACTCAGCCTACGCCAACAAGTCGCGCAACAGTTTCTACAGCGCGATCAACTGAATCTCGATCCTGTCCATGAAATCACCATTACACCTGGGGCGACCATCGCCTTATTTAGTGCCATTCAAGCCCTTGTAAATGCGGGTGATGAAGTCATTGTGTTTGATCCGAGCTATGACAGCTATGCGCCAAGTATTGCTTTGGTCGGTGCAAAAGCAGTTCATATCCCTTTAATTGCACCGCATTTTCATGTGGACTGGAACCGAGTTGCCAACGCAATTAATGCCAAAACCCGCATGATCATTGTCAATACACCACATAATCCAACGGGGGCCATTTGGTCCAAGCAAGATTGGCAACAGTTGATTCAACTGATCCAAAATCGAAATATTGTGGTGCTGTCAGATGAGGTCTATGAACACTTGGTTTACGATGGACAACAGCACTATTCAGCTTTGTCTTTTCCAGAGCTGCGTGAACGGTGTTTTGTGGTCGGTTCATTTGGAAAAACCTTCCATGTGACGGGTTGGAAAACAGGGTATTGTGTGGCTGCGCCTGAGTTGATGCAGGTCTTTCGTCAAGTTTATCAATTTGCCAATTTTTGTGGAGTCACGCCAGTCCAAGTCGCTTTAGCGCAGTACATGCAAGAACATCCTGAACATATTCAGCAGCTTGCTCATTTTTATCAGCAAAAACGTGATTTATTTAATGCAGGATTAGCAGCTTCCCGATTTACATTGACGCCCTCTCAAGGCACCTATTTCCAAAATCTGGATTATCGTGCAATTCGTCCCGATTTGAATGATGTTGACATGTGCCACTTCCTTGCCGAACAGCATGGCATTGTAGCGATTCCAATTTCTGTGTTTTATCAACAACCACCTGAAGATTTAAAACTGATTCGTTTTTGTTTCGCCAAAACTGAACAGACCTTGACCCAAGCCACCCAAATTCTTAGTGCGGTATAAAGCCAATCCAAGCGTAAAAAACAACCTATGTAATGTGACTTTGTTTACTGAAATACATCCATTTTTTCTATGCTAACTGTGCTAGGGTAAGCTGAAACAATACGATAAAAAGAGCACAGGATCATCTATGTCGGCACACAACCCTTTGGTGCAACATCAAAAGCTATGGAAAGCCTTTTTTATTTTCCTGATGCCGTTGATTGCCACCAATATTCTGCAAAACCTATCAGGGACAATTAATACGGTCTTTGTCGGGCAGATGATGGGGGTGCAGGCGATTGCCGCAGTAGCAGTATTTTTTCCGATTTTGTTCTTTTTAATGGCCTTTGTAATTGGGTTGTCCGCAGGTTCAACTGTATTGATCGGACAGGCATGGGGTGCACAGAATATAGAAAAAGTGCGGGCGGTGGTTGGCTCGACCCTATTTATGACCCTAATTGGTGGAAGCATCATTGCCCTGCTGGGGGTATTGTTTGCCCGTCATGTGTTATTGGCGTTGGGTACGGATGAAGCCGTCATGCATTTGTCTTTGCCTTATGTGCAGTGGATGCTCGCAGGTAGCCCCTTATTATTTATCTATATTATTTATACCTCCATTTTACGCGGTGTGGGCGATAGCACGACCCCTTTAATCGCCTCGGGCATGACCATTTTAGTGGGCCTTTGTGTGACTCCTGTCTTGATTGCAGGCTATTGGGGCTTTCCTCGACTGGGAATTGTTGCACCTGCGATTGCATCGACCTTAGGTTTTATTTCTGTTCTGATTTTTTTATATTTTTATCTGGCTTATAAACAACACCCGCTCAGACTCGACGCGCAAATGCTGCGCCATATTCGTTTTGACCGCCAACTCAGTCAAATTATTTTACGCCTCGGCATTCCGACCGGGGTGCAAATGGTCACGACTTCGGTTGCTGGTTTGGTGATTGTGGGGTTGGTCAATCGTCATGGTGCTGATGCGACTGCTGCCTATGGGGCAGTGAATCAGGTTCTGAATTATATTCAGTTCCCTGCACTTTCGATTGCCATTGCAGCATCGATTTTTGCCGCGCAAGCGATTGGCGCTGGAAAGTCAGAATTACTCGCCAAAGTTACACGTACCGCACTTGGGATGAATATTGCGATTACAGGTTTATTGGTGGTTTTAGGTTATCTATTTTCGAAATATCTGATGGCGCTTTTTATCACAGATCATGCTGTAGTCGAGCTTGGTCAACAGCTTTTGTTTATTGTGTTATGGTCCATTTTATTCTTTGGTGCCAGCGCAATTTTCGCGTCGATTATGCGTGCCAGTGGTACCGTCACCGTTCCGATGATCATCAACATTGTTGCCATTATTGCTATTGAAGTCCCCTGCGCTTATTTATTTAGTGACTGGTGGGGACTGCAAGGTATATGGTATGCCTATGCACTTGCCTTTGTCTGCCTATGTGTGATGCAAGGTCTGTATTACCAATTTGTCTGGAAAAAGAAAACCATACAAACCTTAATTTAATGGCTGATTGGCTGAAAAAACGTGCTGATCCTCAGATCAACACGTATCACCTTTTATTTGAAACGTTTACTCAACGTCGTCGCCATAGCAGTCACCTTTTGGTAGCCTGTCGGCAAAATACGCTGTATCAAATCTAATGATTTTGCATCATTACCAATCAAAACACGACGCTTATCCTTTTGTACCGCAGCTAAAATTTGACGTGCAGCTTCTTCTGGTGGAATACGTAATAACTTGTTAAATGTGCGTGCCGATTTTTCTGGATTCATCCCCAAGCTGCGCAAGCTGTCATTCATACGCGCATCATTGGCAATATTGGTGCGAATACCACCTGGATGTACACACAGCGCGCTAACCCCACAGTTTTCAATATCCAGTTCCTGACGTAAGGATTCGGTAAAACCACGAACTGCAAACTTGGTGGCATTATAAGCCGATTGGGTGGGTTGAGCCGTTAAACCGAATAAGCTAGAAATGTTGATGATATGACCATCGCCTGTTTGCTTAATCAAAGGCAAAAACTCTTTGGTCCCGTACACCACACCCCAAAAATTAATCCCCACAATCCATTCTAGTTCATCATAACTCGCCCCTTCAACGGTCGAACCCAATGCCACCCCAGCATTGTTAAAAATCATATTGACTGAACCATGATTTTGTACTGTTTCTTCTGCCCAAGTACGTATGGCTTCACGATCCGACACATCCAGTTTTTTGGTGGTCACTCGTACATTGCTGTCTTTGAGTAATTCTACGGTTTTTGCCAAACCTTGCTCATTAATATCACTTAAAGAAAGGTGACAACCTTGTTGAGCTAAAAGTAATGCCAACTGTTGACCAATCCCTGAACCCGCACCTGTTACAGCGGCGACTTTATTGTTAAATGTTTTCATTTTCTTTCCTTATTGGTTCCTAAGGCGGTATGACAAAGCTACCCCCATTCTTTTATGCATGACGCGAAAGACTCTCTCAATATAAATTTGACAATAACCATTGTCAATAAATGTCTGATGAATCTCCTTTCGGCCAAATTCCGCGTTTAATTTAGGCATTTGCAGCAATTGTTGTTAAACTATAGGCGGTCTTTGCTACGTTTTATCTTTATGACTTATTCCAATACCAACGATGCAGGAAAAAATAACCAACCGTTAAAAAATAAAGAACGCCAGTTTAAAGGACTCTCTTTGACTGAGCGTCAACAGGCACGTCGTGAAAAACTCATCGAAGCGGGTATTGAAGTTTATGGCACCCATGGTTTTTTTGCCGTCACGGTCAAAGACATTTGCAATGAAGCCAAACTGACCGAACGCTATTTTTATGAATCCTTTAAAAAAAGTGATCAACTCTTCCAAACCATCTTTTTAAAACTGATTGATGAACTGCAACAGAATGTCATGCAAGCGATTATGCAAGCCTCGAACAGTCATGAAAAAATGGTCGATGCTGGCTTAACTGCCCTACTCACCACGCTCAAAGATAACCCGCGGATGGCACGTATTATTTATATCGATGCTATGCTGGTGCAAGAACTGCATAACCAAGCCACCATTCACGAAACCATGTTGCGTTTTGACCGTATGATTCATGCTTTTGTCATGTTGATGATGCCGAATATCCCGCATTCAGAACGTGAAATTTCATGGGTTTCTACAGGCTTAAATGGTTATGTTACCCAGATTGCGATTCGTTGGGTCATCAGTGGCTTTAAACAGTCTCTGGAAGATGTATTGGCATCATGTCGGGTGGTTTTCTTAGCCCTACTCGAATCATTTTCTGAGAAAAAAAATTAAATTACAGCGATTTAATTTTTACAAAAAATTGACTCTAATTTTATGACCGCCTCTACGCCTGTCTAAAATTGTTCATGAATTCGACTAAAAATTGTCACAAAACTTTGCGAAAATTGGGATTCTGCCCTATTCTGCAATGATACTGTCATAATTAATCTTTGTAATAAGCCTGTCATAAATAAAAAACGGCCTACCGTTATCATCAATAGGATATTGCGTTGTGAAAGATGACTACATACTAATCGTCGATGACGAACTTCCAATTCGAGAGATGATTCATACCTCTTTGGATATGGCAGGCTTTCAATGCTTACAGGCAGAAGATGCAAAACAGGCGCATCAAATGATTGTCGATCAACGCCCAGCGTTAATTCTGCTCGACTGGATGATGCCTGGTGGTGTCAGCGGTGTCGATCTCTGTCGTCGCCTTAAACGCGATGAAAACTTATCTGAAATTCCAGTCATTATGCTGACTGCACGCGGAGAAGAAGACCATAAAGTCCAAGGTCTCGATGCAGGTGCAGATGACTACATGACCAAACCTTTTTCGACGCGTGAATTGGTATCGCGCATTAAAGCAGTGCTGCGTCGCGCCAATGCTCTAAGCGGCGAAAAAACCATTGATGCCAATGGTTTATTGCTTGACCCAGTCAGCCAACGCGTCAGTTTTAGCAATAACATTCTAGAAATGGGGCCAACTGAATATCGTTTGCTGGCCTTCTTCATGACGCATCCTGAGCGTGCTTATACCCGTGCGCAATTGCTTGATCAGGTTTGGGGTGGCAATGTCTATATTGAAGATCGTACCATTGACGTCCATATTCGTCGTTTACGCAAAGTCTTAGAACCCTATGGTGCAGACCGTTTTGTTCAAACCGTGCGTGGAACGGGTTACCGCTTCTCCACTCGTGCTGATGTAGCTTTAGGTTAATTTTAGTTTTATGTATGAACCCTACCCTGTCCCCGAACTGGCGCGTGAGCATCAAAAATTCCGTTACAGCAGTTTATGGATATTTGCCAAACAAGATTTACGTTTACTGGCGTTTCTACTGCTCATTGCAAGCTTAATCGGGTTTGGCATCGGGTATTTTTGGGTTTGTATTTTTACCGCTTTTACCATTTTTTTCGGTTTCCAACTGCGTTCTTTGTACTTGGTCAATGAATGGATTTCCAACCGTCCTTATGATGTTCCGCCTAATTTAAATGGCATCTGGGGAGCATTATTATTTAATGTCTATCGTGCACAGCGCCAAGAACGTATTGTTCAGGCTGAAATGGTCGGCTTGATTGACCGTGCACAATCCTCTTTGGTGGCACTGGCGGAAGCGGTGGTGTTAATTGATGAGTCGCATCAAATTGAATGGTGGAATCCCGCGGCGGAAAAACTACTCGGTATTCAGTCACTAGATCGTGGTCGCAATATCATGACCATTCTACGCCAGCCGAGTTTTATTGAATATTTCAAACAAAGCGATCAAATCCCTGACGGGATTAAAATGAAATCCTCAGTGTTTGAAGATCATTACGTACAAATCAAAATGACTCGCTTTGGCGGTGAAAGCCGTCTTTTAGTGGCGTATGACGTGACTCGGATGCACAATCTGGAGCAAATGCGTAAAGATTTTGTCGATAATATTTCACATGAATTACGCACGCCTTTAACGGTACTCAGTGGTTATATTGAAACCTTTACCGACCAAGAAGATTTAAATCCACGCTGGAAGCGTGCGTTTGAGCAAATGCAGGCGCAGACCAAACGTATGAATGCCTTGGTCAATGACCTCTTGCTGTTATCCCGTTTGGAAAATAATAAGCAAATTGCCAAAAACCAGATTATTGAAATGCCAAGCCTGATGAATCAGTTATTCGATGATGCGCAGGCTTATAATGTGGATTATGGCCATACCCTGAATTTGGACATCGACAGTCATTGCGACCTCATTGGTTCAGATACCGAATTGGCCAGTGCGTTTAGCAATCTCATTACCAATGCGATTAAATACACCCCGAAAGGCGGTACCATTACCATGGGTTGGCATGATGATGGCGAACATGGTTATTTCACGGTTGAAGATACAGGTATTGGTATTGATCCAAAACATTTGCCACGCTTAACCGAACGCTTTTATCGTGTGGATAGCGCACGTAGTCGTCAAACAGGTGGAACGGGTTTAGGACTGGCAATTGTGAAACACGTACTGATGCAGCACAACGCACATTTAGAAATTGAATCCAAAGAGAATCAAGGCTCGACCTTTAAAGTGGTGTTCCCGAAAGAGCGCCTGTATCACATGAGCTAAAAATTGTTTTACTCAGAAATGATTATTATATGATTTAAAAAATAGGGATTGAGATGGTTGCATACGACAACCATCTCAAAGGCATCATTACAGGGTATGCCCCAATGCTTCGCCCATCACTACCGTCGAATTGGCTTTAAACTGCGCATCCCACTGCATTTTATTGTGTTCAAACAAGACAATCGCGGTTGAACCTAAGTAAAAACGCCCTAGCTCTGCGCCTTTTTCAAGGAAAAGATTGTGCTGGTTTAACTCTAAACGCCCAGTCGGTTTCACTTTGCCTGTCGCAACTGTTTCAATGCCTGCCACAATCATCGCACCGACTAACACCACGGCCATACGCCCCAACTCGGTATCAAACAAACACACCATACGCTCATTACGTGCAAACAAACCTGGAATATTTTCTGCCGTGGTTTGGTTCACAGAGAACAATTCACCCGGCACATATAAAGTTTCGGTGAGCGTACCTGCAAACGGCATATGTACACGGTGATAATCGCGCGGAGATAAATATACCGTTGCAAATTCACCCTGTTTAAATGGCTCTGCTAATTGAGGATCCGCAATCAGCTTTTCTACAGAGAAACTTTGCCCTTTGGCTTGGAACACTTCACCAGATTCAATATGGCCCAGTTGTGAAATTGCCCCATCGGCAGGTGACACAATGCTCGTCTCATCGGCATCAATCTCACGCACACCATCTTGCAAAGCACGGGTAAAGAACTCATTGAATGATTTGTATTTCAACGCATTTTTTTGCTCTGCAATCGACATATCAATGCCATATTGCGCTTTAAATGCAGAAATTGCCGTGTTTTTAATCAATGGATGTTCACTGGCAGCAATCTTCCCGACCACACGCGAGAGTTGATGTTGTGGCACAACGCGTTGCGCCTGAATAAAAAATTGTTTTGTTAAACGTGAGGTGAGGCTCAAGACGGTAACTCTCCAGTAACGATTGGACTATCGAGGCGATTGCCCCATTCACTCCACGCACCATCATAAGCTCGAATATTCCAACCCAATACACGACCCAAAATATAAGCCAAACCTGAACGATGATGTGACTGGCAGTACACCACGACAGGTTCTTGTAAATTGAAACCTTGTTGTTCTAAGCGTTGTTGTGTGCGTTCTAAAGCATGCAATTTTAAATGATTTTCACGGTTAAGTGCAGTACTCCATTCAAAATGGCGCGCATTTGGAATGTGACCACCGCGTCGCGCTGCTAATCTTAAACCCGTATATTCATCTTCAGTTCGACAATCCCAAAGCTGAATGGCGTTTTGCTGTACCAAAGACAGCAACTCGGGATATTCAATTCGGACTTGATCTTGCGCAGCCAAATTGACTTGCACTAAGGATTCTACAGGGGCGAATTGCTCCTGTTCTGAAGTGGTGGGAAAACCTTGCCCTAACCATGCATGAATACCGCCATTGAGCAGCGAGGTATTATAAAAACCTAAGCAATGCAAATTCCAGATCAAGCGTCCTGCCCAAGCACCACCTTCATCATCATAAACCACCACATGATGCTCAGGGCTAATATTCAAATACTGAATCAGCGCAGTCAAGCCTTCAGCATCAGGTAATAATCCTGTGGTATTTTCTTCTTGGCGCAGCAATTGTGCGGGCTTAAGCGGAATGGCATGTGGAATATGTAGCTGCTCATAAACTGAACGTCGACTTAAATCCACGATACGTAATTTTTCATTGTCTAAATGTGGAAGTAGCTCTTCCACCTCGATTAATAAACCCAAATTTAGCGTAGATTCCGTCATCTTTTTTACACGTTTTGTTCTGGCAACAGCTTGATCTTAGCATAAGCCCATGTCTACCAACTGCCGATTTTCCTAGAGATCATTGCAGAAAATCAGCAATATAAATCAATTAATGCGCAGGCTCTGTAATTTGAAAAACCTGACGTAAGTAGGCCAAAAAGGTATCGTTATCGGTCATGGTTTTGCCTGGACTATCTGAAATTTTCGCCACCGATTGTCCATTACATTCCACCAACTTCAACACAATATTCAATGGAGTCTGCCCCATATCATTGGTCAAATTGGTGCCAATCCCAAAACTGACTTTGAAACGGTCTTTGAAATATTGATGTAATGCCCAAGCTTTTTGTAAATTTAAACCGTCACTGAAGGTCAGCATTTTGGTTCTGCTGTCAATTTTCAAGGTTTTGTAATGCGCATAGGCTTTATCCCCCCAAACAAAAGGGTCGCCACTGTCATGTCTCAAACCATCGAATAATTTGGCAAAATACAAATCGAAATCGCGTAGGAAAGCATCCATTCCCACCACATCGGTCAGGGCAATGCCTAGATCCCCACGGTATTCTTGCACCCAAGTCTCTAATGCTGCTTTTTGGAAATCCCGCAGCCGCACATCTAGCGCCTGAAAAGCTTGTAAAAACTCATGCGCCATGGTGCCAATGGGTGAAATTCCTAATTCTTTTGCCAACAACACATTACTGGTGCCACGAAAAACATTCGGTACTGCTTGGTGAAATGCCTGAATCACCTGCCTTTGCCAAGTCAAACTATAGCGACGACGGGTACCAAAATCCGATACCAAGAAAGGCGGATCTTCTGGGCGCTGCTGCTGTTCACACTGTTGAATAAATTCAATTTTGGCTTTGAGGCGACGCTCGCCTTCTTCGAGCACTTCTGGCGTACGAATGCGTTTGAAGTACAGTTCATTCACAATCGCCAAAACAAAAATCTCGAACATCATGGCTTGCACCATGGGACCTTCCACCCAAATGTCTAATCGACCTTCTTGATCGACATCTGCATGAATAAAGCGGCGTTTTAACTGGAATAATTCTAGATAATCGACAAAGTCACTTTTAATAAAACGTAAGCCACGCAAATATTGCAATTCATCTTCTTTAAACCGAAGCTGACACAAATAATCCAGTTGCTCATTCAAATCTTGCAAAATATCCACCAAGGGATACACCGTTTCATCCAAATTACGGCAACGGAAGTGGTAAACACTATGTGTTTGCGGGAACTGGTGCAGCACCACTTGTAACATGGTGAACTTATATAAGTCAGTATCGAGGAGTGAGTGAATAATTGCAGACATAAAGGTTCAGTTTTTATCAACTTCTAGCATTAAAGCACACTTTCAAGCTGAAAAAAGCCATTGATTGCAGAAAACTCACCAAATCAAGATGTCTCAAAACCCCTGCTAAAGTCATCTTTGCTACAATGCCTGCCACATTAACATTGAGGGATTCTCATGCGTGCTTTATTACAGCGAGTACTTGAAGCCAAAGTGATCGTCGACGGTCAAGTTACGGGTGAAATTCAACATGGGTTGCTGGTCTTTTTGGGAATCGGCAAAGAGGATCAGCTTGAAAAAGGCAAAAAGCTGATTGATAAAATCCTCAAGTACCGCATTTTTGATGATGAACAAGGCAAAATGGGCTGGAACGTGGCACAAGCTCAAGGTGGTTTATTGTTGGTGTCGCAATTTACCCTGATGGCGCAAACACAAAAAGGCTTACGCCCAGATTTTGGCCCTGCAATGCCGCCTGATGCTGCCAAAGTCTTGTATGAGCAATTGGTGGACTATGCCAAATCTCAGTTTGAACAAGTACAAACGGGCATTTTTGCAGCAGACATGAAAGTGCATTTAATTAATGACGGTCCTGTGACTTTTCAGCTTGAAGTTGAATGAAAAATTCCGCAATAAAAAAGCCTACAGTGAGTTGTAGGCTTTTTTATTGCTTCGCAATTTAAGACTTATCGACCTGTTTTTTCTTTTAAGAATTGACGCGCCAATTGAATTTTCTCTTTCACTGGTTTTGGTAATTTTGGTGGAATCAATTTTGCAACTTTGTTAAACCAAACCAATAAGCTGAAGTCACCTTCCATTTTGATGCTGCCATTTTGCATCCCCGTCATGAATGCCGATGGATCACCTTTCAGTAAGGTTTTCACACCTTGCTCGCTGTCTACAAATTGCAGGATAAAATCGGCTTTCTCTGCATCACCTGAAACTGTATCAATTTGTCCATTGTTGATAATAATTTGACGCGCTACACCTTGGTCAGTCCCAATTTGGATGCGAAATTGACGCTCATGAATCAACTCAATAAATTTTGGGCTGGTACGAGCCAGTTGTTTCATGCGCAACACTAAACTCGCCACTAAAAGATCAAGTGGATCCGTGCTCACATCGACCAAAGGTAGTTTGACAACTGGAATTGAAGACAGTTTCATGACGTTTAAAGCCTATTGTAATTGTAGAAAAATTGACTGCTCCATCCTACCATAACTTAATTCTGATGGAAGCTAGGCTTTGTATAACAATCCCAATCTGAGCGCTAAAGTCACAAACAAAAATTTTATGTTGATCACAAAATCACAGTCTTTTTGTCGCATGCGTAAATCAGCATATAAAAGTTTAAACCCTTAGATTGGCTAAATCACAACTGTCCTGACTAAAAATCAAAACTTACCTATTTCTACACGTATGAACTGCATCATCAGCATTCAGCCTAGTATGGTAATACTTATTGTTATTTTCTGATTGTCCAAACTGCCTTGGAACTTAGCTCCCTCCCATCTTGGCTGAAAAGGAGCCGTCAACGCTTAACGGCTACTGTACTGTTGATCATCTTCATATACAGGGGTATGTTCAATGTAACGACGCTTTGATAAAGCACGTTCAGCACGGCGATCTTCTCGGAACAATAATAGCGTCACCATCGTCATGGATAAGCTCACCGCAGCCAGATAACTATACGCCATAGGTAAATCAAACACGACCTGAATGCTCAGTCGAATCATTTCTAGCAAGCCCCAGAACATCATACCTGCGAACATAAAGCTCAGCCAACGACGATAAGGCGAGAAGAAAACAGCAATCAGTGCAACAGCCACACAACTCAAGCCAATTATGGTTGCTAAATTCGCTGTGACCATAAAAACCTCCGTCTTCAATGGAAATCGTGTCTGGGCAGGGACCCGACCAGTAATTCTCACGACCTATATTAATTTTGTGAAATTTGTTTATCTGTATCTCTATGCAAGCATTATGAGCAGTTTTAAACAGAAAAAAAGGCATGCTTTTTTATTGAACGACATACCTTGTCGCAATATTATTTTGTCATTACATTTTTTGTCATTTCGACTTGAATGGAAGCAAGATATGCCATGAGTTGGCGTGTCATTACAAAAAAACAACGGGGTTTTTCAACGAAAAAAATATTTTTTGGACACCCGATATGAAGCAGATTGTGACCAATCGTTAGATGATTTTTTAATACAAAAGTCACGCAGAAGAAAACAAAAAACGCAATCCTAAGATTGCGTTTTTTTCATGAAACTGTAATGGTTACACGCAGTTAAGATCTTTATCATGCACACCCAACAGGTATAAAACACCATCCAGTCCCACGCTTGAAATCGCCTGATTGGCATTCTGACGGACTAAAGGTTTCGCACGGAAAGCAACGCCTAAACCCGCCAAAGACAACATTGGTAAATCATTGGCACCATCCCCCACTGCAATGGTTTGCTCTGGTGAAATACCCATGTTGTCTGCCAGTTCACGCAATAAAAATGCCTTACGTGCGCCATCGACAATATGTCCTTTGACTTCACCTGTGACATGGCCATCTTGTACATCTAGTACATTGGCATGCACTTCATCAATCCCAAGTTTGGCTTGTAAATACTCGGCAAAGTACTGGAAGCCACCTGATAAAATTGCTGTTCTATAACCCAATGATTTTAATGTTGTAATTAATCGTTCTGCGCCTTCCGTAATGGTCAAGCGTTCCGCAATTTTAGGTAATACCGAAGCATCCAAACCTTTTAATAATGCAACACGCGCGCGGAAGCTTTGTTGGAAATCCAACTCCCCTTGCATGGCACGTTCAGTAATTTCTGCAACTTGCTCACCCACACCCGCTTCAATCGCCAATTCATCAATCACCTCTTGTTCAATGAGGGTCGAATCCATGTCAAAACACACTAAACGGCTGTTGCGACGGTAAGCATTGTCTTCTTGCACCGCAATATCAATACTGAGTTCTGAGGACAAACGTAAGCAAGCTGCACGCATTGCGGTTGCATCTAACATTTGCCCGCTCAGACCAAACTGTACACAAGAACGTTTTGGTCCTTCTGACTGGTTTTGTAGCTGTGGACGACCCGATAAACGGATCACTGTTTCAATATTAAAACCTTGGTTCGACACAATATTGGTAACAGCTTGTAAATGCTCAGCAGTCAGTTCTGGCGCCAAAGCCGTGACAATATAGCGTGTACGTCCACCTTCACTTACCCATTGATCATATTCTGTTGCAGAGATCGGTTTAAAGCGCACTGTTAAGCCGATATCATGTGCTAGAATCAGAATTTCCTTCATGGCTAATGCTGTTGCAGTCTGGTCATCTGACGAAACAACAATACCTAGAGTCAGTTGATTATGGATGACGGCTTGTCCAACATCTAGAATTTGTAAGGAATGAGTGGACAAAACCTGCATTAATCGAGTGAATTGATTAGGTTGGTCGGGTCCTAAAAATGATATAAGAATGATTTCTCGCATGAATTGACTCGAGTCTGAGCTACAACTATTGTGAGAATCATAATCGAATTTGAATAGAATTGCCTTGGAAGTTTACGTTGAATGCGCCTAGACAAGGGCTATTTGCTAGCCTACTGATAATAAGTTTTGCACTTCATACCTTTTTATTGGTGATTGCAACCACTCACCAACTAAATGAAAACCGTGCGAATCAGGGACAGTTGATGACCAGTCAGTTGGTCACAGACAGTTTATCGGAACTTGAACCTGCCAATACAGTATCACTGGCCTTATTGGTAAATCGTTACGCCACAAATCCAAGTGTCGCCTCTATTCGAATTTTAGATGGTACTAATCAGGTTTTGGCCACAGGCGGTTTATCCAAAACGCGTGATGGTGAAGTCTTTGTTCGTGATGCCTTACAAAATGAGAAAAAAGTCGGCACCATTGAAATTACTCTGATCAAACCTAGCATTGGTGAAATTTTACGGACTCAATGGTTGGCCATTTTGTTCTCGTTTTTTATTCACGGCTTACTGTGGTTAGGTTACCGTGCTATTGCGCGCCCAAGCCGTACAGAATATTTAGCACGCATTAATAATGAATCCCGCTTAAAACATGAAATTCAGGCCTTAACTCAAGCACTTGAGCAAGAGAAACATAATGCTGCGTTAACCATTGCTCAAGCCCAACAACAGTTCCAGAATAAAAATAAAGCCAAAGAAATTAAACCTGTGATTTTGGATGATTGCTCGGTCGCATTGAACATTCAATATTATGATCCGAAGCAACTCCTCGATTCAGTCAATCAGACGGTATCTGTACCTTATTTCAATTTGTGCCAGATTTTCTTGAACAAAAGTATTGAGCTTGCTGTTCAGCACTATAAATTGAATCGTTCTGACATTACTACGGTGCAGCAATTCAGCGCACAAGGGGCAACCATTACCCTATCGGCTGACATGCCTGATGCCGTGCCTTGTCTGGTGATGATTAGTTCAGTGTTCCAATTATTGTCGGAAGTTTTATATAAACGCTACCGTGAAGAAAAACGTTTCGTTTTACAAACCCGCAGTGCTATTTCTTCGTCGGTAGACGCCATGCAGTTGTCTGCCGTGCAAGCGGCTGAGCGTTTGGTTCATCAACTGTCTGCCAAAGAAAGCGCAGTGCATTTGAACAATGAATTGTTAAAGGATATCAGCGAGCATTATGACTTGGTGTCCTTGCCGAATCCGACCAATGTATTGACTCGTCATGCCTTTATGGTCAATGGGATGGATAGCAGTACAGCCGAATTGGCACAAAGTTTAAGAACTGAGATTCTGAAAGGCAAACAATCTAAAGCCTCATAAGCTTGCTGCAATAAAAAAGCCTGACTCGTGTCAAGCTTTTTTATGCTGTCTTAAAGATTAAATTTTTTGTAGGCTTTTGCTGATTAAGAACTCTTGCGCTGAATGCGGCACTTCATCTGGAGCAACGTAGGCTGGAATCCACTCTCCTGTAGACTGCAATTCCCACGTGCCTTTTTGATCCGACAAATAATTGAGTAAGCCATCTTGCAGAATACGTTTTTTGATTTTCGAGTCTAAAATGGGGAAGCAAGTTTCAACACGCGAAAATAAATTACGCCCCATCCAGTCTGCGCTGGCACAGTACAGTTTCTTTTCACCACCCTGTTCAAAATAATAGACGCGGGTATGTTCCAAGAAACGTCCTACAATGGATCGCACTCGAATATTTTCGGACAAGTCCTCCAGTTGTGGAACCAAACAGCAAATCGAACGAATAATCAGTTCAATTTTCACCCCGGCTTGCGAAGCACGATATAAAGCTGCAATCAGTTGTGGCTCGGTCAGTGCATTGACTTTAATGATAATGCGCGCATTTTTCCCCGCTTGTGCACACGCAATTTCCTGATCAATCAACTTCAGCAATTCAGTATGCAAGGTGAAAGGGGCATGCAGCAAAGTCTTTAATTTTGCCATCTTGCCCATCCCCGTCAGCTCTTGGAACATCCGATGTACATCTTCACAAATATCAGGCTGCGTGGTCATTAAGCCATAATCGGTATACATTTTGGCATTACCAGCATGATAATTGCCTGTGCCTAAATGTGCATAACGCACCAATTGCTGATCTTCACGACGTACGATTAAAATCATTTTGGCATGCGTTTTATAACCCACAATGCCGTACACCACCACTGCCCCCGCTTCTTGCAAGACATTGGCCACGGTAATATTCGATTCTTCATCAAAACGTGCCCGCAGCTCAATCACCGCGGTGACTTCTTTGCCATTACGGGCAGCTTCTGCTAAGGCTTGCACAATTTCCGAATCTGGCCCACTGCGATAGAGCGTTTGCTTAATGGCCAATACATTCGGATCTTTTGCCGCTTCACGCAATAAACTGATCACAGGTTGAAATGAATCAAAAGGATGATGCAGTAACACATCTTCTTTTTTCAAAATCTCAAAGATGGACTGTTGCTTACGAAACGCCTTCGGAATAACAGGGTTAAATACGGGATATTTCAAATCTGGGCGAGCAAAACTGGTGGTTAAGCGTGATAAATTGATGGGTCCCGAAATCGAATATAAATGCTCTTGATCTAAATCAAATTGATTCAGCAAATAATCCGTAATTTCACGAGGACAATCATCTTCAATTTCTAAACGCACCGCGCGACCAAAACGCCGCGAAGACAGCTCATCTTTTAATGCCACCGCCAGATCATCAACATCTTCCGACAAAATTAAATCAGCGTTGCGTGTCACACGAAACGCATAGCAACCTGTCGCTTTCATACCCGGAAATAAATCACTGATATGTTGCTGAATAATGGCGGTTAGGAAAATCTGTTCTTGATGATTCCCCACCACACTCTCGGGCAAATGAATCAAACGTGGTAAAGAACGAGGCGCAGGCACAATCGCCATTTCAATTTCACGCCCAAAGGCATCTTTACCTTCCAGACTCACAATGAAATTCAGACTTTTATTGACCAAGCGAGGAAAGGGATGTGATGGATCTAAACTGATTGGCGTCAACACAGGCTGCACTTGTTTGGCAAAATAGTTGGCAATCCACGCTTTATGCTTTTCTAAAATATCTTGATATTGAATGAAATGAATTCCAAAGCCTTGTAACTGCGGCAAAATGGAATGGTTGAAAATCTCGTATTGTTGTTGGACTGCCTGATGCACAATGGTCGAAAGTTCTGACAAAACCACATCGGTTGGAATACCATCAGGCATTCGGGTAATGGCGTTTAAATCCTGTTGCTTCATTAACCCCGCAACTCGAATTTCAAAAAACTCATCTAGATTACGGGAAAAAATAATTAGAAAGTTGAGTCGCTCTAAAATGGGTAAATCGGGATTTCTCGCCTGAGCCAGAACACGCCGATTAAATTCAATTAATGCCAATTCTCGATTAAAATACGTTGCTGATGAATGCTGAAAATTTTCCATGTAGACTCAATGTGGTTGATTTTTTAATCAACTCTTTACCCTCTGTGTCTGCATGTTATGCAGTGTTTATGACGTTTTTATTACAGCCTAAGACTCAGCTTCAATATACAGTCCCAGTGTTGGTTTTATAGGCAGAACTCACACCTGTATTAGAATAATCTACTCATTTTATTCGGGTTTTCTTGACTCTAATTCAATTTCAGAACCCGATTCATGCTGTCGACTTGCCCAATAGGTTGCCAAAATCGGTCCTGAAATATTATGCCATAAACTAAAAATTGCACTGGGTAAGGCGGCTAAAGGTGCTGTCGCAAAATGTACTGCGGCTAAAGCCACACCCAGACCTGAGTTTTGCATTCCAACTTCTATCGCTACCGCCTTACTGTCTGCATAATTTAAATGAAATAAACGGCTACATCCAAATCCCAATAAATATCCTAAGCCATTGTGTAATGCCACCACCAGAAATATAAGCAAGCCTGAATGGAGGAGCTGTGCTTTACTGCCACCAATAATTGCCGCCACAATCAAGACGATGGCCAGCACAGAAATGAGGGGCATCACACTGATGTACTGCTGAATCTGTTGTTTCAATAAACGTCTTAAAATTAAGCCCACCACAATCGGCAATAGCACTACCTGTAAAATAGAACTCAGCATTGACCACGCATTAATTTCAATCCATTGACTCGCAAGTAGATAGAAAATAAATGGAGTGAGTAAAGGTGCCAATAAGGTCGAAACCGCAGTGCAGGCGACAGACAATGCTGTATTGCCCTTTGCCATATAAGTAATGACATTCGAAGCGGTTCCCCCGGGACAACAACCGACTAAAATCACCCCGACAGCCAATTCAGCAGGCAATTGAAAGACCAGACACAGGACATAAGCCAACAACGGCATCACCACAAATTGTGCGATTACCCCAATACAGACCGCTTTCGGCGTTTGTGCTATGGCTTTAAAGTCCGCCAACTGCATGGTCATTCCCATGCCCAGCATAATAATCCCAAGCATCCACGGGATATAGGCTTTTAACCAGACAAAGGCTTCGGGCAGAATCAACGCGATCCCTGCAAACAGCACCACCCACAAAGCAAACGTTTTCTGAATCCAATGGCTCAATTGCAATAATACAGACATCGTCAGTCCTCAATGGGGAGTCAAACTAGAAAAGGTAAAAGGAGATTACGCCAATTATGCCGTCATGGTCGCAACAATATCTTTGATGTAAATGCGTTGTACACCGGCTGCCAGCATATCTTGCCAAGCATGTTGCAACGAACCATTTAAATCAATCGCTTTGGTTGCATCAGCAATCACATAAGTTTTAAAGCCTAAACGACAGGCATCTATCGCTGTCCATGCCACACAGAAATCTGTCGCAATGCCCACAATATAGACGGTGTCTATGCCACGTGCATTTAAATAACCGGCCAGACCTGTCGTGGTTTTTCTATCTGCTTCCATAAATGCTGAATAACTGTCGATATTCACATGCATGCCTTTACGGATAATCAATTGGGCTTGGGGTAAGACTAAATCCGGATGAAAATCGGCATCATGGCTGCCTTGTACACAATGCATAGGCCAAAGCACCTGTGTGCCATAAGGCAGTTCAATCTGATCAAAGGCTTGTTTACCCACATGATTGTCTGCAAAAGAAATATGCTGTGCAGGATGCCAGTCTTGGGTCAGAATAATTTGCTCAAAATAATTCCCCAATTGATTTATTTTGGGAATAATTTGGTCGGCATGGGCAACCGCAAGATTTCCTCCTGGGGTAAAACCATTTTGTACATCCACCACAATCAACGCTTTCTTGTTTTGTATCTGTTGCATGTCCGTTTCGTTCACTGTTTTTATTCATTGTTCGCTAGCATATAACAAAAGTCTAAGAATGTAGTCAGTGCATCCGCCTCACTGGCTTGGTCTACCGCAATTCCTGCTGTTGCCGATTGTTTATTGCCCATAAAAATAGCCCGTAAATACGGGCTATTCATAGACTATTCGATGTTTAAACGGTGACTTTCTGTAGACGTTGGACCAAAATTAACATCAATACGGCAGAAATCACAATACAAGGAATCGCTGCTGAAACCACGCCAGTCGCGCCAAAACCTGCTGCCAAAAGCTGTCCCGCAATGGTCGGACCCAACATCGCCCCAATACGCCCAACAGCCGAAGCCATCCCCACACCCGTACCACGTAGTTCAGTCGGATAAACAATACTCCCAAACGCATAGAGCACGCCCTGACAACCAATCACAAAAGCGCCGACAAGTGCTGATGCCAAATACATTTGAGTCAGTGAAGCCGCAGCATTTAAGGCAAATAAGCCTGCCAAAATTCCGCCATACATCAACACAATCACATAAGCTTTTTTCCAGCGATCTGTCAGCATACCCAAAATCACCGTTCCTACGGTTGCACTGAGCATGAAGTAGAATTGTGCTGTACTGCCTTCTTTACGCGAGAAACCAAGCTCCATAAATAACGAAGGTAACCAGCTCAGCATGATATAAACCACCATTAAGGTGAAGAAATAACTGAACCAAATTAAGCCAGTACGCATTAAGTTATGGCGATTAAACAGATCCCGAAAAGAGACTTTTTGCTCGATCTCGGCTGTTTCAACACGTGTTTGGGCTTTTAAGAATTCACGCGATTCAGGCAAGAATTTGATCATTATCGGGAGCACAATAATAGGTAACAACCCGCCCAGATAGAAAATATTTTTCCAGTTCGAACCAAAATCTAAACTGGCAATGTAGGACAGAATCGCAGCTCCGACGGGCATACCACAATACATTAACCCTACCGCTTGCCCACGCTTTGCAGGAGTAACCGCTTCCGATGCTAGCGTAATTAACAACGGCATCGCAGCACCTAAGCCAGCGCCAGCCAAAAAGCGAACCAGCAATAAACTGTAAAAACTATTTACCCAGACAGTACATAAAGTGAATACTGCAAATACGGCAACAGACCAAACCAAGACTGTTTTACGTCCTATGCGGTCTGCAAAACGTCCACCCACCAATGCCCCAGGTAATAAGCCTAAAATTCCTGCGCTAAAAAACACACCCAGTTGTGAACTGTTCAGTGCAAAATGTTCTCGAATGCCTGCGGCGGCTATACCCGCAGCCTGAATATCTAAACCTTCAATCACCGCAATCAAAAAACAAATTGCGACCGTAATCACGGAGTGCCTACGTGCTGACAATGTATTCATCTCAACTCCTTGTTTAAACCGCGTCCAAAATGAAGCTCATCATCCGTGAAGCAGAAATTTAAATTAACTCACCTTAAGTGGAAGATTTTTGGTGTTTTTTTATAAATTATGAGATAAGTCACATTTTCGTTGCCTAGCATAAATAGTCTTAAAAACAATTAATCAGAAATAAATTTGACTGAAATAGTCAACAATTCAATTGAACTTTAACGACTTAGCTGCTCATCCAATTCAACTGCAATCTATCAGTTATTGTTCAAATCAATAATTGACGACACTTTTTAGAATGAAGTCTCCTATTTTCTTGCCTATGACCTAGAGCTATAAGCTATTTATTAAGTCCTATAAGCTCTTAATCCTATTTATTTTTCTGCCTCAAATGTATTGATCTATGCCCTTCTCTGACATTCTAAAGCACGAGATGTATCCTCTCGCTATGCATTATTTTTCACTTTTTTAAAGTTTTGAGTTGCTTTGACTAAAGCATATTGTTCTTCATCGTTTGTTCAGTCATAATTTGCGTAAGCATTATTCAATTCGACACACTCTAATTGAAACTGCTATAAATCAAAATACGCACCCATCCAACCTCATGTTTTTCACTTCACTGGATGGAAAAATAGGATATTTTTTTAAAATGACTCAACAAGCACAGATCATTCAAGGCTCAATAGTCGCAATCGTCACCCCAATGTTTGAAGATGGCAGCGTAGATTGGAAAGGTCTTGAGAAGCTCGTTGAGTGGCACATAGAACAGGGAACAAACAGTATTGTTGCAGTTGGAACAACTGGTGAAGCGTCTACATTAAGCATGGCTGAACATACACAAGTGATTAAAGAAGTCGTTCGTGTAGCCAACAAACGTATTCCAATTATTGCTGGTACTGGTGCAAACTCAACGCGCGAAGCAATTGAACTCACAAAAGAAGCAAAACAACTCGGTGCTGATGCAGCCCTCTTGGTCACACCATATTACAATAAACCGACACAAGAAGGCTTATATCAGCATTATAAAGCGATTGCTGAAGCTGTTGATTTACCTCAAATTCTGTATAACGTACCAGGCCGTACAGGCGTAGACATGGCAAATGAAACGGTCATTCGTCTGGCTGATATTCCACAAATTATTGGCATTAAAGATGCCACTGGTGATATTCCGCGTGGTCAAGCTTTACTGGAAGGTCTTCATGGCAAAGACATGGTGGTTTATTCAGGTGATGATGCAACCGCTTACCAGTTAATTGAACATGGTGCGAAAGGTAATATTTCGGTTACTGCGAATGTTGCGCCTAAGCAAATGAGTGAAGTGTGTGCGGCTGCGATTGCTGGCGATGCTGCACGTGCACAAGCATTAAATGCGCAAGTTGCAAATTTACACAATATTCTATTTTGTGAATCGAACCCAATTCCTGTGAAATGGGCACTACACGAAATGGGCTTAATTGGTACAGGCATACGCTTACCATTAACACCTCTTGCAGAACAATACCGCGCACCGCTTCGTGAAGCGTTGGTGGCGGCAGGTATAATCAAATAAAGAGCACTACATTATGCAGTTACGTTTAGGTTTAACCCTTGCACTTTCAGTATTGAGTTTAGCGGGTTGTAGTTCACTTGCGGTTAGCAACAAATCTTTGAGCTATAAAGAGACAGCAACCCTCGAACCGCTACAATATCCTGAAGGATCAATGGTTCGTCCAGTAACGCCACTGTATCCAGCACCAACGGTTGAACCTTTAGCAATTCAACACGCACCGAAGCTCGAAAATAGCAAAGGCAACCGTTTTGCTTTACCTCGCCCAGATGTTGCTGCACCCAACAGCACAGCAACTGCTGCTGAACAAAGCACTGAGATAGGTCGTCCTCAATTACTAACTGATGGAAATCAAAATCCATTACTCAAAATTGATGGAAATTCTGATACAATTTGGCAGTATACACTTGCCACACTCAGCAGCATGAACCAGAACATTGTGGGTCAAAGTAAAAACCGTTACGAAGTAACGCTTAAAATTGATCAGCAGATCTATGTACTTCGACTCACTTCCGCCGGTTCAAGTCATAATTTGGCAGTGTTTAATGCCGATAATAGCTTTGCAGATCAACAAAAAGCTGCAGAACTGTTAACCCAGATTTACCAAAACTGGCCGGCCTAGATCACACTAGGCATTTTTTTTTGCAAAAGGTTCCCCCATGTTAAAACAAACCTTGCTCTATACTGGTAAAGCGAAATCTGTGTATGAAACAGATAGTCAAGACCACCTGATTTTAGTATTTCGTGATGATGCCTCTGCGTTCAATGGCGAAAAAATCGAACAACTAGATCGTAAAGGCAAGGTGAACAACCGTTTTAACGCCTTTATCATGGAGCAACTGGCTGCTGCTGGCATTGAAACTCACTTTGAAAAATTACTTTCTCCAACCGAAGTGTTGGTAAAGAAATTAGACATGATTCCTGTGGAATGTGTCATTCGTAATTATGCAGCAGGTTCACTCTGCCGTCGCTTAGGCGTTGAAGAAGGTAAAGAACTTACACCTCCAACTTTCGAATTATTCTTCAAAGATGATGCCCTTGGCGATCCAATGGTGAATGAATCTCAAGCCATTGCTTTAGGTTGGGCAAATGCTGCACAACTCGAAAAAATGAAAGAACTCACTTACCAAGTGAACGATGTGCTTAAAGCATTGTTCGACAAAGGCAACATGATTTTGGTTGACTTCAAACTTGAGTTTGGTGTGTTCCATGACCGTATTGTATTGGGTGACGAATTCTCTCCAGACGGTTGCCGTCTATGGGATAAAGACACCAAGAAAAAACTCGACAAAGACCGTTTCCGCCAAGGTTTAGGTGGTGTGGTTGAAGCTTATGAAGAAGTTGCTGCACGTATTGGCATCGACCTTTCAGACATCTAATTTGCTCTGAAGCTTCGAACTAAAAAACCGAGTCTGATGGCTCGGTTTTTTATGCTATGAATTAATTGCTTTCCAATATCTATACCTTGAATTGAATCGGATCCCTTAAATAGATTTCCCTATTGTTCATACTTGTACACGCAAATCTTTGGTGGTATCCATCACCAATAAACTGGTAATCGAGGAAATGGAAGGAATCGTGCCCAAAACATCAGTATGAAATTTTTTATAGGATTTTATATCGGTTACCTCGACTCGGAGTAAATACTCGACCGCACCCGTAATGGTATGACACTCAGTAACCTCAGGTGTAGTCTCAATCACTTCTTCAAAGTGTTGCAAACATGCTTTGGAATGGCACGACAGTCCTATAGTCACATAGACAATTAATCCAATGCCTAAAAGTGATCGATCAATAATGGCTTTGTAGCCCTTAATCACCCCAATTTTTTCTAATTCCTGCACCCGACGCAAACATGCTGATGCGGACAAACCCACACGTTCAGCCAATTTAAGATTGGTTAAATGTGCATCGGCTTCCAATTCACACAATATTCTTCGGTCTAATCGGTCTAGTTCAATCATTTATTGCAAAACTATCTATTTTTAAGCTCAATATACAACCAAATTGCGTAATCTGAACAATAAAATGTTTTTTATTTATGATGCAAAATACATGTCCCCTTCTCTATTTATCTCTTATTTACTTTTTTGTTTGGTCATGACCAGTACCCCAGGGCCGAATAATGCCCTCGTGCTAATTTCAGGAGCGCGCTTTGGGCTTCAGAAAACCCTGCCTTTAATTCTGGGGATTGCCTTTGGTGTTGCCTTTCAACTGATGGCAATTGGTCTGGGACTTCATCAAATATTCCTACATTTTCCCCAACTCCAGTTTATTTTAAGTCTGATTGGGTCCGCCTATATTCTTTGGTTAGCATGGAAAATTGCGTCCAGTGGTCCACTCAACGCGTGTCTAGATGAAAAACCTGCAATGGGATTTTTACAAGGCGCTGTTTTCCAATGGCTAAATCCCAAGGCATGGATGATGTCTATCAGTACCATCTCAACCTACTTTGCTACCAGCCAACAATCCACCGACATTGCCTATGCCGCCTTCATTCTGATGTTGATCTCGATTCCATGCGTTGGTATTTGGGCAATCGCGGGAAATTTTTTACGTCAATTGTTAATGCAAGCTAAATTTGCTTTCATTTTTAATCTCAGTATGGCAATTGCATTACTCATCGCAGTTTTACCCGTATGTTTTCAATTCATCACATTACAGCCCTAATATTTGGTCTAGGTTTTTCTAAGCTAAAACCATTGTGAAGAACAACTGTAAAAAAAAGCAGCAACTGTGTACGCCATAGCGCACACAGCTTCCCGAGTTTTTCCACTATGTGCTGTGCAATGTTTTAAATATGATCAAGGATTGCGAATAGGATATTGCAAAACAAAGTTATTCTGGCCCGTAGAAAATACCCAAATTTCCACCATTACAACGGCTTAAAGCTGAATAAATCACCAATAAATGGATATTTTGGTATATATGTTGCTTTTATTTCAAAGCAAAAGGTGGAGTAAATTTGTCTTCGTCTTATTTTTTGAAATTTGATTTTTACGGATGCTAATATTTACGATGAAAAGCTGGCAAAAGAAAGTATTACTTTCAACAACGTTAATGCTGACAGCGCTTGGCAGCACAGTGCAAGCCAAAGAATGGAAAGTCATTCGTTTCGGTACGGAATCTGCTTACGCCCCTTTTGAATATAAAACCCCTGACAACAAATTGGTGGGTTTTGACATCGACCTAGGCAATGCCATTTGTGCCAAATTGAAAGCCAAATGTGTTTGGGTAGAAAATTCTTTTGACGGGATGATTCCTGCACTCAAAGCGAAGAAGTTCGATGGCATTTTATCTTCAATGACGGTCACTGCGGATCGCTCAAAACAGATTGCTTTCAGTAATAAAATTTACAACACTCCAACCCGCATGGTTGCGAAGAAAGGTTCTCCATTATTGCCAACCCCTGCATCTCTAAAAGGGAAGCGTGTGGGTGTACAACAAGGCACCATTCAAGAGAGTTATGCAAAAGCCTATTGGGCACCTAAAGGTGTCAATGTCGTGCCTTATCCAAACCAAGACGTCCTTTACCAAGACATGGTGTCAGGTCGTCTAGATGCAACATTACAAGATGCCATTATGGTTGATGGTGGCTTCCTTAAATCACCAAAAGGTAAAGCATTCGGCTTTGCAGGTGGCAACGTGGTAGATGCTAAAACCCTTGGCGTAGGTGCAGCAATTGGCTTACGTAAAGAAGATGTTGATTTGAAAAAGGACATTGATAAAGCTTTAGCCGCCATTATTGCCGATGGAACATACAAAAAACTCGAGAAAAAATACTTCTCCTTCAGTATTTATTGATGACAAAAATGTCGGTTTTAAACCGACATTTTTTATACACAACTGAATTTCATCAATATTCTATTTATAGTTTCTGTTCGGAGTAGATGAGTATGTTTTTGTCTGGTTATGGTCCCGTGTTGCTTGAAGGCACTTGGATGACCATACAGCTTGCATTGTTATCGCTATTACTATCCATCATGATTGGATTGATTGGTGCAAGTTCTAAACTCTCTAGTCTTAAATTTGTCCGCTATATTGCGACTGCCTACACCACCCTTATTCGAAGCGTTCCCGATCTGGTCATCATGCTGCTGCTATTTTATAGCTTGCAACTGGGGCTAAACTCGATTACCGAATCGTTGCAAATGGAACAAATTGATATTAATCCGTTTGTTGCAGGCGTAATTACCTTGGCATTTATTTATGGTGCGTATTTCACCGAAACGTTTCGTGGTGCATTTCAAGCAGTACCCAAGGGACAAATTGAAGCCGCTTATGCCTATGGCATGACTTCATTTCAAGTCTTTCGCCGCGTTTTGTTTCCGCAAATGATGCGTTTTGCCTTACCGGGTATTGGCAATAACTGGCAAGTTCTGATTAAAGCTACCGCACTGGTCTCACTCATTGGTTTAACCGATATTGTCAAAATTACTCAAGATGCAGGTCGTAGCACCATGCAGGTGTTTTACTTCAGTGTCATTGCCGCAGTGATTTATCTGGCGATCACCACCATTTCGAATTTAATTTTGATGTGGTTAGAACGTCGTTACTCGGTTGGTGTGAAAAAGGGACAACTATGATTGAAATTCTTCAACAATATTGGCAGTCATACCTTTGGACCGATGGTTTTCAAATGACAGGCGTGGCCATGACTGCATGGCTTTTGGTGCTCTCAATTGCGATTGGCTTTGTACTAGCAGTCCCGCTATCCATTGCCCGCGTATCAGAAAATCCATTTTTACGCCTGCCTGTTTGGTTCTATACCTATATATTTCGTGGCACGCCACTCTATGTGCAACTGCTCATTATTTACACAGGTATTTATAGCCTCGATTATATTCATGCCCATGAGCGTCTGGATGAATTCTTTCGCGAAGGGCTCAACTGCACCATTTTGGCTTTTGCGCTGAATACCGCAGCCTATACCACGGAAATTTTTGCAGGTGCGATTCGCTCTATTCCGTATGGCGAAATTGAAGCCGCCAAAGCCTTCGGCATGTCTCCGTGGAAACGTTATACCCGTATTATCATTCCATCCATGTTACGCCGTGCATTGCCATTTTATGGTAATGAAGTCATTTTAATGCTGCATGCCACCACCATTGCCTTTACCGCGACCGTGCCTGATATTTTGAAAATTGCACGAGATGTGAATGCGGCAACCTATGCCACGTTTGATGCTTTTGGCATTGCGGCAATCTTATATGCATGTTTGGCATTTATCTTGATTTGGATTTTTCGTAAATTGGAACAACGCTGGTTGGCATTTTTAAAACCATCGAATCATTAGGAGAAACATAGATGGAAAACTCAGCAAAACTGGTGATTCGTGATTTACATAAAACCTTCGGGGACAATGAAGTCCTAAAAGGTGTATCTCTAAATGCTAACGCAGGCGATGTCATTAGTATTATTGGTTCTTCGGGTTCAGGAAAAAGTACATTCCTACGCTGCATCAACTTCTTAGAGCAACCCAGTCAGGGTTCCATTCAACTGAATGGCGAGCAACTCAATACCGTACTGGACAAATCAGGCAATTTGAAAGCGACCAGTCCAAAACAGTTACAAAAAATGCGCACCCAACTGATGATGGTGTTTCAGCATTTTAATTTATGGTCACATATGACTGTACTGGAAAACATCGTGGAAGGGCCGATTCATGTCTTGGGTTTAAAACGTGCCGAAGCTGAAGAACGTGCGCGCAAATATTTAAGAAAAGTGGGACTGGCTGAAAGTGTAGAAGGTAAATATCCATCTTTCTTATCGGGTGGACAACAGCAACGGGTGGCCATTGCACGTGCATTGGCGATGGAACCTGAAGTCATGTTGTTTGATGAGCCGACCAGTGCTTTAGACCCTGAACTGGTGGGTGAAGTATTGAAGGTCATGCAAAGTCTGGCAGAAGAAGGGCGAACCATGATTGTGGTGACCCATGAAATGGGCTTTGCTCGCCATGTCTCCAACCATGTGATTTTCTTGCATCAAGGTAAAATTGAAGAACAAGGTGACCCTAAAGAAGTCTTGATCAATCCCAAAAGTGAACGACTGAAACAGTTCCTTGAAGGCAATTTTAAATAAATGCTTTGTAGGTTACAGCTTACAAAGATTCAGGAAGATGTCTTCTAGATCAGGTTGAATATTTTTCATATGATGGAGACATAGAGAACAGGATGTTCCAAAACATAAAACAATAATGATAAGTGACACCACTAGGATGTGAGGTACGACAGGAGTTATACCTAAGCAGCGCATACGAAAAAAGCCCGACAGGATGTCGGGCTTTTTTTATTTGGACTACAGCCTTATTGCTGCTGTTGTTCTTGCATCCAACGGCGTTGTTGTAAACGCTCGCCTTCCACTTCACGTTTATTACGCGCAGATTCGTACAACTTGGTGCCTTTCAATTCTGGAGGCAAATAGTCTTGCATTACAAAATGTTCAGGGTAGTTATGCGGATATAAATAGTCCACCCCATAGCCTTGCTGTTTCATCAGTTTGGTCGGTGCATTGCGTAAATGTAATGGCACTGGCAAATTCGCCGTTTTTTCTGCCAAATCGAGGGCTTTATTGATTGCCAGATAAGTACTGTTGCTTTTGGCACTGGTTGCCAAATACACGGCACATTGTCCTAAAATAATCCGTGCTTCAGGCATACCGACCGCTTGCACCGAACGGAAACATTCTCCAGCCAAAAGCAAGGCATTCGGATTGGAGTTGCCGATATCTTCCGAAGAGGCAATCAGCATGCGACGCGCAATAAATACGGGGTCTTCTCCCCCTTTCAGCATCCGTGCCATCCAATATAAAGCCGCGTCTGGATCACTACCGCGAATCGACTTAATAAAGGCCGAAACCAAGTCATAATGCTGTTCACCCGATTTGTCATACCGCGCAATATTTTGCTGTGCAACACGCACGACAATGGCATTGTTGATGACATTTTCAACGTCTGCTTCAAAGGTACTGGCAATTAGGTCGAGTAAATTCAGTGCCTTGCGTGCATCACCTGCGGCAAACTGCAATAAGGCATCAAATTCTTCAATTTGAATATAACGTTGTTTTAAAAAATGATCTTGTTGTATCGCACGTTGAATCAGTTCCTGAATAGCCTCATTACTGAGCACATTTAAGGTATAAACCTGACAGCGTGACAATAAGGCGCTGTTGACTTCAAAGGAGGGGTTTTCTGTGGTCGCACCAATCAGCGTAATCTTGCCCTTTTCCACCGCATTCAATAAAGCATCTTGCTGTGATTTGTTGAAACGGTGAATTTCGTCAATAAACACCACAGGGGTGAGTAAATCACCACTTTCTGCAATGATTTCCCGTAATTCTTTCACACCCGTATTTAATGCCGACAGACTGACAAAGGGACGATCAACCGCTTGTGCCAACAACAAGGCAATCGTGGTTTTACCAACACCCGGCGGTCCCCAGAAAATAATCGACGGCAAGTGCCCCTGATCAATCATTTGACGTAATGGTGCTTGCTCTCCCAATAAGTGATCTTGCCCAATAATTTCAGACAAATCACGAGGACGAAGACGTTCTGGAAGCGGAATCTGGGTGTCTGACATATGGTTATTTCAGCCAATGAAGGTGGTTCTAGTCTACACTGGAATGCCAAGCAGACTGAATAGCTGAATGCTGAAGATGCCATTAGAATAGATGGTAATTTAAAATATCCAACAATGACGCTGCAAACATTTGTCCATGACTTAAATTTGGATAAAGCAACAGTTTGCTTTGTACCCCTTGTTGTTGAAAATGTGCAATCACATCTCGATTCTCTTGCACAGTTCTCGGATTAAAATTTGGGCTTTTTGTCGCAGGATGATGTTGTGCTAAATCCCCTTCCATAATCCATAAAGCTTGGGTCTGATCATGCGACACTGTCTTCCTTTGCATATTTTTCAGAATACGGCCATCCGCCCACGACAAAGACGGACTTGCAGCAAAATAATGGCTGAAGTATTGAGCGTGCATCAAACTATCTAATACAAATAGCCCGCCATAAGAATGTCCCCATAAAGCTTGCCGTTGAGGATCTAATTTAATCTGTCCAGCCACCCAAGGTTGAATTTGGCTGAATAAGACTTCACGGAATTCTGCACTGCCCCCACTTAAGCGCTCAGGTCGACGGGGATCTGCTGTAATTTTTCCAGTTTCATCTGTTGGGGTATAATCGAAAGCACGTGCTGCTGTATCAAAAGGCAAGTTGGTGTCATAGCCAATTGCAACCAAAACTGGCGCTTCACGCCTTGCCAAATGCTGCAATACATCTTCAGACAAATAAGACATCGCCGAATTACCGTCGAGCATGAATAATGCAGGAGAGACTCTTGCTGTTTGTTGGCGCGGAAGACCTAACCAGACTTTATAACGACGCTGCTGATCGGCAGATTGGAAATAGTTCACCTGAAACTGATAGTAGGCAGAGCCCTGTTCTGCAATATTGGCTTTTAACGGGGCTAAATTCGGTTTTGCCTGCACTTCTGCATGGATCAGTAAGCTAAAGCCACATACCAGCAACAGTGCAGACTTGTATGAGAAATGAAACACGACCAGACCTCTACAACCCACAAAGAGATCAAATAATATCTGTATTAAGAATCATTATCAATTAAACATCTTGTTTTATCTGTGGGTTAACGTACCCAACGCACAATATATTCATCAATCTGTTCTTCATCGACTTCGGTCTCAGAGATACAACGACCTGCTGCCGATTTTCTGGCTTGAATGACACTCTGCCGCGAATCTGTATTTAAATAATGCCATGAAGGTAAACTTTTTCCTTCATTTAAACGCCGATATGCACAACTCGCAGGCAACCAATGAATCTGTCTTAATTTCTCTGGCGTCAATTGAATACAATCTGGGACATAATCTAAGCGTTCAGGATAGTTGCTACAACGTGCAGTTGTACAATCCAGTAGTTTGCACGCGACTTTGGTATACGCAACTTCTTGCGTATCTTCATCCTCTAATTTCACCAGGCAGCATAAGCCACAACCATCGCATAAAGCCTCCCACTCTTGAGTAGTCAGAGCTTCAAGCGGATATTTTTTCCAGAACTGCGGGCGTAATTCACTAGACATGGTGGGCAAAAACTAAAAATAACATCATTATTATATCAATAAATTCCTGCAACAATGCAGCAATCTCTTTTACGTTAAATCATAGACTTACTCAAATATGCGAACATTTTTTAGACAAAAGATCAACATTCTAAAGGTTCACCCGAACCTATACTGAGTGCAAGACAACAACAACATGGAGAAAACTTATGTTCCGTTGGGCGATTATTTTTGCAGTGATTGCATTAATTGCAAGCTTACTCGGCTTTGGTGGTGTTGCAGGGCTATCCAAAGACTTTGCGGTGATCTTATTGGTCGTTGCCGTCATTTTAGCTATCGTTGGCTTCATCTCTAGAGGGAAAGTTTAGAATACGGTCATTAAATGTACTTCATAAAAAAAGAAGGATTTTTCCTTCTTTTTTTATGCTTAAACGGATAATTTAAGCATAAAAATTCCACGTTTTACTCATATTTTTTTATTTTCATCCAATGAAAAATTTTATTAGTTTATTTTAATTTCAATAACTTAATCCAATTAAGAAAAATAGACAGATGTTTTTTTACACTTCTTCCGCGCCATGACATTATTTTTTCAAAATCATGGATTATTTTATGCTTTAATCATTCAATTCTCGTACTCAATAATACTAAGGACTAAGGGATGACCACCAATATTCAAACTCGTGAAATCGAATATACTGCCGCAGATGGTACGCGCTTAATTGGATATTTTGCTGCACCAAGCACGGCTAAACCGGTTGCAGGTGTTTTGGTTGCACCTGAATGGTGGGGACGCAATGAATACACAGAACAACGTGCACGCGAACTGGCCGAACACGGTTATGCAGCCTTTGCCATTGATATGTATGGCGATAAAAATGTGACTACATCTGCGGCGCAAGCCAACGAATGGATGATGCAAACCTTCCAAGCGCCAGACACCATTGTGACTCGTGCGTCAGCAGGTTTAGCGACTTTGGCTGCACAAACTGAGGTAAATGCAGATAAACTGGCTGCCATTGGCTTCTGTTATGGAGGTAAAGTTATTTTGGATTTAGCACGTTCGGGTGCTGAACTGAAAGCTGTCGTGACCTTCCACGCCAACCTGTCAGCACAAGCGCCTGCCCAAGCAGGTCAAGTCAAAGCTGAAATTTTGGTCTTACACGGTGAACTCGATAGCATGGTCAGCTTAGATGATGTTGCGCATTTCCGTGAAGAAATGTATGCGGCTCAAGTCCCACATGACGTCATTGTCTTTGAAGATGCAAAACATGGTTTTAGTAACCCACAAGCAGATGAAAGAGCCAAAGCCAATGGTGTAGACTTAGGCTATAATGCTGAGGCGGAACGACAAGGGCTTGAAGCCATGTATGAACTACTACAACGTCGTTTGGCTGAATAAAAAAATAGAAACGCGGATGTTGGCTTTATCCAACATCATTTTTGAATTTGAATACTTTATTAAGAGGACAAGATAATGACTGAGAACAACTGCCCATACTGCAATTTTGATGAGTTTGATATCATTGATAAAAATGAGTTTGGTGTGATTCTACCTGAGCCAAATGCACTCTCTAAAGGACATTGCGTCATTATCCCTCTACGCCATGTCAGCTCTTTCTTTGATGTCACTGACAAAGAACGTAAAAGTTTAATGTCACTTTTAGAACTGGCTCGCAATGAACTACAGCTTCGTCATCAACCTACCGGTTTTCACGTCGGCTTTAACGATGGCTCCGTGTTTGGTGAAGCATCTGAACATTTGCACATCCACATTATCCCTCGTTACGATGACCAACCGCTAAAACTCGATGCGCGTTGGGGAATGTTAAGCGAAGCTTAATCTGCCACCATAAAAAAATGATGCGATCGCATCATTTTTTTATGCCTAAATTTCCTGTCGGGACTCAGCAAAAATCAGTACGGCTCCGCTATACTAAGTCGCTTGAAATTGTATAGAGTTCACATGTCTTCGTTTTCTTTCTCAGATGCACTATTAGCTTGGTTCGATCTGCATGGTCGACATGACCTGCCTTGGCAAGTGGTAGATAATCCTTACCAAGTATGGGTTTCTGAGATTATGCTGCAACAGACACAAGTCAAAACCGTACTCCAATATTTTGCACGTTTTGTGCAACGCTTCCCCACTGTTGAAGATTTAGGTCAAGCATCTTGGGATGATGTTGCTCCTTACTGGGCAGGTTTAGGCTACTATGCGCGTGCGCGTAATCTGCATAAGGCCGCAGCAATTGTGGCACAACAAGGTCATTTCCCTACCAGCTTAGAAGAATGGATGGCACTGCCAGGCATCGGACGCTCTACGGCGGGTGCATTAATGTCCTTGGGATTACGACAATATGGCGTGATTATGGATGGCAACGTAAAACGCGTACTCGCCCGTTTCTTTGCCATTGAAAATGATCTCAGCAAACCAATCCATGAACGTGCCCTGTGGCAACTGGCGGAACAACTCTGCCCAGAACAACGGAATCATGACTATACCCAAGCCATTATGGACTTAGGGGCAACCATCTGTACCCCCAAAAAACCGCTATGTCTGTATTGCCCAATGCAGCAACATTGCAAAGCTCATCAACAAGGCTTAGAAACTGAACTACCGTATAAAAAGCCCAAGAAAGCGGTTCCTGTGAAATCGGCACAAGTCATGGTATTGCAATGCCAAGATCAATGGCTATGGTTACAGCGCCCCAATTCTGGGTTGTGGGGCGGATTATGGAGTCTCCCCATCTATGACGATGGTACTGAATTGACTCGAACCACACAAATGTTAGGTCTAAAACCAAACAGCAATAGTGCGCAAATCTCACATAGTTTTACTCATTTTACCTGGTTACTTGAGGCGATTTGTTTCCACGTGGAACCAGAACAAAAAGAGCATATTGCAATTGAACTCTCAGGCACATGGTACACGCCACAAAAAGCTACACAAATGGGGCTGCCTACAGCCATGAAAAAATTGATCTCTGCCTTATAGATATGACATAGTCTGAAACTGAAAGTTTAGCTTCTTGAAAATCACAATAATCAAAAGGAAAAATTGTGCTTCGTCAGTTTGCGATTAGCAGTTTAACAATCAGTTTTTTGGTACTCACTGCCTGTACGTCGACACCCAAGAAAACAGGCTCTGGGCTGCCGCCCTCCACTGTTCAAGACCTACAACGCACGCCGCTTAAATCGAACTTACCGATTCCTGTACAAAATATTAAAACCAAACAATTGAGCGATACATGGGGCGCTTCACGCAGTCAGGGACGTCGACATGAAGGTATCGACATTATGGCTCCACGTGGAACCAAAGTGTATAGCACTACCGATGGATTAATTGCTGACTTACGCGATAACAATTTGGGTGGTAAAGTAATTTGGGTGTTGGGGCCCAGTGGCTCTTGGCATTATTATGCACACTTAAATGAGCACAAACGTGGACTGGCCGTTGGAGATTATGTCAAAAAAGGTGATCTGATTGGCTATGTAGGCAACACCGGAAATGCTCGGCATACTGCACCCCATTTGCATTATGGCATTTATTTAGAAGGCAAAGGCCGCGGTGCAGTCAATCCTTTTCCATATTTACGTTAATTTTTTTAGGAAATACACATGTCTGAAGTGTTGATGAATCGTCTGGTTGAATTTGCAGAATCAGGCAATCAACAAAAAATTGTGGTTGCAGGACAAAGCTATCAGGGCTGGGTCATGGAAATTACCGAAGATGCCCTGTTGATTAGTACAGGTTTTGCAGACAAATCAGGCAAAGATTTCTGGATTTCGTTTAACGACTTACAACATGCCACCTTATTCTATTGGAACAACAAAACAGACCAATGGGTAGACTTCACTTTATAAATCGACAACAACATAGAGAGGAACAATGACTAAACAACGCTGTGGCTGGTGTACCGAGGATCCTCTCTACATTGCCTACCATGATCATGAATGGGGGCAACCTGTGCATGACGAACAACATTTGTTTGAAATGCTTTGTCTCGAAGGACAGCAAGCAGGTCTCTCTTGGATTACCGTACTGAAAAAACGGGAAAGTTATCGCCAGCATTTTTTTCAGCATCCGATTCAACAGATTGCTGCGCTGAGCGATGCCGAGCTTGAAGCCAAATTACAAGATGCTGGACTCATTCGACACATTGGCAAACTACATGCCATTCGAGAGAATGCCCGGGCTTGGCAAAGTCTGAAACAACAAGAAAATGTCGTGGATTGGTTGTGGAGTTTTGTCAGCCACACCCCTATTCTGAATGCTGTGCCCAACTATAAAACAGCACCTGCACAAACTGAGATTAGCCAACAAATGTCCAAAGCCTTAAAGAAAAAGGGCTTCAAGTTTGTGGGGCCAACCACCTGTTATGCCTTTATGCAAGCCGTGGGTATGGTCGATGATCACGAAGACCATTGCCCTGCCAAAAATACAAAAAATAGCCCCCATAAATAAGAGGATGACGTCATGAGTAATAATCTGATCAATGGCTATGCCGCCCTACACGCAGGCGAAGCACTGGTCCCCTTTCAATTTGATGCAGGCGAACTTCAAGCCCATCAAGTTGAAATTAAAGTGGAATATTGTGGACTCTGTCATTCTGATGTTTCAGTGATTGGCAACGAATGGGGGAATTCCGTTTACCCTGTAATCGCAGGGCATGAAGTCATTGGCACTATTTTAAGAATGGGTTCTGAAGCCAAAGGACTACAGATAGGTCAACGTGTAGGGTTGGGTTGGACTGCGGAAAGCTGTCAATACTGTGATCCATGTGTAGCTGGACAGCCTGTATTATGTAGCAGTGGCAGCACTGCGACCATTGTGGGTCATGCTGGTGGCTTTGCCGATAAAGTCCGAGCGGCATGGCAATGGGTCATTCCGCTACCAGAAGACTTAGATCCAGAAAGTGCAGGTCCTCTGCTCTGTGGAGGGATTACCGTATTTGACCCTTTACTTAAGCATAATATTCAAGCCACCCATCATGTCGGTGTGATTGGTATTGGTGGCTTGGGGCATATCGCGATTAAGTTACTCAAAGCGTGGGGCTGTGAAATAACCGCTTTTACTTCAAGTCTGGACAAGACCGATGAACTTAAAGCGATGGGTGCAGACCATGTGGTAAATAGCCGCGATGTAGATGCACTGAAAACCCAACGAGGCAAATTTGATCTGTTGCTCAGTACGGTTAATGTCACGCTGAATTGGCCTGCGTATATCAGTACACTGGCACCCAATGGCACCATACATCTGTTAGGACTACCCTTAGAGCCGATCAAGTTTAATGCGGGTAGCCTGATTGGTGGAGCAAAGTCGATTACAGGCTCACCCACAGGTTCACCTGCTGCATTACGTCAACTGCTTAAGTTCGCTGCGCGTAAAAACATTGCGCCACAAATTGAATTGTTCCCAATGTCACAACTGAATCAGGCGATAGAGCGTTTGCACTCAGGCCAAGCCCGTTATCGCATTGTGCTTCAAGCCGACTTCGAATCAAGCACAACATAAGCCAATTGTCGCCGAGTCCAAGCCGCCAAGCATTCAATTGCTTGGCGAATCTCGGCGGATAATTCATGACCTGCATTCAGGCGGATGCAATTTTTATAACGCTGCTCTTCTCCAAAAACGATACCAGGCACAATGCTAATGCCTTGCTGTTGGGCATAATGATACATATCCAAACTATGAATGACTTCAGGCAACTGTAACCACAAAGCATAGCCTCCTTTGGGTTGATTCAAGCGAATGTCTATACCTGAAAAAGCCTGTATTAAAAATTGCCGATATTGCTCGACCTGCTGCATTAAACAAGGTTTTAAACGGTTTAAATGCTCTCGATAGGCACGGCTATAAATCAGATCAGCCAAGCCCAATTGTAAGGGAGTATTCACCGCAACATGTCGAGTCAGAAGTTGCGCACGTAAATGGTTTAAACGTGACGGCATGCAAAACCATCCCACCCGATAAGCAGTAGATAAGGATTTGGAAACCGAGCCACAGTAAATGACATAACCCTGTCGATCCCAGTATTGAATCGGCAATGGACGTTTTAAATCAAAACTACATTCGGCATAAATATCATCCTCGATCACATAGCACTGATATTGAGCTGCCAACTGAGCAATTTTTTCCTTTTCTGCAGGGCTTAAACAAAAACCCAGAGGGTTCTGAAAATTGGCTGTGAGTAAGCAGGCTTTCGCCCCCGAATCACGCATCGCCTGTTCAAATCGATTCAGGTCAAAGCCATTGGCATGCGCTGGAACTTCCACAATTTTACGATTCAGACTCGCCAACAATTGCAACTGCCCGTTAAAGTTGGGTGTCGGTACAATAATACTATCGCCTTCTTGGGTGATAGTTTGAATCACCACCGACAAAGCAGGCATGCAACCATTGCTGATATAAATATCTTCGGGTGCCATGTAAATGCCATCTTCCGCCCAATGTGCCGACAAAGCCTCTCTTAAACGTCGATGTCCCTGTTTATCACTATACAAAAAATCTTCAGGTTTACTGTGTTTCAGCGCACGTTGAATAGAACGGCGGAGTGCCTCTATAGGTACTAAATTTGGTGAAAGTTGAATAGAACCCAAGTGAATCATTTGGTCATGAATGGAGGCCTCTTGAATTTCTATTTGTAGTTCTAGATTAGAAACGTCTCGCGCCGTCACCGCAAAATCGACATGCTGTGGCACGGCCACCGCCAAAGCTTGTGGTTGCACAAAGTAGCCTGCTTGAGGTTTTGCCGTAATTAAGCCTTGTGCCTCTAATAGTTCATAACAACTTTTGGCTGTATTGAGACTGACCTGTTGCGACTGGGCAAACTGACGCAACGAACTCAAGCGCTGCCCTGCTCCCAATTCTCCCGCATAAATTTTCTGTGCCAACTGGTGTGCCAAATCACGATATTGAATGCCCATCACTGTACTCATTTTTTAATATATTTTGTATCTGTAACCAAGAATACACCCTGCCTATGCTAGGCGTACAGTTCATTTTTATTTGGGGAAAATCAAGATGTATCGTCTTAGCCTTATCGTACTCACCCTGTTTCTTGTCGCCTGCCAACCGAGCACATCAGTTTGGCAACAGCAACATGATTTTATTTGTCAGTCTTTAATCGAAGGCTTTTTAAAAGCGTCTGGACAACAAAACTTTGAATTGAACCAGAAAAGTGATGTCGTGGATAGCGTCATCCCGCAGCGCCTGTTTAGCTATCAATCTGGTTCAACCCGTACCACCTTAATCGGTGAAACACAACGAAAAGAGTTACGCTTTGTCTGTTGGAACGACGCACAGCATTTTGCGATTGCTCAACATGATCAGAACCAAGCGCCACGACAAGCCTTGCTCACTGTACAGCTTCACTTGCCTAAAACTACAGATAAATTGCAAGTTTCTGCGCCAAAAACTCAATGAACAAGCGAACCCGTTTCGGTAAATGTTCTTGTTGATAATACACTGCATGGATTTTTTGATATTGCAGTTCAATCTGATCTTCAAACAGGGCCACCAAACGTCCTGCATGGAGATCATCTTGAACCAAAAAACGCGACAAGCAGGTAATCCCAACACCGTTAAGCACCAACTGACGTACGGTTTCCCCATTCGATGCCTTGATTTTTGGATGAATATTCAGATGTTGTCCCTGCAACATTAAGGGCCAAGTATTTAAATGGGTGGGTTGGGTAAAACCAATCAAGGGGTGCTGCAACAACTGCTCAGGCTGGTTGGGCGCGCCATGTTGGGCTAAATAATCAGGACTGGCCACAATATACAGGCGGCTACGGCACAACAGTTTGGCATGTAAGCTGGAATCATTTAACTCGCCAAAACGAATCGCCACATCGGTTTTATGTTCCAGTAAATCAATAATCTGATCGTGATTATTTAATTCAATTTCAATCTTCGGATATTGCTGCATGAACTCTTGAATCAGTGGCACGATCACATGCAGTACAAAAGGCGTCGCAGAATCGACCCGAATGAGACCTGAAATATCATGATCAGATTTTAATAGCGCATCTTCGGCTTCCGTTAAATCATTCAAAATCTTACGCGTTTTTTCCAGAAACAACTGCCCTTCTTGCGTCAGTTTCAACTTACGCGTAGTCCGTTCCAGCAGGGTCACATTAAGTTTGCTTTCCAAGCGCTGCAAGGCACGACTAACACCCGATGTGGTTTGTCCTAATTGCTCCGCAGCTTTCACAATCGAGCCACTTTCGACAATCTGGACAAAAGCATTTAATTCTTCAATGGTCGATTTCATCGTCATTTTATTGATTATTGGTCAACAATATTTTGCAAATTCCTAGATTTTTCCACAACAGTTATTTCAGCAAAATAGCTCCATCTTTAAAAAAGTTCGGTTGAGAAAAACATGATTGTTCCAAAAATAGGAATGGGGACCTTTCGCTTGACGGGTGCAACAGTAATTGATGCTGTTCAGACTGCACTTGAGGTCGGCTATCGTGCCATTGATACGGCACAAATTTATGGCAATGAAGCTGAAATTGGTCAAGCGATTGCCAACAGTGGTGTACCACAACATGAATTATTTTTGACCACCAAAATCTGGACTGAAAATTACGCTCCAGAACAATTGATTCTGAGCTTAAAACAGAGCCTACAGAAATTAGGCGCGGATGCTGTGAATTTGACTTTAATTCATTGGCCTGCCCCACAACTGGGCGTTCAAATTGAGGAAGTCATGCAAGCCTTGCTGCATGCCAAGCAATTAGGACTGACCGAACATATCGGTATCTCAAATTTTAATATTGCCCTAACCCAACAGGCAATTAACAGTATTGGACTCGAGCATATTGCCACCAATCAAATTGAACTGAGTCCTTATTTACAAAATCGTCCCTTGGTCAGTTATCTGCAACAGCAACAGATTGATGTGACTTCTTACATGACTTTGGCCTATGGCAAAGTGCTGCAAGATCCTGTCTTGCAGACGATTGCACAGCAAATCAATGCCAGTCCCGCACAAGTGGCATTGGCATGGGCGCTCCAACAAGGTTATGCCGTCATTCCATCTTCTACACAACGGGCGCATTTGTTGGCAAATTTAAAAGCACAAGATTTACAGCTCACTGCTGAACAGATGCAAGCAATTGCTGAACTCGACCGAAACTCACGTGAGGTAAATCCTGAACAACTCGCTCCCGAGTGGGACTAGGGCAATCAAATGAAAATGAATTACCCGTTATTGGCGCTGGCAATAGGCGCCTTTGCCATTGGAACGACTGAATTTTCCCCCATGGGCTTTTTACCTGAAATTGCCCGTGATCTGAGCATTTCTATTCCGCAAGCAGGTATGCTCATCAGTGCCTATGCCATTGGGGTGATGTTGGGTGCTCCACTGATGACACTGTGGTTTAGCCGCTATTCCAAACGGCGTGCCCTGATTCTGCTCATGGTCATTTTCACACTAGGCAACCTGCTGGCTTATTTTGCCCACAGTTATTCGAGCTTAATGCTGGCACGTATCTTGACCAGCTTAAATCATGGTGCTTTCTTTGGCATTGGTTCTGTGGTCGCCGCCAGTGTGGTACCCAAAGAAAAACAAGCCAGTGCCGTTGCGGCCATGTTTATGGGGCTGACCCTAGCCAATATTGGTGGTGTTCCATTCGCCACTTGGGTGGGGCAACATATTGGTTGGCGCATTGCCTTTCTGGGCATCACGCTACTGGGGGTAATCACCATGCTTGCGCTCTGGAAAGCACTTCCTGAAGGTCAAGCCAGTGCTCGGCCTAATATTGCGCAGGAACTCAAGGTACTCTGTCGTTTACCTGTAGTTTTGGCCTTATTGACCACGGTCATGAGCTCAGGCGCAATGTTCACACTGTATACCTATATTGCCCCCAGTTTGCAAAACTTCACTCAAGCTACACCAAGCATGATTACGTTCATGTTGGTTCTGGTCGGGATTGGCTTTTCGATTGGCAATCATCTAGGGGGCAAATTCGCAGATCGCTCACTGGATCGGACGCTATTAGGTTTTCTCAGCCTACTCAGCATCATGATGCTGCTGTTTCCCCTACTGGCGCAAACCGCCTTTGGGGCAGCCATTGCATTAATCTTTTGGGGAGCAGCCGCATTTGCAGTGGTTCCACCGTTACAAATGCGCGTCATGTCGGTTGCGCATGAAGCCTCAGGACTTGCCTCTTCGGTCAATATTGGCGCCTTTAATTTAGGCAATGCCTTGGGTGCACTGGCAGGTGCCAGCGTACTCAGTTTTGGACTCAGCTATACGGCGGTGGCATGGATCGGTGCACTATTAAGTGGTATAGCCTTGCTGTTGGTCGGCTTACAAAAAATGTTACTGAACAAACAGCTTGTACAAAGCCAAATACAGAAAATAGAGCCTCAATGTCTTGAACACTAAATCCATGTCAATTTAAACATCATATTGACTAGCGCAATGCGATTGGCAAAGCTGTATAATTCCGCGGTTTTGCCAATTCATCTTTCATTTTTAACAACATTTGATACGGCTGCTGCTCAACAAATAAATTCACAGCGCTCAGCGGAATAGAGCCGTCAGGATCGGCATAGCCATAGGTCGAGACTTTCACTTTCTGTTTCCCCAGTTTCTGAAAGGTCCAATCACCTTCATAACGGGTTAAACGTACATAGTTGGGATTCAGCGGATAGCCTTGATTCACAGCCTTGTTTTGAATATGAATCATGCCTTGAGCATCTTTACTCATCTTCCCCTTTACCACCAAATCTCGGTCTTTTAAAGGAAAGGGAAAATCCAGCACCATATACAACAGAAACTCGCCTTTGCTGTCATCACGAGACAATACCTTGACGCTGCCCATATAAGGCACCCATTTGGGTGCTTGTTCCACATCCAAAATCAGGGCAGTGGCCTTTTCAATCGGCACATCAAAATGGGTTTCAGCTTTATACAACACCACAGGGTTGGCAGTGTTTTGATAGGTCCAAACTTTAATATTTTGCTTGTTAATACTGAGTTTGGCATTGTCGATAGACTTGGCCTGTGCTGTAGCCAATAAGGCTACAGCACAGCAAGTGATCAGTTTTATTTTCATTAAATTCAGCTTCTTATTTTAATTTTATGCAAATGTTTTCGCAAATTCAGGCCGTGTTTTACACCTGAATATCGTTAAAACCGAGTACATCTTTCATGTCATATTTGCGTGCTTCACGCCCAACCACCCATGCTGCGGCACGAACGGCACCCGAAGCAAAATTCATGCGGTTGGTGGCTTTGTGGGTAATTTCTACACGCTCACCTTCACCAATAAACATTGCAGTGTGTTCACCCACAATGTCTCCGCCACGAATGGTTTGAAAACCAATGGTTTGACGTTCACGTGGACCAGTATGGCCTTCACGGCAATACACAGCATCTTGTTTCAAGTCGCGACCTAATGCATCTGCAATGGCTTCACCCATCATTAAAGCTGTACCCGATGGCGCATCGACTTTATGGCGATGATGCGCTTCAATGATTTCAATATCGACTGTATCGCCAAAGACTTTTGATGCCAGTTCCAATAATTTAATCGATACATTCACGCCTACAGAATAATTGGCTGCATAGACGACTGGCGTATGAGTGGATGTTTCATCAAGAAATGCTTTTTGCTCATCATTCATGCCTGTGGTACCAATGACCATGGCGACACCCGCTTCACGGCAAAGCTTCAAGTGCTGTTCGGTGGCAACAGGCGCGGTAAAATCAATCACCACATCACATACAGGTAAGATTTCTTGCAGACTACCTACAATCTTCACACCAATGTTACCAATGCCTGCAAGCTCTCCTGCATCTGAACCCACTAAACTACTTTCTGGTCGCTCAACCGCAGCAGCCAGTTGATAACCCGCTTGTTGTACCGCCTGAATCAGAATGCGACCCATACGACCGCCTGCACCCAATACCCCAATACGTGGACTTGTAGACATAATCCGTTCCTAATCTCGAATTTAAAATTGCCTTTACTATAGCAAAACTCTGGAACACGACTAAGTTGTAATCTAAATTTTTCGCAAAAAACTTGATTGAATCGATTTAAACTTCAGATTGCCCAATTTCAACGCATCAAGATAGTGAAGAATTAGATCGTGACATGCATTTATATCGAAAAAAATCCTTAAAAATGAAAGTATAACCTCTCATTTTTCACACAATTTACATCTTGCTTACGCAGACTAGCCGTCACGAATCATCAAGATAAAAATTGTCAGGAGACTTTCTATGCATTCGAAAAAAATAATAGTTGCTTTACTGTGTACCGTTGCTGCTCATGTTTATGCTGAACCTGCTGCGCAATCTGGCGACAGTGTTGACAGTTTGGCAGGGGTTAAAATTATGACCACGGTCAACGGTCAATCTGGAAGCCTTGCCGAACGTATGGCAACGAATGCCTCTCAAGCATCCGTGAGTGCAACGCAACAACCGGTTGAAGAAACGGTGAGTGTTGAAGCGATTGATACACCCATCGCACAATAAACAGACATAAAAAAAGGGCATGTTTTACACGCCCTTTTTTTATTGGTTTGAATTAGTCAAACAAACCAAAGAATGATTTTTTCTTCGGAGAAGAGTTATTTTCTTCACCATCTAAAGTCACTTGAAGTTCTTTCAACAGTTCGCGTTGACGCGCCGTCAAGTTCACAGGTGTTTCCACCACAATACGGCAGAGTAAATCACCCTGCATACTGGTACGCACAGGTTTGACCCCTTTGCCACGTAAACGGAACATTTTTCCAGTTTGCGTGCCTTCAGGAATTTTCAAACTGACACGACCTTCTAGCGTTGGAATCTCGATCTCTTTACCCAAAGCAGCATCAGCAATGCTTACGGGTACATCCATATACAGATCTGCACCATCACGTTGGAAAATTTCGTGTTCACGTACCACAACTTCTACGTATAAGTCGCCAGATTGACCATCACGAATGGCTTCACCTTTACCGCTTAAACGCACGCGATCGCCATTGTCTACCCCAGCTGGAATCGTCACTTCTAGGGTTTGCTGACGGTCAGAAACACCTGAACCATGACATTTCTGACAAGGATTTTTAATAATCTTGCCTTGGCCACGACAGGTACCACAGGTTTGCTGTACCGAGAAGAAGCCTTGCTGCATACGGACTTGACCTGCACCATGACAGGTTTTACACGTTTCAACGTCATTCGGGTTTTTAGAACCTTTACCGTCACAACTCTCACATGGTGCTGGTGCAGTAAAGGTAATGGTCTTTTTCACCCCTTTTACTGCTTCTTCTAAAGTGAGTTCCATGACATAACGTAAGTCGGAACCACGGCGCTGACGCTGCTGACCGCGACCGCCACCACCAAAAGCACCACCGAAGATATCACCAAACTGGCTGAAAATGTCTTCTGCACTGAAACCGCCGAAGCCACCACCACCGCCGCCGCCTTCGAATGCACCATGTCCCATACGGTCGTACATGCTGCGCTTTTCGCCGTCGGAAAGAATTTCATACGCTTCAGAAGCTTCTTTAAACTTTTCTTCAGCTTCAGGATTGTCTGGGTTACGATCTGGATGATATTTCATCGCCAACTTACGGTAGGCTTTTTTAATTTCATCATCACTAGCGGTTTTAGCGACACCTAAAACCTCATAATAATCACGTTTAGCCATGGCTGGCGATGCTCCTCACGGAATTTCATTTGATACTGAATAATGCTCTGAAATTGGGGGCAAAGCGTGATTTTACAAGGGCAAAATGCTAAAAAAATGATAAATTTTAGAAAACTGCTTTATTTTTTATAAACTTAGAAAGCCCTTTAATCCAAGCATTCAGCAAATATAAAAAGGCAATCAGTCCGAATACCACACCTGCAACGGTACAACCCGTAACCCAAAGCGCACTATTCCAAGTGAAAAAACATAAAGGAATAAACCACAGTGCAGCAAATAAACTGAGTACAGTATAAATAATGATATTTCGCATGACCCAAAAGGCTTGGGCTTGTAACCAGACTTCAGTGTCCATTTGAGTAACTTTACGGGCAAACCAATAAGCAAAAATACCGCTGATGACGGTAAATAATGCCAAAAACATGAAGACATAAGAAATCGCGATAGAGCGGCGATACTTGGTTAAACTGTCTTGCTTCATGTGCGATTAAACCTCATTACTACATCTGTGATTTTTTTAATATGTAGCAAAATTCCTAAACTGAAATTTAATAAAAATATAAGGTGCTACTATATTGAAATTTTCAAACTTTCGCACCTGATATTACTAAAATATTTTGTACTAACCGGTCTTTTTCACCTTAAACCATTGCGCATATAACGCTGGCAAAAAGAATAGTGTGAGCAAAGTCGCAACTATTAAGCCACCCATAATAGCCACCGCCATCGGCCCAAAGAAAATACTGCGTGATAATGGAATCATGGCCAGAACTGCGGCCAGTGCAGTTAACAAAATTGGACGAAAACGGCGTACTGTCGCTTCAATAATCGCCTCCCAAGTGGTTTGTCCTGCTGCGCGGTCTTGTTCAATTTGATCAATCAAAATCAAGGAATTCCGCATAATCATGCCTGAAAGAGCAATCGTGCCCAGCATCGCCACAAAACCAAACGGCTTATTAAACAACAGCAAGAATAATACTACGCCAATTAAACCAAGCGGTGCCGTGAGCAAGACCATGCTGGCGCGGGAAATACTTTTAAGTTGAATCATCAGCAAGGTCATGACTACAGCCAAGAACAGTGGCATACCCGCATTCACTGACTTTTGCCCACGAGCCGATTCTTCGACTGTTCCTCCGACTTCTAACAAATAGCCAGCAGGTAATTCTGCACGGACTTGCTGCATGGCATCAGACAATTCCGCCACGACTGTTGCGGGTTGTAATTTGGTACGAATATCCGCGCGTATGGTAATGGTCGGTAAGCGATTACGATGCCAAATCAAACCCTCTTCAAAACGGTATTCAATTTTAGCAATCTGGGCCAGCGGTACAAAAGTCCCTCGGGTGGTCGGTACTGCCAAACTGGCCAGTGATTCAACGCTCAAGCGCTCCGCTTCATCACCACGTAAACGAATATCAATTAACTCGCGCTTTTCACGGTAGGGCTGCAATACCGCCCCCTGAATTGAACTATTCAGAAAATTGGCTAAATCTAAACTTGATATTCCCATTTGGCGGGCACGGTCTTGATCGATCTGCAATTGAATAATTTTGCTGGGTTCACCCCAATCTAAATGCACATTGGTGGTATTCGGATTCGTCCCCACTACGGCAGCAACTTTTTGCGCCCATTGGCGAACAGAATTGAGATCTTCCCCCGAAATACGATACTGGATTGGGTAACCTACAGGCGGACCATTTTCCAATAAGGAAACCCGTGTCCGCACTTCGGGCAATAAGTGACGAATCTGCTGCTCGAGAGAGTTGCGAATGTCGTTGCGATCATCCAAAGAAGATGCCAGCACCACAAACTGGGCAAAACTGGCTTGGGGTAATTGCTGATCTAAGGGTAAATAGAAGCGTGGCGAACCTGTGCCCACATAAGCCACATAGTTTTCAATTCCCTGTTGCTTCGAAAGGAAATGCTCGACCTTTTTCACTGCCGCTTCGGTGGCTTTTAAGGATGCTCCTTCTTCAAGTTTTAAATCCACCAAAATTTCAGCACGATTCGACGATGGGAAAAATTGTTGTGGCACCAATTTAAACATCAACACGGAGAGCACAAACATGCCCAATGTTGCTGCAATCACGGTTTTACGATAGGTCACACACCAGTTGACCCACGTGCGAAAGCGCTGATAAAACTGGGTCTGATAGGGATCATGCTCTATGCCATGCGCCATGACTGGCTGTGGCTCAGGTTGTTTTCTAAAGCGTGCCCAAAGCCTTTGATACCAAGGTGCTCGAACTGGCTGTTGTTGAAAATCAGGCAATAACTTATCCCCCAAATAAGGGACAAACAGCACCGCAGCAAACCAAGACACAATTAACGCAATGGTCACCACCTGAAAAATGGAACGGGTATATTCTCCAGTGCTAGAAGCGGCTGTGGCAATCGGCAAGAATCCTGCTGCGGTAATTAAGGTTCCCGTCAGCATCGGAAATGCTGTGGTTTTCCACGCAAAACCCGCAGCTTGCAAACGGCTATAGCCTTGCTCCATGCGAATCGCCATCATTTCTATGGCAATAATGGCATCATCGACCAACAAACCGAGGGCTAAAATCAATGCCCCTAAGGAAATTTTATGCAGCCCTACATCAAATAAATTCATGCCCGCAAAGGTCATGGCCAGTACCAGTGGAATGGAAAATGCCACCACCAAGCCTGTGCGAAAACCCAAAGAAAAGAAACTCACCAACAGCACAATAATCACGGCCTCGGCCAAGACTTTCATAAATTCATGTACGCTGCGTTCAACCGCGACAGGCTGATCAGAGACTTTTTGTAGCTGCATTCCCAAAGGTAGGCTTTTCTGTAAGGTTGCAAACTCGGCTTGTAAGTTTTCACCCAAAGCCAAAATATCGCCCCCCTTGCGCATCGAAACCGCAATACCAATACCATTTTCGCCCATAAAACGCATGCGTGGCTGGGCAGGTTCACTAAAGCCACGGTAAACCTCTGCCACATCACCCAGTTGAATGGTTTGACCATTCACCAGCAATGGCATTTTTTTCAGGTCTTCAACGTCATGCAACTGACCGCTCACGCGAATTTGAATGCGGTCGGTCTGGGTTTCAAAATAACCTGCGCTAGCCATGGTATTTTGTTGCTGCAAAGCCTGTTGAATGGCAGTAATTGGAATACCCAGTTGCGTGGCTTTGGTGTTGGATAAATCTATCCAGATTTTCTGATCTTGCAGCCCAATTAAATCCACCTTACCAACATCTTGAACCCGCTGTAATTGCAGTTGTAAGCGGTCGGCATATTCTTTCAAAATGGCATAATCAAAGCCCTTTCCTGTCAACACATAAATGTTGCCGAAAGTGTCGCCAAATTCATCATTAAAAAAAGGGCCTTGCACATCACTTGGCAGTTCGTGCCGAATATCATTGACCTTTTTACGTACGTCATACCAGACATCAGGAATTTGTGCAGAGCGCAACGAATCCTTCGCAAAAAAAGTTACCAACGACTCCCCTGGACGGGAGTACGCCATAATGCGCTCATAATTGCCTGTGCTCATGAGTTCTTTTTCAATGCGATCAGTCACTTGTAGCGATACTTGCTTCGCTGTTGCACCCGGCCAATAGGTTTGTACCACCATGACTTTAAAGGTAAACGGCGGATCTTCGCTTTGAGACAATTTGGAATAAGACACCATGCCGACGATGCCCAGCAAGATCATGAAATACAGAACCAAGCCTTTGTTTTTCAGTGCCCATTCCGACAGGTTAAAATTCATTATTTTGCTCCTGTCGGTTGCTGCGCGGTAGACAAGGCTACAACGCGGTTTTCTCGATCAATCGGACGAATTTTTTGTTGCTCATGCAGCAGATGTACCCCCCCAACCACCACATAATCTTCTGGTTTTAATCCTGACAGTACAGACACTGTATCGCGCCCATAAGCCCCTAAGGTGACTGATACTTTATGGATTCGCGAATCTGGATAAACTACCCACACAAAGGCCTGTTGTTCATACGCCGAGACACTGGATAAGGGCACACTTAAGATATTGTGCTGCAAAGTACTAAAAAATACCCTTGCACTTTGCCCCAATTGAATATCTTGACTCTGAGTCTTTAAGGCAACTTTTACGCTAAAGGTGCGTGACTGATCTGCCGCAGGGGAAATTTCACGGACATAACCCGCAAATTTATCCTGCGGTTTTGACCATAAAGTCACCCATGCTTCCTGCCCAATACGGATGTCATTAATGGCTTGCTCAGGCACGCCAATGAGCACTTCACGCTCACCCGAAATCGCCAATTGATAAGCCGCTTGCCCTGCTGCAACCACTTGCCCCACTTCAATATTACGTGCGGTAATCACGCCACTTTTGTCTGCAACGAGTTGGTTATAACGGGTCTGGTTTTGACTAACTTCATGGTTGGATTGCGCCTGTTTCAGACTGGCCAATGCAGCTTGATACTGATTATTTATCGCATCGTATTGTGAACGGCTCACAGCGTTCATCGGCAATAATTGCTTAAAACGTGTCAGCTCCTGTTCTGCCACTTTCGCTGCGGACTGAGCACTTTCCAATTGCGCACGGGAAGCATTCAATTGTAATTGAGCATCTTTCACATCCAGTTTTGCCAGAACCTGCCCGACTCGAACTTGATCACCAACATCGACAAAACGTTGTATGACCTGCCCAGACACCCGAAATGCCAAATCCGTTTGTTGTCGCGCTTTAACTTCACCCGCGTAACTTTTTTGTTCAGTTAAAGAGGTAGATGGTTGTGCCACCATGACTAAGGGGACTTGTTCCGTTGTAGCCGGTTCTCGACTACAGCCCCAAAGGATCAAACTGGATAAAATTATCAGACTGGCAATTAAGGTCTTGGCAGGGTTCATGCGTTGTGCTCTTATCTAAATGTCATTTTTAGGGCAAAATACTATGCTGTTCTTTGAACAAATTTGAATTAATATACCACGCGGTACATTAATTAAAAGCCCTGTTTGAAGTAAATGACTTAATTAAGCGAAAGTGGAAAAATTTGTGCAAATGAATGTCGGTCGGCCCAAAGATTTAGAAAAGCATAAGCAAATTCTGCTGGCTGCCAGAAACCTGTTCCTAAAACAGGGCTATCATGGTTCGAGCATGAATCAAATTGCCCAAGAAGCTGGGGTCACTAAACTCACGATTTATAATCATTTTCAAGACAAAGCCAGTCTATTTACCTGCGCGATTGAACTCACCTGCGAAAGTTTAATGGCCACACGTCCTTTTGAATTGCAGGCAGACAGCAATTTTGTTGAGGCTTTTGCTCAAGCCTGCCAAATCGCCTTGAACATTGTGTACTTACCCGAAGCAGTGAAACTGGAACATTTGCTGATTGAACTGGCCGCCGAACAAAACCCCTTGGCGTTGCAGTTTTATAATGCGTCTCATCAAAAAATGTGTGATGGTTGGGAAGATTTTTTTCAGCAAGCTGCCACCTTGGGTTTTATTCAAGCCGCTGATGTGGAACAGCAACGCCTATTGCTACTGTCCTTACTGCTCGGACTACGTCATTTAGAAATTTTACTGGGTGTACGTGCGATTCCAACCCCTCAACAACAGCAGGAAATCATCCAACAAAGTATCGAGATATTCATGCTGAAGTATGGACCGAATGCCTAGCGCCCATTTTGATTGTCCCCTCAGCTTCATTCCATTATTCAATTGCTAGTTTTATCAACAAAAGCTTGCGACTTTTGTAGCCCTGCTACTTGGCATTCAATTAAATCGGGGTATAGTCAAAAAGAATAAGAACTGGAGAATGGAAAATGATTCAACAAATTGATGCTCCACTACGCGAAGACGTACGGTTACTGGGTAATTTATTAGGGGAAACCCTAAAACAACATGCCGGGCAAGATTTGTTTAATCAGATAGAACAGATTCGGGCACTTGCCAAAGGTGCACGTGATGGACAAGTTGAAGCGGAAAAAAAACTAGAGCAGCTCTTTCTCAGCCTAGAAGATGATGAGATTCTTCCGCTTACCCGTGCCTTTACGCACTTTTTGAACTTTGCCAATATCGCCGAACAATACCATGTAGTACGTAGCCGTCGCCAAAGTGAATTTGATCCTGAAGCTGAATCACCGAATCCACTCGATCATCTGTTCCAAAAATTTAAAACCCATCAAGTCTCAGCAGAACAGCTCTATCAACAACTGTGTGAACTTAAAATTGAACTGGTGTTGACTGCACACCCGACAGAAGTGAGCCGACGCACCCTCATTCAAAAATATGATGGCATTAATGACTGTTTATTTAAATTTGATCAGCAAAAACTTACCCCGCGTGAACGCCAAGCGGTATTAGATGACTTAAAACAACTGATCTGTTCCGCATGGCAAACCGATGAAATTCGTCAACATCGTCCGACCCCTATCGATGAAGCCAAATGGGGCTTCACCACCATTGAACAAACCTTGTGGAATGCAGTACCCAAGTTCATGCGTGAACTGGATGGGATGGTAGAAGAACATTGTGGACAACGTTTACCGCTACATGTGGCTCCTGTGCGTTTTGCTTCTTGGATGGGTGGTGACCGTGATGGCAACCCGAATGTAACCCACAATGTGACCCAAGAAGTGCTGTGGTTGTCACGCTGGAAAGCAGCCGATTTATATTTACGTGATATTGAAGACCTGCGTTGGGAATTGTCGATTCAAAACTGTAGCAATGAGTTAATGCAGGCTTTGGGTGCACCTCATCCTGAACCTTATCGTGAATATTTACGTGACACTCGCGAACGCTTAAAAATCACGCGTGAATGGTTGGCACATAAACTACAGGGGCAAGATCAGGTCTTGGATGACAGTCGCGTCATCAAAAGCAAACAGGAACTGTTACAGCCTTTATTACTGTGCTATCGCTCTTTAATCTCATGCAACCTGCCTGAAATTGCCAATGGAAAATTATTGGACTTTATCCATCGGGTCAATTGCTTTGGGATCGAATTATTAAAGTTGGATATTCGTCAGGAATCAGGACGTCATCGCCAAGCCATTTCCGCCATTACCGAATATTTGGGTTTAGGCAATTTTGAAACATGGACGGAACAAGCCCGTCAAAACTTTCTATTGCAAGAATTACAGAGCAAGCGCCCGTTATTGCCAAAGCATTTAAATGAACCTGAGCAAAGCCTGATTCTGCATCCCGATGTGCAAGAAGTGTTTGCCACCATGCGAACCTTAGCTGAACAGCCTGCGGAAAGCTTGGGCGCCTATATTATTTCCATGGCGGAATATCCAAGTGATGTGCTTGCTGTCTTACTCTTACAAAAAGAAGCCGGCATTCAACAACCTTTACGTGTAGTTCCCCTATTTGAAACTTTGAAAGACTTGGATGGTGCGGCACACACCATGCAAACCCTGTTTAATATGCATTGGTACAAACAGCATATTCAGGGCAAACATGAAGTCATGATTGGTTATTCAGACTCGGCCAAAGATGCTGGCTTTATGTCTGCCAACTGGGCGCAATACCGTGCGCAAGAAGAGTTGACGGCGATTGCTAAACAACATGCGGTACAACTGACCCTGTTTCATGGTCGTGGTGGTTCTATCAGCCGTGGTGGTGCTCCAACCCAACAGGCGCTATTTTCTCAGCCTCCGGGTTCCATTTCTGGTGCTATTCGCGTCACCGAACAAGGTGAAATGATCCGCTTTAAATTCGGACTGGAAGGCATTGCCCTACAAAATCTGGAAATTTATACCGCAGCAACACTGGAAGCAACCTTACTTCCACCTCCAGAGCCGAAAGCCGAATGGCGTGAACTCATGCATCGCATGACCGATCTTTCGGTACAGGTTTACCGTCAAACGGTACGTGAAAATCCACACTTTGTGAAATATTTAAGAACGGTCACGCCTGAACTGGAACTGCAAATGTTACCTTTGGGTTCACGCCCAGCCAAACGTAAAGTCAGTGGCGGGATTGAATCCTTACGTGCCATTCCTTGGGTGTTTGCTTGGACACAAATTCGCTTAATGCTCCCTGCTTGGTTAGGCACAGGTGCAGCGATTAACCAAGTGATTGAACAAGGACATAAAGCGACCTTAGAAGAAATGTTGCAGCAATGGCCTTATTTCCAAACCTTGATTGATATGTTGGAAATGGTCTTGTCCAAAGCCGATGGACATGTGGCTTTATACTATGAAACCCACCTGACCCAAGATGAGGACTTAAAAGCCCTAGGCACAACATTACGCCAACGTCTACAAGACGCGGTTGAAACTCTACTCACCTTAAAAGATGAATCGAAACTGCTCAGTAGCAATGAAGTGCTGGATCAGTCGATGCGGGTACGTAAACCCTACTTACTGCCTTTACATTTGCTGCAAGCAGAACTCATGAAACGACGTCGTTTATATCTGGCTGAACGTCAGGCTGAACATACCCCTGTCGATCATGCCTTAATGGTCAGTATTGCCGGCATTGCCGCAGGTTTACGTAATACGGGTTGATGTATGCGTCTACGATTGGCAACCCGAAGTTTTTCGGTGTTGCCAATACGGCATTTGATTTTGCATCGATTGGCAAAATAGTTCTTGCTACATTCAATTTTCAGCAGTTTTTTTGCATTGTTAAAAAAAATTTGAAAGATTGATAAAAAAAATTTATTGCTGAGCAATACAGATAAATTGGATTTATCGACTATAATTTATAGAATAATATATTGATTTATTGCTAATTTAAAAATTATAAAATTTTACCACTTGGTATAAAATTATTATAAATCAGACTTCTAATTAATCTAAAATTAAAAATCAATGATTAAATCACTCGAAAAGAAAGAGTATGATGTGCACAATTTATTTCTAAAGCGATCAATTTATGTCCAATTGGTTTCCCCAATGGCGCCCTTATTCAGGCAATGTCGAGACACGTCCTGTCGGAACAAATGAATATCTTCCGCCTGTTCAGAGTGCTGTGCTGGGCATTCAGCATGCCTTTGCCATGTTTGGTGCGACAGTTCTTGCCCCATTTTTGATGGGTTTTGACCCCAATCTCGCAATCTTCATGTCGGGCATCTGTACCATTCTGTTCTTTTTCATGACGGGTGGACGTGTTCCAAGTTATCTCGGCTCAAGCTTTGCTTTTATTGGCGTGGTCATTGCTGCAACGGGTTATGCGGCCTCAGGAACGGGTGCACCCAATGCCAATTTAGCCGTAGCCGCTGGCGGGATTATGGCATGTGGTGTGTTGTATGCCCTGTTTGGTCTCATGGTCATGGCAACGGGTACCCAATGGATTGAAAAGCTCATGCCACCTGTCGTAACTGGTGCTGTGGTAATGATTATTGGTTTAAATCTGGCCCCTGTGACGGTGAAAGGCGTGGCGGGCAATCCCTTTAATATGTGGATGGCACTGGTGACAGTGCTTTGTATGGGATCTATCGCGGTCTTCACCAAAGGCTTGTTGCAACGCTTACTGCTCTTAATCGGCTTATTACTGGCGTATCTCCTCTATTTCATCGTTTCGAATGTCATGGGATACGGTACACCTATTAATTTTACCCCAATTCAACAAGCAGCGTGGTTTGGCTTTCCAACATTCCATTCGCCACAGTTTGATGTGAATGCCATGTTAATTATTGCTCCAGTGGCTTTAATTTTAGTGGCTGAAAATTTGGGGCATATTAAAGCAGTGAGTGCCATGACGGGTGAAAACTTAGACCCGCAAATTGGTAAAGCCTTCTTGGCAGATGGTGTTGCAACGACACTTTCTGGCGGTGTTGGTGCACCAGGTATGACCACCTATGGCGAAAACATTGGGGTGATGGCAGTTACGCGCGTTTACTCGACTATCGTCTTTGTCATTGCAGGTGTGTTTGCCATTTTCTTGGGGCTATCGCCAAAGTTTGGCGCCATTATTCACACCATTCCAACGGCAATCCTCACAGGTGCTTCCATTGTGGTCTTTGGTTTAATTACCATTGCGGGTGCCAAAATCTGGATTGAAAACAAAGTCGATTTTTCTAAAAATAAAAACCTGATGGTTGCAGCAGTGACCATTATTTTAGGTACAGGCGATTTTGCCTTGCAGTTCGGCAATTTCAATTTGGGTGGCATTGGAACGGCTACCTTCGCAGCCTTGGTTTTAAACTGGTTCTTCAGCTTAAAAGATCAAAGCGAATAAATATTGCTCCATTTATAGCAGCCTACGGGCTGCTTTTTTTATATTTTCAGGCTTTAACATTGCGTCTTGAGTATCATATTTTTAAGATGGAAAACTCAATACAAGATGAATTTATGGCTATGCGCCTCGACTTTTTTGACTTAACGTTATTCCTGAATATTGTCGAAACAGGCAGCCTCACCAAAGGGGCAGAACGTTCTGCAATTTCCTTACAAGCGGCAAGTGAGCGGATTAAAAAACTCGAACAACAGTTCTCAGTCTCACTGTTTACCCGTCATGCCACTGGCGTCAAACTCACGTTGGCAGGTCAAATGTTTAATCAACATGCCCAAACTTTAATTCAACAACATCAGCAACTTGAACAGGAAATGCAGCCTTTTTCTCAACGACAACATCGCAGCATGACCCTGTGGTGTAATTCTTCAGCACAGAGTGAATATTTACCCTTGGTGCTGCCATCTTACCTTACGGAAAACCCACATTTACAGATTGAACTACAAGAAGCAGAATCCAATGACATTATTCAAGCTTTAAGCAAAGGTAGCGCACAACTGGGCTTAATTTCGAATTTTTTTAATGCCCAAACCCTACAAACCTTAGCGTTTGCAGACGATCCTCTGGTATTGATTTGTCCACGCCAGCATCCTTTAACACAGCATTCTGCATTAACCTTGGTCGATACTTTAGAGCATGCCTTTGTCGGGTTAATGCAATATCACTCTTTACAGCAATCGATTGAAGCACAAGCCAAATTACTGGGCTATAGCATTCAATATCGCCTTCGTCTTCCTAATTTTGGTGCAATTGCACAGGTCGTTGCCAATGGCGTTGGCATTGCCATCATCCCGAAGCGAGCTGCTCAACGCTTACAACAGCTATATTCATTTCAGCAGATTCAATTAAAAGGTGCATGGGCAAACCGAAAGTTACTGTTGGCTGCACAAAACTTTGATACCTTAAGTTTAGATTATCAACATTTTAGCCAATATTTAATTCAACAAGGTCCTCAGCTTAACCAACACAATTAATGACTAAGTAGCATATACCCACCCAAGGTAATCAAACCATAGAAAAAGACTTTGCGAAATTTCTGCTCTGCAATTTTATAGCGTATCCGCGTGCCCAACCACATCCCGAGTAAGGCAGGAATCAATGCCAGAACAGACCATAGATAATCAATCTCGAGGTGGGCCACAGGATTTTGCTGCAAAAAGATGGCCAAGCACATGGTCGAAACGGTAAATGCCATGCCCAAAGACTGGACCAGATCATCACGCTGTAAATGTAGAGACTGCAAATAAGGCACTACAGGAATGACCACGACACCCGTCGCCACAGTCAATGCCCCGCCCAAATAGCCTATTAATGGAGATAAGATTCCAGCATAGCGAGACAAGTTCGGGATTTGTTTTGCAGCTAAACCATATACGCCATACAGCAATAACATAGCGCCTAAAAGTGCTTCACTGTTAAATTCACTTTGACCTAAGCGAGGGAAAACACTCCAAATTGAACCAACAATAATCCCCAGCAAAAGTGTCCAGAACCGAGCCAAAACCCGCAATACCTGCCCTTCAGCAAATAACTGCCAAATATTGGTGGCCATGGAAGGGACGATCAACAATGCTGCCGCTTGATAAGGACTAATCAACATGGTCAATAGCCCCATCGATACGGCAGGCAAACCTAAACCAATCATGCCTTTCACCATCCCTGCCAGCAGAAAAACCACCACAATAAAACTCAGCACCATGCTCTTCCTCAAATGATCGTAGTGCGATGCTAAGTCACTTCAGTACAAAGAAAAATCAGGCTTTTTTGAAGTCAACCTCAATTTTTGCTTGAGGCATCATCCGAGGATCTCATGATACAAACCTTATTTTGAAACAAAAACAGCAAACAGCCTCAGACTTCTCAACCACACGGTTATGATCTGAAATCATGACCATTAAGGTGCCGTTAGTTGAAACAAAGCCGCATTTTTACCATCTTCTATTCCCCAAATTGAACCATCCTGTGTTTCAACCAAACCACGAATTCGCTGTTTCATGGCTAAACGTTGCACTTCCTGTACAGGCACAGTTTGCGTATCTACTACAATAATCGCCTGTGAAGACAGTCCACCAATCAATGCTTTATTGGTCCATTTCGGGAATTCAGAACCTCGATAGAAGATTAAACTCGATGGAGAAATGACTGGGGTCCAACTAATTTCAGGGGCTTGAAACTCTGGACGAGTCGTATGATCAGGAATATCACGTCCGCTATAATGATCCCCATTCGACACAATTGGGTAACCATAATTTGCAGATTTGCGAATACGGTTGAACTCATCGCCACCACGAGGTCCCATTTCAGCAACCCAAAGCTGCCCTTGTGCATCGAAAGCCATCCCCAAAGGGTTTCGATGACCTAGGCTCCAAATTTGTGCCGCAATCGGACCTTGAGCCATAAATGGATTCCCTGCTGCTGGTGAACCATCTTCATTCAAGCGCAGAATTTTACCCAAATTGCTCTGCATATCTTGCGCAGGTTGAAACTTCTGTCGTTCGCCTGAACTAATCCATAATTTTCCTGCTGAATCAAAAGCCAAGCGATGTGCATAATGACCTTGTCCTGAAACTTTGGGCACTTGTCGCCAAATCGGCTGCAAGTCGATTAATCGTGGTTGATTGGGTAGTTGCTCATCTAAAACTGCACGCACAACTACTGCACCATAGCCACCTTTACCTTGTTCGGCATAACTGAAATAAATGATATGATTCTGTTTAAAATCTGGATGCAGCACCACGTCACCCAAACCGCCTTGACCACCATAGGCAACCTGCGGAACTCCCTCTACAGCTATTTTTTGCTGTGTTTTGGGATTAAACACAAACAGCTTTCCTGCTTTTTCGGTAATTAATAAGTGCTGATCGGGCAACACGGCTATCGCCCAAGGTTCATTAAACTCCCCCATTTTTCTGATTTTATAGGGCTGAGAAAGCGTGGCTTTGGCGGCTTGCGAATTTGGTTCATCTGCTGCCTTATCTTGTGCATGACAGGCTAAAATAGACACCGAACTAAGGAATCCGAGCCACAAAAGCAAACCGTACTTTGAATAGTTCATTATGCCCTCACTACAGGTCTTATTTCTATTCAATCTAACCAAACCCTCTTCCGATAAACAGAGTGAATATGTAGCTTTCAAATCTATCTAAGATTGAATCTATGTCAGCCAAAGCGTACAAGGAATGCAGCAAAGACGCCTATACCCAAATCCGATTTCAGGGTACATTGAACTCATACAGGAACAGGATGTTCCTTAGAATAACAATAAAGAGACGACAATAGGACGTTGAGGTATTACAGGAGTTTTACCTTTCATGAAATACGAAAAAGCCTCGATAGGATATCGGGGCTTTTTTATTTGTATCATGTCTATATCTCAATAAAAAGAGCCTCATCAAGAGGCTCTTATCGACATCAACACCTTAACTATAGGATCTTTGTTTGGTCGCTTGAGATGTTGTAGGCACTTCAGCCACTTCTTCTGCTTGATTAGTTTTAATAAAAGAAACCGCAAAAGCCGCAATAATTGCAGGAATCGCAACCGCAATGAAGTTCATTTTATGCGGAAGTTCCATTCCTAATAACATACCAATCACGATTGGACCTACAATGGCTCCGACACGACCAATACCAGATGCCCATCCTAAACCCGTAGAACGAACTGCCAATGGGTAATATTGCGCGACATAGCTATACAGCAAAATACTACAGCCAATCGAAGCTGCACCTGCCAATGCCACCAATAAATAAATCACAGGTTGTGGAGAATTAAAACCTAAACCAACAAGCGCCAATGCCCCCACAATCAGCATACTGATAATCACTGGTTTTAAATGGAAGCGATCGGCAAGAATACCGCCACCCGCTGTACCAATAACTGCACCAATGTTCAAAGAAAGCAGGAACATTAAGCTACTACCCAATGAATAACCCGCAGCCATCATGAGTTTTGGTAACCAGCTACCTAAGGCATAAACCATCAGCAAACACATGAAGAAACAGCTCCAGAATAAAATAGTTCCCATGGCACGGCCATTTTTAAATAGCGCTGAGACAGAAGCATCTGGAACTTTAGCTTCATTGAGCACTAAAACTGTATTTGAAGTTACTGTTTCCGCAGGTACAAGACGTTGAATAATATCGCGTGCTTTTTCCGTTTGCTGAGCCTTGACCAAAAAAGTGACTGATTCAGGTAAGAATTTCCATAAAATTGGCACAAATAAAAGCGGGATACCTGCAATGAAGAACATAATTTGCCAACCAAAGCTTGGCGTAAATGCAGCACCCAATAATGCTGCCATAATCCCACCCATCGCATAACCGCTAAACATAGCCGTCACCAAAGTACTACGAAATTTTTGTGGTGCATATTCTGAAGTGAGTGCCACCAAGTTAGGTAAAACGCCACCAATCCCTAAACCCGCGATAAAACGTAAAATACCAAATTCAGTTGGGTTAGATGCGAAACCACCCGCAAAAGTAAAACTACTAAACAATGTGACACAGATAATAATGACTTTTTTACGACCAATTTTATCGGCCAACATACCAAATAACATGGCACCAAACATCATGCCTGCCAAAGCTGTACTGGCTAGCATTCCCGCTTGTACTGCAGTCATTCCCCACTCTTTCATTAATAAAGGTAAGGCAACGCCATTAATCGCCAAATCATAACCATCAAACAAAACTACAAATAAACACCACAAAACAACCGTTAAATGAAAAGGTTTAAATTTAGCCTGATCAATTACAGCATTTACATTCATTGTTGTCGCTGTCATTTCTACTCACCTCCAATTGTGAGATTTTTATTGTCAACATACAATGAATAGCGGTTCATTTTTTGTCTAAAACCTCAAGGGTATAAAAATATACCTATAAGGTATTTAACCTATCAAATGGAACATTTCATCAGTAATTTAAGTGCTAAATAGACTTTAAAATCTAGTAAAAACGTTACTTATATTGCAATCATTAATAATTATTTATTTAAAATCATAGTATTAAACGTAAATTCTGAAACAATAAGACCAAAGTTAGCTTGCTTTGCAAATTGATCATCTTCTTTGAATAATTTTCATCTTTTATTTATTAATATGCAATAAAAAACACCCCCTAACGTTGGTTAGGGGGTGTTTGAATAAATGAGCTGGCGATGACTTACTCTCACATGGGTAACCCCACACTACCATCAGCGCTAAGAGGTTTCACTTCTGAGTTCGGGAAGGGATCAGGTGGTTCACTCTTGCTATTGTCGCCAGCACAACTGTTTATGACTATTCGTTATGGTCTTATTTACACAGCGTGTATGCCTAACTTTCGTCAAATGAGTTATTAACAGGTATATTTGAGTTGGATATTGTATCTAGCTTTATAACTAAATCAAGTTATTTGCAGTGATTTGAACCACAACACCAACTGTTTGGGTGTTGTATAGTCAAGCCTCACGAGCAATTAGTATTGGTCAGCTTCACATATCACTATGCTTCCACATCCAACCTATCAACGTCGTAGTCTTCAACGGCTCTTTAGAGGACATAAAGTCCTAGGGAAATCTTATCTTGAGGTAGGCTTCCCGCTTAGATGCTTTCAGCGGTTATCCCTTCCGAACATAGCTACCCGGCGATGCGACTGGCGTCACAACCGGTACACCAGAGGTTCGTCCACTCTGGTCCTCTCGTACTAGGAGCAGATCCTCTCAAATTTCCAGCGCCCACGGTAGATAGGGACCGAACTGTCTCACGACGTTCTAAACCCAGCTCGCGTACCTCTTTAAATGGCGAACAGCCATACCCTTGGGACCTGCTTCAGCCCCAGGATGAGATGAGCCGACATCGAGGTGCCAAACACCGCCGTCGATATGAACTCTTGGGCGGTATCAGCCTGTTATCCCCAGAGTACCTTTTATCCGTTGAGCGATGGCCCTTCCATACAGAACCACCGGATCACTAAGACCTACTTTCGTACCTGCTCGACTTGTGGGTCTCGCAGTTAAGCGCGCTTTTGCCTTTATACTCTACGCGTGATTTCCGACCACGCTGAGCGCACCTTCGTACTCCTCCGTTACTCTTTAGGAGGAGACCGCCCCAGTCAAACTACCCACCAGACATGGTCCTCGTCCCGGATAACGGGACAGAGTTAGAACCTCAATATTACCAGGGTGGTATTTCAAGGACGGCTCCATTGGAACTAGCGTTCCAACTTCAAAGCCTCCCACCTATCCTACACAAGTAAGATCAAAGTTCAATGTCAAGCTGCAGTAAAGGTTCACGGGGTCTTTCCGTCTAGCCGCGGGTACACCGCATCTTCACGGCGAATTCGATTTCACTGAGTCTCTGCTGGAGACAGCGCCCCCATCATTATGCCATTCGTGCAGGTCGGAACTTACCCGACAAGGAATTTCGCTACCTTAGGACCGTTATAGTTACGGCCGCCGTTTACTGGGGCTTCGATCAAGAGCTTCGCTTACGCTAACCCCATCAATTAACCTTCCAGCACCGGGCAGGCATCACACCCTATACGTCCACTTTCGTGTTTGCAGAGTGCTATGTTTTTAATAAACAGTTGCAGGGGCCTGGTTTCTGTGGCTGCCAATAGCTCATCCCGCGAGGGGAATCACCGTCAGCAGCGTACCTTCTCCCGAAGTTACGGTACCATTTTGCCTAGTTCCTTCAGCAGAGTTCTCTCAAGCGCTTTGGTCTACTCGACCTGACCACCTGTGTCGGTTTCGGGTACGATTCCTGTGTAACTGAAGCTTAGAGACTTTTCCTGGAAGCATGGTATCAGCCACTTCACTGTACAAGTACAGCTTGCTATCAGTTCTCAGCATAGAGTACCCCGGATTTGCCTAAGATACATGCCTACAACCTTTCACCTGGACAACCAACGCCAGGCTGACTTAACCTTCTCCGTCCTCTCATCGCATTACACAGAAGTATTGGAATATTAACCAATTTCCCATCGACTACGCCTCTCGGCCTCGCCTTAGGGGTCGACTCACCCAGCCCCGATTAACGTTGGACTGGAACCCTTGGTCTTTCAGCGTGCGAGTTTTTCACTCGCATTGTCGTTACTCACGTCAGCATTCGCACTTCTGATACCTCCAGCATACTTCTCAATACACCTTCATCGGCTTACAGAACGCTCCCCTACCACTTGCAATAAATTGCAAATCCGCAGCTTCGGCATATAGTTTTAGCCCCGTTACATCTTCCGCGCAGGCCGACTCGACTAGTGAGCTATTACGCTTTCTTTAAAGGGTGGCTGCTTCTAAGCCAACCTCCTAGCTGTCTATGCCTTCCCACATCGTTTCCCACTTAACTATAATTTTGGGGCCTTAGCTGGCGGTCTGGATTGTTTTCCTCTTGACTACGGACGTTAGCACCCGCAGTCTGTCTCCCGGATAGTACTCATAGGTATTCGGAGTTTGCATCGGTTTGGTAAGTCGGGATGACCCCCTAGCCGAAACAGTGCTCTACCCCCTATGGTATTCGTCCGAGGCGCTACCTAAATAGCTTTCGGGGAGAACCAGCTATCACCAGGCTTGATTAGCCTTTCACCCCTATCCACAAGTCATCCCCTGGCTTTTCAACGACAGTGGGTTCGGTCCTCCAGTTAGTGTTACCCAACCTTCAACCTGCTCATGGATAGATCGCCTGGTTTCGGGTCTACACCCAGCAACTAAACGCCCTATTAAGACTCGATTTCTCTACGGCTCCCCTATTCGGTTAACCTTGCTACTGAATGTAAGTCGCTGACCCATTATACAAAAGGTACGCAGTCACCGAACTAGTCGGCTCCCACTGCTTGTATGCATGCGGTTTCAGGATCTATTTCACTCCCCTCACAGGGGTTCTTTTCGCCTTTCCCTCACGGTACTGGTTCACTATCGGTCAGTCAGGAGTATTTAGCCTTGGAGGATGGTCCCCCCATATTCAGACAAGGTTTCACGTGCCTCGCCCTACTCGACATCATCATATCAGCCCTTTCGTGTACAGGACTATCACCCACTATGGTTGCACTTCCCAGAGCATTCCACTAAAACTGATATGACTTAATGGGCTTTTCCCCGTTCGCTCGCCGCTACTAAGGGAATCTCAATTGATTTCTTTTCCTAAGGGTACTGAGATGTTTCACTTCCCCTCGTTCGCCTTGCAACACTATGTATTCATGTTGCAATACCTACCTTATAGTAGGTGGGTTTCCCCATTCAGAAATCTCCGGATCACAGGATATTTGCCGCCTCCCCGGAGCTTATCGCAGGCTATTACGTCTTTCATCGCCTCTGACTGCCAAGGCATCCACCACATGCACTTAATTACTTGACTATACAACCCCAAACAGTCGTAGCACCTACAAGTAGTACTAGGACAGATCGATTGCTCGATCATACAGTTTGTTGTTCTGTGTACTTAAACACGGTACAGCTTCAATTCAATTCACATACCAAAACGCTTGATTCAGTTAATTTCGCTAGTAACTCATTTAATCACTTCATAGTTGCCTATGTCGTTTTCAACGAGTATGAACAAATTATTTCAACTCAAATATATTCTGTTAATGATTTTTCCAGCCTTCGTCAGGTCAGGAAACTGTGATAAATCACAGAAGTTAATAAAACAAGATCTTCCAATCTCTATTCACTAATTTCTATAATCTAACTACTTAGCTTATATATTGATATTCAATATATGGTGGAGACTAGGAGAGTCGAACTCCTGACCTCCTGCGTGCAAAGCAGGCGCTCTACCAACTAAGCTAAGTCCCCAGCTTATCAATAAGTTAATGTCTCTGTTTTTCTGTATTCAGCATTTCTTCAAATGCTTCGTTAGTCAGATTTGGTGGGTCTGACAAGACTTGAACTTGTGACCCCACGCTTATCAAGCGTGTGCTCTAACCAACTGAGCTACAGACCCTCAGATACATCGTCATGAAGAACAACTTGTTGTGGATTCTTACCAATCGTCAATCTTTCGTTAAGGAGGTGATCCAGCCGCAGGTTCCCCTACGGCTACCTTGTTACGACTTCACCCCAGTCATCGGCCACACCGTGGTAAGCGTCCTCCTTACGGTTAGACTACCTACTTCTGGTGCAACAAACTCCCATGGTGTGACGGGCGGTGTGTACAAGGCCCGGGAACGTATTCACCGCGGCATTCTGATCCGCGATTACTAGCGATTCCGACTTCATGGAGTCGAGTTGCAGACTCCAATCCGGACTACGATCGGCTTTTTGAGATTAGCATCCTATCGCTAGGTAGCAACCCTTTGTACCGACCATTGTAGCACGTGTGTAGCCCTGGTCGTAAGGGCCATGATGACTTGACGTCGTCCCCGCCTTCCTCCAGTTTGTCACTGGCAGTATCCTTAAAGTTCCCACCCGAAGTGCTGGCAAATAAGGAAAAGGGTTGCGCTCGTTGCGGGACTTAACCCAACATCTCACGACACGAGCTGACGACAGCCATGCAGCACCTGTATGTAAGTTCCCGAAGGCACCAATCCATCTCTGGAAAGTTCTTACTATGTCAAGACCAGGTAAGGTTCTTCGCGTTGCATCGAATTAAACCACATGCTCCACCGCTTGTGCGGGCCCCCGTCAATTCATTTGAGTTTTAGTCTTGCGACCGTACTCCCCAGGCGGTCTACTTATCGCGTTAGCTGCGCCACTAAAGCCTCAAAGGCCCCAACGGCTAGTAGACATCGTTTACGGCATGGACTACCAGGGTATCTAATCCTGTTTGCTCCCCATGCTTTCGTACCTCAGCGTCAGTATTAGGCCAGATGGCTGCCTTCGCCATCGGTATTCCTCCAGATCTCTACGCATTTCACCGCTACACCTGGAATTCTACCATCCTCTCCCATACTCTAGCTGACCAGTATCGAATGCAATTCCTAAGTTAAGCTCAGGGATTTCACATCCGACTTAATCAGCCGCCTACGCACGCTTTACGCCCAGTAAATCCGATTAACGCTCGCACCCTCTGTATTACCGCGGCTGCTGGCACAGAGTTAGCCGGTGCTTATTCTGCGAGTAACGTCCACTATCCAGTAGTATTAGTACTAGTAGCCTCCTCCTCGCTTAAAGTGCTTTACAACCAAAAGGCCTTCTTCACACACGCGGCATGGCTGGATCAGGGTTCCCCCCATTGTCCAATATTCCCCACTGCTGCCTCCCGTAGGAGTCTGGGCCGTGTCTCAGTCCCAGTGTGGCGGATCATCCTCTCAGACCCGCTACAGATCGTCGCCTTGGTAGGCCTTTACCCCACCAACTAGCTAATCCGACTTAGGCTCATCTATTAGCGCAAGGTCCGAAGATCCCCTGCTTTCCCCCGTAGGGCGTATGCGGTATTAGCATTCCTTTCGGAATGTTGTCCCCCACTAATAGGCAGATTCCTAAGCATTACTCACCCGTCCGCCGCTAAGTGATTGTGCAAGCACAACCACTCCGCTCGACTTGCATGTGTTAAGCCTGCCGCCAGCGTTCAATCTGAGCCATGATCAAACTCTTCAGTTTAAAATCAGTAGTACCTATAAGGGTACCAATCTTGGCTCATCAATTTTCTGACAAATATTTCTCAAATAAACTTCGAGTAATTTCTACCATCAATCAATGAAAATAATTTCGATCAATCAATCAGTAAAAATCCACACAAGTTGTTCTTCATAATCTCTTAATGATCTTCTTGATGACTCGTCATCATCAAGCTAGGTCGGCTATGTTACTCTAATCTAAGTTAAAGTCAACAGGTTTTGTTAATTATTTTTAAACCTCTTCAAGACTTCCAGATTCTACCGCTTGGGCTAAATCCTTGTTTCTCAACAAGTTTTAATCAACATCACCGCCGATGGATGTGCATTCTACAGCATTTCCCAACCCTTGCAATACCCTTTTTAAATTATTTTGCACGTGTGTTGGTTTTTTCAACAAAACAATGCAAAAAACTAGTTTTTCATTCATTTTTTAATCATTTTCAAACGTAAATCGCATATTTATTTTCATTTAATGTGTTTTTTGCTTTTGCTGTTAGTACTTATATGTAGAAAAAGCACAACGTTAACGTTGTGCTTTTTCTATTTTTGTCATTTAAAGAATTAAAATGCGCTTTCCAACGCTTCTAATTCCATCATTAAGGTCAGCATCTCTTCTTCAATTTGCTCTAATTTTGCTTTTAACTGATTTTGTTCATCCATCAATTTCAGCAAATCGTCCTTTCGGTTTGCTTCATATAGCGTAGGATCGCCCAATAAAACTTCAATTTCTGCTAAGCGCGGCTGAACTTTGGCGATCTGAACTTCATTTTTTTCAATATTTTTACGAATTGGACGACTGAGTTCACGTTGACGAGCTGCTTCTTTACGTTGAGCCTCTTTGTCCAGTTTAGAAATAGTGGGTTTCACTTCAACTTGGGATTGAACTGGAGCAGACGGTTGTTGGCCATTCTTCATCATATCGATACGTGCTTGACGTAACCATTCTGCATAAGCCGTCAAGTCACCATCAAATTCACGACTTTGACCTGCGTGAACCAAGATCAACTCATCACAAACGGAAGCAATGAGTTGGCGTTCATGCGAAACCAGAACCACCGCACCTTCAAAGTCTTGTAATGCCATTGTTAGTGCATGGCGCATATCTAAGTCTAAATGGTTGGTGGGTTCGTCTAGAATTAATACGTTTGGACGTTGCCATACAATGAGTGCTAAAGCCAAACGCGCTCGTTCACCACCAGAGAAACTTTCACTTGGCGTGTCCATACGTTCGCCACTAAAACCAAAGCTGCCTAAGAAAGAACGTAAACTGGCTTCACTAATTTTTTTGTCGGCAATACGCGCCAATTGCAACATTGGGCTGGCGTTACCATCCAAAGCATCCATTTGATGCTGAGCAAAATAACCAATATTCAGCAGTTCAGAATCTTTACGCGTTCCTTGTAATAGTTTTAGATCGCCAACCAGTGATTTAATCAAGGTTGATTTACCTGCGCCATTCATTCCCAATAAACCAATTCGACTGGTCGGGGTAATTTGCAAATTCACATTGGTCACAATCAGTTTTTCACCGTAACCAATATCGGCAGTTTCAAGTTCCAGTAAAGGTGAACTCATTTTACTTGGTTCACGGAAACTAAAGGTAAACGGCGTATCGACATGCGCTGCAGAAAGTTCCTGCATACGTTCCAATTGTTTAATTCGACTTTGCGCTTGTTTGGCTTTGGTGGCTTGCGCTTTAAAGCGGTCGATATATTTTTGCAAATGTGCACGTGTTTCTAATTGCTTTTCGTAGGCTTGTTGTTGTTGTGCCAAACGCTCACTACGAGTACGTTCGAAGGTCGAGTAGTTACCGGTATATAAAATCAGTTCTTGATTTTCGATATGTAAAATATGGTCGGTAATCGCATCCAAGAAATCACGGTCATGCGAAATAAGAACCAAAGTTCCTTCGTAGGCTTTCAACCAATCTTCTAACCAAAGAATAGCATCTAAGTCTAAATGGTTGGTCGGTTCATCCAGCAACAGTAAATCTGAACGACTCATGAGGGTACGCGCAAGGTTCAGACGCATACGCCAACCGCCCGAGAAACTTGAAACATCGAGTTGTGATTGATGTTCAAAGAAACCTAAACCAGCCATGAGTTGTGATGCTTTAGCCGCGGCTGAATAACCATGAATTTCATCAAAGCGTCCATATAAATGAGCAAGTTCATCATCACTTAAGTTTTCAGGATGATCCAGTTTGTTCTGAATTTCCCAATATTCTTCGTCGCCTGATAAAACAAAATCAATTGCTTTCATGTCTAAAGCTTTGATTTCTTGTGCCATATGGGCAACGGTCCACACCGCAGGACGGGTTAAAGATCCCCCGTCGGACTCCATCCCCCCCAAGAGCGCAGAAAATAAGGTTGATTTACCAGCGCCATTTACGCCAGTTAAACCAATTTTCCAACCTGGATGTAATTGCATCGAGGCTTTTTGGAAGAGTACGCGTCCACCACGACGAATCGAAAGTTGGTCTAATTGGATCATCACAAACACTGGCAGATAAAAAGTTAGCGCTATTCTAAAGGAAGTCGCTTAGAAAAGAAAAAATACCAACCGCATATACACTAAAATGTTATCGGTCGGAAATAGAGTAAAAACTCTATTTTATTCAAAAAAAACATGGTTATATAAATTTGTTCCTGAAAAATCAAAAAAATGAGGTGAAATAATGAGAAAAGCCTTTTTTGTCTTGTCTACAGCAACACTATTCAATTTGTCCAATTTAGCGCATGCAAATATTAATGTTTGCGTTTTCGATTTGCTTGGCAAATCTGGAGACTCTTATAAGTTTCTTGAAGAATGGGCATTGGTCAGTAAAAACTGGGGCGCCAATATAGACCTAACGGCTTACAAAGATGAAGCCAAATTAGACCAAGACTTCAAAGCTGGAAAATGTGACGGTTTTTATATGACCTCCATGCGTGCCCGTAATTATAATAAATTTGCAGGTTCAATTGATGCCTTGGGTGGGGTACCCAATAACGCGATTGCGCAGAAAGCCATTATTTATGTTTTAGACAAACGAAATCAGAAACGCCTCATCACCAAATCAGGTAAAGAGACCTATGAAGTTGCAGGGATTGGTCAGATTGGCCCAGCCTACTTATTTGTACGGGATAAATCAGTCAATACCATTGAAAAACTCAACGGTAAAAAAATTGCAGTGATGGAGTTTGATCAGGCACAAAAAATTATGGTGAAACGCATTAATGCTGTTCCTGTCATGTCTGAAATTTCCAATTTTGTGAAAAAATTTAATCAGAATGAAGTCGATGTCGTGCCCGCGCCTGCTTATGCCTTTAAACCTCTTGAGATTTATAAAGGTTTGGGCAATAACGGCGCAATGATCAATTTTCCGGTATTAAATGTCACGGCAGACCTGATTATTCGACCAGAACAATTTCCAGAGGGTTTTGCTGCCCAATCTCGGCAATGGTTTGTCCGCCAACTACCTAGAAATTTTGCTATGGTGCAGCGTGTAGAAGCCACTATTCCGAGCAAATATCGTATGCAACTGAACAAAGATGACAAAGAAAAATATCAAAAATTGTTGCGTGATGCGCGGATGGATCTGACCCAACAAGGTATCTATGATCCCACCATGATGACGGTGCTGAAAAAAGCCAGATGTACCGTTGAGCGCACCAATTTTGAATGCTCACTAGGCGGGGAATAATTTAATCATGATTTTTTTAAGCCCAAAATCCTTTTAATTCACTGATTTTAATTAAAACACAGCTTTGGATTGGACAATTTGACAGCAATTTTGCAGCGCGTGTCATTTTTTTATTTAAAAATGGAGTAAATACTCTATTTATAAATACAAAACTTGCTTAATATTGTTTGCGTGTAAGGACACTTAAAACAATAACCAATCTGAAAAGGATGAACACAATGAAAAAAGTCATGTTCGGTTTAGCTGCTTTGACTGCTGTGGGTCTTTCTACGACTGCGCAAGCCGCCAAAGTAGATATCTGTGTATTTGATTTGCTAGGTAAGTCAGGCGAATCTTATCGAATGGCGCAAGAATGGGCACTAGCAGCAAAAAGCTGGGGTGCAGAAGTCAACCTGATTCCACGACAAGATGAAGCCGTCGCAGACAACGATTTTAAAGCAGGTAAATGTGACGGCGTTTTTATGACTGCAATGCGCGCACGTCAATACAATAAATTTGCAGGTTCAATTGATGCCTTAGGTGGCGTACCCAGCAACGCCATTGCGCAAAAAGCCATTAGCTTTGCCCTAGACCAACGTAATGCCAGCAAAATGGTGACCACGTTGAGTGGCAAAAAATATGAAGTGGCTGGTATTGCCCCCCTTGGCTCTGCTTTTATATTCGTCCGTGATAAAAACATCAATTCCATAGAAAAAGCGGCTGGGAAAAAATTCGCAGTCTTGGGCTATGACCAAGCACAAAAAATTATGGTGCAACGTGTTGGTGCTCAAGCGGTCATTTCGGATGTTTCAAATTTCGTAGCTAAATTTAATAATGGTCAAGTGGACATGGTGGGTGCCCCTGCCTATGCATACAAACCTCTCGAAATTTATAAGGGTTTAGGCAATAACGGCGCAATGTTTAACTTTCCTGTTCTACAAGTGACTGCCGACTTTGTGATTCGCCCTGAGCAATTCCCTGCTGGTTTTGGACAAAAATCTCGTGACTGGTTTGTCAAGAATTTACCAAAAAGCTTCTCGATGATTAATCGCCTTGAAGCGGGTATTCCTGCCAAATACCGCATGAATTTAAGTGCTGAAGATAAAATTAAATATCAAAAAATGTTACGTGATGGTCGTATCGATCTCACCAAACAAGGTATTTATGATACAGGCATGATGAGTGTCTTGAAAAAGGCACGTTGCTCTGTCGATAAAGCCAATTTTGAGTGTTCAATGGCAGGTGAATAAACCATAAATCAATAACTAAGGCCTAGATTATTCTAGGCTTTTTTATTTAAGTTTTGCTCTAAAGTGCCAATGTTCAAGGATAAAAACACGCTAATCTTGAACATAGGTAAACGCTTTGCTTTAGCACTTAAAACGATGAAAAACATCATCCCAACAATACAAAAAGAATGGAATAAGGAAAATTCACATGATGAAACGATCATCAATACAACTTTTAATCGGACTCGGGCTATGCGCTGCAACCAGTCTTGTACAAGCCAAACAAGTGGTTTGCGTATTTGACTTGGTCGGTAAAAGTGGCGATGTTTACGCCCTAATGAAAGACTATCAATTGGCTGCCAAAAACTGGGGCGCAGATATTGAATTGCGAGTTGCCCAAAATGAAGCGGTCATTGCCGAAGATTTTAAGGCCGGGAAATGCGATGGCATTAGTGTGACTGGCATGCGAGGGCGTCAATTTAATGATTTTACTGGCTCACTCGATGCCATTGGGGCCATTCCCAATCTAAAATTAGCAGTTAAAGTCATGCAAGGTTTAGCCAATCCTACATTTAGCAAATATATGGTGAAAGGCAAATATGAAGTTGCAGGCGTCATTCCAGTCGGTGATGCCTATCTGTTGGTCAATGATCGTCGCATCAATACTGTCGCCAAAGCGGCAGGCAAAAAGATTGCCGTGCTGGATTATGATCAAGCGCAAAAAATCATGGTGCAACAAGTCGGTGCCCAAGCCGTCAGTTCTGATGTCACCAATTTTGGCAGTAAATTTAATAATGGTCAGGTCGATATTATTGGTGCCCCTGCAGCGGCCTTTAAACCACTCGAATTACACAAAGGTTTAGGCAGCAAGGGCGCAATTGTGAATTATCCCATCTTACAAGTCACAGGCAATATTATTATTCGCCCTGACCGTTTCCCCAAAGGCTATGGGCAGCAATCACGTGAATGGGTCAAATCACAACTTCCACGTGCTTTTGGCATTTTAGGTAAAATGAAAGCCGATATTCCAAGCAAATACTGGATGGACGTCCCTGCTCCCGATAAACCAGGCTATCAAAAAATGATGCGTGACGCGCGAATTAATTTGACTCAGCAAGGGGTATATGACAAACGCATGATGAAACTGCTGTGGCAATTCCGCTGTAAAGAAGATGCCAAAAATTTTGAATGTGGTCTACAAGATGAAAACTACAAATAATCTTGATAAAATTACTCTGATTTAACTTTTAATCTTCGAATATTGACCATATATTGAGTATGCTATACTAGAGATATGGTCTTTTTCATTTTTAAAAGACCCATGAACCGAACAGAGGAATCTATCATGACTGCTCCAACGCTTGTGTTGACCGACAATGCTGCAAATAAAGTACGCCAATTGCGCGATAGTGAAGGCAACCAAGATTTAATGTTACGTGTCTATGTAACAGGCGGGGGCTGTTCTGGCTTTTCTTATGGCTTTAACTTTGCCGATAATATGAATGAAGATGATGCCGAATTCATCAATGGCGATGTGAAAATGCTGGTCGACTCTCTTAGCTATCAATATTTAATCGGTTCTGTGGTTGATTATATTGAAGGTCTTGAAGGTTCACGCTTTATTGTACAGAATCCCAATGCAACCACCACTTGTGGCTGTGGATCATCTTTCTCAATTTAAGTTGATCACAGACGTAAAAAACCTCCAATTCAGGAGGTTTTTTTATTGATGTCTTCTCGACGTTTAAACTGCAGTTATGCTGCCTAAAATACGATAACCCTCAGCTCCAGTCACCGTAGGTAAATTACCGCTTAAATGCTCAACAAAACGCTTCGCTAACCAAGCAAAAGCTGTGGCTTCAACCCAAGTGGGACTTAAACCTAAATCTGCGGTACTTTGTACCGTCCATTGGTGCTTGCGTAAACGCCAGCGTAATTGTTCCAAAAGTTGTGAATTATACGCACCACCACCACAGACATAGACCTCGCCCGTGTCCATACCTGAACGATAGATCGCTTTCTTAATAGCACGTGTAGTCAGTTTTAATAAGGTGGCTTGGATATTTTCAGGGTTATCTTCCAATTCATCATACGCCAGCTCGTCATTGCGCCAGTCCATGATTTGGTCATCCAACCAATCCAAATTAAAATCTTCACGTCCCGTACTTTTAGGCGGCTCTTTGGCAAAAAAGTCATGTGCCTGTAAACGCTCTAATAAGCTGCGAATTGGCTGACCATAGGCAGCCCAATTACCATTTTCATCATACGGTTGTCCGGTATAACGATGGCACCATGCATCCATCAGAATATTGGCTGGTCCCGTATCAAAACCCGAAACCAGCTCTGGTGCACCCGCAGGTAAAAGACTGACATTGGCAATGCCACCTAAATTCAGAATCACACGGTGAATGCTTTCATGCTGAAATAAAGCTTGATGAAAAGCAGGGACCAAAGGTGCACCCTGCCCACCCGCAGCCATGTCACGACGGCGGAAATCAGAGACCACAGGAATTTGAGTGATTTCGGTAATGATATTTGGATCGCCAATCTGTAAGGTAAAGCCATGCTCTGGGCGATGTCGAATGGTCTGCCCATGCGAACCAATCGCTTTAATTTGGCTGCGGTCGAGTTGATGCTGTTCAATCAGTGTATTGATGCCTTCACCAATCATTTTTGCCAAAGCCACATCAGCCTTACCCATACGATCTATTTCGTTATCATCAGGCAACGTGAGTGCCATCAGTTCATTTCGTAAATCAGGGTCAAACGCTAAGGTGAGCGTGGCATGCAACTGCAATGGGTCGAATGAAGCGGCCACAATATCTACCCCATCCATGCTGGTGCCGGTCATTACCCCAATATAGATTGCTGTCATGATTATTCTAAAGCCTGCAATGTGCTGAAAAAGTGTTAGTATATCGCACAAATTGAATAACTGATGTGTTTGGGTTTTGTGATGTCAAATTTCCTGCCGGCTGAAGAACAACTTGCCCTCATTCAACGAGGCACTCATGAAATTATCTCTGAAGAGGATCTATTAAAGAAACTCAAAGAGAATCGTCCTCTAAAAATTAAAGCGGGCTTCGACCCGACTGCACCTGACTTACACTTAGGTCATACTGTGCTGATCAACAAATTAAAAACGTTCCAAGACCTCGGTCATGAAGTTTTTTTCTTGATTGGTGACTATACGGCGATGATTGGTGATCCAACAGGTAAAAGTGCCACACGCCCACCGTTGTCACGCGAACAAGTCTTAGAAAATGCCAAGACTTATCAAGAACAAGTGTTTAAAATTCTTGATCCGAACAAAACCAAAGTGGTGTTTAACTCGGAATGGTTTGCGACTAAAACTGCGGCTGATTTAATTCAGTTGGCATCACAGCAAACTGTGGCGCGTATGTTAGAACGTGATGACTTCACTAAGCGTTATAATAATCAACAACCGATTGCCATTCACGAATTCTTGTATCCACTGGTACAAGGCTATGACTCTGTTGCCTTACATGCCGATGTCGAACTTGGTGGGACAGATCAAACCTTTAACTTGCTGATGGGTCGTACCTTACAAGGTCGTTATGATCAAGAAGCACAAGTGTGTATTACCGTGCCGATCCTTGAAGGTTTAGATGGCGTCAACAAAATGTCTAAATCTTTAGGCAACTACATTGGGGTATTTGATACGCCTGGAGCAATGTACCAAAAAGTGCTTTCCATGCCCGATGCTTTGATTGAACGTTATTTTGATCTTCTGAGTTTTAAATCAATTGAAGAAATCAAAGTCTTGCTCAAAGAAGTTGAAGATGGTCGTAATCCACAAGAAGTGAAGAAAATTCTGGCACTTGAATTGGTTGAGCGTTTCCACGGTGCGGAAGCTGCTGCCAATGCGCATAAAGGTGCGGGCAACATTATTACTGAAGGTGAATTACCGGAAGGAACACCAGAAATCACGATTTCACGCGCTGAATTTGGTGGTGAAATGTTTATTGCTTCGATTGTACGCGCTGCGGGTTTAACCAAAAATGCGGCTGCAGCCAAAGATGCTGTTTCACGTGGAGCCGTTAAAGTCGATTGGAATGTGGTGGATGCCAGCTTCTCTGTGAAAGAAAATATCACGGTGATTGTTCAAGCGGGTAAAAAAGCCATTGCGAAAGTGACTTTTACTGACTAAGACCAATCCACAATAAATTAAAAGCAGGTCACTGGACCTGCTTTTTTTATGCTGAAAATTAAATTGCTTCAGCAACTCGATCATTTTGTTTTTACAAAGCGAAGCTCTGTGATTTGCCATGCATCAGACTGGTAGTGCCATGTTTCTTGAATCATTTGTTCGGGCTGCGCTAGATGGAGCAAGATTCGGCATTCAGTTTGCGTCGGATTAAACTCAAATATTTCGGTTTGAATTTCTAAATGCTGAGGTTTCCACACCCTATTTTGTACCGCATGCTGAATACTAGCATAACGACTTAAATTGCTTTCAACCTTCCTTTGAGCTTCATACACCACTTTAAACTCAGGATGCTCGTATACCATCAGTTCCTGTACTTGTCCCGTATAAAAAGCATTCAGCCAATGATCACGACACTGTTCCAAACTTAAGTCCATATGCTTTCCGCTCAGTTATTTTTATTCAGCATGCCACAGCAATACGACAGTTTAATAACCATCAACAAAATAATCCCCAATAAAAAAGCAGCCCTTAGGCTGCTTTAGAACATCCCAAACAGTTATGCATCAATATCTGCATTTAAGGCATTCTCTTCAATGAAGGCACGACGTGGTTCGACATCATCCCCCATTAAGCAAGAGAACATGCGGTCTGCTTCAATCGCATCATCAATGGTGACTTGCAACATATGACGGTTTTCAGGGTCCATCGTGGTTTCCCACAACTGCTCCGCATTCATCTCACCCAAACCTTTATAGCGTTGGATCATCATGCCGCGGCGCGAGTCTTGTAAAATGTGTTGCCATACTTGATGGAAATTGTTGACCGCAATCTTACGCTCGCCTTTTTCTAAATATGCACCCTCTTCAAGCAGGCTAAACCAGCTCTTGGAATTTTTCAGCAAACGCACATACTCGCCCGAAGACAATAAACCCGCATCGAGTAAATAGCTGTGTGGGAGATTATGCACATAAATTGTGATGCGCGGGAAATACACCACCACTTTTTGACCATCTGCCAACTCTTTATCAAACGCTTCGAGCATCAACTCTGGGCGTAAGCTTGGCTGCGTTTTTTCCACAGCGGCACGCAATTGCTCACCCCACTGTTGTACATAAGCCAAATCTTGTGAATGATCAAACTTATAAGCATCCATCGAGATCAAACCATCCAACAAGCTTGCAGGATAACGCTGGGTTAAACGCTGTAAACTTTTCTGTGAGGTTTGATAATCAGCAATTACCTTGGCTAAAGCTTCACCACGAATCGCTGGAGCTTCAGCACTGATATGCAAAGCCAGATCATCAATTGCATTCGAGATCAGGAAGGTTTCGAGCGCTTCATTATCTTTCATGTATTGTTCATGCTTACCCTTTTTCAATTTATAAAGTGGTGGTTGCGCAATATAAATATGTCCACGTTCCACCAATTCTGGCATTTGACGGAAGAAAAAGGTTAATAATAAGGTACGAATATGCGAACCATCGACGTCGGCATCGGTCATGATAATGATTTTGTGATAACGCAACTTATCAGGATTGTATTCTTCACGACCAATACCGCAGCCCAAAGCCGTGATCAGCGTGCCGACTTCCTGAGAAGAAATCATCTTGTCAAAGCGCGCACGTTCCACATTTAGGATTTTACCTTTCAGCGGTAAAATCGCCTGCATTTTACGGTTACGACCTTGTTTCGCTGAACCACCCGCAGAATCACCCTCGACCAGATACAGTTCAGACAAAGCTGGATCTTTTTCCTGACAGTCTGCCAATTTACCTGGCAAACCCGCAATATCTAATGCACTTTTACGACGAGTCATTTCACGGGCTTTACGCGCAGCATCACGTGCACGTGCCGCATCAATAATTTTGCCTGCAATTGATTTTGCCGCAGCAGGGTTCTCAAGCAAGTATTCAGAGAATGCCTTGTTCATGGCTTGCTCTACCGCAGATTTCACTTCACTCGATACCAATTTTTCTTTGGTTTGCGAAGAAAACTTCGGATCTGGCACTTTAACCGAAATTATGGCGGTTAAACCTTCACGAGCATCATCCCCCGTGACTGCCACTTTTTCTTTTTTCAACAAACTCTCATTTTCCATATAGCTATTTAAGCCACGGGTCAACGCTGCACGGAAGCCTGCTAAATGTGTACCACCATCTTTTTGCGGAATATTGTTGGTAAAGCAACGGACATTTTCTTGATAAGTGTCATTCCATTGCAACGCCACTTCCACCCCAATGCCATTTTCAGCTTGGGTAGTAAAGTGGAAAATGTCATTCAGATGGTTTTTGCCCTGATTAATATATTTAACAAACTCAGACAAACCACCTTCATAGTCATATACATGTTCTAAATTAATCCGCTCATCACGCAGAACAATACGTACACCTGCATTCAGGAAAGACAATTCACGTAAACGACGTGCCAAAATATCAACACTAAAAATTGTTTGGCTAAAGGTGTCCGAACTTGGCCAAAAACGTACAATCGTGCCTGTGGTTTCCGTATTACCAATCACTTTGAGTGGATACTGCGGATCACCATGACGATATTCTTGTTGATGAATATGCCCCGCACGGTGAATGATTAATTCGAGTTTGCTCGACAAGGCATTTACAACGGAAACACCTACCCCGTGCAAACCGCCTGAGACTTTATAACTATTATCATCAAATTTACCGCCCGCATGCAGAATAGTTAAAATAACTTCTGCGGCAGAAACCCCTTCTTCAGGGTGAATATCGGTTGGAATACCACGACCGTTATCAGAAACACTGACTGACTCATCTTCATGAATCGTCACCAAGATTTCATCACAATGACCTGCTAAAGCTTCATCAATGGCGTTATCCACCACTTCGAATACCATGTGATGCAAACCTGAACCATCATCAGTATCACCAATATACATACCTGGGCGCTTACGAACGGCATCCAAACCACGCAACACTTTGATGCTAGAGGAATCATAAGCCTTTTCGTTGCTTTGTTCTGTTTGAGTGACAGTTTGGTCTTCTGAACTCATGGTTACTCCCTAGTGAAAAATCGGTCTATCCAAAGATGGGAAATCATTGCACAACACATACTACTCGACCATTTTCCACGTGGAACAATTGGTGGGAAATAGACAAGTCATGTAAATGTTTTTGCACAGATTCATGCTCTAAAGTGGTAATAAAAACTTGACTACCAAGTTGGCTTAATCGCTCAATTAAACGTTGTTGTGCGGCTAAATCTAATTCTGCTGTCAGATCATCTAATAATACCACAGTTTCCTTATTACAGGCATGTAGCATTGCAATCTGTGAGAGTTTTAGCGCCATAATCAACAGCTTTTTCTGTCCACGTGACAGTACAATATCTGCCTCCCCCATTGGGGTTTTCAGACGTAAATCGGCACGATGTGGACCATATTCAGTATATCTTCGATCCACATCTTTTTGGTGCTGACTGCACAGGTCATGCAGCAATCCCTGTTCGGTATGAAAGCCAGCGAGATATTCTAGTTCAACACTTAAATTGGGCAGCAGATGCTGCAAATCTTGCTGAAAAAATACATTCCACTGTTCCACAATCGCAACCCGCTGTGAATGTAAAATTTCACCATATTCACCTAACATTTTATTCCACGGTTCTAAACTTTCTAGACTTAAATGACGCCGCGATTTTAATAGGCTATTGCGTTGTTTTAAGGCACGTGAATAAAACTGCCAAGCATGATAGAACTCAGGTTCCACGTGAAACATCAACCAATCGAGCAACTGTCGTCTTGGTTTAGCACCATGATCAATAATATCGGTACTTTGCGGATCAATATGCTGTAAAGGTAATAGTTTTGCTAACTGCCCTTGCGTGGCGATATGATCACCATTCACTTTCATGACCTGCTCACCGCTAACATGTTTTTGCATCCCAATTTTTTCACTGGAAGATTGGGCAAAAACGACAGCATTCTGGGCATCATGCAGAATATAGTGTTTAGGAATATGGGTACGAAAGGAACGACCTGTCGCCAGTAAATGAATCGCCTCCAAAATAGAGGTTTTCCCCGAACCATTCGCACCATAAAAGACGTTAAACGGCTGCAACTCTGAGAGTGCAACCGTTTTTAAATTACGAACACGTTCGATGTTTAAACGCGTAATCTGCATAATAAATCTAGCGATTACACACGCATTGGCATGACAACATAGGTCTGATCGGCATGTGCAGGATCATGTACCAACACCGATTGATTGGCTTCACTCATGGTCATCGAAACATCATCGCCATCCAAAACACCAAGCACATCAAGTAAATACTGCGCATTAAATGACATTTCCAATGGTGCATCGTTGTACTGGATTGCCAAATCTTCAATCGCTTCATCTTGTTCAGGGTTATTGGCACGCAATTGCAAAGTATCTGCACTGAAATTCAAGAATACGCCACGCAGTTTTTCATTACTTAAAATAGAAACGCGCTGTAAAGACTGCTTAAACACATCATGTGCAATCAACACTTTTTTATCACCACCACGTGGAATCACACGGCGATAATCAGGGAATTTTCCATCAATCAGTTTCGTGGTAAAACGCACTTTAATGGTTCCCTGCTCTTTATCACGACTTGGCGTATTGATGGTCACATTCAGTAATTCACGACCAATCAATAACGATAATTGCTCATCTTCAATACTCAGCAAGCGCTGTAATTCACCGACAGCTTTACGCGGTACAATCGCTTGAATCAATTGTTGCGTATTTGAAGATGCCAATGTTTCACATAATGCCAAACGGTGACCATCTGTTGTTACTGCACGTAATTGATTTTCATCAATTTCTAACAAGGTGCCGGTTAAATAAAAACGCACATCCTGAACTGCCATAGCAAAGGCCGTTTTTTCAAATAAACGCTTCAATTCACGCTGCGTCACAGCAATCTGTGTACCTTGTGTATTTTCCGTATTTAATAAGGGGTAATCTTCGGCAGGCAAAGTACCCAATACAAATCGACTGTTGCCCGATTTAAGGATACAGCGCTGATCTTCGGTAATTTGAATATCAATTAATGCCGAACTGGGTAAAGATTTACAGATATCCATCAGTTTACGTGCAGGAACTGTGGTTTCACCTGCTTGTAAACAAGCACCTTCCATTAAATTGGTACTTGCAACCAATTCAACTTCTAAATCTGAACCTGTAATCGCCAAAGCATTTTGACTCACTTGTACTTTAACATTCGATAAAATGTTTAAGGTGTGGCGACGCTCCACGGCTCCTACCACATGTGAAAGAACATTAAGTAAACTTTCTTTGGCGATTTTTAAACGCACGATGCATTCCTCGAAAAAACTGAAGATGAAAAATAAATTAATTAATTTTTAGCAGTGTACTATGCGGCAGAATATACCGCATTGCAAGAATAGAATTTGACCAAGATCGATTAACTTTGCAGCAGGCGTTGCAAGTTTTTGTAATCCTCATTAAAGATAGGATCATCCTCTCTTAAGCTTTGCACTTTTTCACACGCATGCATGACCGTACTATGGTCACGACCACCAAATGCCATCCCAATTTCAGGAAAACTATCGCCTGTCAGTTCACGTGCCAAACCCATCGCCAATTGACGCGGACGTGCATAAATACGCGTTCGTTTAGGACCGATTAATTCTTTCAGTGGAATGCGGAAATATTCACTCACCACCCGTTGAATATTTTCCGTACTGATGGTTCGAGCACGAATTGCCAAAACATCTTTAAGCGATTCTCGAACCACATCAAGGTCAATCGAGGTCCCTTTAAAACGTGAAATAGCGACCACTTTATTCAGTGCACCTTCTAACTCACGGACATTCGCAACCACTTGTTGTGCAATAAATAATGCACAGTTGCGCGGCAAGTCTACACCACTACTTTGAGCTTTCTTTAATAAAATCTCAATGCGCGTTTCAATATCTGGTGGCTCTACCCCAACTGACAAGCCCCAAGAAAAACGTGACACTAAACGGGCATCTAATTCTGTCAATTCTTTAGGATAACGGTCCGAAGTTAAGATAATTTGCTTCGATTCATCCAATAAAGCGTTAAACGTATAAAAAAACTCAACCAAGCTCGCTTCTTTACCCGCCAATAAATGAATATCATCCACCAGAAGTAAGTCTAGAGAGCGACAGTTTTTCTTAAATTCTTCCACCTTGCCTTGTTGTAAGGAGCTAACAAAATCCTGAACAAAGCTTTCAGCAGTCATATACATCACACGTGCATTAGGTTTGGCTTGTAATAAAGCATTTCCTACCGCTTGCATTAAGTGAGTTTTACCTAAACCTGTCGGACCATATAAAAACAAAGGGTTATGCTGAGAAGCACCCAATTGAGTCAACACTTTACGGCAAGTTTCAGCAGCCATTTGGTTGGAACGGCCTTCAACAAATAGCGAAAAAGTAAATAAGGGATTTAGCAATCGCTTTTTATTTTTTAACGGCGAATCCTCTTTCTCTTTTTTTACCTTTACAACAGGTGCAGCAGTTTCTAATGCCGCAGTTGTAGTCGCAGGTTGTTCACTTGGAGATAAAATCGCACCTGGACGCGAATCCACCATAATTTCCACACGGCGTACCCGTCCTTCAGACAATTGCTCCGCCAAAATGGTAATCAGTTCTAAATGATGTTCCTGAATATAGCGCGTCCAATATGGATTAGGCGCATATAGTCGCAAGGTGTCTTCTAACTCTTCAGCAACTAAAGGGCGAATCCACATTGTAAAAACATTTCCAGATAGCTCTTGTCGCAAGCGAGTTAAGCAGTCTGTCCAAAGCAT